>CAVYTS010000031.1:0-204779 GCA_963771305.1 uncultured Acidobacteriaceae bacterium
GATTCTTGGACGGGGAATCGTAAACAGAACTACTTCAACAATCCGGCGTGTAACATTGTTACCTCCCGCCCGTTAAGCCATTGGGATTTCAAGGGGTGTGTCCGACGTGATGTTGATGTACTTGCTGAATGAAAGGAATCAGCTCGGGTAATGACTCGTTCACCCGATAGCCTGGTCCCCTCTGTCGCGGGGCAACCTGATACGGAGAAGCGGGACGACAAAGCCCTCACCTGTTGGCAGGAGGGCGAGGCGAATTTGCGGGCCGCAACAGAAGTAAACGCCGTTACAGCATCGTCAAATCCACCAGCAATCATGCCAATTCAGCTGGATCTTTTCCCGGGGCGAGCCTGTCCCTTGGAGGTGAAGCCTGCCACGGACCGGAATACAGCGAGAGTAAATCCGGCCCGCCGGGACGGTGTAGAGGGCGGCAGCACGCAAAGACAGCGCATCAGCACAACCGGAGAGGCCCTGTTCGGCCCGCCGGAGGAAACTCCGAGTGGTAGGGAGGCGTATAAGGGGAGAACCCGAAAGCGCGGGAACGAAACCGGACAGGGAATCGGAGGTGGCCACAGTACCGTTGAACTTCGGGAAAACCGGAGGGAGGGAAGGGCCGCTACTTTCATCGAGCGACCAAAACAGGGAAAGGCAGCCGGAATGCCCCCGCAAGGGAAAGCTCAACCCCGGCCCCGCCTCGCCAAGCGCAAAGCGCCCGCGAGACTTGACCCTGCCCGCAAACTGCAGAGGACGCTATACCGAGTGGCCAAGCAACAACCGGAAAGGAGGTTCACGCTTCTCTACGATAAGGTCTGTCGGCAGGACATCTTGCAAGAGGCCTGGCGACGGGTGAAGTCCAACAAGGGTGCAGCCGGTGTGGACGACGTGGATATCGACGAGATACGGGAGTATGGCGAAGCGCGGTTTCTGGGCGAGATCGAACAGGAACTTCGTAACGGCAGCTATCGTGTTTCGTTGGTCCGGCGAGTATACATCGACAAGCCCGGACAGCCGGGGAAAACCCGGCCTTTGGGCATCCCGACGGTGGTTTCATAATGCACCTCCGCCAGGCGCGTCTAAGGATACGGTGCCATTCTGGATTCTGCTTGAGTTGCGCACCCAATCGCGAAGGCGTTGTTCGTCTGTCGGGCTGAGTGTAATCCAATAAGGACTTCCTGAGCTCGTTCGGCGCGCCTGGATCAAGCCATGCGCGATCCAGTAGTAGACGACGTGATCACTAACGGCGAAGTCGGTGGCCACTTGTTGAACGGTTAACTCCTCGGGCTTGCGAAGCACGGCCGGCGCTATCTTATGACACCGCCGAATCCACTGGATCATTTTCGCCGTATATGGCTTACCCGTGGCACTCAAAAATTTGTTTCGATTGAAGAGTTCCGCGATCTGCGCATCGGGCAATGTGCGAGCCAGATCGCGGACCCGATCGACAACCGCAGTTGGATATCTGACTTGGTCGGCAACGCTGGGCGGCAGCGGGACCGAGAGATCGCTGCAGGCGCCGCCCTGCCAACGGATGTGAACCGAAAGCCTCTTTTCATTGGGTGGTCTGGCAACCGTAACATCCTTGATGAGCAGCCGCAGCATGCGCTTGCGATCCTTAGCCTGAGTGGAGGGGGCATGCCACAAACGCGGTAAGTCTCGGGCTAGCGCCAGAACTTTCGCTTTTTGCTCGGGGGTAGCGACACGGGCGTCTTGCCGCTGCACCTCGGCGGCTTGCTTTTTAACATCTTCCCAGTGAAGCAACGCCTCATTCCAGTGACGTTCTAGTGTGCCTGCTACCAGACGATTGGCGGGATCGACTTCCTTGTAGCGCCGCTCGGCCAGGGCGGCTTCATACTGGGCGCGCTCTAGGCGCATCTGCCATTGGCGTAAGATCGTCTGATCACGTGATTCCAGCTCGCGCAAGGCCGCCAGGGCGAGTTGTAACTCGGCGGGTTGGAGTGCCTGCAACACTTGTTCGGCGATCGCGGCGTCCAGCAGGTCACAGCGAAAGCTCACGCAATCTTTGGTCGCCAAGCCTTCACGGCGTAACCAGTTGCATAGATAAGTTGGATAAATGCCACCGTTGCCGGTATAGCGAACCGTCAGGGCACGCCCGCAGTGGCCGCACAACAGCAGCCCTGGTAGTAAAGCCAAGCCTTCGCGCGCCGCGCCGCTCAGCAGCATCTGCTCTCCATTGGTGCGGTTCTTCTCTAAGCGCTGTTGATTTTCAAGAAACTCTTCCAAACTGATATATCCCTGGTGATGCTGTTGCAAGCTAACGCGCCACTCCGGCATCGCGACCGCGTGCATCCGATTCCGGACGTCGCCCTGCGGGCTGATCTCGCGGCCATATCGATAACGGCCAAAAACGTACATCCCAGCATAGGATGGATTTTTGAGCAGGGCCAGCACGCGGCCGTGACTCAGCCGGCCCCATATAATCTTGCCATCCCAGGCGCCACCATAAGCCCGTTTGGGAAAGCGGAGAGCGCCTGCTACAAATCGCTTCATCACGGCATAGGCGCTGCCGGTTTCGCGAAAGAGGCGAAATACGAGGGCCACCGCTCCCTGCACTTCTGCATCCGGATCCAGAGCGATGCGACCTTGTTCGTCGTAGCTATAACCGACGGGCAGTGGGAAGCGCAGCTCCCCTTTCTTGGCTTTGTTGAGCTTACCGCCCTGGAGGCGCGCGCGCAAGAAATGAAGTTCCGCGTGAGCCATGGTGCCCTTTAGCCCGAGCAATAAGCTGTCGTTGAAATCGGCTGGATCGTAGCAGCCATCTTCGTCGATGACCAGCGTGTGAGTGAGGGCGCACAACTCCAGCAGTCGGTGCCAGTCGAGATTCGAGCGGGCCAAACGTGAGACTTCCAAAGCAAACACTGCACCCACCTGGCCCATCGAGACATCCGCCACCAAAGTCTTGAAGTCCTCCCGCTTGGTCATCTCCGTGCCGGTTTTGCCGAGGTCCCGGTCCAGGATGCGAATCGCGGCTTCGCTCCAACCCAATTGCAGCGCCATCTCGCGGAGAGCATATTGCCGCTCGGTGCTCTCCTGATGGTGACGCACTTGCCCCGGCGTCGACTGCCGCAGATAAATATAGGCGGGCTTGCTGCGGTGGTGTTCTGCAATCTTGGAGTTCATCGACTACCTCCACCGTGGTGCAGAAGTGGGGGTCGCTGGCGAGCCACGCCTCGAGCATGTTGGCGAGGAGCACGCCGCCCAACCCGGCATCCAGCGGGGCCAGAAGAGCGGAGAGTGCTGTGCTCATACAGACCCTTCAGAGCGTCTCGCGGCGACGGAGGAGTTCGCGGTTGATCTCGCAGATTTGTTCGAGGAGCTGGCGGGCGCGGTGGTAATTGGCCAGGAACTCCCTGGTCTGGTCGAACCACTCCTGCGGCACGTAATCCATTTGCGGCCGCAGGCCCGGGTAGCTCACCGAAAGATAATACTTGGGGCCATGACCGCGGCCATCGGCACACTTGCATCCCGGCTTGCCACAGCGTTTGTAGCGCTCGATGAGAGAGCCACGCAGGATGGCATCGAGGGGAGGCAGTTGACGCAGTAGCGCCAGACGGCGTTTGCGCAAGGCGATGGTCGATTGTTTTGGCGTTTCCATCAGACCACGTATGCAACTGGTCCGATTGTAATCGATATAAATACATATTTCAACTCTTTTTGTTGACTGACTGGTTGATATCTAGCTGCTCTATCAAGGTGATCAATTCGAAAAGAGAGTGGGCATCGAGTCGCGGCGGCGGTACGCCGAGCAACTCAGAGGCGGACGGATCGGCCCAGTCAGTCCACTCGCGCGCGACGCTGAAGCTGCCGCGCTCCAACTCGCGAAGCAAAAGAGTGTCAACGCCTGCTACCTTTCGCTGCTTGAGTACTTCGAAGCGCTGGCCGCGCAGCGGATGGAAGGGATGGCGGATCTCCGCCCATCCCAAATGCGTACTGGGCTCAAGTGCAGTTCGCAGTGACCGTCCCCACGGTGAAGGATCGAACGATCCAGATGGCCGTGAAGTTGGTGATCGAACCGTTGTTCGAAGCTGATTTCGTGCCCTGCTCGTTCGGGTTCCGCCCAGAGAAGACACCGCGCATGGCGCTCAGCATCATCGCTGAGAAAACCCAGGCCGGTTACACTCACGTGGTAGACGTTGACTTAAGATCCTACTTCGACACGATTTCGCACGAACTGCTTTTAGAGTTGGTGGAACGTCGGGTTGGAGATGTGCGAGTCGTACGCCTGATCCGAGCTTGGTTGAAAGCAGGAGTTCTGGAGGAAGGTAGGGTGACGCATCCCGACCGGGGCTCTCCTCAGGGCGGGGTGGTTTCACCGCTGCTCTCCAACGTCATGCTTCACGAAGTGGATCGTCAGTGGTGTCGCGGTGACGGCACGATGAGTAACTCTGTCGTGCTGGTACGTTACGCGGATGATATGGTGCTGCTGGCGCGTACGGAATCAGAGGCCAGGCAAGCGTGGGAGCAACTCCAAAGCCAGTTTGCGGCTCTGCGATTGGTGGTGAACCAGGAGAAGAGTCGTTTGACCACGGTGGAGGAGGGTTTCGCGTTTCTGGGCTTCGAGTTTCGGAAACCCCCGAGACGGACGCTGTACATGTGGCCGCGCAAGAAGGCGTGCCAACATATCCGGGATCGGGTACGCGAAGTAGTGCGGTCGTTTCCCAGTAGCGCGACGATCGGAGAGGTGATTCGAAAGCTGCATCCGATCCTGAATGGGTGGTGTACCTATTTTCGGGTCGGCAACAGCAACCGGGTCTTCCATCAGATCGATTGGGCCGTGCAGAGCGAGCTGCAGTTATGGCTCCGACGCAAACACCAATGCAGTTGGCGGTCCGCTCGCAAGCACTGGAACTATCAGTTCCTGTACAAACGGTGTCGGCTGTATCAAATGGTAGGAAGAGTGAGCCATCTGCCCGGCTTGCGGCGCACGCCGCCGGAAGAAGATGGTCGGAGAGCTGGATGCGGGAAATCCGCACGTCCAGTTCGATGAGGGGGCGCAGGAAACGTGCGACAGCGCAACGCGCCTGTGCCCTACTCTACCGGAGTCCTTGGCTAGCGTTTAGAACCTAAAAACCCGCACCGCCTCCCGTTCGGCTTTTTAGTAGCACCCAACCCGGCTCTGTATGCTCTGGGCAGATCACGCATTTAAACCGGCCAATGTTCTAAGTGAGGGATTGGCGCTGAGTCGGGGAAAGCGATATTCTTTTTTCGTTCGAAGCTAACTTAACCGGAGGGTGAAGGCGCAGGTTAGCAGAACGACTCTTTGGCAGGACGAGTTCTGCGAGCGAGGCCTTCACACCCGCCTTGATTCTCTTTATCGCACTGCCTGAGACAAAAGACAACCTCGATCCGGGGTAGTTCCGTTAGACCGCTTACCGCGGCAATGCCCACTTTGCGGAAGGCACACGATCATCGGACACGGACGGCGGCTTCGGCCCGCCCACGATGAGCGGTGCGAACGAATCTGGGTGCGTCGTGGAGTGTGTCGACCGTGCCGGAAGACCTTCACAGTTTTGCCGGACTGGCTTGCTCCATGTGCGCCGTACACGCTGCGTTGTCGGCAGCAGGCGTGTGAGCGGATCAGTGCCGGCAATTCGATGGAGCAAGCAGCCCCGCACTGCCAAGATCCGGCGCGTTTGCCTGATCCTGCAACGGTGCGCCGCTGGGCGCAACGGAGACTGCTCAGCATGTGGTGGTGGGTCAAGGCTCGCGCAAGGTTTGAACATTTTCTGCAAGCACCCACCATCCTTGCCTGGGATCTGACCTCTTTTTGCCGTAATCTCCCGCTAGAAGCAAGAAGTCCATGAGCACGCGAGCTCTCGACGAGTTAAAGCAGCAGATTCCGCTGCTGGATTATTTGCAGTCGCAGGAATGGAGGCCAGCGCGGGCACTGCGAGGTGGCCGCTGGCTGGGATTGTGTCCGTTGCACACCGACCACAAGCCCAGCTTCCTGGTCGATCCCCACAAGAGCTTGTTCTACTGCTATGGCTGCGGCCGTGGTGGGGATGTGATTCGCTTCGTTGAACTTTACCATCAGGTGAGATTTCCGCAAGCTCTGACTATGTTGCGAGAGTGGTGCGGTGTAGCGCCGTTGCTCAACGCCGCCATCGAGTTTTATCGCTTTCAGTTGCACCGTTATAACGAACCACTGTCGTATTTAGACCAACGGGGACTCCGCTCGCCGGAGGTGATCGAACACATGCGAATTGGCTACGCAGCCGGCGGCGGCTTGCGAGGTTGGCTTACGCAGTTGGGATATCCACTCTCGGTCCTATGCACTGCTGGCCTGATCACGAAGGCTGGCTACGACAGCTACATTCGACGCATCATCATCCCTCTGGAAAGCAATCTCTATGGCCGCAGTATTCGTAGTTCGGTACCAGCCCATCGCTTCTTACCTGGCTCGAAGGGCGGCTTGTATTTATGGGAGCCAGTGCGTCGCTGCACGGAAGTGATTCTAGTGGAAGGTCTGTTCGATTATGCAGCGGTGTGGCAGGCCGGTTTTCACAACGTCACCTGCTCGCTCGGAAACCATCTCAACGCTCGCCAGTTCCAGCAACTATGTGACGGCCCACGCACTGTCTATCTGACTTTCGATGCCGATGCCGATGCCAATGGCAGTGGCCCACGCGCCGCGCAACATCTTTCGCGTCGTCTCTGGGCGCAAGGAATCAAGGCTCGTCGCGTTCGCCTGCCGGACGGGTACGATCCGAACAGCTTTTTCGTGGAAGGTGGCCATGCCAGCCAGTTCCAGTCGCTGTTGGAGGCGGCTCAACCATGACTTTCTGTGTCATACACCAACCCTCTCCGAACAAGGCACGTAGTCCGGTCCGCTTGGTCGAGCGGGCCACCGGCCGTGAAATTGAGTGGATCAATCGTTACCTGGATTACGAGTGCCTCCGCCGCTTATCGACCGCTACGCTGCGCAGCTATGCCTACGAGTTGCTGCACTTTCTGCGCTGGTGGGAGAGTGTTCATCACACTGAAGCCGTGGCCGAAGGCGAGATCAAGGACTCGCTCTTGCTGGAGTATGTGCGCTTCCTGTCCAGCCAAAAACCCGAATGCACCGGTGCTACCATCAACCACCGTGTAGCCATTGTCGATAAAGCCTTGCGCGTTGTCTTTCCTAACGCTCCCGCGCAAGTGGCACCTGGTTTTCAGAAG
Source organism: uncultured Acidobacteriaceae bacterium (assembly GCA_963771305.1). Taxonomy (GTDB): domain Bacteria; phylum Acidobacteriota; class Terriglobia; order Bryobacterales; family Bryobacteraceae; genus CAJCIT01. The sequence goes on from CAVYTS010000031.1 coordinate 7,177, forward strand.
ACCTACTGGCAGCGCGCCCCTATGGATCTCGGCCGGCCCAAGCCGGCCTTGAGTCGCTTGCGGGTGAAGACGCCCAAGCGCGCGATCGTGCCTCTGTCCATCGAGCAAGTGGCGCGCTTCTGGTCTAGCTTCCGCACCTCTCGTGATCTGGCCATCGTGGGTCTTTTGCTAATGCAAGGACTGCGCTCGCAAGAAGTTCTCGATCTGAATTGCGAGGATCTTCTCGCATCGGAGGCACAGATCCGGGTGCGCGGCAAAGGCAACAAACTGCGCTTTCTCCCGCTGGCTCCTGAAACCATTCAACTGCTCGATCACTATCTACGGTTGGAACGCCGTGATTTCAAAACCACCGCCCTCTTCGTCTCCCTCAAAGGCCGCGCTCGTGGCGCCCGCATGACCGCTGCCGGGTTACGTTCGCTGTTCCGCCATCATCGCCAGACTACCGGCGTCACCAGCGCGAACCCCCATCGCTTCCGACACACCTTTGCCTCCGATATGCTGTGCGCCGGTGTGAGCCTGCCCGCCCTCATGCACTTGATGGGACACGCGCACATCCAAACTACTCTCATCTACGTGGAAATCACTCCGCTCGATGTCTTCCAGCAATATGCGCGTGCCGTAGCTCAACACATCCGGCCCCTTCCGGTAACACCGCCATGAAGCGCTCTCGCCTTGCCCCGGTGGAACATCCATTGCTTCCCCTTTTCCAGCGCGCGGTTTACTCCCTCACTGTGGCCATGGCCCCTGACTCTGCTCGCTCATACCGCGGCGTGGCACGGCATTTCCTGATCTATCTCGAAATCGAGCACCCCGACATCGTCACTCTTGCTCTGCTGCGCCGAGATCCACACATCCTCGGTTGGCTAACCATGTTGCAATCCCAGAGTCCACCGTTGGCGACGAACTACTACATCCACCGGATTGTTCATCTGCGGGGTCTTCTTCACGAACTGGCATACACAGAGCAGCTGCCCCAGCTTGCTCACCTCTTCCGCCGTGAAGACATTCCCCGCCCTCCGCAACGCGTCCCGCGCGCCCTGCCTCCCTGGCAGGATCAATTGCTCCAGCAAGAACTGCTACGCCGCAACGATCTCGGCGCCAATGTCTTTCTGTTGCTTCGTCACACCGGCATGCGCATCGGCGAAGCGGTCGATCTTTCCTTCGATTGCCTGTATGCCGCTACGCAAGATCAACGCGCGATTCACGTTCCTCTCGGCAAGCTCAAGACCGAACGCGTCGTCCCCGTCGCTTCCTTCGTCTGTGACTTGGTTTACCGTCTCCGCTTCTTTCGCTCACTCGATTCCTTGCCCCCAGACGGCCGCCTCCTGGCCCGCCACGGCAGCCGAGCGAGGTTGGTGAAACGACTCCGCGACTACTTACACGAAGTCACCACTGCTGCAGGCATCTCCTCGCGTATCGTCCCGCACCAACTGAGACACTCATATGCCACTGAGCTAGTTCGCTCCGGGGTTACCCTTCCTGTTCTCATGAAGCTGCTCGGCCACTCCTCGCCCGCGATGACCATACGGTACCTAGATATTATTTCGACCGATGTACAGCGCGAGTTCGACATGGCCCGCTCGCACCCCAGGCACCTTGCGCCACCCCCCAAAGCTCACGCCCTCTCGCCCCGCACCGATCTCGATGGCGTCCTTGACTCTTTGCGCACCACGCAACATGTTATGGAAATGTTCCGCCGCACTCTGCCCGACGGTCCTGCGCGAAGCCATCTGAATCGCCTTTCCAACCGGCTCACCAAAATCCTCTCGCTTACCCGCAAACTCAACATCCCACAAAATTAGGCAGAGATTGGCCGGATAGTGCAGTGAAGCTAGTTGTTGATCTAGCAGGTGAAAGCCCTGCCGGTGCAAATTTCCCAGTTGGCACTGTAGCGATACCCGGCGACGGGGCGGGTGACCAAACCGTCGGAAGCCCGGAAGTAAACGTTCTCGTGGGCTGGGTGAGAATCCGGTCTGCTCCGACAAGGAGAGCAAGCAAAGCAGCAGGGATAGCGTCGGGATAAACCGGCCTGGAGTAGTGAATGAAAGTTTCATACAGGAAAAGGAATAGCGAACCAACCTGGCCCCGAGCCATGCGAGGGCAGTCGTGAGGCTGCACTTGAAGCGTTGGACAGGGGTATATGTGGGCGGGGTATTGAGCTCCGAAATCTGCGAGTCAGGGAGCAGACGGTGTCCTGCTAGCCGGAATGCAAAAACGCGAGGTGCGATAGCGCGAGTGCGTCGCGGCCCTGCGGAGTCAGAGACCCCATGCACGCATAGAAACTCCAGGCGCGAGAACCGAGAGACCCAGTCACTGTCCGTGGCTGAAGAGCAGCGGACCGGTGGGAGAAAGCGATGAGCCATAAGACTCACATGCACGGTGACGGGGAGTCGTACAGCGGCGTAATACCTACGAAGCAGCCGAACAAAAGCGGGAGACCGCCGGCGGAGGTTGTGGAGGGAAGGCCGCTGACCAAGGAAAACATGGACCAACCTAACCTGCACCGAATACAAAGTCGGGAAAGCGGGCCAAACGGGCTGGATCGTGTGCGCGAAGCAGCGAGAAAGGACGGGAAGTTACAGTTCACCGCTCTGCTACACCACGTGACCGTCGATCTGCTCCGGGATAGTTACCACAGTCTGAAGAAACGGGCTGCACCGGGGGTGGACGGAGTGACGTGGGAAGAATATGGACAAGACCTGGAGGCGCGACTGCGCGACCTGCACGGGCGAATCCATCGCGGGGCTTATCGAGCGAAACCATCACGGAGAGTCTGGATCTCGAAACCCGATGGGAGGCAACGACCATTGGGCATCGCGGCACTGGAAGACAAAGTCGTACAGTACGCGGTCGGGACGGTCCTCAACCAGATATGGGAAGAGGACTTTCTGGGTTTTTCGTATGGATTCCGGCCAGGGCGGAGCCAGCACGATGCGCTGGACGCGCTCTACGTCGGCATTACCTGCAAGAAGGTGAGCTGGGTGCTGGACCTTGACATCCGAGCATTTTTCGATCAAATCGAACATGCGTGGCTGATCAAGTTTGTTGAGCACCGAATTGGTGACAGGAGGATCGTCCGCCTGATCCAGAAATGGTTGAAGGCGGGCGTGATGGAGCAAGGTCGGTGGGACGAGACAGAGGAAGGGACCCCGCAAGGGGCGGTGATTTCACCAATCCTGGCCAATCTCTACCTGCATTATGTACTCGACCTCTGGGTAAACCAGTGGCGGCGGAAGGAAGCGAGCGGCGATGTGATCATTGTCCGATACGCGGACGACGCGGTACTGGGGTTCCAGCATCGATACGAAGCTGAGCGGTTCCTGGAGCAGTTGCGGGGACGGCTCGGAAAGTTCGGGCTGGAGCTACACCCGGAAAAGACGCGCCTGATTGAGTTCGGGCGTTACGCCGCCGAGCGCCGGAAGGCACATGGCAAAGGAAAACCGGAGACCTTCAGCTTTTTGGGTTTCACTCACATCTGTGGGACGAGCCAGAAGGCGGGCCGCTTCCAGCTCCGCCGAGAGACCATCGGGAAGCGCATGGCAGCCAAGCTGAAAGAAATTAAGGCACAGCTGCGAAAGCGCATGCACGAGTCCATCGCGGATACCGTGAAGTGGCTGCAGTCGGTGGTGAGGGGGTATTTCCAATATCATGCTGTACCGGGCAACGAGCACCGCCTGAAGGCATTCCGGAACGATGTGCTGCGGTTATGGCTTCACCAGCTTCGGCGGCGGAGTCAACGGAGCCATTGGACCTGGGAGCGCTTTTGGGAGCGACTGGCTGTCCAGCTTCCTGAAATCAAGATCGTACATCCCTATCCCAGCGTGCGCTTCGACGCCAAACATCCAAGGTAGGAACCGTGTGCACTAACAGGATGCTGAAAAAAGGCTAATAGGGTGTTACGGGCCAGAACAGATTGACGTCTTAATGTTTTAAGATATGCGCGGCCAAGACACCCAGCAAAGCACAGCATTCAGTTATCTTTCACCAGAGGAACGAGTGCCGATGGACCATCCGTTGCGACGAATTCGACCGATGGTTGACAGCGCCTTGAAGGCGCTCTCCCCCTGCTTTGATGAGATGTACTCGGCGGTAGGACGTCCGTCTATCCCGCCAGAGAAATTGCTGAAGGCGCTGCTGATCCAAGTCCTGTATACGATTCGCAGCGAGCGGCTGCTGATGGAGCAGTTGAGCTACAACTTGCTGTTCCGCTGGTTCGTCGGTCTGAGCATGGATGAGTCGGTTTGGGTGCCGACGGTGTACAGCAAGAACCGCGACCGGCTGCTGGAAGGCGAGATTGCCGAGAAGTTCTTCGCCCAGGTGCTGGGCCAGGCGCGGGCAGCCGACCTGCTCTCCGATGAGCACTTCAGTGTGGATGGGACATTGATCGAGGCTTGGGCCAGTCAAAAGAGTTTTCAAAGAAAAGATGGCGGCGACTCAAGGCCGAAGGACGATCCCGGCAATCCAAGCGTGGATTTTCATGGCGAGAAGCGCCGTAATGAGACTCACGAATCGACCACCGACGCCGACTCACGGTTGGCGCGGAAGAGCGGCGGGCATGAGGCGAAGTTGGCCTACTGCGGCAACGTGATTATCGAGAACCGGCATGGACTGGTGGTAGACACCGAACTGCTGCAATGCAACGGGACGGCGGAGCGGGACGCAGCCCTGCTGATGGTGGAGCGGTTGGAAGGCACGCAGCGGGTCACGGTAGCCGCCGACAAAGGATACGACACCCAAGACTTCGTGCGGGAGATGCGCGGCATGAAGGCCACTCCGCACGTGTCGCAGAATCAGAAGCGAGCCGGCGGCAGCGCGATCGACGGCCGCACAACCCGGCATGCCGGCTACCAGGTCAGTCTACGGAAACGGAAGCGGATTGAGGAAGTGTTTGGCTGGATGAAGACAGTAGGGATGTTGCGCAAGACACGGCACCGGGGCGTCTTCAAGGTTGGATGGGTGTTCACCTTTGCGGCCGCCGCTTACAACCTTGTGCGCATGGGGAATCTGCTGTCGCCGACAGTTCAATCCGTATAAGCCGGGGGAGAAGTGTGTCCGGAGTCCCTAAAATCAGACTTTGGGCACATACTCCCCCACAGCGGAACTTACAATCAGCCTTAAATAGCGTCAAGAAGCGAAAAATGAGAAGGCCGACCGCTTCGACTGCCCCTTTTTCAGCAGCCTGCTAACAGCGCCAGCACGGGTCTGTGCGGGGTTGTGTCAAGAATGCGCGAGGAGCGCAATGCTGTACCAGAGATGAAGGGGGGCCCTTCGAAACCGGCTTACAGGAGCTGGTTTCAAACAGCCGTAAGCTGCTGCCGTTCAATGACGGTGGTGGTGAACGTTACGGAAAAGGCGTGAGGAAATCACGTCATGTGTGAGTTAGAGAGACGAACGCAAGTGAACCACTGATGAGGCCTCGAAACAGATCTACAGATGGCATCAAAACCGGAGCGCCCCCGCTCTCCGGGAGGAGCATAGCGGAAACCTGGTTACTGGCTATGCGGTGTCCGGGGTACAGGTGGCGTGACTCTGGCTTTGGCTCTGGTCCGGAACTTGAGAACCTGTTCGGCGGTGATAAGGGAAAAGGCCCAAGCGGCAGCTCCGCGAGGCCGAAAGTACTGATTCGCTGGACAGGGGCGGACTGCCCCGTAGTAGCCATGAAGCGGGGTAATGCCCGTGGAGCGAAGGGGGCAGGCCATTCGCGTCATGATCAGCTTGGTCAACTGGCAACAGGAGGAGCCGATTGGTTGTGGCGGAGGGCGGCAGCTCTTACTGGATGGCACGAGCCGTGTGACGGGAGACTGTCATGCACGGTTCTGTGAGCGCCTCGGGGTGAAATCCCCCGGGGCGACTCGGCGGTATCGGGTAACCGGTATCCCTACCGCAACTCGTAGCGCAAGCGAACCGTAGTTAAGCCTCGAAAACAATCTCCCTCACCAGAATCGGAGTGTGAGGATCTTGGGAATGCCGAAACTGTTAACTGGAGTTGAAGGCCCTTGTCTGTGGTGAAGGAACTGGGTGTATGCAGCCGCAGAATTCCCCGTGGTCTCAGAGGACGACATGTTGTGAAAGATCAGCGATGAAAGCTCAGAACCAGTCGTGGGTTGCCTAGGCATGCCAATGGCATGCACAGCGATGGCATTTCGTATAAGCCGCGAGACGGTGAAATCAGAATGTGCCTGCGAGTGGGGCGGATGGGGTCGAGTAAGCGTTGATGGACCGGGACAGAATAACCCGGACCGGAGCGAGGGCCCCTGGGGTAAAGCGGAGAGACCGCTTGCACGGAGGTGCTTGTAAGCGCATCGTCCCTGACACAGAGCAGGGAAAAGCGATGGCAGCAGAGGGTACGAAGGGCGATGGCAAACCAGCGTGCTGGGAAGGCCGCGTCTGATATTCCGGCCTTGAAGCCGTACCGGGGAAGTGTGTCAAGAAAGACCGCAAGGTCTATGCTGTACGAATGATGAAGGTGGGCCCTTCGGAGCCGCTTTGTAAGAAGGGGCTTCAAACCGCTGTTAGCGGCTTATGTCGAAAGACCATGGTCGTGAACGTAACAGTTAAAAGGCGTGGCTTGATCACGTCAGGTGTGAATGAGAGAGGCGAATGCGAATGAACCTCTGAGGAAGCATCGAAATACGGTTAGATGACATCGAAACCAGGATCTTTCCCCGATCCAGGGATAAGCATGGAAGGAACCTTACTTACTGGCCATGCGGTGTCCGGTGTATAGGAGGCGCGAATCTCATTCAGGCATTTTGTATGGAACTTGAGAACTTGCTCGGAGATGTTAACGGAAAAATGCACAAGCGGAAGAACCGCGAGGCAGAAATACCGATGCTCCGATCAGGGGCGGACGGCTTCGTAGTAGCGTTGAAGCGATTGTAATGATCGCGGAGCCAAGGGAGCCGGTGATCGACGTTTGGTTCGGGTCAACTGGAGACAGGAAGAGCCCTCATGCTAAACGGAAGGCGGCAGCCTTCTCTCGGTCGCACGAGCCGTGTAAATCGAGAGGTTTACGCACGGTTCTGTGAGCGGCTCGCGGTGCGATTCCGCGGGCCGACTCGGCAACCCGCCGTACGGAATTTTAGGGAGGGCGATGGAAACCGCGGCATCATTCGAAGCCCGCAAAGCGCCATCGTCCTACCCGACACTTCAGCTCAGAATCGTCCCGCGCACGCTGGTCGGCCATGTGTGCAGAGGGACGGTAATGATACAGCCCATCGGGCCAATCCTTCAGGCACCGCGCGAGGAAGTGGAATTCGGTCGGGTGCAGGTTCCCGGAGGACGGGTTCACGCGCAACGCGTACCGGTCTCCAGTGGACGGAACACGCTTGGATGAAGAAATCGAGGCGGAATAGAACAGCAATTGCGAAAGGAACGTGGAGCCGTCACCGGCAGACGTGTTGCCAGAGACACCGTTAAGCACTTCGAGCGCTGGCGTTGCAGGGCTGGGTGGATCTGCCGGCAGATCGAGCACGGTACTCCCTCGTAGTGACGTTACGGATCGGGCATATTCTCCCACTCGAGAACATGCGGCGCTCGCCTCGACGACTCAACGCTGTGCTTGGTAGATTCGTGATATTCGCGCCATGTCATCGACGATAGATGGGCGTTACTGATACCGAGGAGATGCGGATTTGCTGCTCGATCTTACCATCGAAACTCATCGAGCCACTGACCGTGCGCCAGTAGCCGCGGCGACAGCAGTACCGACGACTGACTCACGATTGCGCCCCTGACTCGAGGCCGAAGCGCGGAGGTTATCCAGCAATATCGGAAGGTAACATCCCAGCACCAAGTAAGGTACTGCTGCGACTCACTTGGCTCCGATTGACCAAAGGCATAGCGCACCGAACGGGAAGTCGCGCGGCGATTGCTCTTCGCTGAGGGCTAGCCAGCCCGCCACAGGCCACCACGACCCTTACCTCCGATCGTTACTTCTCCTTCAGATATCCAAACGAATACTCGATAGTCTTTTCGGACCCACAACCGGTCTCATGCGTCTCTGTCACGCTCAGGTTCGATGGCGTATACCCGTCGAAGGACAGCGCGACGGATGGGTAGCAACCCGTGGAATAAGAAATGTCCACGTCTGTGCTCCACGTTATGGACGTGGGAGGGGTGCCGTCCGTGCCATTTTTCAAGACGCCCGCACTGTACAACGACGGTCCGGCGCTGCTGTCCATTTGGTGTGCTTCCACAACGACGCGTCCCTTAATAAACAGGTCTGTGCCATCGCCAAACACCGAGATGGTCGGATTGTAGCCGGTACCGTACGGAATGGGATCGGTCCAATTGATCTTGGAGGTGACTGTGTCCACGACCCCGATTGCGTACCACAGCGTACCTCCCGTCCCCTGAGCCACTATGACCGCAAGATTGTTGGCAACCGAGACTGTTGGCGCGTAGCCTTGGTTCATGCCGCCATTCATCTCAAGCGCCGGACCCCAGCTCATAGACGGCGAATCCCCGAGCGTTAAAGTGCCAACGTGGTACCAAAGAGCGGATTCGCCTTTTCCCGCTTGATGCACTTCGACAACGGTCGTGGTTGTGTTGGACGGGCCATTCAGGTCGGCAGCCACGGTGGCATTGTAACCCGTGTCGTACTGATGTGAAGCCAACCAATGGATCTTTGAGAAAGACGGAGGGCTGTTGCTGCCGATCTGATACCAGAGTGAGCTTTCCTTGTCTTGACCACCTTGATGCATCTCGATTGCATCGTCATAATTGTTATCGCCGTCATAGCCCAAGGCGATCGATGGCGCGTGTCCAATCTGCGGGGTGGTTTGGGGCGGACTGTACAAGAAGTTCCACCCACCCGTCCAGGATACTGATGCCGTCGCAAGCGTTCCGATCTGATCTTCGAGCGTGCTTAAGCCAGTGCCGGTTTCGTCAATCGTCACAACATTCTGTATTCCGTCCGAAGCCAGTTTGGGAAGGTAACCGGTGCCGATGTTCTTCCCTTTCACCTGCCATGAGATGGTAATGTCCTGTGCCTTGGCTCCACTTGCGAGCAGGAATGCCACCAGGCCAATCGCTACTGAAACGTTCTTCATGAGAATTCCCTCCGGTGATGTTTTGTCCTCTTCGACGTAGTTAAACGACTTTGGAGCAGTCTGATTGGGCGTCGCCTCGAGCAGAATACTGAGAATGGGCGTTGCTTTCGCAGATGCTCTCATCTTCAAGAGCGGAAAAGGCGACCGAAAACTGTAATGGCGCCGACAAGCTTCTTTATAAGCGGCCCCACAGAGGCGGTCAAACGGCGAAGCCTAGGGGGAAGAAAGAGTGATAGGCTTCTTTGAACGGTTCCAAAGGCGGTGCTGAAGTATGGAGTTGCCGGCTCACCGGTTAACGCAGCTACTGCAAGCCTGGAGCGAAGGTAGCGAAAGCGCGCTCGAGGAGCTGACGCCGGTGGTCTACGCCGATCTGCACCGGGTGGCCCAGCGTTACATGGCCGACGAACGGTCGGGCCACACGCTGCAAGCGACCGCCTTGGTGAACGAGGCGTACCTGCATCTCTTGAATTCAGCACTTCCCAGCTGGCAGAGCCGTGCCCATTTCTTCGCCGTGTGCGGGCGCATCATGCGGCGCATTCTGGTGGACTGGGCTCGTTCTCGCCAGGCGCTTAAGCGCGGTAGCAACATTCCGGCACTAGAGCTCAATGAAGCGGGGGCTGTCACAGGAGTGCCCGGCATCGACCTTGTCGCCGTCGACGACGCCCTCGACGCTCTCGCGGCATTCGACCCGCGCAAGGCGCAAATCGTCGAGTTGCGCTTTTTCGGCGGCCTCAGCGTTCGAGAGACTGCCGAAGTGCTGCGGGTCTCCGGGGAGACGGTGCTGCGCGACTGGAAGCTGGCCAAGAGTTGGTTGCGCCGCGAACTGAGCCAGGAGCCGTCTGATGGAAAATGAGCGCTGGCGGCATATCGAACAGCTCTACCATTCCGCCCTGGAGCTGGAAGAGAGCCTGCGGGCGGACTTCATCAGCCACGCATGCGGCGGAGACGAGTCGCTACAACGCGAAGTGCGATCACTCTTGGCTCAACTCGAAGGCGCCGATAGTTTTCTTGAGGAGCCAGCGCAGGAAGTGGCCGCCAAGTCTCTGGCCAGGTCCTTCGGCGCGGCTGGTGAGAATGGAGTCGCCTCCGCCCGCTCATTCCCAGCAGCCATCGGCCGCTATCGGATTGTTCGCGTCCTCGGCGAAGGCGGCATGGGCATTGTCTATGAAGCCGAGCAGGAACAGCCGCGCCGCAGCGTGGCTCTTAAGGTGGTCAAGCCCGGCTTGGCCACACCTGAACGATCATGGCGGTTTGAACATGAGTCCAAGGCCCTGGGCCGCTTACAGCACCCGGGAATCGCACAAATCTACGAGGCGAGCACGGCCGACACAGGCTTCGGGCAACAGCCTTATTTTGCCATGGAGCTCATCCGCGGGCAATCGTTGCTGTCCTATGCGGAAATCCATCATCTCGATACGCGGCAGAGGCTGGAACTAGCGGCCAAAGTCTGCGACGCCGTCGAGCACGCACACCAGCGTGGATTGATTCACCGCGACCTGAAGCCCGGCAACATCCTGGTCGATGAGACAGGCCAGCCGAAGATCCTCGATTTTGGCGTCGCCCGCGTCACCGAGAGCGACGAACGGGCCACCCGCCAGACTGACTTGGGCCAAATTCTGGGAACGCTCGATTACATGAGCCCCGAGCAAGTGCTGGCGGATCCGCAAGAAGTGGATACGCGTAGTGACGTCTACTCGCTGGGAGTTGTTTTATATGAGCTCTTGTCCGGGCGGCTACCCTACGACCTAAGCCGTCGGCAGCTACCCGAAGCTGCACGGACAATTCGGGAAGAAGATCCTGCGTCACTGAGCTCGATCAGCCGCAGTTGCCGCGGCGATATCGAAACCATCGTTGGTAAGGCATTGGAGAAGGACAAGGCGCGGCGTTATTCATCGGCGGCGGGCCTCGCAGCTGACATTCGGCGCTACCTGTGCGACGAGCCGATTACTGCTCGGCCGCCGAGCACTGCCTATCAACTGCAAAAGTTCGCTCGCAGACACCGAGCCCTCGTAGCCGGCACGGCCGCCGTAATTGTGGTCTTGACGGCAGGAATCATCGTCAGCACAGTTCTGGCAATACGAGCCAGCCGGGCCGGGCAGCTGGCCACCCTCGAGCGCAATCGGGCCCTCGCGGAGAAGCAGCGGGCCGACGATGAGGCCGCCGCGGCAAGAGCGGTGAACAACTTCCTGCAGGAAGACCTCTTGTCGCAAGCCAGTGCCTACAACCAGGCCAGGCCCGATTCCAAGCCGGACCCCGACCTCAAGGTGCGCACCGCACTCGACCGGGCCGCTGCTCGCATCCAAGGCAAGTTTGACAAACAGCCCTTGGTGGAGGCCTCGATACGCCAGACCATCGGAATGACCTACCTGGAACTCGGCGTCTATCCGGAGGCGCAACGGCAGCTGGAACGAACCATCCAGCTAAGGCGTCGCGTGCTGGGCGAGGACGATCCTGGCACGCTTACAAGCCTCCGGAGGTTGGCCACGGTATACCTGAACCAAGGTAAGTTTGCGCAAGCCGAGCCGCTTTACAAGAAAGTGCTGGAGGTCCAGCGTCGGGTCCTCGGAGAGCAGCATGCCGACACTCTCCAAAGCATGTTCGATCTCGGAGTAGTCTACGATGGCGGGGCAAAGTATGCGCAGGCCGAGCCATTGTTTACCAAAGTCCTCGAGGCCCGGCGGCGCCTTCTTGGAGATGACCATCCCGACACTCTGGAAAGCATGTACCGGCTGGGCTCGTTGTACCAACTGGAGGGCAAGTATGCGCAGGCCGAACCTCTCGTGACCAGATCGCTCCAGGGGCAGCGCCGCGTGCTCGGCCAAGAGCATCCCGACACCTTGCTCAGCATTAACAATCTCGCGTCCCTGTATGAGAACCAACACAAGTATGCGGAAGCCGAATCTCTCTTTATAGAGGCTTTCAAGGCGGAGCGCCGTGTCCTTGGCGAAGAGCATCGTAATACGATATTCAGCTTGAATAATCTGGCATATCTGTACGATATGCAGGGCAAGTATGCGCAGGCCGAGTCTCTCTATAGCAAGGTGTTGGCAGTGCAGCGCCGTGTACTCGGCGAAGAGCATCCCGAGACATTGGCAACCATCAACAACCTCGCCATCTTGTACCGTGAGGAGGGCAGAAACGGAAAGGCCGAGCCTCTCCTTACGATGGCTCTCGAGATGGAGCGCCGAACGCAGGGCGAAGAGTATCCCTCCACGCTGAGCACGACAAACAGTCTCGCGGCCCTCTATGAAAGCGAAGGCAAATATGCGCAGGCTGAATCCCTCTTCGCCAAGGTCCTCGAAATCCGTCGTCGCGTGTTCGGCCCGGAGGATCGCCGCACCCTGCTCAACATGAATGATCTGGCAGAACTGTACCGGCTGCAAGGCAAGTACGCGCAAGCCGAGCCTCTGGCGATCAAGACCGTCGACATAAGCCGTCGCATCTTGGGTGACGAATATCCCGACACACTGGCGAGCATGAATGGCTTGGGTGTTCTATACCGCTGCGAAGCTAAATACACCCAAGCGAAACCTCTGTTGACCAAGTCCCTCGAAGTGCGCCGGCGGTTATTCGGAGACGAGCATCCCGACACGCTGGCAAATCGGAACGACCTGGCTGCGCTCTACCGCAGCGAAGGCAAGTATGGCGAGGCCGGCGCATTGTTCACTTCCGTTCTGTCGGCGCGCCGTCGTGTATTGGGACCGGCACACCCGGACACCACGGATGTGATGGTGTCGCTGGCAGAAGTGCGACTGCAGCAGAAGCAGTACGCCGCCGCCGAGCTGTTGCTCCGCGAGGCCCTCAATAACGATGAGAAGACAACTCCGGACGGGTGGCGGCGCTTCCGCAGCCAAAGCCTGCTGGGCGCCAGCCTGGCCGGACAAGGAAGGAAGGCCGAGGCAGAGTCGGTGTTACTTTCCGGCTATCGGGGCATGATCGCGCGGCAAGCCACAATCCCATTCGAAGACCATCTCGCGCTGACCCAGGCCCAGGAGTGGATCGTTCAACTCTATGAGCGCTGGCCAAAGCCGGACAAGGCAGCGGAGTGGCGGGCGAAGTTCTAGCGACGTGAAGCATTACGTGCGGCCTCGAAATCGGAACCGGAGCGTTAACGTCTGATATCGGAAGTGATTCTTGGGTCACGCTGGTTGCGGTAATGTGGTAACCCGATGAAGATATCCGGCGGTGGCCCGGTTTGGCTCCCCGAGAGCAAAGTTTGGGACGAACTTCGACGCAACTTGCCGGCGCGCCCGTCCAGTTCGAAGGCCTTAAACCAAATCGGCGGCCCCGCTGAAGGGTTAGGTCACGACGGGTGAATACTAGCGAGTCCGGCGCGAAAAATGGGCTAGAAGTTTCGGCTCATCAGGTCGCAGCCCTTTCCCTACTGGGTTAGGACCATATTCCATGACGCCGCACTCATGCTCAGTTCCTGATTAAAACTCTACTGGGCAATATGCAGAGTTTTCCAGATGAAGTCATAGCGGAAGCCGAGTGCGGCAGCGTTGCTGATCGATTGCCCGTTGCCATTGACGCTATCGCCCAACCTAGTTTCAAAAAAGGCAAAGCCTGCCGGAGAAAAATGCCATTCGGCGCCAAGAATGGCGTAACGTGTGCGGAAGTCAGGAGCGAGCAGAGGGCTCAGGTGTTGCGGCATGTAGTCGTTCATACCGGCCACGAGGGCAAATCGACCGAAGTGGAACCGGGAATAAAGTTCCACTCCGTTTGCGTTGAAGATAACCGGGAAGGTTTCTGGGCCAATTGGCCCGGTGATATAGGTGAGGTCGCCGTTCTGTTCTGTTGCGAACACCGCTCCCCAATCAATCATGCGCCAATTCCCCTTCGCCCCGACCGTCCAGTAATGGGTACCACCTGCGAAACCGGCGATTGTGTCGCGGAAAGTATCTGAGAAGTAGGTCTTGTTGTAGGCGGTGCCCACCGTTACGCCTGGCAACACTCTCGCCTGCACGGAGAAACCAAAGCCGTCAAAGGCGGTAGCTACGTTTGCACCGCGGAACTGCCCCTGCAAGCCGATGTCGACAATCTTAAGAACCGTATTGCGGTACTGAACCACTTGGTCGGCTCTTCCGGTTCCAGTTTCTCCGCCATCGGTCCCGCCAACGTAGGTTGCGCTCGCTTGCCCACCGAATACGTTGAAACGATCGGTCGTGTCGCTAGTGATGTCGTAGTAAACCGAGTTCTGCTTTCCGAACGAGACCTTCCCCCAACGCCCCAGATCTACGCCCACTAATCCGAGGCGCGGACCAAGTACCGGACTAATAGTTGAGTTCAGCGTGCCAAAGCCCCCCTCAGTGGTTGCCCCGGCATTGAACTGAACGTTACTCTGCACAATGTTGACTCCCCATTCCAGTTGCGCAAAGACTTTGATTTTCCCCAGACTCGAGAAGTTAATTCCGATCCGTGATGCATCATCCTGAACTTCAGCCCCGCTAGGGGAAGCACCGATAATTGTTCGCAGACTTCCGTAGGGCGCAAACTCCCCAACATATTTGTTGTCACTAGCGATTTCAGGATTCAATCCGGTGGTTACGCTTTCTGTCACGGCGGGGGTCAAGAGGTTTGAAACCGCCGCTGGCGCGGCGGCAGGCATGGTGCTTCCAGTAGCAAATGTGCCCGAGCATCCTTCTGAAACCCAGACGCTGTTAGCGTCATACCCCCAGTTCCGGCCCAAGAGACAGGCAACGCTTCCGGAGGGATGGAGCATGATCACACCTGCTGACGTATCAGCTGGGCAATGCTTCGTCTCTGGGCCGGATGAGGCGCATTCGACCACCGAAGAGACTGCCACCGAAGTGCCAGCTTGCCCTGAGGGAGAAGATCTCGTTCCCTCATCCGTCCCGGTGTCTACAAGCATTGAAGACTGCTGACCCATCATTGGCAGCGCAGCCAAGCCGGTTATCGTCGCAACTAGCAGGGCACTTTTTAAGCTATCCACGTCGTTTTCCCCCCAGAAAGAACGCGCAACACATTAACGGACGGCGGCTGGCAACAACACGCAAGATGTTTCGATAACAGTTAGCTCGATTTCCGAACATCCAAGATGTTAGTCTGGGATTCGTGTAATGGCCCCCGCATATTCCTGAATCGTTTCCTTCGTAACTGATTTAAGAACGGGAACAGTTTCCTTTGGTCCGTCAATTCACGTAGGACCGCCAGCACTGGCGCCTGCGTTAGGTCGTCAGACACTAACTGAAGACGGTCCTTCCTATCAAACCGCGGCCCGACGGCGGCGCTTGAGTCATCGCCGGGCGGGCTGTAGAGCGTACCCGGTCACCGTCGTGTTAGCGACTATTTCCGAGCTCGGCTCTTCGACAATGTGCAATTCTACATCTTGTTCGTGAGGATTACTGTTGTGAGGATTACACTAATTCTCTGCCAGGCAGCTTTCACGACAGGCTACCAAACGTTCAACGCGGGAGCAAGTCCACTATGGGCGGTGGTATCACAAGGCAATTGTTGCCTAAACCGGAGGAACGGGAGACCGTCGTTTGAGAGATGGCGCGGACGGAGCCTTTCGCTACGGTTGTGCGGAGGCGGAGGGTAGACCGGCAGATGGCGCTTGAGTTTGGGTGGGTGAGGCGCTACAAGCCGAAGAGATGATTGCCGATGCTCTCGTAGTCGCGCCCCGAAGCCCAGAGGTTGATCGCACTCGAGGCAACATCGTCCGGCATGGGCAGCGCTTCGGCGTCCTTCGTCATTTCGAGCGACTTCAACCAGCCACCACAGGAGTCACAGGCCTCGACACGAATGTGCAGCCAGTCTTCGAAGGTGAAGATCGGCCGCTTTTCCGGGTCTTGCTCACCACAGCGAAGGCAACCCAGCCTCGGCACTGCCCATTCACTGGAACAGAGCGAACAACTGCTCATACGACGTCGGCCCATCCCTTCCTCGCGCAACACTGAGCAAAGGACGCCAAACCCGCAGTGGGGACAACAACCGGCTGGCCCTTCGATTTCCCGATGCGGCCAATCCGATATCTCGGTGGCGAAGACTTCACAGACCAGACGCGCGGGAAAATCTGCCGGATACTCAAAGTTTTCGACCTGATGCCAAAGATCGTCTAACGACTTAAGAGAGTCGAGAGGTGTCACGATGAGTCCACAATCCGCAACGCCACGGTGCGCTTCCACAAGCAGCGGTCGCAAAGCGGACGCATCAAAACAGGCAAGTAACGCTCGCTCGGGTTTTGGCTGCGACGCCGCCAGTATGCGGTGCAGATGAGAACTGAGCGATTCCTGAATCGACAATACTTCCAGATACTTCGCTAAGAGTGGATTGGGCACACTCTTCCGGAGTGTTTTTGCGCGCTCGCGGTAGGCCGCCCAGACAGGTCTTTCTGTTTCGGAGCGAAAGGCGGCCCGTGACGCGCTAGTCATCGACGCGCTCTTTCGTCGCGCGTGAATACCAGAGGCGGTGATGATGCTCTGCCCAAGCACGCGTCACTTCACCGGTGATGATCTGCGAGAAACCGCCTTTCACCAGGAAGAGGCCCATATAGACGTGTATGAGTAATCCGCCGATACTCGCGTAAGCGCAGGCAGCGTGAAGCAGGATGGCGAGAAACTTCAGCCATTGCAGATTCCAGGGAACCAACTCCGGCAGCCACAGAACCATGCCGGAAACGAGCAAGCCGATGCCGCTTACCGCCATGATCCAGAAGAAGATCTTCTGGCCTGGATTCCAACGGTCGACCGGCGGCATCTCGTCGTCGTGGTTTGTCGCGTAGGCTTCGACTTTCGACATCCAGCGCTTGTCTTGTTCCCTGACCCAAAGGTCTTTTCGCCACAGCCACCACATGTAAACGAGAGTCACGAAATAGATGGCGCCCAGCAAAGGATGCAAGTAGCGCATCATCGCCGGCCCACCGAGTACCGAAGCCATCCAGAAAAGGTAGGGGGTGTGGAGGGCGAGACCGCTCAAAATCAGGTAGACGCAATTCACCGCCACGATGGTGTGGGTAGCTCGCTCATGAAACGAGTAACGGACGAGGTGGTCCGCATCCGGCTTGTGCCAGCGGATGTTCATCTTAGTGATCCTCCTTCGTGCCGGGATCGGCCTTGGGACCAAACAGGAAGTAATGGGCCACCATGCCGACGACACCGCCAATCATGGCGATGTTACCAAGCCATTTCAGTGGATTCTTCCAGAGACTGACTGCGGTAGGAATGTGCGGATCTTTCGGCAGTCCGCCATAAGCTTCGGGAGTGGTGACATCATGCAGGACATAAATCACGCCTGTGCCGCCCACACCCGGTGGATCGTACACGCCGGCGTTCTTGTACCCATAGTGCTCTTTGAGCTGGTCCGCCCGTTTGTGAGCCACATGCAACATCTCGTCCTTTGAGCCGAACTGGAGACACCCAGTCGGACACGTCTTGATGCAAGCCGGTTCCAATCCCTGGGATACGCGGTCGGAGCAGAGCGAGCACTTGAACACCTTTTTCGTCTTGGGATTGAACTTCGGAACATTGAAGGGACAGCCGATGGTGCAGTACTGGCATCCGATGCAGGCATCGTGATTGAAGTCCACGATGCCGCTCTGGTATTGCACGATAGCCCCGGGTGATGGGCAAGCGGCGAGGCATCCCGGATCGGCACAATGCATGCAGCCTTGTTTGCGGAGCAGCCACTGAAGATTTCCATCTTCGCGCTGCACCTCATTCATCGTGATCAGGGTCCAGAAGTTCCAGGCCGTGTCGGGCAGTGTCTGGAAGTTGTTCTGAAACGTAGTGTCGGCGAAGGGAAGATCGTTCCATTCCTGGCAGGCCACTTCGCAGGCGCGGCAACCGATACAGGTGGTGACATCGATGAGCTTCGCCACCTTCTCTTCCCGCACCGTGCCGGCGCCCGGCACCGGGCCCGCTTGCGCGGAGATCTTTTGAATCCGGCGGGCTTCCTGGCTCATATCCGGTTCACCTTTTCTACCTTCACCAAGAACGTTTTGTATTCGGGGGTTCGCGCGTTGGCGTCGTAGCTGGTGGGCGTGAGTTCGTTGACCAGAGTGAGCGACGTGCGGCCGGCATCTTCGGCGATTCCGCGAAAGCCCCAACTAAACGGGATTCCAACCTGATAAAGGCGCTTGCCGTTGATTTGCAAGGGCGCGAGGCGTTTAGTGACGAGAGCGCGGCAGATGTGTCTTCCTCGCGCACTCGAGATCTTAATAAAGTCGCCGCCGGCGATGCCGAGATCCTTGGCCATTTCATCGTTTATTTCGGCGTAAGGCTCGGGCGCCAGTTGCACGTTGGCCGGATTGTTTTTGGTCCACCAGTGGTAGGTCTCAGTGAGGCGCATGGTAAAGGCCACGGCAGTGTACCCCTCCGACGGCTTACCGAATTTGTCGAACGGAGTTTCGACCTTCTTGCCGAGCGGATTGGCCGACAGCTTGGGGTGGAACAGATTTTCGGCGGGGGTCTCGAGCGGCTCATAGTGCTCGGGGAACGGGCCGTCCACCAATAACCCCAGCGGAGTGAACAGGCGGCCTACGCCTTCATGCGTCATGATAAAGGGGCCCATGTGGGCCTTCGGCGGCGAAGTCACGGGAAAGTCGAGTACGTCATGCCCCTGCCATTTCCCTGCTGCTTCATCCCACCAGACGGCAGCTCGCTTCGGATCCCAAGGCTTTCCTTCCAGGTCACAGGAGGCGCGGTTGTAGAGGATGCGCCGATTTAGCGGCCAACTCCAGGCCCAGTTCGGAAAGATGCCGAGCCCGGAAGGATCGTCCGTCCCGCGGCGCTTTGCGTTGGATCCGGTTTCGGGCCATGATCCGCAATAGATCCAGCAGCCGCTAGCGGTGGTGCCATCATCGCGAAGCCAACTGAAGTCCGGCAACTGCGTGCCGGCCTCAACGGTGCGGACGCCGTTGGTCACCGGTGCGAGAGCTTTGCCATTGAGTTCCTTAGCCAGTTCTTCGGCGCTTGGCCTCTCCGGATCGGCGTAGTTCCAAGTGAGATTCAGGATCGGATCGGGGAACGCTCCCCCTTCCTTCTTATAGAGGTTGCGGATTCGCCAGAAGATCTGCGCCAGAATCTCAAGGTCGATTTTGGCGTCGCCTAGCGGAGGAGTCGCGGCGTCCCTCCACTGAAGAACCCGGCCCGAGTTCACCATGGTTCCCGGCTTTTCAGAGAAGCCCGCACCTGGCAAGCGGTACACGGTAGTGTTGATCTTTGCGCGTTGCTCCGGCGTAATCATGGGAGCGCGCCAGAACTCACTGGTCTCATCCGGGAAAATTTCGCAAACCACCAGCCAATCGAGTTCGCTGAAGGCGGAGACCGCCCGACCGGTGCAGGCGCTCAACGCCAGAATGTTCATGCCGAAGCAGAAGACTCCGTCCACCTTTCCGGCGATGGCCTCTTCGGCGAGCGCCCACCAACCACGTCCCTCGGGACGTTTCGGCATGTAGTCGTAGCACCATCCGTTCGCGGCAGTGGCAGCAGGACCATACAGGGACTTTTGCAGCGAAACAGCAAACTTCGGCGTGTTGCTCCAATAATTCAGCGACGCCCATTCATCCGGTTTCGATTGCGTTGGCGTGATGCGCTTCATCCAAGAAGCGAAGCTTCCGTCGGCTGCCATGGGCGGCTTTAAGTAACCCGGAAGGCTATCCCAGGAAATGGCGACGTCGGTAGCGCCTTGTACATTGGCATGTCCACGCAGCGCGTTAACGCCGCCACCGGGCCGGCCGACATTGCCGAGCAGAAGCTGCAGGATGGCGCCTGTGCGAATCGTTTGTGTGCCGGTGGAATGATGAGTCCAGCCCAGGGAGTAGATCAGGTTTCCCGTCTTAGTCATGTCGCCATTGCGGCGAATGCCGGCATACTCTTCGGCGACCTTCAGGAAGTTTGCCTGGGACACACCAGTCATGCGTTCGACCATTTCAGGCGTATACCGCGAGTAATGACGACGCAGAAGCTGAAAAACACATCGGGGATCCTGGAGCGTTGGGTCGGTTCGCACGCTTTCCGGCAGGGCGCCCGGTGTGGACGTGCTTCCGTGCGCCTTGTAATTCCAGGAGCTTCGGTCGTAATCGGAGCGTGCCTCGTCGAATCCCGAAAATACGCCGTCTTCGGTCAGGTGAAAATCGTCGTCAACGATGAACGAGGCGTTGGTGTAATGCAACACGTAATCGCGCGCGAAGAGATTGTTCTCAATCACGTGGAAAATCAGCCCGCCAACAAAGACTAGATCGGTGCCGGCGCGGATCGGGACATGAAAATCAGCGGTGGCGGCGGTACGGGTGAAGCGCGGGTCCACTACAATCATGCGCGCGTTCCGGTTCCGCTTCGCTTCAATCGCCCACTTAAAACCACACGGGTGGTTTTCGGCTGGATTCGCTCCCATGATCAAGAACACATCGGAGTTTGCGAGGTCCGTCCATCCGTTGGTCATGGCCCCGCGGCCGAACGTGGTTCCCAGACCGGGAACCGATGGACCGTGTCAAGTACGCGCCACGTTCTCGTGGCGCACAACCCCCAAAGCGGCCATTGTCTTGACAACTGTCCAGCAGAATTCGTTGGTATCGGTGGCGCCGCCGCCGAAGGCGATATTCTCGCAGCGGTTCACGGTCCGCCCGTGTGAATCGACGTGGACGAATCCCTTGTCGCGGGTGTCCTTGACTCTCCTGGCGATCTCATCGAGCGCCTGGTCCCACGAAATGTCTTCCCAATCTGACTTTCCAGGGCGCCGGACCTGCGGCTTTGTCAGGCGGCGATCATTGACACAATCCTGTTGGAGCGCGGCGCCTTTAGGGCAAAGCGTTCCGCGATTCGTCGGATTGTCGGGGTCGCCCTCAACATGGACTACCTGCGGAATTACGTTCTTGGCGCCGTCGGTCGCCGTGTGGATGATGACACCGCAGCACACCGAACAATACGGACAGTTCGAACGGGTCTCTTTCGTCTGTGAAGTCTTGAGTACTTGAGCCTGGGTGACCACGGGAGTGATGTCAAGCCCCAGCGCAACCGCGCCGCCTCCGGCCATCAAGCCAATAAACCCTCGACGCGATGTTTGCATCCGCTTCCTAGTCCGGAGTGGGAAAAGCAGACTAACCTTCAAATTGCGTTACGAACACAATAGTATATAGGAAATGGTGCGGGGTGCAATGGAAAACATAAATGGAAACATAAATGGTTAATCGAGGCTGAGTGGGATAAATTACCTCTGCTTGGTCACGCGGCGTCTTGCCGTGCGAGGGGGTGGTGTCGACTTTGGGGGGGACTTGCGAGTCATGAGCCGCAAATGGGTGCGAGTGGAGAAACTTCTCGTTGTACTGGGCGTTGGTTTACTTTCAGCCTATGGCTGGGCCCGCTTGCAGAACGGGGTGGAAAGCCGCCTCGCGCACCGCAGCTTCCATCAGCCGACAGCGCTTTCCTGGTGCTCCCAAGCCGGCAGCTACGGTTTTACGCTATCTCGCGAAGATGGACCACGCTGCCGTGACTTAGATCTCGGAATGACGTGGGAGCCATTTCTTTTTCGCTAAGCCGTCTTTCGCCGAACCTCTGGTCCGCATCCTGCTAGACTAGTTCCCTGCCAAGGAATAAGGAATGCCGTTTTCTTTCTTGGACGGGACCATGGGAAAGCCCTGACGGACAGCACTCAGAGACTCGCGTCAGCGGTGGGCGGCAAACCCATGTCCTTCAGCACCTTGGGATCTTTTTCTTCCGTCGCCAATAAATCATGACAGACTGAGCAGTCGTTGGGAATCTCCTTGCCGCTTGAACTCACGCGACTCCCGTCATGACAGCGGAAACAGCCGACTGAGTCCGTGTGACCGATGTTATTCAAATACGTACCCCAAGTCACCTTCATATCGGGAAAGATATTCGACGCGTAAATCGCCTGGACAGCTTCCGCCGCTTCTTTCACTTTGGCTGCGTCCGCTTGCGGATATTTGGTTTGGTAGAAGCTGGTTAGTCCGGCGCTTACCTCACGGATACCCGTTTCGCGATCCGGGTAACTTTCTTTCAGCAGCTGAACAGCCTCTTTCTTGATGAACGGCAACGTAGTGGTGATCCGTCCGTTGACCATCTGCCGGTCAACGGCGTTTCCAGCCAGCTCAAACACGTGCGTCGGGCGATTGTGGCAATCAATACAATCCATCTGGCGATGTTCCCCCCGCGCCAACTGCTCAGCCCTGACCTTGACGTCGTTGGATTTGTAAACCGTGATTTTTCCATCTGCCGCCGTATAGGTTACTTCCAGACTCACCTGGCGTCGATCGTCCGTGGCAATGTAATCCATGTGTCCCGCCGCGGCAGAGTGTGCACCGTGAATGCCGATGGTGCCCTTCCAGTTCTGGCCACCGACCCGCATTAACAGGATGCTGAAAAAAGGCTAATAGGGTGTTACGGGCCAGAACAGATTGACGTCTTAATGTTTTAAGATATGCGCGGCCAAGACACCCAGCAAAGCACAGCATTCAGTTATCTTTCACCAGAGGAACGAGTGCCGATGGACCATCCGTTGCGACGAATTCGACCGATGGTTGACAGCGCCTTGAAGGCGCTCTCCCCCTGCTTTGATGAGATGTACTCGGCGGTAGGACGTCCGTCTATCCCGCCAGAGAAATTGCTGAAGGCGCTGCTGATCCAAGTCCTGTATACGATTCGCAGCTAGTGGCTGCTGATGGAGCAGTTGAGCTACAACTTGCTGTTCCGCTGGTTCGTCGGTCTGAGCATGGATGAGTCGGTTTGGGTGCCGAGACGGTGTACAGCAAGAACCGCGACCGGCTGCTGGAAGGCGAGATTGCCGAGAAGTTCTTCGCCCAGGTGCTGGGCCAGGCGCGGGCAGCCGACCTGCTCTCGGAACTCAGGCGTTTATCAAGTCGAAGATCTCGGGAACCCGCCAATTGCTCGGCGTCATTACCGGAGCATATTCGCGGCCGATTCTCTCTCCGTGTACGATCTACGCCCTGCCCGTGAGACCTGCGAGAAGCGCCATTGGCCAAATCGTTTCGCCGGCGACATATTCCTGGTTCGTACCCACTACGGTGATGATGAACAAAACACGCCGGCCACCACGGTGGCTTTAACAGGCTGCTGAAAAAGGGGCAGTCAAAGCGGTCGGCCTTCTCATTTTTCGCTTCTTGACGCTATTTAAGGCTGATTGTAAGTTCCGCTGTGGGGGAGTATGTGCCCAAAGTCTGATTTTAGGGACTCCGGACACACTTCTCCCCCGGCTTATACGGATTGAACTGTCGGCGACAGCAGATTCCCCATGCGCACAAGGTTGTAAGCGGCGGCCGCAAAGGTGAACACCCATCCAACCTTGAAGACGCCCCGGTGCCGTGTCTTGCGCAACATCCCTACTGTCTTATCCAGCCAAACACTTCCTCAATCCGCTTCCGTTTCCGTAGACTGACCTGGTAGCCGGCATGCCGGGTTGTGCGGCCGTCGATCGCGCTGCCGCCGGCTCGCTTCGTTGCTGCGACACGTGCGGAGTGGCCTTCACGCCGCGCATCTCCCGCACGAAGTCTTCGGCGTCCTATCCTTTTGTTGGCGGCTACCGTGACCCGCTGCGTGCCTTCCAACCGCTCCACCATCAGCAGGGCTGCGTCCCGCTCCGCCGTCCCGTTGCATTGCAGCAGTTCGGTGTCTACCACCAGTCCATGCCGGTTCTCGATAATCACGTTGCCGCAGTAGGCCAACTTCGCCTCATGCCCGCCGCTCTTCCGCGCCAACCGTGAGTCGGCGTCGGTGGTCGATTCGTGAGTCTCATTAGTGGTCGCGTAGGAATGGGCCGCGTAACACAGTCAAGAATGCTGGGAGCGACCACAATCACCGGGTTTTGTTCCTGCTTAGAGATGAGGCTTGGACTCACCGGTCGCGGTGTCCTGACCTCCGAAAGTCGACTTCGAGTCGACGACCATCGAACGACCCTCGGCCTACGGCCGAGGGTCGTTCAGTTGTCGCAGCCTGGTCGGCCACCGGCTTGGCGTCCTGACCCCACACCGAACTGGTTGAGACCGCAAGCGCCAGGACAAGCGTAACTGTGCCGGCGCTTCTGCATCTAGCGCGCATGGACAGCGTCCACTGAATAAGTGGCGCCAATACCGTGGCAAACGTCGCAACTGTCCCCGAGCTGCGCTTGGGTGTTCAGCAGCGCGTGGGCGGAGATCGACTTGGCATCATGGCACGACACACAGGACTGGGTCTCTGGCTGGGTGGTCGGGTTGATGAAGCTTCGGGGTGTCATGACGGGCAGCAGTAGACCAGTCTGATTGATCGGAAGCTGATAGGAGCTGTTGACGTGACACTTCGCGCAGTTCCGCAAGTCGCCCGGGAATAGAACCCGTTGAAGTTATTCACCGAACTGTTAAATCCATAAACCGTATACTGCTGCGTGAGATCTGTTCCGCGATGGATCTTGTGGACGAGTGTTCGGAAGTCGACCGTCTCTGGCGGAGCTTGCGCGGCCGGTCGCCTTGCCACTTCGGTTGTGTTCGGGTTATGGCACAGGACGCAATAAGTCGTGTTGTTTCTGCTCCCTCCGTGAGCAGATAATCGCACGTGGGAAGTATCGCAATTGTCAAGTCCTACCACGAGGCGCCGAGGTACCACGCTTGATCCATCTACCGAAAATGACAGAACCTGATTAAGGCCCGCGTCTTTCACCGAGGACGTCGTTCCGGCGTGAGGATTCGTGATAATGTTCTCGTTGCTGTAGCCTTCAATGCCAACGGTGTAGCTGCCGGATGCATTGGCAGGCAGTGGGGTCGGGAAGGTAAACGCGCTTTCGGAATCGTAACCCGCATAGTCAGTGGTGGGAGAAGCCAATACTAGACTCAAGGAACTCAGCTGGCTTAAAGTGAGTGGCTTCCCACTGTTGCCGGTGATGGAGAAATTGACCGTCACAGGAGTGCTGGCCACCCTACGACGCTTTGCAGCGCAAAGGTCACCCCATGCAGCTGCGTCGAATTCGTTGGAATCGTGTGCGCGCCAGGTACCGACAAATCGAATTCTGTCGTCTCCTTGGCTTGATGGCAGGTGGCGCAATTCGCATCACTGGTCTGAACCACGGGATGGTTCGTGCACAGATTGGGATCCGAACCAGCCGGGCAGTTCGCCAGGAAATTCATTGTCGGCGCGGAAGGGTCCTGGATCGTCGTCCAGGCAATCTGCTGGTGTGTCGCGGCGTCGACCAAGTAGAAGGACATTCCAGTGCTGGCCCAGGGGCCGGTCGCTAAGGAGCCGCTCGGCCCGTCTTCGGCAAACAAGATCCCTGTCGGGGATCCAACGTGAATCTCAATTGCCACGGAGTTGGGCGCGTTCCAAGTGAGCGTCGTCTGGTTCACGCCGTCGGGCAGTGGATTGGGACTGGCCGTCAGCGTCGCACCCGGCTGTTGAATTACCGCAGAAGCCAACGGCTGATGAGTCGTGGCGTCAACCAGGTAGAAGGACATCCCCAAGCCGGCCCATGGGCCGGTCACCGCTGAACCCGTCGGCCCCCCGTCCGCGAACGGGGTCCTAGTGGGAGATCCAACATGAATCTCCACCGCCGAGGAATCCGGCGCATTCCAGGTGAGTGTTGTTTGGTCCTGACCCGCTGGAAGGGGATTGGCGACCAACGTCACGGGAGGCGCCTGCATCGTGTCGCCCAGCGCTGGAAGAGCGGACAAGGCCATCGCAGCAGCGACGGCGAACCAGCCTGAACATTTAAACCAACCACTTGGCTTCGCAGCGTTGTGTTCCATTTGATCTGAGGCTCCATCCAAATATTCAGGTCACATCAACTCTAATGCAAATTGGATCAGGCTCAGGCATGCTGTTCAATTTGTTGTTCAATTGAGTTTCCTCTCTCTCGGCCTCGGGATAAGTGGATGCGGCCAGCACTTAGGCCATCAGAGGATTGGGATAAGGCGCTATGGGCGCCACCAGCGAATCCAGTTCTTCCGGCGGCAGTAGGGCCCCGGGTCTGAGGTCTCTTTTCTCTCCGGCCTCTTCCGCCTCAGGAGACCGCCGCAGTGTTATGCAGGTTACGCTCGAAAAAGACGCACAACGCATCCGGTGCTACGGAAGCGGTTCGGAAACTGCGGCTCGTCGCTTCTGCAGGAATCCAGGAATGGCCGGGACTTCGATGAGGTAGAAACACGGAAGGGAGATGGATGCGAAGCCGCGGGAGATTCTGCGTTGGGGCATCCCGAGCTCGGTGGCACGGGCGGTGCCAAGGAACTTCCGACGAGCTTTCTCGCGACGGCGCTCTAGTCCCCACAAGGGATGTCAGTGCCGTACGCCGCAACACATTGCAGGACGATCCGACCGACAGTGGTGAGCAACAGATCGCCCCAGCATTGCAGGCTGATCGCGCACGGCCCGCTGTTCGTCTTCGATGCCAGAAGTGACCCCGAAGTGAGCTGGAATCGCCGCCAGTTCCAGCACAGCAATCACCCCTACCAGTTGCCGACGCGCAGCACCACTTCGGTCGTTACGCGAAATCCATTCTCGGGGCGAATGGTTTGTACACTAGGCATCCACGAATGTGTGTATTGTGAGCTGAAGCGCCACGCGAACGCACGAGTGAACACCAGGTCCACACCACCACCGGCAGCAATGCTGGCTCCATTACTCGCCGTCTCAAAGGACCAGTCGCTTCGTTTCGGAAAGTGTGGCAGTGTGCCATTCCCATCGTTCCATTCTTCTTTCAAGAGCGCATGCAGCGAGGGATCGTTCACATCATAGGTGACCTTTCTCCCGCCGACGAGAAACTCTAAATAGGGTGACACCTTATGAGAGGCCCGCGGAGTCCACCGTGGACCGCCACCATAAAATAAGGAGTCGCCGCTCTCGGTGGATACCGCGAAGCCCATGATTAGGCAGCCGTTCACTTCCGTAACGATTTGCCAGGCCTCGTTAATCCTGGCAGCGCCAGAACCTCCGCCGCCCATGCAGTTCCTTCCGGAGAATCTTTCATAGTTTGCGTAAGCCGCCAACTCGATGGCCGGCACATTCGACTCGGAATGTGGGCTCACTTCAGGCCGTTTAACGAATTCAAACAGCTTTGGCCCAACTCCAGCCTTGTAATCCGCCACCAGTTCTCTGCGAATTGCGAAGTCCTGTGCGTTCTCTAAGCCCATCCGCGTAGCTCGGTACCACGGCTTCTTAAACGCCATCACGTTGGCGAATGATCTTCCGGGATTCAGAAAGGACCGCGCCAGAATAATCAACGTCCCGTTGGTTGACCTGTTTTCAAGGCCGATAATGACGTACCGGTCCAGTAAGTCTTCCCCAATCATTGTGAGCGCTCCCAGCGTTGGAGTCGTCACCAGGCAAATGTAGCCTGGGGACGCGTGCAACATGACATTGCCGATGGACGCTTCGCTGAGGGGGCCAATCTTCCATTGGGCGTGCGCTGCCGCCGAGAAAGCCGTGGAGCGTAGGATGCTGATCCAGTAATCGCGGCCATCGCCCCATTGAACATCGCGATACTTAGGATCGTTCTGGCGCAGGGTGAAACCATAAATCGAGCCTTGAATAGAATGGCCGACGTACGGGGCCATAAACCTGTCGCTGTCGCTCCATCCGCGCAGTTCACTGACCGAACGCATCCACTGCTGAAACCAGTGACCGTACAAGGCATCCCGCGTTCCTGCTTCGGTCCACAGGTTGAAGGTGTGCATGATACTCGTACTCAGGAGGGTGTCCAGAAGAAGGGGCTTCCACTGGACCCTTGTCCCGGCTTGTTTTTGATTGCTGGCCGGGTTAATGGGTTCGACGGGCGCAGTATTCGGGTTGGTGGCGTTGGTGGAGTCTGACCTGGCGTCGTCCTCTATGGCTGGGTCGTCACTGCCATTCCAGGCGCCCTGCATTACATGCGTGATAACCATGGTCCTAGACGGCGCCACGTTTCGCCTGGCGAAATATTTGGCGGGAGACTGAAGTTCTGCGGAGGTGAGAGCGCTGCCAACCGTGGGTCCGGTTCCTGGTGTGTCCTGAGCGAATGGTAGGGAAGTCAATGCGCCGTCGTCGAGGCAGTTAGCTGCACGGTCGAGTTCAGGACCTGAACAAGGCACCTGCAGCAGTGACATCCAATTGATGTTTTCGCCGAATTGGAAAGGCTCGCTGTCAACTTGCGTCATTGCCGCCGGCCCCGGGTAAATCGAAACGCGTGCCGGAGCTGTCGACTCGCCGATAATCGCTTGTGACCAGAGACAGGGCGAAAGGGCAGTGATAACCAGGCACAAGAAAGCAATTCGGCAAGCCGGAAAGCCCTTCATCGAGCCTGCTCGCGCGAACCGGAATCAGGTTTTTTCACCTGCTTGGCTCTCATGATTCCCTGTTTCTCAAGAACGACTCGACACACAACTGCTGTTCGATCAACCGCACTTGACTGACCAGCCCCCTACTAGTCCTGCAACGCCTTTCTCGACGTTGTAAGACTAAGGTATCGATTCTGTTCTCCTGAATAAACGTTACTGTGCCGATATTCTGCCCACCCTGCGCTTCAGCCGATCTCGTCATGTGGCCGGGGAGCTTTCGATACGGTCATAGGCAATATGGAGCGATTGTGGTTAGCCTTCCATCACCGCGCGCCAAGCCGGCAGCTAGGCATGTAAGGAGTCTTACAAAAGGCACTAAGATAGTCGGAGCGCGGCAGGTGTTTGTCGACTAGCTCCGCGAGGAGTTGGTACAGAAGGACTTATAGACCTCAGCGAGCACGGAAGCTGAAATTCTGAAGGGTCGCGGGGAAACCCGCTTTCCATTCCATCCATCGGGGAACGTGTGGTCCAGGGGCACTGAAGCTGATCCTGGAACCGATCTTTGAGGCAGACTTTCAACCGGTGTCGTTTGGCTACGGCTGGTTGACAACCACGTAGTTAGTAGTGCCACCCGAGAACTGAGGCTGGTAGTAGGTATTGCCGCACTTCTGGTAGGTGACGCCGTTGGCCGTGATGGCTGAGCAACTGGGTGGCAAAGTGTTCACCATGGAGCCGACGATGGCAGCCGTCGTCACAGCCGCCGCTGTTACCGCCGCTGCCGCTGCCACGGGGTGATAGCAGCATCCGCCGTTGTTGTATCCTCCGCCACCGTAGTAACCTCCGTTGACGTTCACATTGACGTCACGGTTCACATTTACGTTGGTGTTCTGGTTGACATTTGTGTTGCGGTTGACATTGGTGTTGTTGTTGACATTGGTGTTGTTGTTCCGGTTTACGTTCGCGTTATTGTTCGCGTTGCGGTTTCCGCTCGCGTTGTTGCCCGCACTACGGTTCCCGCTCGCGTTATTGACACTCGGGCTTGCAGTGGAGCGAACTTTGGCCTGGCCACCGCCCGCACGCTGGCCCCCACCTCCCCTGGATTGCGGCACAGCCGGGAGAATTGCAGCGCTCAGAAGGAGCGCGAGGGAGGATGTCAAGAAGTGTCGAATGTAAGTTTTCATGCCATTGGCTCCTAGTTGCCTGCGGAGGCTTCCTTGTTTTGTGCGAAAACGATCTTGTGGGCGTCTGGCGGCGGAACGAAGACGAAGGCGTCATCGTCATAGGACGGCGCCAAGTTCCAGGTGAGAACCGACGTATGCTGCGGGCGGGCTTCGTCGGTGGTGGTGGTCAAAACCAGCTTTCTTGGGAGCGGGTGATTGCCTAGTTGGATCCAGACCTGCCAATCAAGGCCAGGCTGCCGGAACGCGTAATGCTCGCAAGTAACCCCTTCCACCACGCCGGGTCCAAAATCGTCCGCGGCAGTGATCTCGTTGGTGCTGGCATGTGGGCCGCCCCAGAGAAAGAGGTCGAGCAGCGGGACATTGATGTCGAATTTCTGGTTCAAGGCCTCGATCAGTTTGCCGATCGTGTCGGGAGCCGGCACAGTGGCGTAGTACCCCAGGCGACGGGCAAACAGAGTGAAAGATTTCCCGTCATACAGAAACAGGCGGGACTTCTGTTCGCCATCGACGTCAACACGCAGCTTGTTGGGCAAGTGCGCCAACATGTCTGTCGTGCTGCCGAATTGCAATTTCTGGCCGTCCTCGAGGACGTCCTCGGTGGTGATCTCCGCCTTAACCTGAAAATCCTTGAGGGTGCGAAGGTAGCTTCCCATGTGGTCTAGGGCGTTCATCGCCTCGGGCTCGATGAGGTCCGAGGTCTGTTGCGCCGGCAAAGGCGTGGAAAGACCCGTCGCGAGCACAAGCGCCACGACGGTGTATCCAATCTTCTGTTTCATGCTTTGTTCTCCGTTCCTAAACTGGCTGCTATTGTC
This sequence comes from uncultured Acidobacteriaceae bacterium, assembly GCA_963771305.1. Classification (GTDB taxonomy): domain Bacteria; phylum Acidobacteriota; class Terriglobia; order Bryobacterales; family Bryobacteraceae; genus CAJCIT01. Next base: position 37,430 of record CAVYTS010000031.1, read on the forward strand.
GCTCAGGTTTCCGCAGTCAGAGGGAGTCCGATCGGGCTCAACCTGACGGGCCATTCAGTATCGACTGGAGGCTGCGGGAGAGCGAAGCGGAAGTCGATCGGCCGACTACGCCGTACTTGAAGATCCGTGGCTGGCGGGTCTGCTCCGAGTCGTGACGATGCGCAATTCCACGCACTCCAGTCCCCTGAGAGGAGTATACGGGAGTTTCACTTGTAAAAACAGATTAAAAATTGCTGAAAGAAGAAGACTAGCTAAAGATATTTGAAATTTTCGTTCACCCTATCTGGGCGAGTCGGCGGTTGGATTATCCGTGGATCGTGGTGACGTGGCCGATGTGGCTGTCAATGAATACGAAGGTCTGCGTGATGGTGGCCCTTCCATCCGATCGCGAAGGTAGCCTCGGTTTCCTCGGAATACAGCTCCTACGGATCGCCGTCCGCGCCAAGCGGGCGCAACATCCGCATCGTCTTCACCCATCCGAATACTTCCCAATCCGCTTCTGCCTCCGTTGGCTGATCTGATAGCGGCATGCCGCGTCGTCCGACCGTCGGTCGCGCTGCCGCCGGCTCGCTTCTGATTCTGCGACACGTGCGGAGTGGCGTTCATGCCGCGCATCTCCCGCACGAAGTCTTTGGTGTCGTAACCTTTGTCGGCGGCTATCGAAACTCGCTTGGCACCTTCAAGTCGCTCGGCCCTCAGCATCGCCGCGTCCTGCTCCGCCGTACCATTGCACTGCAGCAGTTCAGTATCTACCACCAGCCCATGCCGGTTTTCGATGATGACATTGCCGCACTACGCCAATTTCGCTTCATGCCTGCCACTCTTCCGCGCGAGCCGTGAATCCGGGTCGGTGGTGGATTCGTGTGCCTCGTTGCTTCGTTTCTGGGGCCACTAGAGCTTTCAACGGAGAGATGGCCCACGCCTCGATCAATGTCACGTCGACGCTGAAGCACTCATCAGAAAGCAGGTCTGGCGCGATAGAAGGCCGCCCGAGCGCCGAGCACATCTCATCAAACGAGGGAGAGAGCGCCTCAAGGCAACCTCCACTCCGAACGCGTATCGCCGACCAGACTTTAGTCTTTTGCCGACTTGGACACAAAAACTTGGCCTGCCAGCGCTTCGCGGATGGCGGGGATTAGATCAGTTGAGAGGTGGGGCTTGGTAACGTAGCCGTACGCGCCGGCAGAGAGTGCAGCAGCCACATAATCTTGATCCATCTGAATGGTGAGAAACACGATGCGCGTGCGGGAATTCGAGGCGCGCAACTGAGAGGCCACCTGGAATCCATTCAGAATTGGCATAGAGATGTCGGTCACGAGGACGTCAGGACTCAGGCGCAGCACCGCCTCGACGGCGTCGCGGCCGTTTGCAACAGCGCCGACAATTTCAAATTCCTCGCTCAGTTCCTGGCGAACCTGCGCCAGAATGGCCGCTTGATCGTCTGCGAGCAGGACCCGAATTTTGGCCACCGCAATTCCGTAGGGGATTCGGCAAGATACAGAGAATGCCGCAGATTGAAGCGTGATGCAACACCATACGCTTGGCTACTGTCGCAAGAGACTCGGTGATCCAAGTGTTATTTATTAGCCTGAGCGAATGATACCGTTTTTCAGAGCGTATTGCACCAACTCCGCGTTCGTTGTGATTTCCAGCCCGACCATGATGCTGGCCTTGTGAAACCGCATCGCCCAGTAGCTTATTTCGGGGTGCGAGGTGTGGTCCGCAAAAATTTGCTCAGGCAGCCCTCTGCTCCCATTGATACTCGTGATGAAGGCCGCCGAGAATCGACTTCGAGGCGAGTCGGACACCGGCAGGAATCTCGTGACGGCGGCCACTAACAAGCGAAATCTTGTTGGGCCGATCCGGTATTCCGGGGCCGAGCGCTCGATGCGGCCGTCCGCCGTTATAATGCGTCATCCACTCTCGAAGGATTCGTCGCAAGTGCCATTCGTTGATAGGGATCACGTAATCTAAGCATTCCCGTCTTATACTTCCGATCAAGCGTTCGCAATAAGCATTCGCCGTCGGCGTCCGCACCGGAGTTCGGATGACTTTGACGCCGAAGGTTTCCACTTGTTTGTCGAGTTCAGCCGAAAAGCTGCTGTGCCGATCATGAACCAAGAAGCCATACAGGTGATCACCGGGCAAGGTTTCGCGCAACTGCTGGACGGTCCACTCTGCCGTGGGATGATCGCTGACATTAAAGTGGAGGAGACGCCGCGATCCGATTTCCATCACCACGAAAACATAAAGGACTTGCCAATTCACGGTAACTGACACAAAGAAATCGCAGGCTACGATCGCTTGCGCCTGGTTCCGCATGAAAGTGGACCAGCGCTGATCCTTGGATCCTCGTGGCCCCGGCTGTCGTTTCACATAGTTAGCCACTGTGCGCGGTGAAACGCGTAGACCCAGCTTGAGCAGCAATTCGTCGGCGATCCGCTCTTCGCCCCAGTTGGGATTCTCAGCGGCCATCTGGCGAATCACCTCTCTCAAGCGGCCCGATAACGGAGGCCTGCCTACCGGTCGCGACTTCCATCGCCAAAACCGCCGAAAAGCGTTCCGATGCCAGCCGATCAAGGTGGCCGGCTTGACGATGACCAAACCCTCGCGCCAGTCAAAGAAGCGCGCCGACGTGCTCAAAGTGAAGCGATCAGCCGCTGTGGCCCGCTGGGCTTTCTGCTCGTGCTCTTGGAACAGAGCCAGTTGCCTACGAAGAAAGACATTTTCGGCGGCAAGCGCCGCACGACTATGAAAGAGCCTTAAACTGAAAGCAGATCCGTCTGCAGCTACGATCTTCAACGCCTTGGCCAGCTTGCCCAGTTGCTTATTTATGCTTGGCACACGGGAATTTTCTCACAGCTTCACGCTCGCTTTTTCAATACGTTCCAGATTTTTGCGGACCACAACTCGGCCCGAAGCTTGCTTATACCAGTCATTGAGGACGATTTAGACAGAATCATCAAGATGGTTCCTGAAAAACGCGATCAGATCCGCCGATTCGCCTTGACGGTTAAGTCGGCGTTCCGTTCATTGACGCTGATTGCGGGTCCAAGCGTCGGCACAAGAGAGCGACGCGCGTGATACAGCCGAGGGTTGGGAAGCCCGGTACGAATCTCTCGTACAGCCAATATCATATTGCTTTCGATCCCGGAAGATCACGCACGCCTTGACGGGACGAATCTGGTTTTACCAACGCAGTCTCAGAGCGCCGACTCAGGCCCGAAGGCCGGAGTTCATTGGTTTTCGCGAAACCGGGGCGGGTGCGTTGGAGTCTAATGACTTGCAACGTGCACCGGAGAGAGTTATATGACAAGCAATGCTGCGACGGCGCTTATCACGGGAGGAACGAGCGGAATCGGCCGGGCGGCGGCCAATAAACTGGCGCAGCTTGGTATTCACGTTTTGGTGGTGGGTCGCAATGCCGAGCGCGGGGAAAAGACAGTCGGCGAGATTCGCGCAGCAGGAGGCAAGGCAGATTTCATCTCCGCCGATCTTCAGGACGCAGCCAGCGCGCGCACTGTGGCGAAGAAAGCGATCGACCTTGGAAGTGGCCACGTCGATATTCTGGTGAACGGTGCTGGTATCTATCCGTTCGGGCCCACGCATGAAATGACCGAAGAACAGTTTGACCGCGTCTTTTCCATAAATGTGAAGGCGCCTTATTTCCTGGTGGCGGAACTCGCTCCACTGATGGCCAAGAAGGGCAAAGGGGCAATCGTGAACCTGTCCACCATGGTTGCTGATTATGGGGCGCCTGGAATGAGCCTCTACGGTTCGAGCAAGGCCGCCATCAATCTGCTGACCAAAACGTGGGCTGCGGAATATGGACCGCGCGGGGTTCGCGTCAATGCGGTGAGTCCTGGGCCCACGCTCACGGAAGGCACACAAGCGATGGGTGAAGGTCTCGAACAACTAGCCGCCCAGGGACCAGCGGGCCGTCCGGCCACAGCCGACGAGATTGCCGAGGCGATTGTCTTCCTGGCGACGGAGCGCGCCAGTTTCATTTATGGCGCAAAGCTCGCTGTTGATGGAGGGCGAACCGCTATCTAAACCCTGAAACCCGATTTGCCCCCAACTCGGATTTGTGCGCCAGAGCACTGGACTAGTTCGCTGATGCGACGAGCGTCGATCCAGTCATACGGCGCCTTTCGGGACTACGTTTGCTGAGGCTGGGAGTCTGGGAGGACTGGTGAATGCCCCTTCTCGTCACAAGCGCATCCGGCGCCAGCGGAAGCGGATTTGGTGCGCTCCTCGCCTTTGAATTGGACGGGAGCCTGCGCGGAAGCTTTATTGATGACGATCGCATTGCCGATCCGCGTGGCCTTGCCGTCGATCCGAACGAAAACTTGCTGTTCCTAAATAGTGGGGCCGACCGCGTCTTGGCGATCTCCTCGCAGGGGCTCATTGTTCGCGACACTGGCCGGATTGAAGGCCTGAATCCCGGCGGTGGCAATTTCGGCCCGGATGGCCGGTATTTCGTTGGCTTGCGCAGCGCACGTACAATCATTGCTTTGTCGACTAGCCTTGATGCTGCCATAGAGTACTTCTTGCCGCCCGGCATTGTACCTTTTCCTCGAGGATTTGCTTTCAGTCATGATGGCCAGCTGTTCCTCGCCTCAGGAATCGGCCCCGACTGCCAAGGCGATAACATCGTCCTGGCGTTCAGTCCAGGCACATCTATGCAGCCCTCTCGGTTGGTCACGGATCGCGAATTGAGTCCGCTCGATCTCGCCGTCGCTCCCAACGGCAATATCGTTGCCTCTAGCGAGCAACCATTCGGCGCGGTGGATGCGGTGACAAGTGTTCGGGAATACGATGCCATGGACGGACACCTGGTCCGGGTTTTCTCTCCTGGTGGAAAGGCTGAGTTCCGCAAACCGCGCGGCTTGCGCTTTGCTCCCAATGGACACTTCTACTGCGTCGCTCGTGATGAGGTAGTCGCCTTCGAGTTCGCGAGTGGCGAATGCCTGGGGGTTATGGCTCGATTGCCGGGGTTAAATGGACAAGCACTGACCTTTTTCACGTAATACAGGGTTCTGGAACAACTTGAACGTATAGTCAGCGTATCCAGAGAACGGCCAGTTGGAAGCGCGAGCCGCGATTCACCCTCCGAGTGGCGCGTCATTCAGGCGCTAACCACTTCCTGATTGGCCTCGCTCCTATTGCGTAGTCCGAGTCGGCACGTTCTTGCGCATGGGCGCACGGACTGACCGTTTCGACGCTATGCATTATAGACAAACTCGTCTTGTGCCTTACCTGTGCCTGACACTCGCTCGCGCTAGTGGCGGAGCTGTTGGAATATAAGAGCACCCAGCCGGCGGCGAGTACTTCAGGGATGAGGAATGGTTAGAGCTGTCACCGTTTGCAACCCAACGCGTAATCTCTGTAAAATCTGCCGACGTCCGATAAGGACGGATACTTTTTAAACCATTGATTTCAAGAGGGCGCGGGCCTTGGAATTGCTCATGCTCACATTTTAAGGAGGAGTAAACCATGCCTGCAACGACGACAAGAACCGATAGCTCCAAAGATCAAACCGCAATCCGAAACAAGATGAACAAACCCCCGATCGTGTCTCAGCAGGAGTGGGAGGCTGCGCGCCAGCAGCTCCTCGTGCAGGAGAAGGCCGTGACCCGCTCCCGTGACGCGCTGGCCGCCGAACGCCGGCGGATGCCTTGGCTGGCGGTGGACAAGAAGTACGAGTTCGACGGACCCAAGGGTAGGGTCAGCCTGCACGATTTGTTCGAGGGCCGCCGTCAGTTGATCGTCTATCGCGCCTTCTTCGAACCCGGGGTGTTCGGCTGGCCCGAGCACGCCTGCCGCGGCTGCTCCCTGGGCGCCGATCAGGTCGCCCATCTGGCTCATTTGAACGCTCGCGACACCACCCTCGCCTACGCGTCGCGCGCGCCGCAGGCGGATATTGCGCGCGTGAAGGCGCGGATGGGCTGGCAGATGCCTTGGTACACCATGACCGACAGCTTCGACAAGGATTTTGGCGTCGATGAATGGCACGGCCACAACGTTTTCTTCCGCGACGGGGAGCGGGTGTTCCGCACGTACTTCATCAACAACCGCGGCGACGAGGCGATGGGAACCACCTGGAGCTACCTCGATATCACGCCGCTCGGCCGTCAGGAGACTTGGGAGGATTCGCCAGAGGGTTACCCCCAGACCCCGCCGTACAAGTGGTGGAACTGGCACGATAACTACGCCGCAGAGGCCTCGCCTGACCCGAAGTGGATCGACATAATAACCGACCCTCAAGAAGCTGCCCGAAAGCGCCAGGTAGAGGAGGAAGCATGACCGAGGTTAGCAAGGGAGAGGACGATGAAAGACATCATGAAAGATGAACTTGCAGCGCCCAAAATCGTCGATCGGAGCACTTTCCAGGCGGAGCTTGAAGCATTTGCGAGTGCGAGAGAAGGCACACATCCATGAAGGCGACGCGATTGCCGCCGCGCGCCGGTCCGCCCTTCTGGAGTTTTCCCCGGACGGACACTATCTCGTAGCGTTTCCTTGCGACCTCACTGGTTCGTTCGCTTGGGACCTGCGCCAGAACGGAAAGGCGGTTTTAACAGGGAAGCTCAGAGACCTGAACTTCTTCTATTTCGCTTTCCTGTCATCAGGGCGTGTAGTGATATCGGATGTAAAGTTCTTGTCTGACGTCTACAACAGAGTGACTGGCATAGACGAGGCAACTATGGAGGCCATAGTCCAGACCTTTCCGTCGGGAAAAGTATTGTCGGTGTCCAAGATTCCGCCAGGTCGATTGTTCCCTGCGGCGGATCCGGAGTTCGTAATCGTACGTCCTCTCCTCTCTCCCTTCCCATTGCCACCCCCATGCGGATGGCGGACCACAGAGCACGGAGATTCTGGATCGTCTGAAGAAATCGACGTCAGTAATGGCCAAGCCATCGTCAGCCCGGTTCGTCCGGGATGTGCTCGGGCACTACTATGTTACGGACGAGCCAAACGGGGACGTAGGGCTGTACGAAAGAGGCAAGGCCTTCAGGCCACGGTCTCACTGAAGGCTGACTGATCAGCGACAAGCCGCCGGGCCGATTAGAGACGATATTGCCGATATCGTTCCTAATCCGAACAGCGACATCAACCAAGTGCGAAGCCACTTGTATTCCAAGCCGATAGGGCAGACCCTACCGCGGCCTCGATATGATCTCTACACATGGAATCGCTGACGGGTGGCGATGGCTTCGACTCGCAGCCATCAGGTTGGCGGCTTATGCCCTGAGCGCCTATTTGATCGTCGGAGCGGTATTTTACTTTACGCAAGACGGAATTCTCTTTACAGCGCCAAAAGCATTCGACAAAACGGTGCCCCGCGTTCCGTACGAGGACCTGCGGATCCTGGTGAAGGGGACGGAGTATTCCACCTTGTCCCATAAAACACACTTACCCTGTAATGTTCTGGAACCGAAGTGCGGTGGTCTACTTTTCGAGGGCCACAAAACACCGCTCACGCGACGCTTCGTGGTCTATTATTGCTCCGCCGTTTATATGCCGTGGGCAGCATATTGTTCGCAGTGAAAGTTCCACGACACCTTAGAGTCGACGGATGCCTACGTACGGCAGCTGGCCGCATGAGGCCGCACAATCGCGGATCGCGAGCGAACCCTGCGGCTCCGCTGTGGTGCAAACATGCCGGCTGCAGCGATCAGCTACGCAAAGGAGAGATTCGCGAATTGGATTCCATTAGCGCTCAACACGCCGGCCCGGACGGCAATCGAGTTCAGAAGCTCCTCCCTCGCAGCATAAGTCCTGCTTAAGTTGCCTTTGTGGGCCCGGTGTTGCAGGATGCAGGTCTGGACAGCGAACATGTCATCGCCACACTCCGTGAGCATGAAGCCGAGCTAAAAACCGCAGGTATGGTGCTTCTGTCCCGGTTTGGCTCCGCCGCTCGGAACGAAGCCACGCCACAATCAGATGTTGACCTCATAGCGGAATCCGATAACGGACGCGAATACCTTGCTGGACAGGGTCCGGTTGGAAAACCGACCCGCTGATAAGCTCGGCGCAAGAGTGGAGCTTGCGCCGGCACGGATGCTGAAGGACGGCATTCGCGAACGCGCAGTACGCGAGGCCGTGCTTATTTTTTAGGGATGCGCATAGCTCACTACGCGATATTGCGGACGCTAATCTTCTGATCGCGCAATTCACAGCCGCAATGGACTTTGATGCATTCTCCGAAGATCCCAAAACAATCGCGGCCGTCGAGCGCAAGCAGTCGTCTCAAAAGAGCTTCGACTCGAATTCCTTCAGATCACGGCGCCAGGTCTGCCACTCGTGGTCGGTCCCCGGCGATTCGTAAAAGACATGCGGGATTTTAGCTTCGTCGAGCAAGGCATTCAGCCTCAGTAGTCCCGCGCGCATTCTCTCAGGCTCCACAGTTCCGACGCCCAGCCAGAGCAAATGGACCTTCTTGCTGAACGCGGCCGGATCGGCAAATACCCCGTTGTAATCCATCTTCTCGTCCAGTTTCCGGTCTCCCATCACGAGCATCCCGCCCGCGCCGCTGAAGCCGCCAATGTAAGAGAAAAGATCCAAATGATTGAGCGTGATCTGGAACGTCTCCATCCCTCCCATCGAGAGGCCGGCCATGGCGCGATGATCGCGATCCGAAAGTGTTCGAAAGGTCGAATCAATGTAAGGAATCAGAACCTGCGCCACGTCGTCTTCGAACGCCGATGCCATGTCCTGCATGGCCTTCATCATCTCCGGAGAACCAAAGGGTTTTCCGGTCAAGTCCGGCGGAGCTTGGCCGGCACGCCGGGCGTACCCATACGCCATGACGATAATCATGGGCTTCGAGCGTCCCGCCGCGATCAGATTGTCGAGGATGAAGTTTGCGCGCCCCTGCCGGATCCATCCCGTCTCATCCTCGCCGCCGCCATGTAGCAGATAGAGCACTGGATAGCGCATCTTGGTCTGCGTGTCGTAGTTCGGCGGCAGATAGACGAGGGCGTGCCGCCACGTTCCCGTCACCTTCGAGTTGTACCAAACCTCACGCACCGGGCCGTGCGGCACATCCTGAATTGAATAATAGGTAGAACCCGGCTGGAACCTCCACTCCACTTGCCGGTTTTCCACCGCCAAAATACGCATGAGTGCTAGCAGCCCGTGGCTAAAGGGCCGTTTTTCAGGCTGAGTAGTGAGTGCATCGCGGACGAAAGGAATCGGTGCGGCGTGGCCTTCGGTCGTCGGATTGACCTTGGAATGAGTCCATGCACTCAATATCGAGTACTGTTAGCGTTTCTGCGAGCATAATAAGCACCTGAATCGCTAAAATGGCGCTCCCACGGTCCTGCAGACCTCGCGGCGTGCCCACTTGCGTGCGCTGCCGCATGATCAAGCCCAAGTTACACGCTCCGGCATGCACAACCAAGCGTTTGAGTATGTTCTTGTGCCCACGCAGGTGCGTCCGTCTCATGCCTCCGGTTTCGTACAGGTGCGCAAATGATCGCTCTAACTTCTCGCCGCGCTGCTTCAGCAACCGCTTGCCGCGGACTCCTCGTATACGCCGCCGATTGCCATACACAGCCGCTTGTTCGGTTGCCTTGCCGGCCCAGTTGCGCTGGCCACGATCCGGTTCCGGTATGTAGCTCCGCACTCCCACTTCCTTCAGGTCTTTCAATACCGCATTGCTGTGATAGCCTTTGTCCGTCACCAGTTCCGCCGGCCCTTCCGGATTCACCCTCTCGCCCGCTTCCTCGTTGTTGACCGCCACAGCGACTTCCGCTATCTGCGTCCCCGCTTGGGACAATGTCTCCACGATCGTCGTCGTGTCGCCCTGATCGGCTCCCTGCAGCGTTACCGCCACCACCGCTCCCGTCTCCATGTCTACCGCATGCTCAGCCTTGTGCGCCAGGTGTGTAGACCCATCTTTCATCTTGGTGATCTTGGCGTCCGGATCGTGTGGATTGGTCCATTCCTCATTGGACATCTTCTTCTTCCGCTTCCGATCCATTTGCGCCAACTGCTCTCGCGTCGGCGTCTCAATCCCGGCCTCCTTGGCCAGCTTCTTCAGAAACTCTTCATAGCTCTCCCCGCTCTCCCGTCGTACGATGCTGCGCAGGGCGGCATTGGCTTCCAGCGTTGTCGCATCAATCCCAATCGTGTTACCTTTCAGCAAACCCTCTTTGGCAACCAACTCCAGTACCCATGTGAATACCTTCTGGTGTGTCTCCAAGTCGATCAGCCGCCGCGTCCGCGAGATCGTCGAGTGGTCCGGCGTCTCTTCATCCAGACTGATTCCCAGAAACCGCCGTAAGGACAGCGAATCCTCCGACCGCCAGGCGATCCCGCGTTCCGAATCAATTCCTTCGAAGTAGCCTACCAGCAGCAGCCGAAAGTAGATGCCCGGTGTCAGGCTGGGGCGACCCATCTTACGGGCGTAGAATCCCCGGCATTCGGTTTCCACGAACTCATCAAATCTGTTGCTGTCCAATAGCTCGTTCAGGCGGACGTAGAACGGGTGTGCGGCGGTCGCACGGATCTCCGCGGTGGCCATCCACAACATCTCCTGCCGCTCACGATCCTTCCGGGTTCCCATCGCCATGATCCATTCTAAGCCGAAACATTTCTACATCAACATGTTTTATGACCTATGCCCGACTTTAACCACGGACTGCTAGGGTCGCTGACCTCCACACCGTCAATGGCTAACGTGTAGTAGTGAAATCCGGGAACAAGCGGAGTTGTGGAAACAGTCCAGAACCCGTCCGGGTGCTTCTCCATATCCACCTTCGGCCCGCTCCAGAAGTTCAACTTGACCTTAGTGGCGTCGGGAGCTTTGACGCGGACCTGGACTCTCCCTGTGCCGTCCACCCGTGGATACTCTGCTCCCCAAATGTTCGTTCAAGAGGGTTGGAAATCGCTCGCCCCCTGCGCCCAGCAAAAACTCGATAATAAGACACTCAGTATTCCGAGCCGTCGCATGTGCCACCTCGCTTTCCTTATCTAGAGTTCAACTATATATCGCTTGCGAGCGATGGGGCTAGCCACTCGACTCGCGGCTTGCCGCCGGTGTTTCCAGCTTTCCATTACTTCTCAACGGAGACTACGGTGACCGATTTCGGCTCTAGCTTCAGAATCACCTTGCCGCCTTGAATGTTCGCCGAAACGGGTTTCGGCATCACTGTATTGGGTGCGTCGAAGGTGTTGACGCTGTCGACCCTGGGTGCAGACAGGGTTTCTCCAGCTACGGATCTGGCTGAGATGCAGGCCACGCTTGCCTCGATTTCCGCAGGCTGATTCGGATCGAGATTGGTAAACGCTATCCACAACTTGCCGTTCCCATCCTTCGCAGCGATCGCATCCACTCGCGGCAATACGATGTCCCCATGCGTGTACCGGCCGGCGTTGAAGGTCACCGGTACCAACGTGGCATCCCTGAAACGGTACGTACATTTTGAATACGTAATAGGTTGGAGTCAGGACCATCTTTTCGTTGTCCGTGATGATCATTGCCTGCAGCACATTGATCGTTTGCGCGATGTTGGCTCCGCGCACTCGGTCGGCATGCCGAGCGAAGATGTTCAGGTTCAGGGCCGCGAGGATAGCGTCACGTGGGCTGTTCTGCTGGACCAGAAATCCCGGGTTGCTGCCAGGCATCGGCGCATACCAGCCGCCCCATTCGTCCACAACCAAGGCCACCTTTTTGTCCGGGTCATATTTGTCCATGATGGCCGCGTGCTTGTTGATCAGACCGTCCATCTCCAACGTGGATTTGAGGATTTGACTGTACTCGGTTTCACCAAACCCCACGAACGCATGGGAAGGTGGCCAATGCACCACCGTGTAGCTGTGCATAGAAAGGCCGTTGACATCCCAGCTCCATGTGTGCTGCTGATAGGCCTTCGTGACAGTGTCTGTCCACTCGGTCCAGCGGGGACCGTCGCCTCCCGGACCTACAGCAATCTTCAGCATTTGCTGCTTGCTTTGTTGCGCCGGATTGAAATTCCTGACGAAGCGACTGTAGATCTTCATCTGGCTCACGTAGTATTCGGGCGACATGTTCCCCCCACCAGTCCCAGCTCCCGTTACCGATGCCGAGAAGGGCGATTTTGTACGGGGCCGGATGTCCGTTGGCGGCTCTCTCTTTCGCTAGCGTCGTCGGTTGGTCGGTGGTCAGATATTCCAGCCACTCGGCCGCTTAGAATCGACTTTGGCCCCAAGTGCCGGGACACAACATCGGTTTGCGCGGAAGAGGCGACCGAGAGACTGTCCCTTCTGGCCTCGATGTCTCGCCCCTTCACAAAGACTTGTGAATGCACGCGTGCCCGGCGAGGCCTCAGGGTACGAAGGTCCCCGTTCTTTGGTACTTCTTGGCATACGTTCTTCACCGTCCGCGAGGCTAGCCAAATGGCGTATGATCATCGCCAAGAGGCTTAAATGACATCTCAGGTAATCGCAGAGGTCCTAGGAGGAAGAAAGGTCTTGGGACGAACGATCAAGAACTCGGTGGATCTGACTGAACTCATCCGCATAGGGTTGCCGGCCAGCGCTATAGTGGCCCTGGCAGAGAAACTCAATTTAAAGAACGCCGTCATCTCTGAGCGACTTGGCATACCCCAGCGAACTCTGAGCCGCCGCTTAAGTCAGCATGCGCGACTCACGGCTGCCGAATCAGATCGTACCGTGCGACTGGCTCGCGTTTATGCTACGGCCGTCGAGGTGATTGGTAACGCCGAGAAAGCGGTGGAGTGGCTGCGCACACAGAACCGGGCCTTGGGTGGCGAACTTCCCTTGGACTGGCTGGACACCGATGTCGGTGCCAGAGAGGTCGAAGACATTCTCGGGCGAATCGCTTACGGCGTTTACAGCTGATGCGGATCTGGAGGATCTGCCGCAAGCGGTACGCCGGCGCGGCTTACGCCGGAGAGGGTGCGCGCTTGTACGGCGGACGCTGGAACAGCAAAGGCGTCAGGATGGTGTACACCTCGACCTCTTTGGCCTTGGCCGCCCTGGAGACATTCGTGAACCTGGAGCCAAAACTCAGACCCGACGATCTGGTCTCAATTGAGGCTGAGTTCGCCGATAGTCTTCGCACTGAACGACTGCATCTAAAATCCCTTCCACCAGACTGGTGCCAGCTGAGAGATGAATCGCTGAGGCATTTTGGTGACGACTGGATTCGCAAAGCAAACAGCACTGCGTTATCTGTTCCTTCGGCTGCCATCCCCGGGGAATGGAATGTGCTTCTGAATCCGGCGCACCCCGACTTTAGGCAGCTTAAGTTTCACGAGCCGAAGAATTTTGAATTCGATCTGCGGATGTTCCGTTGATTTTACGCCGAGTCAGGGTGCGCTGGTAGTAGCAATATCGGTCTTAGCAGCCGCAGACAGAATGTGCTGATGAGATCGCCCATCGATGTTAGGTCCGCGCCAGCTTCATGGATGAAACCATGCCGCAGCTGAGGCATCCAAGAAAGCGGCTCGTCCCGTCAAGGCGAACCCGTACTATCCGGAAACTGGTTCAGGCGACTCGGTCATAGTAGTTAAGCATTCCACCGAGACGGCTCTTGCATCGAACGGGTCCATGCTTAATGGTGGGGAGTTGCCTAGGAACGATGAGCAGATTGCCGATGCCTTGGTGATTTCGCTCGGTGTGATAGTGCGCGATGAATTCACGGACGGCCGTTCGCAAGCTTTCCTCTCCGAACAGGATCACCCGGTCTAAACAGGATTGCTTGATGCTACGAACGAATCTAGCTGTTCAGGTTCGGAGACCGAGGCGGGAGCTTCACAGAATGCACGCCGACCTCGGCCAGCGCAGTCAGGGACTCCGAGGTGAATAGCGGAGCTCGGTCATGAATCAGATAACGCTTGCCTTTGAGCAGCCCGTCTTCGGGGTCTGTCAGATTGCGAGCGATCTGATTCATCCACAGCCCATTTGCGTCGGCAGAGATGCCCGCAAGCTGAACGCGGCGGGTTGATAGCTCGATAAAGAACAGCACGAAAAACCGTCGGAGCCCTTGGCGGGTCCAGACCTCCACCGTAAAGAAGTCGGCTGCAACCAGAAGGTCCCAGTGTTGAGTAAGGAACTCTTTCCAGGTTGTTTTCCGAACTCGTTCTGGTGCCGGCTCGAGGCCATTGCGCTTCAGCATGTCGGCAATCGTGGTTCGGGCAAGGTCATGTCCGAGATTCGACAAGGCACCCTTGATTCGGAGGTAACCCCAATCTCGGTTTTCCTTCGCCATACGGACGACTAAGGCTTCGATTTCCTTCTTTGTCGTGGGTCGACCGGGACGCCGACGGGCACCACCGTCGTATTTGCGAGCAATGAGCTTCCGATGCCACTTCAGCAAAGTTTCAGGTGTGACAACCTTCGCCACTTCCGCCAACCGCTTTCGCCCGAGCAGGCTCGCCTTCGCCGCCAGATTGCGACGCTGGTCGTCGGTGAAGCGAACTCGCTGGTTGCCGAGTTGAGAGCGAAGCACTCGGTTCTCCTCGTGCAAGTACTCGATTGCGCTTTCTTGCCGCTGATTCATCCATCCGGCGACAGCCATGAGAAGAAATCGGAAAGAGTCTAACTGCTTCGGCATCGCTTTGCAGACTGGCATTCTTGCGTTTGCCTAGGCCATTGTTTCACTGCTTTCACAACGGTCCAGTTTCCGGATATTACGGGGTCCCCCAGTCTTCCCTATTCCTCGGTACAAGCTCTTCAGACCGATGATGGACTCAGTCCATTCAGCCATGATTTCGGCCACCACCGGCTCGAGCACCTTCCGAGGAGTTGTCGCTCTCGGGCACAAAACGCGCGCCTTGGAGCGAACCGTGATGCTGATGGTCGAAAACACTGGGATTTCGCCGACTGGCAGTTGAAGTCTTCTCCGGTACAGTTTGCAGTTGCAACGCACCTGCTAAGGAGCTGTGGTTCGCCAGAAATGCGTCCGTGCCATCCCGTTATGCTGCACGCGTTTATAGGGGGAAAATACGCAGCCAATGTCCTCTTCAGATGTCGGGTGTTCAGCCGCCAAAAAACACGCGAACAACGGCCAGCGACCACACGAACAGAAGAAGTCCCGTTTCGCCTACAGCGGCGCCCCTCTAGACGTTCTCCGCTGGAACACCACCTAGCGCAAGTCACGAGCACTGCCATTGTCTGTCTCTGTGAGCGTCGAACAGCATTCCTGCTAAGGCCGATTCATATTCAAAACGTTCCTGACTTCGGCCAGCAGTTCATCGCGCGTAAAGGGCTTTGGGAAAGTCTGAAAATCTTGGAGCACGTTGCGAATATTAGTCCGATCGTCGTCCATAAACCCGGATACGATCAGGACGGGTAATCCGTTCTGTATCCTGCGCAAGTAGTTGGCCGCGACATGCCCAGGCATGCTGTTGATATAAGGACGAATGATTAGCAAATTGGATGCCGTTTCGTTTAGCCGATCTACGGCCTCGCCCAGGTCACTCGCTGTCACGACCATGTGACCTGCGCCCGCAAGCGCGTCGCGTAGAGTTGCCTGCATGGCTGGCTCAGAATCCAGGAGCAGGATTAATGCGTCGGGTGAGGAAAATGCCTCAGCCATTGACTGAGAATATCATTCAGGAATCCTGCTCTTAGCGGACGCGGCTTGGCCTGGGAAAGAGCGTCTGCTCCGCAAGGGAACTGTTTCAGATCGAGTTGTCGCGGCACGGCGGTTCCGGGTGAAGGCCGGAGACCGGACAGGCCGGAGACCGGACTGGACATTCGGAGTCTATTAGCGACTCACCGCGCGTTCACGTCGGTCTTCCAGCCCAGCCGCCAGGAAGAAGCGCTTACAGCCTCTTTTGGGCTTATGTTCATGTACTCCGGACTCGTAGATACCGTCTCGCCGGTTCACCGGGGAGTGTGAGAAACTAACGGACGATCTGGTGACGGCTGTGAAAAAATCGGATCTCAAGATTTTTCAGTCCGCTGAGAGCGCGAGACGCACGCCGCACAATGAGCGACCACGCAATTAATCAAGGCGACGCCAAGCCGATTCCGCCTGATCATCAACTGGCTGCCGGGACCCGGCCTCCCCGCAAACACCGGACGTTGGTCTGGATCGGCGTGCTGCTGGTCTTCGGGCTGGTGATCTGGTGGGTACTCAACCATAAACAGCAAGTCACAGCGCCACCAGGAGGGCGCCGTGCCGCGATCGGTGGCACCGTGACCGCCCTCACGGCAGTGGCAAAGGAGGGAAACATCGGCGTCTATGAGGACGCCATAGGTACAGTGACACCTGTTTATACAGCTTCAATCGTCAGTCAGGCCACGGGAGTGATTACCGAAGTGCACTTTCGTGAAGGTCAGAACGTGACGAAGGGGACGCCGCTCATCGAGATTGACCCGCGGACTTACGAGGCGACGCTAACGCAGGCCGAGGGGCAGCTCCAGCACGATGTCCAAGTCCTTGCGCAGGCAAAGATGGATTTGGCGCGTTACCAGGCAGCTTGGGCCCACAACTCCATCGCCAAACAGATCCTCGACGACCAGGAAAAGACCGTTCTCCAATATGAGGGCACGGTAAAGAATGATGAAGGGACGGTCGCCTACGACAAAGTTCAGCTTGGATACTGCCACATTGTTTCGCCCATCACTGGCCGCGTCGGTCTCCGCCTGGTGGACCCTGGCAATGTAGTGACTGCAAACGGGGGCACTGTTCTTGCGGTTATCACGCAAATGCAGCCCATCACGGTCATCTTCACAATTTCCGAAGACAGTTTGCCTCAGGTAATTTCACAAATGCGCAAAGGCCCGTCTCTTGAGGTGCAGGCGCTCGACCGTTCTCAAAACAGGCTCATCAGCAAGGGTAAACTGGCCACCTTGGACAACCAAATCGACACCACAACCGGGACCCTCAAACTGCGCGCCACATTCACGAACCAAAACGAGTCATTGTTCCCCAATCAGTTTGTCAACACACGTTTATTGGTGAAGACTCTTTACAAGGTGGTTCTGGTTCCCTCATCCACAGTTCAGCACAATGGAACGCAGGCATTTATCTGGGCCGTCGAGAATGGACAAGCAGAGATGAAAAACGTGGTCACCGGGGTTGCCGACAACAACCTGACCCAGGTAGAGGGAATCGGGGCCGGCACCGTGGTCGCCAACGGCAGCTTCGAGAAGCTAACACCCGGATCGAAAATAGTCGCTCCCGCGCCTTCCGGCGCTCCCGCCCAGCCGGGACAGCATCGCGGCAAGTCGTCAACAGAAAAATCGGGGAGTACTAAGTCTTGAGTCCATCGCGACCATTCATTTTGAGGCCGGTCGCGACTTCGCTGCTAATGGCTGCGATCCTGCTCGCGGGTATCGTTGCGTATACACAACTGCCGGTTTCCGCTTTGCCTCAGGTGGATTACCCCACGATCCAGGTGCTGACCTTCTATCCGGGAGCGAGTCCGGACGTTGTCGCGACCACGGTCACCGCTCCGCTCGAACGTCAATTCGGCCAGCTCCAAGGGCTCAGTCAGATGACATCCACCAGCGCAGGTGGCGTTTCTGTCGTGGTGCTGCAGTTCGTCCTGACGCTACAGATAGACGTCGCGGAACAGGAAGTTCAGTCTGCCATCAACAGCGCGCAGAGTGTGTTGCCCTCCAACCTGCCTGCCCCGCCGGTATACAGCAAAACCAATCCTGCTGACGCCCCCGTTCTAACACTGGCAGTTACCTCCGACACGATGCCTTTATCCCGGGTGGAAGACCTGGTGGACACGCGCCTTGCGCCGAAGCTTTCGCAACTGAGCGGGGTCGGCCTGGTCACCATTAGCGGCGGGCAAAAGCCGGCTGTTCGCATCCAGGCAAATCCGGCTCAATTAGCTTCCTACGGCATCACGCTGGAAGCCCTACGGACAGCTCTTACTTCCACCAGCGTCAATGCTGCGAAAGGGAATTTCGACGGCCCGCGTCAGGACTATCAGATTGACGCCAACGATCAGCTTGTCACGAGCGCGGACTATACAAACGTTGTCGTCGCTTATCGGAACGGTGCGCCTGTTTTTCTGAAGAATGTTGCAGCCGTTGTGGACGGTGTTGAGAACACCAACCAAGCCGCGTGGATGGACAATACACCCGCGGTAATTGTTAACGTCCAGCGTCAACCCGGCGCGAACACGATCACCGTGGTCAAGAGCATTCTGACTCTGCTTCCGCAGATCGAGGCCAATCTTTCCGCCGCCATCAGAGTCACTAAGCTGACCGATCTGACCACCAGCATTCAATCGTCCGTCAACGACGTCGAGTTTGAACTCATGCTGACGGTTGGTCTGGTGGTGTTAGTTATCTTCCTGTTTCTCCGCAGCTGGAAGGCGACAATCATTCCCAGCGTGGCCGTTCCTCTTTCGCTGATCGGAACGTTTGTTGTGATGTACGCGCTGGGTTACAGCCTCGACAATCTCTCCCTGATGGCGCTGACTATCTCGACCGGATTCGTAGTAGATGACGCTATCGTGATGATCGAGAACATTTCGCGCTATCTCGAAAGCGGCGACGCGCCAATGGAGGCCGCGCTTAAGGGCGCCGAGCAGATCGGTTTCACGATCATGTCCTTGACCGTTTCGCTCATCGCCGTGCTTATACCGCTGCTCTTCATGGGCGACGTGGTGGGGCGCCTCTTTCGCGAATTTGCCGTCACGCTGGCGGTTACAATCATCATTTCGGCAGTCGTTTCGCTGACCCTGACGCCCATGATGTCGTCGCGCATCCTGAAGCACACGCCGGAATCGGAGCAGGGCCGATTCTACCGCTGGTCGGAAACCGTCTTTGAACGGATGATCGCCTTCTACGGGCGAACGCTAAAAGTCGTCCTTCGATTCCAACCCTTGACCCTGCTGGTCGCACTCGCCACGTTGGTTCTGACCATCGTGCTGTATGTATGGATACCCAAAGGCTTCTTTCCTGTTCAGGATACGGGCGTAATTCAAGGCATCTCGCAGGCCCCCCCAACGGTCTCGTTTGCAGCTATGACAGTCAAGCAGCAAGACCTGGCGAAAGTCATCCTCGAGGACCCCGCGGTAGAAAGCCTCTCGTCCTTCATCGGCGCCGATGGCACGAACACTGCGATCAACAGCGGACGCTTCTCCATCAATCTAAAGCCGTTGGACGACAGGGGCATCAGCGCCGCAGACGTCATCCGGCGGCTGCAACCAGCGTTGCACGACCGCGTCCATGACACCCAGCTTTTCATGCAGCCGGTGCAGAACATCAACGTTGACGACCGCGTTACGCCGACTCAGTACCAATTCACGCTCGAGGATTCCGACGCCGCCGAACTAAAAGATTGGACAGACAAGTTCGTGGCCAAAATCAAACAGATTCCGGATCTAGAAGACGTCGCTACCGACCAGCAGCCAGGTGGGCTCGCTTTAAGTTTGACAATTGATCGCGTTACCGGTTCCCGCCTCGGTATCGCCACATCAACCCTCGATAACACTCTCTATGATGCTTACGGGCAGCGCCAGATCAGCACGATGTATACGCAGTTGAATCAATACCACGTCATTCTCGAGACGCTGCCATCTTTCCAGTCCGATCCCAGGAAACTGCAATCACTTTATTTGCAATCTAATGCCTCTGTGGGAGCGACGGGAGCGGGTGCAACCTCGTCCTTTGCTTCTTCCAGTTCCTCCTCTGCCGGCTCGAACGCGACCACGCAGTCGGTCCTGTACACACCGACCTCAGAACTGCTTACGCCACTATCGAATGCCCTGTCGAGTACAACAGTCAGTGCTAACAGCACGACAACCAGCCAGACCGCCAATTCGATTCCACTTAGCACCTTCACGCACGCGCAGATGACACGTGAGCCGCTGTCCATTACGCATCAAGGACAGTTCCCCTCTATCACCGTGTCGTTCAACCTTGCCCCCCACGCATCACTTGGCACGGCCATCAACAAAATCGCCCAGATCACGCGGGACATGCACTTCCCACCGAGTCTCCAGGCGGATTTCCAGGGCACCGCTGCATCATTTCGTAACTCGCTTTCCAATGAAGGGCTGCTAATTTTAGCCGCTCTGACCACGGTATACATCGTTCTGGGCGTTTTATATGAGAGCTTCATTCATCCCATCACGATTCTTTCCACGTTGCCTTCCGCCGGGGTGGGAGCACTTCTGGCGCTTATGCTTTTTCGTCAGGACCTCAGCGTGGTCGCTATCATCGGCATCATTCTACTGATCGGCATCGTAAAGAAGAACGGAATTATGATTGTCGACTTCGCACTGGAAGCAGAGCGCGAACACGGGAAGAGCTCCACTGAAGCCATCTATGAAGCGAGCCTGCTCCGATTCCGGCCTATCATGATGACGACAATGGCCGCCCTGCTCGGCGGTCTTCCACTGGCTTTTGGTAGAGGCTTGGGGTCTGAACTTCGACGCCCGCTGGGAATTGCGATGGTGGGTGGTCTGTTGCTGAGTCAGGTGCTCACGCTTTACACCACACCGGTCATCTACATCTTCTTTGACGGCATTGCCCAGCGGTTCGCCCGTAGGAGGAGAAGCGACGCAAAATCCCCGGAGCCGGCATGAGTATCTCGGCACCCTTTATCCGCCGACCCGTAGCGACGACGCTGCTGACCGCGGCCATTGCCATCGCGGGAGGCATTGCATACATAGTTCTGCCGGTCGCTCCGCTCCCCCAAGTTGATTTCCCCACTATCAACATCAATACAGGCCTCCCCGGAGCCAGCGCCGAGATCATGGCCTCGTCCGTCGCCACACCGCTAGAACGCCAACTCGGGCATATCGCCGGAATCACGGAGATGACCTCTTCGAGTTCCCTCGGCAGCACCAATATCACGATTCAGTTCGATCTCAGCCGGGACATTGACGGCGCCGCACGGGACGTCCAGGCGGCTATCAATGCCGCCCGAACCTATCTGCCTGCTAACCTCCCATCGAATCCGAGCTATCGCAAGGTAAACCCGGCAGACGCGCCCATCATGATCGTAGCCCTGACCTCGGATGTCTATGGGAAGGGCGATATGTACGACGCTGCCTCCACTGTGCTTGCGCAGAAGGTCTCGCAGATACAGGGCGTCGGGCAGGTGTCTGTCGGTGGCTCATCGTCACCAGCGGTCCGAGTGGAACTCAATCCCACGCAGCTAAACCACTATGGATTGTCTTTATCGAGCATTCAAAATACGCTGAGCCTGCAAAACGCACACATCGCACGTGGACAAATCTCAAACGGTGAATACAGCGCCGATATCCTGGTCAACGATCAAATCTCGCACGCCGAAGACTACCGGCCAATCATCGTCGGCCAGCATAATGGGACCGCCGTCCGGCTGTCCGACGTCGCCGACGTACTGGACTCGGTTTCCAACCTCCGCAACGCGGGTTACATGGACGGGAAACCCTCAGTTACGATGATTATTTTCCGTCAGCCAGGAGCGAACATTATTGAGACGGTGGACCGGGTAAAAGCCTCGCTGCCTTCCTTAAAGGCCTCCATCCCCGCTGCCATCAATCTAACGAGTGTCTTTGATCGCACTACCACGATCAGAGCATCAGTGAACGACGTAGAGCGCTCGCTAATCATTTCGGTGATTCTCGTCGTAATGGTGGTGTTCGTCTTCCTACGGAGCGTGCGCGCCACTTTGATTCCCAGCGTTGCAGTCCCTGTTTCTTTGATAGGCACGTTCGCCGTCATGTATCTATGCGGTTACAGCCTCGATAACCTTTCGCTGATGGCGCTTACGATTTCAACTGGATTCGTGGTGGACGACGCGATCGTCGTCATGGAGAACATCACTCGCCATCTTGAAAGTGGCATGGCCGCCATGGCGGCTGCCCTCCAGGGGGCGAAAGAAATCGGCTTTACGGTTTTCTCCATCAGCGCGTCACTCATCGCCGTCTTTATCCCAATCCTCATGATGGGCGGAATCGTGGGGCGCCTTTTCCGCGAGTTCGCCGTTACGTTGTCGACCGCGATTATAGTTTCCATGGTGATCTCGTTGACCACCACACCTATGATGTGCGCGCATCTACTAAAGCCGCACGGCGAGGAGAAGCACGGCCGGCTCTATCGCTTTAGCGAGTGGGTTTTCGATATTCAGTTGCGCTTCTATCGACGGACGCTGCACTGGGCGCTCGACAATCCGGTGTTGCTGCTGACGACGCTGATGCTGATCGTCGTGCTCAATGTTCTCCTTGTGATTAAGGTCCCTAAGGGATTTTTCCCTCAGCAAGACACGGGCGCGATTGTGGGCGGCGTTCAAGGCCCGCAGGATGCGTCGTTCCCGCTCATGGACGATTCGGTCCGTCAGCTGGTCAATGTGATCAAAGCCGACCCTGCCGTCAGTCACGTTAATGCGTATACGGGAGGCGGCAACAGTGGTTTTATCTATACCGCCTTGAAGCCATTGTCCGAACGCAAGGTCGATGCTCCGACGATTATCAATCGATTGCGGCCTAAGTTGAACCAATTGCCCGCGGCACAGGCGTTCCTTCAGGCCGCGCAGGATATCCGGATCGGTGGACGCGCAAGCAACGCTCTTTACCAGTACACGATACAAGCCGACAGCGTGGCAGACCTCTATAAGTGGGGGCCGATTCTGTTGGCCAACATGAAGAAGCTACCTGGCTTGCAGGACGTGAACTCCGACCAGCAGAACGGTGGATTGCAGAGCTTTCTTACTTACGATCGCATACGGTCAGCGCAATTGGGTTTTACCCCGCAGACGCTTGACTCCACTCTTTACAGCGCCTTCGGCCAGTCGGAGGTCTCTCTCATTTACACCCAACTCAACCAGTACTACGTTGTGATGGAAGTTGCTCCGCCGTATTGGCAGTCGCCAGCGGGACTTAAAGATATTTATCTGCCGAACGGGAATGGCAACGTACCGCTCAGTACCGTGGCGACCGTGGCAACGAATACTGCGCCCCTTTCAATCAATCACTCGGGCCTCTTCCCCTCGGTCACGGTGTCTTTCAATCTGGCCCCAGGATTGGCGCTGAGCGACGCGACGCTACTTATCCACGACATGCAGGAGCGGCTCGGTACACCTCTGACTGTGCACGGATACTTTTCCGGCACGCTTCAGGCATATCAAGCTTCCCTCAGCACGGAGCCGATTCTGGTGGTCACCGCCCTGCTGGCCGTTTATATCGTCTTGGGTATCTTATATGAGAGCCTTGTCCACCCCCTCACCATCATCTCGACGCTGCCATCGGCTAGCGTGGGCGCGATGCTCGCGTTGATGGTGTTTAAGAACGACCTAAACGTCATCTCGATCATCGGAATCGTCTTATTGATCGGCATCGTCAAGAAGAACGCCATTATGATGATCGATTTCGCTCTGGTCGCCGAACGCGAACACGGCAAGTCCACTTACGACGCTATCTTCGAAGCCTGCTTATTACGATTCCGTCCAATTATCATGACCACGATGTCGGCGCTGTTCGGCGCGCTTCCGCTTGCGTTCGGAACGGGTACCGGCTCAGAACTCCGCCGTCCTCTGGGGATCACCATCGTCGGAGGCCTGATTGTCAGCCAGGTTCTAACTCTTTACACCACGCCCGTGGTTTACCTCGAGATGGATCGCTTGCGTTTGCGTATGTTAGGAAAACGACGGGACACGTCGCGTTCGATAGGCGAGGAAGCGACGTGAGGAACAAGATGCTCAGCTCCTCGCGGAGGACCCAACGCGTCGCTGTGGCGGCTCTTGGCGTTCTCTGTCTAGCGAATTCGGCTTGCACCGTGGGGCCGAAGTATCACCCGCCTTCTGTCGCCACGCCCGCCACGCCTAACTACAAAGAGTCACCGCTCAACTTCAAGGACGCCAATGGATGGAAAGTTGCGCAGCCGCAGGACGCCATGCTCCGCGGCAATTGGTGGGAAGTCTTTCACGAGCCGGAGCTGAACGAGTGTGAAGAGCAACTGAACATCAATAACCAGAACATCAAGCAGTACTTTGAAAACTACATGGCAGCGCGGGCTCAGATTCGTCAAGCTCACTCGCAGTACTATCCAACGGTATCAGTCGGGGCAAGCGCCTCGTACGCGCGGACTGCCGGCGCCGCTACAGCCAAGAACGGCGGCGGGACTACCTTAGCGGGTGGTGGAGCTCAAGTCTCCCAATTCAGCGCCCCACTCGATATCTCATGGGCGCCCGATCTTTTTGGACGCGTCCGCAACACCGTGAGCGAATTTAAATTTGCCGCGCAGGTGAGCGCCGCCGATCTGGAAAACGAACGCCTACTCGAGCAAGCGACCCTCGCTCAAACATTTTTTGAAATTCGCGGACAAGACGCATTGATACAAGTCCTGGATGAAACGGTGAAGGCCGATGAGTCGGTGTTAGAGGTGACCCAAGGCCTCTACGACACGGGCTTGACGAATCAAGTGGCCGTTGAACAAGCGAAGCAGACACTGGAGTCGGCCCGTTCGACGGCTACCGGAGCGCACATTGCACGCACGCAGTATGAGCACGCGATCGCTACGCTGCTTGGCAAGAGCGCGACGGAGTTCACCGTCCCGGTGCGCCCTCTCGTTACCGCGCCGCCCGTAATCCCGACTGGGACCCCTTCGCAGCTACTTGAACGCCGTCCGGATATCGCCGCTGCTGAGCGCCAGATGGCTGAAGCCAATGCTGTAATCGGGATTGGGTACGCCGCCTATTATCCGACCCTCACGCTCTCCGCTAGCGGGGGCTTCAGCAGCTCATCGTTTTCGCAATGGTTCACGTGGCCCGCACGATTCTTCTCGCTCGGCCCGTCCATTTCCGAAACGGTCTACGACGCGGGGCTTCGGAAAGCAACCGTTGACCAATATGTGGCCACCTACAACTCAGATCTAGCCAACTACCGGCAGACTGTTCTGACCGCGTTTCAACAAGTGGAGGACTATCTTGCGGAAACGCGCATACTTTCAGAGCAAATCCGGCAGGCTCAGGCCGCTACGGACTCGGCGGAGCGTGCCTTCGACTTAGAAAAGAGCCGTTACCAGACCGGGCTCGACCCATACGTAATATTGCTGACCACGCAAACCGCGCTTTTGAGTACCCGGGAGGCACTGGTCACCGCCCAGGTACAGCAAATGGTCTCCGCGGTGCTTCTGGTCGAAGCACTCGGCGGCGGATGGCAGAAGTCGTATCTGCCTTCCGTTAAACAAGTTTCGGAAAAGCCTGCGGATTCGGATCGTAAGATCCAAAACTAACCGCGTCGCGTATTGGCCAACTCCCGTACTATCCGGAGACTGGTTTGGGGTTTCAGGCGACTCGGTCATAGTAGTTAAGCATTCCGCCGAGACGGCTCTTGCATCGAATGGGTCCATGCTTAATGGTGGGGAGTCGCCCAGGAACGATGAGCAGATTGCCGATGCCTTGGTGATTTCGCTTGGTGTGATAGTGCGCGATGAATTCGCGGACGGCCTATCGCAAACTTTCCTCTCCGAACAGGATCACCCGCTCTAAACAGGACTGCTTGATTGTGGTTCTCGCAAACTATGCAGCGCGGCCTTCAGTGGTTACATTTAACGGTCTTCGAACATTACGGTTCGGGGCGTTCGGGTTGGGAGGCTCGACTGGAGGTCGGAGCCGAGCGGTTTTGCAGCGCGTCGGTAATGGCCCGGCAGATGATCGCCGGTTTGTCGACACTCGTCCCGAGAGATGGATCATCAGAATCGCCCGATTTACGCCGCTCGCCGTCCGTAACGATGATGCAGCCCGCCCAACACCGGAATCGAGACGATCCGGCCCGACTCCGGCGGCTGGATCGGCCGTGGCTCTGGACTGTCCTTCTCCAATGCCAAGTGCGTGCGATTCCGATGATAATATTCCAGAAATCCTTGCAGGTGGCGGTACAGGCTTCGCTCGTTGAAGACGATCATGTGATCCAGGCATTCGCGGCGGATCGTACCGATCAGACGTTCGACATACGCTCGCTGCCACGGTGAACGTGGCGCCGAAAGCACTTGTTTAATACCCATGGCTTTCACCTGCTCCACGAAGTCCTGGCCGAAGATTCGATCGCGATCCCGCAACAGATAGCGTGGCGCGGTCTCCCAGGGAAACGATTCACGCAGTTGCTGTGCAGTCCACTCCGCCGTCGGATGGGCGGTCACGCCGAAGTGGACAATCCGCCGCCGATCGTGTGCCAACACCAAGAACACGTATAGGATCTGGAACCGGATCGTTGGCACGGTGAAGAAGTCCACCGACACCATCGTCTTCAGATGATTGTCGAGGAACGTTCTCCAGGTCTGCGAGGGCGGCTTTCGGCGCCTGACCATGTATTTGCTGACGCTGGTCTCACCGACATGGATGCCAAGCCTAAGCAGTTCGCCATGAATGTGGGGAGCTCCCCAAAGAGGATTTTCGCGGCTCAGCATGCCAATCAACTCGCGAACCTCTGTGGGGACCGCTGGACGGCCGAGCTTGCCGCGGCGACTTCCAGCTCCAGAACAAACCAAAGCCCTTGCGATGCCAGCCAACGACAGTGGCGGCCTTCATGATGAACGCACCGGACTGCCAACCCTATCCAGATGCAGCAGAGCCACGCCCACAAGACACGATCAGCCGGGGTCAGCTTTGGGCGCTTCACGGAGCGCTGCAGGACACCGATCTGATCACGGAGCGCAAGAATCTCGAACTGAAGCACGGCACGGCTCTGAAATAGGCCATGGCGAAGGCGATGACAGCCCTGCGACCGGGCCCCAACCGAAAACGAAGGATGAGCGGCAACTCCCAATTTATCAACCGCATCGGAGTTTGCGAGAACCACTGTTGGCCAGCCCCGAGTCTGTGATTGGTGCGGCATTTGTCGCTGCTCTTGAAAGGGAGGGCATCACACGCTGGACCATTGACGCGTCGGGAAGGTTCACTGGGTGGAACGGCGCTGGCGATATAGTCGCCGGTGAAACTGGAACCACTTCAGCATCGGCTTTGCTAGTGTCAGTGGGTGAACTCAGCGCGACGACGGTCGCCGTCGCCGCCGTTGGGGCATTGGCTGCCGGATATCTGATTGGGCTAGGTATTAACGATCTGTTGGATACCTACTACTGGCACATCTCTGCTCGGAAGCCGCCATCCCACAGGGAGCCGTGCGCCTCGGGCCCACGAGGTTAGCACCGTCGTAAATTTGGTCGGATCAAGATGTCAAGCCGGGCCATCAAAGATGGGGTCAGCGCCACATTTCATCCGGTAGTCCTCAGGTACTGGCCAAGAAGCCCTGAATGTCGGCATCCAAGGTCCGGTTCACTCGCTTCCTTTGAATGCCCACACTAAACGCGTCCAGCGCTTGATGCGGGCTGGCCGAAAGTCGTAGCTAAATCTCCGAAGGTCCATGACTCGGGCGGGCCGCCGTTGCCTTCCGATAATACAAAATATCGTTCCCAGTTCGCGGTGATGTGCCGGGGGCCGGACGTTCGCGCAAGTTAAGGACGCAAGGCTCTCGGAGACGCCTGGGGACTATATGGGCTGCGACTCAGGCTTCGTATTGCCGCGGTGGCAGGTCCAGCAAGAGACTAAGCGGGTTTCGGCAAAGTTCTCGTCGTTGATCTGGTGAACCATTTTGAGCATGCGGCGAGCGGTCACTTTGGTGGGCTTGTCGTCCTTAGCGAACTCGTCCGGAACGTGGCAAATAGCTGCACTCGCCACGCAGCGACTTCGTGAACATCATCATGACTGGCATCAGACGGACGCGGGCATACCCTTCATGATCTGAACGTTCTTCTATTTCAGCTCCGCGGTTGGGTGGACGAAGGAAGGCGCCCAGGTCGCATCGTTTTGTCGCCAACTGATCGGCGGCGCACGACTGATGTGACTGGCACAAAATGCCAGACTGAAAGACGGGAGAACGAATGGCTAAGAAGAAAAAAGCGGCTGGGGCGATTAAGAGGGACGTGAAGAAGGCGCTCGACAAGGGCGTCTCAGAAAAGGCCGTGGGCAAAGCCGTAGATAAGGCGATCAGGACAGCTGAGGACAAGAAAGATGGGAAGCCGAAGAAGGATTCCAAGGCTGAGAAGGCGGCTCGGGAAAGCGTTGCCGATAATGAGTAGCGCGGCGCGGGCTTAAGCTCGTTGCCTTCGCAATGCAGATGTGAAGCTCCAGTTGTCGCAGATGAACATGCAACCACCAATCTGCCATTGCCGCTCGCCCAATAATTGCGACCACAGAGGCCTTCCGATAACACGTCATATCGGTCCGAATTCGGTCGTACTACTGGAACTGCGCCCGGGGTTGCTGGCTGGTGGGTTGGCTGCTCTCGCCGAGCATTGCGTCATGATCAAGTTGAGAGTCGAATGCAGTTGCTCCACAAATTGGCCAGATTCGGGAGAAAATCGCCCTGGGAAAAATGGGGGTCAATCAAGGACACCGTTCGCTACCAGGTTGTCCACCCTGTCCGCTTGAAAGCCAATACGGCCCTCTTAAACCGGGGCTGGAGAATTCCTCACATGGGGAACGATCGAACCGCGTATGTGATCGGACTCTTCGGCACCGGGCGCTGGTACATCAATACGTTGTTACTCTATAACATCGGTGAAAGGGCCGGCTACTTCAGGGATACACTCCAGTTCCATCCTGGTCCCACATCGATGATCTACAGTGGCCACGCCACGCTGAAATACGTTAGCCGAATGCAGTATCAGCCGGACGCAGCCAACCGCATTTTAGAGTCAGTCCGGTCAGGTTCGGCCGATTTGATTTTTATCTATCGTCATCCCCTCGATTCGCTGCTGACCAACTGGGTTTGGTGGCGCACCTACCTCCGCGAAAACAGGTCGGTCCTCGGCATTCCTGACGTCTATAAAGACACCAGCGACCTTTGCGCGGATCTGAATCAGAACTTTTCTGAGTTTGAAGCGTTTGCCTGCGGCGACCTCAAGTTTTTCGCCGGCGCTCCGGGGCCACGCTTTCTCTCTTTCGCCGAATTTGTTGAGGAAACCGAGCTACACCTGCGCGCCGCCACCCTTCCGTTGCGCCTGGAGGACTTTGCGACAGATCCGCTTGCCGGGTTTCTCCGGATCGCTAGCGTTATGTCGGTTAAGCTGGTTCTGAACCGGCTGCAAGTAGCGCCTGCCAGGGCAACGCCTTACGGCCATCTAACCGTCCGGGACAGCGTCCCACGGTTTAGAGATTTCATTGAGAGGGTGGACGCACTAACCAAACGCCGTGTTGAGATGCTCGGCTATCGTCTGGGCTAAACGGTCGGTTTCGGAAGCTTGGTCACGCATTGTTGTCAATCGCTCCGTTCAGCGTCACAACGCCTTTGCGAGTCGCGCGCATCAGCCAGCGGTGTGCCGACAGGTGATCGAACTTCTGAACGTGAGCACTAAGCTGGGCGACGGAGATGGGCAGTGAGTACCAATGATCAAAGCCGAGCGTCGATGACTTCGGTCGAATGGGACTATACCGAAAGGGCCGACCATTGTGAAACAAGGGCCGATTATTCAAACGAGGGCCGGATAGCTACCGATATGGGACGTGAAGATGATCCGTCAGCTTTACGCGCCGCGCTGGGTGGTCTACTGCAAACCGCCTTTCGGTGGACCCGAGCAGGTACTTCGTTACCTCGGCGCCTACACTCATCGCGTTGCGATTTCCAACCACCGTCTCGTTTCCTTCGTTGAGGACCAGGTGACGTTCCGCTGGCGCGACTCCGCTCACAAAAACAAGAAGCGATTCCTGACTCTGCCTGTCGACGAATTCTTGCGTCGCTTTTTACTGCATGTGCTGCCGCGTGGCTTCGTCCGAATCCGCCACTTCGGTTTCCTCGCCAGCCGTCGTCGTGGGGTACTGGTTCCTCTTTGTAAGCACCTGCTTCCGGCCGGTTCACCCGTGACGCCGCCCGCATCAACTCACTCTGATTCCCCAGGCCAGTCGGCGCCGTTCTGGACCTGTCCGCTGTGCGGTGGTCCTATGGTTGTGATCGAGCGACTTACCGCCGTCCAGATCAAGCTCCGTTCTCCGCCGGAAGCCCAGGTCGCCTGAGATGTTAACGGCCAGTGTCGGAGAAGACACTTCCGGTCAAGGCCTTAACGTATTTAATCGCTCACTTCGATGTCACGACTTTCCAGCGTGGTCGCCATATTCCCAGTCATAGGGCACGCCGGTGTCCCCCAAAATGAAGCTGACCAGATCGGCGAAGCCCGCCTCGGAGCGCACATCGTTCGAAAGAATCACGATGCAACGGTGACTGGCCTCGATGCAGACCATAGTGTTGGCCGTCTGGCCGTCATGGCCGCCTTTGTAGAAACCGGAGCGCTGGGGGCCGTCAAAGACGATTACTCCCAGGCCCGAGTATAAATCCCTAGCCTGCTCATGCAGTGGCAAGTCGGGGAGGAAAAGGGGGAACTGGTGGGCCGTGGTGATATGCAGCCGCGGTTTCGTCATCTCGGCGCGCGATGCTGCGGTTAGACCATTGCCGCGCACCAGAATGGCGGCAAACTTCGACAGATCGGAAATCGTGGTATTCATTGAGCCCGCCGCGCGGACCTTGCTGCGCTTGTCATGTGGCTGCGGCTGGCCCTTATCGTTCCAACCATCGGCGACGTTGGTGTCGGAGCCGTCGTGCCACACCAGGCTGGTTCGGGTCATTCCCAACGGGTCGAAGAAGGCCTTGGTCAGATCATCGAGATCGAGTCCCAATCCCTGCGCCTTTCGGCCGTGCTCGATAACGAATTGCAACAGAATGAACCCTTCGCCCGAATAGCTGAAGCGCGTGCCGGGTTCGAAATGGATGTGCAGCTTACTGTCGGGTTCGATGAACCAGAAGTTGCTGAAACCAGTGGAATGGGTCAGGCACATGCGCGGCGTGATCTTTTCCCATCGCGAATCGCCAGCTAGATCCTTATATGGCCCGTACTTGTCTGGGAAAGCGGGATCGGGGCCATAGCTCGGCAGGGGCTTGTCGAGATCGTCCATGAGGGGTGTGTCGAGCTTGAGCTTGCCCTGATCGACCAGTTGCATCACCTTGTAGGCAAACACTGTCTTGGTGAGCGAAGCGCCGTACATGACCGTGTCCGTGGTGAGCGGATCTCCCTTGGCGTTACGAATGCCGTAGGCGTGGACATAGCCGACGTTGCCGTGATCGATGACGTCCACAGCCATGCCATTGGCATGGGTCGCTGTCAGGATCTTGTTGACTTCGGCATCGATCGCGGCGCCGTTGGGTATTGTCTGGGAGACAGCGGCCACCGAAAAGCAGAAGACGGCAAACGGCAAAGCAAAAAGCGTATAAAAGCGTAAGGACATTTTTCACTGTTTCTTATCATGACAGACTGTCTGGGCTTTCAGCTAAAGCCCGGGTCCTCTCGGGGATTACTAGTATTACTGTGTTAAAAACAAACACTTTAATGTAGAATTGTTTTGTGGGATCATGCCTCTCCTCGCCAGGCTCACAGCAGAGGCGCTTCGCGGCATATATTGAGGGTCTGGCAGACGCCGCGGGGCATGCCGACCGGCACATACCGTTGAAGAGCTACTGCACGGGATTGTTATTGCCCGGGGAGCGCAAGAGTGTGGAGCCGATGGCCGCGCGCTTGGCTCCCGACAATGTTCGTCGCACGCATCAGTCACTCCATCACTTGGTGGCGGACGCCCCCTGGAATGACGAGGAGATGCTGGCCGAGGTGCGGCGATTTGTGTTGCCAACCATGGAGAAGCACGGTCCAGTGGTGGCATGGATTGTGGATGATACGGGTTTTCCTAAGCAGGGGAAGCATTCCGTCGGAGTCGCTCGGCAGTACTGCGGTCAGGTCGGCAAACAAGATAACTGCCAGGTGGCGGTGAGTTTATCAGTGAGCACATGGAGCTCGAGTTTGCCAATTGCTTGGCGACTCTATCTGCCAGAGGTGTGGTGCCAGGATGAGGAGCGCTGCCGGAAGGCTGGAGTGCCCGAGTCGATTGAATTTCAAACCAAGCCAGAGATTGCTTTGCAGCAGATTCGGCAGGCGTTGGAACAGAAGGTTCCCCTAGGAGTGGTACTGGCAGATGCGGGTTATGGGAAGGGCACGCAATTCCGCACTGATCTCACCCAACTCGGACTGCAATATATAGTGGGCATTGAATCTAACGCCACCGTGTGGGAGCCTGGACAACAACCCTTACCGGCGCCAGCGCGGAAGCCAGGCCGGGGAGCGCCAGCTAAGCGACTACAGCGCAATGCGGATCATCAACCCATTTCGGTAAAGCAGTTGGCTCTCGAGTTGCCGTCTTCGACATGGAAGGACATCGGTTGGCGTCAAGGCTGTCAAGAAACTTTACACTCACGATTTGCCGCAGTCCGCGTGCGTCCTGCCCATCGCGATTACAAGCGCACTGAGCCATATCCGGAAGAATGGCTCTTGATCGAATGGCCGAAGAAAGAATCGGAGCCTACGAAATACTGGCTCTCCACTTTGCCGGGGAAGACTTCCCTGAAAACTCTGGTAAAGATAGCCAAACACCGCTGGATTATTGAACGAGACTATGAGGAACTCAAGCAGGAGTTGGGACTAGGCCATTATGAAGGTCGGGGTTGGCGCGGTTTTCACCATCACGCCACTTTGTGCATCGCCGCCTACGGGTTCCTGATCGGCGAGCGGAACCGTTTTTCCCCCTCAATCCGCGTCGACCATGTTGGACTATCAGCCCCGGAGCTGCCGCCGGACTTCCGCCCGCGCGGGTCGCCGGATCCGTCCCGAACGACATAATCCCTGCTCAATTGCCACCCTGCGGATTGTCACCGCCCGCCACTTGCTCGGGCAGTTGCCTCATTGTCCCTTCTGCGGAGCCAGCGGGAGCAGTTAATCTTCAGCATCCACGTCTACATCCACAATGCAGGTCTGTGGACGGGAATGATGGGGCGCGGTGTGCCATGAACCCTCGAGCAATTGCACTCTAGACAGCTTCTCCAGAGCAAGGCAGCGCCAGTTTTCCGGTGAGCCGTCCGCTTGCAATCCACTCGAACTCTCCCCGGCATACTGATAGCAAAGTACACGAACCTGGCCCTCGTTATTCCGACCCAACCTATGCGGGCGGAACCACCGATCCCTGCCGTGATAGGTGGCACGAATAGGATCCTTACTGACCACAGCCGTCCGGACCACGCGATAAATATCCTCGACCGTCTGAATCTTCGCTTGGATGACACTGTGCCTACAAATAAGCCCGAACCACGCGGCCAAACGAGGGAGCGAGATGCGAACGACCCGTCATTAGAAACGTCGGAATCCGCAGCGGCCGGAAATTGACGCAGCCGCGTATCACTACGCGGCTCGGACTTCTTTCAGATTTCTGTCCGCGTGTTTGAATCGCGTTCTTAGGCGGCGCGGCGTTCGTAATGATGGTGCAGGCCGCCCACTTCACGAATCTCGATTACTTTGCCTTCGGCGGTGGGTTGCATCGGTCGGAATCGCGGGGCGTCCTTGGCGAGCGACAAATGAGTTCGCCACTCATGGTAATAAGCAAAATAGGCCGTGAGTGTTCGATGCAAAGAGCCTTCGCCGAAGACGATGACATGATCCAGGCATTCGCGGCGAATCGACCCAATCAGCCGTTCGATGTACGCCCTTTGCCATGGAGACCGCGGCGCCGATAGCACCTGTTTGATACCCATCGCCTTCACCTGATCGACGAATTCCTTCCCGAAGATTTGGTCACGATCGCGAAGCAGATACCGAGGCGCACTGTCCCACGGAAAGGCCTCACGAAGTTGTTGGGCGGTCCACTCCGCAGTTGGATGAGCAGCTACGCCGAAGTGCAGAATGCGCCGCCGATCGTGAGCAAGAACCAGGAAGACATACAGCAACTGGAACCGAATCGTGGGCACG
This sequence comes from uncultured Acidobacteriaceae bacterium, assembly GCA_963771305.1. Lineage (GTDB taxonomy): Bacteria > Acidobacteriota > Terriglobia > Bryobacterales > Bryobacteraceae > CAJCIT01. The sequence goes on from CAVYTS010000031.1 coordinate 71,168, forward strand.
GTGAAGAAGTCTACCGATGCTATGCACTTCGCGTGATTCTCAAGGAAGGTCCGCCAAGTCTGGGAAGGCGGTTTTCGCAGTCGAACCATGTATTTGGCTACCGTTGGTCCGGTAATCTCAATGCCCAGCTCGAGCAACTCGCCGTGAATGCGTGGTGCACCCCAGCGCGGGTTGTTGCGGCTCATCATCCGGATCAGGTTCCGAACCTCTTGCGGCACGCAGGGCCGACCTGGCTTTCCCCGGTGAATTTTCCACGCCCAAAACAAGCGAAAGCCTTTACGCTGCCAAGCGACAACTGTATCGGCCTTGACAATCATCAGCACCGATTTCCAGTCGCCCCACACGCGCCGTAGCCAGACCCAGAACATTCGGTCGGCCGGCGTTAGCTTCAGCCGTCTTGGCGCCGACCGATATAAAACGGCGAGTTGTTGCCGCAAGGCGATATTCTCTAGCCGCAGGCGGGCCGAGGTCCTGAACATCGAAATGAGTACGCCGAGCACTGTGAGCAGCCGTTCCGCGGCAGAAACGAAGAGCAAATGGAAGTCGATCAACCTCAATGATTGCAGGTCGATCAGAATATTTTGGAGGGATTGTGTCAAGAAGACGCGAATAGCGTCATGCTGTACGAGAGATGAGGGTGTTGTGTCAAGAAGACGCGAAAGCGTCATGCTGTACGAAGAGATGAGGGTGGGCCCCTCGGAGCCGCTCTGTAGGGGGAGGCTTCAAACTGCCATAAGCTGCTACGGTCTAAGGGCTGCGGTGGTGAACGTTATGGTTAAAAGGCGTGGCATTTGATCACGTCATGTATAGGTTAGAGAGACGAGTGTAAACGAACCTTCGATGACGCATCGAAAACTCCTTACAAGGCATCGAAACCGGAGTCGCACCCTTACTCCGGGAGCAGCCTGGCGGTTACCTGCTTACTGGCCGGGTGATGTCCGGTGTATAGAAGGCGTGACTCTAGCTCGGGCTTTTCGTACGGAACTTGAGAACCTGGTTGACGATGGTAAGGGAAAAGGCCCAAGGGGACGAACTCCGAGGCTGAAAGTACCGAAGCGTTAATCAGGGGCGGACTGCTTCGTAGTAGCGGTGATCCGGGGTAATGCCCGAGGAGCGAAGGGAGCAGGTCACTCGTGTCGAGACCGTCAGGGTCAACGGGCAACCGGAGGAACTCGCTGGTTTCGGCAGAAGGCGGCAGCTTTCACTGGGTGGCACGAGCCGGATGAATCGAGAGGTTCACGTCCGGAATCTGTGAGCGCCTCGGGGTGAAATTCCCCGGGGCGACTCGGCGACCCCTCGAAACCGCCCTGTAGGGGGAGGTTTCAAACTGCCATAAGCTGCTACGGTCTAAGGGCCGCGGTGGTGAACGTTATGGTCGAAAGGCGTGGCAATTGATCACGTCAAGTGTGGATGAGAGAGGCGAGTGCAAACGAATCGCTGATGACGCATCGAAAAGTATAAAGATGGCACCAAAACCAGGGGGTCCCTCTGCCCTGGGAAAAGCATGGCGGATACCTACTTACTGGCTATGCGGTGTCCGGTGTAGAAGCGACGCGACTCTTATCCGGGCTTTCGTACGGAACTTGAGAACCTGGCTGGCGATGGTAAGGGAAAAGGTGCAAGCGGAGGAACCGTGAGACCGAACGTACCGATGCGATAGCCAGGGGCGGACTGCTCCGTAGTGTGCGCTGAGCAGCGCATTGTTCAGGAGGGTTGAAGTCCCTCTGGCGCTCGAATGAGGAGCGCCATATCCGAACGCGGGGGTAATGCCTCGCGGGCCGGAGAAGGAAGGAAGGTATGGAGACGTCTACACGGGCACGAAAGCGAAAGCCGGAAACAGAACAAGGCGGACCTGGAGCCACCATTTCGCAGGAGTCCGGAGGGCAGGGTGTCCACCGCGAGGTGGAATCCGAAGGGCATGAGGAGAAGTACCGGGCCGTAATCGATGGGGGCTGCCCCGAAGATGAACCGGTCGGCCAAAGGCGGGGCAAGGTCGAGCCTGCATTATGGAGGCGAAGGCGTTACTCATTCACCCGCCGCACCAAGGTGTTTGCGGATGGCACGGTACAGAAGAGTGATGCGTGACCTCAGGAGGACTGGCAGAGTTCCCCGCGGTATGGGGATAAGCGACCTTATAAGCGAAAGCGAAATGGGAAGCGATGCTCGGTCAGTAGTCGGACTGCCGAATAGTACTTCAAACATGGTGAAAGCCGTGTGACCGAGCAATCGGCGACCGGAGTGGGTCGGGGAAGGCGGCAGACGAAGGCAGGAGGAAAGAGAAGGGAAGTCAGCGCGTAAGGGCGATGAGGTGGATCAGTTCCTTTTGGGGAAAACCCGTACATCATCATCCGAGGATACTGGCGGACCAGATCAACCTGACAGGTGCGGAGCCAGCCCCACTCGATAGGGTTGGAATCGTGTCTCGTTGTTTGTGCCTTCGTGAAAGCGGGGCGCGGGAAAACCGCACACCCCGTTTGGGCGGCGGACGGTGGCCAGCACTCGGGCAACTGAGTGCGCCACCTCCGACCCGACAGCGGCGAAGCGGGGTAATGCTCGTGGAGCGAAGGGGGCAGGTCACCGGCGTCAGGGATTGATCGGTCAACCGGCAACGGGAGGAACCGACAGGTCTTGGCGGAAGGCGGCAGCCTTCAAGTGGTGGCACGAGCCGGATGAATCGAGAGGTTCACGTCCGGATCTGTGAGGGCCTCGGGGTGAAAGTCCCCGGGGCCACTCGGCCACACTCTCAGATAACATACGCCAAGCTCGAAAGCCGGGGCCTGCCCCTCGAGAGCTCTGGAAGTACCTGAAAGAATTCGAAGTTCCGTTGATCCACTCTATTTTAAGCGTGCCAAGTGGCGTGCCTTTGGTAAAGACCGGGCATCTCTTATAGAGTTGCGTTCGACACTCCGCTCTCCAACGGCCCATCAAGCCGCACGGAGTGTAAATACGAATGTAGTGCCTTCATCTGGAGTCGATTCCACCCCAATACGTCCGCCAGACATTTCGACAATCCTCTTGCACAACGCGAGACCAATTCCGGTGCCGGGAATCTCGGGGCCGTGCAGGCGCTTGAAGGGTTCAAAGATTTGTTGTTGATATTTCTTCGGTATGCCGATGCCGTTATCCGCCACGCGGATTGTCCATTCCTCACCTGAACTCTTCTCCGCCCGTATCTGGACAACTAAGGGACGGTCTGAACGGCGATACTTCAGGCAATTCGAGAGTAAATTATGAAACAACGAGACAAGATTCGTGAAGTCGCCCCAGACGCAAGGCAAAGTTTGAGGAATCTCAACCGTGCCATCGGCTTCCCTAAGCTGTTCGGCGAGATTGGAAGTGGCCTCTGACACCACACTTCCAAGTTCCTCGATTGAATGGACGCGCCCTTCGCGCCCTACCTGCGAATAGGCGAGCAGGTCGTTAATGAGCGCTTGCATCCGCTTAGTTCCGTCGATAACGCGTTCGAGATGGCTCTTCTGTAGCTCGGTGAGTTGATCCTTTATACCTTGCTCAATCAGTTGAGTGAAGACCGAGACGGTTCTCAGCGGTTCTTGCAAGTCATGGCTGGCCGCAAATGCGAACTGTTGCAGGTCTTCATTGGACCTTTGAAGTTCCTTGTTCACACTCTCTAATTGGAGGTTTGCATCCTTAAGTGATCGTTCAGCCTGATGCAGGCGGAGTAGGGCTTTTACCGTGGCCACCAGGACATCGGGATCCACCGGCTCCATTAAGTAAGCGTCGGCCCCCGCATCCAGAGCTTCCTTCGCATGCGCCGCGGAAAGAGCGGAGGCTGAAATCTGCAGAACCATCAGCGAGCTATGCCGCGCCTGCTTTAGCTTCCGGCATACTTCTACCCCGCTGAGGTCCGGAAGATGCACATCCAGCAAAACGAGATCCGGCTGATGTTTCTCGGCGAGTTCCAGCGTTTCCGCCCCGTTGGCTGCACTGTGCACCCGGAAGCCGGCGCTGGTAAGAATTCGGCTTCGTGCGTAGCGCGAGCCTTCATGATCGTCGACATTGAGTAGCACTGCCATAGGCGTCATTCCTGACTGCAAATCCCGTTCTTCGCGAACTCAGGCTCATCGGCGAATAGGTCGGGATCTCCCAGCACGCGCCGAATCGTCTCGAATGCTTCCCTTCGATTTTCGCTGGACTTTGAAAGCAGCCCGACATGGCGCCCAGAGAGCCGGGCGGTATCGGCCGACGTAATCTTCTTGGACGTACGGATGACAACGGGAATGTTGCGCGTCGCCGCATCGCCCTTCAACTCCTCCAAGACCTCAAACCCTGTGCGGCCTGGCATCACCAAATCCAGGATGATGAGATCCGGACGCTCAAAGCGCGCCCGTTCAGCGGCTTCCAGCGCCTCTGATTCGATGAGCCGATATTGCGTTCCCCGAAACATCTGCCGGCAAACGTAACGGGATGCCTCTTCGTCATCTACGATCAGAATCGCTCGACTAATGCCCTCGGTCTCGGTGCGGGGCGGAACATCTACGGTGGGCTGGCTACGAATCCTCTGCGGCAGCGTTAGTGTGAACGTTGAGCCATGGCCCTGCTGGCTCGACACCTTCAAGGTTCCGCCCAGAAGTTCGGCCAGCTTTCGGGAGAGCGACAGCCCTAGTCCCGTCCCCTTTACACGCCCTTGTATGGGGTTATGAATCTGTGAGAATTCCTGGAAGATCACCTCCAGGTCCTGCGGAGCGATGCCGATTCCGGTGTCCTCAACGAAAAAGGAGATCAGGTCCCCTCCGGGAATGCGGCTCATCCGTACTCGAACTTCCCCTTTCTCGGTGAATTTGAGGGCGTTCGATACCAAATTCCGAAGAATCTGGCCCAGCTTGGCCTCATCGGTTTCGATCAGCAGGCCGGGCGCGCATTCCTCGAAGATCAGCGTTACGGCATCGTTGGTCGCAAGCGGACGCATCAGGGCGCGCACCGCCCCGAGGACTTGGCCTACTTCCACCGCGCTGCTCCGCACTTCCGTCTTTCCCGACCCGACCTTTGCCAGATCCAACAGATCGTTGACCATTTCGGAGAGGCCATCCACGGCCTTCCGGATAAACACCACCTGCTTTTCCTGCTCGCTGGTGAGTTCGCCGTCGGTCCGCCGTAACAAGAGATGTGTCAGGGCAATGACTGAATTGACTGGTGTCCTGAACTCATGGCTGACGTACGACAGGAACTGCGACTTTAGTTCATCGGCCCGGCGAAGCGCGCTGGCCCTTTCCTCCAACTCTGCGTAAAGCGCAACCACGCCACGGTTGGTTTCTTCCAATTCGAGGTTCAGCCGTTCCAGCTCCAATCTGCGACTCTCTAATTCAGCTTCCCGCGTTCGTAACGTGTCCAACGTCTCAATCAAATCTTGATTCTGTTGGCGCAGTGCATCAGGCAACTCGGATGCCGGCTGTTGCGAGAGCTGCAGCGTAAGCCGCGCCAAATCTCCCATTCCGACCGTCCCGACATGGCTTGGCAGCGCTTTTCCGAAGCTCACCACGGTCCCGGCATGGGCCGAGGACGCGATCTCAAAGCGTTGGGTGAGCCGGCGGACACCTGCGAGTCCGGCTCCCAAGCCTGTTTTCGATTGGAACGGCCCGGCCAAAACGCTCTGGAGATCGTTAATGCCTGGCCCTCGGTCCGTGACCTTGACTCCCAGGAACTGAGGTCGCGCAGATAGATCCACTTCAAAGTCAACTCTGGCTTCGCCCGCGTAGAGAACCGCATTTCTGACGATCTCCGACAGGGCTGTGGCGAAGGCGACCTGATCGGGCCCTGTCAGTCCCAGCAAAGTGGCCAGCTGTCGTGCGCGTTGGCGCGCTATCACAATATCGGCCTCGTTCCGTACCCGTAACGAGAGGACCGGCTTAGGATCCACACGCGGCAGCTGAGATGCCGTTTCCGTCATTGTTTCCTACCCACGAGTATGCAGGCGTCATCCCGATCCCGGGCGGCTTCACGATATAACAACCCGCCAATTACCGACGGATGTTGGCGGAGCAAGCCGGGAAACGTCGACGGGTTCCAATTCGTCGACAGTCCGTCCGAATGCATTACTATCACGCTGTCTTGCGCCCAAGGATAGACGAACTCCCGGATATGGCGGGCCTCATATCCGGCAGTTCCATTATGGGATACCATGGCGTGCGACTTCCCAGGGGCAATAACGGTGCCGGCTATGTTGCCTAAACCCGCAAAGCGGACACGCGCCGAGCTGAACTCCACGCTCGCCACTGCCACCGCCGCTCCGCGCGTCCCGCGTAGGGCGTCATGCATTACTTGAACCAGGTTTGACGGCGACTGCTCCTTCGACCGGTTCGAAAGCCTCAACGGCAGCACGCGAAGCGTCTGCCGCTGAGAGCCCATGTCCCAGCCCATCTGCAACCATCAGGAGCACGTTGTCTTCACCCAAGCGAACCGCCCACGCATCACCCGACACTGTCTCACCGCTAACCGGGCGCGAAGTGAGTCCCACGTTGAATCGAGGTTTGCTCGCCGACCCATCTTTTGTGTGGATTTGAGAAACCAGAATCGTGCCCTTACCCGGTTGCGAGGAGATGTCGAAGTCGTCGGACAAGCGGCGGACCGCGCCCAAACCGGTGCCGGAGGTTCCTATCGTGGAATGGCCATCCTTCAGCGAATCGCTGACTCTCGCCATTCCAGGTCCGCGGTCGATCGACAGAATCTCGACGCCCCGATAGCCGCGTCCCGAAAGCGGAGTAATATGCAGTTCCCCACGTTGGGCGTGCTTCAACAGGTTTGAACCTAACTCGCTGGCAACGATGGCTACTTTGGCCACGTCATCGGGCGGCAGCCCCTCGCGTTCGGCAACCACAGTAGCCATGCGGCGGCTTTCAGCCACCCGGCTCGGGTCGTCGATCAACGAAAAGAACGGTGCGCCGCTCATCGCTTGGCCCACTGCGTAATGACAACCTTCGTGCCCAGGCCCGGCTTCGACTCGATGCTAAATTCGTTGGTCAGCCGCCGGGATCCTCCTAAGCCAAGCCCCAAGCCATTGCCAGTAGTGTACCCGTCGCTGAGCGCTCGTTCAACGTCGGGAATCCCGGGTCCGTGATCCTCGAATGTCAACCGGATTCCGTGTTTGGCGGAGGTGTGAACCACTTCAAGCGTTGCCGTACCTCCGCCCCCGTGAATCACGGTATTGCGGGCGAGCTCGCTGGCGGCAGTCACCAGCTTGGTCTGGTCGACCAAGCTCAGGCCGATCGCGACAGCTTGGGAACGCACGGCCTGACGGACCACAACCACGTCCTCCTGCGCTCTGAGTGGAATCTCAGCCGTCTTGTCCACGCACTGCCCCATCCTGGGCCTGAAGCGAAGCCTTCAGGAGATTCATACCCCGGTCTACATTCAATGCCGTTCGTATCCCTGGAAGCGATAAGCCAAGCTCTACTAAGGTGATGGCAACGGATGGCTGCATTCCTACCACGACTGTCTCGGCGTCCAAGACCCGCGCCATTCCGGCAATGTTACTCAGCATGCGTCCGATGAAGGAGTCCACGATATCGAGCGTGGAAATGTCAATCAGGACGCCTCGTGCCGAGTCGGTAACGATTCGATTTGTCAACTCTTCCTGCAGGACCATCGCTAGTTGATCGTGCATGTCTACCTGGATCGTCACCAATAGGAAATCACCCAGCTTCAAGATTGGGATTCGGTCCATGGATGCACCTAAACAGAGGTCATAGCAAGGCTTTTCTTCCGCAGTGCCAGTCGGAAAGCATCCGCTAGATTGGCCTTGGTAATCACGGATCCCAGATCAACGCCCAGATGGATGATGGTCTGCGCGATTTGTGGTCGGATGCCGCTAATAATGCACTCCGCTCCCATGAGTCGCGCGGCCGCCACTGTCTTGAGAAGGTGCTGGGCGACCAGCGTGTCCACGGTGGGAACTCCCGTGATGTCGATGATCGCCAGGTCCGCGCCCTTCGCGACAATCGCCTCCAGCAGGTTTTGCATGACAATCTGCGTTCGAGCACTGTCCAGAGTTCCAATCAAAGGGAGCGCCAGTATCCCCGTCCAGAGTTCAACCACCGGCGTCGAGAGTTCCAGCATTTCCTGCTGCTGGCGGAGAATTACGGCCTCTCTGGTTTCTTGATACGCTTCCGTCGTCAAGAGGCCGAGTCCATCCAACAGCTCCGTTGCCACCACAATCTCGTCGGCGAGGCCGGCGAGATCATCCTTGTACGAGTTTCGGAGTTCATTAAACAAAACGGGCTTGAACGAGAACACGAACATCGCCGTTTCCGCCGGAGTGAATCCCTGCATCGCACGCTGCCGGGAAAGATTTGTCAGCACGTCCCGCATACTGGACCAGGCGCCACCCTCGATATCGTCATTCTTCCCGCCGGCAAGGCCTTGGTTAAGAGCTAGAACGAAATCGTGTAAATTGGTCCGCAACTCCGCATCTGAAATGCGCCCTTTCCGCGAATTCAACGCCGATTGGGATTTCATCCAGTCGGACAGCAGCGTATCTTCTTTTTGTTCAATAATCTGTGCGAGCCTGCTGTGCATGCCTGAACCTTTCTGGTCGGATCACGTTGTCTTTAGCGAATTTTCACGGCTGAAAAAGCAGGAAGGCTCAATTCAGCGTTCAGCGGACGGCTTACGCAGGGAAGTCAATCTCAAAGACCTCGACTTGCGTGCCTCATGGATTATATCTGGAAGCCGGCCGTACGAGGCCAAGTCTAGCGGTTTGACGAAGAACGCATCGGCACCCGCTGCTAGTGCCTTCTTGCGCTCCGCCTCTTGTCGCGAAGACGTCACAACCACGATTGGGATCTGCTGGAACGCTTTATAACCGTTCAGAAGTTTCAACACTTCATACCCGTTAGCGCGCGGCAGATTGATATCAATCACGATCAGATCCGGAAATGACCCGGGCTCACCCTCCGCTAACTCTTGAAGTACAGCGATGCCTTCTTCCCCATCCGCTGCGCGAACAATTGGTTCGGGCTCGGGCCCTCGGTCGAGCGCTTGCTGAAGCAAGTAAGTATCGCTCTCGCTGTCTTCAACCGCAAGTATCCACCGGTTCCCTTGAGGTCTCACCGGCCGAGGCCTTTCGGTAAGAAAGGCGGGATCTCTGCAAGAAACGCAGGCAAACCTACCTTTCAGCGGTGGCGCAAGTGGCTTCGTTGCCTCGTGTTCTAACTCATCCAGCGCGAAAAGCGCCGCCGCCGAGCCCGGATTCTCTGGTACCACACAGACATTACCCGCACGCCGGTATCCATCCTCTTGAGAGTCTGTCGCGTAAGCCGTTTAATTCTCCCAGTAAACCTACGCGAGCGAAGCCGAGATGAGATCACCTAGATCGGGAGCGATAAGTACGATCCCGCGAGCATGCGCGCTTTTCCTAATTTGCTTTTAGCCTTTAATCCTCTGGGAAAAGGGGAATCAACCCATCGGAGAACTGGCAGGGTTCAGGCGACCTATGGGGGTGAGGGAGCCAAATAGAAAGTTCCTAAGGCGACCTGTGGGATTGGTTGCTACGGATATTAGTTGTTAACGTAGGGCAAACGAGAGAGTCAAAATGCGGCGGTCGACCTATTGGGCAGACCGCCGTAGTTCCGCACCGCACTTAGATCTTCTTGTCTATTCCGGTTCGTATCCCAAAAGTGAAATTGAGGTTGAACGGTTTCAGATGCAACAGATTGCCGTCGGAGTAGGCGGCCTGAATCCCCGATTCATCTAATCCTTTGAGGGCTGTTGTTATCGGCCCACCGAAAGGAAGGGGATCGAGATGCTCGTCGAAACGTTTCTGAGAAAGCAGTTGGGGTTGAAGGCGCATACGGTTACGAAAGTGGAGGAGACCGATCGGTTCATGATCGTCCACATCGACCGACTGGGGCGTCGACTGCTGCGATGCGGGGTCTGCCGACAGCGCTGCCGGAAGGTGCACAGTGTGCGCAAACCGCGGGAATGGCGCGATCTGTCGATGCGGAATGTAGCGTTGAAACTGCGTTACCGGCCGCGTCGAGTGGAATGCCCCCGGTGCGGTCTGAGGGTAGAGGACTTTCCCTGGGCGGACCCTTGGGCGCGAGTGACCAAGGCGCTGTCGAATGCGGGGGCCAGGCTGGCGCGGGAGTTGAGTTGGCAGGGAACGGCTCGCCAGTACGGATTGAACTGGAAGAGCGTGGCGACTATCGTGAAACGTGCGGTGGAGTATGGCTTGCGCCACCGGGCGCGGCCGCCGGTGCATGTCATTGGCATGGATGAGGTGAGCCGACGGAAGGGGCAGGTCTATCTGACGGTGGTTTACGATCTGGAGCGGCGGGTTCTGCTGTGGGTTGGCGACGACCGGACGGAGGAAGCGGTGAAACCGTTCTTCACCAGAGAAATGGGCACTCGGCGCTGCCACACGCTGCGCGTCATCTGCATGGACATGTGGGCGGCCTACGCCAATCTGGTAAAAGAGCACGCGCCCCAGGCGCAGATCCTGTTCGACCGGTTCCACATCGTCAAGCACCTCAACGATGCGGTCGAAGAAGTCCGTCGCAGTGAAATGCGTCGTCTCAGTCAGAAGGAGAAGGTGCCATTCAAGCGTAGTCGATGGTTGCTCCTGAAGAATCCTTGGAATCTCAGCGACGACCAGAAAGAGCGACTGTCGACTCTGGTGCAGTGGAACATGCCGATCGTACGCGCCTACTACCTCAAAGAAGCCTTTCAACTGTTCTGGTTTTACCGGCAGCCTAAGAGAGCCGGCGACCACTTGGAGAAATGGATGCGCTCGGCCATGCGCTCTCGGCTGGGGCCTTTCAAGAAATTCGCGCGCATGCTGCGTGGGCATCTCGATGGGATTCTGAGCTGGACCAAGTCCCATGTCTCCAACGGCGCTGTCGAGGGAATGAATAACAAGATCAAGTCCATCAGCCATCGCTCGTTCGGGTTCCGAACCGCTGAGAACTTCATTGCGGCGATCTATCACTGCTGCGCCCGGCTACCGCTGCCCGTCGAGCGCTAATTGCACTCTTGGGACAGGAACCTCTATTCCTATGCAGCGGCCGTGGTTCTTTTGCTGAGGTCTTCAGCATCCGTTTCGAAAGCTGCGACAAAAGCTTCGCGGCATTCTCCTCTTCCTGCAGGGATTCGGTCAGCAGCCTCTCCGCTTTGTCGAGACCAAGCTGCTTTGCCATGGCGATGGCTACTTGGTACGAAGCCATCTCGTAATGCTCCACGCGCTCGCCGGCACCGATCAGCCCCAGATCGCCGTTCTTCTTTTCGATCTGCTCTTCACCCTCGGCGATGATTCCTTGCATACCCTTGCAAAGTTCGCCCTTTGCTTTCTCGCCGGCCATTTCAAACACTTGCTTTACGCGTTCGAGCTGCTTCTCGGTTTCGCCGAGATGGGTTTGAAAGGCCTGCTTAAGTTCAGCCGACTCCGCCCCCTTCACCATCTTCGGAAGAGCTTTAATGAGCTGGGACTCCGAGCTATAGAGGTCCTTCAGCTCTTCTACAAATAAGTTCTGTAGAGTAAGTTCTTTTGTTGGCATCCGTGTGTCTCCTAAGTGCTAATTAACGAACCGAGGCTGTCGTTCTGGGTTTATCGGAGTTGGCGTAATCTCCCTTCGTCTAGCCGGTGGATGAAATATTCGTGGCGCCCGTTCGTTCCAGGATCTCTTTGGCAAGTTTGGTCCATTTTGAGTCGTCAGCATGAACGGAAAGCAAAATGGCGCCCTCTTTAACCAATCCCTCGTACCGTTTGGCTTCGTACTCAGGGATGCCCATACCAACTAAAGCACCGGTCAATCCACCCAATGCTCCGCCTACGCCAACGCCGCCCAAGGCTGCCATGATTGGGCCTGCGGCGATGAACGGTCCAAGGCCAGGGATGGCCAACGCCCCGATTCCGAGCAGCCAGCCAAGTGCCCGCCGATTACTGCGCCCGATGCGGCGCCAGAGGCAGTTCCTTCGGGAGCTTTAGTGCCCTTCACAAACGCTAGGTCCTTGGTGCCCACATTCTCTGGGAGCAATACGGAAATGTGAGCGTTCCGGAAGCCGGATGCCTTCATGTCCGCGAAAGCTTGCTCCGCGCCGCTCACATTTCCATAAGTGCCAAACACTGCGGTATTAGACATTGTTCATTTCTCCTTTGATGATTGTTGGGTTAGTTCTTTGGAGCGATGGTTAATTCGCTCATTACATTACCGGCTCCGGCCACTTGAGTTGCTTTCGCTTCAAAGCCGACTTCTCTTCGTCCGTTCGGCGGACCGGACCGTTGAGGGTGACCGATCCGTTCGTGATGATCACTTTTGACGTTGTGTGCATAGCTCGACAATGATTTGTCAGCCATAATCGATTTCCTGATCTTCTGAGTCGTTATGCGGTCAGCCTTGTTCTCCTTCTGGTTGTCTGCCGTCATGTCTTCTGTCTTGTTCTGTTTCGTATTGTCTGGAGGCGCTGGCTGTTGATCCTGCGCGCTCATGGCTCTCGACGCGCCTGCGGCTAGAGAAAGCAGAAGGACCACGCTTCGAGCTTGCTCCACGATTCCTCTCATTTGTTCACTCCCTCTCTCCGTTCTGGGAGTCCGCTAACCGGCTGCCGCACTGGTTAAAGAGAGCAAGTGCAAGACCAGACGAAGGGAATGTATAAAGAAGAGCGTTACTCTTGATAGGCTTATACACCATGACTGTGGTTCTCGCAAACTATGCAGCGCGGCCTTCAGTGGTTACATTTAACGGTCTTCGAACATTACGGTTCGGGGCGTTCGGGTTGGGAGGCTCGACTGGAGGTCGGAGCCGAGCGGTTTTGCAGCGCGTCGGTAATGGCGCGGCAGATGATCGCCGGTTTGTCGACACTCGTCCCGAGAGATGGATCATCAGAATCGCCCGATTTACGCCGCTCGCCGTCCGTAACGATGATGCTGCCCGCCCAGCACCGGAATCGAGACGATCCGGCCCGACTCCGGCGGCTGGATCGGCCGTGGCTCTGGACTGTCCTTCTCCAATGCCAAGTGCGTGCGATTCCGATGATAATATTCCAGAAATCCTTGCAGGTGGCGGTACAGGCTTCGCTCGTTGAAGACGATCATGTGATCCAGGCATTCGCGGCGGATCGTACCGATCAGACGTTCGACATACGCTCGCTGCCACGGTGAACGTGGTGCCGAAAGCACTTGTTTAATACCCATGGCTTTCACCTGCTCCACGAAGTCCTGGCCGAAGATTCGATCGCGATCCCGCAACAGATAGCGTGGCGCGGTCTCCCAGGGAAACGATTCACGCAGTTGCTATGCAGTCCACTCGGCCGTCGGATGGGCGGTCACGCCGAAGTGGACAATCCGCCGCCGATCGTGTGCCAGCACCAAGAACACGTATAGGATCTGGAACCGGATCGTTGGCACGGTGAAGAAGTCCACCGACACCATCGTCTTCAGATGATTGTCGAGGAACGTTCTCCAGGTCTGCGAGGGCGGCTTTCGGCGCCTGACCATGTATTTGCTGACGCTGGTCTCACCGACATGGATGCCAAGCCTCAGCAGTTCGCCATGAATGTGGGGAGCTCCCCAAAGAGGATTTTCGCGGCTCAGCATGCCAATCAACTCGCGAACCTCTGTGGGGACCGCGGGGCGGCCGAGCTTGCCGCGGAGAATCTTCCAGCTCCAGAACAAACCAAAGCCCTTGCGATGCCAGCCAACGACAGTGGCGGCCTTCATGATGAACGCACCGGACTGCCAACCCTTCCAGATGCAGCAGAGCCAGGCCCACAAGACACGATCAGCCGGGGTCAGCTTTGGGCGCTTCACGGAGCGCTGCAGGACACCGATCTGATGACGGAGCGCAAGAATCTCGAACTGAAGCGCGGCACGGCTCCGAAATGAGGCCATGGCGAAGGCGATGACAGCCCTGAGAACGGGCCCCAACCGAAAACGAAGGATGAGCGGCAACTCCCAATTTATCAACCGCATCGGAGTTTGCGAGAACCACGGTCGAATTCAGGACGAATATTCCCCTAGATCTTCATCCAAACCTGCGATCGGGCCTACAATACCAGAACTCACTGGAGACAAACTTTAAAGTAATACGTCGGGGCGATACTGGTCGCGTTCTGATCGTTAATGCTCACCCGCTAGATTTTGATCGCGAGAAAAGAGCGCTTAGCTCGACGCAACTGGCAAATCTGGAGAAGGCCGTGCGGACCTTTTTCCACAGCGACGTGAGTGCCGACGAGTTTGCAGTCTCCATCTAAAGAACGAAGTTCTGGTCGACGAGGCTAAGGGCAACCGCCACACTTAGCTCCGATGACGCTCCTCCCAAGTTCCGCCAACATAGCAGCTACCTTGCTGTCCCTACCAGCCAGAGGTAAAGTGGTCCTGGCTACCGATAATGCTTAGGACCGTATCGGAAGCGCCGCGGCCACGTAAAGGGATCGGCTGGAGCGCAACGCAAAGGCGTGGCCGCGGTGGTTTCGATACGGTGCGATGAAGGAAGCCTCTCCGGATTGGCAGGAAGCTGCTATGCATTTTGATTCGACGGCGGCCGTGCGTGGGGCTGTGGGAGGGGACATCGGAAGGCAGCACGTTGGGATAGAAGTGGGCTCACGGGTGTAGATCGTGGTTGTAATGAGGCAAAGGATCGGTGGGAGGATGCCAGAGAGGCGGGCAGAAAGCGGGCCCACTGGAGAACTGCGATGTTGCAAGCGCAGCAGTAGCGACCTCTTGCCGAAGTGTTGGACGCTCGGCGATGAATACGCTTCGGCATCTCAGGCGACCTGGGCTTCCGGCGGAGAACGGAGCTTGATCTGGACGGCGGTAAGTCGCTCGATCACAACCATAGGACCACCGCACAGCGGACAGGTCCAGAACGGCGCCGACTGGCCTGGGGAATCAGAGTGAGTTGATGCGGGCGGCGTCACGGGTGAACCGGCCGGAAGCAGGTGCTTACAAAGAGGAACCAGTACCCCACGACGACGGCTGGCGAGGAAACCGAAGTGGCGGATTCGGACGAAGCCACGCGGCAGCACATGCAGTAAAAAGCGACGCAAGAATTCGTCGACAGGCAGAGTCAGGAATCGCTTCTTGTTTTTGTGAGCGGAGTCGCGCCAGCGGAACGTCACCTGGTCCTCAACGAAGGAAACGAGACGGTGGTTGGAAATCGCAACGCGATGAGTGTAGGCGCCGAGGTAACGAAGTACCTGCTCGGGTCCACCGAAAGGCGGTTTGCAGTAGACCACCCAGCGCGGCGCGTAAAGCTGACGGATCAAACTCCGGAACAGCCTGGGCTGAGCCAGGCCGCGAAGCAGGCCGTGAAACTGGAGTTGTCCGGAAGCGTGAGCCTGCTGGAGCGCTTCGAGAAACTTGCCGCGGAAGACTTCGCTGAGAACCCCTACCGGTAGAAAGAAGCGGTCATTTCGGGGGCGCACCCAGTGCGCGTGATCGCGAGACAAGCCGCCAGCGGCCACGACACAGTGAACGTGGGGATGATGCTGCAGCTTCTGATTCCAGGTGTGGAGGACGCTGAAGAAGCCGATCTCGGCGCCGAGATGCTTCGGGTCCGCGGCAATTTCGATCAAGGTCTGGGCGCTGCAGCGGAAAAGCAGCCCGTAGATCACTTCTTTATTTTGCAAGGCCAGAGGCGCCAATTGGTGGGGCAGCGTAAACACGACATGAGCGTAGGGCGTAGCGAGCAGTTCGGCGCGCCGGGCGGTCAGCCAGCGGTCGCGCGTCTGGCTTTGGCACTTCGGGCAGTGCCGGTTGCGACAAGAGTTATAGGAGATGGCGCGATGACCACAGCCGGAGCACTGATCCAGATGACCGCCCATCGCGGCGGTGCGGCACTGCTCGATGGCTACCAGGACTTTAAGATGCATCCAGGTGAACCACGCGGGAGGCCGGTCTATGAATCGGTGGCCGGCGGCGGTTATGATATCGGCCAACTCCAGGAGTGGCCCCTTCATTCACTTCTTTCGGGAACCGTTTTCAGGTTCGGGGCCGCCGCCAGGGTAAGCGAGTCGAGCGGGCTTCGAGTGGCTTTGAGATGCCGCTCCGACAGGTGCAGGTAACGGCTAGTCGTCCTCAGATCGGCGTGGCCCAGCAGGAGTTGAATGGTACGTAAGTCGGCGCCGGATTCGAGCAGATGGGTTGCAAAGCAGTGCCTCAGGGTATGCGGGTGGACGCTCTTATCCAGTCCCGCGCGCACGCCTGCTTGCTGCACGGCATCCCATACGCTTTTGGATGTTATGGGGACATCGCCGTTGGGATGAGTGCCTTTACTGGGGAACAGGTAAGTTTCCGGCTTGGGGTTCGCCGCGCGCCAGTAGTTGCGAAGTTCCTGTAGTAGCCTCGGGCTGAGCATGACGTTGCGATCCTTCTTCCCCTTGCCCTGACGAATGCGGATCAACATGCGCTCGCTGTCAATGTCGCTGACCTTCAACTGAACTAATTCTTCGCGACGGATGCCGGTGGCATAGAGGACGAGCAGCCAGATTCGATGCAGGGGGCTGGCGGCGGATTGGATTAGACGTTCGACTTCTTTCCGCGAGAGGACTTCGGGCAGGCGAATCGGCCGTTTGGGAACCGGCATGTCGTCAGCCTGCCACGGGCGCTTGAGAATCTTGAGAAAAAAGAACCGTAGGGCGGATAGTTGCTGAGCGACGCTGACGGCCTCCAGTTTGCGATCGGTGAACAGATGGGCTTGGTACTGTCGGATGTGCTCCAGGCCTAACCTGTCGGGAGGAGTCTTGAAGTATTGAGCGAACTCCTCAACGGAATGGAGGTAAATACGAGTGGTAATCGCAGACAAATTCCGACGCTGGAGTTCCTCCAGCATCGCTTTTCGTAGATGGGTCACGGGGACTCTCCTCGTGACCTACGATAGTCCAGCCAGCCAGCTGCTGCTTTATTACGAACCGCCCCCCCGTTCTTAGCAACGCGAAGCGTCTGCCGCGCTCGCGGCTTCGTTGTGTGCTGAGCATGTTCAGCAGCTTAAGGGTGAAAGTCCCGGCCCAACCTGATGGAGGTGAAGGGCTAGAGATATGCAAGGGCTACCGCCGCGAGGCGGGGTCTGAAAGAAGCATGGATCAAATGTGCGAGTCGATGGACAAGAACCGGATACAAGGCGTTAGCGTCGGACGAGCGGGCAACTTACCGCAAAGTCCATATCCATCAAGGATGCGAAACGTAGATTCGGCGACTGTGCACGGAAGGCAGCTGAACTTACCTCAGGAGATCTGCTGTGTGTCGCTTCGGCGACTGAGCTGGCCGAAAGGCGGCCTGACCGCAGAGCAGAAGTCAGCAGAGGGCATAGTGTGCGCTGAGCAGCGCATTGTTCAGGAGGGTTGAAGTCCCTCTGGCGCTCGAATGAGGAGCGCCATATCCGAACGCGGGGGTAATGCCTCGCGGGCCGGAGAAGGAAGGAAGGTATGGAGACGTCTACACGGGCACGAAAGCGAAAGCCGGAAACAGAACAAGGCGGACCTGGAGCCACCATTTCGCAGGACTCCGGAGGGCAGGGTGTCCACCGCGAGGTGGAATCCGAAGGGCATGAGGAGAAGTACCGGGCCGTAATCGATGGGGGCTGCCCCGAAGATGAACCGGTCGGCCAAAGGCGGGGCAAGGTCGAGCCTGCATTATGGAGGCGAAGGCGTTACTCATTCACCCGCCGCACCAAGGTGTTTGCGGATGGCACGGTACAGAAGAGTGATGCGTGACCTCAGGAGGACTGGCAGAGTTCCCCGCGGTATGGGGATAAGCGACCTTATAAGCGAAAGCGAAATGGGAAGCGATGCTCGGTCAGTAGTCGGACTGCCGAATAGTACTTCAAACACGGTGAAAGCCGTGTGACCGAGCAATCGGCGACCGGAGTGGGTCGGGGAAGGCGGCAGACGAAGGCAGGAGGAAAGAGAAGGGAAGTCAGCGCGTAAGGGCGATGAGGTGGATCAGTTCCTTTTGGGAAAAACCCGTACATCATCATCCGAGGATACTGGCGGACCAGATCAACCTGACAGGTGCGGAGCCAGCCCCACTCGATAGGGTTGGAATCGTGTCTCGTTGTTTGTGCCTTCGTGAAAGCGGGGCGCGGGAAAACCGCACACCCCGTTTGGGCGGCGGACGGTGGCCAGCACTCGGGCAACTGAGTGCGCCACCTCCGACCCGACAGGTCATGACGTCGGCAAGGATAGTGAGGCACTCCGAAAGCCGAAAGGCGGAGCAATGGATAGGCCAAGCCGGGAACGATGGCCGAAGGCCCGAACGAGAAGGAGAGGCCAGTAGGCCATGAGTCTCAAGGACGACAAGCAGCGGAATATCCAGAGGGAACTGGACTTCTCATCGGAGCCGACGGGTGAAGCCCGAGAGGCGGGAAGGGAAGAGATTGAACCGTCCGGGGCGACGAATGGGACCGAAAACCCAGCTAGCACGAATCGATTGATGGAGGCAGTATGTGAGCGAGAAAACCTGAAGGCAGCATTGCGGCAGGTGAAGGCCAATAAAGGAAGTCCGGGCGTCGACGGGATGACCGTCGTCGGATTGAAGGACTTCCTGAAACAGCACTGGCCAACCATCCGGGAACAACTGTTGAATGGAACCTATGAACCGAAACCGGTGAGACGGGTGGAAATCCCCAAGCCGGATGGAGGGGTGCGAAAACTTGGCATTCCTTCGGCGTTGGATCGATTTATCCAACAGGCGGTGTTGCAGGTTCTGCAGAGGCGGTGGGACCGGACGTTTTCCGATCACAGCTATGGGTTCCGACCGGGACGGTCGGCTCATCAGGCGGTGGCACGGGCGCAGCAGTATATCGCCGAAGGCCACGGCTGGTGCGTTGATTTTGATCTGGAGAAATTCTTCGATCGGGTCAATCACGACAAACTGATGGGTCAGATCGCCAAACGGGTCGAGGACAAGCGGCTGCTGAAACTCATCCGGGCATTCTTGAATGCCGGGGTGATGGAGAACGGGTTGGTCAGCCCAAGCGTAGAAGGGACTCCACAAGGAGGCCCACTTTCACCACTGCTCAGTAACCTCGTGCTCGACGAACTCGACCGGGAGTTGGAGCGCCGGGGCCATCGCTTCGTTCGATACGCGGACGACTGCAATATCTACGTCAGCAGCGAGCGGGCGGGGCAACGGGTGATGGAGAGCGTTACGCAATTCATCACGCAAAAGCTCAAGCTCAAGGTGAATGAGACGAAGAGTGCGGTGGCACGACCGCAGGAACGGAAGTTTCTCGGGTTTAGCTTTACGGCCGGTCCGGAGGTCAAGCGCGTGATTGCGCGTAAGGCCATGGATCGGTTCAAGCGGCGAATCCGGGAGATCACGCGACGGGCCAAAGGCGT
This sequence comes from uncultured Acidobacteriaceae bacterium, assembly GCA_963771305.1. Classification (GTDB taxonomy): domain Bacteria; phylum Acidobacteriota; class Terriglobia; order Bryobacterales; family Bryobacteraceae; genus CAJCIT01. The sequence goes on from CAVYTS010000031.1 coordinate 90,452, forward strand.
CAGCATGGAGACGACGATGGAGGAACTGGCACCGTATATGCGGGGCTGGCGCAGCTATTTCGGATTCTGCGAAACGCCTGAAGTGTTGATCGGCTTGACCCGCTGGGTCCGGCTGCGCCTCAGGGCAGCTATGTGGCGGCAGTGGAAAACTCCGCGCCGTCGCCGAGCGGCTCTGTTGGAACTGGGGGTACGGGAGCGGCTGGCGAGCAATACCGCCGGCAGCGGTCGCGGCCCCTGGTATCTCGCGAAGGCCACGGCCCTCTGCGTAGGGCTTTCTAACGCTTACTTCAAATCGCTCGGACTTCCCTCATTGTTCGAGGAGTGTTAGCGTAACCGACTCGAACCGCCGTGTACGGACCCGTACGCACGGTGGTGTGGGAGGAGGGGAGCCGCGAAGCTTCCCCCTATCCCGATCATTGCCCATTAACGGGACGTAGAAAGGCGCGCGGTCTCAACGGCGCCACCCTTGGCACGATCGAGAAGATCAGCGAGCCCCATCGCAGCGAAGTTGCGGACAATCACCCGCTGCTGCATCGTTGAACTGCCGAAATGGCGCAGGAGATGAACTGAACAAACCCTGCGCTTATAGCCGCGGCTCGCTCGCTTGCGCAGCCGGTGAGAGTTCAGGGATTATCATGAAAGGAGAGAAGCGCCCATGGGTTCGCAATCCGTCACCTCTAATACCGAAGCCGCCATACTCGCGCGTCTCATTCAGGCTCGAGACAGTATAAGTCCCGATGTGGCGCAGTATTTGCTGTCGTTTGACTTTGACGCAGAGGATAGGGAGCGGATGGAGGTTTTGGCCGAGCGAGCAAGGGCAGGGAATCTGACGCCAGCGGAAACAGCGGAGCTCGATAGCTATCTTCATATTGGCAGCCTTATCTCGATCATGCAGTCGAAGGCGCGCCGCCTTCTGAAATCCCAGGCTGGCTCGCTTCATCAGTGAACCAACTCCTGGTTCAGCAAGTCTGGAGACGCGCGGACAACGCTGCGAATACTGCCGGATCCTACATCCGCATTATCGCCTGCCGTTCCAGGCCGATCACATCATTGCTCGCCAGCATGGTGGGGCCACGATTCTGGAAAACCAGGCAATGGCCTGCTATCACTGCAATCGGTTTAAGGGCCCGAACATCGCTGGGATTGATCCAGACTCTGGCGATCTGGTCCGTTTGTTTCATCCTCGAGATGACACGTGGGCTGATCACTTTCGATGGGACGGAGCACGAATTGTGGGACAGACCGCGATCGGTCGCGTAACCGTGGACGTTCTTTCGATGAACGCGGACGACCTTCTGCGGCTGAGGGTTGAACTGCTTGAGGAGGGATTGCTTTAGAGGACAACTTGCGAATCAGATTTTGTGGGCCTAGAGACAATACTCTTCACTTAACGATCCTAATGGCTGCGGAGATGTCGCTGAGTGGCGAACGCTTGTAGCCGCGGCGCAGGGGAAAGGTCGGGATGCCATTAAGAAGGCCACGGAAGAAATCGCAAGTATTCAGCGGCAGCTAGCTGAATCGTCGCTGGCGTCGACCGAAACCGAGTTGTGAAACAACCTGGACAGCGAACGCGTGTGGTCGCGATCGTTCGAAAGCAATGGTGCAAGGCTTCCGCAGCTGTGGTTTTATCGGTGCCCTCCTTCAAAGGAGCGGCTGATTCGTAATTTTCCGCCACTGGCGTATGCTACTCATTCTAAAGTCGGCCACGAAGTCCTTTCTTTGGGCATATTCGGCGTGTTGGGCGCTTATTGAATCCGATTTTTAATCCAACTACTGTTTCCTTGCCGAGCAAGACCAGGGAACCAGACTAAGCACTCCACCAAGGTGCCCAATTGATCTCGATAGCGGTGGGAGACTTTGAACTCCTTCCCTTGCGAGCGCTGGAACCTAAATATAGCCAAGGGCTCCGGTAGAGTAGGGCACAGGCGCGTTGCGCTGTCGCACGTTTCCTGCGCCCCCTCATCGAACTGGACGTGCGGATTTCCCGCATCCAGCTCTCCGACCATCTTCTTCCGGCGGCGTGCGCCGCAAGCCGGGCAGATGGCTCACTCTTCCTACCATTTGATACAGCCGACACCGTTTGTACAGGAACTGATAGTTCCAGTGCTTGCGAGCGGACCGCCAACTGCATTGGTGTTTGCGTCGGAGCCATAACTGCAGCTCGCTCTGCACGGCCCAATCGATCTGATGGAAGACCCGGTTGCTGTTGCCGACCCGAAAATAGGTACACCACCCATTCAGGATCGGATGCAGCTTTCGAATCACCTCTCCGATCGTCGCGCTACTGGGAAACGACCGCACTACTTCGCGTACCCGATCCCGGATATGTTGGCACGCCTTCTTGCGCGGCCACATGTACAGCGTCCGTCTCGGGGGTTTCCGAAACTCGAAGCCCAGAAACGCGAAACCCTCCTCCACCGTGGTCAAACGACTCTTCTCCTGGTTCACCACCAATCGCAGAGCCGCAAACTGGCTTTGGAGTTGCTCCCACGCTTGCCTGGCCTCTGATTCCGTACGCGCCAGCAGCACCATATCATCCGCGTAACGTACCAGCACGACAGAGTTACTCATCGTGCCGTCACCGCGACACCACTGACGATCCACTTCGTGAAGCATGACGTTGGAGAGCAGCGGTGAAACCACCCCGCCCTGAGGAGAGCCCCGGTCGGGATGCGTCACCCTACCTTCCTCCAGAACTCCTGCTTTCAACCAAGCTCGGATCAGGCGTACGACTCGCACATCTCCAACCCGACGTTCCACCAACTCTAAAAGCAGTTCGTGCGAAATCGTGTCGAAGTAGGATCTTAAGTCAACGTCTACCACGTGAGTGTAAACCGGCCTGGGTTTTCTCAGCGATGATGCTGAGCGCCATGCGCGGTGTCTTCTCTGGGCGGAACCCGAACGAGCAGGGCACGAAATCAGGCCGGGTTTTCCCCGGCTGTCCGGGCTTGTCGATGTATACTCGCCGGACCAACGAAACACGATAGCTGCCGTTACGAAGTTCCTGTTCGATCTCGCCCAGAAACCGCGCTTCGCCATACTCCCGTATCTCGTCGATATCCACGTCGTCCACACCGGCTGCACCCTTGTTGGACTTCACCCGTCGCCAGGCCTCTTGCAAGATGTCCTGCCGACAGACCTTATCGTAGAGAAGCGTGAACCTCCTTTCCGGTTGTTGCTTGGCCACTCGGTATAGCGTCCTCTGCAGTTTGCGGGCAGGGTCAAGTCTCGCGGGCTTTGCGCTTGGCGAGGCGGGGCCGGGGTTGAGCTTTCCCTTGCGGGGGCATTCCGGCTGCCTTTCCCTGTTTTGGTCGCTCGATGAAAGTAGCGGCCCTTCCCTCCCTCCGGTTTTCCCGAAGTTCAACGGTACTGTGGCCACCTCCGATTCCCTGTCCGGTTTCGTTCCCGCGCTTTCGGGTTCTCCCCTTATACGCCTCCCTACCACTCGGAGTTTCCTCCGGCGGGCCGAACAGGGCCTCTCCGGTTGTGCTGATGCGCTGTCTTTGCGTGCTGCCGCCCTCTACACCGTCCCGGCGGGCCGGATTTACTCTCGCTGTATTCCGGTCCGTGGCAGGCTTCACCTCCAAGGGACAGGCTCGCCCCGGGAAAAGATCCAGCTGAATTGGCATGATTGCTGGTGGATTTGACGATGCTGTAACGGCGTTTACTTCTGTTGCGGCCCGCAAATTCGCCTCGCCCTCCTGCCAACAGGTGAGGGCTTTGTCGTCCCGCTTCTCCGTATCAGGTTGCCCCGCGACAGAGGGGACCAGGCTATCGGGTGAACGAGTCATTACCCGAGCTGATTCCTTTCATTCAGCAAGTACATCAACATCACGTCGGACACACCCCTTGAAATCCCAGGCAGAAGCCGAGGTAGCGAGGTAACAATGTTACATTCCAACTATCCAAGCCCAACAATATCTGAGAGATGAATTCTCAGAATGGCCGGGCTAGGAACCTAAGACTGCCGGCAGTACTGGAGCGTACTGGGAGGTAAACGGCTTGTTTTCAGCAGAGGCCCGCAGCACTGGCCGTGACCGGCTGGCATCCTAACCACTGCAACCACTGCAAAAACCACTGCAATTTCTTCTTAGGGTAGATCCGTCGTTTTCGGCTCTCAGCCGCCGTCAGCGTTCCTAAGAATGGGTTGTTTCTGGCTCAGTCACTGGACCGGTAGCGGGAGACGGGAATTGAACCCGCGACGTCCAGCTTGGGAAGACGACGATCAATTGACGATAAAGAACAAAACGTTTGTGTCAGGCTCGGTCTGGCGGTTAGAGGATACCCGGTTTTCATTCTGTGCGTCGGGCGAAAGCTTAATGACGTTCAAATAGGTTTCGGCACATCCGATGATTCGCCCGTCTTGAATTGCGGGATAATGTGATTTAGGGTTAGCAAAGGAAACGTTGATGTCCACCACACCCATCCGGCCCCGCACAGAGCCGCCCGTCGATGAAGAAACGCGGCGGGTTGTTGAGCAGAGGCTTGCCACGTTCGACGAAGACCGGAAATCTGCGGTGGATGCGAAGGAAGCTCTGGCAAGCATCCGCAAAAACCTCAAGCACCCGACACCGCGTTGAACGTCCGGCTCACTAAAGCGGCGCAAGCCGATATTGAGAAAGCCGCGGCATGGTACGAGGGCCAGAAAGAGGGCTTGGGCGTCACGTTCATTGACCGCGTGTTAGAAGCGGTGGACAGCATTGCATTAAACCCGCTCGGCTATGAAAAGCGCATCAAAGACGTGCGCATGGCATTGGTGCCGAAGTTTCCCTTCGGCCTGTGGTTCCGGGTGGTGGACGATGCTATCGTCATTGGCTGCCTAGATCAGCGACGCAATCCCGTCCTGGCACAGGAGCGTGCATCAGGTGTCATTCCGTTTCCTGAGCCGTGACGGAAAAGGCTAGGGCTGTTTTTTGCGCCATGCCCAAACGCGCTGCTGCGAAACTGCCCTTGATTGTTCGGGGTGCTTCACGGTGACCAATCCCGCTTAGCATTCTCGACTGCATCGAACGAACTGATCGAGAGTTGTGGTGTGAATTTGCCGTCAGTTCCATGCATTTCGACTGAGGACTTCCCGGCCGTCGTATGCTAAAAGTCATTCTGCCGTTGTTTGTCTCGCAAAACGTCTAATGAGGTAAAGTGGGTTTCCAATGGGCTTGGTTCGGCCAGAACTACTGACGTGGGCAAGAGTGACAGCTGGCCTGTCTGTGGTTCTCGCAAACTATGCAGCGCGGCCTTCAGTGGTTACATTTAACGGTCTTCGAACATTACGGTTCGGGGCGTTCGGTTCGGGAGGCTCGACTGGAGGTCGGAGCCGAGCGGTTTTGCAGCGCGTCGGTAATGGCCCGGCAGATGATCGCCGGTTTGTCGACACTCGTCCCGAGAGATGGATCATCAGAATCGCCCGATTTACGCCGCTCGACGTCCGTAACGATGATGCAGCCCGCCCAGCACCGGAATCGAGACGATCCGGCCCGACTCCGGCGGCTGGATCGGCCGTGGCTCTGGACTGTCCTTCTCCAATGCCAAGTGCGTGCGATTCCGATGATAATATTCCAGAAATCCTTGCAGGTGGCGGTACAGGCTTCGCTCGTTGAAGACGATCATGTGATCCAGGCATTCGCGGCGGATCGTACCGATCAGACGTTCGACATACGCTCGCTGCCACGGTGAACGTGGCGCCGAAAGCACTTGTTTAATACCCATGGCTTTCACCTGCTCCACGAAGTCCTGGCCGAAGATTCGATCGCGATCCCGCAACAGATAGCGTGGCGCGGTCTCCCAGGGAAACGATTCACGCAGTTGTTGTGCAGTCCACTCGGCCGTCGGATTGGCGGTCACGCCGAAGTGGACAATCCGCCGCCGATCGTGTGCCAGCACCAAGAACACGTATAGGATCTGGAACCGGATCGTTGGCACGGTGAAGAAGTCCACCGACACCATCGTCTTCAGATGATTGTCGAGGAACGTTCTCCAGGTCTGCGAGGGCGGCTTTCGGCGCCTGACCATGTACTTGCTGACGCTGGTCTCACCGACATGGATGCCAAGCTTCAGCAGTTCGCCATGAATGTGGGGAGCCCGTAATATCCGGAAATTGGACTGTTGTGAAAACAGTGGAAAAATGGCCTAGGCGAACGCAAGAATGCTAGTCTGCAAGCGATGCCGAGGCAGTTAGACCCTTTTCGATTTCTTCTTATGGCTGTCGCCGGATGGATGAAGCAAGAAAACGCAATCGAGTACTTGCGCGAGGAGAACCGAGTGCTTCGCTCTCAACTCGGCAACCGGCGAGTTCGCTTCACCGACGACCAGCGTCGCAATCTGGCGGCGAAGGCCAGCCTGCTCGGACGAAAGCGGTTGGCGGAGGTGGCGACGGTGGTCACACCTGAAACTTTGCTGAGGTGGCATCGGAAGCTCATTGCTCGCAAATACGACGGTAGTGCCCTTCGGCGTCCCGGTCGACCGACGACAAAGAAGGAAATCGAAGCCTTAGTGGTCCGTATGGCGAAGGAAAACCGAGATTGGGGTTACCTCCGAATCAAGGGTGCCTTGTCGAATCTCGGACATGACCTCGGCCGTACCACGATTGCCGACATTCTGAAGCGGAATGGCCTCGAGCCGGCACCAGAACGAGTTCGGAAAACAACCTGGAAAGAGTTCCTTACTCGACACTGGGACCTTCTGGTTGCAGCCGACTTCTTTACGGTGGAGGTTTGGACCCGCCAAGGGCTCCGACGCTTTTTCGTGCTGTTCTTTATCGAGCTATCCACACGCCGCGTCCAGGTTGCGGGCATCTCTGCAGACGCAAACGGGCTGTGGATGAATCAGATCGCTCGCAATCTGACAGACTCCGAAGACGGGCTACTCAAAGGCAAGCGTTATCTGATTCATGACCGAGCTCCGCTATTCACCTCGGAGTTCCTGACTGCGTTGGCCCAGGTCGGCGTGCATTCTGTGAAACTCCCGCCGCGGTCTCCGAACCTGAACAGCTACGCAGAACGATTCGTTCGTAGCATCAAGCAATCCTGTTTAGACCGGGTGATCCTGTTCGGAGAGGAAAGTTTGCGAAAGGCCGTCCGCGAATTCATCGCGCACTATCACACCGAGCGAAATCACCAAGGCATCGGCAATCTGCTCATCGTTCCTGGGCGACGCCCCACCCTTAATGGACCCGTTCGATGCAAGAGCCGTCTCGGCGGAATGCTTAACCACTATGACCGAGTCGCCTGAAACCCCAATCCAGTTTTCGGATAGTACGAGGTCGTGCGCCTTGACAAGATGAGCGAAGGCGGCGAGCAACCAACCGATGCGGAACTGAACACTTGGATTGCTGGCTTCCCGATCGAGCCTCTGCGTCCCTGGCAGGGCGAAAGGAGACCCTCATGAAGACGATGAACAGGCGCCTCTCCAGCCGCCACAGACCGATCTCGCAGCTCCGCTCGAAGAGTTTTGTGGATGGGAAAATGGCGTTTGAAAATGAAGTTCCGGCAGTACTCGATCTGTACGATCGAATAGAACCGCGACAGGCTCATCTGGCTGCGTTCCTTCTTTGAGAATTTCGGTCCGAGGATGAGCGTCCAGTAATCGAGTTGTTTGCGGATGATCTGTGGGCTGAGCCGGTCGGCGGCGGCTTGCAGCGCCGCGACATCGTCGGTCGCCAGAAAAGCGTTGTCGCTTGCGGAAGCCGATCTGCTTCCGCTTCAGTTCCTGCTCCATGAACGAGTGACCGTTGAGCCAGTACGTGGTGTGGAATGGAAAGAAGGATGCCACGTTTTCCTTTGTGGAGAATCGTAGAACATTCGCTGCCCCGAGCAGAATAGCAATTATGCCTCGCGGATCCATGGTTCTCGGAATGACCGAGGTGCGAAGCCGGTCAGCCATAACCGCTTCCATGGCGCGGAAATGGAGGATAGTGTCGCCGCGTACGACTTCTCGCCTGACCCCTCACGGCGACTGGCCAAAACGCGAGGTCAGGATGGAGCCGCATTCTCCTTTCCTGTAGGGCTCTTACATCGCCTACAATATTCCGGTCTATCCCGGCGCATTACGCCGCCCTGGCCCCTTGGCGCGACGAATAAAGTGCTAACTTGCTGCCCAGAAAGATGCCTGCTCCGTGAGTAATATCACACCGCTTAGTCTAACGGCGTTATACCGTTAAGATATGAGATACGCCGTTTTTCTCCTGATTCTAGCTGCCTTGGTTTTGCAGGCCCAACAGCCATCCTCTTGCACGCTGCCGTTGAGGCTTGCGGACATAAGTAACCCAAAAACCATCGTAGGCTCTGGCACCCCCGCCTCCTGCACTGAGCAAGCACTTCAGGCAGCAGTCGCGCTAGGCGGCGTCATCACCTTCAACTGCGGCTCACAGCCCGTGACTATCCCAATCACCAGCCAGGAGGCATTCCGTAACGACATGGACACCGTTGTGGATGGCGGTAATAAGATCACGCTCAAGGGCAACGGCGCCACGCGTCTGTTCATCGCCGAGAGCGGAACTGCTCCCTGGTATGGAGGAACTCCACCCTTCTACCAAAGCACGCATACCTCCATCACCTTTCAGAACATCACCCTCACCCATGGGCGATCGAGTGGTACGGCACTCCCTCCGCTGCCTCCGGGTGCTAGCCCAACGTGCTCACAGGGGACGGAGATTGACGGCGGCGGCGGCGTCATCTATGTACGGGATATGGTGCTACACATCATCAATTCGACGATCGTTCACAACCACGCCGCGCCCCTCGGTCCCGATGTAGCGGGCGGCGGGGTGTATGCCCTCGGATCGGTAGAAGTCACCGTACAGGGCAGCCTGTTTAAGGATAACGATGGATCCAACGGCGGAGCTATTGGTATGCTCCAGTCGAACTTCAAAGCGGTCAATTGTGTCTTCCAGACCAACTCCGCTCTCGGTCACGATGGGAACCACAACATTCCAAGTAGTGGTTGCCCCATCAACCAGGGTCAGTATCAGGTGGGAGACGGCGGCAATGCCGGCGCGGTCTATCTGGACGGTCAAGGCACGACTGGGCCGCACTTCTGCGGCGATCTGTTCACTCAGAACCAGGCCGGCACGAACGCCCAAGGCGGAGCCATCATTGGGGCAGGCGACCTCGGTACCCAGAACCTCACGATTACCCAGTCTGAATTCGATGGGAACCGCGGTAATCATGGTGGTGCGGTTTATGCTTACGAGAATAACCTAGCTATTACGCGGTCAACATTTAACAACAATACCGCCGCTACCGGCGGAGCCGTTGAAGCCAATTATATTCAACTTACAGCCTCGAATAACACATTCTTCGGTAACAGCGCTTCAACGAACATCGGAGCCTTGGCCCTCTTCACTTCTTCGGGGACCCTCCTCAACAATACATTCGTTGGTAACACGAGCCCCCACCATCCTGTCCTCTACCCCGGCAGCGCCACCGAGCCGGCACCCGCGTTGACGATTACCAACAACCTGTTCGTCTCGAATGTCGCGACTGAGGGCCACTTCCCATGCTTCACTTCCTTCCCAGGTACTGGTAATTTCGTGTGGCCACCCAGTTCGTTGACTCCCGCCCCGGAAGCCGCCTGCGCTTCGGATGCAGTCACTGCCAACCCTCTCTTAGGAACACTCGCCTATAACGGAGGTTTCACCCAGACGATAGCTATTCCTGCAGATAGCCCGGCTACTCAGTCCGGTACGTCCTGCCCCCCTCACGATCAGCGGGGAAACGCGCGCACAACTCCGTGCGCTTCCGGATCCTATGAACCTGCAGATTGACCATGGCGAGACTGATTCCTTAGGGAACGCGCGAATCAGAACGGCACAGACTTTCTCTTTATCGATCCTGATTTGGCGAGCACGTTCACGGACGTGGCGGAGGCCCGATGCGCAGCAACGTGAAGACCTGAATCGAAAGCTAGGGCCTCTTGAAGAATCGGCTTCGAGCGAAGAGGCAGGTTCTAGTCGCAGTTGACTTTCGATAATACAAATTAACGGCCCGCGAGATTCGCCGTGTCAACGCACTCATTGGGCATCTGGCCGCTGAGGCCTGGGCGCGGCCTCGTAGATTGTCCCAGAACGGCGGCCGGAGTTTAACCTACCCCCGAGTACGCGTTCCTTCCTTGAGCATCTCAATCGCTTTCTGTTGTCGCTTGAGTCGGGTTTCTTCTTTCTTGGCTTCCATGATCCAGCGGCAATACTCCTTGCGGTGGGTGTAACTAAGGCTTTCGAAGCTCCGAAGAAGCCCTTCTTTCTTCATCAACTTTCTGAATTTAGCCGGCACCTCAATAGTTCTGGTGTTTTCGTCTTTCCACACAACCACTTCAAGCGTGTCGCCCGGCGCCTTGGCGATCTGCTGACGAATCTCTTTGGGGACACCCAGCACGTGCTGCGGATGACCATACTTGATGAGTGAGCCTGTGTAAGGCACACCATCCAGCGTTCCTTTGACTGGCACTCTCCCTTTTGTGGCGAATTCTGTTTCTACATCGTAGGGGAAAAGCACATAGGCTCCTCCGCCGTCTCCCGCTTGGACCTTCGCCTTGAACTTGTATCTCGTCATTGTCTTAGCAAGCCATCCCCTTTCCGCTCTGGGCGCGGATTCAAACCAGCGAACACGCGTTGAGCGACCGTGCTAATGCAAAATTCGGATCAAGCGTAACAGCTTTTTCTGCGTGCTGGGTTCATTGGTGCGCGAATCCTCGCTCACACCCATGACGGGCCCGCGCTGACGACTCGCTTAGAAACAGGTGCTGAGGACGTAGGAACCGGCTCGCCATCGTCGAAACGCCGTTGGTGACGCTTCCGATAACACGTCGTATCGTTCCGAATTGGACCGTCTCGGGAACTGCGATCAGGCTTCTAGTGGGAAGGGCTCTTGCCAAGAGCTATCGCTCAGCCTCAGGCTTGATGTCCCACAACCGGATATCAGGTCCGCGAAAGCCGAATCCAAGCAGTTTCCGAGTCGTCACTCGCCCAAAGCAGCGAAGATCTCCTCACAGGCGGATCAGCCGTTGCTGGTTGGAAGGGGATCTATCGCCAAGTATCTGTTCAGCCTCTTCGACTTCGGTGCTCATGGTCGGCTGCAGTGCGTTTCGGCAAGCAAACGCCGAGCTTTCATGGCGCCTCCCAATCAAGCGCAAAGATCTCCATAACGCCGGCGTCACGCGTTCTCAGCAGCGAACCGTCTGGTGTCAGGCCGATCCATCTCACGGACGTAGGCGCGAAGTTCACGTCCTTGAGGCTGGCAAGGCATTCCAGCTTCCGGCCCCGCACTCGCACGCGGCACCACCCATTGGCCCCCTCGAAGTAGACGAACCGGCTATCGAGCGACCAACTGGGCCAAGCAGCATTCAGGTCAGTGAGGACGGTCTGCAGGTGTGTTTCCAGATCGTAGAGCACGATCTTCGGCCGCTTTGGCCACTCTCGCCGTTGTTCCAAGGGGGTGGCGCCTGGACTCCGGCGACCACCGCCGTTTCGAGACTCCGGATGGCACCGCCGTTTCGATATGTACCAAATACAGTCTTTGCCAGCGCGATTTCGCTGGTCGCATAGTCCGCCATCCGGCTGCCGAAAAGGACATGGGTACCGTTCTCCACCAGCGATACGAAGCGGATCTTTGGATAGGCGCTCTCCCCGCGGCTGGCTCCCGGACGCCCGAACGCTTCGTGGTTGCCATTCTCGTCGGCGACATCCAGCGTGCTGCCGTCAACGCTGATCAGACGCCACGCTCGATACCATGCGCCCTTCGTCGCCGCCACCGCGACCGGCCTGACCACTTCATCGTGCAGTTGCCGCACCGGCTCCCATCCCAGTCTGGTTCGCGCCTGCGAGATCCCTGAATTACCAGCCACATTGATTCCCGCCGCGGGTTCCACCAGCCACTGGATTCCTTCCAGCAGACAACGCAGCACTTCCCGATACGACGACTGCATGTACAGCGCCAGCGCGATCACGTAATACACGACCACATGCGCCGGCAGGTCGCGCTGCCGCACACTCTCTTTCCCCGTCGCCGCCAGCGCCACACGAATCTTTTCCAGCGGAAAGGTTTTGGCTACCACGCCCAGACTGATGTAGTCGGTAATGCGGCTGCCAGCGGGTAATGAAGCCACTGTGCGTGACATCAGTCCTTCCCCGCCAAGCCGGTTTGCGCACTTGCGCACAAAGAATAGGGAAAGCGTCCCCGGATAACCCGATTGAAGTAGCTGCCTTTGGAAGGAGCGCCCAGCAGAGCTTCATAGACCGCCGCAGGAACGCCGTAGTAATGATAGATGGCCCGGGTGCGGAACTCCAGTTGCAAAATCCCGCGGCGGCCATCGTACGCAAGTGCCCGCAGAGTGGTTGATTCCAACCTCGTTTCGTTCATGAGTGACCCCTAGGAGAGGCTGCGCTCTAGAACAGAATATCATAGAAATGTTTGTTAAGTGAAGAGTATTGCGGCTAGCCCCCCTGCAACAAGGAGCCAACGATTTCGGCGGCGGCCCGGCCGTGCTCCGGTGGCCCGGTCGGAAGAGAGGTGGTTGCTGTCGGCGTGGCGCTTCAGCCGCCTGAGATCGGCCCGTAGCTCCGAAGCATGCTGGTACCGGACGTCGCGATCCTTCTCCAGCGCTTTGTTGAGGATCCTTTCCAACTCTTCCGGTGTTTCTGGATTTAAGCGCACCGGTGAGACGGGCGCCCTGTGGAGGATCGCGTCAAACACCGCCGCTGTCGTGCTGCCGGAGAACGCCCGCGCACCCGTCGCCATTTCGTACAGCACCACACCGAACGAGAACAGATCCGTGCGCGCATTTAGGTCTTCTCCCAGAGCCTGTTCGGGCGACACGTAGGCAACAGTGCCCACCGCGGTACCAGGACTGGTAAGCATCTCTTCGGTCATTGCGTCCGAGGGCAGAGCGGCCTTCGGACGCGCAGCTCCCGGCATCAGCTTGGCCAAACCGAAGTCCAGGATCTTGACCTGACCGCGCTGCGACACAAAAATGTCCGCTGGCTTGATGTCGCGATGAACAATCCCCTTAGAATGCGCAGCGTCCAATGCGTCAGCGACCTGAATCGCAATCTCCAGCAACTCACCGGTCTTCAGCGGTTTGCCCGCGATGCGCTCCCGCAGCGTCTGGCCTTCAAGCAATTCCATCACGATGAACGGGCGTTGCTCGTGTTCGCCAACATCGTAGATGACGCAAATATTAGGATGATTTTAAAGCCGAGGCCGCGCGGGCCTCGCGCTGAAAACGCTCCAATGCAGGCCGATCTTTGGCGTACTCGTCCGGCAGAAATTTGAGAGCTACGCTTCGGCCTAAGCGGCTGTCTTCAGCCTTGTAAATGACCCCCATACCCCCACTGCCGAGCTTTTCCACGATGCGGTAGTGAGAGACAGTGTTCCCGATCATGTGACTCGCACCACCACTCGAGCGGTGGGCCGTGTGGGAATTCTACCTCGGCGCGCGGTCTGTCTGCAGGCGAGCCCGCCACAACACCCCCTGTGATGCGGACGCCGCGCCGAACAGGTAGCTGTTGAGAACAGCCCTTCGCACCAGAAATGCCACTGCGGTGACCGTCGGCACGTCCGACAGCGTCCGACGGGCTCTGAGCGGGTTGTCGCCACTCGGACAGCGCTGGCCCCAGACGGCGTTCGGGAATGCGTCACGAATGCAATCCGCGGGTATACCTGTCGATAATTCACTAAACAACAGCGAAGCGGGCCGAAAAGTTGTTAGGCCAGACAGCTACCGATAAGGGACGTTAACGTCTGGGTTGGCGCGGCCAGGAACATCATCGGTGTTCATCAACTGTGAAAATGCGACTCTAACTAGATCTTGCCTAACGCACCGCATCCATCAGGAACGTCTGCCGAGCCGCGCTGTCGTTTTAAACCGGCCAATGTTTTAAGTGAGGGGTCGGCGGCGAGGAAGGCAAAGCGGTATTCTTTTTTCGTTTGAAGCTTACTTCACCGGAGGGTGAAGGCTCAGGTTTGCAGAACGAATCTTTGGCAGGACGAGTCTGCGAGCGAGGCCTTCACACCCGCCTTGATTCTCTTTATCGCACTGCCTGAGGAAGAAGACAACCTCGAGCCGGGGTAGTTCCGTTGGACCGCTTGTCGCGCCAATGCCCGCTGTGTCGAAAGGACACGATCATCGGGCACGGACGGCGACTTCGCCCAGCCCATGATGAGCGGTGCGCGCGGATCTGGGTTCGACGCGGTTTGTGTCGACCGTGCCGGAAGACTTTCACGATCTTGCCTGACTGGCTGGCTCCGTCGGCGCACTACACGCTGCGTTGTCGGCAGCAGTCGTGTGAGCGCATCAGTGCCGGCGAATCGCTGGAGCAGGCCGCGCCGCACTGCCAAGATCCGGCGCGCTTGCCCGATCCATCCACGGTTCGCCGCTGGGCGCAACGGAGACTGCTCAGCGTGTGGTGGTGGGTCAAGACCCGCACAAAGAGTGACCACTTTCTGCAGGCACCCACCATCCTTGCCTGGGATCTGGGCGCAGTTTGCCGTAATTTCCCGCTAGAGGCAAGCAGTCCATGAGACCGCGAGCTCTCGCTGCTGGAGTATTTACAGTCGCGTGAGTGGCGGCCCGTACGGGCACTTCGCGGTGGTCGCTGGCTGGGACTGTGTCCGCTGCACACCGATCACAAGCCAAGTTTCCTGGTCGATCCCCAGAAGAGCCTGTTCTACTGCTATGGCTGCGGCCGGGGCGGTGACGTGATCCATTTCGTCGAACTTTATCACCAGGTCAACTTCCCGCAAGCCTTGACGTTGTTGCGAGCGTGGTGCGGCGTAACACCGCTGTTGAATGCCGCCGCCGATTTTTATCGTCTTCAGCTACACCGCCATCACGAACCGCTGACCTATTTGGACCAACGCGGACTCCGTTCGCCGGAAGTGATCGAACACATGCGGATCGGTTATGCGCCCGGCCGTGGTTTGCAAAGCTGGCTCACTCAGTTGGGCTATCCTCCTTCTGCCTTATGCTTAGCCGGCCTGATCACCGAGGCCGGCGACGACAGCTATATCCGACGCATCATCATCCCCCTGGAAAACAATCTCTATGGCCGCAGTATCCAAAGCTCTCCGCCACCACATCGATTTCTGCCGGGGTCGAAAGGCGGACTGTATCTGTGGGAAGACGTGCGCCGCTGTGGCGAGGTGATTCTGGTCGAAGGTCTGTTCGACTACGCGGTGTTGTGGCAAGCCGGCTTTCGCCATGTCACCTGCTCGCTGGGAAACCATCTCAACGCCCGCCAGTTCCAGCAACTGTGTGACGGTCCCCGAACTGTTTATCTGACGTTCGACGCCGACACCAATGGTAGTGGCCCCCGCGCTGCACAACATCTTTCGCGCCGTCTCTGGGCGCAAGGAACAAAGGCCCGGCGAGTTCAACTGCCCGCTGGGCACGATCCGAATAGCTTCTTCGTCGAAGGTGGCAATGCAAATCAGTTCCAGTCGTTGCTGGAGGCAGCTCAAGCATGACGTTTCGCGTCCTTCACGAACACTCTTCTAACAAGACACGTTGCCCGTATCGCGTCGTCATGAAGACGACAGGGCGTGAGGTTGGATGGATCAATCAATATCTCGATTACGAAACCCTGCGCCGCCTCACCGACACACCCTGCGCAGTTATGCGCACGAGTTATTGCACTTCCTCCGTTGGTGGGAGAGCGTTCATCACACCGACCTGGTCACCAAAGATTCACTCACTGAATCGACGCTGCTCGACTATGTCCGATTCTAATCCGGTCTACCGCGTCCGTTATCCGGTGGCACCATTAACCAGCGCATTGCCATCGTCGATAAAGCCTTACGCCACTTGTTCCCGGATGCTCCTCAGCCGATTGCTCCCGGATTCCAGCAACCCTATTGGCAACGTGCGCCCATGGGGCTTGGCCGGCCCCAACTCGCCTTGAGCCGCTTGCGGGTGAAGACCCCGAAACGAACCATAGCGCCACTATCGGTGGATGAGGTAGCGCGGTTTTGGTCTAGCTTTCGTACCTCACGGGATCTCGCCATCGTGGGCTTGCTGCTGCTGCAGGGACTTCGTTCCCAAGAGGTCTTGAATCTGAATCGCGACGATCTGTTGTTGGCGGAGGCGCAGATTCGCGTGCACGGGAAGGGCAATAAGACTCGCTTCCTTCCATTGGCCCCGGAAGCAACTCAGTTGCTCGATCATTATTTGCGGCTGGAGCGGCCGGCCCAATCGACCGATGCTTTGTTCGTTTCTCTGAAGGGCCCGGCTCGCGGCGCCCGCATGACCCCGGCCGGGATCCGCTCACTGTTTCGCCATCATCGACAGACCACTGGCGTCAAAATCGCCAATCCACATCGTTTCCGTCACACCTTTGCCTCGGATATGGTGCGTGGTGGCGTTCGTCTGCCGGCACTCATGCAGTTGATGGGACATGCACAAATCCAAACCACCCTCGTCTATATGCAGGTCACTCCTCTCGAGGTCTACCAGCAATATGCGCGAGCGGTCGCACAGCTCATCAGGCCTGTGCCGGTTCCGCGATCATGAAACTCTCCCGCCACGTTCCCGTTGAACATCCACTGGCGCTCCCGTTCCAACAAGCCGTTGAGTCTCTCACCACCGGCCTGGTTTATGATTCGGCCCGTCAATACCGTGGTACGGTGCGCAACTTCCTGCTCTACCTCGGCGAACAGCACCCCGCCGTGTGTTCCTTAGATCAGTTGCGCCGCGACCCGCATATTCTTGGCTGGTTCAATCATCTGCCTTCACGAACTCCACCATTGGCGACAGCTGTCTACATCTATCGCCTCATGCATCTACGTTGCGTCCTCGAGGAACTGGCCTGGACCGCACAGCTTCCCGATTGGGCGCGTCTTATCCGTCGCCACGACTCTCCGCGCCCTCTCCGCAACGCGTTCCTCGCGCCTTGACGGCGCAGCAAGATCAACTCATCCAGCAGGAGTTGCTTCGCCGCAACGATCTGGCCGCCAATGTCTTCTTACTTTTGCGCCATACCGGTATGCGCATTGGTGAATGCGCCGACCTTTCCTACGATTGCCTCCGAAATGTGGGCCCCGATCGCTGGGCCATTCACGTCCCGCTTGGCAAATTGAAGACCGAACGATTGGTCCCGGTCGACTCGCTTGTCTGTGAGCTGGTACAGCGGCTGCGTTTCTTCCGTTCCTTCGATCCTTTGCCACCCGACGGCCGCTTGCTGTCGCGTCCACATGGAACAGGCGTTGATCAAACAACTGCGGCCCTACTTGCACGAACTCTCCGCTGCCGCCGGCGTCACCACTCGCATCGTTCCGCACCAGCTTCGACACACCTATGCCAGCGAGATGGTTCGCGCCAGCGTAACCCTACCCGCGGTCATGAAGTTACTCGGCCATACCGATCCCGAGATGACGATGCGCTACATCGATGTCACTTCCAACGATCTGCAGCGCGAGTTCCAGCTAGCCCGCTCGCAACCTCGACATCTGATCCCACAGCCGAAAACACCCACACTCTCGCCGCGTATCGGCTGGGACGGTGTCATCGACTCTCTGCTCTTCGCTCAGCATGCCCTGGAAATGTTCCGACGATCTCTACCGGACGGCCCTCTTCGCCATTGCCTTGATCGGCTTTTGAATCGCCTGACCAAGATCCTCTCCGCAACCCGAAACCTCAAGCTACCCCAATAACGGGCAGAGATTGGCCGGATAAGTCGGCAATCCGCTCGTCGATTGTACGCCCGCCTGCTTGGCCGCTCTTGTAAGGGTGGGCACCCTGCCCGCACCCCCGGCTAGGCTACTGACCGGCTGCAAGCACCAACCGGAAAGTTGAATCCGGCAGTACCCGAACGGGTAGCTCGTTCGCCAAAGCAAGGCACTCTTCGTTTATTCTGAGCTTTGAGACCGCCGTCGCAACAATGGCTTCGGACGTGTCCGGCTTGAAACTTTTGGAGAACTTGCAGTGAATGGCCTTCGTTATCTCGCGGTTGGCAGCCTTGCCTTGCTTGCCACATTTCTTCCCCTTCGTCTTTCTTCTGAATTCCCTCGCACCACCATCAGCTTGGCGATCGAATCGCCCACTACCGCGCCACAGGCCAACGTACAGACCCCCAGTGTGGAAGTTGCCGGAACCGCTTCCAGCACTACCGGGTTCCCCGTCACCGTGACCTGGACCATAAACCAGCAGTACGGCGGCCGCAGGGAGGCAACGCCCCATTGGTCACTGGGCTATGTCAATCTTGCTCCCGGCCCCAACTTGATCCAAGTAACAGCCACGGACGGGGTCAGTGCGCCCTTCACACGTCAACTAGCGGTGAGCGTTGAAGCTCTCCCCGAACCAAATCCTGCTGCGGAGTCCCTTCACTTTAAGGTCGGCCGCTACCACGGGCGTTTGGTTCAGTATCAGGTTGTGAACGGCCGCGCGATTTTCCAGGGCGACATTGTATTAGGAGATCCAGCCACCCTCGATCCGCAACTGGCGCCCAACTCGGCTCAAGGCGCGAAAGCCAGACTGCGCGTTCCGGAATCGTTGGGTGTAGCGCTTCAGTCAAGCTTGTGGCCCAAGGTCGGTGGCGTCGCACAGGTGCCTTACATCATCACAACGGACACCACGACCGGGATCGCCGCGGCCATTGCCGCGTTCAACTCGACCTTTAGCGGCATCATTCAATTCGTTGCGCGGAATGGTGAAGCAAACTATGTCAATTTCAGTTTTGACACGACAAGCCCCTACGGTGTCTGTGAATCTTCTGTCGGCATGACCGGCCTCGAACAGACGGTCGGCGGATCAATTTATTGCACCACCCCAACGGTGTTGCACGAGATGGGCCACTTGATTGGCCTGTGGCATGAACAATCACGAGCCGACCGTAATAGCTATGTCGTCGTGAATAACGCAAACATGGACCGTCCGTACCAGCCGAACTTCGATCCGGTCACATTCAACGCGGTTGACATTGGGTTCTACGACTACAGCTCGATCATGCATTACTCTGCCTTCGGTTTTAGCGTAAACGGATTCCCAACACTCGAATCGACGCCCGTGCCTGGCATTCCGCTCAGCAACTCGAACGGATATTCAACCGCGGACATCGACGGTGTGAAGCGGCTTTATTCAACTCCGCCAACGCAAGTTACAATTGACACCAATCCAAGCGGGTTACAGGTGAAGGTGGATGGCTCAACCGTAACGACACCCTACACCTCCTCCGGCTGGGCCATCGGAGATCAGCACACGCTCGATCTCCCTGCAACCGTCGAGCAGGATGGAAGCGGAAACTGGTATACCTTTGGCCGCTGGAACAACCTCTCGACAACCAACGCGAGTCAAACCATTACCATTGCCGCCGGAAACGGAGAAGTCACCCAGCCGGCCACGTCTCCAAGTAATACCTACTACATCGCGAACTTCGTTCCTCTCTGGCCGTTTTCCGCGGTTGCGAATTCCCGCGACGGCGTTGGCACAGGGACGGTTGTCACCAGCCCGAACCCGGCGACCTATCCTCCCGCCTCAGGGACTTACTATCTGAACCGGCAGCAAGTCACAATCACGGCAACTCCAGGAGCAAATAGCCAGTTCTACGCGTGGGGGGATTCGAACTACCCGCTCGGCGACAACCCGCACACATTTCTGGCCACCTTCGCTGAGAACCCACTCTACGGAAACTTTGTCTCAACCAGCTTGGGCCTCACCACGTTCCAAACCAACATTCCCGGCCTGTACTACCCTCCGGCCTCGATTACGATCGACAGCAATGGCCTCTGGGTTCCGCTAACCTTCGCTGCTGGAATCGACAGCGGTTGGACGGCGGGCTCATCGCATAACGCAGTTGCCATCGTTCCGATGTCGCCGGTAACAACCAACGTCCAATACAACTTCTTAAAGTGGGCAGATCAAACATCGACTTCCCCGACTCATCCGCCGATTACTCAGGTAGCGACCGGACACCAGACATTTACCGCCAACTACGATGCCGGTTCGTTTCGCACGATTATCTATTCCAGTCCGGCATGCGGCGGCAGCGTCAACGGCAGCACAACCGTCAACGGCTCGCTCGACGAAATGTTTGCTGGCGGAACCGTTAAGACCTTCACGGCGACCGCCAATAGTCCGCTCGTATTCGCCGGTTGGACAGGCGATCTCGCTTCTTTTGGAACCTCGGCTTCAGCCAATCCCACCATCGGCGCCGAATTATACGCCACAGCTAACTTCAACGTCGTTGATGCGCAAATCACAATCGCGGGATTCTCGCCGCTAGTAGCCCGAGCCGGCACTGCGAGCGGCTTGACGCTGACCATCAATGGCACCGGTTTCGCAGCAAGTACGCAAGTCTATTGGAACTCCTCGTTACGCACCTCCACATACGTTTCATCGACCCAGCTCCAAGTTGCACTCTCTGCCGCCGATATTGCTACCCAGGGTGGTCAGATCGTCACGGTCGAAAATATTGCCACGGTCGGCGGCAACAGCTGCTACATCTTTCAAGAGGCAACCTACAATTTGACGGGCCCTCCGCCGGTCAGTGTTCCGAATGTGGTCGGCCTGACCCAGGCCGCTGCCACCGCTTCGATTAACAGCGCGGGACTCGTGGTCGGAACGGTGACAACTGCATCCAGCAACACGGTGCCGGCGGGCGAGGTAATCAGCGAGAAGCCGGTGGCAGGAACACTGGTAACTCAGGGATCGTCTGTGAATCTGGCCGTGTCTTCGGGGCCGCCGAGTTTGGTGTCGATCGCGGTAACTCCGGCCAGTCCATCGATTGCCAAAGGTCTCACCAAGCAGTTCACGGCCACCGGGACATATAGCGACAACAGCACGCAGAACCTGACCAGTCAGGTCACTTGGAAATCGGCGACTCCTGCGACCGCCAACATCACGAGCGGCGGCCTCGCGACCGGCCTGGCGGTGGGAACCAGCGCCATCACGGCCGGCTTGAGCGGTGTCACTTCACCGGTGGACGTGCTGACCGTGACAGCGGCGAAACTGAAGTCGATCGCCGTAACGCCGGCGAGTCCGTCGATTGCCAAGGGTCTCACGCAGCAGTTCACTGCCACCGGGACCTATAGCGACAGCAGCACAAAGAACCTCACCACGAGAGTCACCTGGAAATCCGCCACGCCAGCGGCGGCGACCATCACCAGCGCTGGTCTTGCGACCGGCCTGGCGGTGGGAACCAGCACCATCACGGCCAGCCTCAGCGGAGTGACTTCCACGGCGGACGTGCTGACGGTGACAGCGGCGAAGTTGGAGTCGATCGCGGTCACCCCGTCGAGTCCATCGATTGCCAAAGGTTCGACGCAGCAGTTCACAGCCACGGGCACCTACAGCGACCACAGCACAAAGAACCTCACCACCAAGGTTACCTGGAAATCCGGCAAGCCTAAGATCGCGACCATCACCACCGGTGGTCTCGCCACCGGCGTAGCGGTGGGAACCAGCGCCATCACCACCAGCCTGAGCGGAGTGACCTCACCGCCGGACGTGCTCACGGTGAATTGAAGTCGATCGCGGTCAACAGTGCGCCAACTTCGGGCCAACTCCAATCGCCCTCCTGTGCGTAGACAAAACCGTACGCTGTCTTTTGATCAGCAACTTGGGGCCTGCCCCCGGGGCTGCCCCAGCGTGCCAAGGCCCACGTTACGCCATGTTACAACGGTGAGTTCGTGCTGGAAACTGTCCTCTCACTTCTCGCGGCTATCCGCGTCTTCTTCCGCAGTCGGAGCGACACGGCTCTGGAGGTATTAGCCCTTCGACAGCAGCTCGCAGTCCTCAAGCGGAAGCGGCCGCGGCCTCCTCTAAACTCTCTGGATCGTCTGTTTTGGACTATGCTGCTGCAGCTCTGGTCTCGCTGGGCCGAAGTCCTCGTTATCGTCAAGTCCAAGACCGTCGTCGGCTGGCATCGCGCGGGCTTCCGCTGGTACTGGCTCTGGCGTTCCTTGCCGCGCGGCGGTCGGCCAAAGATCAGCGGGGAGGTTCGACGGCTCATCCGCCAGATGGCAGAAGAAAATACGGGCTGGGGTGCCCCAAAGATCCACGGAGAACTTCACAAGCTCGGTTTCGAGCTGTCGGAAGGGACCGTGGCTCGATACCTGCGGCGCATTCGTCGTCGGGGTAATTCCGATCAGCGCTGGTTGAGCTTCCTCAAGAATCACCGCGAGGTGATCGTCGCCTTCGACTTGTTCACCGTGCCCACCTTGACATTCCAGCTTCTGTATTGCTTCTTCGTCATCGAGCATGGCCGACGCAGGATTCTGCATTTCAAGGTTACTCGTCATCCAACCGCTGATTGGGTTGTGCAACAGCTGCGTGAAGCATTTCCCGACGCGATTCCATATCGTTATGCGATCCTCGACCACGACTCGAAATTCGATGCCAATGTGATGGCCTTCCTGAAGGCAACGGGTCTTACACCGAAACGCACAAGTGTTCAGGCCCCCTGGCAAAATGGGCTTGCGGAACGCTGGGTCGGAAGCTGCCGCCGCGAGATTCTCGATCATGTCATCGCGCTGAACGAACAGCATCTCCGGCGGCTCGTTCGTGATTACGTCAACTACTATCACGACGACCGGATTCACGATTCCCTCGATAAGGACACGCCGAATCGACAGGCCGTGGAAAGTAAGCCTTCTCCGGCCGCGACTGTGATCTCCAGTGCCCGGCTGGGTGGCCTTCATCATCGATATAGCTGGCGCGAAGCCGCGTAAACCTCGGTCGCGTCTGTCGACTCGATGCTGTCCTTTGCGGTCTGGCGCCGGAGTGCCGTCGGCGACGCTCAACCGGCCCGCGTAGCCCATGGGAAAAAGGGGCCGGTGGCCCTCTGCTCGTTACAGCCTATTCTTCCCTACCGTCTTTTCACCATCTACGGCGGTTTGGCCTGGGGAGCTACTACACATAACCGCGCAACATAGGGAGCGCAGTGCGCCGTTGCTCAACACGTTCGTCAGGATCAAACGAGGTTTTGGCTACACACAGGAGCATGCGTACCACGCGCAGCCGCGCCCTGCGCACACGTATGCGCTCAAGCGATTTGCCCACCTCGTGGAGCCACACAGAGCGAGTCGTTTGAATGGGCACGAGGATCAATCCCAGCGTGCCTGCCCGTTCCTCACAATCCCAGCTTGCCCGCAGAGTTCTTGCGAAACAGACTCCCCTCGCGGACAGCCATGAAACTGATGAAATACAGATTAAACCCGGCTTGGCATTCCTTTCGGACGCGTGCTGTTCCACGGTTCGCGCGAGGTCGTCTCGACGACGCACCTAGAGATAGTGCGCGGCGGACGGGGAATCCGCTGCGCTCTTGTCGTCTAAGCCGAGCTTCTTCAATTTGTACAGAAGGGCTTTGTAGTCGATCTGCAATAGGACGGCTGCTTGTTTTCTGTTCCATCGAGTGGACTCGAGCGCTGCGAGAATTGCATCTGCCTCTGCCTGTTGATTGGCCTTCGTTACCCGGGTCAAAATCGGCGTCCTTGCCATCTCATGCACTTCAGCCCGCGGTGTTTCTGGCAGCGCTGACTCGCGGGTAGACGTGGGTGTCCTGAGGCGTTTCCGCGCCGATTTTGCGTTCAATTCAGATGCCACCATTTCGGGATTACGGACCACGATGAGCCGCCGAACCATGTTTTCGAGTTCGCGGATGTTCCCCGGCCAATGATAGGTAGACAGAGCGTACTGGAGATTCGGAGTGATGGCGGGAACAAAGGACCCGGGCCGCAAGTGTTTGTTAATGAAATACTCGGTCAACGGGACAATGTCTTCTTTTCTCTCCCTCAGAGCGGGGATTTCAATGTTGATGACATTCAGCCGGTAATACAAGTCCTCGCGAAAGCTGCCCTCGACAATGCTATTCTCCAAATCCCGGTGGGTAGCGGCCAAGAGCCGGACATCAACCCGGACGATTTCCTTGCCACCGATCCGCCGGAACTCATTGTCTTGCAGGACCTGGAGAAGTTTGGCCTGAAGGCGGACATCCATGTCTCCGATCTCATCGAGCAGAAGGGTGCCGCCATTCGCCCGCTCGAACATCCCAGCCCTTCGCTGAAACGCCCCGGTGAACGCTCCGCGCTCACATCCGAAGAGTTCGCTCTCGACCAGTTCTGAAGGCAGCGCGGCGCAGTTTAGTTTCAGGAACACTTTGCCAGCCCGCGCAGAGTTCGTGTGCAGTTCGCGAGCGAACACTTCTTTGCCGCAACCCGTCTCGCCCTGAATCAGGACCGGTGCGTCCGACCTCCCGATAGTGGGGATCAGCGAACGGATCTCTTGCATTCGGGGACTGGGGCAGCCAAGCGCCTGGCCTGGCATTGAGATCGCTTTGGCCTGTTGCTGGGCCGGGATGAAAGCTTGCCTCTCAAAAGCCTTCGATAACGCGACTTGCAGGTCAGCATGGGTCAGCGTTCTAGACAGGAAGTCGGTCGCGCCACTCTTCATCGCAACCACGACTTCGTTGGGAGTGGGTGAACTGGCCACAGCGATGATCGGCAGGTCCGGATCCATGCTCCGAATTTCTCTAAGGATTTCCATGCCGCTGAAGGCAGGGTTCGAGAGGTCCACCAGAACCGCGGCTATGCCCGGCAGTGAAGAGGCGAGGTGGCAGAGTGCTGCGTCGATGTCATGAGCCAACTCAACCGAATATCCGAGGCGCCTTGCGGGCACTGCCAGATATGATTGCTCTTCTAATAACTCAGCCTCGCAAACGAGGATACTCGCGGCGTCCGCTTGAGCCTGCATTTAGTGTTACGGCCTTCCATACAGCCCACAGCGTCCTCGTTAGCCGCGTGGGCTTCTTCGTCCCACGTCAGAAACGCGTGTGCTCCTTATCAGGAACCACCGCGCTCTTTACTTAGTGTATTTCCGCCAACAAAGAAGTTCAAGGTTGGGAAGTAATGGTACTACGCAACTCGACGAGTGCTTTATTGAGGCATCCCGCGAGTTCTTCTGGGACCAAAGGGCAGTGTTGTTAAGAGGGGATTGAAAGACGATTGCTCCAGCCAACTAGCACAAACTGAACGTAGTGGCCGGCAACACGGGTCGAACCACGATATTCTTCACAAGAACCCAACCGATCAAATCCAGGTAGTCGAACTTAGAAACATCGTCAGCAAAAAATGGCTTCTGAAGCCAGGCATCCATCTTCGGATTGCATTCGGATATCTCCTCATTTTCTTCGAGCAGGCCGATGGTCTTCAGGTGCCCCTGGGACCACCGCAGAGATTCGGCGAATGCAGCCGCCCCCGGCATCGTGAAACGCACGATTAGCAAGTCAACGCTGATTCTCAGTTCAGCGAGCAAAGACTTCGCGTCCGTTAGACTCTTGGCGGGCAAGGATTCACATCCCGCCGCGTCGAGTAACTGACCGAGCCAGAAGACAGAGCTTAAGTCGCTGTCAATAATGAGAATGGTGCTTCTCTTCAAGAGCATCTTTCACCACTTGGGGAAGCTGTAGCAATCCGAATACCATATAGGCTCGCATTGTTTTCAATGGGTTGAGAGAGCGAATGGAACCAACGGGCAAAGCAACAATTACAAAATCGCGTGAGGTCGGCCAACTAAACGGGGAGCTTTGGTGTTGGTAGCGGTGGCCGCTTTGCGACGAGTTTTGCGGAGAACGTCACCATCACACCAACACGGTGGCGAGGCATCGGCATCGTCGACTTCGAGCCGATGTCCGCTCATTCTTTTCCGTGATCCCGGGAGCCGTCCCGCATGAGGCCGGGAAACCCGCCCTACCTGTTTCCAGTGACCGATACTGATCCGCGTGGCTACAAGGTTTGCTTGGACAACGTAAAGGCGCCCGACCACGTCATCGGTGAGAAACTCGCGTTTTCGCCGAAGAGGTGACGGCGCGCGCATCGGCGCGAACAGTGTCGGTTTCGCGGATAGCGAGAGACAGAGAGACCCACCAAGGAAAGGGACAGGCCGGGCTCAATAGGCGGTGGCTGGCTGAGGATGGTCAGATGAGGCGCGGCCAAACACGGCGTTAATTTGTATTATCGGAAGGTAACGGGGAGCCGCCCAATCCATCGCCAAAGCCACACGTGTCCGCACAGCGAGGCCTGCGCCCGAGTCTCCTTCCGGGATAACTGTTGGGCCGATTGCTTGGAACCCCATAGCGGAATTAGCCGGGCAGTGGACGGCGCATTCGCCCGCCGGCCTCCAAGCACGAATACAGCCGGTCAGCCTCCCATTACCTGCTGGCCCTGACTCAGCCGGATGGCTGCAGCCTCTATGTTGCGTTCCGCGAGCAACTCTGGCGTCGCGAGTCCATTGCCCTGGATAATCCGGACAATGCAGCCGGTCCAGCCGGTCTGATGGCTGGCTCCGATGCCGGCTCCGTTGTCGCCGTGGAAGTACTCGTAGAACAAGATGTGGTCACGCCAATGCGCGTCGCTCTGGAATTTCTGGGCTCCGCCAAACACGGGCCGGCGGCCTTCTTTGTTGCGGAGGAAGGTGGAGATGAGACGCTCACCCAGCTCGCGAGCGACATCGAACAGGGTCATTCGATTGCCTGAACCGGTAGGGCACTCCACGGTGAATGAGTCGCCGTAGTAGGCAGAGAGCCGCATCAGAGAGTTGTAGAGCAGGAAGTTTGCCGGCATCCAGACCGGGCCTCGCTAGTTGGAATTGCCGCCAAACATCCCGCTGTCGGAGTCGCCCGGCACGTACGCGACGCGATACTCCTGGCCGCCGAGTTTGAAGATGAAGGGATGGTCGAGATGGTAGCGGGAGAGAGCGCGGATACCATGAGGACCAAAGAACTCATTCTCATCGAGCATCCTCGAAAGGATGCGGCGCAGTTTCTGCTCATTGACGACGGAGAGCAACCGCCTGCCCGCAAGGCCGGGGCGTCGCCGGCATATGAAGGTTCGCCGCCAGCTCGGGATGTTGCTTGAGAAAGTCGACCGCGTGTTGCCGGAAGTTGGGCAGTTTTTCGACCATGTCTTGCTCGAAGACGGCCACTGCCGCCAGTGGAAGGAGGCCGACCAGGGAGCGCACCTTCAAGCGCATTGCCTCGCCGCCAGGCAATCGAAGGACGTCGTAAAAGAAGCCATCCTCGTCGTCCCACATCTTCTCGTGCTCGCGGCCGAGATGGTCCATCGCGCCGGCGATCCACATTGTATGATCAAAAAACTTCGAAACAAACTCTTCATACATCGGGTCGTGTATGGCGAGCTCTGCTGCGATGCGCAACATCTGCTGGCTAAAGAAGATCATCCAGGCGGTGCCGTCAGCCTGCTCCAGGCTGCCGCCAGTGGGCAGCGGAGCGCTGCGGTCGAACACGCCGATGTTGTCGAGACCCAGAAAGCCGCCCTCAAAGACATTGTTTCCGAAACGATCTTTGCGGTTGACCCACCAGGTGAAATTGATGAGGAGTTTTGAGAATGCGTATTTAAGGAAATCGATGTCGCCTTTACCCTGCCGCCGCGCTTTATCACTGATCTAGATCTGCATGGTGGCGTAGGCATGCACGGGCGGATTCACGTCGCTGAAGTTCCATTCATAGGCAGGCATCTGCCCATTTGGGTGGAGATAGTCGTTGCGGAGCATGAGGTCGAGCTGCGCCTTGGCAAAGTCCGGGTCGACGGCGGCGAACGGCAGCATGTGAAACGCGAGGTCCCAGGCTGCGTACCACGGATATTCCCACTTGTCAGGCATCGAGATAATGGCGTCGTTGAACATATGGAACCACTCCGCGTTGCGGACCTGATGCCGCATCTCAGGAGAGGCCAACGGGCCGGCTCCGTGCTCTTCGAGCCATGTACTGACGTCGTAGTAAAAGTACTGCTTGGTCCAGAGCATGCCCGCGAGCGCCTGGCGCATCACAGTGGCGCGGTCCGGATCGGCGATGACCGCAGGTGGTGTGATGCTCTCATAGAAAGCGTCGGCCTCCGCAATGCGTTGTTTGAAGATTTCGTCGAATCGCCCGAAGGGATCAGCGGTTTCGCCTGGAACTTCGATCGCGAGGCGGAGGCGAATCGTGTGGGCTTCGCCGGCGGGGATGTTTAACAAATAGTGGGGCGCGGCTTTGGTTCCAATGCCCGTGGGGTTGACGGCCTGCGATTGCCCATGGATCAGGAAGTTATTGAAGCCATCTTTGACGTAGGGAGACGCGTTGGGGCTTTGAAAGAGCCGCTCGTTGTTCGTCTCGTTCTCGGTGAACAAGAGAGGTACATCTCCCTCGCAGTAGAGGTTGTGGGTGTCGGGAAGCGATCGCTGAAATATCTCGTCAGTGTGGTGAGCTGAGATCAGCGAGGCACGAGCCATTCGTTTAAGCCCGAGTATAGGCTTAGCGCCGCCAGCCCACGACCATGTGTTACGAAACCAGAGCGTCGGGAGCACATGCAGGGGCGCTGCTTCGGAGCCCCGGCTGCGGGCAGTGATTTTGATTAACATGTCTTCCGGGCCGGCTTTGGCATACTCCACGAAAACATCGAAATAGCGGTCCTGGTCGAAGACACCGGTATCGAGCAACTCATACTCCAACTCGTTGCGCCCGCGTCGGTGGTTGGTCTGAACGAGATCGGAGTATGGGTAGGCCGCCTGCGGGTATTTGTATAGA
The DNA here is from genome assembly GCA_963771305.1 of uncultured Acidobacteriaceae bacterium. Lineage (GTDB taxonomy): Bacteria > Acidobacteriota > Terriglobia > Bryobacterales > Bryobacteraceae > CAJCIT01. Next base: position 118,950 of record CAVYTS010000031.1, read on the forward strand.
TACTTCATGTAGGAATGGGTCGGTGTGCTGTCGAGGTAGAAGTAATATTCTTTGACGTCCTCACCGTGATTACCCTCACTGTTTGTCAGACCAAACAGGCGCTCTTTCAAAATCGGATCGCGGCCGTTCCATAGAGCGAGCGCAAAACAGAGCACCTGGTGGTGGTCGCTGATGCCCGCCAAGCCATCCTCACCCCAGCGGTATGCTCGCGAGCGCGATTGATCGTGAGTGAAGTAGTTCCAGGCGTCGCCGTTGCCGCTATAGTCCTCACGGACAGTACCCCATTGCCGCTCGCTCAAATAAGGTCCCCATTTCTTCCATAGCTTTTTGCCCGAACGAGCCTCATCGAGGCGGAGTTGTTCTCGCGTCATTTGATGGCCTCTCCGTCTTGCTTTCAACCGAGAGTATACCCCTGGTAATTGGCGAGTCACAGCCAAACCCGTGTAAGTGCCCAACGATCGCTAGGTGGACGATTCGCGTGCTTCCAGCCGTGCAACCGGGCGTTATCAGTTAATATCGGTAGCCAGACAGATTATTGTGTCGGCTAGTTAGGATCCAAACGTAGTCCCAGATTGTCCTGTGCACGAGAACCGGGAGACCTCGTCGTTGGTTGCCAGCACCGTTCGGATTGGTCACTTTCTCGGTTCCTCCGGAAACAGTTTGGCGGTGCTACCCTCTTGGCCTAGTACTATTCGTACTGCGTCAATCGGGCGCGCTTTTTCGCCGAATCTATCCTCTCCGCCAAACTGTTAACCGCTTTCGACGCCGGCGGGACCCCAAAGTACTGTAACCATACGCCGAAGAGGTCTGTTTCGCGCATGCGGTACCATGCCCGATCTGCCGGGTACTGCAACCGCGACCGGTTGAGCCTGATCGGCAACCCGAGCATACTGAGAATTGCGGGTAATAACAAATTACATGGATTTACTAATTATTAGAGAACTAAAGATTGCAAAGTCTACATTAAGTTTGTTGGGTGCCTTAGCGACTCTAGCCGGCTGCCTGAGCGCAAGCACCGTATACAGCATTCCAAGCGGTTTCAGCGACACGGACGGTGCGGTGACAGGCAACGTCGCATTCTCCCTGTTCTGCGGTGCATCCTGCACGCTCAACATTGATATTACGAATACTGAAGCCAACCCGACGGCGGCTGGTCAAGAGATTAGCGGCTTATCATTTATCCTCAAGAACGGGTCAACGGTCTTGAATACCGGCACGTTATCGAGCACCACGTCGAACGGAGCAGGCGGGCCAATCACCGTACTTGACAGCAGTTTCAACGCAACCACCACGACGACACTACCCAGTACTTGGCAGCTCAGCGCCGCCAAAGGCGGCCTTTATTTGAATGATCTCACCGGCGGACAACCCGCAAATATGATCATTGGTCCCGGGCCGTATACGAACGCGAATCCCAGTATTACCGGCCACAACCCTTCGCTGGCGGGAACGGTTGAGTTCACAATTTCAGGCATTTCCGGCCTGTCGGCCAGTACGATCCTCTCAAATGTAACCTTTTATTACGGCACAGGGCCGGATGCTTCTGGATTAGATACGTGTACCACCGATTGCGGCGGTCCAGTTACTCAGTCGGGTGGCTCGACGCCCGAGCCGGCTTCGTTAGGGTTGATGGGACTGGGCCTTGTCGGCTTTGGTGCCCTCGCACGGAAGCGGATGACAAAGCGCGCATAGGCACCGGAGTTTTAACCAACCCATAAAGCGGGCCGGATATGAAGGTCAAACCTATGTTGCGCACGCCAGAGCGCCCGTCCAAAGCGGATGCTCGGCTTACGCAGGTAGTGGTGGTAACGATTAAGAAGCAGGCACAAGGAAGCCTGATTGTAAGCGTCTGCCCCGCGAATGGGGGAGAAGACTGCCCTGCCCAATCCGTACCCCCGGCCGCGTTGCAGTTGGAATTGACGCTGCTGGGGTTCCCTCTTCGACAGGCACATGAGCTGGCCGAAAGGGCGCTAAGTGGCGAAGCGGAAACTTATCCGTTGAATGTCTCTTATGAGAAATGGCAGGAAATCTGTAGCACGTGGCTTTGGCGCGCTCGCCCGGCATTCCTTTCGGACAGCAGTTGACGACTTAACCGTAGGCCAATAGGCGGATGTAGATGACCGAAGAACAAATCATGGCCGTTACAATCGGCAACCACTTGACGCCGTCCACTCACGGCTTCGGCGAAGGCGAAGCAATCCCGGAGCCCTACGAAGTTCAGGGATTACCGGCATGGGCGGACATTAAGATTTACAACACAGCCGGCTGGCGATGGCACTTCTCGGCGCGCATAATAGGCCGCGCCAGCAGACCAAACCAAAAGGCGGGGATCTACTGCCCCTCCCCCGGCCAGACTTTTGCCTCTGCGGCAGAGGTGATCGAGGCCGTCAGAAACTACCTGAGGGCTCAAGACGGCTAATCACCCCGAATCACCTTGCAGCACTAAACCATTAGCCGGTACCGTTTAAAACAGCGGTGGCGCTGGTATGAACTTCCACTTTCCTTGATTTCAGCCAGACCAATCCGTTGCTGCTCGTGCCGCCGCCAGATCGCGTGGCCCTGGTCCGGGAAACAAGGAACTCCGAAAGCTTTGCACTTAGTCTCGGTAATGTAAGTCCGTCTCTACGGCACCGTCAGACTGAAGGACGTATCCGCTCGCCGGCGAGTTTGTTTGAAAACTCCAGCAACGAAAGGTCAGGTCGACTCACGGGGATTGCGCCCCCGCCACGCCGAGTAGCGCCGGCGGAATCGCGCCACTAGCCCCCCACAGGACCGGACGTAAGCCTCTCGACTTATCCGGCTCGTACGACCTTTGAAGACTGCCGCCTTCCACGAGACCAGCCGTTGCCAGTTGACCCAAAAAGAATCTCGACGCCGGCCGCCTGCCCCTTCGCTCCACGGGAGTTACCCCGCTTCACCGGCTACTACGGAGCAGTCCGCCCCTGGCCTGCGCATCGGTACTTTCGGTCTCGCGGTTCCGCTGCTTGTACCTTTTCCCTTACCATGACCGAGTCCTCGGCCTGCGAGCACCTTGTTTGAGGAGCTGGATCGTGCGGAGTCGTTTCCCTGCCACACCTGTTCGGATTGACCGAAATCGACGCGCGGCAGCACTGGGCGTTAATTAAGAGGTAATATCGCTAGCTAACTGTTGCACCACAGACGGCCCAAGCACTTTTCAACGCCAGCCCTTTTGGAGAGGATCACAGCCGACAAGTTGCCCCCAGTTTTGAGACAAATGGTTAAGTGTGGTTCTCGCAAACTATGCAGCGCGGCCTTCAGTGGTTACATTTAACGGTCTTCGGACATTACGGTTCGGGGCGTTCGGGTTGGGAGGCTCGACTGGAGGTCGGAGCCGAGCGGTTTTGCAGCGCGTCGGTAATGGCCCGGCAGGTGATCGCAGGTTTGTCGACACTCGTCCCGAGAGATGGATCATCAGAATCGCCCGATTTACGCCGCTCGACGTCCATAACGACGATGCAGCCCGCCCAGCACCGGAATCGAGACGATCCGGCCCGACTCCGGCGGCTGGATCGGCCGTGGCTCTGGACTGTCCTTCTCCAATGCCAAGTGCGTGCGATTCCGATGATAATATTCCAGAAATCCTTGCAGGTGGCGGTACAGGCTTCGCTCGTTGAAGACGATCATGTGATCCAGGCATTCGCGGCGGATCGTACCGATCACACGTTCGACATACGCTCGCTGCCACGGTGATCGTGGTGCCGAAAGCACTTGTTTAATACCCATGGCTTTCACCTGCTCCACGAAGTCCTGGCCGAAGATTCGATCGCGATCCCGCAACAGATAGCGTGGCGCGGTCTCCCAGGGAAACGATTCACGCAGTTGCTGTGCAGTCCACTCCGCCGTCGGATGGGCGGTCACGCCGAAGTGGACAATCCGCCGCCGATCGTGTGCCAGCACCAAGAACACGTATAGGATCTGGAACCGGATCGTTGGCACGGTGAAGAGGTCCACCGACACCATCGTCTTCAGATGATTGTCGAGGAACGTTCTCCAGGTCTGCGAGGGCGGCTTTCGGCGTTTGACCATGTACTTGCTGACGCTGGTCTCACCGACATGGATGCCAAGCCTCAGCAGTTCGCCATGAATGTGGGGAGCTCCCCAAAGAGGATTTTCGCGGCTCAGCATGCGAATCAACTCGCGAACCTCTGTGGGGACCGCGGGGCGGCCGAGCTTGCCGCGGCGAATCTTCCAGCTCCAGAACAAACCAAAGCCCTTGCGATGCCAGCCAACGACAGTGGCGGCCTTCATGATGAATGCACCGCACTGCCAACCCTTCCAGATGCAGCAGAGCCAGGCCCACAAGACACGATCAGCCGGAGTCAGCTTTGGGCGCTTCATGGAGCGCTGCAGGACACCGATCTGATGACGGAGCGCAAGAATCTCGAACTGAAGCGCGGCACGGCTCCGAAATGAGGCCATGGCGAAGGCGGCGATGACAGCCCTGAGAACGGGCCCCAACCGAAAACGAAGGATGAGCGGCAACTCCCAATTTATCAACCGCATCGGAGTTTGCGAGAACCACACTAAATCACGGCCTGGCGATTCAGACGCAGCATCCGGGGGCCGCTCGGCCTCCGGATCAACCTATCCCGGCGTGGTGTTGGCGCGTCGGTTGGCATCCGCGGTCCACGCATTGGCCGCGATGCCCGAGGCAAGGACTACACCGCGACGAGCATCCCTGGCACTGGCGTCTACCGCCGCGACTACGCGAAGACGAAGGCCACGCTTGGCCAGCCAGTCCCGCGCCCGAGTCCCGTGGCCGGCATCGCCCTGCTCTTGATCCTGGGCGCCGTCGTCGCGCCCTTTGTGGCGAAAGGGCTCTCTCTTTTGGGGTGATTCGATTTTATGTGCTCACTTTCGCTTGGCGCTTTGCTGCCTTCCCTCACGATTTGGCGGTTCCAATTCACCTGGCGCCCTAGCTTACGGGAGTCTTGGGGCTCCGTGAGTCGTATGCGCGAGTGGCATTATCATCCGCGCCGAAGGCGTACCGGTGGATCAGTTTTCGTGGGCATACCCGGGTAACTTCTCGCGAGTGCCAAAGCAGGAACTTCGCACGCCGAGGCGATCCTCAGGTAGCTCAATAAGATAAGAAGGAAATTCGCATTTGGGAAATTCGCATTTGCGTTTTTTGTATTTGCTTGCATAATTCTTGCAGCTAAATAGCTGAAATAGAAAAGCTGGCCAAACTTTCCGAACTCGCCTTGCGCAATCGGCGCGAGGGCCTAACCAAAGTCCTGCCGCCACTGGGAGAGGTACTTCGCGGGTCATTGATGGAGCGCTACCTCACCTGCGGCAACCCTGATTGCAAATGTGCCCGCGGCGAACGCCACGGGCCGGTTTGGTATTTGAGCGTCACCTTGGACCAGTCGCATCGGGCCGGTTGCACCGTGCCAGGCGATCAGGTCGAGCAAGTCCGCCGGTGGATTGAGAACTATCACCAAGTGAAAGAGAACCTGGAGAAGATCTCCGACATCAACCGGGAACCGATGCGTCGCCTCAAGGCCAAGAACAAGAAAAGGACGACAACCAAAAGGTGAGCCATCCAGGCAAGGAAATGAGGGACGGCGTCTTGCCAGTCGTGCAGCCTTAGGGATGACAGAAAGAGCGCACTCTTTGCCTTCGTTTTCCGCTTGGCTGAACAAAGGTTTCGATCTGCGCGCTCATGCGGCTCAGCTGGCGGACGCCCGCACCGATCCGGAAATATCGCCTTCCAGCATCTTCCTGGCGGTCTTCCATAGCTTTGTATTTCGCCTGCCCAGCTTTCAGCAGTTGGACCGCGAACTGTCCCACTCCCATCTACAACGCTGGATCGGCGCCGAGCGCGCTTTGGGCGACGACACCTTGCGGTACAGTTTATGCGGCTTCGACCTGAACCCGCTGGAAACCATGTTGGTGGATGTCAACCGCCGTCTGAAGAGAGGTAAAGCCTTCGATGAGGGACGGGTGCAAGGGCGCTTGGTGGCGGCGTTGGACGGCATCGAGGTGTTGTCCAGTTTCAGCCGGCGCTGTGACCGTTGCCTGGAGCGCCGCGTGACCCTGAAGGATCAAGCCGGCCGCAAGATCGAGCAGACTCAGTATTACCATCGCGCCGTCGGTTGTCAGATGGTCCACAGCCCAGTCAAACCGTTTCTCGCCATCGAGTGGCTTCAACCGGGTGAGGGCGAGGACACGGCTGCGCTTCGTTTGCTCAATCGGCTGCCGGACATGTATGGAAGCCGCTTTTTCGACATCTTGCTTTTGGATGCGCTTTACGCGCAGACTCCGGTACTGCAGTTGGTCCACAGGATGGGCTGGGACGCAGTCATCAGCCTGAAGCAGAACTCCCGTGATTTGTATCAATCGGCGGTGCGCCTGTTTGCATGTCGACCACCGGATCTCGGTTTTACTGAGCGGCGCGACCATAAGACATACCAAGTTCAACTCTGGGATACCGAAGGTCTGCCCTTCACCATCGACAACCCCGAACCGGTGCGGGTGGTGCGCTCCGAAGAGGTGCTCGATCGCAACCGCTACCGCGAAGGAGAACGGATTTCGCATTCCACCGTCCACGAATGGCTTTGGATCACCACGCTGCCCAAGCAGGTATTCCCCACTCCGCTTATCCGCCAACGGGGGCACAGCCGCTGGAAGAATGAGAACAACGGTTGGATGGATCTGACAAAACACTGGGCTTTCAAACACGGATTTCTCCACGCTTGCGGGCACCGTCCCACACACACCACCGCCTCCGGAGAGCGGGAGCCGGTCTCCAATCACGGCCTCGCAGCCGTCACCTTGATTCTCCTGATCGCGTTCGCCTTGAGTTCGGCCTTCGTTCTCAGACACTCCAAACTCGCTCGCCGGGATCACCTCACTGCCATCGCCGTCGCTGCCCAGTTACGCGCCTGGGCGACCAAGACTCCGCCCTCGATTCGAGCACCTGACTGAAACGGCACGGTCCCCATCCAGCCCACTTGAGGTGCCCCTCCGCTTGCGTTCCCTCCAGCGGACCGGAGCCACTCGTCTCATTTTCGACCGTGTAAACCCCTGCTCGCGAAATTGCCAATCAACTTCTGCCCATGGCGACCGGCAGACCGCCAATACTCGCGAAAACCTTGCTCTGCGAATCTCCTTTCCCTTCGTTACTCCCAGGCTCCGGCCATTTCCGGGGACTGACACGGGCCATGCGAAGTTCCTGAGTGCCAAAGGCTTGAGCTTGTTTTCGGAAAACGAGCAAGGTATACTCCTGCCAGACTTCTACGTGGCGTCCGACTGATTGACGCGAGCGCTCCGCAAAAGCCCAAAGGAGACGCCATGAGACCAAATTCCTTGTTGTTAATTTCAGTGTGCTGTTTGCTGTCTGCAGTTAGCGCAATTTCGTTCGCACAAACGCCGGCATCCCCTGCCCCCGCCCAAGTGACTGGCTCGACCGTTTCCCGCTTAATCAGCTTCAACGGCCTCATAAGAGACGCAGATGGAAAGCCCGTCACAGGGCCCATGCCCGTGACATTTTCGCTGTTTGCGGAACAAGACGGTGGCCTGCCGCTCTGGTCTGAGACGCAAATTGCGGAGGCAGATGGGCAGGGCCACTACACGGTGTACCTCGGCGCGACCGTTCCAGCCGGTTTGCCGCTCGATCTTTTTACTACGGGAGCGGCGCGATGGCTGGCGGTACAAACACCCGATCAGCCAGATCAGCCGAGGGTGTTACTCGTTGAAGTGCCCTACGCGTTGAAAGCTGCCGATGCAGATACGCTTGGCGGCCAACCGGCATCGGCGTTCGCGTTGGCAGGATCGCAGGGCGGACAGACCAGCGGCAGCTGGAACGCAGGGACACCCACCAGCATTGCGATCGTCCCGCAATTGAGCGCTGCGGCGACGCTGAGCGGCAGCGGTAGCACCGATTACGTCCCGCTCTGGACCAGCAGCTCAAATTTAGGCAATTCGATTCTGTTTCAAAGCGCCGGGACGATGGAAGTAAAAGGCGTGCTGGAATTACCCTCGCTCGGCACTGCAACTGCTTCCTCTGCCTACGATTCACAGCCATTCGATCTGTTTGCGTCGACCTATAACAGCAGCACGCACGGGGCCGTGGCACAGCATTTCAGGTGGGAAGCCGAGCCGGTTTCCAGTAACACCAGCAGGGCTTCGGGAAAAGTCGATTTGCTTTACGCAGCCGGAACGGCGTCGCCGGGCGAAACCGGGCTCTCGATCAGCAGCAAAGGCTTGATCACGTTTGCCTCAGGCCAGACTCTTCCCGCTGTTGCAGGTAATGAGACAGTCGCCGGCACTCTGAGCGCCAGCCAATTGACCTCGACAGTGGCCACCGGCACTGCACCCCTGAAAGTTACATCAACGACTGAGGTAGCAAACCTGAATGCCAGCTTTCTAGGAGGCTTATCAGCAAGCGCGTTCGCCACTCGTGGGGCCAATACATTCGCGGGGAACCAGTTTATCAACGGGACGGGAGCGGCTGGTAATTATGGTTTGACGGTCAATCAGCCCAGCCAGACCGGCATTCTGGTGGCATCGCCGGTTACAGGAGTTGGGGCGGGACTCGATCTCCAAACCACCGGCTCCACCGGCAAGGACTGGGAAATTCTGGCCACCGGGAGCGGCTCCACCCAGGGCTTAGGCAAATTCAACATCCGCGACATCGCTACCAGCACGGACGTCTTCACAATCAGCAGCACGGACGCCGTCACGATCGGCGGCGCGCTCACTCTGCAGGGGAACGTGAAGGATTCGAGTACCGGCACTACGAGTTCCAACGTGGTTGGTGGCTGGAACGGTAACACAGTCACGAACAGCGCGACCGGCGCGACGATTGCCGGCGGGGGCGAGTCGCCCGAAAATGGTGGGCCGAATACCGTCAGCGCTGACTTTGGAACCGTGGGCGGGGGTGAAGGCAACACTGCTAGCAATGTTTCAACGGTGGCCGGGGGCTATGCTAATACCGCCAGCGGATTCGGTTCGACAATAGGCGGGGGCGGACTCAACACCGGCAGCGGCTCTACTTCAACCATACCCGGGGGCTATTTCAACATCGCCAGCGGCGACATCAGCTTTGCCGCCGGCTTCGTCGCTCACGCCACAGACAGCGGCTCCTTCGTCTGGTGTCAGCAAGACGGTCACCCGTGCACCAGCTCGGGAACGAACTCGTTCGTCGTATCCGTGAATGGTCCGATTTACTTTTACGACGGGATCAACGGTCAGGGCTGTTATCTGTCGGCAGGCAGCGGCAGTTGGACCTGCTCGAGCGATCGCAATTTGAAGGACAATATTGTTTCCATTGACCCCCGCTCGGTGCTGGATCGCGTGGCCCGGATGCCGATTTCGCAATGGAGCATGAAAGCCGATGGCGCCGGCCACAAGCATATCGGCCCGATGGCGCAGGATTTCTACGCCGCTTTCGGTCTGGGGGAAACCGACAAATACATCGCGCAAGGGGACGCTCAGGGCGTGGCGCTCGCTTCCATTCAGGGCCTGTATCAGATGATGCAGGAGAAACTGCGGGAGAAAGACGACGAGATTCACGCTTTAAAGTTGGAGTTGCAGTTCCTAGAAGAGCGGATCACGCGAAAGCAATAACGGGCATGATAGGGGTGGAAGATGCAAAGGCCGTCCTGTGCTCGCCGATCGAGGTGATGGGCATCGGTCCCGAAAAATCCGCTTCCCATCATTTTCAAAACGGAAAAGCGCTGAAAACATGTCATCATCCGTTGATCTTCAAGTTCTCAAAGTCGATCAAATTCTTCGGGCTCAATGTCGGGCACTTTATCGAGTACGGCGAGAAACTTGTCGCGATCTCCCGCGTACTGCTCGCTCATTGAGTCTTTGCAAAGCAGCAAGGTGATTGGCGAATGCGGAAGCAAATGCCTCGTCAACCGGAACACGATGAGCTTCGGCGATCACGCGAGCCTGTTCCTAAACGTCCTCTGGAATATTTACAACCACGCTCATACCGATCTCCTCAGAATCCCAAGAACTTCTGCCGGACCCTTCACTGAGATGCCGAATTGCCTGGCTCCTTCGAAATCCCTCTTGCTGTGCGTAACGATTGTGCCTACAAATAAGCCCGAACCACGCGGCCAAACGAGGGAGCGAGATGCGAACGACCCGTCATTAGAAACGTCGGAATCCGCAGCGGCCGGGAATTGACGCAGCCGCGTATCACTACGCGGCTCGGACTTCTTTCAGATTTCTGTCCGTGTGTTTGAATCGCGTAGTGTCCGAAAACCCGAACCGTATTCCCGAGCACGTTCGATCACGCCAGTAACAATGTCACAAGAACGCCGGCCAAGTCCTTGATTCTTCGTGAGGCGGAGTATTTGGTAGGGACAGTTAGTCAGTATACATCCGACTTGTCAATCCGACAGTGGGAACCAACTTGCAGAGCCACGCATCAACAACAGCCCTTAATACCAAGCCGGACGATCGACCCGCAAAGCGGGTTACCCGCGGTTTGTTTATACGCGGTCGCCCTCGGAGGATCTTGCAACGCCCAATAGGGTCTGGACTTCCGTCACCGCGAGTGCGCGCTTGTGGGCTTCTTCGCCGAACTCTTCCGTCAAATCGTGATCCCCGCGGGAGACACCATCCCAGATAAGAACCGCAGTCGCGGGTTGGTGAACTGCATTCGCCAATTCCACAGCCTGATCGAGAATCGCTCGATTGGCGGCCGAATATGCATCTTCGTCCGATCCGTTTTGGAGAATGACGAGATCGCCAGCGGCTTCCACGTCGTCGAGAACCCGATCATAGAGCGGGCCCCAGTTTCCTGGCCGATCCATGACGGAAGTCTCCCGGAAACGGGTCCGCTCAAACGGCAGAATCACCCGTCGTCGCAGTCCAAGTTCGCCCGCCTCCGACAACGCGATCAAATCTGCTCCGCAAGCAGCGGATGATACCACGGCAGTCGCGCCCTTCTCTTTGAGAATAGTTCGAGTCCGCACCCGCACAGTTTCGACATTTCCTAGTGGAAAACGTTGCTGTTCTGCATCCGTGCTATCGACACGTCTGCCTGCCAGAGCTATGATCATGAAACGTCCTTCTTTCTACAATGTCGCACGGAAATGCAAACGGCGATCTCAACCGCCTTTGCCGTGGAGAAAAGCCTTGACGAATCCTGAATCCTGGAAGTCTCTGCGCACCCGCTACGAGGAGGACCGGCCCCGGCGGATGCTGGCTTTGGATGGCGGTGGCATTCGCGGGCTCCTGACTTTGGGAATTCTGGAAAGAATCGAAACGCTGTTGGCCAGAACCTCGGGCAAGAGACTCTGCGATTATTTCGATTACATCGCTGGGACCAGCACTGGGGCAATCATTGCCGCCGGCCTGGCACGAGGTATGACCGTTGCGGAACTCATCGATTTCTATCGGTCGTCGGGTAAGCAGATGTTTGAGCCGGCATGCCTGATCGAGCGCATCAAGTACTTCTACACGGCCGACCCATTGAAGTCCCAGCTACAGGAAGTGTTCGGGCACGATACAAATCTGGAGCCCAGTAACCTAAAGAGTCTACTGCTGGTCGTCACTAAGAACGTTAGCACTGATTCACCATGGCCGATCAGTAGCAATCCAGAAGCGAAATACAACGATCTAACGCGCAAGGACTGTAATCTGCGTATTCCTCTCTGGCAGGTAGTCAGAGCCAGCACGGCGGCGCCTGTTTATTTCCCCCCAGAAATCCTGCAGTGGGACCCCGACGATCCTTCGAAAACGTTTGTGTTTGTGGATGGCGGCGTCACGCCGTACAACAATCCGGCCTTTTTGCTGTATCGGATGGCAACTGAGCCGGCGTATCGGCTGAACTGGAAGACTGGGGAAAAGAACCTTCTGCTAGTTTCCGTGGGCACAGGGGCCGCCGAGTCGTTAGGTGCGACAGCGGCTGCGCCCAACAAGAATATTGTTTCGACTGTGGCCGGCCTGCCTGGCGCATTGATGTACGGCATCCAGGTAGATCAGGATATGAGCTGCCGTATTGTAGGCCGCTGCACTCATGGCGCCCACCTCGATCGCGAGATTCTAGACTTGGTGCCTCGCCAGCCCTCCTCCGGTGGGACCGTTGCTCAACAATACGCCGCTCCCGAAATCGCTCTCTCGGCCGATTTGGGCCGCCGTTTTCTTTACGCTCGATATAACGCGGATCTGAGCCCTCAGGGATTGAATGATCTGGGAGTCACGAACATCGATGCGGCATCCATTCAAAAGATGGACGCTGTCGAGAATATCGAACCCTTACTCGATATAGGAAGAGCCGCCGGAGAAGGCGTCAAACAGACGCATTTTGGCTCCTTCCTTTAGGAAGGTTTGGCGGCAAATGAAGGCGTTTTGTCTGTGGTGGGCGTTGGCTGCTGATCTGCGGCAATTCTTTGATTCGAGCAGCTGACAATACCTTTTCATTAGAGTAGCCATTTCAGAGAGGTGCGAATGCCAGACAACAAGAAGACATGTTTCGTGGTTATGGGCTTCGGGAAGAAGACGGACTACCAGACCGGACGGGTGTTGGATCTCGACAAGTCATATCAGTACATCATCAAGCCGGCAGCTGAGACGGCTGGCCTGAACTGCAAGCGAGCCGATGAGATTATCCATGCTGGAATGATCGACGTGCCGATGTATGATCAACTGCTTACGGCGGACGTTGTCATTGCTGACATTTCAACCTCCAATCCTAACGCATTCTATGAGCTGGGCGTGCGCCACGCCCTTCGCCCATATACGACGATCACGATTGCTGAGGATAAAATGACGTTTCCATTTGACGTCAGCCACTTGGCCGTCAGAAAGTACCATCACCTCGGCGAGGGGATCGATTATGGCGAAGTAGTTCGGATGACGGGCGAACTCACAAAGGCGATCCAGACCATTCTTGAGAAACCGGAGAAAGACAGCCCGGTTTACACTTTCTTTGCGGATCTCGATCCTCCATCTAGACGAAAAATTGAAATGGCCGTGGCTCAGTCATCGCCGAAAGCCATTGCACTGGCGGGATCCGATATCACCGCACAGAACGCTGTGCCCAGCCCCACAATTAGTGTGTTGATGGAGCAGACAAATGCAGCGATCGATAAAGGCGACTTCGAAACGGCAAAATCGCTCTTGACCGCGGTTAGAACGATGGCGCCGAAAGATTCGTACGTCCTGCAGAGGTTGGCTCTTGCGACCTACAAGAGCAAGAAACCGGATGCGCTAGAAGCGCTGAAGAGTGCCGTAACAATTCTGACAGAACTGGCTCCCGAAAGCTCGACCGATACGGAGACGTTGGGCCTGTGGGGCGCGATACACAAACGCGTTTGGGACCTGACGAAAAACAGCGAAAACTTGAATACGTCGATTTTGGCGTATGAAAAGGGATTCTACTTAAAGAATGATTACTACAACGGCATCAATCTGGCATTTCTTTATGACTTGCGAGCGTCGCTTTCGACAGGCTCGGAAGCGACAGCGGACTCGATATTGGCCCAACGGACGCGTAGACGCGTTCTTCCCCTATGTGAAACCTCATTGGCATCGAATAGCCCTCTGAGTGCTGACAGTCAGTACTGGTTGCTCGCAACAATGGCGGAAGCATATATCGGGCTGCGCGAAGAGGCCAAGGGAGAAGAATTTCTAAAACAAGCTATCGCACTGCAGCGACCGGCGTGGATGGTAGAGACTACCCAGGCGCAACTAAACACTCTGAGAAGCCTGCTCAAGGCACAACGCCAACTCAATACGTAGAGGCAGGTGGCTCGCGCCACCAAGAGACGCGTTCCGGCATTACCTTTTCGGCATCTCCGGAACCGAAAAGGCCATGGGATTCCGGCCAACTGAACACGGTTGCGACGGCGTGAAAGTCGCTTCCGATATCACGTCATATCGTTCCGAGCTCATCCGCACGTCGGGAGCTACGACCAGGGCTGCTGGTGGGAACGGCTATTTTCGCCAGATATTGAAGGTCGCGACACCAATCCAGTTAGCTTATCGACCTTCGAAAGCAAACTCCGGGCCGACCACCACGTTCCTAATGCCGATGCCCGCCGGGCGTTTTCGGGTCTTGCTGAGCCAGGCGCCGGTCGATGGCCGAGGCCGCTTCGAGCGCCGTTTGGGCGTCGGTCAGCTTGCCCTGAGTCTGAAATATCTCACCCGTTCGGCGGTACACCACAGCCAACTCCAATTGCCAGTCGGCGTTGATCGGATCTTGCTTAGACAGCCGCTCGTTGATGGCCAGAGCAGCCTCAAACTCCGCCTGGGCCTCGGTCAGCTTACCCTGCGCCTGAAATATCTCACCGACTCGGCGGTGCGCCACAGCCAACTCCAATTGCCAGTCGGCGTTGATCGGATCTTGCTTAGACAGCCGCTCTTTGATGACCAGAGCAGCCTCAAACTCCGCCTGGGCCCCGGTCAGCTTACCCTGCGCCTGAAATACACCACCTACCCGGTCGTACCCCACCGCCAAATCCTGCTGCCAGCCGGCGTTGCTCGGGTCTTGCCCGGCGAGGAGATGTTTGATGGCCAGGGCCGCCTCAAATTCCGCCTGGGCGTCGGTCAGCTTGCCTTGCGCCTGAAACACACCACCCATCGCTTCGTGCGCCACCGCCAAATTCCGCTGCCAGCCGGCGTTGCTCGGGTCTAGCCCGGCCAGCGGCTGGTTGATAGCCAGGGCCGCCCCAAACGCCGCTAGCGCGTCAGTGAGCTTGCCTTGCGCCTGAAGCACACTACCTACCCGGTCGTACCCCACCGCTAAATCCTGCTGCCAAGCGGCGTTGCTTGGGTCTTGCGCAGTCAGACGTTGGTTGATGGCCAGGGCCGCTTCAAATGCCGCCTGCGCGTCGGTCAGCTTGCCTTGCGCCTGAAGCACACTACCCGCCGCTTCGTGCGCCACTGCCAAATCCCGCTGCCAGCCAGCGTTGCTCGGGTCTTGCGCAGTCAGACGTTGGTTGATGGCCAGGGCCGCTTCAAATGCCGCCTGCGCCTCGGCCAGCTTACCTTGCGCCTGAAGCACACTACCCACGCGGTCGTGCCCCACTGCCAGATCCTGCTGCCAGCCAGCGTTGCTAGGGTCTTGCCCGGCCACGCGCTTGTTGATGATTAGCCCAGCCTGAAACGCCGCCTGAGCGTCGGTCAGCTTGCCTTGCGCCAGAAACACTCCGCCCAATCGGCCGTGTGCCACCGCCAAATTCCTTTGCCAGTGGGCGATACTCGCGTCTTGCTCAGTTACGCGCCGGTTGATGCTGAGGGCAGCCTCAAACGCTGCTCGAGCGTCGGTCAGCTTGCCTTTTGCCCAAAACACCCCACCCAGCCGGTCGTACGCGACCGCGAGATCCTGCTGCCAAGTGGCGTTGCTCGGGTCTTGCCCGGCCACCCGCTGGTTGATGACCAGCCCAGCCTGAAACGCCGCCTGCGCGTCGATCAGCTTGCCTCGCGACTGAAACACCCCGCCCATTCTGCGGTGCGCCATGGCCAAATCCCGTTGCGAGCCGATGTTGCTTGGGTCTCGCTCAGCTAAGCGCCGGTTAACGGCCAGAGCAGCCTCAAACGCCGCCTGGGCGTCACTGAGATTGCCTTGCGCCTGAAACGCGCAACCTACTCGGTCATGGGCCAGCGCCAACTCAATCTGGGAGCCGATGTCGCCTGGGTCTTGCTCGACCAAGGATTGGTTACCGGCTAGCGCCGCCTTCAACGTCGTCAGCGCTTCTGCTAACCTCCCCTGCGACTGAAACGCCTCGCCCAATAAGGTCTGGGCTTCAACCTCTGCCCGCGCGTCTCCCATCGATTTGGACAGCGCGAGAATTTTCTCCGCAATTTCTGCCACTTGCGCGACTTCGCCTCGACTGACGCGGGTCCAAGCAATCTCGAGCAAGGCCCACACCCGCCCACGGCCCCGTACCAGCCTAGTGTCCTCAAGTTCCTTGAGAGCCCCCGCTAATGCATAGCGGTCCTCGGGACGGGCAGAGCGCGACCAGTACCGGCCCAGTTGTTCCAATCCATCGGCACCGCGTTCCGGATCGCCGCACAGCAGGTGATAAACCCACTCGACACGACCTGCCTGAGTGTGATCATCCGCGAAATGAGCCGTGGCTCGGGCGGTAAGCGTTCGGAACCGGGCTTCGTTATCAGCCGCTAGGTGTTTGCGAAGCGCCAGGCGAGCAGCCTCATGCACATTCAGTGCGTCGCCGCCCCGCGCAGGGAATGGCTCCACTACACTCAGATCACGCAGGCTAGCGAGCAAGTCGGCGCTTTCGTGGTTGGGGACTTCGAGCAGGACGGAGAGGATCCGTTCATCGCACCAGTGTGGAATGGCAGCCGCTTCGAGCGCTGCTCTGAGGGCAGCGCGTCGAGCGTCGGGAAGCGCGGAATACGCAAGGTCCACAGTTGCCAGCGTCAGCTTTGCCGGATCGCCTTGAGCATCCCGAAGCACGCGCAATTGTGCGGCAGTGTCCATCACTATCTCCTTGGTCCGAGGAGCTCAGCCATGACGCTGGCCTTACCGCCGCATAGCTGGTACGCTTGACGAACAAATTCGAGAGTGATTTGTGGCTTGTGCTGCTGGCCGAAAGCGAACCAGTCCTCCGCCGGCGGGGGCTGAAGCTCGATCAAGGGAGCTGAAACTGCTTCCCAGACTGCACCCCTGGGCTCGGGCACGCGTTGCCCGGCGATGACCACACGCAGCCAGGAGGCTCGAATCAAGCTCGGCAGCAGTTGCTTCTCGACCCAATCCCGTGACTCTCCGGCGGCTTCGTAGGTGTCAAATATCAACAGCGCGGGCCGGGCACGACGCTTAAGCGCGTCAAGAATATAGCTAAGGCGTTCATTCAATCGTAAGCTGGCGGGTGGCACCGATACATCGAGCGACTGGACGAACGAGCGCACCTCGGCATCCATATCAGTGGTGCCCTTGAAGTCGAAGCGGCCGCAGGCAAAGTTGGGAACATGGAGGATGTTGCCGAGCATTTGCATAGTGATTTGGGTCTTGCCCATCTCCGAGGAACCGCAAATCGGCAAAAGCCGATACGAGGCCGCGCCCGTCAGCAGGTGATCGAACGCCGCGCGCGCGGCGCTGTGGTCGGCGACGGGCCAGCGTAGTGGCGGCGGTTGCTCGGGCCAGGCGGACGCGTCTCGCGATTCTACGCCTGCACCTGTGAGTATCAGGCGAAGCCGATCGATGATGAGTTGGGCCGCCTCAGGTGGAGTCCGGTGGCGGATGTCCGGAACAATGTCGGTTAGAAGAATGCCATCGACTTCACCATCGCCGACGCGGATCGGGAGGACTCCGAGTCGATCGGGTTCACCTTCGGATTGCTGAGCTTTCATGTATCGCGCGCGAATTGCTGCGTGTTCGGCCCTGGTCCATGGCTTTTCCCCATAGCGCTCCGAAACGCAGACCACTGCTAGGACGCATCTTTCGCCGTAGATTTGTTGGAGCATCGTGTCCCCGTCTTTCCCGGCGATGTAGTGCTCGAACCACTCATCGAGAAAGACGTTAGGCGCCCCGAGTTCCTTCTCAACGGCCTCGGCAACCGCGCGCACGAGTTGGCGCTGTTCTCCTGCTAAGGAAAACGCTACTAAGAATTTCTTAGGAGGATTTCGCGCGCACACGGAGTTTAGATCCAGCCCGCTTATCATACCCAACTCGATGCCAATTGCAGAAGAATAGGGCCAATGGATCCACGCTTTCTCAAGGAAATGAACCCCGAAGAGCGCTCTGTTCGGGGCAGGTTCCCCTATAGGGCGCACGCTGATACGGTCGGAAGAGACGCTGGACAGAACGCACTAGGAGCGGACGACAGACCGTTTCAAGCCAAGAAACAAAATAGCTGTTGCAAGTCCTCTTTATCGTGCGGTTAAGCCAGTACGTGGTTGAGACGTGAAATGGCCCGTGGGGCCGCCGCGGTGCAAGTTGAGCGTTGGAAGCAGTCGAGGAGCTGTCCGAGGCCGCGAAGCCGTATGGGCCGAATAATCAAAGTGCAGATCAGCGCGACCGCGCGGGTCAGAAGTGAAGGACGTTCCCACTCACGGTTCTTCGTGTTCAATAGGCTCATCGCCAAGATCCACGATCATGGAATGAAAGCTACAGTCAAACCAGGCTCGGAATGTCCGAAGATCTCTTGTCGTTGGCCAGGCAGCCGGCACTCGATACCATCCGTCTAGATGTTCTTCGAAAATCTCGGCAACGTTCTGACTCAAAAACTCGAATGCCTCGCCCTCGCTGTCACACTCCGGAACCAAATAGATCGTCGGTTCTCTTTGCAAATCATTGAGCGTCAGTCGCGCGCTGGTTGAATCGACTTGGTGAAGCCAATCCAGAAATGGCTGCGCTGGCTTCACGACGATCGCTGCTCGGTTGATCAGGTCCATGCGACAGCACTCAACTCCTTTAAGCGGCCCGAGAGTAGTAATTCAGCATCCCACCCAGGCGTTCCCGCCGCTGGATTGCTCCGCCGGTTCTTATCTTGCTGTCTTCCCGCAGGATGAGCCGATTTCCGAGACCTTGATGATGGCGCTCTCTTAGATAATGCGTGGTGAATTCGCCAACGGCTAAGCGCAGCGACTTCTCACCGAATAAAATCATGCGTTCCAAGCAAGACTCTTTTATCGTGCGAACGAATCGTTCGGCGTATGCATTTAGGTTCGGTGATCGAGGAGGAAGCTTGACGGATTTCACATCAACGCTTGCCAGAAGGGCCTGAAACTCAGCGGTGAAGAGCGGATCGCGATCGTGGATCAAGTAACGTTTGCCATTCAGGATTCCATCCGTGGCGTCGGTGATGTTTCTACCAATCTGACTCATCCATAATCCATTTGCCGCGGAAGCAATGCCACCGATCTCCACCTTTCGGGTCGAAAGATCAATAAAGAACAGAACGAAGAAACGCTTCAGCCCCTTCAAGGTCCAGACTTCCACGGTGAAGAAGTCAGCAGCCACGATAAACTCCCAGTGTTGGATTAGAAATTCCTTCCAAGTGGTTTTGCGACTGCGCTCAGGTGCTGGGTCAATCCCGTGTTTGCGCAGCATGGCAGCAATCGTGCTACGTGCTAGCTCGTGCCCGAGTTCAGAGATGGCACCTTGCAGACGTCGGTAGCCCCAGGCTCGATTCTCATTCGCCATGCGAACCACCAGACCCTCGATTTCTTTACCGACGCGCGGGCGTCCGGGTCCGCGCCGGAGATGACCGTCGTACTTCCGGGCAATCAATTTGCGGTGCCACGCCAGCAACGTCTCGGGTGTTACCAAAGTGACAACTTCTGCCAGCAGCTTGCGACTAAACCCTTTGGCCCTGGCGGCCAAACGTCGTCGCTGATCATCAGTGAACCGTATGCGGCGACCGCCCATTTGTTCACGAAGAACCCTATTTTCTTCCCTGAGATATTCGATGGTCTGCCGCTGGCGATCATTCATCCAGCCGGAAACAGCGATGATCACAAACTGAAAGGGATCGAGAACTCGAGGCATCTGATCTCCCGATTGTCGCAAGCACTTGGTCCATCCTGTTGGTATTTCAATTTTCGGACCATACGGGCTGGGGTGCCCCAAAGATCCACGGAGAACTTCAAAAGCTCGGTTTCGAGCTGTCGGAACGGACCGTGGCTCGATATTTGCGGCGCATTCGTCGTCGGGGTAATTCCGATCAGCGCTGGTTGAGCTTCCTCAAGAATCACCGCGAGGTGATCGTCGCCTTCGACTTGTTCACCGTGCCCACCTTGACATTCCAGCTTCTGTATTGCTTCTTCGTCATCGAGCATGGCCGATGCAGGATTCTGCATTTCAAGGTTACTCGTCATCCAACCGCTGATTGGGTTGTGCAACAGCTGCGTGAAACATTTCCCGACGCGATTCCATATCGTTATGCGATCCTCGACCACGACTCGAAATTCGATGCCAATGTGATGGCCTTCCTGAAGGCAACGGGTCTTACACCGAAACGCACAAGTGTTCAGGCCCCCTGGCAAAATGGGCTTGCGGAACGCTGGGTCGGAAGCTGCCGCCGCGAGATTCTCGATCATGTCATCGCGCTGAACGAACAGCATCTCCGGCGGCTCGTTCGTGATTACGTCAACTACTATCACGACGACCGGATTCACGATTCCCTCGATAAGGACACGCCGAATCGACAGGCCGTGGAAAGTAAGCCTTCTCCGGCCGCGACTGTGATCTCCAGTGCCCGGCTGGGTGGCCTTCATCATCGATATAGCTGGCGCGAAGCCGCGTAAACCTCGGTCGCGTCTGTCGACTCGATGCTGTCCTCGGTCTGGCGCCGGAGTGCCGTCGGCGACGCTCAACCGGCCCGCGTAGCCCATGGGAAAAAGAGGCCGGTGGCCCTCTGCTCGTTACAGCCTATTCTTCCCTACCGTCTTTTCACCATCTGCGGCGGTTTGGCCTGGGGAGCTACTACACATAACCGCGCAACATAGGGAGCGCAGTGCGCCGTTGCTCAACACGTTCGTCAGGATCAAACGAGGTTTTGGCTACACACAGGCCCTGAGAACGGGCCCCAACCGAAAACGAAGGATGAGCGGCAACTCCCAATTTATCAACCGCATCGGAGTTTGCGAGAACCACAGTCCGCTGCCGACGACAGTTGGGATTGGCATTGAGCGTCTTTGCAGAGTAGAACATTCGTCATCTCTTGATCGAGCACGAACCCATATTCGAGCAACCGCTGATCCATATCCTACCCTCGACTGCAATGCATGCGCTCTTATTGAGCTAAGGCCCAATTTATTTGCACTCGGACGGTCCCCATCCCAGAAACTTCGAAAGAGAGCTGGTTCCAATTGTTTTTGCGCGTCGGAATCGTCCTCAGTTGGACGTGAGCGGGATCTGGGTTACTGATGATGCACTGTGTTCCAGGAAGCGCGCCACTAATAACAATGCCAAAATCGGCCTTACCATCTTTAATTTGCACGGTGTGTTTTTTCTCGACTGTGCCGGACCAAATAATAAACCCGGAACGCGGTGGTGTCTGACTTTGTAACGAAGCGATACGCCCTCGCAGAAGAGAGATCTCATTGTCTCGGGACTGCATATTCGCTTCAAGTTGCTGGACGCGCCGATCAGCGGCGGCAGCTTGGGCAGTCGCGGTGGCTTCAAGTTGCTGGACCCGCCGATCAGCGGCGGCGGCTTGGGCAATCGAGGTGTTGAGCTGAGTCTGAGTGGAGGCCAGCTTCCCTTCCATGAGACGCTGTTGCCCGTTATGTGCCGCCAAGGCGTTTGTCAGTTCGCTAATTTTCCCGTTGGCTGAATCGCTTTGCAACTTCGAGTCGTTCGCAGCCTGATCAGCCTTCTTGTTTGCTGAGTCCAGTAAAGACTTTAGGTTGCTGATCTGCTCTTCCGCGTCTGTCACCTTAGCCGAGAGCTGGTTCGCCTTTTCCTTCGAACTGTCCTTCGGCTGAATATAGTGGCCAGCACTATAGCCGCCCAGGCCGCCCACCATGACAAGCGCCGCCATAATCCATTTCAGGCGGCTGTTCGACCGCGGATTGGCTCCGGAATTCTGCGGGAACGATGCTTCGATCTCTTTAGCCTTCGCAATTATCTGTTTTTCGAACGTCGCGGCCTTCTCTTCGGCTGATTTCCACTTCTCCTGCCAACCCGCCGATTGCAATTTCCATGTAGATGCACTGTCCTCCGCTGATTTCAATTTTTCATGGAGCCCCGCCACAACCTCTGGCGCCGGCTGCACTCTTTCGGCTTTGAGCTTGTCGAATTCCTCCTGCAGCGACTCGAGTTGTTGATGCAGGTTCTTATTTTCGTCCTGGGTCGCTTGCAGGGAGGCCTGCGTACGGGTGGCGTCTCCCGACTGCTCCGGCTTCGCACTAGCGGCCTTGACTTTATTGAGCTCCTCTTTCATCGACTCGAGTTGTTGGTGCAGGTCCCTGTTCTCATGCTGCGCGGCCTCGAGCGAGGCCTGCAATTGTTGGGCTTCGACGGGTAGAGTGGGCTGCCCCTTCAAGTCGGGCTCAGCCTGCGTGCGGACGACGAGACGATGTTTGCAGAACTGGCAGAACAGACGTCCAGTTGCGTTCTCACGCCCGCAGTTGGAGCACTTGATCGAGAGTATTGGAGTTTGGCCTTGAGTGTCGCTCATGGTGTACACGTCCTTCGTTTGAAGCCCGAATGGCAAGTAGCTACATGGAAATTGAATGGTTCCTAGGTCAATTCTCCTTCATTCTCACGAATTTGAGAACATCTTTCCGCCGGAGTGGGTTTCTCGGCTATCTGCTCCACTGTTCGGACTCGAACCTATTACGATGAGATGGCCGCGGACGGCGGCGCACTAACCGCTATACGGTACATGAGATGAGAGCTGATTTTCCGGAAACGGATCGGGGCTGGGATGTCGTAGCAACGTAGAAATGTCCTATTTTGGAAAGGTCGGCACGCTGGAGGAAGGGTCCCCTTTCCCTCTGTGTCCATTGTCGAGAACGGTGCTCGCCGTCAAGGGTTCGCATTCGCCGCGCAACAATCACGCGCCCTTGACCGCTCCGCGCCGTTCTGAAGGCGCTCCTGAGATGAGGGAAAGGGGGCGGAAGCAAATGCTGGTCATTAGGACATTTCTACTTTGCTGGAATAGGACATTTCTACTTTGCGCCGACACGGATCGGGGCTGGGATTGTTTTCGGCGCGAAACTCGGGTAAGCTCTTAGCGCGGTTTGCCCAGCAGAACGCTGCCGTTGGCACTGGAGGTCTTGTGGTCGGCCAATCGTCGGACGAAGAACTGCGCCGCGCGTTCGCGGAGCTTGGATTCATCACAACTTCAGACAAGCTGATCCCAATCCTGCGGCAGGCTGGAAAAGCTGCGAAGGTAAGCGACATTACAGTGTTGCTGGAAGGTGAAACCGGTACCGGTAAGCAGGTCCTCGCCTATGCCATCCATCAGTTGGACCAAAAACGCAAATCATTCCCCTTCGTGACGGTTCACTGCAGCACTCTCAACGAAGCTCTGGTGGAGAGCGAATTATTTGGACATGAACGGGGAGCGTTCTCTGGGGCGGCTATCGGGCGCAAAGGGTTATTCCAGACGGCACACCGGGGAACCTTATTTCTCGACGATGTCAACGACCTGCTGCCGGCGCTCCAACCCAAACTGCTCGACGTACTCCAAAGAAACATCGTTCGCGCAGTGGGATCGGACCGGGAGGTGCGGGTGGATGTTCGTATCATTTCCGCGTGCAACCGGCCGTTGACGCCGCTGATTCAGCAAGACCGTTTCCGGTCGGACCTCTACCACCGACTCAATGTTGTGAAGCTCTCGTTACCACCGTTGCGCGAGCGTCCGGAGGACTTTGCCCCGCTGATACTGGCGTTCGCGCAGCGGCATAGCCATATATTTCCGGGTATTGCCAGCATTGATCCTCAGCTGGTCCAATTCCTGGAACGGCAATCGTTCGACGGTAATGTACGGGAACTGGAGCATGCCGTGGAGGGGATGCTGTTTGCCAAGACCGAAGGGACTTCCTTGGGATTGCCTGATTGGACTGCATATTGCGGAGAGCAGGCTGGAGAGTTGCGCGACTGGATTGGCGAAGCTGCGGAGCGGTTGTCCAACGCTATTTTCGACCGAGGTCTGCCATATAGTCAGGCTATTCGACAAATTGAGGCAAGGGTCCTGGAGATCGCGTTGAGTCGGGGGGGAAGCACCCGCCGCGAAATAGCGGCGCGCTTGCAGACGAGCGAACGAACGCTGTACCACAAGATGCAAATTCATCGGGTGCGCCAACTCCTGCCCGATCCGGTAACCTGAAGAACTACGCCGAAGGCATGGGTAGGAACGAGTATTGAGAAGAGACTGTAACCTCGAGATCCGAATCTTTTACCGTAATCACCGCAAGCGGCGCATAGTGGTGATCGACGCCGTCGGGCGGCATAGCAATAGGGCCGGAATCTCCTGACGGCCATTCCACATCTCCTGTAGCGGTGCGCGCGGGAATCAGCCAGTAATCGCCGGTACGATACTGATTGGCGCTGGTCTGCGGTGGGGCAGGCTGGAACTGAATTTGGATGCCATTTTCCAGTACTAGCCAGTTAGCGTCGTCCGAGCCCTCAATGATCTTGGCCGCATTATCCGCTTGCAACTGCAAGCCACCTTGCGACTCATCGCCGGCGGATTCATCCCAACGACGGAGGAGTGGGTGCTTAGCCGGGTTTTGGCCCACGGTTGAGCTGGGGGATCCGCCCAAGACTACCGTCAAACTGCCGCTGTCAATGGATTGAACCTGAAGCAACTTTCCGACGCTATTGATCAGGACATAGTCGTCGTCCACAAGTTCGACCCAGTCATTTTCCTTCAAACCGAAGCGATCGTCACGCCCGAGGTTTTCGAGGACGACCGTCGTGCCTCCATTCCCTGAGCTGAGATTGACGATGGGGAAGATCACTGACCCGTTCTCGCGCGACCACTTGAATGTGGGAATGAGGGCACTGCCGTTGGCATCTTTACCGGAACCGGTGTGAATCTCGACCCGATAAAGTTGGTTCTCCGGACCGCGGTAGGTGGCGTCAGGAGCAATCACGCAAGGGTCGGTCGAGACGAAAGCTTGTTTCGCCTGCGCAATCAGGCGGCCCCGATTAGCGGGCTGAAGCTGGCTGTATAAATTGGTATCGCCCTTGCCACCAGCCAACTGCTTCACCTGGCAAACGAGTTTGGCCCGAGCTGCGGTGTCCGCACCGTCTAAGGCAACCTCACGGATAGTGTCATCTTCGACAGAAGTGATGAGCCTTTCCCATACATCGAGGTAAAGCAGAGAATTGGTAACCAGTTTTGGCGGATTGGGATAATCCGGCTGGTTCAAGTAAGTAGCGAAGTCGGTATAAGCGCGCGGATTGGGCGCTTTCAGAATATCGGTTACAGCGAGATCGGGATCCGGGTCCACGGTGACCAAACCGCTCGAGCTCACATTTGTGACTTTGAGCGTAAGGGACAGACCTGTTCCATCGGCAGAGAGCAGGACCGGCTTACCGATGGCAAAACTGTTAAACGAGGAACCAAGAATCTGAAATTGATTCGGGTTTGCAGGACTCGGAGGGCCAACGGGAACGGGTGCCGATGGAGACGCCAGTTCGCACAATATGCCGTCCACGTAATAGTGTCCGGGGCCGATCGCGACGTCGGAGGCGAGGGTGCCATCCGCGATTCGAAATCCGAGATCGGAAATCGGGCCGCCGTGAGGGCCAATGAGGTCGGCGGCCAAGGCCTGCAAATATTTGAGTAAGATGGAGGCCTGCTCGTTCCAGTCGGCATCGAGTTGAACCCTGCCTTGTTGCAGGAGCACGCGAGTGAATTGTTTGAACGGATCAAAGCTATTTCGTGTGAGGTCGGCTTTCATGCTTCCTCCTTGTTAATTCGCATAGATGATGCCGACATCCAGGCCGGCGGGTGTATATTCGGCCGCGCGAGTAGCGAGATTCGCGGCCCGCTGGGGCTGATAGAGATCGTGAAAAACTCCCATCTCGGAATCGTCGTCGGCGCCGGCGGAGATCTCGGGCGCGCAGGAGGCGGCGAGTTGGCAATAGTCAGGCATGCCATAGCGTGTGCTATTAAACTCCGGCTCGACGCGGAGTTGTTCGCTCGCCAGGAGACGGGCGCGTTCCTGCGCGGTGATGCCGGCAGCCGGTAGCGCGGCACTTGCCTGAGATACCATGTCCGGCTGACACTCATAGCGCCGCGGAGTGCGCGAACCGGGTGTGACGTAGCAGAAACGCATGCAACCCTTCTGCAAACGGCAGACGAATACCGTGCCCATAAAGATGCTGTTGCCGGCTAAGGTGATGGCCTGAGTGTGGAGCTTCCCAAAGACCGTGCTGCGGACAATATTGAGCGTGGCGTAGGCACACTCTTTTCCGGGAGCGCCGAGCGCTACGTGCTGAGTAGTGGTGGCGTCGAGAATGCTATCGCTGATGTGAATCGGCAAAGGGTCCAGTTTCGCCTCGTCGCGAGTCACCTGGATGGGCCCAATGATGCTGTGCTCGATGGTCAAACAAGCCGGCGCGTCGACTAATTCCAGGCTGGCTTCGGTACTTTTCGGGTTGCAGTTGGGGTGCAGGCCCCAGCCGGGAACGAGAGTCGAATGACGGAGGGTAAAGCCCGTTAGGTCGCCTTGAATCTCAATGCCGCGTCCGGTAATCACCAAGCCGTCCAGAATAAACCACGTATTCGTTCCGCCGCTCACTGTCATATCGTCGGGCGAATCCGTTTGCCAATCGAGGAGCCGGATCACGGGCCGCCTGCGATTCGCCGCTCGCAACTGGAGGGTCTGGCCGTCGTTCAGCGAGACGTTGATCTGTTCGGTATAAAGACCGCTGTCGGTAATCTCGATGACGGCGTGCTGAGGGCCTTCGTTTTGCCATTGCGACAACGCATCATTGATGTGGTGGTGGGTTTCATTAGCGCCCACGAGATAGATCGAAGCAGCGGGCAGCTCGCTGACATTCCGGTCATATTCGCCGCCGCCGATTCCCGCGCTGAAGGCGTAATTGTAAGACACCCACACGCCCTGCTTCCGCGAGTGGCCGGCAGGGAAGGTCAGACGGCCCAGTTGGGGATCAACGGCCACTTGACCGGCCTGCGGCCGATAGGTCCAATCCGTAAGGTCGGCGGCTACTATCTCGCTTGCGGGCACCGGGTGTGCCAGGGACCCGAGCCAGATTTGAAAACTCTTGCCGGCGCCATAGTATCGCGAAATGCCGGGCACAGTGGGTGCGATTTCGCGAATCGTTTCTTGAGGTTCGATGTCGCTGCGAAGGATGGGCGTTGGAAAGTTGAGCTCCGTTAGCCCGCAGCCGGTGGACGAAGTGGCGGGCTGAGGAGAATTATAGAGCTCGGTATCGTTGCCCAATTGACTGAACAGATAGCAATTGGGCGCTTCCTCCTCATAGCAATAAGCGTGCGCCTGCGTGACGGAATAGGACTGCATACGCCAAACGAAAAGGCCGACGGAGGGTGTGTTGAACCGTCCCGGAGTGTACTGGGAATCGACGCGTCTGACGTCAACCGTGCGCGCCAATTTATCGAAGGGGCCGCCCAGGCGCTCAAGGTGTTTCCCATTTCGCAAGTCGGCCGTTGCGCCACGCTTGAGATGAAGATAGCTGATGTTCTGGGTGGTGCCGACGAGCCGGTAGAACTCCACCGCTGCGGCGGGCCAGCCAGCTACCGAACGGGCGAGATCTTCGAGGATCGGCAGGGTTCCTTTGCGACGGCGGTAGCGAACCGTGTTGGCTACCTCACTTCGTGAGATCAGGATGCTCTCGCGGGTCTGAGCGCGTGGCGTGGTTTTGCTTCCCAACTGGGCTGCGTCTTTCACGGGCGTGAAACCGATCAGAGCGCCGATGTAGGGCACGACCCAGTCCTGACACGTTTCGATGAACCAGTTCTCGTAGAGTTGCGCGATATCGGCCTCCACAATGTTCACCTGCTCGGCGATGACGTTCAGCAAGGCACGCCAGGGATAGCCCTGGGCGGCATCGCGCGTACGGTAAAGCGCCGGCAGCAAGTCGTAGAGGCGATCGACGTTGCTGGTCATAGGGTTCCTCCCTTGATACGGGTTCGTCGCGGCTTGGTTCTGAGCGAAGGCGGTGGACCGGGGTTGGTCGCGGTTATTTCAGTGAGTGTCAGGGTGTCAGGAATCGCCGACGTGAGGTAAACGATCTCTGCCGGTTGGATCTTGAAGTAGTCCTGTGCAGTGGCGTTCGTTTGCGGGATCGCAAAGTGCGGATCCACATGAGCGGGTTTCGCGGTGACATGGCGGCGCCGGATCAGCGTCGTACTGAGCGAACCGAGTGCCGCGGCCGAAACGTTTTGGGCAACGGAGTCGAATATGGTTATGTTGACGAAGGCCACGCCCAGCACAGCCTGCATGGCGGCGATGGCTTCACTGAGAAACGCGGTCTGGCCGAGCTGTCGATTGTCGAAGCTGAAGGTGCTGAGCAGTGCGGCACGCACATTCGGCACGACGTCTACGAACTGATAGTTGGACAACACTTGAATGCCAGCAAAGATTACCAGCAGCTTCGAATTGCGCACGCCGACGAGGATGGGCTGATGAGGGTCGCCGAACTGCAGGAGAGACTGCACCAGATTTTGATAGAGGCCGGAGGTCAGAGAGATAGGAATGTCTTCGACACCGGCGATGGTGACATACACGACCTGGCGACGCCCAGTCGAAAGCTTGACAGCGGCGGCCTTGCCAATTCCTGCGTAGGCCCGCGAGAAGTCCGCATAGTCCTGGACGGAGACAAGGCGGTCGAGCGCTTTCAATGCCAGCGGCGTGTTAGATCGCGCCTGGCTGGCGGAATCGGGGTCCGCGCCGCCGGTGGCAGGCAGGGGATTGATCACTGCTTGAGCGCCGAGCGGTCGGGTGGCAAGCTGGCTGATCTGCCTGGCGTCCGTATTGCCCGCTGAGCCCATCCCATATCGATAGACGGCTTTCACGTTGGCCGTGCCGGTTGGCACTCGAGCACCATTCTTTCCGTTCCCAGTGATCACAGAGGTCTGACTCGTATTGTTGGTCTGCGTGATGTAGCCGTGGTCATTGGGTCCCAACGCGCTTATATCGTCGGTCTCCTGCCACTCGATTTCGTTCACGGTTACGGTGAGGGTGCTTTGGATGCCCGAAGGCGTGGTGGCAGAGACGTAAGTCAGCGGGTATTGGCTCAGAGCGAAGGTTTGAAAGGGCTGGCTACCGTCGCCATTCCCCAGCACCTGGCCGACTGTCTGGCCGTTGGTCGCCGCGGCTACATTGGCATAAATTGTGACAGTGGAACTGTCGTAGGTGTAAGCGAGGCTGTTGGCTAGCTCAAGGCTGGTGTGCACGGTGTCTTCAGGCGATGCGGGAGTATCCTGCGAGACGCTGCCGACCATGACCAGCTCGGCGCCGGTAACGCCGGTGGTGCCGGGTATGTCGGTGCGGTTGCCGGAGACGATCACCCAGCGGCCCGATTCGAGGCCATCATAAAGACCGCCGAGTTCAACAGCGCTGCCTTGCACGTCGGTGTCTAGTGGTTCCTCCGCCAAAGTCAGATCTTCCGTCTGGGCATAGATCACGGTTTCGCGAAGGATCGGGGTGTTGTTCAGAACCGCCTGAAAGTCGGTCGCGTTTAGATCGCTGAGCCAAGGCGGATCGAGAGAGAGCTGCGTAACTTTGGCAGTAAAGCCGGAAGGGGCGGGGACTTCACGTCTTGTTATCCCGCCAGGGGGCGTGCCGCCTGGTGGTGTGGCGGCCTGGCTAGGTGCCTCAAACTCTTGTTCTGTTTGCCGCGAGACGGTCTGCACGCCTACCACTTTGTGAAAAGTGATTATTCGGCCGTCGGGTATTTCTTTTGTGACGGGAGCCGGACGGTTGATCGCTACAACGCTTCCTACCGCGATCTGATCGTAAACGGCGTCCAGAGGCAACGCAGTGAGCGTTTTTTTGTCGTTTGAAGATGAAACCAGATTTCGAACTACATCGCCCAGCGTCGGCGGAAGGAAGACAGTCTGAGTGATTACGCCTCCAGGGCTGCTGAAGTCGCGGTTCTGGTTCTCCGTTATCTGAAACACGATTGACCCACCCGCGAAGTTGTTCGCAAAGATGCCGGCTTTCACGCGGGCGGCACTCACAGTGGCCACGCTGGAAGCCGGGGTGAACGCGGCCCACGCGGCGTAGAGCGTGGCAGCCGCAGCGGGATGAAATGCGGCTAACAACCGGGGCGCGGTGTCGGATTGCGCAGCGAAGACGCTACCGACCGAACGAGGCAGACTCGCTGAATTTGGCGGCTGAAGGGAAGGGGCCAGGGCCAACTGTGGGACGATGCGGGCGAGCGTACTGAGTGCCGAAGCCTGAGCAGCCGCTGCGGCCCGCGGGGTCGCGATGGTCGCGGGCGTGGTGGTGACGGCCCGGGCGATCGCAGCATTGAGATCGTCCAAAAGATCTGAAAGCCAGGAGCCTAGCCGCGTGAAGTTGCGCTGCCCGGCTTGGGCTTGCAACTGCTGGAGACTTTGAACGACCGCTGAGGTTGTCTCGCCTGTGGAAAGTCCCGTCAACTGGGCGGCCGCCTGCTCCGCGAGAATGGATCCCGGAAAGAGATTCGCCGCCTGCGTAATATAGGCGGCGGCCACTTGATTCACGTTACGTAGGGTTTCCGCGAAGGCTTCACGGAAGTGTAGCTGCGTGCGCTGATTTGAAGCCTGGGGAGTGACCGCATCAAGCCAGCGCAACGCCATGATAGGTTCGGCAGAGATGATGACAGCGTCGCCGGGTTTGAGGTTGGTCGAGACACCCCGAACATACAGAGTACGGAGCGTGGCTGGACCAAGAGCGTTGATTGCGCCCGCTGTGATGATCTGTGGGCGAGTCAGGCGCGGCTTCAAGTTGTTCCATGCGTCGGAAACATCGAGATCCGTCGAGGTCTCATAGAACTGGGGCATCTGGCCGCTTCCCGGCATGCTTTGGGCACGCGTGCCCGCGGGAATGATGCCCCTGAAACCGGTTTGAACCGTGAAGGCGAGATACACGCTGGCGGAGACGCCGGGCCGCAGCGTATAGTTCACGAGGCGAGCGAGTTCCAGCAGAGAGCGGCGCTCGATGGCGGTGCCAAGGTAGCCCTCATTGGCGATGCGCTCCTGGTAGAAGGTGAGGACATCGGCGACAACGGCCCAGGCGTCCAACAACGCAATGGAAATGTCGCTGGGGTCGCGCGTGGTGAGTTGCTTCAGGGGATAAATAGTCTGGACGGAGCCCGAGCCATCGGTGGAGGGAATGGTGAGTTGCAGCGTCGACAGCCGCGCGAGCATGGTCTCGTAGAACGTTGCATACGTGCCCACGCGGTAGGAGAGCGAACTCATGCCGGGCGGATTGACGTCCGATTCCGGAGTAATGATCTGTATGCCGGCACAGCAACCGCAGGGCTGGTTCATCTTCCACCTCGCAAGTTCAGTTCCAGGAGCCCACGTTCGGGGAAGTTGGGGTCATTGTCGAGCTGGGCGATTTCAAAGGGCCCGAAGGTCAGTACGCCAAAGGGCGGCACGGCGCCGCTGGCGATGCCCGAGATCGATGGATAGGGGTGGGCGCTGACGCCGTAGCGCTGAAGGCGGATGACTGAGACGCTTTCCAAACCGGTGACAGCCTGTGCGGCGGCAATGATTTGGCTGACGTAGAGGCCTTCGCCGAACGTCAGATTGTTGGGATTGAAGAATCCGTTAACGCCATTGGGCTGCACACCTGTGCCGAAGACCTGAAGCAAGGCTTGCTCCACATGGGCGCGCAAATAATCCGGGAGAACGCAGATGGAGAGGGCCAAATCGAGCGGGACATAATTTGCGCCCACGACCGTGACATCCTGGCCCATACGGCGGTAAGTATTGAGGTAGGTACGAATCTCGCTGAGCAATTCAGGGGGCGCTTGCTCCGTATTCAGAGGGTCGATCGCGACGAGAGCTTCGTACCAGGCACCGGTCCAACGCAGAGTCGCTTTGGCACCCTGCAAGGGGACGAAGGGTGCGGTGCAAATCGTGCGGGTGGGTCGCTCCTCCTGCCTCCGCGCGTTGTCGGCAGTGAGCGTTGCGTAGTCGCCGGCGGTGATGGCGCGCTCGATGATGTCCTGGAAAGCATGCGGCGCGAAGAGTTTCACTTCCGAGACGGGTTCGGGCTGCGTACCGTCGATGGCCGGAAGCGGGTTGCGCGGCTGGATTGCCGGCCCGCTTAGCGCCTCATCGCGCCAGACAAGATACTGAATGCTCTCCGCGCCAACATTGCCGGCTTTGCCGTTTCCGATGCGGTAGTTCGCACGGAAGGTCATGCCGGCGTCCGGTTGACGGCCCAGTATACCGTCGCCGAAGCGCAAATGTCCGTTGCCGTCGTCATCCATTTCGACGACAAAGGAAAAGTCATTGGGGCCGCTTTCGAGCAGGTCCGTGACCGGCAGCCACTTTTGCAGGAGTGCGTTTAAATCCGTCAAGAGCGCTGTACGGATACTTGCGGGCAAGGGAACGGCGCCATTCCACGCTGCGATCAACTTCCTGGTGGCGGAACTCAACTGCCCGTTGAGATACTGCGTGACGGTATCTGTCGAATGCTTCAGGCGCAGGGCGAGGCTGGTTGGTTCCTTCAGATCATCGAAGGTGAACAGTGGAGGAAGCGAGGAAGAGGTGGTGTTGGAGAAGGTTGCGGGCGCCGCGGGAATGCTCAGCAGCGTGAGATCGGGCAGGGCCCGGCGCGGATCTTGGGGGACCACTTCCGCTGCCGAGCAGCCGCCGGGCGGGACCGGTTGACTGAACGTGAGCGGCGCTGGCGAGAGAGTGGGCCTGAATTGACCCGCCGATACTTGAGCCAGTGCAGGGTGACAGGGTGATTGGCAATTCGCGGTAGTGGAGTCTGTGGGGACCGTGCCGAGGATCTCGCTGGTAGAGGCGCCGTGGTCGACCAGCATGACGTTGCCTCGGGCCACGCTGACGTTTGGGAGCACCGTACATTCAGGCGCGGGCAACTGCACGGAGAGACACAGGGGAAAGGTCAGTGCATCTTCGATGGACCACTCGATTAACAGGATGGGTTGATCGTAGAGCGTGTCTACCGTGGGCGTGATCTTGGTGAGACGGACGGCTTGCCGATGCCTCGGATCGGCGTCGGCGGCATTTCCGGTGTGCGGGCCAAGCACCTCTTCGAAAATCAAAAAGTCGCCGGCTTTTAGCTGAAGTGAGCGGTCGGCGCCGGGCGGTCCGCCAGTCGAGGCGGCTGTTGTTTTCCTGGGCTTCTTAGTGTGCGTGGGCACGCACTTATCGACAAGCGCGGCGGAGGTAGAGCCGGGTGCGAGGCAGCAGAGGCTATCGCCCCAAGTGTAGATATCGATCTCGCTATGCGCTTGGTAAATCGGGAAGGGTCCGGTGGCGGGAATCAGCGGTTGAAAGACTTCGTAACTCGAGACCGGCACATTTAGCAGCGCGGCGCCATTCAGGGTCTGCGTGTTCGGAGCGGCGGGATATGCCGTAATGAAAAAGATCCCGGTAACATCGTCGAACTGGTGGTCGGTATCGGTCTCTATGGTGAGCCAGGCGCGCGCGTTACAGCCTTCGTGCATAGCATAGTCGATCAGCCGCACATGGCGGCGTACCGAGATGCGCTGGCGCGCCGTTCCCAGATAGGCTTCGGTGGCGACCGCGTCCTGATAGTAACTGAGATAGTCGCCCACATAAGCCAGGACTTCGACCAAGGCCACACCGATGTCGGGCTCGTGAGTCTCCTGCCAAGCGGGTGCGGTTAGCGCCAAGCGGTCAAGGATCAATTGACGGAAGCTTTCGTAGTCTTTGGCGAGGTAGTCGATACCGGGTTGAGTCAGCGCGGGACGTGGACAGATTCGTTGCGGAACGCAATCTAGGCCGGTCGGGCATGCGGCCTTGAAAGTGAAATCCACTTCGCTATAGCGGGGGTCAAAGCCGGGCATAGGAGTGGAATTGCCGTTCTTATCGACTTGGACCAAGCTCAGCGTGTAGGTTGAGAAATCGCCAGCTTGGTTCACGCGGACATCCATCGAATCATTCAGGTTCGGGTCCTTGTGACGATGCACGGTGAGGCCCGTCACGCTGATGCTGGTGATGCGGGTTCCGCCTGAAATGCTCACGTTGTGTTTCTCGAGGGTGGCCGGAGCTTTGCCCAGGAAGAAGACCGTGAGGGTGGTCTGACTGGCGCTCACCTCGACGAAGTCAAGTCCGAAGAGCGGAGCGGCACGCACTGCCTCCCGGCGCGTTTCTTTCTTACAGCTCAAGTCAGAATCGGTCATTCGATTTCGTTCCTGGCGCTAAGCGCGCCTCACGAACGTCTCCGTGAAGCCCTGTTGCGTCTGGCTTAAGACGTACTGCACGACGACGGTCAAAGCAGAATCCTGCGCGGTTACCTGCACCAGCTGCAAGCTGATGAGGTCGCCGAGAAAACGCTGCAAGGCCGCCTGCACAGTTAATTGCAAAGCGGCGGCAAGAGAGGAGCTGTTGGCTGCGAAAACCATCTGAAGCAGCCCGCTGCCAAGGTCGGGCTGATTCACGCGCTCACCAGGATTGGTAAAGAGCAACTGCTCGATCATGTCGCGGATGTGGTCGCTGTCGTTGTTGGCGGCGGTGCGCCCTCGTCCGTCGAATTGAAGTGGGTATTGGATGTTCATGCGGCCTCACATTCCGGTGACTCGTATCTGAGTCACTGTGATTACGAGCGGAGTGCCGGTGGGCACGCAAAGAGCCTTGCTATCGAGCAGAAGGAGCGGCTGCCCGTTGGACGTGATGCGCAGCGCACCGGTGACGAACTGCGCACTCACGCAGGGACCGTTCGCCGCGGGCGGTGGCGGAAAAGCACAGCCGGCGACCATATAAGGGGAAGCAATGGATACCGTGGGCATACCGGAGACGGTGACGCGCGGATTTGGCACCGTGGGTTGAGCCTGGCCCGCGTGCGAGCACAGCACAGTGGCGCCGACATGGACCAGGAATCCCGGCATGTCAGATCACCACCAGAGCGATCTTGTTGATCATCACGGTATTGGCGACGAGTTCCACGGTTGCTCCCTTGCCGTTGTTGATGAAGATGCCGGCGTCATTGACGACAATCATGGCGCCCGTTGGGCTGCGGAGAACGATGCCTCCCGTGCCCGGAGGAGCCGGGGCTGGGATCGGCGCCAGCATAGGAAGCGGTGGCGCGTCACTGATCATGAAAAGCTGCTGCAGGCTCGTTTGAAAGACAATGGTCTGGCCGGGAGGTTCAACGGGCACCAGGGCCGGGACGGGCACCAGCGCTGGATCCGGCCAGCTAGCGCCCATCCAGACGGGCTTGTCGGGGTCGCCGGCTTCGAATTGAACCCACACCGTAGAGGCAAGCTCGGGCACCATGTAGGTGCCCGCCTGCTTACCGGCCAACGGGACGCAGGGATTCACAAAAGTGGAGGGAGTGACGCTGCCGACATCGGTCACGATCACGTTGATACGCCCTTGCAATAGGGGGTCGATGTTGTTGATTACGGTGGCGCGATAAATGCCATAGAATTTTGGTCCACTCTTCATACGCTTACGGTGGAGACCGCAGACCCCACCCCCCCTCGGGTTAGATTGAAACTCTGTTTGTATTGGCCGCGCTTGATGGTGTGAGTGACGCTTTTGACGTAGTATTCGCCGTCGTAATAGGGGCTGGCTCCGCGCACGGCGGCACGTTGGCGGACCTTGAAAATGTAGCCATAGCGAAGGACGTCGAGTTCGCCGCTGGCGCTGATGGCATCGGACGAGACAAGGAGCTTACCCAAAGCGATGAGCGCCGACTTGACGGGATCTTCGCCCGACAACGGAGTGAGCTGTTGCGTCTTCAGGGAAGTCGCACGACTCTGCGCCAAGGATGGTTTCAACAGATCGATGCTGGGTACGGGGATCGGAATGGGAATACCCGTGTTGGGCTCGATGATGGTGACCAGGTACTGCGTGGACAGGGTGCCATCGTAAGAGAAACTCATCGAATCGACGGTGGTGTTCGCATCCATATTGATGCTGATGGCAGGTTGGGTCCCGCCAAAAAGCGTCGTGATGTCCGGTCCCCAGTAAGCAGTGCTCTGACCCGGCTGCGGGCCCGGGTCTAAATAGAAGACAGCGCCAACTTCCGAAGCAAGACTGGTGATGTAGGCGTAGTCCGTCCCGAACTGTTTAGGGCCTTGGTCCAATGGGTTGCTCACCAGGCTGAGCACTGTTGGAAGCGCTAGGGGTATTACACCCAGCGGCAGATACTTGGCCAGAATGAGCTCGACGATGACGAAGAGCGGAATGACCGGATAAGGGATGCCGGTAAGATCGATGAAGTCCATCAGAGCGGTGAGGTCCAAGCCAGTGAGCGTGAGCGTCGACTTGCCCGCGCCGGCGCCAGGCGTCACGTCTTGCTTGGTAATGATTCCGTCGATGAGAACAGAAGTCGATCCATTCACAGTGACGGCGATGATCACGCGAGTCCTTGGGTCAAATGAGCCGGAGAGCATCATTTGCTGCAGGACAGAACTCTTTCCCAGAGTGAACTTCAATTGAAAGCCGCCCTGACTGCCCATCGATGAGGTGACCTGGACATCGGTCAGCGCATCGATCACCGCCTGTGAGACCGGACTGGCGTTGAACGAGCCCATCATCAATGTGAGATAGAAGCCTCTGTTCATAGCGCCGTTCCCGCGATGCCCGCGGGCAGTGTGATGCGTAGCCTGCGACCGGGAGGATCAGTGAGAGCTTCGGGCCGCATCGCGCGATTGGCGTCGCAGATCCTCCAGAACAGTTCGGGATCGCCGAAATATTTTGCGGCAATGTTGTCGAGACGCTCGCCCTGCGTGACGGTATGGTGCTGCAAGTTAAGGAAGCGCTCCGGTGCGGGCAAGAATCGGCGCGAGACGTAGGCAAGAGACGTTCCGTCCGGAAGGTCCAACGTCTCAATGGGCAGACCGTAATAGCGGCTCGTGGAGATGAACAGGTTCTTCTGCAGCGAGGTCTGCGCCAACAATGCCTGTACTGGATCGATCATTGTGCTCATGAGATTCCTGTTATGCCGACTTGGCCAAACGAACCGCCCTGGAACTGTTTGGCGAGGCTTTCCTTTTGTTGTTGATAGGCCATGTAAAGGCTGCCACCCTTATCGGCAAAATACAGATCGTCGATGCTGAGTACCCGCAGCCCCAGGCTGACCTTGGCGCGGATCGGATTAAGAGTGGGATCGAAGGCTTCTTCGGTGATGCTCAAGTCCGTGATGCGCACGGGCACTACCCGTTGAGCGCTCCACACGAAAAGCGTGTACGGAGCAAGCATGGGCATGATTTCGAGTGTCCCCATTTGCGACTGCGAGAAGTTATTTTGCAACGTGAGGCTGGATGGATAGACCGTGGTTTCGAGGGCTGCAAGTTGCGGAAAGATGCCGTACTGGACGGCATTGGGATTATTATCGGGATCTTCCAGTTGGTCCGTAGCGTCGATTTCCGCTTCGAGCTTAATCGTTTCGACGGGCGGGCCTGTGAGGCGCAGCGCTTCGGAACGATCGCCGCCCTCCTCGGCGCCCTTGATTTTCAGGGTGCGGGTGAGCGAGTCGGGATTGTACTGCATCACGATGATACCGTTTTGCAGAACTGTGAACTGGTCGGGATCGAGAAGAACGATGCCGCCTTTCAGGACCTTGGGGGAACCGGGGAAAGAGCTCATGGCTTAGACTCCTTTTCGGATTCCTTTTGTTTCGTGGCCGCAGCAGGTGCGGCCGAGCCCGCACCCCCTCCTGCCGCCGGAGGCGCCGTGCCACCTCCCGTAGGTACCGAGGCGCTGACCGGTAGCGGCAGGGTACGGGCAAACTGGGCAAAGGAGTCCGCGTTGTCAAGCGCGTCTTCGGTAGAAAGCTGGGCGTACTGCCGAGCCGTTGGGCCTTTTCGATAGGCAATGTCGGAGGTACCACCGTAGCGGTGTGCCATTTCGTGAAGAATCGTCTCGGCGCGCACGGACTCGTCCAGTTGGAACCAGTACGGACACAGGTGGATGTTTCCGCCGCGAGGGGAGATTCCTAAAATCCCTCCCGTGTACCCGACCACGTCCTCGTCGCAACTGGTTTCGCATTCAAGAGGCAATTCGCCGCCAAAAGCGGCCTCGATCCTAGCCAGAGTGCGACGTATCTTGAGAAGCACCGTCCGGTCCTCAGGCGTAGTGTGAAAGTGATTTCTGAGAGCCCATCGAAGGCGCGGATCCGCGGTCTTCGAATCGGAAATAGCGGCGTCAACCTTGGCGACCGCATCGCCTGCCCACTGTTCCGCGGTACGGCTGGCTTTCACCATTTCGGCCTTCCAAGCCTCGGGACAGTCGTCGAAGGTCAGGTGGAGGCCCCCCTGCGCAAGCTGCGCAGCAAACATCGCGTAAGACTGCGCATTACTCAAAGCACTGCGTAGCGCGGGCTCCCCGCAACTCAGCCTGTAAACCTCCTTAGTGCCGGCGCCCTGTTTCTTGGCGTGATGGAGCGCCTCATGGATGACAATCCGAGCTTGCTCGTCGGGTTCCGCTTCGAAGAAGTCGGGAAAGAGGAGAACGGTCAATGGTGCGGCGCTCGGCGCGGTCGGTGCCGGAGGATTCTTGCCACCGCTGCCAGCAGCTTGATTGGCCGTGGGGGCCTCCTCAACCGCGGCTCTTGCCAGCAAACCCTCTTCTGGCTCGAAGACCGTAGATTTTCCTTTCGAGTCAGTCAGTCGGAACTCTATGAACGGCTCAGCCGGGCAGGCAAAGAAGAGCTTGGGCAAGGTCTGGTTGATCTGATCAAAGCCCTGCCGGATATCCTTGACATCGCTGGCGGACGCCCCTTTGAAGTAACAGTCGAGTATTCTCTGAACAGGCCTATTTTCGGCCGGTGCGGCGGCGAACTGGTCTAGCAATTCGATTGCCTTGTTGACTAGCGTCTTCGCGGTCTGTTGCGCGAAATGTATTTGAAACGCCCTTCTTACGGTGCAAGCGCCGGCCTCGGCAGATTGCTTGTCGGTCAGCTTGACGTTCGGCCCACCGATCTCGGGAACCTTTTTGGCAAGCAAGGCCAGCAGTTGTGCCTGATTTTCGCCCTTGACGTCGTCAAGCACGGCCTGAATACTCAGGCCACGAGTGGGATCGAGCAGATCCTTGATCTCTTGCGATCCCGACTTGTCGAAAACTCTCACGATAGCCCGCTGGTCAGATCCACCAGTCGGACCCGACAGCAACTCTTGAATCAGAATGCGCTTCAGATCTGTGGATGAAACGCCTTTATAGGCTTGGTCCAGGCTGTAACCGGTGCCCTTCACGCCCCACTGGTTGATGACCTCCCGAGCCATATCGTCCGAGAGAAAATCAAGGAAACCGCAATCGCACTTTTTATTCTCGGCGACGCGATCCAGGTACTCCGTCAGTTCCTGATCGGTGATCGTTCCGACGGAGATACCGAAGAAGCGTAGTGTCTTGGTAACGATATCGAGGCGTTGCACGGACGCGTCACTCATCCGGATTGGGCTCTCCATGATTCGGTGCCCTGTGCTCGCGGCATGCGCGAAGCGATCGGCCTGCTGCTCGAAGGCATCGTCCGCCTGCCCGACCCGGAGAGCTTGCGGAACTCCCGCGACAGATTCACGCTGTTGCAAGGAGTGCGTTAGTTCGTGAGCCAACACCAACCGGCCCGCGGCCGTGCGCGGCGCGTACTGATTTGCACCGAAGACAATGTGCTGGCCGACTGTGTAGGCTAGCGCTCCGACGGACCGGGCCGAGTCCGCCGCTGTATTGTCGGTGTGTACCCGCACGGAGCTGAAGTCCTGTCCTAAGCGGGATTTCATATGGGCACGAACGGGAAGGTCAAGGGCATCTCCGCGCGTGCGCAGCGTGTCATGCACAGCGCGCGGAGCGATAGATGGCATATCGAGAGGCGGCCTGCCTCCCGTGTCCGAACTCTTTTTGCAGGTTTCGCATATCCCACCATGCGTGTGCTGCCCGCATGCGCATTCTCGCTGAAGTATGAGATGCCCCGCAGTCTCGGCCTTGGGCGGACTAGCCTTTACAGGCGTTGCCGGTGCTTGTCGGGTCATCCAGCGCCTGCTCCTCTTCGCATTCTGTGGGAGCGAAATCGTGTCACTTGCAGTAGTCCTTTTTTTGCTTTTGCTTTGCGTTCGTCAAAAGCTCATCGGCTTTTGCGAATTCACTGATCTGCAAATCCAGCGCCCAGGATTCGAGACCACAATTCCCAAGGATTCTGTTCGCGGGGCCGAAATCGCCCTGGAAGAATGCCTTCCGCAGAGCATCCTCTTGGATTACGTCTACCAGCTTCTTAACCTCCTTGACTTCGTTGTCGCTGTAAGCGCTGGAGGAAGACAAGCGTTCGTCTCGTTGGATCTGTTGCGCAAAGTATTCGGTCGCCCCCTCACTGGCAAAATTGCGCAAGCCGCGCGAAAAGTTCGGGTGCTCGTAGGTGTGAAGCCCTTCATGGATCAACACCGACGCCTCGGGGTGATCGGATGCGTAATAGACGACGGGTTGGTCTAGGCTGGCGTGTTTCAGTTTTTGCTTGTTAGCGCAAACTGGATCCTGTTCGTCCGACGCGTCTTCTGAACCCTGGTCAGTCCAACCGACCATTGTGTCGGGGGGTGTGCCTTTTGGATTTCGACAGCTCCACAGCATCTTCAGCTCAGACTGCGTCACCACT
Organism: uncultured Acidobacteriaceae bacterium; assembly: GCA_963771305.1. GTDB lineage: Bacteria > Acidobacteriota > Terriglobia > Bryobacterales > Bryobacteraceae > CAJCIT01. Next base: position 159,084 of record CAVYTS010000031.1, read on the forward strand.
TGAACCTGGGCCCCATGCAGGGGTCCGGCGGAGGTACCGGCGCTTCGGACATATTGGCCAAAATGTTTGCGAATGAGCGCATCCGCCTCGGGCGCGCCGACAGCGCGGGTCCGCTTTGAAAGACCGAGGGGATCGAGTAAGCCAAGCAGGCCTCCGGCAAGGGCTCCTCCTCCCAGAACACCAGCGATCAAGCCGCCGCTCAACGAGGCACCCGCGGCGGCAGCAATCCCCAGACCTCCTGCAGCCAGTCCCGCAACGGCCAGCGCAGACAAGCCGATGACCGCCCAGCGTGGGAGGCCGAGCGTGCCGCTCTCCTGAGAAGCTTTAGAAGAGTCTTCCTTCGTCAAACCATCGAAAAGCTTCGAATAGAAATCTGCGGACAGCTGCTGTGTTCCGTGGTATTTCTGGTCGCGTCCGGCGAAGACGTAGAGTTGAGGAACGCCGTGCTGAGCGTATTGAGCGCCCAGCTTCGGATTGGCATCGACGTCGATCGAGAAGAAGCGCATCGGTTTCTTGTCGCCCTTGTGCTTTGTGCACTGCTCAGCCATGAAGCGGGTCAAGACTTTGCAAGGCTGGCACCAGGTTGCCCCGAACTCGACTACCGTAAACGTGTTCGGCTTCAACAGGGAGTCCAGACTGTTGCCTTCAAAAGGCTGTATGCATCCCCCTGTATCCTCGATCGGGGCATCTGTAAAGTAGCCGCCGGATTGCGAAGACGCCGGGGCTGGCTGCCGCTGAATCGACGGAGCGGAAGCTGCCGCGCGTACCGAATCGCTACGATCTTTACCACCCATACCAGCAATCTGGTTTGCAATTCGGTCGGCTTCGCGTTCGGCGCCTTGATCTACATCTATCCTGGACGGAGTTGAGTTTCTCGCGCTGTTTTGCTGTAGGACGTGGGTCAGTTCGTGAGCAATCAAGCGATCGCCGCGCTGCGTACCGGGCGAATACTGGCCTTCTCTGAACGCTACATGATTGCCAGTAGTATAGGCGTTCGCGCTGACGGCTCGGGCTGAATCCGACGCTTGCGAATCCGTATGTACCCGCACCATGCTGAAATCGTGGCCGAAGCGGAACTCCATGAACCCACGCGTGTGCGAATCGAGCTGGTGACCAGGCGAGCGCAATACTTGGTGCACAATTGATGGAATCCCTTTTGTCGCACCCGGACCTGCGCCATGGCGCTGCACGGCCATACGTTCCTCGGCACACTCTTGGCACTCGCCTTCACCTTGTATGTGCTGACCGCAAGCGCACTGCCTTTGCAGCATGCTGGCAGGCGGCCGGCCAAGCACGGTAACCGGGTTCTTCGGCATCGCTACTGACGACGGCCCTTTCATTCCGGTCTCCCAAATTCTCCGTAAACTGCTCGCGCAATCTGTGTCCCCAAGCGCTTGGGACTGCTACTGTGATCTAACCGAAACGCATCCGCCCGGACTACCGGCACCGCACCCGCGGAGCGGGTCTGGTCTGAGATTCCGTGCACGCGGATCAAACGCTCCAGCTCGGCGGTTACCGATGCCTGCACGCGCGGACCATCCTGGCGTGTGATTGGCAAGCCTTCGAGAACTAAGCGTTCGATATTGACATTCAACTTCACGCGACGCGGCCTGCCCTTCCTGTGGGGCGGAACTCCAACTCATTGATCACGCGGCCCAACTTCTTCAATTCCGTACGGGTGGATTCCACTAGCAGCGCCGTGGTAACGGGCATGCCTGATTGGGCGGCTTGGAAAGCGGCGTTGAGGGCAATGTTTGTGATATTGCCGCCGGTCAGGTTGAGACGTGCCAAACGGTCGAGGTCCAGTTCCTGCGTCGGAGTCTCATCCGGGAAAACCTTCTGCCACATTGCCTTCCGCTGCACGCTGCCGGGGAACGGAAAGTTCACGACGAACCGCAAGCGTCGCATGAAGGCCGGGTCGAGCGAGCTCTGCCGGTTGGTCGCAAGAATGGCCAGGCCGCCATAAGCTTCCATACGCTGCAAGAGATAGTTAATTTCAATGTTGGCGTAGCGATCGTGACTATCCTTCACTTCACTACGCTTACCGAAAAGAGCATCCGCTTCATCGAAGAAGAGAATCGCTCCGCCGTCTTCGGCAGCATCGAAAAGCCGCCGCAGATTCTTTTCGGTCTCGCCGATGTACTTACTTACCACAGCCGAGAGGTCGATGCGAAAGAGGTTCAGGTGCAGCTCGTTGGCGATGACTTCGGCGGCCATGGTCTTGCCGGTCCCGGGGTCGCCACATAGTAGAGCACTAATTCCCAACCCGCGGTTCATCTTACTCGCGAAGCCCCAGCTTTCATGGACCGTGCTTCGTTGCGCTACGTGCGCGGCAATCTGGTGCAGCAGGCGGGTTTCTTCGGGAGGCAGCACAATATCGTTCCATGTGGCCTTGGCATCGATCCGCTGAGCCAGAGTGTCAAGGCGCGGGCGGGTACTCGCCAGGCACGCACTCCACAGGCGTTCATGCAGGCTCGAATGACTGGAGGCGGGTTCTGATATAACGCGACTCGCGATTTGATGGATGCTGGCGGCGCTCAGGTTGAACTGCGAAGCTAGTTGAGCGGGAGTCGCGCCGGCTCCTTTCCCCATGGCCGCAGCCCAAGTTTCCTTTTGCTCCGCAGGTGTGGGCTTCGCAACGTCGACGTTCAGGGTATTATCGACGAGACCCGGCAACACGTCACGCGTATCGAGGAAAACGACGCCGCTGATCCGCGAGACGAGGCGCAAGACAGGAGAATTCAGGCCCGTTGGGGGGGCATCCGTCTCGGAGGCGATTCCGTCTAGATAGAGCGCCAGCGGAAGGAGCATGCTTTCGCGTTGCCACAAGCGGGCCAAGGTCTCGAGCTCGGAAGCCTGCGTGGGGAGCAAAGCAGTGGGCAGCCGGTAGACTTGCAGCCGCAGCTCGGCGGCGGCTTGTGCTGCGACCAGTTGCTTGCTGGCCGTATCGATTCCGAGGAGTTGAATCGCAGGAAGATTCTCGCCTTCGCCGACTTGCTTGAGACGATCGCAGATTCTGTCGGCCAAGCTTTGTTGCGAGCGCGGCAAGACAGTCTTGACTGCCGGCCCTGCAACAGAACTGAGTAAGGGAGAGAGCCGGTCATCCAAGTAATTCAGGCCTTTGAGGTAGCTAACGATTCGCTCATCTGCCCGTAATGCGCTGCCGGTCAAAGGTTGCCCATGGGGTTGATTGATCTCGATAAGGCGCCAATAGCGGAGAGGGCGCTCAGGTGACAGCGCGTCCCAGGTGGGAGCGTCGAAGAGCGTGAGCGCCAGTGCGAAGGTGGGACACAGACGCAACGGGTCCGTCTGCGCGCGCGCACACAGAGAGGCGATGCTGGTGTCGAGTTCCATGGCTGCGCAGAGCAGCAACACGTTGCGCTCGAAAAGCGAGAGACCAAGGCGCCGGGCCAGCACGATCAAGGCGGGGGCGGGTGTTTGCGACTCAGCCGCGGCCAAGTCTGCGGCCAGTTGCGAAATACCATTGGAAGAGGAACCGCTCAGAGTGGCAGGCTGCGGGGGTTCGACCGGGAGCGCAAGTGGATCGCGGGCTTTGCGTTTGCCTTTCAATGGCGACTTGGCCTCGGCCGGAGATTCGGCCTGAACGACAACCGATTCCTCCGGCGTGACTACGAGGGGCTCCTGGTCCTGCTCGGCGCGCCGTTCGAGCTTTGCGCGCAACCAAGCTAGCGCGGCGGACAGGTACCGTGCGTTGCTTGCTTGCCAATTTGTCTCGTCGCTCATGTGACCGTCACCTGTTGAGTTAGATCGAAGGCCGGCGGACTGACCGCACGATTGACGAGGATGCTATCCACTCCATCGACTCTTAAGCGAATGAAGTAGCTTCCTGCCGTGACGTTGGAAGCCGCAAAGGTCGGGTTGGCTGTTTGTGCGGTAATGGACTGCGCTGAGATCTCCGTATCGCTCAGCAATAGCGAGGCAACCTGCCCAACGAAAATTTCCGGACTGCAGGTCGCGGTATAGGTTATGGCGCCGGCGGGCGCTGTAGGAGGGGCGAGAGTCAGGGTGGGCGCGAGCGGGAAGGCAAGCTGATTGGTTACACGGCGATACGTTTCGCCGGCACGCTGCACAAGTACCGCCAGCGTGTAGAAACCAGCGGGCCAAACCTTTGGTTGATTCGGAATTTGGACGACTAGCTGCGTCGGGGTTGCGCCTGGATTCGGTGCAACTTCCACGGCCGCGGCCCACAGTGGGTTGTTGAATTGAACGCCGATGTTTGTGCCATCGAGACTTACGCCGGTGATTGTAAGTGTTTCGCCTAATCGCACGCTCTGCTGTTGGTTGGGGGGCGCGAGGGTGTAAAGAGTCGGGATAGAGGGGACTAGATTGGCCTGGGAAGACCATCCCTTGTCTAGGGGGGCGCGACCGAGAACGGGCAGCGGCGTCTTCACGGGTAGCGTGCTGTCGATCAGAGTGACCGAAACGTCATACCCTACAGACACCCGGTACTGCGTGGCGAAGCCCATCCACAGCTTGGAGATGTCTTCGACCGAGAGGGGCTGCAGGGTGATGCGCACACGGTCAGGCTGACTTTCCACGCCGCTACCCGGAAACGCGATCTTGATCTCATCAGGACCCAGCAAGGCGTGGTCATAGAGAACGCTCATGGCCTTTCCGAGCAGATGATGATCGAACGGCTGCGTGCTGTCGTTCTCGCGTCCGAAGGCGGTGATCAAGTAATGCAGATCGAGCGCCAGGGGTGGCATGCCCGTCTCGCCAGACCGGACCGTTTTGGGCATGTCGATGCTGCGCCAGGCGGCGTTAGGCAGCACTTGGTAGAGAAAGATATTGAGCTGATTGGCGGTGTTTGTGCCGCGAGCTTTATCGAGAGGCAGTGCGGTGACAGTGGTGTCGTTCAGGTTGGGGTCCGAGGTGATCTCCGTTCCGAGAATGGCTTGGAGAGTCGCGGTCACAGCGGCAATGGCGCTGGCGTTGCTCATGTGCCTCCCTGCCTGGAGCGTAAGTAATCATTCAAGCTCATGACCGGGGAAGCATGCCGCTCTTTCGGAGTGGTGGTTTTCTCCGGGACGGCTCGCACCTCGATGCGCCCGATGGTGACTTGAATGATCGGCTCGGAAGTAGCAACCGGAGGCGGCGCGGTAATGTGTCGTGCGAATTCGAAATGGGGTGCCCGTCTTGGCTCTACGGCGGGAATTGGGCGCGGCGAATCGAATCGAGTGGGCGGTGGTGCGGTTTTCAATATTGAGGATTTTGCCTCTGACCGGATGGTCTGGTCGGGTTGAGGCGACGCCTTGGTCCGCGCTTCGATGGGAGGGTTTAGGGTAGGTGCTGGAGGACTAGGTGCTGGAGGGGGAACTGCCATGCGAGGAACGACCCCCGCTGGGGTTTGCGCTGCGGAATGTATCACGGTTGGCTGAGGAGCGACATCGTTCGCGAGAGGTTTGGGTAGCGGCTTAGCGCTAGCCGGCACGCGCTGGGAGGGGTGTTCGCCGGGAGTGATTACCGATGGCACGGATTGCTCGTCGCGCAAGGTACTGTCAGCCGGCGGTGCTGGCGGATTTCGATGACGCCGGCTGACGGGGTGAGGCTCAAGTTGATCTGCAGACGCGAGCGGGGCCAAGGGCCCCGGCACGTTGGGTTCAACGCGCGGCCCGCTGCGGCGTTTGCTGACGGGCGTTTGTCTCTCGTTGGGCTGTAGCAGTGAGGGACCAGCATCCTCGCGAGCATTGTCGCGGTGCGGTTTTCGGCCCTCGTCTCGATCTGCATGGATCGCGAATGGCTGATCAATGTAGGGAGCGACGGGCTCAAAAAGAGATGGTAAGCGCGGTCGAACAACCGGCGCCGTTCCCAGGCTGCGACTTACCAGGCTTGTCAGAAAGTCGCTCATACGCCCAACAATGTGAGATAGTACTGTCGCCGGACCGCACTCAATGCCAGGATTTCGCGCTCCTGCCAGCCATAGGCCGAAGCCAAGGTGTGAACGTCGCGCAGGAGGCGCGCCGCCAGGCTCTCGACTTCGCGCCACAAGAAAGACACAATGTCGAATGCCGCCCGCCAGCGATGATCGCACGATGGGCAAGCAAGCGCCAACTGCACATCCGCCAGCGGGTCGGCCTCAGCCATTCGAGCGGAGACGGCGTCCACGACTTCTATAGGTAGTGATTCGAAAGCGACGGGCTCGCCATCCCGCCTTACGGATGACAGGCAACGAGCCATTAAGCGATTGCGGGCTCCCTCAGGGTCGCTTTGCTCCAACTCCAAAGCCAAGTCTTCGCTGTTCGGGCTGCGAAATTGGATTTCGTACCCAGCCATGTTCAGAAAGCTGAAAGATCCTTCGGCGGCCTGCGGCTCCGGACCGCGCGCCGACAACATCTCGTCTGCGTTCAGCGTGACGTCGAGCCGACCAGCGCACTGAGGACAAACAACGACACCGGTCATTTCGTGACCGAATAGTTGCTGCCGCAAGGCGAGCAGGTCCGCGTCCCGGCCGCCGATGCTGAGAGCGAGCAGTTCGTCCGGAGAAGCCTCGGGATGAACCATCGACAACAACTCCATCGCGCGATCGAGCATGGACTGGCCGAGGCCACGTTCCCAGGTTGCCAAGAGTTCCGGAGCAGCAAGCGAGCGCATGGCGATGATCCGTTATGTCGGAACGTTGAAAGACGGCTCGGTCGGTTCAGTCACGGAGAGGTCGCGTGCCCATCCCTCGTTCTCCAGCTTGATGTGTTGAATGGCTACTGCGTTGGCATTGGCATCGAAATCGGGTATCGCCAGAAACTCCGACACCCAACAGCGGTAGATATTGTAGGCGATGGCCTTCTGTCCGGCCTCGTTATAGACCTCGATAGTGATGTCCTTCCGGAAATCCTTGAGGGATACCTCCGCACCCAGGCTCGCTCCTAGTTGCCAGACTTTTCCGGCCCATGCCTCGAATGCGGGGTCATGGGTGACGCCACGCTCGAGCATGATGGCGTCGTACTCGTTCCTTCCGGGTGACTTACGAGAACTGGAGGGGTCACCGCCTTCGCGATGCTTGACTACCTCCGTAGTTCGTTTCAACCCGCCGACTTTACTGATTCCCGCGACATATTGGTTATCCCATTTCACGCGAAATTTGAAATTCTTGTAGGGATCGAAGCGCGTAGTGTTAACCGTGAATTCAGCCATGCGAATGCTCCTTAGTTTGCAGTTTGTCCAGCCATTTGCTGAATCTGGATTACAACGAATTCGGCGGGAAGAAGTGGTGCGAACCCAACGATGACATTGACGATGCCGAGGTTGATATCGGCTTGCGTGGTGGTCTCGTGATCGCACTGGACAAAGTACGCTTCTTGGGGAGTTTGGCCCTGGAAGGCGCCTTTTCGAAACAGGGTCTGCATAAAGGACCCGATATTCAGCCGCAAGGAGGCCCACAAAGGTTCGTCGTTCGGTTCGAAGACGGCCCACTGGGTGCCGCGATAAAGACTCTCTTCGATATACAACGCCAAACGCCGGACGGGAACGTACTTCCATTGCGATCCGATTTCGTCATTGCCCTGAAGCGTGCGCGCGCCCCAGATCACTGTGCCGTAGGCGCTGAAGTTGCGGATACAGTTGACGGCTAATGGATTCAGGAAGCCGTTTTCCGCATCATTTAAAGTGATGTTCGGACCGATGATTCCGGTCAGGCTGGCCGCGGTTCCGGCGGGTGCTTTCCAAACGCCGCGACTTCCATCGGTGCTGGCGTAGAGTCCCGCGACGTAACCGCAGGGCGGGAAGGGACCGATGCCGCCTTGATTCAACGGGTCGGGAGCGTTGATCCACGGAAAGTAGAAAGCCGCATTTGTGCCGGGCGTGCCGGTGATGCTGGAGTTGGGTCCGCTCTTCTGCAGGGAAGAGAAGGTGTCCGTTGGGGCGCAATCGACGATCATGAACGCCCGGTGGCTAACGCAAAAGGCCTCAAGGGTGCTGATGGTTGCAGGGTCTACTTCGCCGGGAACGCAAAGCAAGTTGAAGAGGTCGACGTGCACCAGTTGATTGACGCCGCCGACACCGTTGGTGGGATCGAGAAGGGCATTTTCGAAAGGCCCAGCCGTCCCTGGAGCGGAAGGAGAAAGCTGAGCCCCATCTTCACCTTTGCTGAGGTTCTGCTTTTGGTCGACCAGGTTACCGGCGCCAACAGTTGTCGGGGTGGGAGCCACGGTAAGGCTATTCGATTGAACCGCTATGTAGTTGGATTGCGTGTTCAGAATGTCGTTCACGAAGCGGCCCTGAGGATCCGGGCCGATCGCTGACAGGTTTACGAAGGATTCCACCACGGTTGCGGCTGTCTTTCCAGGGTTGGGATTGTAGACAACTTGCAAACTGAAGCGAGTCGGACTGCCGGACTGGCTCTTGATCACGACACCGTAGTTGTTCGCCCATATACCGGGATTGGCTTCGCCTTGAGCGGCAGCTTCGAAAGTGATGCTTCCCGGTGCCGGAGCGGGAGCTGCCGGAGGGCTAGTTGGCGGCACGGCGGCAGCCGGAGTGCCTGCCAGGTTCAAGGTGGCGGTGGCTGAAGTGGCGCCAGCTAAGCCGGCGTCGGTCAGGCGAATGATGTAGGCCTGGCTGCCGCCGTTACCGAAAAACTGCGCTACTGCATAACCAAGAAGAGATCCCTGATAAAAGCCGCCGTACATACGTGAAAAGTCCGACCAGCTTAGGACGAGCTGCGGTGAGGTGGGCCCTTGGTTAGCCCATCCCACAAAAGCCGCGATCGATGTGGCCACACCCGTGATCGGGTGCACACCGCTGGAGAGTTCTTCGATGTAGACTCCCGGATAAGTTACTGTCACTGACATTCAGCCCTACCTTTCTAATGGTCTTGATTACCTATCTTCCGGACCTGAGATGAGATTTAGATCATCCACCGGCACCACTAAGGAAAGCTTCCGAACCACGTCGACAACCGCATAAACCTTTGCTGACGCGCCGGAATCCGAGAATCCAGCGATCATCCCTTCGAGGTCGTCATCTCGAGAGAAGATACCTACAGCCTGCTCTAGGTTCGGTATGAAAACGCTAGCGGCCGAGAACCTCACCCGGTTTCCTATTTCCGTATAGCCTCCCGCAGGAAGCAAAACACATGGCAATTCGCCCTCCACTTGTTTCTCATGCTCGGCCTAACCTTATGCACCACGAAACTGAGGTATTTGGAAGGCTTCTATGAAGAACAAAACAGGCTACTTAAGATGACCCGAGAGGCTAATCGCCGGCACCCGCCCACATTAGCTTCGCGAGGCTTGCTGCTCGTGATGCTGATGTCCGTTGCAGTATGATCGCTAAGCAATTCGCGTTTCGTGCGCTAATCTGCAAGGGGTTGTTCCGTTTTTCACCTATGTTCACAACAACGATTGCGATCCTTTTTCCTGGCCGCAAGAGCTGACTCTTAGAGTGCAAGATCCTGCAGTCCAGCCCGGGATCGCCCGACTTTCCGTTGAAAGTAGCGGCTCTCAGATAACCCACTTTACGACGCTTTTCTTTTTGTAACAATCTCCTTCCTCGAAGGCTTCAGCGATTCCAGAACCCGGATCAGGACTGGAATCTGTTTGTGGCCTCTGACGCGGCGGAACTGTTTCTCCGCAACCAGCAGGCCGGAACCGACCCAGCGTTCTCTCTGATCGCCACCGTGCCATCGTTTGACGTTCCGGCAAACAGTTTCGACGATCGAGAAAGCGGATTCGATCACGTTGGTGCTGGCCAGCGACATCCGCAGTTGCTGAGGAACATGAAGCCGATGAACGGTCAGAGTTTCTTCCAGACCTTCGGCCAGACTGCGCGCCGCGCTCGGATTCAGATGCATCAGTTCGCGGTGCAATCCGTCGAGGGCCTGTCTGGCTGCAGTAGTCTTCCATCGCATACGCCGCATTCAGTTTTTGGGCGACGATGGGTTTGTCTTCATCGGTGATGTGATCCAGCACATTGCGCCGCTTATGCACCTGGCAGCGCTGGATCGGCGCCGATTCGCCGGCATACTTCTTCACGGCCGCATGCAATGCTTTGCCGCCATCCAGGACATAGAGTCTCGACTCCGTGAAATCGAACCCGCGATTCATCAGGTCGCCGAGCAACTCCCCCACAACCGTGGCGTTCTCCGTGGCCCCTTGCCAGATGCCCAGAATCATTTTCGTCCCGTCGTAGCCGATGCCCAGCGCCGCAACCATCTGCTGGCCTTCGAAGGGAGTTGCATCAATCAGCAGCGCGCAGAACTTCTTCTTATCCAGCCGCCGCTCCATCAGTTGCTTCAGCTTCACCCGGCTGGCTTCAATGAAGTGCTCGCTCACCGCGCTCTTCTCCAGCCCATAGGCTTCGGTGAACTGGCGAACCGCCTCGCCGTACTTTCTCGTCGTCAGACCCAGCATGAGTTTCTCCCACACTGTTTCCGTCAACGGCTCGCCGCGATGGAACATCTCATAGCTGCCCAGACGGATCTCGTGATCCTCGGTGGATCGCACCCGCGGACGCTCGACAGGCACCTTCTGTCCCATCACCACGCAATACCCACGCTCGCTGCCCCACCGATTCGCGGTTCGCTCCGGCGTCAACCGGCTGCGCTCACCAACCAGGTGTCTGACTTCCTCTTCCATCAGCAACTGAATTAACTGCAGCCCGGCATGACGAACCAACTCGCCAACGCCCTTGTGCAGCCAGCCCACCATCTCAGCCATCGGCAGCACCAACTGTACCGTCGGATTTCCATCCGCAGCCATCTCTTCCAGCCTCTTCACGGCTCGCAACGATTCGATTTGATAAGGTTTCTTCATAGCGACTCTCCTTTTTTCCGGCAAAGAAAAATTGCTCTGAGCCTATCAAAAGGCTCAGAGCTTGAGAGTCGCTACTTTCTACGATCTACCGGGCATTCCCGAGTGGATTCGAACCACTGGCCTTTTGCTCCGGAGGCAGATCGTTTTGCGCGTGCTGGGCCGAAGTTGTTGGTTTTTCGTTGAGTTGAGACGCAATGCAACGCGCTGCTGCACGGTGCGATGTGCGAATTGATGGGGCAATTTGATCGGGTAGTGCCACGCGTCGCTGGACCGGCTGCGAAATGGAGTTGATAGGGCAGCTCTCACCGCGGCAGAGAATAAGGAAAAACTCCAGCATTTGGTCCGAATTATGTCGGATACCTCCTCGGCAGGGGTTGATGGTCATTTACGCAACAGGCCGCGGCTCGGCCGTTTCGCTACGCTTTGGAATTCGTTGTATCGCCTTGCCGCTTTGCTGGCGGGCAAGATCCAGTTCATAGGCGCTCTGAAGGTTCATCCAGAAATCGGCCGACATGCCGAAATACTGACTGAGGCGCAAGGCCGTGTCCGCGGTCACGTTCCGCTTCCCCGCCAAAAGCTGGTAAAGACGATTGGGGGGCACTTCGATGACGTCGGCGAGTTTCTTCGCCGAAAGACCGATCTCCTCCAGCTCATCGCCGAGAATTTCGCCGGGGTGTATAGGCGTGCGTGGCATGTTTTTTCCTTTCCTCAGTGGTAATCGACAATTTCAACGTCCGATGGACCAGGCTCATCTTTGGGCCATTTAAAACAGATGCGCCACTGGTCATTGATCCGAATGGAATACTGCCCTTTCCGGTTTCCCTTCAGAGCCTCTAGCCGGTTGGAGTTCAACGCCGCAAGATCACCGAGCGACGTCGCCGCATCGAGGATACGCAAGCGCTTCTCAGCCTGGCGCCGAAACGGCTCCCATCGGCGAACCTTTCCGCCAGCGGCGAGACGCTCCGTGTCCCTGTCGCGGTAACCCCTTATCATTCAGTCTTATATACCATTGTAGATGAGTGACGTCAAACGTACAATAGTCGTTTGGCTTTCGCCGCCAAGCGACGACGCTGATCATTGTTGAGCCGCAACCCCGTAGTGTCCGAAAACCCGAACCGTATTCCCAAGCACGTTCGATCACGCCAGTAACAATGTCACGAGAACGCCGGCCAAGTCCTTGATTCTTCGTGAGGCGGAGTATTTGGTAGGGACAATCAAAAGCCGGATAGCCGGGAGCTGATGGCAGTAGATATTCAAGCCGGGCCCGTGTTCAGGGCGGGCCGCGCTCGGCCGCTACGTTGGTGACGGTCACCGATTGGTTCGAAGAGTTGCGGCAAAAGGCGCCGGTGCCGAAGTAAGATCTTTCGTGATGTTCTCGGAAACGTCAGGGGGTCTCGACTGCTCAGCAATCGAGCTTTGAGCACGGCGCCCCACCTGGCGATCCGGAAACGGCTTTATACCGGCCAACTTTCATTGAGGTCTGTCCGTTCGGCTACTCCAATCCGAAGACAAAGAGCGCGTGGCCGGACGTAACGGCGATGCGCTGCTGACCGTCGACGGCGAAGGACATGATGTTCGAATACATCTCACCACCGGTTTGAAAGTCCCAGAGCGGCTTGCCGGTCAAGGCATCGCGTAATATCCGGAAACTGGACCGTTGTGAAAACAGTGGAAAAATGGCGTAGGCGAACGCAAGAATGCTAGTCTGCAAGCGATGCCGAGGCAGTTAGACCCTTTTCGATTTCTTCTTATGGCTGTCGCCGGATGGATGAATCAGCAGCAAGAAAACGCAATCGAGTACTTGCGCGAGGAGAACCGAGTGCTTCGCTCTCAACTCGGCAACCGGCGAGTGCGCTTCACCGACGACCAGCGTCGCAATCTGGCGGCGAAGGCCAGCCTGCTCGGACGAAAGCGGTTGGCGGAAGTGGCGACGGTTGTCACACCTGAAACTTTGCTGAAGTGGCATCGGAAGCTCATTGCTCGCAAATACGACGGTAGTGCCCGTCGGCGTCCCGGTCGACCGACGACAAAGAAGGAAATCGAAGCCTTAGTGGTCCGTATGGCGAAGGAAAACCGAGATTGGGGTTACCTCCGAATCAGCGGTGCCTTGTCGAATCTCGGACAGGCCCTCGGCCGTACCACGATTGCCGACATTCTGAAGCGGAATGGCCCCGAGCCGGCTCCAGAACGAGTTCGGAAAACAACCTGGAAAGAGTTCCTTACTCAACACTGGGACCTTCTGGTTGCAGCCGACTTCTTTACGGTGGAGGTTTGGACCCGCCAAGGGCTCCGACGCTTTTTCGTGCTGTTCTTTATCGAGCTATCCACACGCCGCGTCCAGGTTGCGGGCATCTCTGCAGACGCAAATGGGCTGTGGATGAATCAGATCGCTCGCAATCTGACAGATTCCGAAGACGGGCTGCTCAAAGGCAAGCGTTATCTGATTCATGACCGAGCTCCGCTATTCACCTCGGAGTTCCTGACTGCGTTGGCCCAGGTCGGCGTGCATTCTGTGAAACTCCCGCCGCGGTCTCCGAACCTGAACAGCTACGCAGAACGATTCGTTCGTAGCATCAAGCAATCCTGTTTAGACCGGGTGATCCTGTTCGGAGAGGAAAGTTTGCGAAAGGCCGTCCGCGAATTCATCGCGCACTATCACACCGAGCGAAATCACCAAGGCATCGGCAATCTGTTCATCGTTCCTGGGCGACGCCCCTTAATGGACCCGTTCGATGCAAGAGCCGTCTCGGCGGAATGCTTAACTACTATGACCGAGTCGCCTGAAACCCCAATCCAGTTTTCGGATAGTACGGGCACGGAAACGAAGTGACGGTTGGGTGCCAGGTTTTGGCTCGGAATACGCCTTTAGATCCACTTCTTCCTCAACAGCCAAACCTTCATCAGCTGCGTCAGGCACACGTAAGCCAGCAACGTCGCCATCAGGATCGGCCAGTACATCTGGGGCAGGTGTGTGAGGCCTAAAGAAGGCCCCAGCGGGGAATATGGCAACCATGCCCCAAATGCCATGATGGAAAGCGTTGTCAGGGTCAGCGGCCAGCTCGCCCGGCTCTGAATGAACGGGACTTTATTGGTGCGAATGACGTGGATGATCAGCGTCTGCGTCATGAGCGACTCGACGAACCAGCCGGTCTGAAAGACGGAAGCACGCGACGGGTCCCAGCAATTGAAAAACCAGAGCATAACGAAGAATGTCGTGTAATCGAAGATCGAGCTGATGGGACCGATGAAAAGAATGAACCGCTTGATCTCATCGATGTTCCAGGGCCGCGGACGCGCCACTTGCTCTTCGTCCACTGAATCGATCGGGATCGGCACTTGCGAGAAGTCGTACAGCAGGTTGTTGGTCAATACCTGAATAGGGACCATCGGAATGAACGGTAGAAAGGCGCTCGCGCCAAGCACGCTAAACATGTTTCCAAAGTTCGAGCTGGCGCCCATCCGGATGTATTTGAGGATGTTCGCGAAGACTTTCCGGCCCTCGACGACGCCCCCTTCCAGCACCATCAGATCCTTGTCCAGCAGAATCAAGTCCGCTGACTCCTTCGCGATATCGGTAGCTGTGTCAACCGAGATGCCAATGTCCGCCGCTCGTAAGGCCGGGGCATCGTTGATTCCATCCCCCATGAAGCCGACGACGTGTCCCTTGCCCCGAAGGGCGCGGATGATCCGCTGCTTGTGGGCGGGAGAGACGCGGGCGAAAAGCGTGGTCTTCTCTACTGCGTCAGCCAGTTCCGCATCGGACATCTTCTCAACGTCTTCGCCGAGCAGCATGGGGTCGGCCAGAAGGCCCACGTCTTTGCACACCTTGCGGCTGACCAGGTGGTTGTCCCCTGTGAGAATCTTTACCGCGACACCATGCTTGTGAAGGGCCTCGATGGCCCGTCCCGCGGTGTCTTTGGGTGGGTCCAGAAACGCGACGTAGCCTTTGAGCACGAGTTCGCGCTCATCGTCCTTTGAGCACGCCTGCTTCCCGGTCAGATCTTTTCTTGCCACCGCCAGAACCCGGAAGCCATCATTGCTCAGATCGTCGTACTGTGCCCTGAGTCCGACCATCAAGCTAGGCTCCATGGGCGATAGCTTCCCATCGAGCTCAAAGTGAGTGCACTGGTGGAAGACATCCTCCGGCGCTCCCTTTGTGAACAGGATTGCTCTGCCCTCTGGATCCTCCACCATCACGGACATCATGCGCCGCGTGAAGTCAAAAGGGAGCTCATCCAGCTTCTTGTATTTCTCAACCAATTCTTGTCCGTGGAAATCGTGGCAATCGAGAATCGCCAGATCAAGCAGATTCTTTAAGCCCGTCTGGAAGTGGCTAATCAAGTAACCGTCTAGCAACACTTCCTCTGTTTCCCGCCCGGCGACGTTACAGTGGCGCATGAGGACGACGCGGTCTTCGGTCAGAGTGCCCGTTTTGTCGGTACACAGGACGTCCATTCCCCCGAAGTTTTGGATTGCGTTCAGCCGCTTGACGATCACCTTCTTGCGGCTCATGGCAAGCGCACCCTTGGCGAGGCAGACGGAAACGATCATGGGAAGCATTTCCGGGGTGAGACCCACAGCTACCGCCATCGCGAAGAAAAAGGCGCCTTTCCAATCGTGCTTGGTGAACCCGTTGATCAGGAAGACCAGCGGCACCATCACGGCCATTAGCCTGATCATCAGCCACGTGAAACCGCTGAGGCCCTTGTCGAAACTTGTGGGCGCCTGCTCTTGGGTGATGTCGCTCGCCATGCTTCCGAGGTAGGTTTTAACCCCGGTGGTGACCACGACCGCGGTCGCCGTGCCGCTCTCAACGCTGGTCCCCATGAAGCATGTGTTCTTAATCTCAGTCGGTGAGATCCCGGCTTCCGTGGCAGCATCGTGGAATTTCTCGACCGGGAAGGACTCCCCAGTCAGCGTCCCCTGGCTCACGAAGAGGTCTTTGCAAGTGAGCACTCGCACATCGCCTGGGATCATGTCGCCGGCGGACAGCTTGATGATGTCGCCCGGCACCAGGTCCCGCAGCGCCATTTCCTTCGTGGCGCCGTCCCGAATGACGGTCGCTGTCACGTGGATCATGGCTTTCAGCTTCGCCGCCGCAGCGTCGGCCCGGGCCTCCTGGAAGAAGCGCAGCGCCACGCTGAGCACTACCATGCCGGCCATTACGCTTCCAGCGCGAGCATCGCCCGTGGCGTAGGAGACCGCGGACAGCGTCGCGAGCAGAATCACCAGTGGATTGCGGATGATTTTGAGGAGGCGGATAAACGAGCCTTGCCGGCGCTCTTGCGCTACCTCATTCGGACCCGCGCTGCGCGCACGGACTTCCGCGTCGGTTTGCTTCAGGCCGCCGGCGGTGGTCCGCAAAGACTGGAGCACTTCCTCGACGTCCTTTCGGGCGGCCTCGAGGACAGCGGGCGAAACGTGAATCTTCTCGCTCTTTGCCTTGCCCGGAACCGCGGGCTCATGCGGGGACAGCGGCTCCACGCCAGCAGCACCCGGTTTTCCAGGAGCGCTGACAACAGCCTCTGCGCTGCTATCGGTGTCGGGTGTTGTCATGGAGATCCAGCCCCGTTTCTTCAGGCCGTCGTTGCCGGCAAGGCGACTGCCTCAAGCTTACGAGTTGTCATCGCTCGATTCAGAAGGAACGCGGACGTTTGTGCGGCGATCGCCACGGCGAACCAGAGTTGGTAACGCGAAAGCCATCCCCCCGCGATGAAGAAACCGCTTGTCCAGCCCAAGTCCGCGCTAAACCGCCAGGCGCCCAGCACGCAAGCGAGAAATGCGATCGGAGTCAACAGCAACACCGAGATCGATACTAAACTCAGCACCGAGGGCTGAAGGACAGCGGCCCGAAACGCGGACTGACATCTCGTTTTCATCGCCTGGATTCTCATCATCGTTTCCCCAATGCATCTTTCTCTGCACTTGCATGACGCCAACCACAACGAGCCTGAATCACTGCGGCCCGCACTACCTGGTAACGACGGCGGGCAGTGAAGCCTCGCGGGCCCACGGCCCGTCCTGTGGGGCATCACGATGAATGCCCCGCGCCACTTCGCATCTCGTCCCACTGAGCGTCGGACTTAATTGCTCGAGCCAGCTACGGCGCTCGTGTGTTCTCGGACAGGGTACTTGTCGAGTTCAGTAAGCAGTTTCGCGGCTGACATAGGCGGAATCACCCCTTTGGTTACGATCTCGCGGTTGTCCAGTCTCTTGCCGTAGAGCTGGGCGTTGTCGTCCAGGTCCTGCCGCAGAGTGGCTCCTTCGAGAGCAACACCGGCAAACAGTCCCTGGCTTCGCGACCACGAGAGGATCTCAGCATGCATTTGCGCGTCGGTTTGAGCTGTGGCCGTGCGTCCAACCGGGCCGGCAGCAACTGAGCCTTCTACGCCGAGAGTGAACTTGCTTTGAAGCAGTTTATCCGCTCCGCCTTGGTTCATCACGAGCAAGACGAGGTCAGTCTCAGAGGCGCCGATTTCGAAGCCGAAGCTGCCGCCCTCAATACGAACGGTTCCGGGCGCCGACCAGCCAACCTCGCTTTTATTTCGGCACGACATGTACCCTTTTCCATATTTGGCGCCTACGACGAATGCGGCGGTCTTAAGCGATGGGACGATAACGATGCGGTGAGCCTTCTCCAGTAAGTCTTGCGGGATACCCTTATCTGGCGTTGCCATAATCTCCGAAAACACGTTGGCGGCTGCGTCGAGACGCTCGGCAGATCCGCTTTCTTTGGCCAGTAGGGGCGCAATCGCCAGGGTAGCTACCAGAATCATTCTCATAGTTGACCTTTTCCGTCGACCCGTTAACCCTACGATGGGTTTGTGGGGACGCAGACGTTACTGCACGAGCTGCGCCAATGAAGTCTTTTGTTGAGTCCATTCGCTAGAACTGCGTGACGGGCCGATTCTGCGGAACGGGGAAGGTAGCGAAGTGACCACTTGCGGTCAAGTGACGCGGCGCGGTCAAGTCAGGAAGCGAGCGTGAGTGACCAGGCGATGAACCTCACCGTGTCGGCGTCGTCTCCGGCTGGAGCTGATCGAGTTTCTCGCGCTCTTCGGTTAACTTTGCCCATTCGGCGGTGGCCTTCTTCGTAAGGGGAGAAGCGGGTGGCTTCCAGTCTTGATAGTAGTCCAGGATGTCGCTGCGCAGATCGGCCGAAACTCCAACAAACTTATCCTTCGCAAGCTTGCCCAGGAGTTTGTCGTACGCAAGGTCAGCTCCCAGGTACTCGCCGGTTATAGTCGGCGTGCCCGGATCGAATTCTTATTCGCTAGTTCCATGTGACCCACATCGACCTTCAGCAGCAATGCGCGGTAGCTGTCTATGGTCGCGTTGAAGCTAGCCATGAACATTTTTTCAACCGCCGGAGTCGGCGGCCGGATCGCCAGCGACTTGAAGGGACCGGTCTTCGGGACGATCTCCAATACCCAAGTCATGAAGCGCGAGCCCATGCCTGGCCGTTGATATGCTTCTCGCAAACTATGCAGCGCGGCCTTCAGTGGTTACATTTAACGGTCTTCGAACATTACGGAGGCTCGACTGGAGGTCGGAGCCGAGCGGTTTTGCAGCGCGTCGGTAATGGCGCGGCAGATGATCGCCGGTTTGTCGACACTCGTCCCGAGAGATGGATCATCAGAATCGCCCGATTTACGCCGCTCGACGTCCATAACGATGATGCAGCCCGCCCAGCACCGGAATCGAGACGATCCGGCCCGACTCCGGCGGCTGGATCGGCCGTGGCTCTGGACTGTCCTTCTCCAATGCCACGTGCGTGCGATTCCGATGATAATATTCCAGAAATCCTTGCAGGTGGCGGTACAGGCTTCGCTCGTTGAAGACTGATCATGTGATCCAGGCATTCGCGGCGGATCGTACCGATCACACGTTCGACATACGCTCGCTGCCACGGTGAACGTGGTGCCGAAAGCACTTGTTTAATACCCATGGCTTTCACCTGCTCCACGAAGTCCTGGCCGAAGATTCGATCGCGATCCCGCAACAGATAGCGTGGCGCGGTCTCCCAGGGAAACGATTCACGCAGTTGCTGTGCAGTCCACTCCGCCGTCGGATGGGCGGTCACGCCGAAGTGGACAATCCGCCGCCGATCGTGTGCCAGCACCAAGAACACGTATAGGATCTGGAACCGGATCGTTGGCACGGTGAAGAAGTCCACCGACACCATCGTCTTCAGATGATTGTCGAGGAACGTTCTCCAGGTCTGCGAGGGCGGCTTTCGGCGCCTGACCATGTACTTGCTGACGCTGGTCTCACCGACATGGATGCCAAGCTTCAGCAGTTCGCTATGAATGTGGGGAGCTCCCAAAGAGGATTTTCGCGGCTCAGCATGCGAATCAACTCGCGAACCTCTGTGGGGACCGCGGGGCGGCCGAGCTTGCTGCGGCGAATCTTCCAGCTCCAGAACAAACCAAAGCCCTTGCGATGCCAGCCATCGACAGTGGCGGCCTTCATGATGAACGCACCGGACTGCCAACCCTTCCAGATGCAGCAGAGCCACGCCCACAAGACACGATCAGCCGGGGTCAGCTTTGGGCGCTTCGCGGAGCGTTGCAGGACACCGATCTGATGACGGAGCGCAAGAATCTCGAACTGAAGCGCGGCACGGCTCCGAAATGAGGCCATGGCGAAGGCGATGACAGCCCTGAGACCGGGCCCCAACCGAAAACGAAGGATGAGCGGCAACTCCCAATTTATCAACCGCATCGGAGTTTGCGAGAACCACAGAAGCGCGATGGCTCCCAATTCACCTGTATGCTCTTTCATCCACGCATCGATGGCGGGATCCCGCTCGACAGCGCCGTTGAATCGCAGCAATTCCGTTCTCATCGTTGCTCCAATTCCTTCTTTCGAAATCTACGGTCACGTAGGCTGGATCGGACAACGAGCATCTGAGATGATTCAAATTGCCTGGAGGAGAAGAAGATGGCTCGTTTGATTTCCGCGCTATCACTTGCAGTTTGCCTGTTCGCCAGCTCTGTTTCCGGCATCGGACAAACTCCCCGAAAGTCGGAACTTTCTGCGGCCTGGGAGTTGGCCGAAGCAAAAGACGTGACGGCAGATGGCGCGGCTGTCTCTCAGCTTGGTTTTCAGGGAGGGGTTTGGCGCCCCATCCGGCGCATGCCGGCAACGGTTCTCGAAGTGTTGCAGGAGGATGGCGTCTACCCCAACCTGTATTTCGGCACCAACATGGTGGAGAAGGTTCCACAGGATCTGTTCATGCAGGACTGGTGGTATCGGACCGTGTTCAACGCTCCGGAAGGCTACTCCACCTACACGCTGGAATTTCCGGGAATCAACTACCGCGCGGAGATATGGATCAACGGCCACCAGATTGCGGACAGCAAGCAAGCAGTCGGAATGTACGTCGCACACCAGTTCAATGTTACTCAGTGGATCGTGCCGGGATCCCGGAACGCGCTGGCTGTCAAAGTCACGCCCGAACAGTTGATTCAGGACGTCGACGGAGTGGAACTGGCGGACAGCTGGTTCGATTGGATCAACTGGAAATATCTCGGTTATCACGGCGAGTTCACAAAACAGCATCAATTCGGAGCCTCCTTCGTACCGGATCGCAATGCAGGGATCTGGAAGCCCGTCTATCTGAAAACTTCCGGCGCGGTCGCGGTGGAACACCCGTCCGTCAACACGGATCTGGACCTCAAGCAGGAGACGGCGCGTCTCACGGTGTATGCGGATGTGCGCAACTCTGCGGCCCGGCCTGTCAACGGCACCCTGAAGGGGACTATCACGCGGCCGGGCAAGCCCACCATCGAGTTTGAACAGGTTTTCAGTCTGCTGGCAGGCGAGTCACGCGAAGCCGTATTTACCCCTGACAAGTATCCAGGCTTGGTTGTAGCCCACCCGGATCTCTGGTGGCCTTACACCATGGGAAATCCCGCGCTCTACGACCTGAAGCTCGACTTTATTCAGGACCGGGCAGTTTCGGACATCGCTCAGATCCGGTTCGGAATGCGAAGCATCACTCAACACCGTGATCAGGACGAGGAGTTTCCCGAGAAAGGAAGGGGCGGAAACTTCTATCTCCAGGTCAATGGTCGGGACTTCCGGGTGCGCGGGGGCGATTACACGCCAGACCTCCTGTATCGCTACGATCCGGAGCGTGAGGCCCAGATTCTGCGCTATGTGAAGGATCTCGGGATCAACATGCTTCGATGGGAATCAAAAATATCCAGCGAACACATCATCGAACTCGCGGACGAACAGGGGATTCCGCTCATGCTTGGCTGGATGTGCTGCAACCAGTGGGAGAAATGGGACCAGTGGAGCGAAGAGGACCATCACGTTGCCTCTGAGAGCCTCCGTTCGCAGATTCTCATGCTTCGTCCGCACGCGTCGGTCTTCATTTGGGCCAATGGAAGCGATGGCCGGCCACCGGAACCAGTTCGCCTCCGCTACCGTGAGATCCTAGGTGGTCTTCACTGGCAGAATGCGATCGTCGATACTGTTTCATCTTTCGCCAAGGATGACCAGGGTGTGCACTTATGGGACGGCATCAACATGGAGGGCCCATACAGTTGGCGCTCGCCTGCGTATTGGTTCAGTGGGAAATACATACCCACTCGAGGCGCGTCCGTAGAGCAAGGCGACAACGAGCACATCCCAACGCTGGAGAGCCTGAAGAAGTTCATCCCGGCTGACAAGCTGTGGCCCATCAACGACACATGGTTCGTCCACGCCGGAGCGATTCCCGGCGCCAACACGCTTTCGGACGTACAACTGGCGGTGAACAGCCGTTACGGACCTTCGAGCAGCGTGGCTGAGTTCGTTCGCAAGGCGCAACTCGCGCACTATGAGGCTACCCGCGCGCAATTCGAGAACTTTTCGGCCGGCAGTTGGTCCAACCACAAGGTGGCGCTGTATTGGATGTTGAACAGCCACTGGCCTTCGTTCTACGGCAACATCATCGACTACTATCTAAGTCCCGGCGGCACCTACTTCGGCGCCAAGAAGGGCTTGCGCCAGCTCTCGGTGGTGTTCAATGCCTACGCAACCGGCGACCACAGCCAGGCCAAAATCATCGTTTTCAATCAAACTCTCGCTGATGTCCAAGGCCTGCGGGTCCGCGTGCGCGTATACGATTTGAACGGCGAACAGCGCGACGACCGTCCGGCCTCCGGCATCCGGGCGCCATCCAACGGGACCGCCGAGGTGATCTCACTGCCCCGCTACCCACATACTTCGCGGGTCTTCTTTGTGCGCTGCCAGTTGCTTAACGGTAAGGGAGAATTGCTTGTCGATAACACCTATTGGCAGTCGCAGAAGGACGACGACATGGGTGATCGCGGCAACGACGACGCTCTCAACCTGAAGCAGGTGAGTTGGGCCGATATGACCCCCCTGAACACCATGCCCCAGGCAAGCCTCCAGGTCACTGCTCGGCAAACAGCGGCCAACAGCGAAAAACATATCGCCATCCGGTTGCACAACTCGTCCAAACACATCGCATTCTTCGAGCGGGCCGTTGTTTCTGCCTCCAGCAACGGAGAAGAGATTCTCCCCATCGAATACGACGACAACTACGTCACGGTGTATCCAGGCGAGACTGTCGAGATACATGGGACAGTATCAAAGTCGGCGGACCCGCGTTGGATTGCCCTGGAGGGTTTTAATACTCCGGCTGCATCCGTTCAAATCGAGTAGAAGCCTGACCGGCAGGCGTGGTTCGGTGAAGGACCCCGTACTATCCGGCAACTGGTTCAGGCGACTCGGTCATAGTAGTTAAGCATTCCGCCGAGACGGCTCTTGCATCGAACGGGTCCATGCTTAATGGTGGGGAGTTGCCTAGGAACGATGAGCAGATTGCCGATGCCTTGGTGATTTCGCTCGGTGTGATAGTGCGCGATGAATTCACGGATGGCCGTTCGCAAGCTTTCCTCTCCGAACAGGATCACCCCGTATGGGCCGAATAATCAAAGTGCAGATCAGCGCGACCGCGCGGGTCAGAAGTGAAGGACGTTCCCACTCACGGTTCTTCGTGTTCAATAGGCTCATCGCCAAGATCCACGATCATGGAATGAAAGCTACAGTCAAACCAGGCTCGGAATGTCCGAAGATCTCTTGTCGTTGGCCAGGCAGCCGGCACTCGATACCATCCGTCTAGATGTTCTTCGAAAATCTCGGCAACGTTCTGACTCAAAGACTCGAATGCCTCGCCCTCGCTGTCACACTCCGGAACCAAATAGATCGTCGGTTCTCTTTGCAAATCATTGAGCGTCAGTCGCGCGCTGGTTGAATCGACTTGGTGAAGCCAATCCAGAAATGGCTGCGCTGGCTTCACGACGATCGCTGCTCGGTTGATCAGGTCCATGCGACAGCACTCAACTCCTTTAAGCGGCCCGAGAGTAGTAATTCAGCATCCCACCCAGGCGTTCCCGCCGCTGGATTGCTCCGCCGGTTCTTATCTTGCTGTCTTCCCGCAGGATGAGCCGATTTCCGAGACCTTGATGATGGCGCTCTCTTAGATAATGCGTGGTGAATTCGCCAACGGCTAAGCGCAGCGACTTCTCACCGAATAAAATCATGCGTTCCAAGCAAGACTCTTTTATCGTGCGAACGAATCGTTCGGCGTATGCATTTAGGTTCGGTGATCGAGGAGGAAGCTTGACGGATTTCACATCAACGCTTGCCAGAAGGGCCTGAAACTCAGCGGTGAAGAGCGGATCGCGATCGTGGATCAAGTAACGTTTGCCATTCAGGATTCCATCCGTGGCGTCGGTAATGTTTCTACCAATCTGACTCATCCATAATCCATTTGCCGCGGAAGCAATGCCACCGATCTCCACCTTTCGGGTCGAAAGATCAATAAAGAACAGAACGAAGAAACGCTTCAGCCCCTTCAAGGTCCAGACTTCCACGGTGAAGAAGTCAGCAGCCACGATAAACTCCCAGTGTTGGCTTAGAAATTCCTTCCAAGTGGTTTTGCGACTGCGCTCGGGTGCTGGGTCAATCCCGTGTTTGCGCAGCATGGCAGCAATCGTGCTACGTGCTGGCTCGTGCCCGAGTTCAGAGATGGCACCTTGCCGACGTCGGTAGCCCCAGGCTCGATTCTCATTCGCCATGCGAACCACCAGACCCTCGATTTCTTTACCGACGCGCGGGCGTCCGGGTCCGCGCCGGAGATGACCGTCGTACTTCTGGGCAATCAATTTGCGGTGCCACGCCAGCAACGTCTCGGGTGTCACCAAAGTGACAACTTCTGCCAGCAGCTTGCGACTAAACCCTTTGGCCCTGGCGGCCAAACGTCGTCTGATCATCAGTGAACCGTATGCGGCGACCGCCCATTTGTTCACGAAGAACCCTATTTTCTTCCCTGAGATATTCGATGGTCTGCCGCTGGCGATCATTCATCCAGCCGGAAACAGCGATGATCACAAACTGAAAGGGATCGAGAACTCGAGGCATCTGATCTCCCGATTGTCGCAAGCACTTGGTCCATCCTGTTCACGGGTATTTCAATTTTCGGACCATACGCGGTTAGTGCGATAAACGGACTGGAGGGCTTGCTCCCCGCCGGAGTCCTCAGAGCCTTGACGGCGCGTTCATGATCCTGCGTCGGATTCTCAATGACACGCAGGTGCCCGTTATCGATATAAGCGACCCCGATAAGCGTCGTCGATTGTCCCTACCAAATACTCCGCCTCGCGAAGAATCAAGGACTTGGCCGGCGGTCTTGTGACATTGTTACTGGCGTTATCGAACGTGCTTGGGAATACGGTTCGGGTTTTCGGACACTACGGGATTCGAGAGCGTCGTGGCATCTTTCGGCTTGCTCTCTACCCCCAGCCCGACAGGCCCGATCTGGTTCTCTGGTGGCTGTGGTCCCGCGGCCGGAGTGATGTTCCTGCCGGTGTGTTTAGCCACTCGACCGCCCTCAGTCTCCACGATCTCACGGATACAAATCCAGGGAAAATCGATCTCACGGTGCCGGCGGCATTCCGCAGGGGAGCAGCAATCCCGTCGGTCCTTCGGCTTCACTTTGCCGACATCCCGAAAAGCGAAAGAGAGGTGATGGGTGGTGTACCGGTGACCAACGCACTGCGTACGATTCTCGATACCCGAAAGGACGGCAAGCTGCCACTCGCCCCATTGAAGCAGGCCTTCGAACAGGCCCTGCGGTCGGGAAAGGTGACAAAGCGACAGGTTGCTGAAGCCCGGGACGATCCTCATCGAGCGTCGATTCTGAACGAACTCGAACGAGGCGCCGATTGAGCGTTGCCCGGCATTACGGGTCTGGTCCGGCATTACGGACGGCGCTCGAAGAGCGGCTTAAGCGAATTGCGAGCGAAGAGGGTGTCGATCTTCAACGGCTCGGGCGACAGGTCGCCTTCGACCGCTTCCTCGCTCGTCTTTTCAGCAAGCCTCAAACGGAATGGGTGCTGAAGGGCGGTTACGCCATGGAACTGAGATTCCAAGCCGCTCGCGCAACGAAAGACCTCGATTTCACGGTCAAGGCCGCTCCGGCAGGTCCCGGAGACATGCTGCTGGCTCATCTTCAAGACGTAGGATCCATAGAGGCCACGGACTTCTTCTTATTCCGCATCGGAGAAGCAATGATGGACCTGGATGCCGCCCCCTATGAAGGAGCGCGCTATCCCGTCGAGGCAATCATGGGAGACCGCACTTTCGTGAAGTTTCACGTGGACGTCGGACTCGGGGACATTGTTCTTGACCCGGTCGAAACGGTACGCGGCAGAAACTGGCTCGGGTTTGCGGGGATAAAAGCGCCTGTGATTTCCATCATTCCGCCCGAACTGCAATTTGCGGAGAAACTCCACGCCTATACTTTGCCGAGGGGCACCTCACGGAACAGTCGAGTGAGGGACCTCGTCGATATGGTTTTGCTGATTCGATCCGGGAAACTTAACACACTTCTGGTCAAGAGCGCACTGAATCAAACTTACGCACGCAGAGGGACGCACGAATTGGTCGCGCAACTCTCTCCGCCCCCAGACGATTGGAGCAAGCCATTCGAAGCCCTCGCCAGCGAGTGCTCGCTGAATCTGGACTTCAAGCGGGCGTTTGAAGAAGTGAACACTTACTTCCAACACCTCGAGATTTCTGCGCAATCTTAAGCAGTCGCCACACCTTCTCGTTCGGACAAGATAGCCCTCATCTCCCTGCTGGCAGACGAGGATGGAATGCCCGCATGGTCAAATTATTCGAACGCATTGAGACCGCAAGCTTTCTCGACAGCTGCAATGATTGAATGTAAGCGAGGTACGTCACTCCGTTAAGTCACATTGTTACTTCAGGGCAGAACAGCGGTGAAGGCAGGCATCTCATGGACCGAGGAAAATCCTATTTTTCAATGCGTTCAGATAATTTGACCATACGGGCACTGACCGCGGCGGAACTACAGAGTTTTGCGCCCGCTCTCCCGATCTTGGCGAAAAGCGCCTCGAAGGGTTCGCGGGAAGTTTGAGCGAGGCTCGCAAATGGGCTTTGCAAACCATCGCCCGACCGGCAGTTGTGGGCCGCCTATCCTTAACTCGGACGAACCCGCATCTCCTCGCCCTGGTAGATCACTCTCGATGCCGCATGGCCGCTTTGGGAAATGAACACGATGCGATACTCGCGTGACGTCGCCATGCCGGCGAAATCGCCCGCGCGTGCGCCAATGATCAGTTCGCCGGCGGCTTCGTCCCAACGCAGCATCACGATCGAATAGCGCCCGCGCTCGTAGTTGTAATTGTCGCCTTCATCTTCGTACAGCGGAAAAACGCCGTCCGCACCGCAATAAACCCGGACCTCATACGGAGCGTCCTGTATTTCGTCCACATACTGCATGGCAGGGCACATTGGCACGATGGCGCCGGCCCGCGCGAACAGCGGAATGATCTCGAGCGGCGCGACCGCATCGATGCTGCTTCCGCCAGGGAACCACGCCCGAGTGTGAAAGTCGTACCAGCCGGCCGCACGCGGCAAATAGACCGGCCTGGTTTTCTCGGCGCTGGAGATCGGCTCGGAGTTGGGACCGTAATACATGGGCTTTGTAACCGGGCAGACCATCAGCCCGGGTCCGAACATGAATTGATCCGTCAGGCCATGTGTGCGCAGATCCTGCGGGAAATCGAGCGCAGCGGCACGCATCATGGACCAACTGTTCAGGCTAATTTGAGCCGCGACGGAGTAGATCAGAGGCAATAGTTGATAGCGCAGCCGGATGTACTGAACGATGGCATCATAGAATGCGGTGCCCGGTTCGCCGAAGCGCCAAGGTTCGCGCGGCGCATCCGTCCCGTGCGAACGGAACATCGGAACAAAGGCCGCATATTGCAGCCAGCGTGTGTAGAGTTCCCAATAACCGAGATCGGTGCAGCCGGTATCGTTGGGGTCGGGTGACTGCGCCGAGTCACCAGTCAATCCACGGCATCCTGCATGATAGTCGCCTTTCCAGAACCAAAATCTGGGGTCGTTCCGGACAAAAAACGCTCCGACGTCTACACTCCAGTACGGTTCACCGGCGGCGCAGAAGTTTAATCCCTCCGGGATGGAACGCCGGAGCGTCTCCCAGGTCGCGGAGATGTCGCCGGACCAGGTCGTGGTTCCATATCGGTGCTGGCCCGCGTAAGACGACCGGGTCACATTGACAACGCGTTTTGCGCTACCCGAGCCTCGCTGGCCCTCATACATGCCTTGCGAATGCCGGAGTGAATACGCATTGATGTGGCCCCAATCCAGGTATCGCTTCGCTTCACCTGTGTTGAGGAACAGACGTTCATGGGGCTCCGGTTTCATTGCTCCGTGCCAGTCCGCTTCGAATGGCTCAGTGCAATCGCACCACCAGGCATCAGTGCCCTTCGAGAACATCCCACGGTTGGCCTGCTCCCAGTAGCATCTCCGTGCCTCGTCCTGAAAAGCATCGTAAGTCGATTGATTGCCGAGCATGAGCCCGCGTTCCAGCAGTTCTTTTCGGTTCTCACCCTCGCCCGTCATGGTCGGCCAAACCGACACCATTAGCTTGGCTCCCAGTCCGTGCAGTGCGGCGGTCAACTCCTTTGGCGCCGGAAACCTCACCGGATCGAAAGACTTCTGCCCCCAGCCCCCGCTATCAGGCCATGACTTCCAATCCAGTACGATCAAGTCCAGCGGAATACCCCGCCGGCGGAACTCGCAAACCGTGTCCACAAGTTCCTGGGCGTTGACGTAGCGCTCTTTGGATTGAGCAAATCCAAAAAACCATTTAGGCGGCATCGGAGCCCGGCCGGTCAACGTGTGATAACCCCTGCTAACCTGGTCGAAATCGTCGCCGGCGATGAAGTAATAATCCAGTTCATCTACGATGTCTGCCCATAGATAGGAGCCGAGCGGATCGTCGTGGAAGGTCATGAGGGAGTAGCAATCGATCAGAACCCCGTATCCCAAGGTCGAGACAAAGTAAGGCACGACTGCTCTTAGATTGTGCTGATAAAGCTCTTTTGACTTGCCTCGAAGGTTGCCATGTCCTTCTTCGTGCGATCCGAGACCGAACAAGGCTTCACCGTCGGCAAACACGAATTCCAGCTTCGCGGCGAAAGCGCGGCGATCAAAGCTGGACTCCAATTGTGGGGCCGAAGTGCGGATGCCATCGATCCCGGTGGATTCGGCCGCCGGCCCCGACTCCCCAAAGTGGTTCTTGTAAACGTCTTTCGGCGTCAGCCATTTCCCGCCGCGATCGGGTTCGCGCATCAGTTGACGGCCGCGCCGGTCGAAGTACCGCAGCGCCCCGTTGTTTTTGTTGACTGTGATTGCAAGCGAAGGCGTGGCAACGCGATACTCCTCCGCCTCTTCGCTGACGCGGTACTCGGGATACCACGAATTCGAAACCACTGCCAGGCTGGCCCGCTCCTGGAACGGTTGGCTGCCAGTCATCGTCACCCTGGCGATGGACTCAGCAACGAAGCCAATTCGCAGCCGCGACGTCTCCGAACGCAGCACGAGCGATTCCCGATTGCTTTCGAGGTGAAACATATCATCCCCTCCCGGGGGCGACGGCTGTGCGGCGCTGGCTTAACTCCAACTCGATCTGTGGCTCCAGCGCCTCGTACTTTCCGTAAAACAAAACCGGCAGAAGACTCAGGGCGAAAAATGCCGCAGGCGACCAAATGAAGCCCACCGCGATGCCCTTTAACGACGAAGCGGTCTGTGCGGAGTTGGGTAGGTAACCGTAGGCGGCCATCGTCCAGGCGAGAAGCGCTCCGCCAATGCCGCTGCCCGCCTTAAGGCAGAGCACCGCGCCAACCGCGGTCAGCAGGCCTGCTGCACGAATGCCGGTTTTCCACTCGCCGTAGTCGACGCTATCGGAGAGCAGCGAGAACGGCAAGGTCATGGCGACTCCGCTCGCGATGACGCCGACAAACCAACCCGTCAGCACTGGTGTCAGCGCCGGCGCCCCATAATATATGATCACTTGACCGGCGATCGACCCGAGCAGGCCCCCGGCCCATAAGTTGCGCTTCGAGGTGAAGCGGCACAGCCAGGGCAGTAGAACTACGACGCTGAGAGATGCGACATCCAGGCTGTTGACCAGTGGGACGAGATCCTTGCGCCCGAGGTTATATGTGAAGTAGTAAATCACCGCCGATACCCTGGATGTGAAAGCGATCCAGAACAGCAGACTACTGCTGGCTATGAGGACCCAGGGCCAGTTGCTCACCATCGAGCCCAGCGCGGACCGGACGGGTACGCGCTGCTCGGACGTCTCTATCACTTCATTCAGGTTACGGAATGCGAGGAGGAACAGCAGAACCGCCCCGGCCGCAAACAAAGGCATCGTCAACATAAATCCGCGCCTGTCGTTGCCATGGCCGAGCAGTGCGACGAGCGGCAGGGCAGTAGCGCTCACAATCAGCACGCCCACCTTCGAGCCGATCATCCGGTAGGTAGTCAGCATCACTCTTTGGGCTGGGTCCGGTGTCAGCGAAGACAGAATGGCAGTTACCGGCGTATTGATGCCGGTATAGAGAATGCCGCACACAATGTAAGTGAAGGCCGAATAGAGGACCTTTGTATTGTCATTCAGGTCAGGGGTCAGGAACGTCAAAACACCAAACACCGCGTACGGTACAGAGAGCCAGAGAAACCACGGGCGGTACTTACCCCACCGGCTGCGGGTCTTGTCCATGACCAGTCCCCAAAGCGGCGCGTCCATCGCATCGACGCCTCGGGCCACAAGCAGAATCGAACCTGCAACGCCCAGCGGAATTCGATACACGTCGGTATAGAAGTACAGCAGGTAATTTGAGATCACCGCGAAGATGAGTTGTCCAGCGGTATCCGACGCGCCATAGCTCAGGCGCTGGCTCCGGGATGTGGAGTTCATCTGATTCTCAGCTCTCAGCGACCAGGAGTCATGGCCTCTTGCTCAAGCGCGTGGCGCTTGGCCATAATGCGATTTGATTGCTCAAACGCCGCGGCCGCCGCTTTCGCGTTGCCCGATGCCTGGTACAAGCGGCCGAGCTGATAGTGCACCGATCCGTCCTCGTCGCTAGAAAGGCCCATCGTGAGTTCCGCGATCGCCTCCTTGGAGCGGCCGGTTCTTGCAAAAACCCGGCCACGAAGAGCGTGGACACGAGGAACCAGGTCTGGGCGTGCATTCAGGCTGTGATCCAGGAAGGACTCCGCCTTTTCGTATTCGTGTTGCGCAATCAGGATCTCCGCCATCAGGAGGTTGATCTCGCCGTCCGCCGGGGCTTGAGCTAGCGCCTTTTCCGCTGTGGACCTCGCCTCCTCTTTTTTCCCCTCGGCGAAATCGGTGGCCGCCAAGCCTGCCAGGCCGACGATGTTATTAGGTGAGATTTCCAAAATCTTCGAGTACTCCTCGCGAGCTTCGGGGTACATCCTCCGTCGCTGGTATACATCGCCGAGCAGGGCGTGAATCCTCGGCGAATCAGGCTCCACATCGCCGGCGTGCGTGAGTGCCGCTACCCCGAGCTCTTGGTACCCTCGAACCGCCCAATACAACCCGGCGGGCTGACTCGGGTATTGCCGCCGAAGCTGCTCGCTTGCCGCAGCAGCGGCCCGAAAATCTCCGGAGAAGAAGGAGTGACTCGCAAAATGTTCCAGGTCATGTTCCGAAAGTTGCGCAAGAACCGGCAGCGAACGTTCGGGCGGCGAAGCCGGACTCCTGCGATGCTCGATCGCGGCGGCCATGGCTACAGCCGCGTCATCGGTCGATTGCCGGATCTGCGAAAGCAAAGCCTCAATCTGTTGTGCGTCGAGGCCTTCCCAGAACCGAGGCGCTGCCTGGTGAAAGGATTCGCGGTCTGAGTGGGCCAGTTCCGCCAGAATCGCCAGCGCCTTCTCCCTGTCACCGGCATCGTACGACAAGCGAGCTTCACCTACTCTGGCCGCCGGACAGGAAGCGATCTCGAGCTGAAACCGCCGGCCGGCTTGCGACCTGTCGCCGTTTCTGAGGAGGGCGAAACCAAAGGAGGTCTGCGAGCACTGGGGAAGTGGCTCGTTGGACCCCAACAGGTCGCGATACTTGTGGATCGCTTCCGCGAGGCGGCCCTGCTCCGCGAACGCGTCGGCAGCCAGCTCCGACACATACGCAGACCGGGCAAACGTATGGGCCATTTGCGCTCCTGCGGATTCCGCCAAGCCAAAATATGCGAGTCCCAAGCCGTACCAGGCCTCGCCGTTCTGCGGGGCCAGGTCGGCTGCGCGCTGATACCATTGCCGGGATCGAGCGGGGTCCTGGAGAATATGGAAGGTTCGGCCCAGGGCAAGCGCTGCCTGCGTATCCTTCGGATTTAGCTTTTCTGCGGCGAGCAAGTACAGAACTGCCTCCCGCGGGCGTTTCATTTCCAGCAGAGCGAGACCGAGAAACAGGTTCGGCACGAATAACGATTGGTTGATGCCAAGAGCCTGCCGGAATGCCTCTCGCGCCTGCGGATACTCATGCAATTCGTACCGCATGAGCCCAAGGTTGCTCCATAGCTCCGCCAGATCGGGTCGGATAGCCACAGCTCTCCCGTATGCGTCTGCAGCAGTGTGGTAATCGCCCCTGGCCTGGGCCTGCTGAGCCTGGGCTACGAGCGATTCAAGTGTTGTGGCTGGATCCGGTTGTGCAACAGCCGGTAGCCAGCCAACCAAAGTGATTACAAGCAAACGGTGCACTTACCAATACAGTTTCAACCCGAATTGCACGTCACGCGGCGGTAGCGTTGCCGATATCTGTCCAAACGAGGGAGTTCCGAAGGTCGCATTCGGCGCGTAAAAGTTTGCGCGATTGAACGCGTTGAACATCTCGGCCCGGAACTGCAGGCTCAAGATTTCTCGCCAGCGAAACCACTTCTGAATCCCGAGGTCGAAAGCCTGCAATCCTGGCGCGCGAAGGTAGGGCATATATCGCGGTGCATCGCCGAACGTGAAGGGCGCTGGCTGTTGGAACGCGGCGGTGTTGAACCATTCCAGCAGCGTCGGGTCGTTCACCCGTGGGTTGCCCACCATATTCGGCCTCTGGTTCCCGCCGAAGGAGCCGGTATTGTTCACCCCTCCGGACACTCCGAGCGGGAAGCCTTGCTTGAACGTAGCAATGCCCGTGGTCTGCCAGCCGCCAAGTATGGTATTCGCGACGGCGTTGAAATTCGATCCCACCGGCTTGCCCTTGCCGATCGGCAGTTCATAGATATAACTGATGACCACGCTATTCGGAATGTCGGCTGCGTCGACCGATTTCTCCTCTGCCAGGTTGTAATAGTTCCGAATGGGAACTGAGTTGGTTTGCGCCCACCCGTTGGTTCCGGCGGTGTCGTCGAGGAACTTAGAGAATGTGTAGGAGGCAAGCACCTGCAGGCCGGCGCTCCAGCGGTGCGTGTAATTCACCTGGAGAGCGTTGTAGTTGGACCAACTATTGGGCACCTGCCCGACGGATACATCGCAGAATTCCGGGTTCGGCCGCAACAATTGACCATACGACACGGTCGGGCTGGACAGGCCGCAACCGCTGTTGGCGATTTTGCCGTAGAACGGATTGGGAACCGGCGCCAATAGCAGGTTTCCGAGCGCCAGATCCGCTGCCGGCAACTGGTTGAAATTCCAGCCTGACTGTTGAATGTGAACCCCACGGTTACCCACATAGCTGACATCGATCATGTCGTTGTTGGAAACCGCATATTGCAGTCCGGCCATGTACTGGATCATGTAAGGGTCGGGGCGGTTGCTCTGCGTCCCGCTGGTCGTATATCCGACATTGGTCAGCGCACCCAAGCTACTGCCGGTTTGCGGGAGCATGCCGTTCGGGAAGGCATTATCCAAGTTGTTTTGCGGTGTAAAGCCATCCGGTTCGACAGCCACCCACGGCGTCGCTTGCCCGTATCCTTGCGTCGAGCCGCCTCCGTAGTAGGACGGCACATAGAACGTTCCGAATCCCGTCCTCATGACCACTTTGGGCGTAAGCTGATAGGCCAGCCCGACTCGCGGGGAGAAGTCAGTACCCGGCGGATTATACAGTCCTCGGCGAACGCCGTTTACGCCGTTGTAGACTACGGTACCCGTCACCGTTGAGCCCAGCTGTGTGCTGATGGGGTTGACGGCGTTGAAATTGAAAAATGACTGCTGGTTAAAGCGCTCCGTTGGCGCGGTCTGGTATTCCCAGCGGAGGCCTAAATTCAGCGTTAGCTTTTGCGTGACCTTCCAGTCGTCCTGAACGAAGGTGCCCCAGAGGTGCTTGGAATTGTACGGGAACACAGAGACGCCGGTGGAGCCGCCCGTCCCGACTCCGAGCAGGAATGACGCGAACGCGTCACCGCTGGTAGCCGGAGAGGCGGTTTCAGCATTCGGGCCGGACGTCGCGCTAGAACTGAAGTTAAAGGTCGTGGGGTAGATCCGCCCGCCACCCGTTTGGAGTATGACCTCCATTAAACCCACCGAGATGTTATGCCCCCTAATGACCTTACTCACAGTGGCCGACCAAGTATAGGCGTTCCGCGGAAATCCGCCCTGCCCCGACCCGTTCTGCGGGCCCAAGGGGGCATAACCACTGATGTTGGTAACCGGAAACTGATCGGAAGTTGAGTTGATGAATGCGGGCAGACCCAACTGGGTCACGTTAAACGGGTAGGCCTGTACGATGTTCCCTTCAACCCAGTGGGTGGCGCCGCCCAGGAGACTGAGAACGGTAGTTGGATTGAGTACCCAGGTGAGGCCCGCGGCGCCGTCAAGCCGGTTATTCGGTTGTCTGAGACCCGGTCCTCCCGGATCGTTTGCGCCATAAAATGCCGGGTTGCCCACCTTGTATTCGGTCTTGCTCGAGTAGCGCCCGAAAAACCGAATGTTGTCGGTAAAATTTTGATCCAAGCGTCCGGCGAATTCATCCGAACCCGTCGGCGCAGGCGCCACTGTCGCGAAGTTGTTGATCAGCCCGCTGTTGGTCGGCGCCGGATAGTACGCGAGCATGTTTCTCGCCACCGCGCTCATGTCAGGAACCGGTATCTGGTTGTTCCCAAAGGGAATACGGTTCAATCCGCCCGGGCTTGAGAAAGGGTTATAGAGGATCTGCGGGATGGCGGAAAAATCCCCGTTTCTCTCAGCTGCCGTCGGCACGGTCGCAGTGTAAGCCACTGGCGAAGACTGCCGCAAGCCCTCATAAACGAAAAAGAAAAATGTTTTGTTTCGCTGGGGGTAGAGACGCGGAATATACAGCGGTCCGCCTGCAACGATTCCAAACTGGTTCCGTTGAAACGGCGGCCTGGCGATGCCGTTGGCGTTGCTGAAGAAGAAGTTCGCATCCAGCACGTCGTTACGCAGGAATTCGTAGGCGTCCCCGTGGAAGCTGCTGCCTCCCGATCTGGTTACCACGTTGTACACGTTGCCGGTGCTCCAGCCGTACTGTGCGGTGAATCCGTTCGACTGGATCTTAGCCTCCTGAACCGAATCCAGTGAGGGCACGTAAATCACGCCGCCCCAGTCGGCAGCAGTGTCCCAATGACCGTCAAGTAGGTACGCGGTGGTCCCAAAATAGCCGCCTCCAAAATTCAGGAATGAGATATCTTGATCCGCCGTCCCCGACTGTCCGCCCCCGTTTAGTAGTTGGAGTTGTGTTGAATTGTTCACAGAAGAGTTCAGCAGGACCATGCCGAACACATTGCGAAGATCCACCGGCAGTTGCTGGATCTGCCTTTCATTCAACTCGGTGGAGACATTCGGTGTGTCGGTCGCCAACAACGGCGCCACATTCTCAGAGACAGTAACCTGCGTCTTGACTTCGCCAACGGTCATGGTAATGGGTTCGCCAGCCGACTGTCCGACATCCAGTTGAATGCCTTCCTCCTTATAAGGGGCGAAACCCGTGGCCTCGACGGTTAGCGAGTACGTGGCGGGTGGCAGCAAGGCGAAGGAGTATCGCCCTTCCGCATCGGTCGTAAACGTCCGCGTGATCCCCTTCTCGCGGCTCGCGATGGTAACCTTAGCACCCGCGATGGCCGCATCTGAGCTATCATGCACCACGCCGGAAAAGGACGCGCTGAAAGCGCCTGTCTGAGCACTCGCGGTTGGAGCGAGGAACACAAGCGCGCCGGCCAGACCAACACAGCAAACAAAGCTGCCCCAAGGAGAGTACTTGCTTGACATGGAAGACCCTTTCTGAAGTTTGCATTCGGTCAGTACCCGTTGGGCGGAATCATATTCTGTTTTGAATGACTTTCACAAGGTGCTTTACTGTGTGGTACCGCAGCGAGACAATAGGGTGCACGCGATGGCTTAGGGAGTACAGTACCTGGGGGTCCACTTGGAACACAGGCCGACAGATGCGAGTTCCGCCATACCGCACGGCGACGCCATTCATATTCGGGAAGCTCTCGGCGACATCCTTCACAGCGCACCTTTCCGGAGCAGCCGCCAGTGCCAGGTCTTCCTGACATATGTCATTGAGCACAGCCTGGCGGGCGAAAGCGATCTTCTTCGTGAGCGGGTCATTGGGACTGAGGTGTTCGGCCGCAGTCCTCATTACGAGCCGGGCGAGGACCCGGTGGTACGAGTGCGGGCGGCCGATGTGCGAAAGCGGCTCGCGCAATATTACCAGCAGTGCGCCCACTGCCTCGTCCGCATTGATATTCCGGCGGGCTCTTACAGAGCAGTTTTCCAATGGAAGCCAGGCGAGCTGGCGCCACCAGCAGCGGGAAACCCGGGTTCGGGGAGGTCTTGGTGGCGCTGGCTACTATTTGTCCTCGTGGCGGCAGGGGTTATTTCCATCGTGGCAGGCGGCTTGAGGCTCGCTCCGTCTTCCGCTTTGGACCAGTTCTGGGCGTCCGCATTGATGAGTCCCAAGCCGATCCTGATCTACAACGCCACCACCACTGTTTTTCGTTCCGCAAACCCTGACGACGCCTCGCGCGACTTCATTCCCATCCGCGGCCAATACACCTGTATCGGCGATGCTTATGCCAGCGTGGTGCTCAGTTCTCTCTTCGCTAGAAAGGGAAAGCTCTATCAAATACGTTATGGCGCCGATCTCAGCTTCGGCGATCTAAGATACCAGCCCTCCATTTTGATCGGTGCGTTCAACAACGAATGGACGCTTCAGACGACCAACGAACTGCGCTTCATATTCGATAAGCACCCTATAATACGAGACCGGTCGGACAACCAGTTATACGCTCCAGCGGACTTTAAGGAGGACGGACGCACCACGGAGGACTATGCGATCATTTCACGCGTGTTCGATTCCAAAACCGGTGAGTTGCTGATAGCGGCTGCCGGGATCACCCAATACGGCACTCGAGCAGCGGGCGAATTCCTTACCTCTGCAGACTTAATGAAAACGTTAGCCGCGAAGGCGCCGGCCGACTGGCCGAAGAAGAACCTGCAGATCCTGCTGCGCACCAAAGTGGTCGATGATATGCCTGGCCCCCCGAGCATCGTCAAAGCCTACTTCTGGTAGATCCGCCGCGTTCTGGCGTCGCCCACCACGACTCGATTCAGAGCGACTGAAGGTGCCTTGCGTCGCGATTTCTGAGCGCACCACTGTCCCTACCAAATACTCCGCCTCACGAAGAATCAAGGACTTGGCCGGCGTTCTTGTGACATTGTTACTGGCGTCATCGAACGTGCTTGGGAATACGGTTCGGGTTTTCGGACACTACGGGGTCCGATAACAATCGTACGCCGTGTTATGAACAACTTAAGCTGGAAAATTTGGTGCGCCCGAGTGGATTCGAACCACTGGCCTTTTGCTCCGGAGGCATCGAGTGTCAAGACGCAAATACCTTGTTTTCAACACTTAGTGTTGCCTTGTCCTGCCTTAGGGTCACTTTTGGGCCACCCGTCTTTGCCAGCTAGCTCTTCGAACGCAGGAGCGCCATGGCATCGGTAGCGCCCAGTCTTCGGTCTTCTCCGACAGTCCGAAAGCCGGCAGTCTCTGAGCAGGGGCCCAATTCACTCCGAACACCTGTCGTTCTGCAGGCTTTCGGAGCGGATGTCGTCGGATCAGATCTATCGCCACGGGCGCAACTAGGGTACCGAGTTTTGGCCGATCATGTGAACCGAGGGCGAGACCCCCTACGCCCCTATGACGGAAAGGTGTTTCTCACCGACGAAACCTTCGCCGCCGAACTGGGCGGAGTCAGCAAAAGGCAGGTCCAGCGAATCCGGTCTGAGTTGCTCACTGGCGGTTGGATCTGTCTGCCGAAGGGAGACGCTGGCGGTCGCGGGAATTCGACCATTTGGTATCACCTTCACCCTGATGGGAGGCCGTGCGCCTTGGCCTTTTCGACACTGCTAAAACAGCGAGCAGCGGCGGCGAACGCGAACCTCCGTCGAGCGGTAACGAGGGAACAGGGTAGGGAGTACAGCGTAAAGGATGACAAGCGTGACATCCTTTCTAGCGAGATGCTGTCAAAGGATGACAGCATCGTCGTCCTTCTAACAGAGATGGAGCAGGGAAACGACGACACCACCGTCATCCTTTCCAGTGAAAGGATGACAGAACCGAATCAAAAGGATGACAAAAACGACGCAAAGGATGACAGAAACGGTGCTGCATATAAGGAAGAACTCTTCCAAGAACTAATCCCAGAACCTAAGTCGACGACGACGGCGATTCGGCAGCAGTTCCCAGCAGACTTCGCGAGGCTCATGGACGACGAAGTCACGCTTGACGATGGAGCCTTGCGGCGCCTCTGGCGAGAATGCCGCGCCATTGTTTCCGACGCGACGGCCGAAGAGGTGCGGGATTTCTTCCATCAGCGCGCCTTGGTGGTCTACCGCAACCGCAAGCTGGACAATCCCACGGGACTCATGCTCAGCACCGTTCGTGATTGGTTTCCCCAACGCCGCGTGTTGGAACGTCGGGATGCCCTTAAGAAGGCCGCGGAAGAAATCGCCACTATTCAACGGCAGCTAGGTGAACCGTCGCTGTCATCGAGCGAAACCGATTTGTGAAGCACAAACAGGACAGCGCTCGATTGCAAAGGTCAAGTCCGCCCAGCTTGTGAACTTCTCCGCAAGAGCGGAAACAACATTGTGGGCGTAAACATAAGCGGCATGGCTTGGGTGCAGACCCTCGAATTCTTGGATTCCGGCAACGGTAATCTGAAATGGTTCCGGTGTTTCGTGAACCGTGCCCGGCACGGGAAGACCACGGTCGTCGAGAATGCGCTTGCGATTCATTGTTGACAACAGACTGGTCGCAATCGGTGTGCGGCTCGCGGACTTTGGGTTACGCAGTTTTCTCATCACGATCGCCTCTCCTCAAAACAGCTGGACGCTGGACGGAGGGGCACATTGCGCGAGTATAACCTTCCAGCCGTTCCTCGCCGCTGCGGCCGCCTTGACGGTGCGCTTCACCTCGTCGCCGTCCGCGCGCTCATCGGTAATACAAACGATTCTGGAAAACTCGTCCGCCAACGCCTGTCGCACTGCCGGACTGGTTCCCAGTTCGAGGATGCGCGCGTAGGCTTCACACGAGTACGCGAACGTTTCGCGCTTTCTGTACTCGATATCCAGCAGCCAAGCTTTTGACCGCGTCTCGTGAAGACCCAGCGTGCCGCGCTTGCAGTTATGAAACACATGCGCAGCCTCGTGGACGATGAAGTCGGCGAACCGATCCTCCTCATGGAAATACTGTGGGGAAATGTAGCACGTCGTGTCCTGACTCAAGCCGACAATGTCAGGAGCATCCTGGCTCAATGTTTCCGCACCCAAACCCCTCAAATAGAGGTTTGCGAGGATCCAGGCTGAGTAGTTGAAGCTCTCTTCGAGCAGAACGGTTTCGATGTTTTCAGCGGTCAGGAAGACGACGGACTTCTCCAGCATTGCGAACACTACACTCCGTTCGGAGCGGGTGAAAAGGCCGCGTGTCATGGGCTCAACCTTGGCGCGTGTGAGTGCCGCGGTGTCCAACCCGGATGGTAGTACGTGCTTTCCTTTCACTTCTCTTAGCCTGGTCGCGCTGACGAGTGCGCCCCGCAGGTCGTTGTGGGCTCGAGTCGCGCGTTCCATGATGTTGCCCGGCCACGCTGCATAGAGCGAATCGCTCGAACCAGTGAGGAGATACCGTTCAACCTCTTCAATTATGTTGGGCCGGCCATGGTTCACAAGTGGTATCTTAACGCTCGGTCGGCTCAGGCACCCGATTATCGGCACATGCAACATCAAGCACACATGAGTACTG
The DNA here is from genome assembly GCA_963771305.1 of uncultured Acidobacteriaceae bacterium. Taxonomy (GTDB): domain Bacteria; phylum Acidobacteriota; class Terriglobia; order Bryobacterales; family Bryobacteraceae; genus CAJCIT01. Next base: position 198,483 of record CAVYTS010000031.1, read on the forward strand.
CCGGCCTCGCGCCATCTTCCACGACCTGGGGCAACTTCGTGAACTCCACGTACCTCCCGTTCTATCGACGGAAATGGAAGATCTCAACTAAGGAGACGAACGAAGCCCGAATACGCGCGCATTTGACGCCGCGGTACGGGGCGAGGACACTGGCAAGCTTCCGGCGCGACGAACTTCAGGACTCGTTGGATGCCAAGGCGCGTGCCGGTCTTTCTTACAGCGTGGTCGCTCACCTCCGGTGGGATCTCCGGCAGGTTCTTCGGATGGCGGTGGAGGAGGAGATTCTGTCGCGAAACCCCGCCGAATTACTCTTTGTGCCGAGGGAAACCCAGCGCCCGATCCGCAATGCGGCACTTCCCTGTGGTTTATTGGCTGATATCGAGGACTGGAGAGTCGCGTCACGCAAGAACGGTCCGGATCATTGGGTATTCCCCTCGCGGACCGGAGAGACGCCGGTGTCGAGAGACAACATGGCACGCCGTCACATGGGGCCTCTACTGAATTCCGTTGGCTTGGGTTGGGTGGATTTCCATGTGATGAGACGGACGCACGCGACTCTAATGAATGAGATGCACGACGATCCCAAGTTGGTTGCCGACCAACTGGGCCACACGCTGGATGTGAACCAGAATGTCTATACGCGCGTCTCGCTCGTAAGGCGGAAGCGGGCGGTCGATGCACTGGAAGCGGCAGTACCATCAGGATCGTCTTCCATCGAGGAGGTTCTGTTTCTTCGTTGAGGACGTCCATGTAGCGGCGATAAGCAAACAGCCAATGTCGCCGCCTGCCTGTGATCTCTTGCAGAGTGCCCACGCAGAGTTAAAGTTGTCCTACTGTTCCCAGCTTGTTCCCGGTTCATCAACAAAGTCTGTTCGCAGTGTTCCAAGTTTCAACAGGACTGCAATGGACGGTTGGCGCGCTGATGTCAAACTTGCGACGGTACACCGTCGAGCACGAATTTCTCTTTGGAGGCGAGTGGCCGCCATGGCTAAGAGGCTGACGGGGCCATATGGAGTTGAAAAGACCACGAGAAAGCGCTGCGGAAACGGTACTGGACATTGACGGCTACACGCGTTCGGATAAATAGCTCGGAGATTCGATATACTATCCGTGGGTTCTATCACATGCCAACCGCCAAGACAGGCCTTGATAAGGCTCGCACTGTGTTCACGCGAAACGGTGGGATGCTCCGCACCAGTCGGGCGATTGGGCTTGGTGTTCATCCGCGTACGCTGTATGCGCTGAGAGACTCAGGCGAAATCGAGCAGGTCGGGAGAGGGCTTTACCGCCTCGCCTCGGTGCCGCAATTGACGAGTCCAGATCTTGTCCCCATTGCGATCCGAGTGCGGCGCGCGGTCATCTGTCTTATCTCGGCACTGGCCCATCATGGTCTCACGACTCAAGTACCGCATGCCATTGACATCGCGTTACCCAGCCACAGTCAGGTTCCTAAAGTTGATGGTATCCCGGTGCGTGTCTTTTGGTATTCCGAGCCTTCCTTCAGCGCGGGCGTCGATGTCGTCACCTTGGACGGAGTTCAAGTTCGAGTCTATTCACCCGAGAAGACAATCGCCGATTGCTTCAAGTATCGAAACAAGATTGGTATCGACGTCGCAATTGAAGCACTACGGAACTATGGAGAGAGCAAGAAGAGACCAGACTTTAAGGCGCTGTCGATGTTTGCTCAGGTGAATCGAGTCCAAAGAGTGATGCGCCCCTACCTGGAGTCGATTCTGTGAGAGGTAGTGACATAGGTGCCTCGGTGCGGCACCGTCTTCTAAACCAGTCGAGGACACAAGGGCGACCATTCCAGGAAGTTCTGCAGTATTTCGCCACGGAACGATTCCTTTACCGATTGGCTGAATCGCCCGTTGCCGATCGCTTCGTATTGAAGGGTGCGCTCTTGCTCACAGCCTGGAAGGCGCCCCTCTCGCGACCGACGACTGATATCGACCTAGCTGGCAGAACAAGCAACGAATTAGAGTGACATCTCCCAACTCATGGTCCGTGTGCAAGATCCACATCGCTCCAGACGGAATTGAATTTGATCCCACTACAGTTGAGGCCGCTCGAATCAAGGAGGGCGCAGAGTACGAGGGTGTTCGCATACGATTTAGCGCCACGCTCGCACGAGCACGGATTGCTATGCAAGTTGATATCGGCTTCGGGGATGTCATCGTGCCTGCGCCAAACAGGCTCGCCTATCCAACACTTCTCGATTTCCCGGCTCCGGTGCTCCTCGCCTATCCCAAGGAGACTGTAGTTGCGGAAAAGCTTGAGGCGGTTACCAAACTGGGCCTGTTGAACAGTCGAACGAAAGACTACTATGACGTCGCCCTCCTTTCGCGCATGTATTCTTTCAATGCCGAGCCTCTGATCGAAGCAGTCAAGGCAACCTTTCGGCATCGCGAAACGCAAATCGAAGCAGACCCGATTGGCCTTACTGAGAGCTATTGGAAGGACCCAGCCCGGTCTTTGCAGTGGCGTGCTTTTGTTCGGCGGAGCCGGTTCCCTGAACGGCAAGAAGACCTGAAGCAACTGGTCGAAGAGGTTCGCCAGTTTGCTGTCCCCCTGGTAACCGCAGCCGCGGATGGCAAACCGCTCTTTGAGTGGACTGCTGGCGGTTCCTGGACTTAGCCCCTTACACTCTATTCGCTTCGTCAGATCGGCCTCGAAAGATAGAACGAGGGCTCAGTCTGCCGATCAGCCTGGCGTAAGAACGTCGACAGACGAAATCCGTTTCTGCCCGACTGTCGAGGATCGAAGGCGAACCCACGTTCAACCAATCAAGGAGGTTGTTATCCACTCGCCACGCGGAGCGGGCTGGTGAGATGAACCTCTCTCACAGGAATTCAATCAATCGTATCTCGCTGCGTCCCATCGGAGAGAACTTCTTCGCTGTTAGACAATGGATCGGTGAGGAGTGATTTAAAGGCGGTCGATATCCAGGTACTCGCAGAGCAGTATCAGCGGCTTGAAGACGAGAATCAGCGGCTTCGCGCGCTCCTGACCGAAAACGGCATTGCTCTTCCTGTCACGCCGGCAGTCGAAGCGCAGCCACAAACGCCGCCCGCGCGGCCGGGGCTCAACACAGCGGAGAAGATTGCTTTGTTCCGCTCGTTGTTTCGCGGCCGGGAGGACGTATACGCTCAGCGGTGGGAGAGCCCTGATGGCCGGTCCGGCTATTCGCCAAAAACCGAGCGAGACTGGAAGGCCTACTATGCTGCCAAGCCCGAGGACCGAAAACGAGTTGATAAGGAAACTCGCAACAACATTCCGTTGACCGACGAAGCCATCCACGCTCATCTCGCGGGTAAGCAGACGCTGGGTGTCTACCCTCTACTTCTCGACGAAAGCTGTTGGTTCTTGGCCGTGGACTTCGACAAGAAGACCTGGAAGGACGACGCGGCTGCGTTCCTCACGACCTGCCACGAACTTAACGTTCCGGCGGCGATTGAGCGCTCCCGTTCTGGCAACGGGGCTCACGTCTGGATCTTCTTCGAACGGCCAGTACCCGCTGGAGTGGCCCGGCGGTTGGGCTCCCTGCTGTTGACTCGAACCATGGAGCGTCGTCATCAACTTGGGTTGGATTCCTATGCCGGTTCTTCCCGAACCAGGACACGATGCCCAAAGGCGGCTTCGGAAACCTGATCGCACTTCCGCTGCAGAGGGCTCCCCGGGACTCCGGGTTTACCGAATTCCTTGATGGCGAACTACGTCCTCATTCCGACCAGTGGGGCTTTTTGAATTCGGTCCAGCGAGTGAAGCAAGCCGCCGCTGAACGATTGATCACCGACGCCCTTCAACAGGGTGGCGATCTCATCGGCGTGCGCTTCGCCAGCGTCGAGGATGGCGACGAACCTGATCCCTGGACGTTGCCGCCCTCCCGCAAGCGGCTGGATAGGCCGATCAAGGGTCCGTTGCCGACGACAGTTGAGATTGTATGTTCCAACCTGCTCTTCATCGAGAAGAAGGGACTTCTACCCGAGATGATGAATCGGCTACTCCGTATCGCGGCTTTTCAAAATCCCGAGTTCTACAAGGCTCAGGCGATGCGGTTGTCCACATTCGACAAGCCTCGCGTTATTGCCTGTGGTGAAGACCTTCCACGTCACCTCGCCCTGCCGCGAGGTTGTCTCGACGAGGTCGTCACCTTTCTTGAAGGGCACAAGATAAAGACGATTGTTCGCAACGAGCGCTTTGCGGGTAAGTCCATTGACGTCCAATTTCATGGAGCCTTGCGCCCCGGCCAGGACGAAGCGGTAGCCAAAATTCTAAAGCATGACGACGGACTGATCTGCGCGCCGACGGCCTTTGGCAAGACAGCAGTGGCCGCATGGCTGATCGCGAAGCGTGCGGTAAACACACTGGTTCTGGTCCACCGCCAACAACTCCTTGATCAATGGCGCGAACGGTTGGCCATGTTTCTCGACACACCCGTCGAGCGGATTGGGCAAGTGGGCGGCGGCAAGGTCAAGAGGACCGGTGAAATCGACGTGGCTGTAATTCAGAGCCTGCACCGCGAGAAAGAAGTGAAGGATTTCGTTGCCGAATACGGGCATGTGATTGTTGACGAGTGCCACCACCTCTCGGCGTTCACGTTCGAGCAAGTGATGCGGCAAGTGAAGGCTAAGTTTGTCGTCGGGCTCACTGCGACGCCTACGCGCAAAGACGGCCACCACCCGATCATCTACATGCAGTGCGGACCAGCGCGCTTCACGATGGCCGTGCGGGCGATGACAGACTCAACTCCCTTCGAGCATATCGTCATTCCGAGGCCGACACGTTTTCGGATGTCGAGCGCAGGGGAGGCAACGATCCAGGACATCTATGCGGCGATGACTTCGGACGACGGCCGCAACAGCACCATCGTCAATGACGTTGTTCGTTCGATGGAAAAGGGCCGGTCACCACTCGTCTTAACGGGGCGGACGGAACACATCACCCACCTCGAGACAGCACTAGCGGGGCGGGTTCGGAACATCATCGTACTCAAGGGCGGTATGGGGCGAAAACAGCGCCGTGAAGTAAACGAGAGGCTCGCGGCGATTCCCGACGCTGAGCAACGGCTAATCCTTGCAACGGGAAGCTACATCGGCGAAGGATTCGATGACGCCCGCCTCGACACTCTGTTCCTCGCGATGCCGATCTCATGGAAGGGAACGCTTCAACAGTACGTTGGGCGACTCCATCGACTTCATGATGCTAAGCGAGTCGTTCAGGTCTACGATTACGTTGATGCCGATGTGCCGATGCTGGCGCGAATGTATGGCCGCCGATTGAAGGGGTATGGCGATATGGGCTACAAGATTCTAGACGCTGCACAGCAGGGGTTGAACATCTAGGTGCTCGCCTGTAAGCCTGGGTCGTTTGCCCCCCTAGTTGGGTCGGGCCACGGAGATGACCAGCGTGCCAAACCTACCGTCCAGTTTGCTTCGGTTCCTCTGTGGACCAACGCTTCGACCAGCCATGAATGCTTATGCGGTGACTCGTGTAGAAACCCAGCTGCCAGTCACTAAAGCGAGGAGCATAATGTATTGGCAATCAATAGGTTAGACGCTTTAATGCATTAATCGAATTCCTGGCAGTTTCCGCTAATTCATTAACATGGAGCGGGAGACGGGGATCGAACCTGCGGCGTCCAGCTTGGGAAAACGGATTTCGATTGCAAATAGAGGAGTTAGGCGTTCAGGGCGCTCTTTTCTGGTCAGGAAAGTCTTCTGTTTTCAACGGACGGGTTTTCAGGAGCTACCTTATTGCGGTAATCAAGGTAACGGCCCCACAGAGGCTATTTTAGGGCTCGGCCGTTTTAGATAACTGTCAATATAGTTCCACAATGGAAAGATATTGACGGAAGTTCGTTCGTTTGGGACAATCAAGATGTGCCACGGACTCGATTCGATGAGCTAGTTGCGCTCGCCGAGGAGCATGACGGGCTCCTGACGGCGAAGCAGGCGAGAGACGCCGGAATTGCGGACTCAGTGCTGGCACGGCTCACGCAGCGCGGTCGACTAGAGAGGGCCGCTCGCGGCGTGTACCGTATCCCCCACTTTCCTTCGAATCGATTCTCCCAATACCGGGAGGCCGTGCTCTGGGCCAAGGCTGACGATGGTCCGCAGAATATCGCACTTTCGCACGCCACAGCTCTCGCCGTGTACGGGATTTCCGACGCCAACCCGGCCTTTGTCCACATCACTATTCCCCGGAATGCCCGGCTCCGCAGGGTGCGCCCGAAGTGGGTTGAGATTCATCACGCAGATCTCCGAAGTGCCGACGTGACGGTCCAAGAGGGGTTAC
>CAVYTS010000032.1:0-545916 GCA_963771305.1 uncultured Acidobacteriaceae bacterium
GGAGTCCTTGGCTAGGATCTCAAACGGGCACTTATACAACCTGCGCAACAGCAGCGGCTACCGGCGGCAGCGCATCGAGTACGAGGAGACGCATCCGAGGCAGGTGTCCATCGGCGAGCGCCGCAAGCCCCAACCGGATGGCAAGCCGGGCTATGTGAGGGTGGACAAGGTTCACCAAGGCGACCAGGACGGAGTAAAAGGTATCTATCACCTTAGTATGGTGGACGAAGTAACACAGTGGCAGGTGGTGGGGGCGGCGGTCGCGCACATCAGCGAAGCATGGCTGAAACCCCTGCTGGAAGCGGCTTAGGCGCAGTTTCCGTTTCAACTCAAAGGATTCCATTCTGACAACGGCAGTGAGTTTATCAATTACAAGGTGGCGGGGATGTGACAGAAACTCCTCATCGAACAGACGAAGTCGAGGCCGCGGCACTCGAATGATAACGGGCTGGTGGAATCCAAGTACGGCGCCGTGGTGCGCAAGCACATGGGCTACCTGCATATCGAAGCCCAGCACGCCGATCCGGTCCAGACGTTTTATCGCGAACACCTCAATCCGTATCTCAACTTTCACCGGCCGTGTGGTCAAGCCGAAATCGAGACCGATGCCCAAGGAAAGCAGCAGCGCGTCTATCGCCGCTGGGCCACGCCGTGGGACATCTTCCGGCAAATGCCCGACGCGGCCGACCACCTGCGTTCGGGCCACACCATGGAGTCGCTTCTGCGGGCTTCGTTGCGCGAGACCGACACCGAGTCAGCCGTCCGGATGCAAGCGGCCAAACGAAAGTTATTCACCAGCTTCCAGCGCCAAGCACGGCGTGCTTAACCATCGCAGAAAAGCCGCCACCGAGGCGGTGGAAAGGACGGGCCGTGGAAAGCGGAGAAAACCAAACTACGGTTTTCCTCCCTTCCCACAGCCCTTGGAAATCGCTCCCCCGATTTCCACATTCCCACCGCCACGACTACGGCTGGATTCATGTAAACATCGAGCGAAAACCCAAAAGAAAGGAGACATCCTCACAAACCCTGCTCCACCCCTCCTTCAGGCTCATCCTTGGATTGGAATATGCTGATACCGGCGTAGGAGGGGGGCGAGTTAGTAGGCCGGTTAGCCAACCCAAAATCCTTATATCCAAATTACCGCGCAACTCGTCCTAATTTCGAGCTACAATGGGGCACCTTAACACCAAATCACACGAGAAATCAGGGCCCATGTCGATTTCTATAGCCGCAGCGGCAAGCCCGGACGACGACTCCATCACAGGCCTTCTCGCCCAACTGAGGCAAGGGAACCTCGACGCGAAAGACCGGCTCATATCCCAGGTCTACGACGAACTGCGCCGCCTGGCCAGGGCACACATGCGCCGGGAGCGCTTCAACCATACCTTGCAGGCCACCGACCTCGTTGGTATTGCCTACGAACGCATGGCGCAAGAACCTCACCCGAATTGGCAAAATCGCGCTCACTTCTTCGCGGTTGCTTCCAAAGTGATGCGCCAGATACTCGTGGACCACGCCCGCAAACGGCGAGCGCAAAAGCGCGGCGGCGAGAACATCCGCGTCACCCTGACGGAAGCAATAGCCCGCACCGAGGACCACACGGTCGACGTCCTGGCCCTCAACGAGGCGCTCGAACGCCTGGAAGAATTAGACACCCGCCAGGCCCGCGTCGTGGAGCTTCACTATTTCAGTGGCCTGAATCACGAGGAAATTGCGCATGTATTAGGTGTATCGACTAGGACGGTAAAACGGGACTGGGAGATGGCGCGATCGTGGCTAATAAGCCAACTGTCCCAGTAAGCGAATGACACCGGAAAACTGGGGGCGCCTCAAGCCGCTTTTCGGCAAGGCGATCGAACTCTCGGAGACGGACCTCGCCGCCTTTCTCAAGGCCGTCCACCGCCAGGACCAGGAATTAGGCCGTCAATTAGAAACCCTCGTTCAGGCGCACCAGCAAAAAACGTTCTTTGCAGACAAGCCTGCCTCTGAGCTCGCCGCGCTCCATCCGCGCGAGGTTCCGCTTGTGTCGGCCGCGGAGATCGTTTTGGAGCGTTTCACTATAGTGCGGCTCGTTGGCAGCGGCGGCATGGGCGCGGTATATGAAGCCACCGACAAGGAGATGGGCCGCATCGCCCTGAAGACCATCCGTCCCGATCTTGCCGCCGACCGGAAGGTCCTGTCCCGGTTTCGGCAAGAGGTTCTCCTCGCGCGCAGGGTCAACAGCGATTACGTCTGCCGCATTCATGAGTTCTTCGCCCTGCCCCCTAGGGGCGGCAATCCTGCATCTGCGGTTCTCACGATGGAATTCCTCGAAGGCGAAACACTCGCCCACCGCATCAAAGACCGTGGCCCGATACCTTGGGTGGAAGCGGAAGCGATTGCCGTGCAGATGTGCCGGGGACTGGCGGCGGTTCGCGACGCCAACATCATCCATAGGGACGTAAAGAGCCTCAACGTCATGCTCTCCTCCCAGCAGGGCGCTCCTCGGGCCGTATTGATGGATTTCGGATTGGCCGTCGAGATTCCGTCTCCGAAAAACGGCGATTCCATCAGTACCGTAAAGCCCGGGTTCGGCGGCACGCCCGATTACATGGCCCCGGAACAGTTGGCGACCGGTCGCCTCAGTCAGGCTACGGACATCTACGCCCTCGGCATCGTACTTTACGAAATGGTGACAGGCCGGCGACCTTTCGAAGCGAAGGAGGACGATTCGGAAACTCTCCCAGCGATGGCGGTGCGCCGGGCGCAGCCACCCCCGCCTCCATCGACTCTTACACCCGGCTTGCCTCGCCGCTGGGATGAGGTCATCAGCCGCTGCCTCCAGTTCGACCCCTCCCGGCGATTTCAGTCTGCCCACGAAGTGGTGGCAGCGCTTACCGACCATCGATCCCGCGTCCAAAAGATCTCTGGGCGCTATCTCGCCGTCGCAGCTTTATTCGCCGGCCTCTGCGTCGCGTCAGGCATCTTCCTCTGGAAAGGCATTCACCGCTGTTACACGCCACCACAGGAGGCTGCTGACTGGTACAGGAAGGGCGTCGAGGCATTTCGGGAGGGCTCATATCTGAAAGCAACGGAATTACTGAAAAGCGCTCTTGGCATCGACAAGGATTTTGCCATCGCCCGCGCTCGGCTCGCCGACTCCTGGAATGAGCTCGATTTCAAGGGCAGCGCCGACGAACAAATAGGCGCGGTCTCAAGCGATCAAGAAAGTGCCGCTTGCCCGGCGGACCGATCGTACATCGAGGCGGTTCGCGCGACCCTTCACCAGGACTTCCAATCAGCCGTCCAGGGGTTCCATAACCTCCTGGATAGCTCGCAACCCGACGAACGCCCCGTCGGTTATGTGGATCTTGGCCGCACCTACGAGAAAGCGGGCCAGATCCCCGCCGCGTTGGCCGCCTACGGCGAAGCCAGGAAGCTCGCACCCGATTCCCCCGCTGCTTATCTCCGTTCGGCGATCCTCGAAGCCCGCCAGGGGAGCGATGTTCAAGCTGGCGCTGATTTCGATCGGGCCGATCGGCTCTATATGCGGCTCGGCAGCCAGGAGGGGAGGGCCGAAGTCGCGTATCACCGAAGTTATTGGCAGACCATTCTCCGCCAATACGATACAGCGCGTGAACAGGCTCAGAAATCGTTTAACGCTGCCCAGAATATGCCGGTGCCGAGCGTCCAGTTGGAAGCCCGCGCACTGTGCCGTCTAAGCGCCATTGACCATGGCCGCGGAAGGGAGGACGACGCAATCGAGGAGGCATCTCGAGCCATAGAACTTGCTCACGAGAATGGGCTCGAATATTGGGAGACAGACGCCCGGCTACGCCAAGGTGCGGCTTACTCAGGGAAGACGGATGCGAAGTCTCTTGGGACCGCACAGCACGGCCTTGCCACAGCGCTGAAGGCCGCTCAGCGAAATCGCTGGCCCCGCCTAGTCGCCCTCGCCCAAGTCAACCTTGCGAACATTCGCTACATGCGGAGTCAGCCGCAGGACATCAAGGCCCTGGAGGCCGCAACCGAATATTATAGGATTTATCAGTTTCCCAAAGAATCGTTCTATCCGTTGCTTTTCCTGGCGCGGCAGAAGAACACGGAATCCCTGTACGGCAGGGCGGAAAAATCGGCTCTAGACCTTGTCTCTCTAACCCGAAACCTCGCTGATCCGTCTGACATCGCTCAAGCGGAGGAAGAACTCGGCACCTCGTACTTAGGCTTACAGCGGTATCCGGACGCTCTGCAACACTTCGAGGCTGCCCTCGCGGCAGCCAACCAGGCTAACGAACCCATACTGGCTAGTTATGAGACTCTCCATCGCGCCGAGGCCCTTTCCCGTCTCGGCCGCTTTGAAGAAGCCGAGGAGGCCCTTGGCAAGTTGAACGATGATGCTCTGGCTGGCCGACCAAGCCGGATAAGGGACCACATTTTGCTGAGCCAATCAAAGTACGCCGATGTAATCCGTCTTACACGGAAGGTGCTAATTAAATTCCCAGGTCTCGACCCGTTCCAAGCCGCCGACTTTCGCATAGTCGGATCTATGGCAGCTGCGCAGATTAGTGTTCTGGATCAGAGCCGGCAGTGGGCCGAAGAAGCCCTGACCATAGCGCAAAAATCCGACGACCCGGAAACCGTTGCGAATGCCAGGCTGGCGATGGCACTCCTGGATTTACACAGTCATGCGCCGTTATCCGCTAAGTCCTCCGCCGAGGCTGCGATCCAGTTCTTCGAGACCCACTCACAAAAAGAATCCGAGTGGCTCGCCTTCTTCTATCTTGCCGAGTCTGAAAAAGCGTTGGGCAATAACGAACTGAGTAGGGTTTCCGCATCGAAATCTCTGGACTTTTTTTCCGCGTTCGAACATAATTGGGAGTCTTCCGCAAGTCAGGCTTACAAAAAGCGGCCGGACGTTTCGGCAGTTCTTCGTGAGCTTGGCCAGATTGTCCCCCAGAAAGGCGGCCACGATGGAGAATAACTCAACGTTCTCGCAGCACTTGGCGAGCCGGAAATGGCTGTACATTGGAGCAGGCTCGGTCCTCTGCTTTGCGACCGCCTTTTTTCTGAAGGCCGACAATCGCCAAGGCACTGGCAATTCACCGGTTAAAATCGTCGGCGGGTCACTTAAATTCCATGCAACGGGCGACTGGGCTCCATACCTTAGCGTTACAACGAACTGCGGAAAGAACTACCCATGCATAATTAGCAACGCCAAGGTCGACACTACGCAAATGGTGTTCGAAGGCACTCAACTCCAGAATCTATATAGCTGGGTGATTGTAATTAACACCTACAACCAAGCAGGCACGGTGCCGGGTGACGCTGTTGTCGTCTATCCAAGCAAGGACAGTATTGGCACCTGCAGCAATGACGGCACAGCTGTTACGCCAACACAAAGCTATCCGCTCTGTATTGCTTCTTCCTCGACGTCCTACGTAACTGCGTACCTGACCACGAAGACCAATCATCTGATACCCGATTTCATCCCAGATCCAAACCGAAGGTTTCGTTATCACTTTGACAGCTGTTGCAACAGCAATCAACCGGACTACCGCGACACGATCAATCAGATCTCGCTCTACTTCAACCTAGTTCCCGCTTCCTCAGCTACGCCCCAGGGCACGACAGCTAGCATCGGAACCTTTTTCGGAGCCGACGAAGTGGAGATAGGTCAGCCGCAGTAAGGGCTTCTCGGCCCTTTCAAAACCGCAGGCTGTCATCCAGGACCATCGCGTAACCCTCATCGGGCGCTATCTGGTTCCCGCTTTGGAGGCTGGAGCTCTGCGCCCGACGAGGGGAACCACATGGCGGCGTTTCGTTTGAGCAAAATGGACTTGGATCGCGCTGGCCCACCCCTGGCGCACACCAGCAGCTTCTTCCGAAAACTCACGCTCTCGAGTAGGCCGGCCACCGCAATTGACGCTGACACCCGTCACAGGGGCTCAGGTGCACAAAGCAACCGCGCCACTCCTGACTGATTGTCCCTTTACATCTCCGATTACGCTCTCCCAACTTGAAGTAGACTTGACCCAGGTAAGCGGAACTATGAGGAATCCAACCCCCTCGACCACCAATCGCAGCCCGAGGTCTTTCGCGCTGCGCACTGCAACCGCGGCACAAGGCGCATTCATCCCTCCACCACCGCAAGTTGACAATGGCGACGAAGCTCTTTATTCCGATAAGTGCGGTACCTACACCAAAGGCGTTTTGCAAAAGGCCATCGGCCTCGTCGACCTTACGGCCTATCAAAGCTTCAGGAATGCCTTGGATAGCGGAAACCCTTCGGATTTCGAGGCAATCATTCTTGGCGGCCCTCGCACACTGAATGGTCCGCAGGGCGGTCTGGCGTTCGATCTGGAGTGCCTTGACAGCAGCCAGTTCCCCGTGCCACCCGCCCCGGCCTTGGCCAGCGAAGAGTACGCCGCTGAATTGGTGGAACTGTACTGGGCTTCATTGCTCCGCGATGTCGCCTTCACTAACTACTCCTCTGATGCAACGGCGGTTCAGGCGGCCAATGAACTGTCCTCAATGGCCGGTTACAAAGGGCCGAGGGACGCCGGTAACAAAGTTACCCCAAACCTGTTGTTCCGCGGAGGTTTCGCCGGCGAAACCATGGGCTCTTATATGTCGCAGTTTCTTCTACAGAACACTAGCCTGGGTGCGTTGCCGGTCGTTCAGCAGTACACGACCTCTAAGCGAAATCTCGATTACATGCTGGACCCAACCACCTTTCAGCAGGTGCAGAACGGAATTTCCACCGGGTTGCAACTTCGGCCGGCCGCACCGGTCTTCCTGCACAACGGTCGTGACTTGGCGGCCTATACGCACGTGGATGTGCTTTACCAGGCGTACTTCACGGCCTACCTGGTCCTGAACACCATGAACGGCGGCAACCCGGTGCCATTCAACCCGGGCAATCCTTACCGCGGGTCCAAGACGCAAAACGGATTCGCAACCATGGGCCAGCCGGACATCGCGGCGACCCTTGCTGCAGTAGCCAGCGAGGCTCTCAAGGCGGTGTGGTATCAGAAGTGGTTCGTGCATCTGCGGCATCGTCCGGAATCCGGCGGCGCCCTCGTGTACCTAATGAAAACTGGCCAAGGCAACACGATAGAAGGCCAACTGAGTCCCACGGTGCTCAACTCGAAAGCGGTCAAGAGCAGCTTCAAAGCCAACAACAGCTACTTTCTATCCCAGGCCTTTCCGGAAGGCTCGCCTGCCCACCCGGCCTACCCCACCGGGCATGGCGTTGTGGCGGGCGCGTGCATCACCGTCTTGAAATTCTTTTTCGACGGTGGTTTCGTCATTCCCAACCCGCAGGTTCCCTCAAGCGGTGGAAAGGTGCTGAATACCTATACCGGCAGTGATGCTGGGCAGATGACTGTCAATGGCGAGCTACATAAAGTAGCGCATAATGTCAGCTTCGGCCATGGTATCCATGCCGGTATTCATTGGCGGAGTGATACGGACACGTCCATCCAGCTAGGTGAAGCAGTCGCGTTAAGCGTGCTGCGAGACCGTGCGCATACCTACAACGAAAAGTTCACGGTCGAACTGACGAAGCTGGACGGCAGCATCGCCACCATCACGAACCAGTGACGGGTCGCCGGAATCGCGGGATTGCGTACGGCCTGTTTTTTGGGATGGCCACAAAACTGGGAAATGGGTCGCCCCACCGATTCCGGCTCTGCAAAGATGCGGGAATGACTCTCGGCTATGCCAACGGGTTCGTCCACCGAAGACCCGGAAACCTGCCGAAGTCCCGGTCGGTCGTATGGAGCACGCCGCCACACTCGATCGTCATCGCGGCGAGTTGGGCATCTGTCACCAACGGGCCCCGTGCCTGCCCTTCTGTCACCACTTGCCTGAGTAGAGGCCAGTGTTTCTCGCCGGGCGCAAGCATGAGAACGGTTGGCTGCGCAATCCATTGGTCGACTACGGAGGCCGCTTCTTCCGCACTGAACCGATCGCCCGGTAGCCTTGGGTTCGTTACGACCCGCAAGAAAGCCGCGACCGAATGCCACGGAAGCCCAACCAAACCTTCATCTGAAAGTGCCTGCTCCAACCATTCGCGCGCCTTTTCGTAGTGCTGCGAAGTCGTGTCGTAAGCGTACAGAAGGATGTTAGCGTTTGTAAGAAAATAAGTGTAGCAATTAAACCATTTCTGGCCTAGAATGTTCTTGTGGCCGGCGAAGGTGAGATCAAGCAGCGTTTCTCCCAGTTGGAGGCGTGGCTGGATGAACGTACGCGGCGGCTATGGGCGGCGGCGGAAAGCGTGGCACACGGACGGGGAGGCATATCGCTGGTGGCGCGCGCCAGTGGCGTTTCTCGGCGCGCCATTGCGGTGGGTTTAGCGGAATTGCGGGAGAAGCCAGACCGCGCCCGTGGGACGCGTTTGCCGATTCGACAAACAGGAGGCGGTCGCAAGAAGGCAGCCCTCAAGGATCCGGATCTGCTGGTCGATTTGGAGAAACTGCTGGAGCCAGTTACGCGCGGGGATCCACAGTCTCCGCTGCGGTGGACCTGCAAGAGCGTGCGCAATCTCGCCGACGAACTGCGAGCCCAGGGACACGAGGTGAGCCATGTGCTGGTGGCGGAACTGTTGCACGAACAGAAGTACAGTCTGCAGGCGAACCGCAAGACGAAGGAGGGTTCCTCACATCCGGACCGCAATGCTCAGTTTGAATACATCAATGCGAAGGCGACGGAGTTCCTGAAGAATGGCCAGCCAGCTATTTCAGTAGACACGAAAAAGAAGGAACAGGTAGGGGAGTACAAGAATGGGGGCCGCGAATGGCGGCCAAAGGGCCAGCCCGAACCGGTTCAGGTACATGATTTCGGAAAACAAAAGGACGTGCCCTACGGAGTTTACGATTTGGGGCAGAACGTAGGCTGGGTCAGCGTTGGCACCGATCACGACACGTCAGCGTTCGCCGTCGAGAGCATCCGGAGATGGTGGAACATGATGGGCCGAGACGCGTACTCCGAAGCCCGCCAGCTTTTGATTACAGCAGACAGTGGAGGCAGCAACGGATCGCGAGTGCGTTTGTGGAAACTGGAGTTGCAGAAACTCGCCGACGAAACGCGGCTGGAGATCTCGGTCTGCCACTTTCCGCCGGGAACCAGCAAATGGAACCGGATCGAGCATCGCCTATTCTCGTTCATCACCAAGAACTGGCGGGGCAAACCGTTGGTCAGCCATGAAGTGATCGTCAACCTGATCGCGGCCACCACCACAAAAATCGGACTACGAGTTCAAAGCCAGTTGGACACAGGCAAGTACCCGAAAGGAATCAAGGTGGGCAAAAAGGAGTTTACCGCCATCCAAATGCTCCCCGACACCTTTCACGGCGAATGGAACTACACCATCCTGCCTCGCTCATAATGCCACAGTTATTTCCTTACAGTCACTTAGCGTCGAGGACTATCACCGGTGCGATGGACCCTCAATCGTCTCGATCAGTTCTTCCACATTGTCGTAGCTAAGCCCCGGCGGCAGGCCCATCGCGCGGGAGGTAACGATAAAAGGCTTGCGGCTCCCCTCTTTCGAAGCGACGAATCCCTTGCGAATGTAGGTATTGACCAGTTCCTTGAACGAGGCGCCCGACCGACGCATCTCCTGGCTGATTAGGTTCGCAACATCCTCATCAAGCGAAACAGTTGTTCTCACATCACGATGCTACACGAATTAGCATCTTGATAGCAACCATGCAGTCACCGAGCTCGATCCGTTATTTGATCAACAGAATCAGCGGGTTTAAGGGCGGGTTGGCTTGAAGCTGTCTCGCCATGCGTCATTCTGAGAACCGGGCAGGCTCGCAACGAGCTGTCAGGCATTTGGTGAGTTTGGGTTCGTATTTTCAAAGATGCACTTCAGGCTCGAGTCGGGGTTAGAACGATCCGGAGTTGCCGGTCGGTTCGTTTCGTAATCCGCTCGCCAAGCATCGCTCGAACCGCAGCCACTTGCCGTGGCCGGGGTTGTAAGTATCGGAGGGTCAATAAGATGAGTTCGAACGCACAGCGCTCGCCCCGGCCTCGACCAAGCCCGGTTCGTTTCATAGAAGATTCAACTCGGGTAGTGGGGCTGTGTCCCCAGACCCGTGCAGGACGCCCACGTCCGGCTGCCGGTAGCCGTCGTACGTTTTCATCGGCGGGAATGAGCGGAGGCTGCTCATGAGTTCGTTTCGTAATCTGCGCTCAGGGCCGGGCGGAACCGACGCCATCTCGCGGCAACGGGCGGAGAGAATGACGTTAAGTCGTTTCCGTTCATCAAGATGAGCTCGACCGCACAAGGTGCATCGCCGCGCCAGCGTTCCCGCGCCGCCTTACTTCGAAGGCGCAACCGGTTTGGCTGCTGGCTTCGCCGCCGGCGCAGCACCCGCCGCCGGAACCTTCTTAATAGCTACCCTGATGATCTTCACCGCCGTGTTCGGCTTGTCACTGGAGTTGCGTGGAACCAGCGAGATCTTGTCGACCACGTCCTGACCGGAAACCACCTCGCCGAAAATAGTGTGCTTGCCATTGAGGTGTGTTGGCGTCGAGCCCGTCACCGTGACGAAGAATTGCGAGCCGTTGGTATTCGGGCCGCTGTTGGCCATGGCCAGAATGCCAGGCTTGCTGAAATCGTGATGCGGGCCGAATTCGTCGGGAAACTGGTAGCCGGGTGAGCCCATGCCGGTCGCGGTTGGGTCGCCACCCTGGATCATGAAGTCGGGAATGACGCGGTGGAAAACCGTGCCCGAATAAAGCGGCGTGTGCTTCAGCTGGTGCGTGGTTGGATCGGTCCAGGCCTTGGTCCCGGTGGCGAGGCCGATGAAGTTAGCGACGGTTTTGGGCGCATCGTCCGGAAAGAGCCGGCAGACGAAGTTGCCGAGCGACGTGTAGAACACCGCATAGGTGCCGGGCTCACTGGGCAGATCAACCGGCAGGAAGCGCGGGCTGCGCGGAAGCCGTAGTGGCCTTCATGGTGGAAGCGGGGCTGGTGGCTCTTCTTGGTCGTCGCTGTGGTTTGGCAAAGAAGCGCAACCGGAAGGACGGCGGCCGCAGCCGCAAATGCGAAAAGGTTCTTCATTGTTTTGTTCACATTATAGCGAGAGGCCGAAGCCGTTTTCGGAACGGCGGCCTACACGGTGAAGATCTTGATGGCTTCAGCCAGCGAGGTCATCGGATCGCGCGTGGGGATAAACTCGTGCGCCACAAAACCCTGGAAGTTCAGGTTGGCGATGGCCTCGGCCACCGCGTGCCACTGCAGTTCCTGGCTGCCGTCCAGTTCGTGACGTCCCGGGACGCCGCCGGTATGGAAGTGCCCAATGTAATTGGATGTTGTCCCGGATGGTGCGAATGATGTCGCCCTCCATGATCTGCATATGGTAGATGTCATACAGCAACTTGACCCGAGGCGAATCAACGCCCTTCATCACGCCGACGCCCCAAGCCGTGTGATCGCACTGGTAATCGTGGTGGTCAATCTTGCTGTTGAGCAGTTCCAGGTTGATGGTGACGCCCGCGTCCTCGGCGATTTTGCTCACTGTACGCAGGCCGATGATGCAGTTCTCGGCGCCTTCCTGCGTCGGGCTGCCCCTTGCGATTGCCGGAGAACGTGATGACATTCGGAACCTTCGCGGCGGCAGCCAGCGCGATGTTCTCCTGCATCTCCTTCGCCAGCTTGGCATGGTTCTCTTTGCGATTCCAGCCGTCGGGAATTGTCCCGGCGCCGGGGGCCATCGAAGGGACCAGCCCATATTTACGGGCGACCGGCCATTCTTCGTGGCCGATCAGATCGATGCCGCTCAGCCCGAGTGCGGCGCCTTGCTTGCAGAGCTCGTCGAGGCGTCATGTTCCTGTAGCACCATTTGCAGGCCGACTGCTTCAGCCGTCCCTTCGGGGCGTCCATTGCGTGAGCAAGCTTAGAAAGAGAAAAGCCACTAGCGGCGGCGAGGCCTGCGGTTCGGAACAGGGAACGGCGGTTCATGCTGCTCATGTTATCAAGGGCCGACCACACATTCCATCACGCTAAAAGCTTAGTTTCCACATTGCCGGCGACGTCAGTGAGCCGGAAGTGGCGGCCTTGGAACTTGTACGTCAGCCGCTTGTGGTCGATGCCCAGGCAATTCAGGATGGTGGCCTGCAGGTCATGGATGTGGACTTGGCCGGAGAGGGCGTTGTAGCTGTAATCGTCCGTCTCGCCATGGACCAGGCCGGGCTTGATGCCGCCGCCCGCCATCCACATCGTGAAGCAGCGCGGATGATGGTCGCGGCCGTAGTTGGCTTCGGTCAGCTTGCCCTGGCAATAGACGGTGCGTCCGAATTCCCCGCCCCAGATGACCAGCGTGTCGTCGAGCATACCGCGCTGCTTCAGATCCTGCACCAGCGCTGCCGAAGGCTGGTCAACGCTTTGCGCCTGCAGCGCCAGGTCGCGCGGAAGGTCGTTGTGCTGATCCCAGCCGCGCTTGTAGATCTGCACGAATCGGACGTTGCGCTCGAGCAGCCGCCGCGCCAGCAGGCAATGCGACGCATAGCTGCCGGGCTTGCGAGAGTCCGGCCCATACATGTCGAAGATGTGCTGCGGCTCTTTCTCCATGTCCATCAATTCGGGTACGGAGGTTTGCATCTTGAACGCCATCTCGTACTGCGAGATGCGCGTCTCGATCTCCGGATCGTGGAAGGCGCTCGGCGCGGATCGCGTCCAACTGCTCAACAGCATCCAGGATGTTGCGGCGGGTGGACTTGTCGACGCCGGGAGGGTCCGACAGATAGAGCACCGGATCGCCGGACGAACGGAACTGCACGCCTTGATACTTCGATGGCAGAAAGCCGCTTCCCCACAGCCGCGAAAACAGCGGCTGGTCGGTATTGAGGCAGCTCTGCTGCGAAATGAGCACCACGAACGACGGCAGCTCTTTGTTCTCGCTGCCCAGGCCGTAGCTGATCCAGGCGCCCATGCTGGGGCGGCCTGGCTGCTGGAAGCCGCTTTGGATAAAGGTGATGGCCGGGTCGTGGTTGATGGCGTCGGTCCACATGGTCTTGATGATGGCGATGTCGTCAACGATCTTGGCGGTGTGCGGCATCAGTTCACTGATCCAGGCGCCAGAGTTGCCGTACTGCGCAAACTTGAAGACCGATGGCGCAACCGGAAGCGTGGCCTGGCCGGACGTCATGCCGGTTATGCGCTGGCCCATGCGGACACTGGCCGGCAGATCTACGCCCATGTACTCTTTCAGCTTCGGCTTGTAATCGAACAGGTCGATCTGCGAAGGGCCGCCCGACTGGTGCAGGAACACAACGCGCTTCGCTTTCGGTGGGAAGTGCGGCAGACCTGGCAGGCCCCCGGCTGGCGCTGGCATCTTGCGCGCCCGAAGCGGAGGGTGCCAGCAGCGAGGCCAAGGCCGCCGTTCCGAGCCCTGTGCTGGCCAGTCCGAAAAAGTGGCGGCGGGTAAGGGCCTGTTTGAGTTGTTCTTCAATCGACATGGCTCATTATTCCTTGGTAATCGTTTCGTCCAGGTTCAGGATGGCGCTGGCAACCGTCGTCCAGGCCGCCATCTCCGCCGGATCGATGTTAGCGGGCGGCTTCGATTCGCCCACCGCAATCAGCTTGCGCGCGGCGCCCGGATCGCGGCGATATTCGGCCAGCTCTTTCTCTTCCAGCGAGCGCAGGATTTCGAGCTCGTTCGCCGCGGGCGGCCGGGCGGTGGCCAATTCGAAGGCATAGGTGATGCGCTTAGCAGGATCGTTGCCGCCTTCGAGAATCATCCGTCCGGCAAGAGCACGCGAGGCTTCAATATAGGTCGGATCGTTCAACAGCACCAGCGCCTGCAAGGGCGTGTTGGTCAGGAGGCGCCGCGCAGTGCACTTCTCGCGGTCAGGCGCATCGAAGGTCGCAAGCGACGGCGGCGGGCTGGTGCGCTTCCAGAAGGTGTACATGCTGCGGCGATAGAGATCGTCGCCGTGGCTCGGCACGTACGATTGTGCGGAGAATCCGTCGCCGAAGGCGATGTCTTCCCACAACCCCTTAGGCTGGTACGGGAACACGCTGGGCCCACCGACGCGCTCCTTGAGCAAGCCGCTGACGAACAGCGCATTGTCACGGACGGCTTCGGCGGGAGCCGGAAGCGCGGGCCGCGAGCCAGCAAGCGGTTCTCCGGGTCGTCCTTGATGAGATCCGGGCTGGCGGCGGAATCCTGCCGGTAGGTGGCCGAGGTCACGATGAGGCGCTGCATCTCACGCACGTCCCAACCGTTGCGAACGAACTCGGTGGCAAGCCAGTCAAGCAGCGCCTGGTTGCTGGGCGCGTCGCCTTGCGAACCGAAATCCTGCGGCGTCTTGACGATGCCGATGCCGAAATAGCTCTGCCAGTACCGGTTCACGACCACCCGAGCCGTCAGCGGATTCTCCGGGCTGACCATCCACTTGGCGAGCGTCAGCCGGGTGGCCGGTGCGCCGGGAGGCAACGGCGGCAGAATGGCCGGCACACCGGGCGTGACCTTCTCACCGCGGTTCCGATAGTCGCCGCGCCCGAGAATCGCGGTTTCGCGCGGCTTCTCCAGTTCGGCCATCACCATGGTGGTGGGGATCACCTTGACCAGGTCGGCCTTCTCTTTCTTCAGGTCCTTCCGCGAGAGATAAGCCTGGCGCAGTTCCGGAGCCGCCTCGGTGGACAGGAAGTAGCTTTGGAGGCGCTCCTTTTGCCCGTCGTCCCGATGATCGGCCGGAATCATGATGGAGGCACGAACGGGCTCGTCGCGGAACAGCGGTTGAATCTCGGCCGCCAACAGCGGGCGGCTGTAGATGCGGAGGTCGTCGAGCTGGCCCTTGAAAGCCTTGCCCAGATCCTTGTTGCCGATCTCCAGTTTGGCGGTGGTGGTCAGTTTACCGGACAGCTTGTTGGTGAGAACCTCCACTTCCGCGGGCTTTCCATCAAAGAAGACGTGCAGGCCGGCGGCCTTTCCCGAGCCATCGTAATTCACGACGACGTGACGCCAATTAGAGGGATCGAGGCGGTCCTTGGTTCGGACCTCAATAGCGTCCGAAGGCCATTTCCGGCTCAGCCGCACGTAGAGATGGGGCTCCCAATGCTGGATGTCGGTCAGCAGATAGTCGTCGAGGTGGAACTCTACGCCCTCTTGGGTTGTGCTGTCGGAAACCTCCGTCAAGACCGTCATCGGGCGGTGGCTGTCGGGTTGTATCCAAAACGCGACGGAGAACGGACCATGCGAGAGCGTCCCTGCGTCATCGAGCGTCGCGTGCGTCTCGCCGTCGAAGGTGGCGGCGCGATTGACGATACCGGGAGCGTAGCTCAGGTCGCCCTTCACAACCTGGCCATAGTGGTACTTGCCGGAGCTGTCCGACAGGCTGCCGTCGAACTCGTAATGCACCACCAGGCCGGCGCGGGTAGGCGCGGAGAGCGTGGGAAGCCGCGTCTTCTCCCACTCGGATTGAGTGGGCGCAACCTTCTTTTCATCCAGCGTCTTGTCGAGCTCTGCAATCGCCTTGGTCAGCTGATCGAGCTTCTCCCGCTGCCGATCACCGGGGAGTTGAAGGAAGGGCTCGGCATTGCCGCGCTGGCCGTCGAGACCTTTCTCCGACACGTTGTTGAAGAACGCGTAGAAGCGGTAAAACTCCTTTTGCGAGAGGGGATCGTACTTATGATCGTGACAGCGGGCGCATCCCAGGGTCACTCCCATCCAGGTGGCAGCGGTGGCTTCAACCCGGTCAACGACATACTCATTCTGATACTCCTCGGGAATCGCGCCGCCCTCGAAGTTGATCATGTGATTGCGATTGAAGCCGCTCGCGATCTTCTGCGAAACGGTGGCATCCGGCAGCAAGTCACCCGCGAGCTGCTCGATGGTGAACTCGCTAAACGGCATGTTGTTGTTGAACGCGTCGATCACCCAGTCGCGCCAGTGCCACATCTCGCGATGGCTGTCGATGTGATAGCCGTGCGTATCGGCATATCGAGCCAGGTCGAGCCATTGCATCGCCATGCGCTCGCCGTAGCGCGGCGAATGCAGAAGGCGGTCGACCACTTTGTCATAGGCGTCGGGGCTCTGATCGCCAAGAAAAGCAGCCAACTCGGCGGGCGTTGGCGGAAGGCCCGTCAGATCGAATGTGAGGCGGCGGAGCAGAATCGCACGGCCGGCTTCGGCCGATGGTTTCAAGCCGTTCTTGTCCAGGTTCGCGAGAACGAAGGCATCGATCGGGTTGCGCACCCAGGCGGGATCCGACACCTTGGGAACTTCGGGGCGTTGCGGAACGGCGTAGGCCCAATGGGTTTCCCACTTGGCGCCTTCGTCAATCCAGTTCTTGACGATTTCAATTTGCGCAGGCGTAAGTGTCTGCTGCCCAGAGGAGGGCGGCGGCATCTGGAAGCTCTTCTTGTCCGAGCTGATCCGCTGGTAGAGACGGCTGTTGGCGGAGTCGCCCGGCTTCACGATGGTGTAGCCATTATGCTCCGCGAAGGCGCCGCCGTCCTTCAAATCGAAACGCAGCTTCGCCATGCGGTTCTTCTCATCCGGCCCGTGGCAGGTGTAGCACTTGTCGGAGAGAATAGGCCGGACCTGCCGATCAAAGTCGACGTGAGGAGGCGCAGCAGGAGCGGTTTGGCAGAGTGCCCTGGCAACCGTCAACGTCGCCGTGATAGCTAGCCGGGTGAGATGCGTGGGCATTACAACTATGGGTTCCCTTCTCTTTCGTAGGAATCCGAACAACAACGTCGCTCGCAAGCCGCATCCAACGAGTGCTTCGTCCGCTTACTGCCGCAACTCATGGCCCGTGCCGCCAAACAAGTTGTGCGTCGTACCGGCTGGTTTGTTAGAGCCGTTGAGAAACTCGTCAGACTTAGACTATGAGCAAGTTTAGCGGGTTGCATTCGAGGCCGTCAACGCAGCGTCAGCGGTGGAGTTCCACGCTACCGAAGAAGAAGTGGCCGGTTGGGGCAGCGCCCATGCGTAGATCACGTTGCCCACGGCGGTCAGGAGGTACTGCCGGCCATCGAGGGAATAGGTCATGGGCGACGACTCCATGCGGGCGTTGAGGTTGACATGCCACAACGTTTTGCCGGTCTTCGGATCCAGCGCGATGAGGTTGTTGGAGTTGTCGGCGGTAAAGAGCAAGTTGCCGGCGGTGGTGAGGATACCGGCGACTCCTTCGCCTTCTCCGATGTCGTGGCGCCACGCAATCTTGCCGGTGGCGTAGTTCATGGCAACCAGTTCGGAGTTCGCCCAGAGATTGCGGTCGCGGCCGGCCCAGCCTTCCGGCTTGCCGTCGGCTGTCATATAGAAGATGCTCCAAAGGCGGCGGGCACTGACGACGAAGAGACGGCTTACCGGATCGAAGCTCGGCGCCATCCAATTGGTGGCTCCGTCGGATCCGGGCGAGACCAGAACGCCATCCGGCTTTGGTTCCATCGCCGGATTGGGAATCGGCTCACCCCTGCCGCCAATGCTCTTCGCCCAGTTGGTCGCGATGAAGGGCGTGGTGAGAATGTGCTCACCGGTGGTCCGGTCGAGCAGGAAGTAGTAGCCGTTGCGGCTGGCTTGTGCGAGCAGCTTACGATGCACGCCCTGGTATTCGTCGTCGATTAAGACCGGGGTCTGCACTGCATCCCAGTCGTGGGTGTCGTGGGGGGAGGGTTGGAAGTGCCAGTTGAGCTTACCGGTGTCGGGATTGAGAGAAACAATGGAACAGGTATAGAGGTTATCGCCCCTTCGGATGTCGCCATTCAGGACGGGATTGGGATTGCCGATGCCCCAAAAGAGCTGGTTGATTTCGGGATCGTAGGTGCCGGTCATCCAAGTCATACCGCCGCCGTGGGCGGCCGCATCGGTGCCTTGCGGCCAGGTGTCGGCACCCGGTTCGCCGGGCTTCGGCTCGGTGTCCCAACGCCACTGCACTTTGCCGGTGTCAGGGTCAACCGACTCGAGAAAGCCAGGTATGTCCGTGACATCGCCCGACACGCCGACGATGACGTGGTTGCGAATCACCAACGGCGCCATGGTGGCGAAGTAGCCGAGTTTCGGATCGGCAAGCTGAATATCCCAGCGGGCATGGCCCGTCTTGGCGTCGATCGAGATCAGATGACAATCTGGCGTTTCAAAGTAGAGCCAGTCCTTGTACATGCCGACGCCGCGCTGGCCGATGTGATCGCCCTGCGACTCGCGGTAGTAGTGCCAGATGATCTTGCCGTTGCGAGCGTCGGCAGCCCAAACATTGTCGGGCGTTGTGAAGTACATGATGCCATTCACCACCAGCGGCGTGGACTTGATAGTGACCGACTGCATGGGCAATACCCAAGCGGGACTCAACTGATGAACATTGGCGGCGTTGATCTGAGACAGCGTGCTGTAGCGGCGGCCCGAATAGTCGCCGTTGTAGGTAGGCCAGGTCTCGCGCGGAGGCTTGAGCAGATCGGCTGGATCCAAGCCTTGCGAGAGTGAGGGTCCGACGGAGGCAAACAACATCGCTACTAACGACAGGGTAGAAAAAAGGAGGCGTTTCATTCTGTTCTTCGTGGCCACTACTTGAAGGTCACCAGATAAGCGAAGAGGTTATGCAGATCCGCGTTGGTGTATTTGGTGGTGAGTTCATGATGGGCCTGCAGAGGGTCGTGCACCTCGACCTTGACAGAGGCGCGAGGCCAGGAGCGATACCAACCGTCCTTGGCAACGATACCGATGGTGAACTCGTCGTCCTGCACAACTCGGCCTTCGAATTTCGAGCCGTCCGAAACCGTGACGATCGCCGGTGCGGCGAGGCCGGCCCGTTGGATAGACGATGTGCTGCTGCAGATCGATCGGCGAATACTTCGAGGCGACGTGGGCCAGGTCACCAGTGACCGAGTGGCAACCCGTGCAGCCACCCGCACCATTAAAGTAAGCCTTGCCCTCATCGGCATTGCCGGTGAGAAGCTTAGCGACCGGGTAGTCACTGGGAATGCTTGCGCTGTTCAGGGCCTGGTCGGCGCGAGAATGCAGGAAGACAACGATGTCGGCGACCTCGCTTTCCTTCAGCGTCGGGAAGCCGGGCATTCCTTTGTCATTCCGGCCATTTCGGATGACCGGGTCCCAGCAGATTGCCGTCCTGGTCATGGCTGACGATCGAGGAGCGGACCAGGTCAGGCGCCCGGTTACCGGTGGCATCTTCCCCGTGGCAGAAGCCGCAACTGGACTTGAACTGCGACTTCCCGCGCTCGATCGCGGCGATCTGCTCGGGAGTAGGTTTGCCATGTTGTGCGGCAGCTGGGATGGCGGCGCAGAAGAGAGCGGCAAAAGACGCCGCCAGCGTGGGAAGCACGCGATTGGATGAACGGTCTCGAAATAGCATTGGCTAGGGTTTCGGCGCGGGTCCGGATAGTTCAGGCGGACGGGGCCTTCGGCTGGTCCTATTCTAAATGGGTTCCTCTTCCAGACGCGACCGCATGGCGTTGCGTTAGGAAGGGTCCTTAATGGGAGGCGAAGGATCGTCTTACTTGGTTACCAAAGACGGCGGCTGACGGGTCCAACGTCATGTCTGGCTTTGAAACATTCTATGCTGGATTTGTTGCAGCCATGAGCACTTCCCGAACAATGCCCGGCGGATTCGCCGATCGAAACGCGCTCGAAAAGGGCGAGAACCAGCGCACGCTATGCCGCTGGTGCCGATTGGAGGTTCCGGCGGGCCGCTTTACCTTCTGCTCGGAATACTGCGTGCATGAATGGAAGCTGCGAACCGATCCCGGCTATCTGCGGGAACAGGTTCACCTGCGTGACAACGGCATCTGTGCCCATTGCGGAGTGAACACCCAAGCAGCCTACGCGGAGCTCAAGCGTTCGCGAGGAACATATCGGCTGAAGCTGCTGGCGCAGTGGGGACTGAAACGGATTTCGCGGAAGAGCCTGTGGGATGCCGATCACATCATGCCGGTGGCTGAGGGTGGCGGCGAGTGCGACATTGCCAACCTCCGAACGCTTTGCCTGGTTTGTCACAAGAGGCAGACGCTGGAATTGCAGAGGCGATTGAGGGGGACGGACGGCGTGGAAAGAAAAATCCCGCACGCGACAAATGAGCCGCGTGCGGGATGGTGATTCGAAATGCGCTTATGCGCTCGGGCGAGAACGACGGGTGGAGCTAAAGCTGCGCTTCGGATTCGCGTTACGCTGCCAAGGCGAAACAGCGCGCTTGACATGATGCGCGGGAGCGCTGGACGTGGGTCGCGCGTTCCACTTGGCTTGGGAACGGTTTTGAACTCCCGAATCGGCCGGCTCGGCGCCCAAGTCGGAAGGGTCCTGCGGAAGCACCGTGGGGACCGCCTGGCGGGACAGGCGCAAGTTGAGAAAGCGTTCGATGGTTCGGATATCGCCACGTTCGCCGCTGGTGACGAAGGTGGATGCCGTGCCACGCTGGCCGGCGCGACCGGTTCGGCCGGCGCGGTGGATGAAGTCTTCGGGAGCTTGCGGCATATCAAAGTTCACCACATGAGCGATTCCTTCGACGTGAATGCCGCGCGCCGCCACATCGGTGGCGACCAGCACGCGGTAAAAGCCTTCACGGAATCCGTGTAGGGCCTGGTTGCGCTGGTTCTGCGTTCGATCGCCGTGGATACCGATCGCCTTCACGCCAGAGCGCGCCAAGCGCTTGGCGAGACGGTCGGTGCCGTGTTTGGTACGGGCGAACACCAGGAAGGATCCATCCTTCTTGTCGAGCATGTCGCGAAGCAAACCGAGCTTACGGTGGTGCTCCACTTCATAGACGTGAAGATCGATCTCTTCGGCAGGCTTAGTGGTCGTACCAATCGCAATGCGGACCGGATTCTTGAGGTGCTTGCCGATCAGCGGAACGATGGTCTTCTCGATAGTGGCCGAGAAGAAGAGCGTCTGGCGGGTAGCCGGCAATAGAGCCAGGATCTTCTCGATGGTTGGCAAGAAGCCCATATCGAGCATGCGATCAGCCTCGTCCAGAATGAGAATGCTGACTGCGCTGAGTTTCACCAGGCGCCGATTCAAATAGTCGGACAAGCGGCCCGGTGTGGCAATCAGGACGTTTGAGCCGCGGCGGATATCGTTCAGCTGCGTGCTCTCACTTAAGCCTCCGACGACCACAGTGGCGCGAAGCCCGGTGCCCTTGGCGAGCTTGGTGAAAACCTCGTGAATTTGAATGGCAAGTTCACGGGTCGGAGTAAGAATGACGCCACTGATGCCAATGACCGGTTTCGCCATAAGCGAGTTGATCAGCGGGAGGACAAAGGCCAGCGTCTTGCCAGTACCGGTTTGGGCCGTGGCAACAAGGTCTAAGCCTTCCAGAGCGGGCGGAATGGCCTGCACTTGAACGGGCGTCGGTTGAACAAAACCATTGCTAGCAAGGTTTTGCTTGAGGAGCGGAGATAGTTGTAGTTCTGAAAAGTTGTTCATTCGATGTTGGAGGATAAATCTAATATCCGGCGAAGATACAGCTCGCCGGTGGGTTTACCACACTCCATAGCCAATACATCAAAATGAAGCGTGATACTTTGTTTCGGGTTAATTCTCTTGTACTGAGAAGCCCGCGACCTTGACTTGAAGGCTACGGTTTCTTCGCTATTTCAGCCGGACGATGGTCAGCGGTTTCGGGCCGCCCGACGCCGCGCAATTGAGACGCAGCAGCCGGTTTACGAAAAGGCCGCCGGGGCGGTTTCTTGGCAGCGACGACGGCCGCTCTGGCGGCGCGTTCCGACGTCAGAGTATTGAAGTCGGTATCCACCGCGCAATACTCCTGAAACTGCTCCATATGACCGACTCCGCCATCGGCTGCTCTGCGGAGCAACTGCAGGCAGAACATGGGTCCGCTTTGCAGGGAGAGGGCATACTTGGTGAAGAGAGACAGTTCAATCCTGATGGCGCAAAGTCGAACTGGTTGACGCTCTTCTACGGCATCAAACGAGTAACGACGCTGATTGCCATCCTGTGTAAAACCCTTATAGAAGAACTGCACGCTCACTCGTTTTCCTGGCCGTGCACCGGAGTAGGCTCCGTTGAGGATCCGCCAGGCAGCGGGAGGTTGGTTTCGGGATTGATACCCGACTCCTCCGCCACGCCAACGTCACTATCCTCTGTCGACCCACTGTCCGGCCGAGCTTGAGGGATTATCTTCCCCTGGCGCCGATCCAGCTTTTGTTGACGCTTCTCCTTGCGGGCTGATTCCTTTTGACGTTTTTGAAAAGATCCACGTGCCGCCATGCACACTCTTTCTCAACTGGCTAGTGAAAAAAACAAAAGATTAGGAGGGCAACTCCCGCTGGAGCCGCCCCGTCAATTCATGCAGTGATTACCAGCGGGACTTTTTGAAGCCGCCGCCACCGCCACCGCTGTTGCCACGTCCGCCGCCACCGCCGCCACGAGGGGCATCGGTCTTGGGACGAGCTTCATTTACATTTAGCGTTCTGCCGTGCAGGTCGCTACCGTTCAGAACAGAGATTGCCGTTTCGGCTTCCGCGCGGTTTGACATTTCAACAAATGCAAAACCACGGGGTTGGCCGGTCATCCGGTCGGTGATAAGATTGACGCGCTCGACCGAACCATACTGGGAAAAGATCGAAGTGAGATCGTCTTGCGTTGTCTGGAAACTCAGGTTTCCAACGAATACGTTAGTCATGAAAGACTCCTGTTGCTTAGATATGTTCTAAAAGCAGCCAGGAACGAGGAAGATTGGTTCACCGAAGACAAAGCCGCGATAGGACAAGTTAAGGATAGCACGTTTCCAGTCCCTTCGTCTTCGTCTTTTCTACGTTATACGGCGGAAACCGGCTTTTCCGCGAGATCTTTCTCTCCTAAGTCAAACAAGTATCCATACGAGCTCGGGTCCGGGACGCTCTTACATCGTCGGGTGATTGAAAGTGCTGGTTTCCGGGTGCGGTACTGGAGCCGCAAAGGGAAAAGCCGGGATCCGCGCCACGGCCTTTCAGTCCCACCTTTCGATAGAAGGTGATCCTCTAAGCACCCTCGAATACCGATTGTACTGCGGTTCGGACGGTCCAGATCGAACTCCGCTTTGAACGGCGGCGCTGGATCTGATGGGCGGCGGCGATTAGCAGTCGCTCCCGTCCCACGCATTCGTTTTAACACAATTGATCGTCAAGCCAGCCAGATTCCCGCAGCACAAGGCTACGTTATCCAGCAGAAACGCGGGCCGTATAAACTAAGGCGGCCGCGGTAACATCCTCGACGGCGATACCGAGCGACTTAAAAACGACGCGATCGGTCGGCGGGAGGCGCCTCGCCCCGAACAGAAGCTCGCCGATTTCGGCATGGATGTTCGCGCCGGCTGTGATGATTTCGCCCGATTCCTGGGCGGCTGCGTCGCGCGATTCCACCACCACGGTAGCACCATTGAAAACCGAAACATCCAGTTCCCGGCGGCCGAGGCCAACGCCACCCACGGCGTTCACGTAAGCGCCCGGTCTCAGCCATTCGCCCCTGAGAATGGGTTCAGCGGCGCTGGTGACCGTAAGAACGACATCTGCGTCGCCGACCGCCTCCTCGGCGGTTGAGGCCAGGATCGATCCCGTTTCCTCGGCAAACAACCGCGTGTGATCTGGATTACGGCTCCAGACGGTGACTTGTGTAAAGTCGCGAACCAACCGCAAGGCTTCCAGATGGGAGCGCGCTTGCACACCGCTGCCGAGAATCGCGAGCCTGTTGGCCGAAGGCGCCGAGAGAGCCCGTGTCGCGACAGCTGAGACGGCTGCGGTCCGCATCTCCGTAATGAGCCGGCCGTCTAGTACCGCCACGGGCTGGCCCGTGTCGGCACGAAACAGCACGATGCTGGCATTGTGGGTCGGCAAACTGCGACTGGCGTTGCCCGGATAGAAGGTGACCAGCTTGGCGCCGACGAAGGCGCCATATTGGGCCGGCATCAGACCAAACCAGGCGAGATGTCCTGACTGCTCGGGCAGCGACAAGATGGTGCGGACCGGCTGGATGACCTTGCCCGACGAGAAATCGATCAGCGTCTGCTCGATGGCCGGAATAAGCGCATCGAACCGCAGGAGCGCGCGAACATCCTTCTCCCTGAAGAAGAGCGGATCGGCGGACACCACGTTGATCAGCGGCCCACCGGCGCGGTGACGTGCGCGAAGACCGAATCAAGCTGTTCGACGAACGCGTCGACATCGCTCTTGGCGATGTTCATGGGAGGCGAAAGCCGAATCACATTCCCATACAGGCCACCTCGGCCCAGCAAGATACGGTGTTCGCGGGCAGACTCCATGATCTGGAGCGTAGCGGCAGTGGCCGGCTTCTTGGAGCGGCGATCATCCACTAGCT
This sequence comes from uncultured Acidobacteriaceae bacterium, assembly GCA_963771305.1. Lineage (GTDB taxonomy): Bacteria > Acidobacteriota > Terriglobia > Bryobacterales > Bryobacteraceae > CAJCIT01. Next base: position 24,255 of record CAVYTS010000032.1, read on the forward strand.
CCATGGCCTGGAGCAGACCCATGCCACGCACTTCGCCGATGATGTCGTACTTCCGCCGCAGCTCCTCCAGCCGCTCACGCAAATAGGCGCCGACATCGGCGGTGTTTTGCAGCAGGTTTCGTTCCGCGATGTAATCCAGCACGGCTTTGGCCGCAGTGGTCGCAACGGGATTACCGCCGAAGGTGGAGATGCTGATGCCCTTCATGGCATCGGCGACCTCCGGCTTCGCGACGGTCACGCCAATCGCCGCGCCGTTTCCCAGGCCTTTCGCGCTGGTGATGATGTCGGGAACCACGCCCCACTGTTCGATCCCGAACCATTTATTGCCAGTGCGGCCCCAGGCAGTTTGTACTTCATCGCTAATGAAAATGCCTCCGTATTGGCGAACGATGGAAGCCACAATCTGGAAGTACTCTTTGGGCGGCGTGACGAAGCCGGCGACGCCCTGAATTGGTTCACCAATAAATCCGGCGATACGGCCGGAGGTCGAGGTGCGGATCAGCTCATCGATATCCTGTGCGCAGCGGACCTCACAGCCGGGATACGTCAGGCCGAACGGGCAGCGGTAGCAGTAGGCGTTATGGGCGTGAACGATGCCGGGCTGCGGCGCCATACCCATGCGCCAAGTGGATTGCGCTGTCAGAGTCATGGCCAGCGCGGAGCGACCATGATAGGCGTGCCGCAGCGCAATGATCTCATTCGCGCCGGTGTAGCAGCGGGCGGCGATGATCGCCGTTTCATTCGCCTCCGTCCCGCTGTTGGTGAAGTACGACTTGGTCAAGACGCCGTCCGGCGTTATACCGGCGATCTGCTTGGCCAGTGCCGCTTGCGGCTCATTGGCGAAAACCGTGGAGACATGCCAGAGCTTGTCGATCTGCTGGTGGACGCGAGCGTTCACCTGGTCATTACAGTGGCCCACGCTGACCGTGACGATGCCGCCAAAGAAATCGAGGTACTGATTGCCATCCGCATCCCAGACGTACTGGTCCTTAGCATGGTCGATGACCAACGGCTCATTGAAGTAATGAAAGACTGACGGGAACAGATACTCCTTATTCGCGAGAATGATCTCTTCTTTGGTCATGGCCGCAGATCCTTTCTCGGCGGGCTCTGGAGTTGCCGCCGATCGGCTTCGCTACGAGAACCCGAAGCTTCTTTATAGAGTACTGCTTAAGGAACCGCACACTACGGTCCTGGGGCGACGCGTCCAAGACCGCTGACTCATCGATGTCGCGGCTCCAGCCTGGTGTGCTTCTGCGCGTGCTACGTTGGAACTCAGTTCGTGTCGGCGGGACCACCCAATTTCCGTGAAATCCATACCAAACGACTTCGTCGGCGAGTTGCAGGATTATCTGGAGCGGTACCGTCAGCGCTTCGAGCCTCAAGGGCTTGAAGAGGCAGCACTGGTGGATTCTCTGGCCCTAGCTGGATGGCGGCTGGCGAGGATTCCCGCGCTGGAGGAAAGCCTGTTTGTCCGCGGGCAAGTGGAGTTCGCAGACCGATTCAGCGCAGAGGATCCGCAAGAGCGCAATACGCTGATTGAAGCGCACACGTATCTGATTTACGAGAAACACTTCAAGCTGCTGACGCGTCAGGAGACTCAACTCCGCCGCCGGCACGAACGGGACGAAAAACGGCTCGACGGGCTGCAAAAGAAACGCCGGGCTGTAGCTGCCGTTCCGGGACAACGGGCCAAGCTCTTCCTGGTGCCACGGAAGAAGGTGTAAAGGGGCGTGTGCAGTTCACGTCCCGATTGTTCGCCTTGACTGTCTAGAACGGTACGTCGTCTAGAGTAACTGTGAAAGTTCGATTGGACGGCCAGCGGAAATAGAAATTAGCTCGTCCATCTTTGGTGCGCTTGTCAAGGCCAACGGGACGATCCACCATTTCTCCGAGACGAGCGCGCAACTCGGACAGGCGCGATATATGCAGCCCGCATTTATCGAGGTCTTCTTTCAAGTATGCGAGAGTACTCTCCGTTCACTCGATTCTTCGTCAAAACACGATTCAATGCCTGCGGTCCATGGATGCGTAGTTTCCCAGTGACCATCGGGCGCCCGGTTGAACTCGTTTCCGTTAGACGTGCCTCTTCGATGACGGCATCGTAGGTCCCGTCTGGAACGTCCCTGTACATTTCGTCTGCTGAGAGCGTGGCCTTCGCCCAATCATCATCAAACCGGGCCAGGTCGACCGGTGAGTCGCTGTCTGTAGGTAAGGACATGAAATAACCTCCACGAACAAAAAGAAGTACGCCAGCTTACACAAAACTCTCACTGTTATTTGTTTTGGCACATCTGCTTGCAGCGAAACGTGGCGGTCGGCGGCCGAAGCGTCGATCGCCCACCACCGTGTGCTCGGGAAAGTTGGGAGCGCACACGAAATCCGACGTCGTGTGGCTTCTCAGACGAGGCCGAGCTTGTCGTGCGCAGCTCGTTCCTTTCAGAGTTCTGCGCCGATGAACCAAGTCACGTTTTGAGGTCGGGCACAATAGACTTTCGCAAGTCCCAGAGGGCCCGCCCTGAGAACCGCTTTTAGAACGGGACGTCGTCGTCGGTGATGCCCATTCCGCCGAAGGGGTCTTCCTCGGCAGCGCCTGCGGGAGCGGAGGCCGGCTTGGGACGGGCTGCGCCGCCTTGGCGGTACCCACCGGAAGCAGATGCGCCACCACCTTCCGCACCGCCTTCGCCACGTCCGCCCAATAAGATCACTTCCTCGGCAACGACCTCAGTGGTATACACCTTCTTGCCGTCCTTATCGTCGTAACTGCGGTTGAGAAGCCGGCCTTCGACATAGACCTGCTTGCCCTTGGTCAGGTATTGGGCCAGATTCTCCTGGCGCCACAAAACGACATTGGTCCAGTTGGTTTCTTCCTTCCACTCGTTGGTTTGCTGGTCTTTCCAACTACGCGTGGTCGCGACGGCGAACTTTGTGACGGAGACGCCCGACGGAGTGAACTTCGCTTCGGCGTCACGCCCCAGGTTCCCAATCAGGATGACTTTGTTAACACTTCGGGAGGCCATAATCACTCGCACTTTAACACAGGGGCAGAGGTGCGGAGCGGTCCCAGATGTTCAGAGATTGACACAATGCGGCTCGGGAATCCCTGAGCCTCCGATTTCACGGCATGCGAACGGGAGTGTCTGGCATGAAGTCCGGACCAGAAGTTTGAAGTACGCCTCGTCACGGGACGTGGCACATTCAGTGTGACGCAAATAAATCCCAAGCTGTTGCCCCCGACCATCTGCTAGTGGAAAACGTTAGCAATTAAATGGCATTTCGACGATAATGTTGCCCAGAGAGGCCGTACTAGCAATTGGGGCCTCTGACAGCTGCCTGGGGGAACATGGCGCTGCGTTTACAGGAAGCATCGTTTGCAACCGTTGGTCCGCCTCGGCCGGCAGTTTCAATCCGCCGCTGGGCGAATTGTGTGCCGCTGAGGCTCCTAGTCGCGGCAACGGCACTCCTCACTCTGTTTCCAAGCACCGCCCGATCCCAATTCATGGTGAAACCAACCGAGGCGGGCACCCACTTTGCCATGCTACCGTCCGACCTGGCGGTTCTGGAGGCGGGTGAAACACGAAAGGACTTGGCCTGCACAGTCACGACCAAGAAGCCCGAAGTGGGTTTTGATCTTCGCTATCACGCCTGGTACGACGTCTCCATTCCCTTAAGAGAGCTAGAAGGAGACGAGGATCTGTTGACGATCGTCTTCCGCGTCTTCAAGGCTGACGATAAGAACCACCCGCAGTTTTTCTCGCAGCACATCCGGGTTCCGTCGATTGAACCCGATGCGTCAGGCGACGCCATCTTGCATGGTGGATTCGACATCGGCGAAGGAAATTACCATGTGGACTGGCTGATGCGCGATCGCGCCGAACGAGTCTGCGCATCGAATTGGGACGTGGAGGCGAGTTTACCGCTCAAAGACAAGGCGATGATGCTGTTCCTGCCCGCTGGCCACATTGACCAGGTACAGTTCGAGCCGTTTCTCGACGATCCGGGGATTCACCGGGTGGCATCCAATCCCGAACAGCTAAACATAAAGATTTTGGTGAATTTTGCCCCGCAAAACAAAGATGCAGCGGTGCTTCAACCGATTGACACGGCTGCTCTGATCAGCATCTTGAGGGCCATTGATCATGATTCGCGCATCGAGCGGGTGTCCTTGATCGCATTCAACCTGCAGGAGCAGCGGATTCTGTTCCGGCAGGACGCCGCCGAGCACATCGACTTCCCCGGTCTCGGCAAGGCGTTGCACGAGGTGAAGCCCGGCGTGGTGGACTTGGGCCGCCTGAGCCAGAAGCACGGAGAGACTGACTTCCTCTCGGACCTGATCGAAAAGGAACTGGGATCGTCGGCAAAGCCGGACGGCGTGATCTTTGCCGGGCCCAAGGCGATTCTGCAGGCCGATGTACCCCAAGAGGACCTGCGGCGCATCGGAGATATTGAGTGTCCTCTGTTCTATATGAACTACAATCTCTACCCCCAGGAGATCCCGTGGCGCGATTCCATCAGTCACGCGGTGAAGTATTTCAAGGGCACCGAGTACACCATTTCCAAGCCCCGCGATCTGTGGTTTGCTACCTCCGAGATGGTCAACCGCATCGCCCGGTCGAAACACCTGAAAACCAGCAGCGTGCTTGCAATTGGAGCGAGGTAGACTATTCTTAACGGGATCTTTTTATGTCGGCTCGAATGCTTCGGTTAGCGCGGTTTAGCGTTACCCTGCTTGCTTTCTCAACACTGGGCTGGGGACAACAACAGCAAAAGGACAGCCCTCACCTATCCGATTACAAGAAAGACATCGTCGCGCCGTACGTCAATTCGCCTGAGGTAGTCGTCCTCAAGATGCTCCAGATGGCGCATCTGAAGCCCGGTGAGACACTCTACGATCTGGGGTGTGGTGACGGGCGCATCATTATCATGGCCGCTGAGCAATTCCGGGTGAAGGCGATCGGCGTGGAGCTCGCTCCACGCGAAGCCAAGAAGGCGAACGAAGAGGTCAAGAAGCATCATTTGCAAGCCAGCGTCAGGGTGATTCAGGGCAATATGCTGCAACAGGACTTAAGTTCAGCCGACGTCATAACTCTGTACCTCACCACAACTGCAAACGAAAGCCTTCGTCCTAACCTGGAGCGCTATCTTAAAGTGAATGCGCGCGTTGTCTCCTACGACTACCCGATTCCAGGCTGGAGGCCCGTCGACTCAGTGGATACTCAGGCGAACGAGCACAAAACCACGCACACCATCTACCTCTACCAAGTACCGACTTCCTTCAAATAGCAGGCCCAGTTGACAGCCGCCTTTGATGTTGTGGGCGTCGGCCTCAATGCGACCGACACATTGTTGCTATTGCCCGAATACCCGCCGTATGCGGGAAAGGTCCCGTTCAGTTCGGAGATTCTCAGCCCCGGCGGGCAGGTGGCTACCGCCATGGTGGCCTGTGCGCGGCTCGGCCTTCGGGCGAAGTACATCGGCACCATCGGCGACGATCTGCGGGGTCAGATTCAACGGCAGAGCCTCGACGGCACGGGCGTAGATACCTCGGGCGTCATCGTTCGGGCGGGCTGCCCCAATCAAACCGCGTACATCCTCATCGATCAGCGTACCGGCGAACGGACCGTGCTTTGGCATAGGGCTGAGTGTCTCCGGCTCCATCCGGAAGATATCCGGCCCGAGGACATTCTGAATGCCCGTATCGTGCATTTGGATGGATGCGATACGGAGGCTGCGGCTTTCGCCGCCAGAGTGGCGCGTAAGGCTGGCATTCCCGTCGCAATCGACGTCGACACGGTTTATCCGGGATTCGAAGCGGTGCTCCAAAACACGGATTATCTGGTGGCTAGCGCCATATGGCCGGGCCGGTGGACCAATGAGGCGGACGGATTGGTGGCGCTCGCCCGCGTGCAACGGGAATACGGAATTAAGGTTTCGGCCATGACGCTCGGCGACTACGGCTCCGTGGCGCTATTTCAAGACCGCTTCTACTATTCGCCCGCCTTCCAGGTGCACTGCGCCGACACGACCGGCGCCGGCGACGCGTATCACGGGGCATTCTGCTATGCCGTTCTCCGAGGAATGCCGATCCAGGAAGCGCTGGATTTTTCGAATGCCGCGGCAGCCCTGAACTGCACGGCGATTGGCGCACGCGGGCATATTCCTGGGGTTGGCGAAGTGGAGGACCTGCTGGTGCTGGCGGCCAGCGGCAAGGTGGTGCGGCGCATTGACGAAGATATGGCTGAACGCTGCCGGTCGACCGTCGAACCGACACGGCCCGCCACTCTCAGTGTCCGTCGCGGTGAGAATCACTGATCCATACTGGTAGAAGATCACCCGCCTTAAAGACGCTCCTAAGTCATGATTCCGCTGCGAGCATTAATTCAACGCAATTCGTTCCCCATGGTCACGCTGGCCCTGATCATCATCAATGTCTACGTTTTCTTGTACCAACTCCTGTTGACGCCCATGGCGACCGAGACGTTCGTGATGCACTATGCCCTGGTTCCGGATCGCATCCACTTGAGCGCGTTCGTCACGTCCATGTTTCTGCACGCCGGCTGGCTACACATCATCGGCAATATGTGGTTCCTGTGGGTGTTCGGTTCCCATCTTGAGGACGCCATCGGCTCGGGGAAATACCTCGTCTTCTACGTGGCTTGCGGGATCGTGGCAGCTCTCACACAGTTCGTGGTGAACTTTGGCAGTCCGATACCGACGGTCGGCGCGAGCGGCGCCATCGCGGGTGTGATGGGCGCGTTCCTGCTGCTCTATCCGCGGGCGCGTATCGACACGTTGATCTTCATCATTATCTTCATCACGCGAGTGGAGCTGCCCGCGGCACTGATGCTCTTATACTGGTTCGCGATCCAGCTCTTCAGCGGCCTTACCTCGTTCAGTCGCATGGGCGTGGATCAGGGACAGAGCGTCGCGTGGTTTGCTCACGTGGGCGGATTTCTGGCCGGAATCGGGTTACTGACTCTGTTCCGGGGCCGGCAGCGATTGCGGCCGGTTAACTACTATTACCGTTGAGCGACGGCAGCGGTCCCTTAAGAGAGCAACAGCGTCTTCTTCACGAAGGCGAGGCTCGCCTCCAGATCTTCCCGTTCCCGTTGGGCCTCGTTGGGTGTCTCCCAGGGCTCGTCCGGGTACGGCTTACCGCGCTCGGCTAAAGCCAGGAAACGCTCAAACTCCCAGGCCGGGACATCCCGGTATGCAACCCAAAACTTCGGGTCACGGTACGGGAACAGCCGCGGACCGAAAACGATCGACTCCAAAGACAGAGCCTTCCCAGGACAGAGCTCGGCGTATTTCTTGATGTAGCCGGTTATATCCACATTTCCCTGCCCCATCCGGACCCAGGTCACCGCCGCGCCTTCCGGCGTAAGCCAAACCGCGGAATCGCGCACGTGGCTGGTTAAGACGTAGGGGTGCAGGACGTCCAGCGAGACATGGGGATCTTCCAGAGTCCATAGCGGATTTCCGGAATCCAGGCAAGACCCAACGAAATCGGTCCCGGCATGCTCGATGAGCATCTTCACCTCGGGTGCCTGCATATCGCCGGCATGATTCTCGATCGCGATCTTGATTCCGGCATCGGTCGCCCGAGCCCGCACCTTGTGTAGTACCTTCACGGTGTTCTCGATGTGCATGTCGAGGGGACCCGGTTTCCGGTCGTCCGCACTGCCCAGCACGCAGCGAACAATCTTGGAACCGACGAGTTGGGCCGACTCGATCATCACGTTGAGCTGCTCTTCCGCCGTGCCGGCATTGGCGTCGAACATCGCCGAGGAGGGGCAAATAGATTTCATGCCAATCTCCAACTCGATGTTCAGTTCTTCGGCGCGCCGGCGGACCTTGCGCAGATTGGCCGGATCGAGGCCGCCGATGAAGCGAACTTCGGAGAAATGAACCACCTTCGCTTTCTGGGCTGCACAGTAATCGAGGTATTGGATGGGAGTCCAATTCTGCGACCGTAAGCTGAACAGGTCGATGCCAAGTTTTACGGGGGGCGCGGGCTCAGAGGCGGCAAGAAACGGGGTGGTTGCACCCGCAGCGGCAAGGGCAAGCAGATCTCTTCGGGTCATTCCCAATGATGCTAGCAAGGCCCGCGCCGAGTCACCGCTCCAACTAATCCAAGCTTACTTTCTGTAAGTGACGTGGCCCTATGTAACTCGGTTGCATTGTTAGTAGAAATTCCCATATCTCATAGCCTGCTTCCCATGTTATTTCCATCACCTTGCAAAACTTTAATTATGCTTACGCATAATAGTTGTTGCATCGCTCCACAGTTTGTTTAGAGTGGAGCTACAGAAGGTCTGGTCTGCTTTGTTCTCCAGAAAAACACTGATTGCGGCGGCCGCGGTGGCGCTCTTGCTGGGCGTTTTCGGCGTTGCCGTTCGAGCCTGGTGGCAGGCCCGCCAGGCAGTCGCGGACAGCTCCCAACGAGCCGGCCGTTCCTCCCAGCTTGGTTTCACCTTCTCGCGCGTCGCAAGCAACGTCAACAGCCCATTCACGTCGATTGCTGCCGCGGCCGATTACCGGACGGCCACCATCTTTGAAGGCGACCTGTTCGTCTGCGGAAAGTCGGCCCTATACCGTTACTCGGCGGACGGGAAACTGAAGCAGGTCTGGAATGCCGGTCGGGAGTTGCCGGCCGCCTCGCTGGTAACCGTCGCAGTCCGCCGTGGAACGGGAACGCCCGAGTTGTGGATTGGTACCGACGGGGAGGGCGCAATTGCGTTCGATAACCACCAAATGCGGCAGTTCCGCCCGGAACGTCCCGAGTTGCGTAAGGTGAGTGCGCTGCTGGGGCTGGGCGACGGCCGAATGCTGCTGGGCACGGCAGAGCATGGATTGTTGGTCACCGACACCAAGCAACTCTCTTTCTTTCACCCGGAATTCGTTCAGGCGGAAGTTACGAAACTCGCCGGAACGAAAGACGCCTTGTGGGTGGGCACGCGCAAGGCCGGGGTCTGGCTATGGCGGGCGGGCGAGATACGACGCTTTGAGAGCGATCTGCCGGATCCGCAAGTGTTGTCGCTTGAAACGGAAGGCGCCCGGGCCTGGGTGGGAACTCCGCTGGGAGTTGTCGAGTTCACGGATGGTAAGTTCTCCCGAAAGCTGGCGGAGGGCGTTTTCTCCGAAGCGCTGGGACTCTTGCCGGGAACGGAGCGAAGGGAGGCAACCGACGGAACGCTGGCGATTGGCACGATGGACGAAGGCGTTCTGCTGGCCGACCTGCGCGTGGAGCGTCCCCGGCCGCAGCGCGCCGCTTTTGGGGAAGCCGGGTCGGCTTCGACGGCGGTGCAATCCTTCCTGCACACGCCACAAGCGCTTCTCGCGGTGAGCCAGCGGACGGTGGTGCGCCTCCCGGATGGGGCGATGTCGCTGGACGCCGACCGGGCCGGCCAGAGCGCGCCGCTCTCCGATGGCCACGTTGCAGCGCTTTGGGCCGATCAACTAGGCAATCTTTGGGTGGGTTACTTCGACCGCGGCCTGGACATTGTACGGCTCAACGGCAACGGCCCCACACGGCACATCGAGGACGACCATATCTTCTGCGTCAACCGCATTAAGGAAAACGAAGCTGGAAACGTTGTCGCGGTGGCCACGGCCAATGGGCTGGCGCTGTTCGATCGTGGCCAGCAACTGCGGCAGATCCTGGACCGGAAAAGCGGCCTGATCGCCAGCCATGCCACGGATGTTCTCTTTCACCGCCTTGCGAACGGCGATTCGTCCATGGCGGTGGCGACGCCCGCCGGCGTGAGTTTCGTAGAGGGTGGATCGGTTTCCAGTATTTACGCTTTCCAAGGCTTGGCGAATAATCACGTATACACACTGGCATGGCGCGGCGATGACCTGTTAGCGGGAACACTGGGCGGATTTTCACTGGTTAGAAATGGGTTAGTAACAGCCAGCTTCACGACCGCTAATTCCGGTCTGCATCAAAACTGGATTACTGCCTCAGCACAAGACGCGAGCGACGTGTACCTGGGAACGTACGGTTCGGGCGTCTTGAAGCTGACGGCACAGGGAGCGCTCGAACAGTTCGCCGCTCAAAGCACCACTGGCGTTCCGGCGCGGATCGAGATCAATCCGAATGCCCTTTGGGTTACCGCATCCGGCGTCTATGCCGGAACGGCATCACAGGGGCTCGCCGTATTGAAGAAAGGATCAGACCGCTGGCGCTTTGTCGCGGCGGGCTTGCCATCGCTGAATGTCACGGCGATCGCCGGACGCGATGGCGTCCTATATATAGGTACGGAAAATGGGCTTGTGAAAGTATCGGAGAGCGCTTTACCTTAAGTGTGCGCTCCCCGTTTTTTGTGAGAACTGGAGGAGATATCGTGTTCGCTACGACCTGGCAACGGAGGACGGCCAAGGCCGTTTTGCCAGGGATTTCGTTAACTGGCTGGCTCTTGCTTTGTGCGCCTTTCAGCGCCCGCGCCGACAACTGGCAAATCACGCCCTCTACCCTGCAGGCGCCCAGTCAATCGGTCTTATCCATCACCGAGTTTCACGCCGACATCAAGATTGACGGCGGCCATGCGATCGTCACGATCCGCGAGGTCTTTCGGAACAAAACGAGCGGCATTCTGGAAGGAACCTTCGGCGCCGCGCTTCCCGGCGATGCCGCCATTTCTGATTTCGCCGTGTGGGATGACGTGGTCCGCATTCCCGGCGTAATTCTGGAGCGCAAACGCGCCGGCGAACTCTATGACCAGATTCGCGCCATGCAAATTGACCCCGGGCTCCTTCAATCCGGCGAAGTGACGGAGAGCAATGCCGAAGGCGAAGCCAAACGCAGCGCCGAATTCACAGCCAAAATCGTTCCGATCCCCGGCAACGGCTACAAGCGGGTGGAGCTGGCGTACCGTCAAACAGTTCCCGTCGACCAGGTGGCGAGCGCCTTTGTTCTGCCACTGAAACCCGAGGCGAATCGGCCGCTGAACGTTGAGAATTTCTCCTTGACGCTGGAATTAGACAGCCCACAGGCGATTAGCGGCTTCCAGGTGTTGAGTAAGTCATTCGTCTTGAAGTTTGGAAAGCAGGACGGCCACACCGTTAAGGCGACCTTTGAAGCGAATAACTTTGCGGTTCACGAAGACTTTACCGTCCGGTACAGGCTAGATCCCCAGTCTAAGCCGCAAGTCGAGGCGTACCGCGATCCCCAGAGCGGCGATCCCGGATTCTTTGATGTTTCAACCATGCTCGAAGCCAGCGACCAGGCGGCTGCCAAGGCGCCACGCACCTTGCTGGTGCTTTTTGACACGTCACTCTCGATGCAATGGGACAAACTGGAGCGCAGCTTTCAGGCGCTAGAGGCGACGCTGCGGGCGTTGACGCTAGCCGACCATTTCAACGTCCTGGTGTTTAACTCCGACGTGAAAACGACCACGCCCGATCCGGTGGCAGCGACCCCGGCTGCAGTGGCGAATGCGCTAGGTGTTGTCCGCGCTTCAACGTTGCGGGGCGGCACCAACCTCGAAAAGGCGCTCAAGCTGGCTTTGGATCAGTCGAGGACGCCCAATACCGACGTCGTTTTGCTCAGCGATGGCGAAATGACCGAGGGCACAGTGGTTCCCAACAAGCTGGCAAACTGGTTCGACACGGCATGGTCTGCCAAGCCCGTCGAAATCCGACCGCACGTCTACACCCTGGCGATTGGCGACGACGCCAATGTCCGGCTTATGACAGGGCTGGCCTCTCACTCCGGAGCTGCGGAGCAGGTCAGGTCGACGGAACCACTGGAATTCAAGCTGGCGGCCTTGATTGGCAAGATCGGCCTGAAGCCGTTCGACAGCGTCACACTGAACGCGACTCCCGCGGCTAACTTCGATCTGGTCTACCGGCTGGAGAAAAGTAACTATCCCGCCTCCAGAGCGTCGTGGGTGGGCGAATACAAACAGCCCGGCGCGGCGACATTCGCGGTGAACGCCACTTATGGCGGTCGCGCACTGCCCGTCGAATCGGCCCCGGTCAACTTACCAGCCAACGAAACGGACCACACCTATCTACCGGCCACTTGGGCTCGGGCGCGCGTCGACGCATTGCTCGAAAAGATCGATCGCGACGGCGAAGATGCCGCCACCATCGCCGAAATCATACGGCTATCCCGGAAGTATAAGTTCGTTACGCCCTACACCTCGTTCCTGGCCGCCCCTCGTTCGCTTTTGCGCCCAAGACTGATCCGGCCGGGAGATCCGGTTCTGCGTGTGCGCACCGACCCATCCGTTGTTTCGGTGATTGCCCTGTTCCCCTTTGGCTTGACCAAGCCGCTGCGCTATCTGAAAGAAGAGGATATCTGGCAAACGCGATTCCTGGCGCCGCCTGACATGCATGACGGTATCCATACCGTACGCCTGATTCTGCGAGATCGCGATGGCCATGTGGTCCGCGAACAAAAGACGTTCGTCATTTCCAGCCAGCCACCCATCGTTCGTACCACGCTGAGCAAGAGCCAGGTGCGTGCCGGCGAGACCATTACTCTGAACGTTCGCGCGTCGCAAACAACGCGGCGCATCACGGCCCGGCTTTATGGCGCCGAACCTGTGACCATCCACTGGACCGAGGATGCCAAAGTCGAACACCGGAACCCTGGTGGTTCCCGCATCGCTGCCGGCGGGCCGCTACTCCATTCATGTGACGGCCGAGGATATTGCGCACAACGTAAGCCATCAGGAGGTGCCGCTTGACGTACTTCCGTAGCTCGATTGCCGGGCGCTCCTTCCTGGTGGGCCTCCTGTTGTTAGGCGCAGGTCTGACGCTCGGCGCGCTGAGTCCGTGGGCCGAGAACGTCATTGCGGGGTCCGCCCTCGAAGCCGCGCTCTACCGGCTCATGAGCCTGCCTGGCGGCAGCGTGATGTGGCTGCGCCCTCCCGCCGAAGCGAAAGAGCAATTGGGCGCCCTCACGGGTGGCGCGCAGCAATCGGCCTTCTTTGCGTTACGAGCGCACGAGGAAGAACGCATGCTCGACACAGTGGGCGCGGAGTCCGATTGGAATCGCGCCGCGGAATACTCGGCTGACAAGGCGGCTGGATTTCTCGATCTGGCGCACTTCTACCAACGGCGCGTTGAGCCGCAGAAACAGTTGCAGGCTTTGCTGTGGGCGGCCCGAGAGCCAAACAAGGCCGCCGAGCGCTTTGTCCCGCCGGGTGCGACCGTCTCCTATGCTGCCTTTCAAGAGGCACTTCAGCTGTGTGTGGACGCCAAACTGGGCGCGGACGCCGAGATGCGGGTCTATCAGGCGTGGATGGAGCGCTGGCCGAAGGAGTCGGAGGTACAGGGCCGCTATTTCGACTATTTGATAGCCCAAAAGCGAGCGGCGGACGCGCAGGCGCTTCTCACTCGCCATAGCCAGCAGTTTCCAGACGATCAGGAGTTTACAGTCATCGCCGCGGCGGAACTCGCCGGATTGACTGGCGGCCCTCAACAGAAACTGGCTGCCTACGACAAGCAGTTCAGTCCACTCTGGCCGGCCGGCCTCGCCAGCCGTTACTACCAACTGCTCGAGAGCCGGCACCAGCTTCGCCGGTTTCTGGCTGACGCCCGAACGCAGGCCGCCGCGCAGCCTGCTGCACTGACACCGGCCCTGCGTGCCTTCTTCTATTACGACCAGCAGCAGAAGCCGGAACAGGCCGAGGCGGCTCTGCTCGAATTGGAGGGCCGGCGCGAAGCTGCCAAGACAAGTTGGACCGCCGGCGAACTGAAGACCATCGGCCCGCTGTTTGAGCGAGTACACGACTACGACGAAGCGGCGAAGGTCTGGTATTCGCTGTATGCACTTCCAAGCGCTGGGGCGGCGCGTTCACAGGGGCTTGCCAATTTCGCTGACCTCTTGCTGCTGGCACCCGAACAGAAGCTGCGCTTTGGCAGCCGCGATCTCAGTCTCTACAAGAACATCGGCCAGATGGATCACCATCCAGGCTTCTTGAACGGCATCTTGTCCGTGGTTTTGAGTCCATCGTCGACTGACCAGGAATACTCCAGCGAAAGCGAAACAGCGGTTGCCTATTTCCACCGCGCTGCCGCCTCAGAGCTCATCGACCGGCTGAAGAAGGAGACGCCCAATTCGCCTGCGGTCGCCGGCCTCGAGGCGAAACTCATTGCCGCCTATGCGGTCTACGGCCAGGATGACGCCATTATCACCCGCGGTCCGGCGTACTTGACTCAGTACCCGAACTCGTCGGCCTTCCTCGACACCGCCATGCTGCTGGCGGATTCGTACATGCGGAAAAAGAACCAGCAGGCGGAGTTTGCGCTCTACAACCGTTTACTGAACGAACTCGCTGCGAAAGCGGATCACGTTCCCATTGGCGATGTCACCACGCCGGCTGCCGCCCTGCGCCGAGGCAACCGGAGCACCGGCGGAAGCCGCGACGATAAGACATCCGAATCTGGCCGACGTAAAGCAGCAAACAACACCGGCTACTCCCGGCGTTCGTTCACCGGACTATGCTCGCGTCCTCGACCGTTACATATCGCGGCTCATTGAATTACACCGTTTGAACGACGCGCTGGCGCTCTATCGCCGCGAGATCGACCAGAACCCGCAGGACCCCGGGCTCTATGAACGTCTGGCGACGTTCCTGGAACAGAACAAGCTGGACGATCAGCTCGAAAACACCTATCGGGAGGCGATGAAGAAGTTCAACGACGCATCGTGGTCCGATAAGCTCGCTCGATTCTATTTGCGCCGCGACCAGCTTCAGTCTTACGAGAACTTGACCAAACAAGTGGTGGATACGTTTTCGGGCAGTGACTTGGAGCGCTATTTTCGCGAGGTGCCGCCTGGACCGGACGTCACGGCAGTACTCTTCCTGCGACTCAACCAATATGCCCACCAGCGTTTCCCGCACAACCTCACCTTTGTGCGAAACCTGCTTTTCGCCTACCAACGGCACGGCACACTTGGCACGTCCGGCACGTACGATCCGGTGGCCTATGAAAAGCTGCTCCGCGAAAACTGGTTCGCCGCGCCCGATTTGCGAACGCGGTTCTTTGCCCTCCTCACCAAGAGCGGCCGGCTGTCCCGCGAACTGGCAGGGCTGCCGAAGCAGCAGGATGCAGCGGCATCGGGCAACACGGCTGCGCTTGAATTCGCGGCCGAAGGCCAGGCTTGGCTGACACATTATGAAACCGCCGCGCCCGCCTACGCAGCACTAGCGAAACTGGCGCCGGGAGACGACTCCGACACCAGCCGGGCCATCTCTATCCACCGCTCGCTGGCCGATTCTGTTCCCGGCGCTTTCACCGCCGCGATTACTTTGGCGGAGGGAGCGGCCACTGCCAATCCAAGTGACCATGCAGCACTGACAAGGGTTGGTGAAATCTTTGCGGATCGGGAAGAATATGCCAAGGCCGCTCCGTACTGGAACCGACTGGCCCTCACCGACCCAGGAACTCAAAACGGCTATCTCGAAGCGGCCACGGTTTTCTGGGATTACTTCCAGTTCGATGACGCATTGCGGCAGATTCGCCAGGGCCGCAGCGCCCTCGGAAGTTCATCCTTGTACGCGTATGAAGCCGGTGCGATCTATGAAAACGAGTCGGACATGCCAAAGGCCGTGGACGAGTACATCAAGGCCGTGCTCGAAACGCCAACTACTGGCAGTAACGCGCTCGCCCAAAGCCGGTTAATCAAACTGGCTCGGCGCAAGCCCACTCATGATCTCATCGAACAGAAAACCGTCGCCGCCCTCACATCCGGCGGCCTGAAGGCGCTCGATCTGCGAGTGGCGCTGCTGGAGAACCAAGGCCGCCAAAAAGACCTGCAGCAATTGCTGGACGCCCAGGTCAGGCGCGCTACGACGCCCGAAACATTGGCCTCCTTGCGTGCCACGGCGACGCGCCTTCGGCTGAACAGCACCATAGAGCTCGCGCTGGAGCGCACGGTGGCCGTATCCACGGACCCAGTGGAGAAACTCCAAGCGGGGCTGGAACTGGCCAGTTTCCGGGAAGGGCGCAAGGATCTCACCGGCGCGCAAACGGAACTCAGCACGTTGTTACGCGAGAATCCAACGCTACTGGGAGTCATTCGTGCCAACGTCGATTTTTATGACCGCACCAAGCAGCTGCCGCAGGCAGTGACCGTGTTGGAAGCCGCAGCACCTCGCGCAGTTCCGCCCTACCGCAACAGCCTCTTGCGGGAGGCGGCCAGCGATGCTGCTGACGCCGGTAGCTTTGTTGAGTCTCGCAAGATCCTCGATCAACTACTGGCGGACGACCCCTTCAATGGCGACCTCCTGGCCGCGAAGGCCTCCACCTACGCGCGTGCAAGGCGACGACCAGGCTCTGGCTTCCTTCTACCAAGAGACGCTCGACGCCATGGCGCAGGCGCCGCTACCGCAGCAGGAGAAGACGACGCGCGTGGCCGCACTCCGCCGCGGATACGAGGGCGCGCTGACGAAGTTGGGTCATTACCAGGAAGCGCTCGATCAGTACATCGAGATCCTCAACCGGTTTCCCGACGACCCGACTCTGGCCAACGAAGTGGCGAATTATGCAGAAGCACATAGCCTGGCCGACCGCCTCACCGGCTACTACGAAAAGACCGCTCAAGCGTCCCCCAAGGACTATCGCTGGCCGTTGGTGCTAGGACGCGTCGACCGGGCCCTGCGGCGCTTCCCGGAAGCGATCGTCGCGTTTACCCAGGCCAGCCACATCCGGCCGGACCGGCCCGATCTGCTGGTCGACAAAGTCGATCTCGAAACCCGGCTGCTCCATTTCGAAGACGCACTCAAAACAAATCAACAACTCTACGAGCTGACCTATCACAACAGCCAGTACCTCGATGCCCAAGCTGAGTTACAAGCGCGGATGGGAAGAAAAGCAGAAGCCGTCAAACTTCTGCGCCAGGCGCATATCGACGGACACCCGAAGTTCTTTGGCAATTACAGCGAAGTCGCCGCCCGGTTGACCCAATGGGCCATGTGGGACGAAGCGAAGCAAATGTATGAGGAAGGGCTGCCGCTGATCGCCGGTCACGAGACCGACTACACGACCGAGTTCGGCCAGTACCTGCAGACACTGACGGTGCTGCGACAGTATCAGGCGGCGCTCAACAAGGCCGTTGCCGCCGACAATACACCCAAGCGAACCGCCATTCAGGACTGGACCATCGTCGTCGGTCAAACCATTCAGACCCATTATTCGCCGGAAGAGAAGGCCAAACTCGCGCAATTACTGGCGGCCCCCGGGGGCTTGCCGGCGAAAATCAACGTCATTGGCTTTGTGCGGGCCGCGGGCCTGAATGACGTCCTGGCGCAGCGGCTGTACGCCCGCGCAACCGCTCGGCCGAACGACTCAGGGGTTCGCGGCGAATTGTCGAACCTCGAAACCCGTCAGCTCCGTTTTGGCGCTCTCGGCCAGCAATTGGAAACACTCGCGAAGTTGCAAGGCTCCGCTCCGGGCACGATGATCGAAACCCTTTCCATGGCCGCTAAATGCCTACCACGCCGGTGGAAATGATGCCGCCGAACTTCGGATCTACGACCAAATCTATGGCGAAGCTCAATTCAATGCGGAACGCTATGCCGAACTCATCGCAAACGAGCCATCGAAATACGCAACGCCGCATCAAAAGCACTCCCGGCGGCCTGGCGGTTGCCGGCTACCTGGTTTCGAACACCGATGAGAGCCGTGCCTTCCAAGCGGTCGACGCCCTCCAGGAACAGGCAGACTTCTGGCGCCCGGCCTACACCGCGTTGGTGGGAGTCTACTATCTGTCCAAGCAGCCCCGAATCTCACAAGCCTTTCAGCAAATGATGGGAGCCACGCACAGTCGGTGAGCAGGTCGCGCCATACGAAGCCCGCCAGCCTTACGGGTGACACCTGGTTCTACTACGGTTCACGGTTCGGAGAATACCTCGGAGCCGGAAAACAAGCCGGCGCCGACGATTATCTTGCCATCCGGCGTTGAGTCGTCGCCGGCGGCATCGCAGCGATACCTGCAGCTTGGCGACACCCTCCGCGACTTAAAGCGTCTCGATCAAGCGGGCACCGAATATCTCTACGCGCAGCAAATCAGCCCGGAACTCCCCGAGATCACGGATCGCCTCGCTTCGATCGATTGGGAAGCCGGCCGCAGGCAGCAAGCGGTCGCCGAATGGAAGCAGGTCTTTGATCTGCTGAGGCAGCGCGTACTGAATGGAAAAATGGCGCCGTCTTTCTGGACCACCGCGCGCAATGCGCTGATCGACGCCAACCGCAACCGCATCGTAGCCGAGATCAAACCGGATGCCGACGCCATGATCAAGCAGTACATCCATATCAACGGCGGCTATCAGTTCCTGCCCTTTATGCAAGGCATATTGACGGATGCGCCCGATCGCTCGGCGGCTGTCGCATGGATCGTTGGATTTGACGCGTGACGACAAGACCTCCAGCGTCCTGGACGAATTGGTGAATTCACCTCTCTTGAAGGGCAGTGAGAAAGACGCGATTTATCGCGAGCTCATCGCCCGTTCAAAGCAATCCACGACGAGTGACGATCCCAACAGCGGCGCCTGGGCGTTGGCGCAACGGCAGACCGAGTATGCCCGTTATCTGGATCAGCAGAAGCGCTACGCGGAGGCCTGGCAGGTCTTGAACGAGATACAGAAGACACAGACTTCTCCCTGGGACGCTTCGGTGACTATCGACCTTCGCATCCACGCAGGCGCGCTGAGCGGCCACCTCGATACTCTGCTGGCGGAATTCAACAAGAATTCGGCCCAGGCTCCGCTGCCACAGATTGAGCAGGCCGCGCAACGGCTTGCCGCGGAAGAACACGAGGCGGAGGCAACCCCGCTACTCGAATTTGTTTATCAAACCCAACTGGCTGCACCCAATGCGCCAGCAAGCGCTTATTTCGGTCTCGCCCGGTTGCGACTCGGACAGAAACGAAATGATGAAGCCTTGGCGCTGCTGCGCGACGTTACCCTCAGCGCCGGCGCGCCCTTTGAGAATCTTGGCGCACGCAGGACAGCTGCTCGAAGACGCAGGTCTCCTCAAAGAAGCAGGCGAATACTATACGCAGTGGCACACAGCGGTGCCTTGGGACCCGGCTGCTGCAATTGGTGCGGCCCCCCTCGCAAAGGCCACTCCCGAACTCGACCGCGTTCGGAAGAACACTTCGGTTCCCTATCCGCAGCGGGTGATCGCTGCCGAGGCCATGCGCGGCCTGCACGTCGCAGCACCGGGCAATTTGGAACTGGACTTATTAACACAGCAGCAAATCACACCAGCTCAGGCCGAAAAGCCGTACGCTGTAGAAGCCCGGAGGGCGGCAGCCAAGCAATCGAAAGAGCCGGTGACCCAGGTACGATTGCTCGAACAGGCCGTTGCGATCGACCCCGAGGCCATTGAGACGCGTGTAGAACTGGTCCCAGCTGCCCTGCGGGCCAAACGAGACAGAACCGCGATCAATGCGTACGAAAGCATCTACGGAGACGGGAGCCAAATGAGGCGAGGCCACTATGCAGAGCCAGCGGCCTACGTGGCCCCACTAACACCCGCGGAACTTCAGCTCAAAGAAGACATCGCAGCGGTCTACCGCCGTCTGAACCAATACGGGGCTGCGGAGCAGCTATATGCCGCGATCCTTGCGGCCGAGCCGCCGTCCGCGGTGCAGACCAGAATCGAAAAGGCTCGGAAAGAGATTTCCGATCAGGTCCGTCTGAATGCCACCAACCGGTTGCGAGCGCCGTCCCTATCAAAAGAGATCCAACAGCCGCGGCCTGTGCGGCCGAAGCTGAATAGCCCTCCGCCACTGGATCCTGATCAAGCCGAGTCGCCGGAAGGTAACGAAGGAGGTGGCCAATGAACCGCCTGCGCCCACTCTTTAATGCTCGCGGGACCGCCTCGCTCGCGCTTGGGTTGTGCCTGCTCATTGCCGGAGGAGTCTGGCTGCGCGCCCAGCTTTCGCCACCGCAAAAACCAATGCCCGCGCTCATGCCCCCTGGCGCGCTGATCTATCTGGAAGCAGGCGACTTTGGCTCCCTGCTGGCCCGGTGGAACGCCTCTGCCGAAAAGCGCGCCTGGCTCACCAGCGCGAATTACAGCGTAGTCTCGCGCTCGCGCTTGCTCAGCCGCCTGCAACAAGCGCAAGGCGAGTTTGAGACCGCGGCCGGCGTTTCGCCGCAGATGAATCTGCTGACGCAGGTTGCCGGGAAGCAATCCGCATTCGCTTTCTATGATCTTGGGAATCTGAAGTTCGTCTACGTGACGAAGCTTTCCAGCGCGCAACTCAATGCCACCGAACTCTGGAAACGGCGTCCTTCTTATCAGCAACGCGAAGTCGCCGGCATTCCGTTCTACGAGAAGACGGAGGCAGAACGGACCGTCGCGTTCGCCGGCAAAGGCGATTACTTCGTGATCGCAACCGACGACAACCTGATGGCCCAAACGCTGGCTCTGCTGGCAGGCCAACAGGCACCGTCGCTGGCTGGCGAATCATGGTTCCAAGACATTACGACGCCGGTCGCTGGCCAGGGCTCGCTGCGCCTCGTCTACAACATGGAGCAGTTGGTTTCGAAGCCGCAGTTTCGTACCTACTGGATTCAGCAGACGGTCACGGAGATGAAGCAGTATCGGGCCGGCATCTGCGATCTCTTTGAGACCGCCGATTCGTTCACCGAGAAGCGGCTGTTGCTTCGTAAGACCTCCGTTGCGGCTGCCTCCGACGAACTCGCCATTCAACACCTGCTGGTCTACACGCCTGATCAAAGCTCGTTCTACCGCGCGTGGGCCGATCCCACTAGAGACCAGCTGAGCCAGGCGTTTATCGAGACGGTAGCGGGCGAAAAGGTGGGTGCGGTCGCAGCCTATGAAATGGCGCCCGGCGTCATCTTGAATGCCGACAGAATCGGCTCTGCCTCCGATCTGGAGACTCGCATCGACGAATTGCCGGCAAGGCGCGGATCGCTTCCATCGCTTGACCCCGCCATCGACGCGATTCTGGCGCTGAAGCCTCGCGCCGCGTTGCAGATCCAGGGCACGACAGAAGCCAACGACCAGGTCTTCGTGGTGCCCCAGAGCACGTTGCTGCTGGCCTTCGACAAGTCCGACCAAGGCGCGCTCGAAGCGGCACTAATCCCGGTTCAACGCGCGCTGGCCCTCACCGGCACAATCGACTGGCAGCACGTCGGAGGACCCGCGGAGTGGGGGCCATTGGAAACCTTACGGGTTCGCCAAGCAGCCGGGATGCTGATCGTATCTCGCGGCCCCTCGTTAGCCGACCCGATGCCGCCAAAGAAGCTGAAATCCACGCCGCAGCCGCTGACTTACGCGGCCGGCTACAGCCATGTGGTGGCATGGCCGCAATACAAGAAGTTGTTCGGCGTGTTAGATCAGTCCAAACTGAGCGCAACGGGCGACCAGGCTGTCGGCGATGGCGTCGTCCCTCCATTCTTCAGTGGAAACATCCGCAGCCTCGGCGATACCCTCCAACGCCTGCAGCAGATTCGCCTGGCCGGCCGTGAGTCGGGGGAAACCTTAACTGAGGAAGTTGTCTACCAGCTGCGGTAATATCGCCGCAGCGACTATGACGCGGCGCAGCTTTCATTTTCAGGTCGGCGCACTCTTTACGGCGGCCAGTTCCTCGCTGCGCTATCTCGTCCTCGACATTCCCGCGCGGCAGCTCTCCGCGCACTGGCCGGACTCGCGCTCGCTGGTCAGCTTTGGCTCGCTGCTGAAGCCGTTTCTGCTGCCGGCCTTTGCGAAGACCCACGCCCGGTTTCCTGAGGTGATCTGCCACGGAACGGCCTCGGGCTGTTGGTTTGCGAAGGGGCACGGAAAGCAAACAGTCGTCCCTGCCCTGGCTAACTCCTGTAACACCTACTTCCTCACTCTGGCCGCGGGGATCGATCGTGCCGCGCTCGCGAACGTCTGTCTCGAATACCAGTTGTCTCCGCCGGCCGCGGAATCTACGCCCACTTCATGGGTTGGACTGAATGAAGGTTGGCCGCAGTCGGCCGAACCCGTGCTCAACGCCTTCCGCCGTCTCGTGCAGAATCGTAGCAATCCCACAGCGGGACTCGCGCTCGCTGGTATGGAACTCTGCGCACGCAAAGGGACCGCAAAGGCCGCCGCACTCCACTGTTTCGCGAAGACCGGCACCGCGCCATGCAGCCATACGCCACCCGCCGAAGGCGATGGCTTCGCCGTGCTGATCTATCCCACTGATGCTCCTCGATTGGTCCTCCTGGCCGAGCAGCACGGCACCACCGGCGCTCATACCGCCGGCTTTTCCGGCGACTTGCTCCGATCCTCCTTTGGAGTACGTTGAAGGGAATGGCGTGGCCCTCCCCCGTCTCACGCAGAACGTTCGTCGGCGCCGCCGCTACCCTGCTTTCTCGCCGCGCTCTGTTTGCACAGCCAACTGGCGTCTCCATCCACGTCCTGAAACTGCTTCACCCAACACTGCTCATAATCGAGCCGGCCAGCCCTGCCCGCATTGATGTCGCAACACCCCAACAGGCATTTGCCCTGGAAGGCCGCCATTCCATTCGCATTGACGCCACCAAAACGCCCGCCACAGTCGCCTCTCCGTCGGGAGGGTCCGCTCGGTTCACGCTGATAATCCCCGGAATCATCCGCCGCAGCTATGAAGGCTCACTGCACCTCACCGCAGAGGGCAACCTGCTTATTCCCGTGGTCGCCATGACACGCGAAACCGCAGTCAGTTCCATCACGGGATCGGAAATACCGCAGAGTGGCACTCTGTTCGCGGCCCTGGCGGCGCAAGCCATCGTCGCTCGCTCGTATCTCGCGGCAGCGGGCAAACGGCATACGGAAGCCGATTTCTGCGACACCACGCACTGCCAGTTCCTGCGTTCACCCGCGGCGCCAGGCTCTCCAGTAGCATTGGCAGCCACCCAAACGGAGAGTCTCGTGCTCAACGCAAACGGTCAAACCATCGCGGCCCGCTACTCAGCAGCCTGTGGCGGCCACACCGATGCCGGCGAAGAGTCGGGGTACCTGTATCAACGCGTGAAGTGCGAAGTCTGCTTACGCCACCACACACCGCGCGCCGGTCATGGGCACGGCCTCTGCCAACGCGGAGCCATTGGCTTCGCACAGGCCGCCTGGGCCTACCAGAAGATCCTCGACAAGTACTTTCCCGGAACGCAGCTCGCGCGGAAATGAAAGCTGCTGCCCCGCCCCTACAGCTTGTACATCGCCACCAGCTTGTTATACTGCTCGGCCATCTTCGCGTCGCCGGCTAGTTGCGCCGTGGCCGATTTGAGTCGTAGCATTTCGCCGAAAGTGACCAGTGCGAACTGGTCCCCCCCGCTAAAGTTCGGCAGGAACATGCGCGGCGCTGTCTTCACAGCCTCGGCTGTCTTCCCCAGCCGGTTCTCAGCCGCGGCAACCATGAGTTGTGCATGCACATCGGCCGGGTTCGCCTGCAGCAGTTGCCGCCACGAAGAGAGCGCGGAATCGTAGTGTCCAGCAATGAAGTACCCGTAACCGGAAGTGACTCTCTGGCCTGTGGGATCGATAGGTGAAGCCTTCACAAGGGCTTCAAATTGGGCGGGTGGTTCATCGGCTCGGGCCACCAGGGACGCTACCACCGAAAAGATCTTGGGCACCCGGGCCGTCGCCAGTGGCATAGCCGTATCGGCCAGTTGCTTGGCGGCGGCGAAGTTTTTTCCCATTGCCTGGAACACGGCGGATTGGCTGAGTCCCAAGGAATGTAGCTCTGGCCCCGCCAGCTCTGCCGAAGTCAGCATGGCGATGGCTTTCGCGCGCTCCCCTTCTGCTGCCAGGAAGGTGGCTCGCGTGAATGGCAGCAACGGGTCTGCCTTGCGGGAAGCCGCGAACTTCTCAACCTCTATATTCGCTCCGGCCGGGTCGCCCGCGAGCAACCGGCAAATGGCTACGCCAACTGCCGAACCCGGGTCTCCGCTGGAGCGAAACGTTTTTTCCGCCTCCGAGATATGTCCGGTGGAGAACTGGATTTCGGCGAGTGTGCGCGTCACGTTGGGATCGTCCGGACGCAGCGCCCGGAGTTCCTCAATCGTCTTGATCGCTTCGGCTTCCTGGCGGGTGTTGAGCAGCGCAGCGGCCAGTAACTGGCGCGCTTGCAGATTCGTGGCGTCCAGGCTCAGGGCTTCGCGCAGACGACCAATGGCCTCATCCGGCTTGTTCTCGCTGATCCGCAACTGCGCCAGCATCATCAACGACGGAACGTCACCGGGCGACAGCGCCAGCACCGCCGAAACCGCATTGCCGATTTCAGCCGGCGAGGCTCCGGATAGTCGGCGCTTCACTAACTCCAGGCGTGCCCGGTCAAGCGGCACGAACTGTGTTTGGTATTTGGCAGCGCGCCCGGCAATCGCATTCAACTGCTGCTGGTCCTGCGCGTTCAGTTGGTCCATCAGCGTCAGGTAGGCGAGACCGAAGGCGGGATCGGCCTCGATCGCACCGCCGAGTGCGGCCAGTTTTTGTTGGCTATTGGACGTGGACAATGCCTGTGCATAGGCGGCCAGCGCGTTGTCGTTCTTGGACGAGAAATCACCCGCGCCCGAGTCAATGCGTTTGATCAATTGATTCGCCAGAGTGATGAAGCCTTCCACCGGCAGTCCTTCGACCGAGGCATGCGACACCTCCTTCTGGGTCGCGAGGTCGGAGAGCGTCGCGGTCAGCTCGTACTTCCCATTCCGGGTTTCCACGGTGGACCGGAGGATGTACTTGGCTTGCGCCTGCCGCGCCATGGAGTCGCTGTTGACCAGCATCGGCACGTACTTGTGCGACGTGGCCAAATCCTGATAAGCGACCACTCCCAGGCCGATCCCTGCCCAATTCAGCGAGACCTGGCTGGTCAGCAGGGTAGCCGGAACGATTCCCACGCGGGTGAGTCCGGAAGAGGCCGGCCGTGTGCAGGATGCAAGAGCGATTAGCGAGGCAGCGGCGATCAACGCGGCTAACCGTTTGAAGAAAAAGGTTTTAAGTTGCAGACAAGCCTCAAAGGGGCTTTGGGGCGCTGGCCATCAACTCCAAAAAAGCGGGTTCGGTCTTCAGCGTGGCGAATTCCGGCATGCTCGGGATTTTCTCCCGTTCCTTCACGCCTTCCTCCAAAGCCTTACGCAAATAGCTTAGCGCGCGCTCATTTTCGCCCGCTTTGGCGTAGGTCTTGGCCAGGTAAAGATGGAACCTCGCGCGGTCTTCAACGTTGCGTTCCTGTAGCAACTCGCCATACTGGCTGTGCCGCTCGAATACGTCGGGATCGAGGGCTAGCGCCTGTGTGTAAAGCTCAGACGCCTTTTCAAACTCATGCCTTGAGAAGTACGCTGAGCCTAGGTTCACCATGATCGAGGCCGACTTCGGCTCGAACCGTAGCGCTCGTTTGTAGTAGCCAACCGCGCGGCGAAAACTCTTCTCGGCATAGTAAATGGTTCCGAGGTTGTTGATGGCCTCGGCGTACGACGGGTTGATTTTGATCGCCTTCTCGTAGCTCTTCTTGGCATGATCCAGCTGCAGCATCTGGTGGAAGGCGATGCCGATCTTGTTGTTCAGG
This sequence comes from uncultured Acidobacteriaceae bacterium, assembly GCA_963771305.1. Taxonomy (GTDB): domain Bacteria; phylum Acidobacteriota; class Terriglobia; order Bryobacterales; family Bryobacteraceae; genus CAJCIT01. The sequence goes on from CAVYTS010000032.1 coordinate 49,756, forward strand.
ACGGCTGAATTCGGATCGCCCTTGCGATAAGCGTCGATCGCCTCCCGGTACATCTTGCGGGCCATGAAGATGTCGCCCCGCATCTCAATCGTCAGCGTAGGCTGGGGCTGCGCGGCGGGCACTGACGGCACCGAATTGGGTCCGCTAAAGGCGCTGGCGCTCAGCGGCAAAGGCTGCTGCTGACCGCAAACGGATACTGCGAGTGTGGCGATGGCCAGAACAACGCGGGGAAAGCGATGACTCAAGATCATGCTGACCTCCTGAATGAACCCAGGATACACCCAATTGAAGCACCCCGGCGCTGCATGGCCGTCTGGGCGAAGCGGCTCTTTTCAACCGAGCCCCGAGCGCCCACGGACTTGCCCTGGAACGGTGGGTCCGCTACGCTGGTGCTTTCTTCCCTGCTAGTAAGATCCAATTCATGCCATCCGCAATCAATGTGGCGCTCAACCGCATCAAGTCCACCCCCGCCGTGGCCTCCGCTCTTGAACTTCTTCCCCCCTCTTTCAAGTCGCGAATGCGGCGGGCTGTGGATCGCGGCACCAAGCCGTCCACCCTTCAGCAAGTGCTGGCTCAAACTTCGCAGACGAACGACTTACTGGCGCGGCTATTGTACGAACAGGCGCTGGCCAGTCCGCGGTTTCAAGAGCCGAAACGGCTCCTTCCGCATGGCTTCAAGGTTTATTCGCAACATGACGAAGACGGGATCATCGAAGAGATCTTCCGGCGCATCGGCACGACAGACCGGTACTTTGTCGAATTCGGCGTGGGAGATGGACTCGAGAACTGTACTGCTTACTGCTTGCTGAAGGAGTGGAGCGGCACGTGGATCGATGGGAGCGCCGTGTGTTACGAAGGCATTCTCAAGAACCTCGACTTTCTGATCCAGACCAAGCGATTAAGGGCCAAGTACAGCTTCATCACTGCCGAGAACGTTGAGGATTTGTTCCGCGAACTGGAAGTGCCAGCGGAATTCGATTTTCTCAGTATTGATATCGACCGCAACGACTATTGGATCTGGAAGGCGATTTCGTCATACCGGCCACGAGTTGTCGCCATTGAATACAACGCCAGTTTCAAGCAGAGCGTAGCATGCACGGTCCCTTACAGCCCGACGGCGATCTGGGATCAAACCAACTATTTCGGCTGCAGCCTGAAGGCGCTTGAGTTCCTTGGGCGCGAGAAGGGTTATATGCTGGTGGGCTGCAACTACACCGGCGTGACGGCGTTCCTCGTGCGAGACGACTTGGTAAAGGATCACTTCCTGGCGCCTTTCACTTCCGAGAATCACTACGAGCCGCCGCGTTACTTCGTGCGGATGCCGAACGGTCATTCTCCGAATTTCGGACCGGTAGTTCATGTTCAGCCGCTGCCGGCGGCGGACCAAGCCTGAACTGCTAAAACACCAGCCTGCCTGGGGTTGGGCGCCGAATTGTAGTTAGTGCCGCCCTAGCTGGAGCAGCCTGCGGCCAACCAGGAAATACCAAGTCATAACTGAAAGCCCGCCGCAGACCGCAATGACCAAACCCGCTCAGCGCACCCTGTGCGCAAAGGCTACGATGACTTCGACGCCGATCATTAGCCCGTTACCGAGAATTCCGGCGTAAGCGGTCGCCTTGCTGAAGACCTTACCTCCAAGCATGACTGCAGAAACGAGCAGGCCTGCAAAATCGACGAGGACAATCCCAGCTCGGCTTTCTCCCTCCACGAGCATCGCCTGCCCAGCCGCGATCAATTGGGATCTGTGCTCATCGGTGGCGGCGCTTGCGTATTGGCCGCTGAGGGAAAGCAAGGGAAAGGCCCGATTATCCGCGACGTAGACAGCAATCCCCACGAAGAAAAGGACGGCGCCGAATGCTGCGAGAGCTTCGTTGCGGCGCTTGAGAGCCGCGTAGAGGGCGAGATAGGTCGGGGCTAACAACGCCGCTCCAATGAGGTTCAAGAGACCGAGGTTCCGAAGCCCCAGAAACCCAATTGTTCTGAAATAGCTCAAACCAATCGAGAACGCTTACCGTCCCGTGCGGGCTTGGCACTCCGGTTCCTGGCAGGAACGTAATGCCAATTTCGACTAGCGCGTCAGCAAGCGCGATCAGGGCCGTCGTTCCGGCGACCTGGTAGAAGAACTTCCAGGATGGATCTACCGTCCCTGCGTCGAAAACTTGCTGCGGCTCCGGTTGGGGCACTTCGTTCTTCACGCTTGTATAGCGGTGTGGCTACCGCGAAACCCGGTCGCTCGGACAGCTCCGTCGGCCCCACTATATACCCGACGCGGAATGCTTGTCTCCATCCCGGATGGTTAGGCGCCGCCTAGTAACGGACGGCCGTTAGGTCCAGATGTCCTTCCATCTCGCTGGGAATTATTCCAGACGTGAGAAACCACACGTCGTCGTCGAGCTTCTTGGTGCTAATCGTGCCACCGGAAGCGGCGTCCAGTTTGACGATCCGGAGTTGTGTCCATAGACCGCCCATGTCAAGTCCGTAGAGGTATCGACCGTCCGCGCTCGCGACCAGATGGAAGAAATGGTTGGAAGCCGCGAGTCGTTCCGTCGCAGCACCCGTCTTGGGGTCGACCACGACGAAGCCGCCCTTAGCCTGCGGACAGTCTTGCCTACGATCCAGCTTGTCGCCGAACACGTCGTAGATTACCAAGTGATTACCAACTGCAAGCACGTCTCGAAGGACCGGCTCACAAACTGCCGGCGCATTGCCGGGAAGGGACACGGCCAACGGCTCTTGCAGCACCGGATGGTCGGGGTTCACGGACCACAACCGCCCATGCCCCGCCCGATCGGCGGAAAAGAGGTAGTGTTGGTGGCCGATCCAAGCGCCGTGAAGATCCGGGGCCACATCGTCAAATGGATGCTGCCAGACCATCTTTTCCTGCGACAGATCGAAGAGGTCCAATGATACGCCTTGAAAGCTGGTTGTGCCGAAGAGCCAGCGGCCATCCGGGGAGACTCTCATTTGATAGACGCCGAGCGTCTTAAGGGTGGGAAGCCGAGCCAGGTTACCTGTGTCAAAGGATTCGATTCCCGTGTTGCCGCGTTGAAAGACAACTCTGTCAAAGGTGGTGATGGATCTGATGGCCGGCTCGGCCAGAAAAGTCAGTTGCAGCGAGGGTAGATCCAGCGCATACAGCGCGCAACACCCCTTCGGCTGGTCCGGCAATGGGAGGGCGACAAAAAGCCGCCTTCCAGATGGGTCCGACGCTATCGTTTCCACGAAGCCAGGGAATTGGACGCGAGCGGTGGTCTCGAGAGATTCCAGGCTGATCACCTCTATGAAACCGGCGCGCCGGCTTGCCAGGAGGACGGGATCGCCTGATGCGGACCAAAGCGTTGCGGCGCATAGTAGGGCGCCGAGGGCGAAACGCGTGGGGATCATTAGGCCTCCCGTACCCCGAAGACAGCGTTCACTGTTCGATGTTACCCCACTGGGTTGCTCCTGGCACGCACCGGGAGCAATGAAAGTAATGAGCTCGCGTTTTATCGGCAGAGTGCTTACTCAGCCGCCTGGTTTCTCAAGGAGCAACACCCAGTCGTCTGCATCCGGCGAGGCCGGCGTGGGCTACTTCTGACCACCGTTGGGAACCGTTACCGAGGGGATGCCAATCCACTCACCCGAGCGCAGGTTGAACCAGCGCGACCGGTATCTGCCTGGAGGTAGAGCCAGTGCAGCGGGGCCGCCGTGCGGGAAGTACACGACGTACTGCCGACCGGCTTCAGCGAGCACACGCGGGACGTAGGGACCGGGTACAACTGAGGCGATCGAGGCGGGCTCCAGTTTCCAATACTCGATGGTGCTGAAGAAGTCGGCCAAGTGGGCGAAGACAGGGTGCAATCGCGCGGCGTCAACGAAAACCGGGCCGATATACTTGATGAATGGCTGGTCCCGATTCGAACGAAGACATCCCGTTTCACCATTACGGGCTGAAGCATCGCTCGATAGCCTGGATTAGCACTCGTCTCTTCGATCACGCAACCTACACAGTTCGCCACGGTCTGCTGAAAGGCATGAAGCGAAAGGGTGGCCTGGGTTGGGTTCCGGCATTGTTATCGCCCGGCGTGATGACGGCCGAGCAGCAGTTTTGGTCTGATCTCAATCTCAGCGGCATGACCGTGTACGATGTGGGGGCCTTCCACGGCCTGTTGACGATGTTCTTTGCTTCGCGAGCCAAGACCGTGGTGTGCTTCGAACCCAACACCCAGAACCGAAATCGGCTGATGGAAAATCTGAAACTGAACGGGATCAAGAACGTGGAGGTGCGCGGTACCGGTGTCGGATCCCGCCACGAGACGCTCAAGATGGTGGGAAGTCCACTGATGCCGGGCTTTGCCAGCGTAAACGGAAAAACGGTCGAGGAGTTATTGCACGCCGGCCTTGAAACAGTGGCGGAAGAAATCTCCCTCATCACGCTGGACGAAGAAATCCCCAAAGCCGGTCTGCCAGCGCCCGATTTCATCAAGATCGATATCGAGGGGTGGGAGATCGAAGCGCTGCGAGGCGCGTGCAGCACCCTCGCGCTGCACAGGCCTGCGTTGTTTCTCGAGATGCATGGCGAAACCGTCGGCGAGAAGAAGCGCAAAGTGGCCGAGATTGTTTCTTTCCTAGCTGGGGTCGGTTACCGGAATATCCGGCATATCGAGACCGATACGATGATCACACCTGAAAACAGCTCGGTAGCCATGCAAGGCCACCTTTACTGCCAGAGTGCGTAAAGCCGCTAACTCCGTTCACTGGATTTATGACCAGAGTCGAAAGACCGAGGCCAAAAAGTGAACGCCGCATAACTCGCCAGGAACAGGAAAACCCAGTCGATGGGGTAGCGGTACCGCGTGTCCGCTTCGATCGGATAATACACGGTTGGAAATATCAACAGGAGCATGCCGAGAAGGACGCCCAGGGGCAGACGCTGTTGAAGCATCCGATACTAACCCACCAAGCCCAGGATCGTGATTGGATAATCAAGCAACCACTTATAAAACTGGCGTAAAGGATAGGGCGGAAACCAGAAGTAAACGAAACGGAGACCGGTCAGGGTCAGGAACTTTTGTGGGTGGCTCAGAATCCAGGCGTGGGCTTCGACGGCACGCTCGCGGTTGTACTGCCATTCGCCGAGTTGCTGGACGCGTAGCGCCTCCGCCAGGCTCGTGGAAGGGTGCCGGAAAACCGGATTCCGAAAGTTGTCGTTCGACTGAGCGTGCGCGTCATCCTCGTTTGAGACCGACAGCTCGAGCGAGTAATTACTGCGTAGCGCAACAAATCCACCCAGCTGGACGAAGTTTCGGACGGTCCAGGGAAGGAGCGCCGCGCCAAAAGAGACTGCCAGAACCAGGACGTGCCGCCGAAGCCGCTGGAAGAACCAGATGGCGATAAGAACCAGCATGACCAACAAGAGCGGTGCCGTGGCAATAGCGCAAATGCCGGCCAGCAGCCCGGCCAGGATAGAATCTCGGGCGGACGATGGCTCTTTTTGCAGTCAACGCAGCAACACAATGACAAACAGCACGGCTGCGAGGCCGGAGAGGCAGGATTCAAAACGGGTCTCCTTGAGCACTCGCGAAGGAACCAAAGCGGCCACGAGGCCTGCCGCGACGCCGACCCGGAGCGGCAGACTCGCAATCCGGCCCAGATACGGAAGAAGCGCCATTTGTGCCGCGACAAAGGTGATGTTGATAATCACCTGAATGAACTTCGCATCCGGCCCGTAACCGAACACCCGGAAGATAAGGCTCAGAAGGAATGGATAAATAGGAGCGTGATGGGCGGTGGGGCCAGTTGGGAGGGCATACGGATTTGCGAAGACATTGTTCTCTGCAAGGCTGCGCGCGATTTTCTCCATTTCATTAAATTCAAATGTCCGATCCAGTCCCGTCAGCCGGTAGAAAGTGAAGTGAACCGTGAGCGTCAGCGCAAATATGAGCGCGCTCCACTGCCACAGCGCCATCCGTGAAATGAAATCCTCAATGAGGCGGCCCTGTGAGAACGGGGTGATGTGCGGGCTGGACGCCATTCGTTTCTAGGTGAGCTACCTGGGCGCCAAACGGCCGGACCTCGAAACATGTCGCGGTCAGGAGCGGACCGAATTGTCCGTTGTCGAAAGACTCATGGTACCCTGGCCGATCGAGTGTCTCCCCCGATGCGGCCGGCTACGCGAGCATCGCAGAACTCTTCGGGCCGGAAGTAGGTTACAAGGGCATAGAAAGCGAAGAACGAGACGGTCCAATAGGCAGGGAACCGGTAACGGCTTGAGGTCTGAACGACGTAGTAAACCAGGGGGAAACAAATCGGTATGCATGCAATGGTCCATCCGGTAACGGGATGGCGTCGGCTCATGCGAACACATCCGGCCAAGCCCAAGAGCACCATCGGGATCAGAACCACACCCTTCCATGGCGGCCATCCCAGCATGAACCAAAAGATGGTGAAGCGGCGAGCACTCAAGTTTAGAAACTGTGTCGGATGATCCTCAATCCATCTAAGTCCAGCGCCGAGAGCGCGGCGATTGTACTCCCTTTCTCCTAACGAGCGGACGAGTTGTGCCTCCTCGGCGCTGAAGAACGGATGCATCCTCTGAAAATAGGAAAGCGAAATATTGTCGTCCATGAGCGGCGTTGCGTCGCTGTTATTGGAGACCTTCAGTTCAAGACCGAAATCGTCTCGCACGAAAAAAAGGCTGCCGAACGTAAGGTAGTTGCGAACTGTCCACGGAACCAGAACCAGGCCAGCCGAGACGATGGCAGTCAGAGCAAAGACTGCGTAGGAGCGGTTCTGCCGGCGTTGGAAGAAGAAGTGAAAACCAACCAATAAGAACCCCGCGAAGACCAGAACGGTAACGGGCGAGGCCAGCAGCACAAGACCCCAGAACAATCCGTAACCCAAAGCGCTCCGGATCGAAAATGAAGCATTTGCGAAGGTACGGATCGTAATCAATGAAGCAATGACCAAGAGCATGGCCACAAAGGTCGATTCAAAGAACGAGAGTTCCCGGAGTGCGCTGACGGGTACTGCCGCCTGAAAGAGTCCCGCGAGAATGCCAACGGAAAGCGGAATACGACACTGGGCTGCGAGTGCCGGCATCAGAGCGGCGGCGATTGCCGAAAAGACGATGTTCAGAATCGCCGCACAAAGGCCAGCGGTCGACGTATCGCCGAATAGGACAATCCACACGCTCTGGATGAGCGGGTACAAAGGGGCGCCGTGTGCGGTAGGGCCAGTAGGCGTAACGTACGGGTTCGCAAATTGATGATGCAATGCAACTTCCGTCGCGATTCGTCCGAGTTCATTCTCGTCTTTAACCAGATGCGGTGTCACAACCAGCCCAAGGATTGCGAGCCGGATGAAGAGCGACAGCAGGAAGATGACAACGGCCGCGCGCCACGCTGTGAGCCGGACAGCCTTCGGGATCCGCATCGGAAACCCGAAGAATAACAGAGGCTAGTCGTAGCCAGGCTATTCGTATCGGAGGGCTTCGACGGGGTCCAGCCGGGCGGCCTTGTTGGCCGGCCAGATGCCAAAAAACAAGCCAACGCCGACTGACACGCAGATGCCCAGCACCGCCGCCCATAAGGGAACGGCAGCGGGTAACGAGGAAAAGACCAGGCGGCTGATGAGGGCGATTAACCAGCCAAACGCAATGCCGACCAGGCCGCCCATCCCGGTGAGCACCGTCGCCTCGATCAGGAACTGGATCACAATGTCCGATTTCTTGGCGCCGATCGCCTTGCGCACGCCGATTTCGCGCGTGCGTTCCGTAACCGAGACCAGCATGATGTTCATCACGCCAATGCCGCCCACCAGCAAACCGATAGAACTGAGCACCACCATCACGATGAAGGTCATCGAGGTGATCTGCCGGAAGTCGCTGACCATCTGCTCGGCGGTGGAGAGCGCAAAGTTATCGGGTTTACTAACGGCCACGTGCCGGTCGATGCGAAGGATGGTGCGGGTTTCATCAATGGCCGCGGGCAGCTGGCCATCGTAAGCTGTAACAACAATCGCGTTCTCCTGAGCAATCGGATACAGACGATGCATGGTGAAGTAGGGCAGGAGAATGCGCTTATCCTCATCGCCGAAGAACGAAGCTGCCGGCCTGATCATGGTACCCACAACTTCCAGCTGCCGCCCATCCACGTTAATCACTCTGCCAATGGGATTCTCGTGCGAGAACAGCGCCTTTTCGATATCGGCGCCGATTACACACACAGGCAATCGATGGCGGCTCTCCTCATCGGTCAGGAAGCGGCCCAGGTGCATATCAACCTGGCCTTCCCTCGCATAGGATTCTTCTACGCCGAATAGTTGGACCTGATAGATGTCGTTGGCCTTGTATTTAGCGTTGATGATGGCGCGATCCGGAGGGAAGAGCATGGGCGACACTTCCTGGCAGGCGGCGCACTTTTCCCGCAAGCTCGCCGCATTGTCGTAGTTAAGACTCTTACGCAGCCGCTCTTCCGGAGTGAGGTCGCTAAATCGGAAGCCAACCGGGAATTTGAACACAATGATCGAATTAGGCCCGAAACTGCGGAGAACGGCGGTTATGGACGCATCGAAGCCGGTGAGGATCGCGCCCACTCCGATGATGGTGCCGGTGCCGATGATGACTCCCAGAACGGTCAGGAAGGCGCGCATTTTGTGGGCGCGGATGGTCTGAAGGGCAAGGGACGTGCCGTTGACAAAGGAGAGCCAGCTCATTCTATTTTTCCGCTCTCAATGCTTCGATGGGATCAAGCCGGGCGGCCTGCCGGGCCGGATAGATTCCGAAAAAGAGTCCGACAACGGCCGACAAGCCGACCCCGATGAAAACCGAGCTCCAGGGGAGAGCCATTGGAACAGGGGTCGTGTTGCGAACAAGAATCGCCACTATCCACGCGATGATGACGCCGGCGAGTCCGCCGGTTGCGGCAAGTACGGCGGACTCGACCAGAAACTGATTGAGAATGTCCTGCCGCCGAGCCCCAAGCGACTTACGGATGCCGATCTCGTGAGTTCGTTCGGTGACGCTGGCGAGCATGATATTCATGATGACTACACCGCCCACCACGAGAAAGACAGAGACGATACCCACCGCCATGCCGGCGATGGTTGAGGTGAGCCGATTCCACAGACTCACGAAGGAATCGGACCCGAAAATGGTGAATGTGTCGTCCTGCCCGGGGCGAAGGTGGCGATAGGCGCGCAGGAGCATTCGCACCTCATCCTCCGCTTCCATCAAGCGGTTCTGATCAATGGCTTTGGCAATCAGGCGGAGGCCGTTTCGTGCGCCGTAGGTTTTGAAGTAGCTTTCCACCGGGATCATGACAAAGTTGTCCTGCGATTCGCCGAACACGCTTCCTAGGGCTTTGGCAACGCCCACCACTTCAAAGGGATTGCCTTCTATTTCGACGGTTTTTCCGATGGGGTCGCGGTCCGCAAAGAAATGGTCTTTAATGTCATTACCGATGAAGGCAACCGGCGCGTGACGGCGAACTTCCTCCTCCGTGATGGTGCGTCCAATGGCAACCTGAAAGTTTTGGATTTCTGGAATGTTGGCGCTGATGCCATCGACTTCCACGCTCTCCACCGATTTGCCGCCGTGCGAGACACGGGTCTCGCGCGAGGCCATCATGCCAATACCCTTGAGGAGCGTGGCGCGCTCATTGATGAAATCGAATTCCTCGTGCTTAATCTGCGGATTTCGCTTCTGCATTTCGAGGAACTTCTTCGGATTCCAATCGCCAAAGAAGGCCATGCGAACCACCCGGAACCCGTCGGCGCCCATATCGGAAACTTTGTTGGCAATGTAGAGGTTCATGCCGTTGATGAGGGCCGTGACTGCGATGAGGGTGGTAGTGGCGAGGATGATGCCAAGAAGGGTCAAGAAGCTCCGCAGCTTGTTCTTGCTCAGAGATTCAAAAGCAATCCGAGCCGCTTCGAGGAAAGAAGCGCTGGGCCGGAATTTCTTGCTTTTCTTCGAGAAGGTCATATTGGCTTTTCGTTGAGGCTGCGGACCGCGACGGCAATCGATCCTCTACGGCCTTGCTGAAAAAAGCCATCAACCGTCGGTCCCCTCACTATCGGGAAACTGCAACTCGTTGCAAGCAAACACAGTCGCTTCGGAGCCGCGACTGCGAGGGAGCGGTTTTTGGGGGTTTTCAGCAACGTCCTGGGCGATCCCTCCGGTTTTGCCGGCCTTTCACCGAACCCGGCATCAGGCTCCTTTACTCAGACGTAAGGGTTACGGCATTTGTTCCGTAACGGTCTTCATTTTGTTGCGTTTGGCCCGTCAGCAGCCGCCCGGCCCACCCAAGAACCACACCGTCTAGCCAGAAGCGAGGTTTCTGACGGGAGAGGAAACCAAGATGTCCGCCGCGAGGGACGGCTAGGAGTTCGAGGAACGGGTTGGTCCGAAACGCCTCGTGCTGGTAGACCGAGAACGGAATCAAAGGATCGTCCTTGGCCTGAATGACAAGAGTGGGCACGCGGATACCGGCGAGGAAGTTCTGGGCAGATTGGGTCCGGTAGTAATTGGCCGCGTCGCCGAAACCAAAAAGAGGGCCTGTAAAGCGATCATCAAAGTCCCAGATAGTATGGACTTTGTCAATCCCTGACACGGGATAGAGCGCGGGAGAAACCTTGTTCTTGCGGACAACACGCGCTTTCAAGCGAGAAAGAAATCGATCGGCGTACAGGTAATTTGCGCGGCGGTCGAGGGTGCGAACGCAGGCGGCCAGATCAATGGGCGTTGAAATGGCGCAGGCCGCTGTTAGCGGTGTCTCGGCGCCGAGTTCGCCTGCCAGCTTCAGGGCTACGTTGCCCCCCAGCGAGAAGCCGACCAGGATGAGGACGCCTTCAAAGCGCTCTCGGATGTTTTCGAGAATAAGTTTTGTATCGGATGTCAATCCGGAGTGGTACATCGTCTCGGAGAGATGCTCGGTACCGCCGCAGCTTCGGAGATTCGCGCGATGCACGCCGAAGCCCCGTTCCAGGGCCGCCTGAGCCATGCTTTTGACGTATCCGGCGTCGGCCGATCCCTCCAGGCCATGGACGAAAACGAACTGGCCTCGCGGCGACCGACCAGGTTGATGCTCCAACACGCGGATCGTCGTAGTGGGGGCGATCCGGTAGTCTCGTTGGATGACTGGGAAACGGGCGATGTCGATCTCGCGCGGCCAGAAATTCCCCGCGATGGTGGCGAGGTGTGGATTGGCGAAGAGCGGGTGGAATTCGCGGTGCAATCTACATTCTATCGGGCGGTGCCTCTAACAAGGCCCGCAAGAAGTCGACGGAGCCTGGCCGCGTGCGCAGCGCATACACTGATGAAAGACATGTTTGCAACAAATCGGCTCGTGATTTGTTTGCTCTGCGGCTCTTGGTTGGCACCCGCGGCGGAACCCATTGCCGCTGTGCCGAACCGCGCTCCGCTGGCGCAGAGTTCATTCTACCCGCTGCGTCTAACGGAGGTAAAACCGCGAGGCTGGCTGCTGGAGCAATTGCGGATTCAGGCCAAGGGCCTGACAGGTCATCTGGACGAGTTCTGGCCGGACCTAGGTCCTAATAGCGCTTGGCGGGGCGGAGACGGCGAAGGATGGGAGCGCGGCCCGTATTACCTGGACGGCTTGGTTCCGCTGGCCTTCCTTTTGGAGGATCCACAGTTGATTGCCAAAGCCAGGAAGTGGGTAGAGTGGACGCTGAACCACCAACGGCCAGACGGCGGAATTGGTCCCGCAAAGAACCAGGACTGGTGGCCCAACTTCATCATGTTGAAGGTGCTGACGCAGTGGCAGGAAGCGACGGACGATCCTCGTGTAATCCCGCTCATGCAAAGGTACTTCGCGTATCAGGCCAAACATATCGACGAGCGGCCGCTGTATGAGTGGGCAACCTACCGGTGGCAGGAGGAAGTGCTCAGCATTCTGTGGCTATACAACCGTACCGGGGACGCGTACCTGTTGAACCTGGCGCGCAAGCTCAAGACGCAGGGCTACGATTGGGATGCGCAATTTCGAAATTTCCGCTACACCGAAAAGGTCACCGCCAAGGCCGACCTGAATCTCGCAACTCATGGCGTGAATACGGCAATGGCAATGAAGGCACCGGCGGTTTGGTATCTACTCACGGACGGGAAGCAAGGCGAGATTGGGACTGCGCTGATGATGGAACGGCTGGACCGGTACCACGGGCTGCCCAACGGGATGTTCAGCGCCAGCGAGCACTATGCTGGCCGGGATCCATCGCAAGGAGTGGAGTTGTGCGCGGTAGTGGAGGCCATGTTCTCGCTCGAGCAGGAGATTGCGATTCTGGGCGATTCGCGGTTGGGAGACCGGCTGGAGAAGGTCACCTACAATGCCCTGCCCGCGACCATGTCGCCGGATCTATGGTCGCATCAGTACGATCAGCAACCCAATCAGATTTCCTGCACGCTGGCGCGCCGGGACTGGACCGACAACGGGCCGGAATCGAATTTGTTTGGGCTGGAACCGAACTTCGGTTGTTGCACGGCGAATCTGCATCAAGGGTGGCCTAAGTTCGCCGCCAGCCTCTGGATGGGGACAGCCGATCACGGTCTTGCGGCCATTGCCTACGGTCCCAGTGAAGTCAAGACCATGGTGGGCGACGGAGTGCCGGTGACCATCGATGAGCAGACCGAGTATCCGTTCCGCGATTCCATCCGTATCGCTGTGGAGCCTGAGCGTGCGGTCACGTTTCCGCTTGTAATCCGGATACCGGAGTGGGCGCACGATGCGCAGGTTCAGGTGAACGGGGAGGCCGTCAGCGGCATCGCGGCCGGGACGTTCTTCACCATTCGACGCGCGTGGAAGGCGGGCGACAGAGTCGAGCTCAAGTTCCCCATGAAGGTGGTCACTGTGGACGGCTTTCATGATGGCGTCACGGTTCAACGTGGGCCGCTGGTTTACTCGCTGCCGGTTGGTGAGAGTTGGCGGAAGCTAAAGCAAACGGGTCCTGCCACGGATTGGGAAATCTATCCGACCTCGCCGTGGAATTATGCGCTTGAGGTTGGTGCGGCCGGCGCGCAGCCAGAACAACTCTTCTATATTGAGGAACGTGCAATGGGAGTTCAGCCCTTTAGCCCGGAGGGCGCGCCTATCGTCATCCACGCGAAGGGAAAGCGGTTGCCTGAGTGGCAGACGGTGAACGAGTCAGCGGGCTCGCTGCCCGCCAGTCCCGTTTCGAGCAAGCAGCCCGAAGAATCGTTGACGCTGTTACCTTACGGGGCGGTCCGTCTGCGCATCACGGTATTCCCAACGCTGACGCCCACCCAGGTCGGCGCGCGATGAGGAGCTTCTCGTGATCATGGCCCTGGCCGGGCGGCGCATCGACGGAGTTAATGCGGATGCGGTGCACTTCCCGCTAGCGAACGTGGAATTCGTCAGAGGTAAGATCGCGGACCTGTTTGCCGAGCAGCATGTCAGCGCACTGGTTTCTTCGGCGTCCTGTGGCGCCGACCTGGTGGCGCTCGAGGCGGCGAAGACGCTTGGCATTCGCCGGTTTGTGGTGTTGCCTTTCGCGCGCGAGCTTTTTCGAAAGACATCGGTGGTAGACCGTCCGGGAGAGTGGGGGCCCATCTTTGACCTCGTACTCGATGACGTAGAGGCGGCCGGCGACGTCTTTGATCTGGGACTTGATCCGAAGACATCCACCGCCTATGCACTGGCCAATGGCGCGATTCTCGATGAGACGGTGGGTCTCGCGGCCGAATCCCACGAGCCGGCTGGCGTGCTTCTGGTTTGGGATGGACCGCGGGGCGCCGGCGATATCACTGCCGACCTGCGTAACGACGCCATCCTTCGCGGATTGCAGCTGTTCGAAATCAGGACCTTGCGGGAAGAGGTCGCGAGATGACGCCGGTCGGGCTTTTTTGCGGAGTGTCTGTCGAGTTACAAATCAGGTACTAGAACGCGCCAGGACTCTCAGCTGTTGCGGCTGGCAGCGCTGCGATGTAGTCTGAGCTTGCGGGTCAGTGCTTGTGGCGCATGGCGCTGAGAGCCGTTGCTTTTCATCACAACCACTGCATGCTCAGCCTCGTTCAAACCGCCGCTAGCGCACCTCGAGTTGTGCCGTTGGATCGGACGCAGCTTGCCGCGGAATGGCTGCTCGATTCTGGCATCTGCCGCCCCGGATTTGGTGTCGCCGAAGAATACCGGACGGACGGAAGAGAGTACACACCTGTCTCAAAGAGAGCAACTGCGCACTATGTCAGCGCCCTGCTGTGGCTGTTTGAGACGCGCGGCGAAACCCAATACATTGAGCGCGCATTAACGGCAGCTCAGTACCTCTCCCGCTGCGCTCAGGACACGAACGGGCCTGCACTGGTTGGAGAAGTCGTGAGCTACGACCGAAAGGCTCATCGGCGGCTCAACGAGTGCAGCGCGATGGTTCGGGCGCTGGTCGAATCATGGCAAGCAAGTCAGCATTCCGAATTCCTCACCAAGGCGATTGAATGCGCGAACGCCATGCAGCGCATCCCCGGTCTCTGTCCCTTGGAAGGGGCGCGGGGTTGGTTGGACCTGGCACGGGCGACCGGGAACGCGCATTGGCAGGATCTCTACGATAGATCTCTCGCCTGGAGTCTGAGTTCTTCTCGCGCTTTCGTTGAACCAGAAGCGGCACGTTCTAATGTCGCCGCCTTTGCCTCGGCCGATAGCCTGACAAGCCGTTGCCGTTTCCTGGAAGCGCTGCTGGCTGGCCTGATGCGTCCTGGGAATCACTCCGAAGCGGTCCGGATCTTCGAGGAAGTTTTCGAACGTACAAGCAAAGGTCTGCATACGCGGAACGAAGTGCCTACCGAAGCCTACGCACGCTTGTTGCGCCTTCGTTTGCATGCCGCGGGTTCGGGTTTGGTGAACCTGGACGCGGAGCAGGCGGAACGCGAGGCAGGCTGGATTTGCGGGATGCAAGCCGACCACTACGATCCAAAGATTCGCGGCGGCTTCTATGCAGCTCACCCTTCAAACTTCTTCTCAAGAGTGGTTGGTCTCACCAGCACGGTGATTTCTCTGCAAGCGCTGGATCAATGGAGGCAGCACCAAGACGGTTGTCTTCGCCCGGCCGTGCTGCAGTTGGTTTAACGCTGGAGTCTCCGTGAGAGACTGTGTGAAACCTCAGCATAGAACCGCGTGCGTGAGCAAGCGGACGGAGCCTGGCATGCCCTCATTCAACCAATGAAAAGCAATCCGCGTTTATCGGCGTTCATCCGCGGCCAATATTCTGATCCTTACTGAATCGTTTCGGTCTTTCGGCTGAGATCTTCAGCAAGGATTATGGCTTCCGCCAATTCACGCATCGGACGGCGAAGGCGACGGCTCTCATTGCGCAAACGCAAATAGGCTTCTTCTTCCGTCAAACTGTGACGATGCTGCAGAATGCCTTTAGCGCGTTCCACCAGTTTGCGTGTTTCCAATTGGCGCCGCATTTCGGCTGTCTCTTCGAGCAGACGCGCGTTCTCTTCGGCCAGCACCGACTTTGATATGGCGCCCCCCATCTGCTCGCCCACGAAGGTGAGCAGGGCGATTTCGTCGGCACTATGTGGATGAGCTTCGCGATGGTGGACGTTGATGACGCCTATGACTTCGCCGCCGCTCAACAAGGGAACCGAGAGGAAAGCTTCATATGTATCCTCAACCAGTGCCCGGAAGCGTTTGAAGCGGGAGTCCGACGATGCGTTTGAAGGCAGGGCCACCACGGATCGGTGCTCCGCAACCCAGCCGGTGACGCCCTCTCCCATTTTTAGGCGAATGTTCCCCAAATCCCCTTGATGGGGAACCTGTGAGGCACGCAAGACGATTTCACTTGTCTCGCGCTCGATCAGATAAACAAGGCACGCGTCACAGTCAGTCACTTGTACAGTCAGACCGACGATTTCGCCTAACATTTCGTCCAGCGAAAGCTCGGAACTGACAATGCTGCTAATTCTGTGAAGGAGCGATACCTGAGAAGTATGAGGCTCCATAATGAACGTCGTCGTTGCCATACCAAACAGTAGAACGAGCGGCTGGCAAACTTCCAATCAAAAGATTTGATCTCTCCTATCTTTCAAGGATCCAAGTTCAGCCATTATCAACAACTTAGCCCAAACTAAAGCCACGCTGAAAGGGTTTCCTGGCCCTACCCGTAAACTTTCGTGGTCGCCGCCGTCCAAAACTTGCGGCCTCCGAATCATATCACCGCCGGGGAGCCGCACCATCGGCTGGAACTCCTTTATATCCGAATGAGTTGATCCTGCTCCTCGCCGGTCACGCGAGCGTCGCCTTGGGACACGAAGACATTGACTTCTGACCGCACACCGAATTCGGCGAGATAGATCCCCGGCTCGACCGAAAAGCAGGTGTTTGCAATGACGCGGCGCTCGTCATGCGATTCCAGATTGTCCATATTGGCGCCGGTGCCGTGTACCTCGGCTCCAATACTGTGTCCGGTGCGATGAAAGAAGCTTTCGCCATAGCCTTGCGCCGTGATGTACTCCCTGCAGACATCGTCGACTTCGAAGCCGGCGAACGTCTGGCGGGCTCGGGCCTTCTGAATGGCAAAGTCGGAGGCTCGCCTCCGGGCTGTCTTGACGATCTCAAACACGTTCTGGATGAGGGCGGGAATCTGCTCTCCACAATATCCGGTCCATGTCACGTCGTAATAAACAGCCCCAGGCGCTGCCAGCTTTGCCCAGAGATCGATGAGCACGAAGTCGCCCTTCTGTATATAAGAAGTCCGATCGCGCGTGGGCTCATAGTGTGGATCGGACGCGTTGGCGTTTACACCGACGATGGGGCCGTGATCGGTTTCGAGCCCGGACTGATCGAAGCGGTGCCGAATGAACTGCTGCACCTCGTACTCATTCACGGGATTGGAACTGCGCAGCCGTTGCCCGATGAGATCGAAGGCCTCGCGGCGGACCTGATCGACAAGGCGGCCCGCTTTCAAGTGCATGTCCAGCTGCTCGGGGGACCACGTTGCCTCGAACTCCTGGACCAAATTCGCGGAGCTGACTACTTCCACGCCGGTCGCGCGCACCAACTCCATGGTCCCCGCATCCACAAGCGAGACGTAGGGAATACTGCAGTTGGGAGAGTACTGCATGGCGATGCGCTTGGCGGACCCCAGGAGACTCGTTAGGCGATTTCGCTGGTCAACCCAGCTTGAATAAACCTGCCTCTGGCCCGGAAGGCTGTCCAGGGCGCCCTTCTCAATCTGGTGGACCAGTTTGCGCGGGTCACCTTCCGCCGGAACGAAGTAATACCATCGGCGAGTGGCTTCGACCCCGGCCGGAATCGAGAGGATGCGGTAAGCCAGTGGGTCTCGCCGGTGGTGGTCAAAGAAGAGCCACCCGTCCAGGCCCTCCTGTCGCAAGGCGTCTTGAATCGCAGTTATTTGCATCAGCGTAATTCTATGCAATGCGGCGTTCAGGAAGCTTTCTTCTACGGCGTTGCGGCACAATCGGAGGAGATTATGGCGACCTTAGGTCTCGTGGAGTATGCGGATGCCAGCCCGGAAGTGCGGGCCGTTTACGACGACATCATGGCGATTCGTCAAACAGACTGGATCAATAACTTCTGGAAGGCAATCGCGCACAACCCGGCGACGCTGCGCCGGACCTGGGAGAGCATTAAGCAGATTATGGCGCCGGGAGCGCTCGACCCGTTGACCAAAGAGTTGCTCTACCTGGCCGTGAGCGTTTCGAACCAATGCGGGTACTGCATCGCCTCGCATACGGCTGGAGCGCGCAAGGCCGGCATGACGAACGACATGTTCGCGGAGCTGATGGCGGTCGTCGGCATGGCTAACGAAACCAACCGGCTGGCGGCTGGATATCAGGTGGAGATTGACGAGCGATTTAAGTGATTGAATGTCAACATGGCTAAAACACCTAAGAGCGGTCGTTCACTGACTCGGCGCATGTTTCCGGGCGCGGCCCTGGCACCTCTCGCCATGGCGGGGGCCGAGCGGCTTTCTGCCTCGCCGGAAGCGCCGAAGATCGCAGAAATTCCGGTGCTGAAGTATGACCTGGAGAGCCAGATTCACTGGGTGGGCGACGCGGGGTCGGCCAAGGAAGCCACCGTGGAGGAGTTCCCGGTATCGCAAAGCATCGCAGGTGTTTCAATGCGGCTGAAGCCTGGGGCCATCCGCGAACTGCACTGGCACGCGCTGGCAGCCGAGTGGGCCTACGTCATCGAGGGCCGCTGCCGGGCGACGGTGATTGCGCCAAACGGGCAATCCGAGATCGCGGAGTTCATTCCGGGCGACACTTGGTATTTTCCGCGCGGGCATGGTCATGCTTTGCAAGGGTTGGGGCCGGGCGAGTGTCACTTCCTCTTAGGATTCGACAATGGGCATTTCTCCGAGTTCGGCACGTTCAGCGTCACGGATTGGATCGCCCACACCGACCCCGGAATTGCCAGCCGCGTGCTCAACGTCACGCCCGCAGTGCTGGCGCAGTTTCCCAAAAAGGAGCTCTACATCGGCCCCGGCCCCGTTCCGGCGGTGGCTATTGAGGAACTGCGCAATGTCGAACTGGAGCCAAGCCAGTCGTCG
The DNA here is from genome assembly GCA_963771305.1 of uncultured Acidobacteriaceae bacterium. Taxonomy (GTDB): domain Bacteria; phylum Acidobacteriota; class Terriglobia; order Bryobacterales; family Bryobacteraceae; genus CAJCIT01. The sequence goes on from CAVYTS010000032.1 coordinate 68,278, forward strand.
CACAAGTACCGGCTGGATCTGGCGCCGGCCCGAGTGTTTGAAGGTGGCTCGGAGCGAGTTGTCTCATCGAAAGACTTTCCGATCCAGACCACACTCACAGCCGTTAAGATGAACCTCAAACCGGGTGGCCTGCGGGAATTGCACTGGCATCCGCACGCCGACGAATGGCAGTATTATGTGCGGGGCCGCGCGCGGATGACCGTGTTTGGGTCGCACGGAAGGACGCGGACCGAAGAGTACCGACCCGGGAACGTGGGCTTCGTTCCGCAGGGGTTTGGGCATTACATCGAGCAAGTCGGTGATGATCCCACCGAGGTGCTGATCCTATTCAATAGCGGGGAATTTCAAGAGATTTCGCTGGGCGCCTGGCTGGGTGGGAATCCGACCTCGCTGCTTGCGGCGAACTTCGGCATTCCGCACGACGACATCGCGCGCCTGCCCAAAAAGGAGCGCGGCATCTTGGGTCGCGGCGAGTGAGCAGAATCGACCAACTGTTTAACTATTGGCCGTAATCGACTGATTGTATTTAGATAACGCCTGTCATTCTTAAATCTTCGAATCGATTCGCTGCAACGAATCGTCACCAGTCTGCTTAAGCTTGCAGAAGTTATCTCACCCGAAGCGCTACAGCAGATTGGTTCGGAGCGTCCACGTAGGAAATCACGGTGTAAGCGCCGTCTCCCAAATCCTCGATCTTGGCTGAATAGACGTCCTGGAACTCGGCGGCGTTCGGCAGGTTGAGACGCTTGTTCGCAAAACGCTGTGACATCCGAGCTGCCCAGAAGGGTTCGGAAACGACGTGAGGTGGTGCAAAGGAGGGGCATCCGCGAAGCCAAAGCAAGAGTGCCGCCAGGCAAGCGAGCAACGCAATCGAGAAGAATTTCTTAGAAATCTACTCCCTTTTAATCAATCGCTTAACGATTACTATCTAAAGTATTAAGACAGTCCTACCGATATCCCGCCGCCTGCATCTCAAATAGTTCCGCGTACTTCCCGCCTTGTGCCACAAGCTGCCGGTGTGAGCCCTCTTCGGCGATGCGGCCGCCTTCCAATACGAAGATGCGGTCGGCCATGCGGACTGTGGAAAACCTGTGAGAAATCAGGATGGCCATTTTGCCCGCCGTCAACTCTGCAAAGCGTTGGTAGACCTCAAACTCCGCGCGAGCGTCGAGGCTCGCGGTTGGCTCGTCGAGCACTAGGATCTGCGCATCCCGCATATAGGCCCTTCCCAGCGCGAACTTCTGCCACTGTCCAGTTGAGAGATCGACACCTTCATCGAAGCGGCGGCCCAGCATTTGTTCGTAACCTTTGGGCAGATCTTTCACCACACCCGCCGCCAGACTCTTCTCTGCCGAATGCGCAATACGGTCCTTGTTTTGCAGCTGCTCCATTCTTCCAAACCCAATATTCTCAGACGCTAACATGTCAAATCGCATGTAATCTTGGAAGATCACGCCAATCTCGTGGCGCAGGTCTTCCACACTGTAGTCGCGGAGGTCCACGCCGTCCAGCAGGATGCGCCCTGCGGTGGGGTCGTACAGTCGCGCCAGCAGCTTCACCAGGGTGGTTTTGCCCGCGCCGTTCTCGCCAACCAGGGCGATTCGCTCGCCAGTCTCAAAACGGAAGCTGACGCCGTCGAGGACGTTCCGGTCAGAACCCTGGTAGGCGAAAGAGACGTTCTTGAATTCAAAGCCGGTCCGAATGGGCCGCGGCATGGGCAACGCATCCAGTTTGGATGCAATGGAAGGTTTAGTTTCAAAATACTCAAATAAGTCTTTGACGAATAAGGATTGTTCAGAGACCGAGGCGAGCCCGGACACCAGCGACTCCATCAGGCTTCGGGAGCGAGAGAAAGCTCCTACCATGAGCGTCAGATCGCCCACGCTGAGAATGCCGGCAAGTGCACGAACCAGGATGTAGGCGTAGGCGCCGTAGTAAGCGAGCGTCGGAACCAAGCCAATCAGCGCCCCTTGCAGAGCCCGCCGGATCGCCAGATCCCGATTCTCGGCGTAGAAACGCTCGAAGAGCGATCGGGAGCGGTCCGTTAAGTACTTGCCGAGGCCGAAGATCTTCACTTCCTTGGCGCTCGCGTTGCTGGCTCCCAGGTAGCGAAGGTAATCCAGCTCACGCCGTTCCGGGGTGTACCGGAAGAGCATCGAGTAATTCAGCAGGGCAAACCGGGTTTCGCCAAGAAACACAGGAACGATGGACGCAACCAGAAGTGCCAGCAGCCAAGGCGAGAACAGGATCACGGCGGACAGCATGGAGAGGAGGGTCACAAACTGCTGCGCCATGCCGGCCAGGCTGGCGAGCATCCCCAGTCGCGCTGTGGTCAAGCGGCGGGCGCGCTCCATCTTGTCGTAAAAGACCGGATCTTCAAAGCTGGTCAAATCGAGCGTAGTGGCGTGTTCCATTAGCTTCAGGCTGACGTGGTTGGTAAACCGGTCGCCCAACAAGCTGTCGACCAGCGTGATAAGCCGCCCTAACCCATCCGATGCCACGGCCAGGGCCAATTCGAGGGCCAGCAGCTTGAAAACGAGCAGTTTGTCGACGGCCTGACCACGAATTGACTGCACTACTAGGTCGATGATCAGCTTGGAGACGTATAGGGTGGCCAGGGGCGTCGCGGAGGCTATCAGGCGCAACGCCAAGCTTGAAACGCTCAGGGCGGGGCTTGTGTCCCAGACCATCCGCAGTAGGGGTGGTACGTTGCGCAGAGCCCGGAAACGGTCGCCCCAAGTCTGGGGAACGTCGGATGACTTGGGCGGAGGAGGTCTCATTCGGGGCTGCTAAGTTCAGTATCCCGAAACGAGCCGACAAGCGTAACTAGCCGATCGGCGGGCTCAGCGAGCCAGCGCCGGAGAACTTGTGGCGGCATGGGGAAAGTGGCGCTGGCGGATGTTCCGAAAAGAAAAAGCTCACTCCATTAGGGGGAATGAGCAGTTTTCTTCCTGTTTCCAGGCCTCGCTTTCGCGAGTTTTACGTTTGATGGGAGAATCAGATCCGACGGCATCGCAACCGCCAAAACCTGTTTGTGATTGGAGTGTAGGGCCACGGGGGGTTGAAGTCAAGGACGATTTTCCCCGCCTCGTTGGAGACCCGCAACTCGCTCCCAATAAACCATTTATCGGGGAACCTGTTTTTCCTCAATCTATGGATAGCGGCTTTTCCACCAGTGGAAAAGTGCCTGTGGATTTCGGCTATCTTAAAGTTATAGAAGCACTTACTTTGATAACCGGTTTCCACAGAAGGCTTCGCCGCTAAGCCTGCGCCGAGGCGGCTTTGCTGATAGTGTTGGAAAAATAATGTTGGAACCGGTCCCGGTTCGGCCGAATCGCGCCCGGGCGAAGCCAGCGCTTTGTTCTCTACCACAGCCCGCATCAGCTTCGGATGTAAACCTACTACCCGAGCACTTAGCCTATCAACCGGTGCAAGCCTGGCAATGAAGCCACTCCGCCCTAACCCAGGTGGAGCGTCGTCATCGCCTCTTCGGATTCGAGGCTGCCGTAGCGGCGGCGGTAGATGCGCATGCTGGCATAGAACAGGCCTGCCAGCGTGCACAGCGCAACCAGTATGCAACTCACAATGATGATGTTGATAAACAGGCTGTAGAGTATCTTCACCTGATTGGCAGGGGGCGCGTCATTCCACGTGATCTTGGCCTCATACTGCACCCGCGCGAGCAGATCATCCGCTTGCTTCTCGCTGCCGCCCAACGCGACTGCGATTAGTATCGACGAACGCTTCACGACCGTGTTCGGAACGAGCTTGAACTGTATCGAGTGGAGCCGCGCCATCTCCGGCGTCGGGTAGTAGAACAGCACCAGCCGGACCGGCGATCCGTCGACCTGGTAGGAGGCAAAATAGCCTTCGGCTCCTTGCTCAAAGCCGGGATCGGCGGAAACTAATTCGGGCACAAACTGCTTCAATGAGTCCGGCCCGAGAATGTACCGGGCTGAGTTCCGCACCAAGTCCCCCCTCGGAACAAAAGTCAAGATCGCGGGCAACGAGGATTCGCGCTTAGCCGGCAGCTGCTGGAACAAGTCCTCAACCTGCTTTTTGTTAGGACGCTTGCCGGCGAGTACAACAACGTAGTTCGCATCGAAGACCACCAGTTGATCGGCATCTTCCGAACAAGTCGGAGCAAGCTGGCAGCCCTTACCGTCGGCCGGCCTCAGATACTCCCATGCCGCCAGCGCACCGGTTGTGTCCTTGAATCGATACGCCCGGACCATCGTCTTGATGCCCGCGCCAGAGTACGCCGCCGATTCGGCAGCCATCAACCCAAACTCCTTCCAAATCGCAGCATTCCCCGGTACAGCAGCCTCACCGGTAGCGCCTCGATTCGCCAAGCTCCATTGCTTGGGCAGTATTTCATCCCCATGCAGCAAGGCGCCCGCAATGAGAGCGCCGGTTGCCAGCCAAGCGATGCGCCGGGTAATCGCCATACATCGAGCTGAGCCCAGACCAGTTATGCGCCGTGACATTTCTTATATTTCTTACCACTGCCGCAGGGACACGGATCGTTTCGCCCGACCTTTCCTGTGTTCGTCACGGTTTGTGGCTTGCTCGATCCTTCCCCACCCACAAACTGCAGTGCCGCCATTTCGCGATCCTTCTTCTTTTGGATATTGCGTGTGATGTCGAGCACCGTGCTCTGTGCCGCTTCGCGGGCCGCCGAGACGGCCGCCAGTTCCGGCTCCGGCTCGGCCGGTCGCACCTCTTCCTCATCGTCGTCTTCCGGCTCCGGATAGGGCAGCGGGATGCCGGTCGTCTCAATGCGCAGAAAAAAAAGGTATCGGATTGTCTCGTCCTCGATCCGGTCCATCATGTCCTGAAACATCTTGAACGATTCTTTTTTGTACTCGATCAACGGGTCTTTTTGTCCGTAGCCGCGGAGCCCGATGCCTTCTTTCAGATGATCCATCGACAGCAGGTGATCCTTCCACTGGTTGTCGATGACGTTCAGCATGATGATGCGCTCAGCCTCGCGCATGTTTTCCGGGCTGACCAGGTTCTCTTTCTCGTCGTAGCGGCGAGAGAGAACCTCTTTGGCGTGCTCCTCGATTTCAGGGCGCGTGAGCGGAGACAATTCACTGATCTCCAGCTTCACGCCGAATTGATTGAGCACGGCATTCTGCAGACCCAACAGATCGTATTGATCGTTGCGTGAGTTCTCTGGAATGTACTCGTCGACGTACTGCGCCACAATGCCGCCCACGATTTCCAGAATCTTTTCCTTCTGATTCTGTCCTTCAAGCAGTGCACGCCGCATGCCATAAACAGCGTTCCGCTGCTTGTTCATAACGTCGTCGTATTCGAGCACGTGTTTGCGCGATGCGAAATTCTGCGCCTCCACGGCCTTCTGCGCGGCAGCGATCCGCTTGGTGATCATCCCCGATTCAATCGGCACATCTTCTTCCATGCCGAGCCGCAACATCAGGCCCTGCATGCGCTCGCCTCCGAAGATGCGCAGCAGGTCATCCTGCAGCGAGAGGTAGAACCGGCTGGAGCCCGGATCGCCCTGCCGACCGGCACGTCCGCGCAACTGATTATCGATCCGCCTCGATTCGTGCCGCTCGGTCGCCAGAATATGCAGGCCGCCCAACTTGACGACTTCCTGCCGCTCGGCTTCGATCTGGCGCTTGATGTCAGCGAGCTCGTGCTCCAGTTCTTCTTTGGGAATCATCTCCGGCGTCTTGTTTTGCTTCTTCAAGCGCTCGCGCACCAAGGTGTCGGGATTGCCGCCGAGCAAAATGTCCGTGCCGCGGCCGGCCATATTGGTCGACACAGTCACCGCGCCCATTCGCCCGGCCTGCGCCACGATCGCCGCTTCGCGTTCGTGGTTCTTGGCGTTCAGCACTTCATGCTTCACGCCCATCTTCTTCAGAATGCCGGACAACCGCTCCGACTTTTCCACTGAGATGGTGCCCACCAGCACGGGCTGGCCCCGTTCGTTGAGCGATTTGATTTCTTTGGCGGCGTTCCGGAACTTCTCATCCTCGGTCCGGTAGACGATGTCCGAATTCTCCTTGCGAATCATGGGCATGTTGGTCGGGATCATCACTACATCCAGGTTGTAGATCTTCTGAAACTCGGCCGCTTCCGTATCGGCTGTACCCGTCATACCGGCCAGCTTCTTGTACATGCGGAAATAGTTCTGGAAGGTGATGCTGGCCAGGGTCTGGGTCTCGCGTTCAATCTTGACGCCTTCTTTGGCCTCGATCGCCTGATGTAGACCATCGCTCCAGCGACGGCCAGGCATCAAGCGGCCCGTGAATTCGTCGACAATGATGACCTGTCCCTCTTGCACGACGTAGTCGCGGTCACGCAGGTAGAGCACGTGCGCGCGCAGGGCCTGCTGCACATGGTGGTTCATCTCAATGTTTACGGCTTCGTAGAGATTGCCCATCGTAAGCAGCTTCTCCACCTTCAAAACACCCTGTTCCGTGAGAGCCACAGTGCGGTGTTTCTCGTCGACCGTGAAGTCGCCGGTGGTGTATTTCTCGCCCGGCTCCTTGCCTTCGATGACCTCGCCGCGCTCGAGCGCCGGAATGATCCGGTTGACCTTGTAATACTTATCCGTCGATTCTTCACTTGGACCGGAAATAATCAGAGGCGTCCGGGCCTCGTCGATCAGGATGGAATCGACTTCGTCGACGATCGCGAAGTTGTGACCGCGCTGCACGCAGTCGGAGATCCGAAACTTCATGTTGTCGCGCAGGTAGTCAAATCCGAACTCGTTGTTGGTGCCGTAGGTAATATCCGAGGCGTAACTGTTCCGGCGCTCGACGTCGTCCAGATCATGCACAATCACCCCGACCGACAGGCCGAGGAACTTGTGAAGCCGTCCCATCCACTCCGAGTCGCGCCTGGCCAAGTAGTCATTTACGGTGACAATGTGCACACCCTTGCCACCGATGCCATTTAAATAAGATGGCATTGTTGCCACCAGCGTCTTGCCTTCGCCGGTTTTCATTTCGGCGATCTTGCCGCGGTGCAGAACAATGCCACCGATCAACTGAACATCGAAGTGCCGCATATTGAGGATGCGGCGGCCGCCCTCGCGGCAAACGGCAAACGACTCGATCAAAATGTCGTCCAGTGAAGCGCCGTTGGCAACGCGCTGTTTGAACTCTACTGTTTTGGCCGCCAGTTCGGCGTCCGACAGCGCCATCATCTGGGGTTCCAAGTCGTTGATCGCCACCACCATGGGGCGGATCTTCTTGATCTCGCGCTCATGCTTGGTGCCAAATACTTTGGCGAGAACTGTGTCGAGCATAAAAAGCTATTTCCTCTCAATGAAAAATCCACAAGACGCACTCGTTTACGGCGCAAGACCGCTTACTGCGAACTACGCCGCATGCTGGTTACGAAAGGTGGAACGGAGGAGGTCTTTGGAAGTGGTTGTGCTGGACGGGAGTTCTAGGTGGCGATAGCAGTCTGAATTCCGCCACCTGCCTGGATTCGATAACTGGTGCTCCCGCAACCGCATTCGCTTCTATCAGTGCCCACTGATACAGAGCGCGAATGGTGGTCTTGCGGGCGAACTTCAAACAGTCGGGAAGCGATCGGAACGCGGAGCGGCCGGCTGGACTCAGACGCTTCGCAATTTGCGCCGCCTTCCGCTCGGAGCCACCAACTTCAGAAGAGTCGTGATCGGTGACGAACTGCGCAAACTCGGGCGCGCTCAGACACACGATGGCCAACAAGAGGGACAACGTTCGTCCCATCGCCAAGCCATGAGTCTTTATTGCACGATCCACTTATACTCAGGCTAGCAGAAATGCGGAAGTTCGGGTTGGGCACAGCAAGCTGTTCTGGCGTTCCGAGGCGACGGACGCGAAGAAGGCTGACAGTTCAGAAGACGGAAGGTCGCGACTTACGCCCCTGCCTTTTGATTTATGTGTTCACGACTCCGGCAGCGGCGGTGGATTCGACAGGGGCTTTGCGGCGCAGAATGGCAGCGGAGATGAGAGTAATGAGAAGGCCGACGGGCAGGGGCTCCATGAAGGTGTAGGCCATGTTGACGAAGGGATTCTGGTAGAGCTGCTGAGAGCGCTGCATGGCAGCGACCTTGGCGGCGGTGGTGGCGGGGTCAAGTCCGGAGGACTGGACCTGGTGAATCTGCGTCGCGAAGTAGCTGTCCATGAGGTGGGGTATGAAGTTGAAGTAGAGAACCTCCCACGTGGCGACGTAGCACACGGTGGTGATGAGGGTGATCAGGATGCCGCAGGCGAAGGCACGGCCGAAGGAGATTTGGCCGGCGAGGGTGTTGTCGCGGTAGCTGCGGATGCCGAAGTAGATTAGCAGGAACGACGCCACCATGATGGTGTAGCCGAGAGCCATGCTGTGGCCCGAACCGATCTTGTCGGCTAGGAGAAGCGATCCGCCCATAAGGACGGAGATCATGAGGCCGCCGATGAGGCCGAAGGTTAAAACGGTTTTCTTCATGTGAGGCTCCTGGTGCGACTGAGGGTACAGTCACAATGCGGTGTAAAGGGGCCGGATGTCGTCATCCTTTCGGATGATTTTACAGGAATGGAGCGGAAATCGGGCTTTTGGGTGACGCGGTCACGGCAGGAGGCCTAGTTCTTTGCAGCGCTGGACGGCCTGGGTGCGGCGGGCGGCTCCGAGCTTGTCGAAGGCGCGGGCACAGTGTGTCTTAACGGTGTTTTCGGAAACGAAAAGCTGCGTGGCGATCTCGCGATTGCTGAAACCGCAGGCGATCAGGGTGAGGATTTCGAGCTCGCGTGCCGTGATGCCGAGGGTCTGCTGCTGGGCCGTATCGGGAGCGAAGGTTTTCACCGCGGGGGCTTCCGAAAGGACTCGCACTTCGCTCACCACGACCGTTTCGCGGATGGTTTCGCGACGGCGCGTGATGCGAAGACCCAGCCAGATGCCGAAGGTCGCGAAGAGGATGGCGACCAGCGCGCCGTAGAGTTCGACGGAGTGCTCGATGATGACGAAGCGGTATTCGGTGTATTGGAGGGTGGCGATCAAGAGGCCGCCAACCAGACCGAAGAGGAGTACGTGGCGCTTCATGATGGGGTTGTGAAGAAGTATAACCCCGCTTACCCCCGGACTTCGCGCTCGTCTCAAACAGCAGACTAGGCGATCATACTTCTTGACGCAGCCCAGCCCGCCGCCGCTTAATCTGGCAAACGCCGGTCAGCACTCCTGCTGCCACTCCAACCAACGCCACCGACGAGGGCTCGGGCGCCGTGCCAGGCTGAGGCTGCAGCGTCTCCACAGACGCCAGCCGCGTTTGGCTTGGGCCAAAATTAGGCAAATCGAAGAAATAGCCCACGTCCGGACTGGCACCGCCGCTGTTGGGAAGTATGCCAAGACAGATTTGTTGGGTGTCGGTCGATCCGGAGCAAATCTGGATGTCAGCGGCGGCGCTTCCCGCCGAAAACTCAAGGCTGCCCGGCGTGTTCGGGTCAAACGAAAATGCCACCGGCGTATTGAAAATGAAGGTCTCCGGAGTACCGGCCACCTTTTCAAAGAACGAGGACGTGAAACTAGTCAAATCCGCCAACTGGAGGGTGCCGTTCGCTTCGGGCGTCCCGGTAAACTTGCCAGTTAAGGTGCCTGTATCTCCTGCCGTGTCCGTCCAGCCGGGTTGGGTGAAGGTGTAGGTAACAGCCGCGCCGCGGGCAGTGCCAGCGTTGAATCCGAAGCTAAATAAGAGTGCAGCCAGCGGCACAGATGGGCCGCATAAAGATCTGCCGAGATTCATAAGTCGCTCCTGCGAATTAATCGAGCGCCGAAAGGCTCTCAATCCGGGAAGCGACAAACGGCAAGCATTGCCCTCACTCAAATGCAAACGAGTGAAGTGCCGGTTTAGCGATCGCAGCTACTTCGTCGAGAACTTAAACACCGTAACGGTATGGAACGTCTCCCCCTGCCGCAGCACCGTAGTCGGGAAACTGGGCTTGTTGGGTGAATCCGGAAAGTGTCCTGTCTCCAGGCAAAAGCCATCCCGGCGCTGGTACGCCTTGCCGCCCTTGCCAACCACCGTGCCGTCGAGGAAATTGCCGGTGTAGAACTGCACGCCTGGCTGATCCGTTAACACTTCCAGCACGCGTCCCGACTTCGGCTCTTCCACCCGCGCAGCCAGTCCGAGCGAAGGACCCTTGTGATTCAGGACAAAGTTGTGATCGTAGCCTTTGCCGAGCTTGATCTGGGGATCGTCGGAATTAATTCGCGCGCCAATCACCTCGGGCTTGCGGAAGTCGAACGGCGTGCCGGCAACAGGCTGCAGAACTCCCGTCGGAATCAGTGTTGCATCCACCGGCGTGAACCTGTCGGCTTCGATCGTCGCAATGTGGCTCAGAATGTCGCCGTTTCCCTGCCCCGCCAGATTGAAGTAGGAATGGTTGGTCAGGTTCAGCACGGTGGGCGCATCGGTCACGGCCAAGTAGTCAATCTTCAGCTCATCCTTGTCGTTGAGCGAATACTTGACGGTTGCGGTCAGCTTGCCCGGAAATCCCTCTTCCCCGTCGGCGCTCACATACTGCAACTCGAGGGCAGGCGTGTCTTTCGTCGACACGTCCTTCGCAGTCCAAACCTGCGAGTTGAAGCCATGAATCCCGCCGTGCAGGCAGTTGGGCCCGTCGTTCTTCGGCACATGGTAGGTCTTGCCGTCAAGCGTGAACTGGGCGCCGCCGATGCGGTTGGCATAGCGGCCGACCAGCGCGCCGAAGTAAGGGTTCTTAGCGAGATATCCGTCCAGCGAATCGAACCCGAGCACGACATCGGCGAATTGGCCCTTGCGGTCGGGCACCTTTAATGACACGATCACGCCGCCGTAGTTCATGATCGTCACTTCCATGCCCTTCTTGTTTGCGAGCGTGTATAGAGTGATCTCACGGCCATCAGCCGTCTTTCCGAAAGGTTTCATAGTGAGCTTTTGCGCTCCTTGCGCGGAGGGAGGCGCCGAGAATGCGCTCGTGCCAAGCAGAATCGCCAGTCCAACGAGGGATGCTGAGCGCCGGGTAGTTGTCATAGCTGGCTCCAATCTTACTGCACGCGGTTCCCGCGCCGATTCCGGGCCCCCAAGACAGGCCCCCAAGCAGACTTGACCCCATCCGATGCCGCGGCCTATAATCCGACTTGCCTTTTTGTAATCGCTTACAGCACCGTAAAGTCCATCGCACGCATGTTCCGCCGTAACTTTCGCGAGTGGACTTCGATAAAGTCTAGTAGCCCTCTTCTGCTTCATGGGTTTGATGTAGCCATGTTTGCTTAACTCACATTTGGAAGGTCTCCACGTTCAATGCCTTTAGCGCTTCTCTTGCAGTCCTCGCCGACTAGCCTCATCTCGCTCAGCCCCGTCGACATCGCCGTCATCGCCATTTATTTCGTGATGGTGATTGGCATCGGCTTCTACCTGAAGCGCTTCACTCAAACGGGTGAGGACTTCTTCCTCGCTGGGCGCGAGATGACAGCCTGGGTTGCAGGTCTCAGCTTCGTCGCCGCCAATCTCGGCTCGCTCGAAATGATGGGTTGGGCCGCGGCCGCCTACCAATACGGCATCCTTGCCACCCATTGGTATTGGATTGGCGCCATCCCCGCCATGCTCTTTCTCGGCATCATCATGATGCCGTTCTATTACATCTCGAAGACCCACTCGGTTCCGGGCTACCTCAAATTACGGTTCGGCGAGCCGGCCCGCGCCCTATCCGCCATTTCGTTTGGCCTGATGACGGTCCTGATGAGCGGCGTCAATATGTATGCCATGGCGCTTGTCCTGAAGGTCATCCTGGGCTGGGACATCAACTTCAGCATTTGGGTTTCGTCGCTGACCGTCGCCGCGTATGTGTTTCTGGGCGGCCTGCGGTCCGCGATCTTCAACGAAGTTCTCCAATTCTTCCTCATCTGGCTCGGCGGAATCGTCGTATCCATCGTTGGCCTGATTGAAGCTGGCGGGTGGAACGGCATGGTCGCTCGCATTCACGAACGCTGGCCCGGCCAGGACTACACCCACATGTGGAACGGCCTCGGTAACTTTTCGGACAACCCAATGGGCATCCACTGGACGGGCATCGTTCTCGGCCTCGGCTTCGTGATCTCGTTCGGCTACTGGACTACCGACTTCCTGGTGGTGCAACGCGTCCTCACAGCCCGCGACATGCGCTCGGCGAAAATGGCGCCCATCATCGGCGCGGCGTTCAAGATGGCGGTCCCCTTCATCGTCATCCTGCCCGGCTTGCTGGCGCTGGCGGTGCTCCCGGAACACCTGGTGGGCGAAGCGCAAGCCACAGCCACGCAACATTCCTACAACGAAGTGCTGCCCATCATGATGGCTCGCTATTGCGGTCCCGGTCTCCTCGGCCTCGGGATTACAGCATTGATCGCCGGCTTCATGTCCGGCATGGCCGGCAACGTCAGCGCCTTCACCACGGTCTGGACCTACGACATCTATCGTTCGCTCATTAAGAAGGATGGAACCGACCACCATTACCTCAACGTCGGCCGTTGGACCACCGTCCTCGGCGTGTTGGTCAGCATTGGAACGGCCTATCTAGTGATGAGCGCCAGCAGCATCATGGATTATGTCCAGAGCCTCTTCAGCTTCTTTATCGCGCCGCTGTTCGCCACCGTAATCTTCGGCATGCTCTGGAAGCGGGCGACCGGTCCAGCCGGCTTCTGGGGCTTGCTGTGCGGGACGGTTGCCTCCATCGCGATGTGGACCTGGGTCAAGATCGATCCCTCGGCGCTCAGCATCATCGCACTCTCGCCACATGCAAAGACAATGGCGCAGAACATGTACCAGGCACTTTGGGCCTGGATCATCTGCGCCGTAGTTACGGTCGTCGTCAGCCTTGCTCACGAAGCCGAAGCCGGAGTCCCAATTGGTGGGCCTGGTTTACGGATGCACCGTACTTCCATCGGAAGGGGACCTCAAGCTCTACCAGCGCCCTATCTTCTGGGCTGTGGTGGTCGCTTTGGCTCTGGTGGTGGCAAATATTATCTTCTGGTAGGAACAAAAACATGATTGAAGGCACAAAAGGTTTCATTTCCATCTGGTTCTTCATCGGTGTGCTGCTGTTCATCTACGGCCTCCTCATTCTCGGGGCCGGCGTCTACAGCCTATACGTGCCCCCCGAGCATACCGTCGTCCTCCAGGAACTGCACGCCGGTGTCTGGTGGGGTGCGTTTCTCACACTCTTTGGTGGCTTTTACTGTTACCGCTTCAACCCGAAAAGGAACAAATAATGTCGGCTCATAAACCAACGTTTGGCCTCATCGTAGGCAACCGTGGATTCTTCCCTTCTCATTTGGCCGCCACTGGCCGCGAGGAAATGATTGCCGTTTTGCAGGCATCGGGCGCGGACGTGGTCGCGCTCGGTGTGAACGATTCAAAGTTCGGCGCTGTCGAAGCGCACTCGGAAGCCCGCCGCTGCGCGGACTTGTTCAAATCGCGCCGCGAGGACATCGACGGCATTGTCGTCACCCTGCCCAACTTCGGCGACGAGCGCGCCGTGGCTGATACACTGCGGCTCGCCGGCTTGAACGTTCCGGTGCTCATCCAAGCCACGCCCGATACGCCATCCCGCATGACCATCAGCGATCGCCGCGACAGCTTCTGCGGCAAGATGTCGGTCTGCAATAACCTCACCCAGTACCGTGTTCCATACTCCCTGACCACGCTTCACACCGAAGCCCCCAAGTCCGACACATTCAAGAAAGACCTTGCGTGGTTCACCGGCGTTTGCAACGTCGTGCGTGGCCTCAAAGGCCTCCGTGTCGGCGCCATAGGCGCGCGTCCCGCCGCATTCAACACCGTCCGCTACAGCGAAAAACTGCTCGAATCCAACGGCATCTCTATCATCACCATCGACCTTTCCGAAATCCTCGGCCGGATTGAGCGCATGAAAGATGACGATCCCGCCGCTACGGCAAAGCTCGCCGCTATTCATTCCTATGTCGACACGGCCGGTACGCCGGCTTCGGCGCTACTGAAGATGGCTAAACTCGGCGCCGTCGTCGACGGCTGGATGAAGGAAGCCGAGGTCTGCCATCAGTGCCGTTCAATGCTGGACCTCGCTCGAAGAATACTTCGGCGTAGTTCCCTGCACCATCATGAGCATGATGAGCAACGAGCTGATGTCGAGCGCCTGCGAGGTGGATATCTGCGGCGTGGTGGCCATGCATGCACTTGCGCCTGGCTTCTGGAACGCCCAGCGCCTTGCTCGATTGGAACAACAACTACGGCGAGGATCCGAACAAGGCCGTCTGTTTCCATTGCAGTAATCTGCCCAAGCATTTCTTCGCCGACGTGAAGATGGACTTCCAGCAAATCATCGCCGGAACGGTTGGGCGTGAAAACACCTTCGGGACCTGCGTTGGCCGTGTGAAGGCGAGCCCGATGAGTTATGCCCGCTTCTCCACCACCGACGCCACCGGCAAGATCTCTGGCTATGTTGGCGACGGCGCATTTACAAACGACCCGCTCGAAACCTTCGGCGGCGCCGGTGTCGTCGAGATCCCGCGCATGCAGGACCTCCTGCGCTACATCTGCGAGCGCGGCTTTGAGCATCACGTCGCTGCCAACCTCGCGGCGGTCAGCAATGTAGTGTACGAGGCTGCCACGCGATATCTTGGCTGGGACATCTATTACCACAAGTAAAGGCATTCGATAGCCGGGAAGGCATCCAATGGGTACCATCGTCGCAGGCGTTGACTTCGGCACGCTCAGCGTTCGCGTTTCGATCTTCGATAGCAAGCGGGGCCGGCTGGGATCCGGCACAGCCGAATATCCGCTGCACCGTTCCAAAAGCGACCCCGACCAGGCCACGCAGAGTCACGACGACCACATGAAGGCGCTGGCTGCGGCCACGCAGATCGCGTTGGGCAAGGCGCATGTCTCGGGCGGCGAAGTGGCGGCCATCGCTCTGGATACAACGGGCTCCAGCGTCATCCCCGTCGGCGCCGGCATGGTTCCGCTGGACGAGTACTACCTCTGGTGCGATCACCGCTCCTGGCGTGAGGCCGCCGAAATCACCGCCAAGGCCCACGCAATACGGCCTCCCCGCCATCGATTGGTGCGGTGGCGTCTACTCCAGCGAGTGGGGCTTTTCAAAGCTGCTCCACTGGCTCCGTCACAATCCCAAGAAGCGCGACCAACTGGTTTCCGCCTTTGAGCATTGCGATTTTGTCGCAGCAGTTCTCTGCGGCATTACGGATGCCTCCGAAGCGCCGCGCAGCGTCTGCGCCATGGGCCACAAATGGCTCTGGAACGAATCGCTCGGTGGGCTGCCACCGGAAGACTTTCTGGTCCAAGTAGATCCGCTGTTGGCGGGCGTCCGCGCCAAGCTGCAAGGGCGCTATCAGACATCGGACAAGATCGCCGGCTACCTCTCGCCTTACTGGGCCCAGCAGCTAGGCGTGAAGCCCGGTATTCCGATTCCCGTCGGTGCATTCGATGCGCACTGGGATGCTGTCGGCGCGGGCGTCGGCCTCGGCGATGTCGTGAATGTCATCGGCACGTCGACCTGCATCATCGGCCTCAGCGACCGCGCGCAATTGGTGCCCGGCGTCTGCGGCGTGGTGCCTGGCTCGGTCGATCCGCAGATGACCGGCATTGAAGCGGGACTCTCGGCCGTCGGCGATATCTTCGAAGCGATCGCGCATCGCGCCGGCAAGACCGCATCGGAGCTGGCATCCGGTCTGGACCGTTACCGTGCCGGCGAGACCGGTCTGCTTCCGGCTCACCTGGGATAACGGCGACCGCACCGTTCTGGTCAACCCCGAACTGGGTGGCGTCACACTCGGCTGGCATCTCACCAACACGGCGGAGGACGAACTCTTCGCCGCGATTGAGGGCACCGCTTTCCACACCCGCATCATTCTGGGACGCATGGAAGAGCACGGCGCCTCCGTGCGGCGCATCATCAACGGCGGTGGCATTCCGCAGAAGAATGAAACCCTTGAACCAGGTCTACGCTAACGTTCTGAACAAGCCGATTCTGGTTCCGCAAGGTGACGTCACCAGCCTCGGTTCGGCCATCTTCGCGTTTCTCGCGGCGGGCGCCTTTCCGTCCCTGGAAGCCGCCCAGAAGGCGCTCTGCCCGCCGCATCAAACCTATCTACCCGAACCCACCAGCGTCGAAGTCTATAACCAGCTGTTCGCGCTTTATCGCAAACTCTACTTCTCATTGGGTAGTAAAGAAAGCGCGACCCGTCTCCATCGGCGATGTGTTGCCGCAACTTCGCCTCATCGCCGCCAGCGTACGAGCACACCCATGAACCTGAAGCAACTTCGTGAAGAAGTCCTGGAAGCAAATCTGGAGATCGTCCGGCGTGGCCTGGTCTTATATACTTTCGGAAACGCCAGCGGCTACGACCGCGATAGTGGTCTGGTCGCTATCAAGCCGAGCGGCGTTCCGTATCCCGATCTCAAGCCGGAAGACATGGTGATCACCGACGTCAACGGCAAGCTTGTCGAAGGCACTCTCCGCCCTTCGTCGGATCTCGCCACTCACTTGGCGCTCTACCGCGCCTTCGACGGTATCGGTGCCGTGGTCCATACCCACTCGCGATACGCCACCGCCTGGGCGCAGGCACAGCGCGAGATTCCCTGCCTCGGCACCACGCATGCCGACTATATTCGCGGCTCCATCCCCGTCACGAAACACATGCAGCCACGATGAGATCAAATCTGAATACGAGCTGAACACCGGCCACGCCATCATTCGCCGTTTCGCGAACCTGAGTCCACTTGAGACGCCTGCAGTCTTGGTGGCAGGCCATGCCCCGTTCTGTTGGGGACAGACTCCCGCCGAAGCGGCGCACATGGCCGTCATCGTCGAAGAACTCGCTTACCTGGCTTTCATCACGTTCACGATCAACGCCGCCGCCGCCGCTCTCTCCGACACCCTGCGCGACAAGCATTTCTTCCGCAAACACGGATCGACGGCGTATTACGGGCAGCCGCCAGAATCTTAAGTTCGCAGAATAGCTACCGCATCGACTCGGAGTGCCATAGGCCTCGCTGCAGGCGGCCTTCCAAGGCTTTACCCACGGCCGCGAACAGCGCCTTGTTGCGGGTAGCGAAAACCAAACACTGCCGTCCGTCGCCAATGTACGATTCGGGCTGCATCCATTCCATCTGCTTCCAAAACAGATCAGTTACTGGCTGCATTTCGGGCTCAGAAAGCTGGAAACCGAAGTTAATAAAAGCGAAGACGGTGCCCGGAGCCACCGCCGGGTGAACACGTTCTCGCGACAGAGTTCGCCCCGTTGGATTCGAGCAGCTTCTCGCTATAGCGGACGGTATTGAAGGCGGCGGGATGCGCGCCAATGGCACCAACGCGCTTGCCTCTGAGGCCGCACAGTACGTTGCAAACGCCGGTGAACCACATCAGATCTTTCTTGAATGTGTCGGACTTAGGGGCTTCGGTGTGAAGCGTTAGTTGTCGCGGAGCTTCGAAGACGTACCATTCGTCATAACCCCCGGAATCCGGACCGCAGCAATCCATCGGTAACTCGTTCGTGGAACCAAGGCACGGGCTGTACGCGATATTACCCGCTACCTTCCATCCTTTCGCCATGTCCGTTTGGCTAGGAGAATAAAAGCCGCTATCGAGAGAAGTAATCGCTACAGACTTCCCCTCAATCACTTCAGGACACAAGCGGAGGAATGCCCGAAAGCCGTAATCAACCTCAAGCCATTCGTACCGTCCAGTGACGCCGCTTAGCATAAGGTCTTATTGTTCCATCCTCGCGCGGCTGGGCTGCGAACTCACTGACTAGCCTGCCCCTCCCTTAGGGTTTGCGCAACATTAACTAGTACGCCGAAATCGGAAAGAAATCATTGCGCGTTGCTTTGACGGGCCCCATCAACGGGCCTCCACACCGCCTACAAGCTCTGTAAACACTGGAGAAGTCGCGATCACGGTCCGCCTACCCGTGCTTCTGTCGATTGTGTTATAGTTCCGAGTGAAATGTTTGATTAGTCGGAACTCTAACATTATGCGCCCACTCTCCTTCAATCCCCAAGATCTCCGCAAGCATCTCCTTCGCCACAAAATCGCTACTTTGCCCGAACTCAAAGCGGCTCTCGGCACGTCCGCCGACCTTACCGTCTTTCGAAAGCTCAAGCTCCTGGATTACCTTTCCAGCTATACCCATCGCGGCCGCTACTATGCCCTACGCGAAGCCGCCCGCTTCGATGACATCGGCCTGTGGTCCCACGATGCAGTTTGGTTTTCCCGTTACGGCACCCTCGTCTCTACCGTCGAGTCCTTCGTCAACCAGTCCCCGAACGGCTGGTTCGCCGATGAACTGGCCGACGTTCTTCATGCTGAGGTCCAAGATCCCCTCCACGATCTGGTGCGCGCCAACCGCCTGCGCCGCTCCGAGGTGGCCGGACGATTTCTTTACACCTCCGCCGATGGCCGGCAAGCTCGCGGTCAACTCCGCACCAGGCAAACCGCCCAGTCGGTCCCTCTACTGACCGATGCCTCCGCTCTCCAGGTGTCTCCCGATGAACTGAAAGCGGCCATCTTGCTTTTCTACAGTCTGCTTGACGAGCAGCTGCGTCGCTTGTTTGCTGGGCTGGAATCCATCAAGCTGGGTCACGGAGGCGATAGCGTTCTGGCCGAATTCCTCGGCTTGGACCCGCACACCGTCGCTCGCGGACGCCAACAACTGCTCGATCAGAATGTATCGACGGAGCGCACCCGCCGTTCTGGCGGCGGCCGCAAACCGGTCGAAAAAAAACCGCCGACATCGTCACACTGATCGAGTTCCTGCTCGAATACGACACTGCCGGCGATCCCATCACCGGGTTGAAGTGGTCTCGGCGCACTACGGAGAAGATTGCCATGGCGCTGGGCGACTTCGGTGTCAATGTTAGCCCCAACACCGTCGCTCGTCTCCTCCATCAGATGGGCTATTCCCTGCGGGTCAATCACAAGAAACTCTCCACCGACTTTAGTCCCGACCGCAACGATCAGTTCCTTTATCTGAGCGATCTTCGTCAGCGCTTCCAACGCCGCGGCCTGCCCATCATCAGCGTCGATACCAAGAAACGCGAACTGGTCGGCAACTTCAAGAACCCTGGCGCGCGCTGGGATCTATCTCCCCGCTTGGTCAACGACCACGATTTCCGCTCGGATTCCACCGGTGTCGCCATCCCTTACGGCATCTACGATCTGCTCGCCAATCGGGGAGCGGTCATGCTGGGCGTCTCGCATGACACATCCGCCTTTGCGGCGCACGCCATTGCACATTGGTGGCGCCAGGAAGGCGCGGTACGCTATCCCCGCTCCCGTCAACTCCTCATCCTGAGCGACACCGGCGGCAGCAATGGCGCTCGTCGCCGCACCTGGAAAACCGAACTCCAATCTCAGTTGGCCGACTCCCTCGGCCTGACCCTCACCGTGGCGCACTACCCGACCGGCGCTTCCAAATGGAACCCCATTGAACATCGTCTCTTTTCCGAAATATCCAAGAACTGGGCAGGCGAACCACTCGACACTTATCAGAAGATTCTCAACTTCATCCGCTCCACGAGAACGAATACCGGCTTGTCGGTCACCGCTCAACTCGACCGTCGCAACTATCCCACCGGCGCCAAACCGACACCCGAACAGCTTCAATCACTTCGACTGAAACCGCACCAGGTTCTTCCGAAGTGGAACTACACCATCTCACCCAATCTGTGAAGTTGTTTTTGCGTCAGCCCTTAGTTCGCAGTAATATGGTGCAAATCAGATGCCGCGAAACGAAAAGACTCCCAAGCAGGTCCCTATGATTTCAGGAGACGACAGCAAACGGAACTCTATCGCCGAGTGGACCCTTACCGCGCTCTTCCTCCTCTTCGGGACAACCACTCTGGCACAGGCCTTCGTGATTCCAACCGGCTCCATGCAGGACAACCTGCTTGTGGGCGACCACCTCTTGGTCGATAAACTAGCTTACGCCCCAGCCGGTAGCCTTAGTAAGTACGTGTTGCCGTATGAGAATCCAAAGCACGGCGACATTATCGTCTTCCGCTACCCTGCGGACATCAATGTAACGTTAGTCAAGCGCCTCATCGGAATGCCCGGCGATCGCTTGAGAATCACCAATGGAGTTGTTTACAGGAATGGCGTCCGCCTCAACGAGCCGTACGTGTTCCACAAGTACGCCTATGACCCGGCGTTCGACAACTTCCCCAATCCATGCTGCCGCCCTGTCAAGGAAGATCTGGCTCAGCAGCACCAACGGGCGATGCTGGAACAGAATGTTCTTAACGGCGAAGTCGTGGTGCCCGCCGACAGCTACTTTGCCATGGGTGACAACCGGGACAATTCTTCCGATAGCCGTTACTGGGGCTTTGTCCCGCAGGAGAATATCGTCGGCAAGCCGTTCTTGATCTACTGGTCATACCGTGCGTCCACTGAGGACTTAACAGGTGAGTCGGCTGATTCTTTCTTCGCTCACATGGTTGACCTGGGCGAACACTTTCTCACCCGAACACGATGGGAGCGCACATTCAAGTTGGTTCGTGGCTTTCCGGACTCCCAACTGCCTGCTCAGCCGTTACCGATCAACGCCGGTTCTCCAAATCCGTAGGCTTCCTATATGATCTGCTTTAAATCGACATTCGCTTGTTTGTTGTTATTGGCCGCCACCCTCACAGCCGCTTATCAATCCACCATCCGGGCGTCCTTGGAGCCAGCTCAAGCTCGAAAGCCCGCGCCGGAATCCTCTTTGCAAGATGCCGCTGGCAAAACCGCGACGCTTGCCGACTACCGCGGCAAAGTCCTGTTGCTCGATTTCTGGGCAACCTGGTGCACCGGATGCAAAGAGGAGATTCCCTGGTTTGCTGCTTTCTACAAGACGTACGCCCCAGAAGGGTTCCAGGTGGTGGGCGCGTCGTTGGACGATGACGGATGGAAATCCCTAAAGCCCTTCCTTGCAGAGCACACCATTCCTTACCGCATCGTGCTGGGAGACGAGGCCTTCGCAAAACGATACGGCATTGAGAACATGCCGGACACCTTCCTGATCGACCGGCATGGTCGGGTGGGGCGGCCTACCGCGCTGGCATCGTGGACAGAAACGATATCGAAGCCAACATCAAATCGCTCCTTGCCGAACACTGAGCCCGCGCGTCCTCAACCTGGCCCGGCTGCTGGTAAGCTAGACGCGTTCGCTTGCTTCTGCGGCCCATGTCTTTACTCTCCTCGAAGGTGGCCATCGCGCTCTTGCTGATCCGCGCAATTGCGCTTTGCCCAAAACCGGACAATGACTGGGATGGCGACGTAAAGGCCGCCGAACTGCGGCCGCGCCTGGAAACGACACTTGAAAAAGCGCCGCTAACCAAACGGCAGCACGCTGACATCCTTACGGCGCTGGCCGATAAGACGTTTACAGAATCCTATTCCGCAGAGGACCTTCCCGAGGCAAAGCTTCAACTGGAGAAAACCTCTTTAGGCATCCACATTGGGGGAGGACGCTCACCTTTCGTCGTGCTCGAGGCTGCGCCGGGCGAGTTGCGATGCGGGGCAACCGGAAACTGTCCAATTTGGATCTTCCTTCCGCGAGGCGCTGGCTTTGCGCTGGCTCTAGAAGCCCTGGGGTGGGGCTTGATTGTGCAAAAGAAGACAAGCCACGGCTTGCCCAACCTCGCTGTCACCACTCATGTCAGCGCGTCTGAAACAAGCTATCTCGTCTATCAGTTCGATGGTTCGCAATACAGACTGTCGGCGCGGTAGTGCGTCGAAACGGGAGGCGTCGGGGTAAGATGTGTAAAACATTCCCAGCACAGAACCGCGAGCGTGAGCGAGCGGATGCTAAACCCAGAACGCCTACAGAGGCGCGACAGCAATGGAGCGCTCGCCGATATCCCCCTCATCTACCCCAACTTGAAACGGACATGTGCATGACGCTCGACAAACTATCACATTAGATATAATCTAAGTTATTAATGGACGCCGAGGCGATTAAACGATCCTTGGAAGGCAGCGGGTTGCGGTGCACTCCGCAGCGCCACGCCGTGATGGCATTCCTGACGGAACACAACCGGCATGCCACAGCTGCGGAAATCTTCGCGGCCGTGAATCGCGTGCATCCGCGCTCTTCGAGGGCCACGACCTACAACAATCTGCGGGACTTGGTTCAGGCGGGCTTAATACGTGAAGTGGCCGTCGAGGGCCGCGCCGCGCGGTTCGACGCGCAAGGCATGCGGCATCACCACTTTATCTGCGACTGCTGCGGCAAGGTTGAGGACATTGAGTGGTACGATGTGCCAAGTCCGGCCTCGGGCTCCCTCGGGAAACGGATTTTTCGCGAATGCGAACTCATTTTTCGGGGGCTCTGCGCGAAGTGCGCTCCACGGCGCGTTCCCGCTAAAGCTTCGTAGTTTGGCAAGTTTTCACTTATTCGAAGGAAGGTAAACAAATGGATAAAACACTCACCCCGGCAGCTCCGCCGCCCGTTCCCACAGAGAAGGAGCAAAAGCTGGCAGGCGAAGCCAAGTGCCCGTTCTCGGTCGGCGCTCGCGGACACACAATTGGTGGGGCCCCAACCAACGCAGAATGGTGGCCCAATCAACTGAACCTGAAGATCTTGCACCAACACTCGCCGTTGTCCGATCCCATGGGCGAGGCGTTCAACTACGCCGAGGAGTTCAAGACCCTTGACTTGGATGCTGTGATCAAGGACCTGCATACCTTGATGACGACGTCGCAGGACTGGTGGCCCGCGGACTACGGCCACTATGGGCCGCTCTTCATTCGTATGGCGTGGCACAGTGCAGGCACGTACCGTATCGCGGATGGCCGAGGCGGCGCGGGAGCCGGAGCACAGCGATTTGCTCCCCTCAACAGCTGGCCGGACAACGTCAGCCTCGACAAGGCGCGCCGGTTGCTCTGGCCCATCAAGCAAAAGTACGGCCGAAAACTCTCGTGGGCTGACCTGATGGTTCTGACCGGCAACGTCGCACTGGAGTCGATGGGACTCAAGACGTTCGGTTTTGGTGGCGGGCGCGAGGACATCTGGGAGCCCGAAGAAGACATTTACTGGGGGCCTGAGAGCAAGTGGTTGGGTGACGAGCGCTACCGAGGCGACCGCGAACTCGATAATCCTCTCGGCGCGGTGCAGATGGGCCTGATTTACGTGAATCCGGAAGGGCCCAATGGCAAGCCGGATCCAGTTGCGGCGGCACGGGATATCCGAGAGACATTCGCCCGCATGGCGATGAATGACGAGGAGACGGTGGCCCTGATTGCGGGCGGACACACCTTCGGCAAAGCTCATGGCGCAGCGGAGGCGAGCAAGTATGTCGGCGCCGAACCCGAGGGGGCAGGCATCGAAGATCAAGGCTTCGGCTGGAAGAACACCTTCGGCAACGGCAACGGTGCCCACGCGATCACCAGCGGCTTGGAGGGAGCCTGGACCACCAACCCGGTGAAGTGGGACAACAACTACTTCGACAACCTGCTCGGCTATGAATGGGAACTCACGAAGGGCCCCGGCGGTGCTAACCAATGGGCGCCCAGGGACGCATCGGCAGCGGGCACCGTGCCGGATGCCCACGATCCGTCGAAGAAGCACGCCCCGATGATGTTCACGACGGACCTCGCGCTGAAGGTGGACCCGAGCTACGCGAAGATTTCGAAACATTTCCATGAGAACACACAGGTATTCGCGGACGCCTTCGCCAAAGCTTGGTTCAAGCTGACGCACCGCGACATGGGGCCCGTTTCGCGGTACCTTGGTTCGCTCGTTCCTAAAGAGGCGCTGCTGTGGCAGGACCCAGTTCCCGCCGTGGATCATGAACTAATCTCGGAGCAGGACGTTGCTGCTCTGAAGTCCAAGATCCTCGCATCCGGACTCTCCATCTCCCAACTGGTCACGACGGCGTGGGAGTCGGCTTCAACCTTCCGCGGCAGCGACAAGCGCGGCGGTGCTAACGGCGCGCGCATTCGTCTCGCTCCGCAAAAGGACTGGGAAGTCAACCAGCCGGCCGAACTGGCGAAGGTCCTTCCAACGCTGGAGGCGATCCAGAAGGATTTCAACAACGCGCAGTCCGGCGGAAAGAAGATCTCGCTTGCCGACGTGATCGTTCTGGGCGGCGATGCAGCCATCGAGGCAGCTGCGAAGAAGGCCGGCCACGACGTGAAGGTTCCCTTCTCGCCGGGGCGCACTGACGCGTCGCAAGAGCAGACCGATGTGCATTCGTTCGCAGTACTGGAGCCGGCCGCGGACGGGTTCCGCAACTATCTCCGGAAGGGACACGAGGAATCAGCGGCTGAGCTGCTGTTGGATCGAGCGAACCTGCTGACCCTGACCGCTCCCGAAATGACGGTTCTGGTTGGTGGCATGCGCGCCCTGAATGCAAACGTCGGGCAGTCCCAACACGGTGTTTTCACCAAGCGACCTGAGACGCTGACGAATGATTTCTTCGTCAACCTGCTTGACATGAACACGAAGTGGCAGAAGTCCGCCTCATCCGATGGCGTGTTCGAGGGGCGCGATCGCGCGACGGGCGAGCTCAAGTGGACGGGCACCATCGTTGATCTCGTCTTCGGTTCCAACTCCCAGCTCCGGGCAATCGCGGAAGTCTATGCCTGTGACGATTCGAAGGAGGCGTTTGTGAACGACTTCGCGGGTGCGTGGAACAAGGTGATGAACCTTGATCGCTTCGACCTTGCCTGACCTCGGCTGAAAAGGCCTCTACTTCGGTCAACCTCGGCCCGTCCACAAAGCCGTCAGGCTGCAGTTGTTACTCTGATTGGCATGCGTCCTCAACCCCTCATCTCCGTAACGGACGTGGAAGCAAGTAGCCGCTGGTATCAGCGTCTGCTGGGCTGTCAGAGCAATCATGGCGGCGTCGAATATGAGCAGCTGGTCTCGAATGGCCAAATTGTCCTCCAGTTGCACCGCTTCGAAGTAGAACACGAGCATGGTCCGATCGGCGATCGTGCTGACAAGCCGTACGGAAACGGCGTATTGCTGTGGTTCGAGGTGGACGACTTCGATGCGGTCATCGAGCGCTCCAGTGAAATGGGTGTGGAGATTGTCATGCCCAAGCATCGGAACCCGCCGGATGGTGCCGGCGGTCCGAATCACTGGGAATGCTGGATGCGGGATCCCGATGGCTATGTGGTTGTGATCGCCAGCCCTTACGGGTCCGCTGGCGGTACCTGGCGTCCTGGCCGGCAAAAATGACGATCTAGAGAAATGCATCCTAGATCATCGTTCTCATAATACCTATACAAAATAGGTTTCGTCCATTTTGTACTTCCAGCGGAAGACAACGGGATCGGCGTTGATTTCATTGAAGTACTGATGAATGCGCTGGATTAGTTCTTCTTTGCTGGCTACCCGAATTCCCCGGAGCATCGTTCGGGTCATCTTGCTGAATTGGCTCTCGATCAAATTCAACCAGGAACCGTGTGTCGGCGTGAACACAAAGACGAAGCGTTGCGGCACGGTTTCCAGGTAGCTCCGGGTCTGCTTGGAAATGTGCGCGGAATGGTTGTCCAACACCAGACGGATCTTCTGGTGCGCCGGATAGGTGTCCTGCAGCTTCTTTAGGAAGTCAATAAAATCGGCGCTGGTATGGGTGTCGCTGATGGTTTCGATCACCCTGCCGCTATGCAAATCCAGGCCGGCCAACAGTGACACCGTGCCCAGTCTCTCGTATTCGTAATCCCGCAAGTGACTGGGATGCCGGCCCGCCACCGGCGGTCGATCCGGAGTAGTCACGGCCAGCGCCTGAATACCGGGTTTCTCGTCGTAGGAGACCGTCGTCATCCCTAACTCCCGGACTGTGCCGCGCAGCAGACCGTCATTGACGATTTCAACCTCCTTATACACATGTAGGACATTCGCCATCTTGGCTTCAAAGGCCGGATCCCGCCGCTCCACGTAATACCGAATCTTGTGCGGCCGGAGGTCGCCCTCGCTGAGGATCTTGTGGAGTTTGGAGCGGCTTAGTTTCTGCAGCGCCGGATGCCCGGCCGCCGCGCAGTGCTGACGCACATGAGTGGTCAAGAGTTTGTAGGTCCACAGTTCGTAAGAATAACCCAGCTCTTTCGGCTTCTGGCAGGCACAATGCCTTACCCAAGCAATCGCATCATCCGGCAGCTGCCGCGGTTTGCCCGGCCTTGACAACTCTCCCAAGGCGGCCTCCAACCCGAATTGCTGGCACTTCTGGATGCATAACACCACCGTGCCGCGACTGATGTGATGGCGCCGCGCGATCATCTCGTCGCTTTGCCCGGCTTGCGAATCCAGGAGAATTGCGGCCCGGAGAGTGCGCCGCTTCTCCTCCGTGCGGGACTTGCGGATCGCTTCCAGTTGCCGCCGTTCC
The DNA here is from genome assembly GCA_963771305.1 of uncultured Acidobacteriaceae bacterium. Classification (GTDB taxonomy): domain Bacteria; phylum Acidobacteriota; class Terriglobia; order Bryobacterales; family Bryobacteraceae; genus CAJCIT01. The sequence goes on from CAVYTS010000032.1 coordinate 94,598, forward strand.
GGCTCGGCGAACTGTAGGGCCTTGCGCTTCCTTGGGAAGGGCATGCCTCATTAAAACATATTCGGGCCAAAATGTATAGATATTTAGAGAACGATCATCTAGTAAGAGCATCGCGAGCCTGTGCCTAAACTTTCCCGCAGTTTTACTAGGGAAGACCACCGGGCCGACGAGGAGGGCGAGGCTCACCTGGCATTTTTCCTGGGAGCCGCATTTGCCCGAAGGTCGCATTGACAGCGCTACCCCAGCGCCGTTTAAAGGGGTATCGTTCAATGGTGAACGGTGGACTCTTTCCCGAGGCGTAACATGCTCAAGACAGCGACAGCACTGATCACAACGTTGGGTCTGCTCCTAACACCTGCGCTGACAGCGAGTCCGGGTCCATGCGCTGTGGGGCCGAGGCTGTTCGGCGCCTGAGCCCAGTGCGGTCCCGGAGTTGGGACTATGCCTGGCCGCGATCGCGGTCGGCTATTGGCTGTGGCGCCGGAACAAGAAGCCAATCTAGCAGGATCTCTGCTTGGAGAAGCGCAGCAATAAGGTCGTTGGCACTGCGTCGTGCCGCGTTCTCCGACCTCCTGCATCCATCAAGATACTCGGGGTGGACTTGTCAGTGGCCTGGAACGATTATGAAACGTCATCTCTCGTTCTTGTGCCTGTTCGTCCTCTCGCTTGCCGCCTTCCCGCCAGCCCTTGGCCAGCCTCCTTCGCATTTCGTTCCAGGATGGCAGATACTCACACGTGTTCTTCATACTGCTAACTAATCAGCGTTGGCTTGGTGTACTTCAGAAGAACGTCGATCTTCCTCGCCCCGCGGTTCTGCCTCTCGTGGGGAGTGCCCCTGCTTCTTTTGGGACTCTGACCAGAACGACGATCTATCTTCTGCGACGCTTTCACTCGTATGTGTATGGGTGGGGGAATTTATCCTTTGCTACGGCACGAAGGCTTTTGGCGCCGCAAGGTTTCCCCTGTCTTTCTTCTTTTGATGATCCCCATGCCAACTCTCCTGCTGGGCCCCACGGTTGGCGCCTTGCAGCGAGCGTCGGCAGGTGTGACTCACGTGCTGTTCCGGTTTGCGGGTGTACCCGTCGATTGGCTGGGGCTCGGGTTCACGTTACGGGGTCCGCATTTCGAGATCGCCAAGGAATGCAGCGGCATTCATTCGACCCTGATCCGTTGGGATAGAGATCAGGCGCGCCAACTTTAGGTGGGAGGTTACCAGTCTCGCTCCTTCGATTGCGAGGTGGGTGCACAGTTCCACCATGGCCACGGTCGGGATGGAGCTCGGGCGCGCCAGCTGTAGGTGGAGGGTTACCAGCCCCGCCCTTTCGGTTGCGGGATGGGTTCACAGTTCCACCATGGCTACGGTGCCCGAGGCCCCCCTATAATCCCGGACGGCCGGATTTCCCGGGTCCGGTTTGAAACCTTGGCATATCCGTTGTGAGCCTTCCCCTCTTCCGCGGGGTTCAAGCGCTGGTTCGCGTACGCCCCTACGTCTGTGGTTTGCCCACAACCTCGTTTCCAGACCAGCACCGGCGTAACGCCGGTTTTATCAAGCCGGCCACCTCATTGGCGATGAAAACCACCAAGTGTCCTGAGTCCCTTTGCCCAGTTTTGCGTTACCTCCACTGGAGAGGCGTGTCCCACCTCTTAGGAGGGCATTGCTCCTACGGACTCATGCGCCAAACCCGTCTGGCTCTCCCCTCCTTCGGTTTTGAGCCTCGTTCGAGGAGTCTTTGCAGGTCGCTTCCAGCCCCTGCTGCCAACGGGTTCTTCCCGACGTTATCTCTGTGAATCTTTCCTTGGATGCTTGATCCCATACCCCGGCGGTTCCACAAAGTGCTTTTACCTGTTTCTTCCTCTGTGGCATCGGCCTTCCCCAAAAAGGAAACGGGTCGGCTTCCGCTGTTTCTCGCGAACACGACTTTCCGCGAGGCAGGATTTCGAGGCTGCAGATATTTCTTTATGTTCAGGCCTCCAAGTTTGCTTGTCTCCCAGATCGCTCCTACCGCTGCAATACTGCCGCAGGGCAGCCGAGACTTTTACTTCCGGGCAGAACGCGCTTCGTTACCTCCACACGCACCGGATATGCTAGCCGTCCGAATACAGGCAATTGACGGCACAAGGACTTTCACCCTGCTAGATTCTCAGCCTTGTCGGCTGCTCATCCTCGTCGCCAGCATTCTCGCCGGGCACTTGTTCCTTCGCTCCATTGCGGCAAGAGTGTGCTTTTCTGTCTGCACCGTGTTCGTTGCGATCGTCAAGAATGCCGGTCGAATTGTGACGATCGCGTGCCTCACCGTTTATGTCGATGGTTCGTTTTACGATAGCTGGCTGCATCGAAAAGGCGGTGTTGTGTTCGCAGCATTCGCCTTGATGATTTTGGTCCCATCCCTCCTGGCATTGAAGAAAGCCGAATCTTATTCCCAGCGAGAGCATCCGACTTTAACTACCAAGGAAGTTGGCGGTGCCCAATTGCCGGCAGACTGCCTGATCCAGCGCAACGAGGTGGCGTAAATCGCCTCATAAGGTCCTAAGGCGAGGTCCTGCAACCGGTTCCGAAAGCCAACAGATTTACTCATGTCTCGGCGAATGTTAAACTTGAAGTAGTTGCGGCGGTTGTAGCTCAGTTGGTAGTAGCGCCAGATTGTGGTTCTGGATGTCGTGGGTTCGAATCCCACCAGCCGCCCCAGTTTATTTCTCGGAACCGTCGAGTTCACAAACAAATCCTGATTCCTCGCGCGCCTTCCGGGCATTACAACACGACAGTGCAAGACTGGTTATGTCCTGTCATTGCAGTTGTCGTGTTGCCGGCAGGTAACGTAGAGGAGCTAGCTAATTGCCTGCGAGCCTTAGCACGACAGCGATTTCCGCTCGGACAATTCGAAGTGATTGTGGTTGACGATGGCGGTTCGATGCCCGACGGCGCACTGGAGAAGACTTTCTCCGGCGCGCTCAAGCTCCGGGTGATTTCTCAGCCGCGATCCGGTCCGGCAACCGCGCGCAACCGCGGCGCTCAGAACCTACAGGGAAAATATCTGGCGTTTACCGATGACGATTGCCAACCGAGCGAAAGCTGGCTTGAGTCGGTGGAACAATGCTTGCGGGTTCACCCGACTTGCGTAGTCGGAGGCCGCGTGGTCAATGCGCTTACTTCGAATCCAAACGCCGCCGCGAGCCAACTCCTGATTGACTTCCTGTACACGTTTTACACGCGGAACGGAATACCGCGCTTCTTCGTGAGTAACAACTTTGCACTCATCCGAGAAGCCTTTCGGGACATTGGTGGTTTCGCCGAATCCTTTTCGCTACCCGCCGCGGAAGACCGTGAGTTCTGCGCCCGCTGGGTGCAATCCGGCAGGCAGATGCTCTACTCGCCCGGTGTGGTCGTGCACCACGCCCATGCGCTGACGACTTTCGGGTTCTTGCGCCAGCATTACGGATATGGGCGAGGAGCCTGGCACTTTCACGATCTCTGCCGTGCCCGCGATTGGGAAGTCCCGCGATGCAGCCTCCGAGTTTCTACTTCGCTCTGCTGCGATATCCCCTGCGGAATGCGGGTCATGGCATTGCCCCCCGGTTACATCACTGCATTCTGTTTCTCGCCTCGCAGGCGGCCAACGCAGCCGGTTCTTTCCGTGAGTTGATAACCGCGCGGCGTGCTGAATCGGCTCCCATGGATAAACGGCTCAGTTCGAATTCCTAGTCGTCGAGACGCCAGTCGAGCCCGCGGTTCCAAGTCATCCCACACGCCGATTTCGCAACTAAGGCGGAAGTTCCACTCGATAACTTGTCTATAATCAGCGGAGAGGGCTGCCGCTGGATCTCACAGCCGTAGCGGTGCTCTCTTGTCCCTAACCCTTCATGGTTTCAATCCCCGGCCGCCATTTCGTTCGTAACTTCGTCACCAAACAGCACCTGCTAATGCAACTCGTTCGCCGCGATTTTCAGCAGCGCTTCGTCGGTTCGGCCGCCGGGTGGCTGTGGGGATTTATACAACCCCTGGTCCTGCTGCTGAGCTGGGTATTTGTCTTCCGCGTCTGCCTGCACAGCAAGGTTCCCGCCGGTGAACCGACCGATAACTACGTGATGTTTCTGGCCTGCGGCTATCTTCCCTTCTTGCTGTTTCAAGAGACGGTAACGCGCTGCTCAACCAGCCTGGTGGACAACGCAAACCTCATTACCAAGACCGTTTTCCCGTCCGAGTTCATTCCCGTTGCGATTTTTTTCTCCACGCTGGTTCAACATCTGCTGGCCTTGAGTATCGTCTTAGTCGCTGTTTTTGTGTGGCTGCGCCACGCCAGCCCCTGGATGCTGATGCTGCCGTTCTACACGCTCGCCATCGGGTTGCTGGCGATCGGCGTCGGTTGGATCGTCTCGGGCCTGCAGGTCTATCTGCGCGATACGTCTCAAGTGCTCGTGTTGATCTTGACCTTCTGGTTCTGGGTCACACCCATTTTCATCGTTGAATCGCAATACCCGGCCAAGCTCCGCTTCCTATTGCACCTGAACCCGCTCGCCTACATGGTGCGCGCCTACCGCGACCGTTTACTCTCGGGACGTGTTCCAGAGTGGAATGAAGTGGCGATCACCGCACTCTATTCGGCGGCGGTATTCATTTTGGGCGGTCTGTTCTTCCGGCAGGTAAAACGCGGTTTCGCCGACGTGTTGTAGCCTGTGCCTTGGCACACCCAGGCTGTGGTGGGATGAGGGATTTAGCCGTTTTCAGCGCAAGGCTCGGTACTTCCGCAGCAGTTCATACATCACTACCGCCCCGGCGCTCGCCACATTCAGGCTGTGCTTCAGCCCGAGCATCGGAATGCGCACGTGCGTATCGCACAGTTCCAGCAGTTCCCTGCCCAGCCCGTCCACCTCGTGTCCGAATAACACGCAGCCGGGGAACTGCGGTCTCCAATCGAAAAGATCAACGGCCCGGGCGCTGGTTTCAATCGCCACGATCTCGTAGCCATGGCTCCGCAGTGCCCGCATCCGCTCCACTGGATCGGAGACAGACTGCCACGGCACGCGCCCCTCGGCGCCCAGAGCCGTCTTCGCAATCGCCTTCTTTGGTGGCCGCGCCGTAATGCCGCTGAGATAGATGCGCTCAATGCCCGCGCCATCCGCCGTTCGGAAGAAAGCGCCCACGTTGTACATGCTGCGCACGTTATCCAGTAACAGGCTGACCGGCAAACGCCAGCCATCGTACGGCGTGGCGGCGGCCGTCGCCGCGTAGGGAATCCTCTCCATCGTCCTTCAGCTTAAGCGACACTTAACGCACCGCGCCTGATCTGGGCCAATGGGGCTTCACTTGCTACAATTTGATCTCGGGGCTTGCCAATCGGCTAATCAAACATGGATCTCGATCAGCTCCACACGTTTCTAGAGATCGTTCGCCTGAAAAGCTTCTCGAAGGCCGCGCAGACCTGCTACCGCACGCAGCCCGCCATCAGCGCGCAGGTTCGGCAGCTCGAGCAGGAGATGAATACAACCCTCTTCGAGCGCCTCGGCACCAAGATTTCACTCACCGTGGCCGGAGGCATTTTCGCCGACTACGCCGAACAAATCCTGGCGCTCCGGCGGCGGGCCCAGGATGCCATCAACGAACTGGAGAAAGTGCCACGCGGCGAGCTCGTCATCGCAGCCAACGAAGCCACTTGCATCTACGTTCTGCCTACCGTCTTTGCCGAGTTTAAGAAGCAGTTTCCCAACGTGCAGCTCTCCGTCGACCGCTCCTACGGCTCTCGCGTGGTGCAAGCCGTACTCGACAACCTGGCCGATTTCGGCATCACCCAGCTTCCCGTTCAGGAAAAAAAGCTCCAGGTCGTCAAAATACATTCCGACGAAATCAAACTGCTGGTCCCCGCTGGGCATAAACTGGTATCGAAAGAACAGGTGAGACCGCAGGATCTGGTTGGCGAGCAGCTGTTGTTGCCTAAGACCGGAACCACCCGGGCCCGGTTGAATGAGTGGCTCGATCCGGTGGAAGATCAACTCACGGTCTCAATGGAGCTCGACTCGACGGAGATGATTAAGCGTTTCGTGATGGCGGATCTCGGCTTATCGTTTCTTGCAGCTTCGCATTGCAGCGAGGAGGTAGAGGCGGGCAAGCTCGCCGCGCTGTCGCTAGGCCCCGAACCCATGATCCGTCGCGTTGGTCTGATCTACCGCAAAGACAAGTCGCTCGCCAAGGCGGCTTTAGGATTCATTCAGGTGACTCTGGAGAACGCCGGAACTGGCGTAGGCATGCCATTACAGGGGCAACGCCTGCCCCGCGCCGCTAATTCACTCTTGTGACACTATGCCGAGCCGAACGCCCAGGTTGACCGCCAAGACATCCACGATCTACATCGCGACAGCCAGCGAGACGCATGTTTACCGCACGGTGGGTGAAGTACCTCCTCCGCTGCGCCGCCGCTTGGAAGAGACCACCACCGGCGCGAATTCGGCCACGATTCTCATTGCCGATAAACGAGGCCGAGCGGAGCTTGTCCGCGCGCTACAAGGCCTGCCGTCCGACGTCCAATCACGCCTTGCCCGGACCATCCAGTCCCGGCGCGCGAAGGCGGAGGCTGAGCGCGTTCCTCCGCCGCCCAAACCCCACCACACCGTGCGCTTCTGGGTAGAGCTCCTTCTTCCGTTTGGGGTTGGCGTCGCTCTGTGGCTTCTCTTGACATTGCATTCCTAGAATCACGGTAACCGCTCCGTTAAAGCTCTCTCAATTCCCACCCGATATGTAGGATGTGCAACCTGCCACTCTACCATCCGGATTCGATTCCATCGTTCACCTGCCCGCGCCTGGTCCCGGAGCGCCCCAAGTTGATGCCCCTTGCCGCGTGCTGAGCTTTCACGGTAATCGGCTGGCCTTGCTCACCGACCGCGATATTCCGCTCTGCGCGCCACTCACTGTGGAACATGACGACACCCTTTATTTAGGCGAGGTTGTCAAGTCACCCGTTCCGCCGCTTACCGCCGGCGTGAGCCTCAATCACGCTCGTTACCACATTGAGGTCGTCATCGAACAAGTGCTGGGTGGCCTACAGAGCCTGGTGACCTTGCGTGCACGCCTCCTCGACGAACAGGCCCGGGGCGGACGAACGGATAGGCGAAGACCCACGCCGTGACGACCACCGCAACATCAGCCTTCCTGTGCCAGTTCGAAAGCGTCGCGCCTAAGCCCGGCTGACAAGCAACGTCTGCGGTCGCAGCGAAGCTACCTCGCGGGCGGCGTAAATCAGGAATCCTGAGAACGGCGTACTTGACAATGAGGTATGCACGTCCTGCTGCGCCATCTTTTCTCTTACTTCTTGCACTTGGGCGCTTTGGGTCTGGTCGTTCTAGGAATACTGGACTCCTCCTTTCTCTTTCTGCCCGTTGGGAACGACATTCTGTTGGTGATCCTCGTCGCTAGACATCATCAGCACTTCCTGCTCTATGTGCTGTTGGCAGCCACCGGATCGGCGATCGGCGTCCTGTTGCTCGACGGCGTTTGCCGGAAAGGCGGTGAAGAGGGCCTCAAGAAGATGGTGAATGGGAAGAGACTCAACTACTTAAAAAAGAAGATGAAAGAACACGGGAGCATTGCGATCGTGATTGCCAGCCTTTCGCCGCCGCCCTTTCCGTTTACGGCTGTTATAGCGGCCGCAAGTGCCTTCCAGTTTCCGAGAATCCGACTACTGAGCCTCGTATTTGTCGCGCGGGCCGTTCGGTTTTCGCTCGTCGGCCTGCTCGCGATCTGGTTAGGCCGCCGGATCATCCGGATCGCCGACTCGCCCGGATTCACTTGGGTCATGGTGGGATTCATTGCGCTGTGTCTGGTCGGAAGTACCATATCGATCGTTCGCTGGGTTCGCTTTCGACACTAACCATTGCATTTGCCGATAGCCTGTTAGATCATATTCGGGCATGCCCAACTCAACCGGACCTCGACACCGCCCCGATCCGAAAGGGGTGGACGAACGCAGCAGTAGGGTGGGCCTGCGAACCGTGGCCACTTTTGAAGCGACAAAGGGCGTGCTCGTTCTGGTATTGGGTCTGGGATTGCTTTCGCTGTTGCACAAAGATGTCGAGTTATCGGCGTGGCAATTGATGGAACATCTCCATATCAACCCCGATCGTCGCTTGTCACATGCATTTCTGAATGCAGCTTCCCGCATGACGGACTCCGGTCTTTGGGGAATTGCCGCCGCGGCCGCGGCCTATGCCGCTGTGCGTTTTACCGAGGCTTGGGGACTCTGGAACTGCCGAGTTTGGGCCGAATGGTTCGCCCTCTTGTCCGGTTGCCTCTATCTGCCGTGGGAGCTGACGAAGGTCATGGAAAGGACGAGTTTCTTGCATGTCGGGTTGTTGCTGGTAAACCTCGCGATCGTTTTCTACATGCTCTACATTCGCATGGCGGCAATGCGTACGAAAGCCGAATAACAGGCTTAGCTGTCACCCTTCGCTACCTCGCTCGTGAGCCAGCCTCAATCCATCCGGAGTATACTTTTTTCACTCGCTCAAGCATCGAGCGCCTGGCCACAAAATAACCACCGAGAGGGATCCTTTATGGCAGACCACAATGACCCCAACGCAGTGAACTCGATTTTTTCCGACATCGATCACAGCCCGGCCGATCTGTACGACCTATTCGGATTTCCGAGCGACGACCTCGGCAACGATGAAGCGGTGGTCATCGCGCTTACTTTCGCCTCGGTGCCGGAAGCCGGCGTGTTGGATAGTGACATGCTCTATCGCATTCAAATCGCCGCGCACGCGAGAGCCGTCAAACCGGCCGGCGATCACAGCCTGGAGGCACTGCTCAAATATCTGGACGCCGTCAAGAGCAAGTACCTCGGCGAGTTGAAGACGTCGGAGATCCGGGTCGCGGTGGATCAGAATCAGCTCGCCACCGTGCGTTTCTTCAATTTCTCGGGCGGCAGTTTTGCAACGCAAATTGCAACCAACAGCGTCCAGGAGATCGAGACCCCCGGGGGACATTCGATCAAGGCGTTCATCGGCGGACGCGACGACGCGTTCTTCAATGACCTGCCGGGCTTCTTCCGTTCTATCAACTACGCGCCGCAGTTCTATCATGTGCCGCACACCATGACGGAAGCGCGCGAGCTGCCTATCCCGAAGACGCTGCTTGAACTCGACGGCAATGACCTGTTCAATTACGACCCAGCCAATCCAGACCATGGGAGTGGCGTCAAATTGGATCTTCCGCCCGGCCCGTGGACTTGGAACGGGAACAAGTTTAAGAAGGATGAGAACGGGAACTACCGGTTTGTCTACAGCGGCAAGGACGCACAGGCTGGCAAGAATGTGAACGCGATCATCCTGGAGATTCCACTGGCGTTCATCACCGAAGCGCCGGCTGAAAACCGAATCGTCAACACCTGGGGTGAGAGCTGGGTTCTGAAGGCGGCGCACAAGGTGGAGACTATCCCCGACGAACCTTTCTGGCTGGAACATCCCTTCGCGCTGATCGACGCCGTACGCCTGGACGATGAACTGAAGAAGTACAAACTAGTCGATACCGATGGGCAGGCATTTGCCGACGCAGCCCTGAGCGAGCGAGAAGACAACCGGCAGCTCGGAGCCAACAACTTCTGGTTAGGTCCCCACTTCGTGAAGCGGCTGGCCCACCTCGGCTGGGGCTTCGGACCATCCATCACGGCGCTCGGTTTGAAGTGCTCCTTCGACCATGACAACTCTCCGGTCTCAGTTCACAAAACATACTCTTCGGTTCTGGCGGCGTTCCCGCGCGTGAAGAAAACGCTCTTTCAAACGCTGAACATGCCCGACAACAGCTGGAACCCGAAAGGCCTCGATATCCCGCTTCGCCGCACCTTTGAGGTGTTCGTCCCGAATGTCTGTGCCATCGATATGGACACCACGGGAACCTGGCCGTTCGGGCGCCGGCTGGAGGATCAAGTCGCAACCAGATTCCTTTCTCTGTTCCTCGACATGGATGCGGAGTTCAATGGGAAGAAGTACCACGTGGATCTGCTGAACGATCAGTCCTTGTGGGATGCAGCGCCCATCGTGCCGAAAACGCCGCCTAATCCGCTGGCTAATGACGCGCCGTTTTCGAAAGGCTTCCCCTACCTGGCCAAGGCGTGGTAACAAACCTGTATGCTTACCGCCGTAGCCACTGATTTCGAACGCGAATTGCAGCGGACGGAAAAGGACATCGCGGAACTTCGCTCTTGTCTCGCGACGGTTCCTCGGGATGTCGAGAAAGGCACGCGGCTCGCGTACCGGCTCTATCATCGAGCCTGCTTGACGGGCATCCTAAGCGATTTTGAATCAGCGGAAGCGGCGGTGGACGACGTGACGAAGCGGGCGAGCCATCAGGAAGACCTATGCCTACTGAAAGCCAATCTCTATTTCAAGTTTCACCGCCTTCCGGATGTGAAACGTGCGCTCCAACAGGCTCCCGCGCTGCTCCGCCGCCCCGAAGGCAAAGTGCTGCAAGCGGACATCGATTTCCAGGAAGGCCGATATCAAGAAGCGAGAGCGGCTTGCGAACAGGCGATTAAGGACGACCGCACTTGGGACAACCTGGCCCGGCTAGCGCATTTTCAATTCAAGATGGGCAAAGTCGCTGAAGCCGACGATCTCTACGCGGAGGCAGAGGATGAACTCACGGCCAAGGAGATGCGTTCGTTCGCCTGGGTCGAACTGCAGCGAGGTCTCCTGCACCTGAGCCGCGGGCGATATGAGGATGCGCTGGTACACTACCGCCGAGCGCAGGCTGCGTACTCCGGCTACTGGCTCATCGACGAGCATATGGCCGAGCTGTTAGGTGCTCAGCGCAAATACGCCGAGGCGGCAGCCCTGTATGAGCATGTGGTGGCACGCGTTCCCAAGCCAGAACTGCAACAGGCGCTGGGCGAACTGTACCAGCTGATGGGGGAACCGGATAAGGCCGAGCAGTGGCATTCTCGGGCGCTTGAGACCTACCTCCGCTCGGCGGGCGAAGGCGGCGTTCATTACTGGCATCATCTGGCAGACTTCTTTGCCGATGTGCGCGAGGACGGAGCCGCGGCCGTCGCATGGGCCCGCCAAGATCTGGCGCTCAGAGACAACTTCGCGACGCAAGCAGCTTTGGCCTGGGCGCTGTGGCGCAACGATCAGTTCACAGAAGCTGCCGCATTTATGGATCGATCCCTTGCCTCGGGTGTCGTGGATGCGCGCGTGTATCAATCAGCGGGCCAAATATACCTGAGCGCGAGCCAAGTGGATAAGGGTGAGCGGCTACTTCGCCAAGCGGTTGAGATCAACCCGCACCTGGACCGGTTCCACGTTCACAGGTAAGCCGGCCCGAGACAGTTACTCGTCCATTGGCAGTGGAACGTGGCCGGAGATCTGAATGCCGAAGCCCTCGAGTCCCACAACCCGGCGGGGATGATTCGTCAGCAGTCGAATGGTCGACAAACCAAGATCCGATAGGATCTGCGCTCCCAAACCGCTTTCATGTTGCAGCGGATGGGTGTGGTCCGAGGGCACAAAGGTGCTTTGTCCGCGCAGATGGTTCACCAACTCCCGTTTTCCTTCGTGGAGGGCAACGCGCAGGCCAGGCCCGGTTTGATGCAAATAGACCAGCACTCCCGAGCCTTCCTGCGCGATGGCCTTCAGAGCGGCCCCGATCAGCTTCTGGCAGTCGCAATCGAGCGAACCGAAGACATCTCCGTAAGCGCAATGCGAATGCACTCGCACCAGCACGTTCGATTGATCGGCGACGTTTCCGTAGATCAACGCCAGGTGGCGTTCTCCGTCCACGCCGCTCTGATAGCGAATGGTTCGGAACTCGCCGGCGGGTGTGCGCAGACGTCCTTCCGCTTCGCGCTCGATGAAGCGCTCGGTCTGCAAGCGATAGCGAATCAGGTCCGCTACCGAGATCATTTTCAAGTCGTGATGAGCGCAGAATTCCTTGAGCTCGGGAACATGGGCCATGGTTCCGTCGTCGTTCATGATTTCGCAGATCACGCCGCCAGGCGAGAGACCGGCGAGCCGCGCCAGGTCTACCGAGGCTTCGGTCTGCCCTGCGCGCACCAGCACGCCTCCCGGTTTGGCTTTCAGCGGGAATACGTGCCCTGGCCGTGCCAAGTCGCTTGGTCTCGATTGCGGGTTCATCGCTACGCGGATGGTGTGGGCTCGATCGAATGCGGAAATGCCGGTGGACACGTTGGTGGCCGCATCGACGGCCTCGCAAAAAGCCGTACCGAATCGGGCCGTATTGACAAGTGACATCGGTTGCAGATCGAGGCGCTCACAAATCTCTGGCGCCAAGGCGAGGCAGATGAGCCCGCGGCCATGCTTGGCCATGAAGTTGATGACTTCGGGGGTGACCTTCTCGGCCGCGACGGTTAGGTCGCCTTCATTCTCGCGATTCTCATCGTCGACGATTACGACGATGCGGCCTTCGCGGAAATCCTCGATCGCGTCCCGGATGGAAGCAAATGGCATGGTTACCTGGGGCTGACTCTTCAGAGATACCTCATCCGCCACGCTGTCTGCTGCATGCATATTTAGATAGAGAAGTGTTCCCTCGGCGCGGTCAGTTAAACCCGCGCCGGGGGAGGTCGGAATAACTAAGCCGCAATCCCTGACTTTTTCTTCCAGGATTTCGCCGACTTAATGGCTGCGTTCACGGCATTGATGTTCTTGACGCCTTCGTCCGAGAGCCAGTCTTCTAGCGCCTTGACGCCTTTCTTCGCGTAAACCGGAATACCTTCTTTCCAAGTCGCACGGCCACAAAGCACGCCCGAGTAATCGGTGCCCGCTTCCGCTGCCATGTTTAGGGATTCCACAAACTGAGCGTTGCTGACGCCCGCGCTCAGATAGATGAACGGCTTGGTGGCCACATCCGCCGCACGGCGGTAGTACTCAAGCGCCTGGGCGCGGGTGTAAGCCGCCTGGCCCTTGAACACGCTGCTGCCTTCCACAAACTCGGCATTGGTGGGAACTTCCACCTTCAGCATGTCGACGTAGTATTGGGGCTTGGAAAACTCCACCATCGATTTCAAAACCACTTCGGGCTTAATCTTGGCGAACTCCAGACCCTTCTCGTCGCCGCCCTTGGGGTCGTAGCCGATGAATTCCAGAAAGAATGGGATCTGGTAGAACTCGCATTCGGCGCCGATGCGCTCAATGAACGCGTGCTTGATATCGTTCACGTCCTTGGTGTCAAACGGCGTGTAGTAAATGAGAATCTTGACAGCGTCGGCGCCCATGTCCACGATCCGCTTCACGGATTCGTGCGGAAGAAGGTCCGGAAGCCGGCCGGGCTTGGTGTTGTCGTAGCCGCTTTCTTCGTAGGCCAGCAGCAAACCTGCGTTGCTTGCACGCGCCTTGGCGGCGGGAAGGCCGTATTCAGGGTCAAGCAGAATAGCACTGGCATGAGGAGTCAGGACCTTCGAGACGACGACCTTAAACTCCTCCATCATTTCGTTGGTTACTTCGCTGGCGGGGACGCCCTTGCCGGAGGCAATGGACTTCTTCAAACTGCCTCGTTGATCCATGGCGGCGGCGGCGATGACGCCGTTCTTGTCGGCAAGAGCATTTAGATGCTTGATCTTGCCTGCTGAGAGTGACATACGTTCTCCTAAGGATTTCTAAGCTAAAATATTCAGCTTCAGTATATCGAAGCAGGCCGTTCAAACCATCCTATTTAGCTGGTATTGAGTTGTCCTGCGCCAGTAGGTATTGGCTCGCGCGACATCGCGCAAAATTTGGTTTCTTAGCGAAGTTGGATCGGGAAACTTCTGTTCTGCTCGAACCCAACGGCGGAAGTCCACGCGAATGTTCTTTGGTGATTCGCCTGTCAAAGGCGAGAGCAAATAGGACTCGATGGTGAGGTCGTCGCCGTCGAAGGTTGGTCGTGTCCCGATGTTCGTGATCGACGGCCAGCGACGGCCATTATCGAGATCGTGCACTTCCGTGATGTAAACCCCGTTAGCAGGCAACACATCATCGGACGGTTGCAGGTTGAGAGTCGGAACAGTCTGCTTGGATCCGACACCATGCCCGCTGACGACCGGACCGCTCAAGCTATAACAGCGACCGAGTAATCGCCCCGCGCGTGCAACCTGGCCTCGCTGGAGGTGCCCGCGAATGAGCGTACTCGAAACCACCTCGCCCCGGTAGCGAATCTGCGGTACAAACAGGGTCCCGAAGCCCAGCTCGGCGCCGAGAGAAGCTAGCAAGGCGGGATCTCCTCCTTGTTTGTGGCCGAAACGGAAGTTGTCGCCCACCACCACGAACCGGGTGTCCAATGCTTCGACCAGAACCTGTCGCACGAACAGCTCGGCGCTGATGCTCGCCAGTTCGGGCGTGAATGGAAGCACCAGGATGTGATCGACCCCGGTCTTTTCCAGCAACGCCAGGCGCTCGTCAATGGAAGCGAGGAGTTTCGTGGCACGGTCCCGGGCGACAACCGTTCGGGGATGAGGATGGAACGTCAGAACACCAGAGCGACAGCGGTGCGCCTGCGCTAGCTCGCGGGCCTCGCGGACCAATTGCTGGTGCCCAATGTGGACTCCATCGAAGTTGCCGATGGTTATCGCGCAGGGACCAAACCGCCCGGTTGCTTCTTCGAGCCTACGAAACACGATACTCATGGCTAGTCCGCGCGCCCAATCGGAATCTCGAGGCCGTCATACGCGATGCGGACATGGGCCGGCAGGCGCGACTCCACTAATGCATGAGGAAGATCGTGGGAAATATGTGTAAAAAAAGCTCTTCGCGGTTTCAACGCGTCCACTGTTTTCAGGGACTGATTCACTGTGGAGTGGGTGGGGTGCGGGTTGTAGCGAAGGGCGTCGAGGAACAGCACATCCAGGTCCTTCAGCTTCTCCATGGATTCATCCGGGATGCCGCTATGGTCAGTGAGGTAGGCGCTATCGCCAAACCGGAAGCCGTACACGGTGCCGTTTCCATGGGCGAGTTTGATGGGTAGGAAGTCAAGCCCGCAAATGGGGATCGGGTCGTCCTGGAATGGGTGAGGGCTGATCCGCGGACGGCTCGACTGGCTGGGTGAGCGGTCAAACACGTATAGGAACGTGCGCTCGATAACGGCCAACGTCTCAAGGGATCCGTAGATTGGTATCTCCTCATGTTGCAGAAAGTTGAACGGCCGGACATCATCCAGTCCAAGAATGTGATCGGCGTGCGAGTGCGTGTACAGGATCGCGTCCAATCGATCAATGCCGAAGTGAAGCGCTTGGTATCGGAAATCTGGTGTGGTGTCGATCAGCACGCGGTGCGAATCGAGCCGAACCAGCACCGAGGGCCGGAGCCGCTTGTCACGCGGATCCTCGGACCGGCAGACCTTGCAGGTACAGCCGATCATCGGTATGCCCGTGCTGGTGCCAGATCCCAGCACCAGGATGGACGCGTGCTCGAAGTTTTCGAGCATCTCAGGCTGACTTGGTTCCCTTGCCGCCGTCCGGGGTGATGATCAGTGGCCGGTCGTCCTTGACAGGTTCCGCTATGGAACTGCCTTGTTTCCTCTTCAACTCGTCGCCTATCTGCACGAATCGAAAGCGCAGTTCTGTGAGACCGTTCTCGAGCAGGCGCTGTTCCTCCAGGGAGAGGTTGCCGCGGGTCTTCTGCTGCAGCATGGCGAGCATGTCGATCGAATGGCGGGCCAGCGGAAGGTTCGGCTCGGCAGGCTCGTCCTCTTTAGAGAAGTGCAGCAATCCCAACTGCATTTGCGCCTGGAACAGGATGGATTCTACGAGGAACAGGAAGTCGGCGGGAGGAATGGGTGGCTGGCCAGATTCGGCCCTGGCCCCTTCTTCGTTGTGTGAATGTTCGGCCATAGCTATTACCCCTTATTCTACTAGGCACTCGATAGTTAGCGGCACGCGTTTTACTCCTTAATGCCGAGCGCCGCGCCTTGGGAAGGAATGTCCCTGCCAACCGCACGTCCTGACTTTGCGCCGAGGGCGCGGCGCGCCGAAGGCGGCATGATCCACAGCAGGAAACGAAGCAGCTTGTACGACCATCCCGGAACGACTACGACACGGCCCTCCTCTACACCACGAAGTGATTCGTTCACTACGTCTTCGGCGCGCATCCATAACGGGCCTGGCACCAAGCCGCGGTTCATGCCCATCACGTCGTGAAACTCGGTAAGCGTGAAGCCAGGGCAAAGGGCTTGTGCGCGGACTGCGGAACCGGCGCTGCGGAGGTCGACGGCAAGACCTTCCGTGAAGTTGGCCATCCAGGCCTTGGTCGCGCAATAGCTGACGCTGCCGGCGCCGAGCGAGAAGGCGGCCACCGACGAGACATTCACCAAAGCCCCGCTGCCCTGAGCCACCATGTTGCCGAGCGCGGCGTGCGAGAGGCGCATGGTCGCCATCACGTGCACGCGATGCATGATGTCCTGGCTCTCCAGAGTTGCGTTCCAGAAGTAGCCCTTGCTGCCGAAGCCGGCATTGTTCACCAGGAACCGGAGATTCGGTTCGTGCCGCAACCGATCTTCAACGCGCGCCAAATCGTCATCCTTGGCGAGGTCGGCGATCAGCGATTCAGAATTGACGCCGTATCGCTCGGATAGTTTGGCTCCCAACTGCTCGAGTCGGTCGAGCCGCCGCGCCACAAGCAGCAGATCGTAGCCCCCCGCCGCCAACTGCCTTGCAAACTCCGCACCGATTCCGCTGGATGCACCCGTCACTACCGCCAAAGGTCGAGCCATGATTCCTCCCTAACCATTGCAGCAGATCGCAACTTCGCTCAGCAGCACGCCGAGCAGCGGCCGTCGAATCACGAGACGGCTAAGTCCTTCGAGGACGTTCGAACCAGTCACTCATATTTCAACGCCTGAATCGGGCTGATACGCATAGCGCGACGGGCGGGAATCCATCCTGCAGCGAGAGCAATCAAAGCGAGCAAAAACGCGCCGCCGATGAAGACCCAGGGATCGGCCGCCTTAAGTCCGAAGAGTTGCGATTCGACCAGGCCACCCAAGGCGAAAGCCGCGGGGATGCCAACGAAGATACCGGCCCCGATCAGCAGCGCCACTTCGCGCATGACCATGCGGAGCACGTCTCCCTCGACCGCGCCGAGAGCCATGCGGATGCCGATCTCGGTCGTGCGCCGCGCCACCATAAAGGCGATCACTCCATACAGTCCAATGGCTGCGAGCAGGGTTGCCAGGACACCAAAGGCGCCAGCCAGGGTCGCGATCAGACGGTCGGTATAGATGGTGTTCTCAATGCGAACCTGCATGGTCTTCATGTCGAAGACGGCGACGGCGGGGTCTAACTGCTGAACCAACACGCGCGCCGCGAAGCCCATCTGTTCTGGGGCCAGCGCCGTTCGCAGGAAATAGGTGATGCGGCCGGAGCTCGGGAGCTGGTCATAGGGCAAGTAGTAGAAGCGCTGCGGTTTGTCGCGCAAGTTCGACCACTGTGAATCATGCACCAAGCCGACGATCTCCATGTTCAGCTTGATGTCGTTGCCGCCGCCCATGGCCATGCGCCGACCGATGGGACTGACGCTGCCAAAGAAATATCTAGCAAAGGCCTCGTTCACCACAACCACTTTCGGCGCATCGTGATTGTCGAACGGCATGAACTCGCGCCCGGCCACCAATTGCAAACCGAGGGCTCGGAAGTAGCCAGGGCTGACACCGTCCAGGTTGCAGTCGGTGTCCTCGTCTTCGCGATATAGATGACCTTCCACGGAGACGTTCGTTCGCGCATCGCTGTTCGCGAAAGGAGCGAACATGGCTGACGCGACTGCCTGGACGCCGGGTGCCGTTTGCAGGCGCTCGCTGAGCTGGCGATAGAAACCCGTGGCGCGGTCCGGCGGGTACCCGCTGAGTACCGGATCGAGCGAAAAGGTCAACAGGTTTTCTGAACGGAAGCCGGGATTGTGTGTGGCGAGATTCACGAAGCTGCGGGCCAGCAGACCGGCGCCAATCAACAGCAGCAGCGACAAGGAAATCTGCGCGACGACGAGAAGCTTGCGGAAGGCGGCGTGGGTGCGGCTGGCGGAGGATGACGCGGATTGTTCCTTCAACGATGGCGCCAAGTCGGGCCGGGTTGCCTGCCAGGCCGGAATGATGCCGCACAGCAGGCCAGTCACCGTTGAAACGGCGAGGCTGAACAGCAGCACCTGAATATCAATAGTTGGTTTGAGCCAGCCACCCGTCTCATCGGGCGGCAGCAGACGAAGCAGTCCTTCGGTGAGGATGGTGGAAAGGGCCAAGCCGAGGAGTCCGCCGGCCAATGCCACAATCAGGCTTTCGGTCAGGAGCTGGCGAACGAGCGATCCCCGAGTGGCGCCGATCGCGAGCCGGATGGCAATCTCACGCTGGCGCGTGGTGGCGCGCGCGATGAGCAGATTCGCGATGTTGGCGCAGCCGATCAAGAGCAGCAGCCCGACCATGGCCATCAGCACGACGAGCGGTTTCTGCCACTGCCTGCTGAGCTGGTTGAGACCTTGGGCGGCGGGTCGAAGTTCCAACGGCCTGGCAAGCCATTGGGCAAGAGTCTTGCCATGTAGTTTCTGTTCCGGCGCCTGTTCACGGAGTATGCCCTTGAAGACCGGATCGGAGGCGGCCGCAGCCTGCTGAAGGGAGAGGCCGGGCTTGAGGCGGGCGAATATACTCAACCAGCAGAAATCCGGCTTCTTAAGCTGGTCGCCGAATTGGGCGTCAAGAGTTGACAGCATGTTGAGCGGCAGATAGAGGTCGGGGCTCTCGCCGGACATCATGCCGCGGAAGTTAGCCGGCGTGACGCCCGCGATGATCATGGGATGGTTGTTGATTAAGACTTTCTGATTGACGACATCCCGGCCGCCGAAATGATCCTGCCAGAAGGCGTAGCTCAAAACGACCACCGGGCTTTCGCCGGGTTCGCCCTCATCGGTGGCGTGTAGCAGGCGGCCCGTGGCGGGGTGTAGGCCCAGAGTGTCAAAGAAGTTGCCGCTGACGAGCTCGGTCGAGAGGCGCTCGGTCTGCTGACCCGTGGAAAACCCCGCCGAGAAGCTGGTACGCGCGATAACGCCGCTGAACGCTGTCGCCCGAGACCTGAGATCGCGGAACATGGGGTACGAGAAGCTGGTTTCGCTGTTGTCGCTCCGGGTGCTGCCGGGATGTGGGCCGTCGGAATGGAAGATGACCAGGGCTTCGGGGTCCTGAACGGGCAGCGAGCGGAGCAGCACCTGATAGAGCAGCGAAAAGATGGAGGTGGTGGCACCAATACCCAACGCGAGCGACAAGACGGCCACCGCTACGAAGACAGGAGCCTTTCGAAGAGATCGGATGGTGAAGCGAAGGTCAGTCCACATATGGGTAATGGTATTTCACTAGGGACGCTGCGTGGGGTATTCCGTCACCATGCGGCGGTCGCCGGCTAGGTTCCTAGCGAGGCGAAAAAACGAAGCCACCTCGAGGCGGTCGAACCGGATTACGAAACGAACCTCCGCTTGTTCGATGGTTGTGTAAGAACTCTGCATTCGAACTCATCTCATTGACCCTCCTGTACTTAAGTCGACTTCCAATTGCACGAGCCGAGGGTGGGGACGAGCCGCGGCGCCCTTCGGCAGCGAATTACGAAACGAACCGCCATGACTGGAAGCCTTTCACCCCCGCAGATGAAAATGCCGTGCAACTCGGAGAGCCGGATGTGGGCATCCTGCTCCTGAAAGCGGAGAGCGGCTCCCGCGAGGGCGCTCGCCCCACCTCCGCCGAATTTGCGAAACGAACTCCCCTGTACGATCAACAACTCGGGAGCGGAAAAAACGAAGCCAAGCCCACTGATTACGAAACGAACCCGGCGAGGCCGAGACTGACGGCGAGAGTTGCGCATTCGAACTCATCTCATTGATCTTCCGTTATTTAGGTGAAAACCTCGGATCCCCCCTGCGAATGAAAAGCCGAGAAAAATCTCGGCTCAGCAGGCTAAACAGCCTGCGCCACAGCCTTGAGGACATTCTCGATCGCGGCCTGTTTACATCCTCCTACTATGAGCTTCGGACTCTGATCTGGAATCGACTAGGAAGGCCGTCCACAAACTGTTGGATTAGTTGGGAAAATTAGGGTTCGGGCTCGGTGATGAAGGTTAAGGGTCGGCCCAGGAGGAGGTATGTCCGCCCCCTCGCCCTTTCCGAGCGATTTGTAGGCGGTGTTACATTGGACGCTAAACGGCGCCATTGGGGGCGCCTTCCATGTTGAAGCGGTACGTAGTGCCCTTACAGATGTTTCCCGCTCTGTTTATTCTTATTTCCTTGAACGTCGCATACGGCCAGCAGCCAACGGATCAAGACTCCGGCGACTGGGTGATGTATGGACGAACCGACAACGATCACCGGTTCAGTCCGCTGAAGCAGATCAACGAGAAGACGGTCGAGAAACTTGGGCTAGCTTGGAGCCGCGAATTGGGTACCACGCGCGGACTGGAAGCAACTCCCCTGGTGGAGAACGGAGTCATCTATACCACCGGCTCATGGAGCGTGGTCTTCGCCATTGACGCGAAAACGGGAAAGGTCCTTTGGACCTACGATCCCCACGTGGCTCGTGAGCGCGCGTACTTTTTCTGCTGCGATGTGGTGAATCGCGGCGTCGCGCTTTCTCGGGGCAAGGTCTACGTTGGCACGCTCGACGGCCACCTGATCGCTCTCGATGAGCACACGGGCGCCGTCATCTGGAACGTGGCCACAGTTGATATCACGAAGCCCTATTCCATCACCAGCGCTCCTCGCATAGCAAAAGGTCTGGTGATCATCGGCAACGCTGGCGCGGAGTACGGAGTGCGAGGCTACATTTCCGCCTATGACGCGGAGACAGGCAAGCTGGCTTGGCGCTTCTACACCGTACCCGGCGATCCGGCCAAGGGCTTCGAATCGAAGGCCCTGGAGGCGGCCGCGAAGACATGGAAGGGTGAGGGGTGGAAGACGGGCGGCGGCGGTACGCCGTGGGAAGGTATCGTGTATGACCCTGCGCTGGATCTGCTGTACTTCGGAACGGGCAACGGCACGGCTTGGTACCGGGCACTCCGCGGTGGCGGCGACAGTCTGTACACGGCCTGCATCCTGGCTGTGCATGCGAGCAACGGCGAACTGGCCTGGTATTTCCAAACCACGCCCGGCGACAACTGGGACTTTGACGCAACGCAGCCGCTGATCCAGGCGGATCTCAGTATCGGGGGGCGCGTACGCAAAGTGATTATGCAGGCGAACAAGAATGGGTTCTTCTACGTTCTTGATCGTGAGACTGGCGAGTTCATTTCAGGTACGGCTTTTGTCGCCGGCATCACCTGGACCAGCGGACTGGACCCGAAGACCGGGCGTCCGGTGGAATCGCCAGGCTACGCGGATGGGAACCCTGTCATGATCTCGCCCGGTCCAGACGGTGCACACAACTGGAACCCGATCGCGTTCAATCCGGCGACTGGACTGGTCTATTTTTCCGCGAAATCGGGCACGCAAATGGTCCATGCGGCCAATCCGAAATGGAAATTCGATCCCAACCGCGACAATGTAGGAATCGATAGTTCGTACGATGGACCGCTCTACGCCAAGCTCGAGACCATGCCCGAGCCAACCGGAGAGTTGCTGGCCTGGGATCCCGTCGCGCAGAAGGCCGCCTGGCGCGTGAAGACGCCGGTACTGGTCGGCGGCGGTACCCTCGCGACGGGCGGCAACCTGGTGTTTGAAGGGCGAGCGGACGGCGTGTTAGCCGCCTACCGCGCAACGGATGGGAAGCAGTTGTGGTCATTCGACGCGGGCACCGGCATCATGGCTCCTCCAGTGACCTACACAGTCGACGGCGTGCAGTACGTGACCGCGATGGCGGGTTGGGGTGGAACTCCCGGGTTGTTCAATTTCCCCGGATCTGGTCCGGTGAAGCCAGGGTATGGGCGAATTCTCACGTTCGCGCTGGGCGGTGCGGCCAACTTGAAAGCTCCCGCGTTCGGCCACAAGGATCCGCCTGTTCCTGCCCTCGCCAACAACGCGTCGCCGCAGGTGGTGCACGACGGAGGTCTGCTTTTCAGCGAGCACTGCATGGGGTGTCACGGGTTGAACGCGGCGGCCGGCGCGTTGCCCGATCTGCGCTACTCCAACAAAGAAACGCTCGAAGGGATTGAGGGAATTGTGCTGGGCGGGAGTCGCGCATCGGCCGGGATGCCGTCGTTCCAGAAGATTCTCGATGCCAAGCAGTTGCGGGCGATTCAGGCCTATATAGTGGCGCGCGCTTGGGAGTCGGCGAAGGCTCCGGCGGACAGGCCGAAGCAGTGAGGCTCGTCGGGAGGCGTGAGCGACGGGTGGCTCTGGCGGAGTCTCGGCGGCAATCCAGGAGAACCAGCCGCCAAGCGCCGTTTCACAGGACCAACTCAGGATTGCCCTTCTCGTGACCAAACAACTCACTCTCGAGAAGGCCGAGGGGAATAGCTGCGCACTCGTTCTAGCGCCTGAATAGGGCACTGGCACTTTAACCTGCAAGCGCCGTTCAAGTTGACCCTGGTCGGCGCCGAACGGGGTCGTGCTGAAGACCGACCTCCCCACTCAGGTGATTCCCGCCGACGACTTGCCCCGCGCCATGGTGGATGTCCCGGTTCAGGGAAGAGCGAGTGCGAAGCCCGGATTTTCGGGAATCGCGACATCCGAGCCATGGTCAAATCTTGAGTGAATCGTACCTAGCCGATGCGATACTGACCGCCGTCTACGACAATAGCCTGCCCCGTGATGAACGCGGCATCATCGCTTGTTAAGAATAGAACCGCCCCAGTCACATCCTGGGGTTCTCCAAGCCGTTTGATTGCCTGCTGTTCCCAGGTGGCCTGTTTTTGCTCGTCCGACTGAGGCGCAATAGCCACTGTATTCGTGAGGCCAGGCAGGACCGCGTTTGCAGTGATGCCATCGCTTGCAACATCATTCGCTAAACCTCGCATGAACCCAATGATTCCCATCTTTGTGGCGATGTAATGGCTCATGCCGGGTATGGCCAAGCCGATCATGTTTGACGATATGCCGACGAAACGGCCCCACTTCTTCCTTCTCATTGCGGGCAGGAAGTATTTCGCGCTTAAGAAGTGTGCGTCCAGATTCGTAGCCATCGTCCTTCGCCATGTCGGCAGATCCAATTCGTCGATCAAGCGATTTGGAAAATACCCGGCATTATTCACAACGATATCCACGTCACCCACATCCACGCTCTTAAGCGATACCGAACGCCAATTTTCTTCCTGCGTTACATCAAGTTGAAACGCGTACGCCGATGGACCAATCCTGGCTACGGTTTCATTCGGGACCGTGAGGTCGGCCGCAATCACTTGCGCACCTCTTTGCGCCAGTGCCAACGCGATCGCATGACCGATGCCCTGACCGGCGCCGGTCACCAAAGCCACGCGTCCCTCGTGTGTTCTGATCGACGTTTTCATGTTTCCCCCCAATCAGCGTTCGCGGGCCGCCTTGAGAGCTGCGGTCCACCAGAGCAGATCCTCGATCATGACGTTGGCTTGCTTGTCCAGATCGGCGAGGCCTTTGTCCACGTCGCCGCCCTGGAAATGCGCCCAAAGCGTTGCCACGGGAATGTGAACAGATGACCGAATCGGAGCCATTTGAATCTCGATCGCCGTCTCGCGAAGCTGCTGGACGGCTCGCGCACCCATGGCACTTCCGTAGCTCACAAACGCAGCAGCCTTGCGGTTCCACTCCGGATAGACCCAATCGATCGCGTTTTTCAGCACCGCGGAGGAGCCGTAGTTGTACTCCGGCGTGACGAATACAAAACCATCCGAGGCCGCAATTTGAGCCGTCCATTTCTTCACCACCTCATGTTCGTAAGCCGGGCGGCCCGGCCTGGCCGGGGGCGTAGGCTGATCGAAGAAAGGCATTGGGAAGTCTCTGAGATCGAGAAGCCGGCCTTCAATCCCTTCTCGCTTATGCAGTTGCTGAAAAATCCACTGCGCCGGCTTTTCAGAAAACCGGCCCTGACGCGTGCTACCGATGATTACGGAAATTGTCATATTCTCCTTTCGCTTTGTCACAATCGACTCATTCTTTCGGTCGATAACGCAGACTAGCCAGTTCCGATCACGCGGGAGGAGAGTCAAGAAAAACGTAAAGAGCTGCGATCTTTTCATCCCGCACGATGATCACGTCCTCACCCGTATAGGCAGGCACTCCGCCGCGAGGGCCAGAGCCCCACTTTAGGCGCCCTGCATTCTGAAGAGCTTGGGGAGCAGCATGGGGCGCGTAGGCGAAGTGGGGATGCGTGGCTCTCAAATCACCTGCGAATTTATCGAGGGCATCGTGTACAGCACACAGTCATCCGTGTAGAGTTCCTTGATGGCGGAGCGGCGCTTCGTAGGGTCACCTTCTCCAAAAACTTCCTGAAGGTTACGGAGCAGTAGTTCATGAATTCTTTCGGCCATATTTTCTTCTCCTTATACTAGGCCACCCGAAGCACGATCTTGCCGTGTGACCTGCGTCTTGCTCCCGGCCCGCTGGGCGACATCCCATGAACCCCTGGAAGGCTCACGGCGATGTCCTTCCATGCCTGGGCCACATCCTGAAGCGCGTACACGGTCGCGACGTCTGGTCGGATCGTCCCGTCTTCCAGCAGTCGCGCGATTTTGCCGAGCATTTCCGCTGACGGCGCGAGCCTCATCATCATGCCCGAGACACGATGCCTCGCGGCCTCTTCCTGCGAGACCGGCTGGGTGGCAGAGACGAGATGGCCGTCTTCCTTCAAGACGAGAAACGATCGCTTCTGTGTATCGCCACCGATCAAGTCGAAGACAACATCGATCTTCTCTCGCAGAACCGTCTCGAACTGCGCTTCGTGGTAATTGATAACGCGGCTGGCTCCGATGGATTTCAGATACGCCTCATCGTCACCGCTTGCCGTGGCAATGACGGTGGCGCCGGCGTGTGATGCCAATTGCACCGCATAGGCACCCACGGCGCCGGCGCCAGCATGGATCAGGATCGTTTGTCCCTTTTCAAGGTGACCGTGGGTGAAGATTCCCTCCCACGCGGTTTGGGCCGCCACGGGCACGGATGCCGCCTCCTCAAAAGAGAGGTTGGGTGGTTTCCTTGCGATGGCCGCTGCCTTGACCGCCAGATATTCCACGTACGCTCCCATTCCGGTAGTGGCGCCGAACACAGCATCACCTGGCGCATATGACGCGGCGTCACTGCTAATCTGTTCGACGATTCCTGAAAACTCATGACCAGGTATCCACGGCAGCTCGATCGGGAGTATCTGTCTTAGCGTTCCGGAGGCCTTAACAAGATCCACATGATTGACGGTGGTACTTTTGATCTTCACCAGGATCTCGCACTGTGCGATCGTCGGCGTCGGTACATCGTCGAACACCAACTGCCCACCGTACTCCAACAATCTGACAACTTTCATGCGATCTCTCCTTGAGTCGTTTCAGCGCGCATTTGGTCGCGCTGGGCGCGTGCCCAGTCGGGGAGCTTCGTGAGTGCTCGGCCGAACTCGCGTTCCAGGCCAGCAATATCGGCGCTGTAGCCGATGCGCTCGAACCATTCCAGCATCACCGCCATCTCCTTGCTGTACTGCCGGACCTGCTCGATTGGCGTCTGCGCGAACGCAATCGGCCGGCCCAGCGCCTCTGTCAGGATCTCCGCCGCCTCCGGCATCGTTCGTACGTCACCGGCGAGATCGATCTCGCGGCGGTTCAAGCCGGCGGCATCGGTGAACGCGCGCGCGCCGAACCAACCGATGTCGGCCACCGCTATCATCTGCAGCCTCGTGCCTTGCCCGAGCGCCCAGGCCAGCGTGGAGCCCTGGAGACTAAAAGGCGCTAACAGGTTCTCCATGAAGAACACGGGACGCAGGATCACATGCGATGGGAAGCGGAGGCCGCGCACGGATTCCTCGATGCGCCACTTGTTGTCGAAGTGCGGGACGCCCGTCCGCTTGTTCGCCGATCCCACGGATGTGTAGACATAGTGTTCGACGCCGGCCTCGCGAGCCAGCGTCGCAAGACGCTTACCCTGCGCCTCTTCCCGCTCGACGCCCGCCTCCCCTGCGTTCTGCACGCCGAAGACGCCCCAGGCGCCGGCCAACGCACGGCGCAGCGTCGCCTCGTCATCGAGATCGCCCTTGACGATGTCGACGCCACGGCGTGCCAGCGCGGCCGCCCGCTCGCTGTCCGGCTTGCGCGTCAGGCCGCGCAAATAGAACCCGGCGCCCTTCAGCGCCTGCGCGACCGCGCCGCCCTGATGGCCTGTCGCTCCGGTGATGAGAATCGTTCGATTGCTTGTCATGGCCGAAACCTCATTTCTTGCGCCCGGTGTTCCTCACCGCTTCGACGACACAACGGTCCTCCCACGAGCTGATGAAGGTGCGGTCGATGGGCTTCTGATCGGGAAAGACGGCCCGGACCCCTCCGTGTGCTGGTAATGATTGCGGAGATGATCATATGTTTCCCCTGATGATGGCTCATGCGAATCATGCTGGGTTAATCAAGCCCGTGCCTGCAAGCGCGTCTGGAACAACCCGGCAAAGGCCGGACGCACGTCGACGAAGATCATGGCCCACAGTACAGCGACGAAGAGGGCCAGCGGAAGCCCGCTCGGGGCCATCAAGGCGTGGAAAACAAGAATGTTGACGATCACCGGCGCCAGCACAGCCACCGCCAACGGCACATAACGGTTGACCAACAGAAGTATCGCTGCGATGATCTGAAACGCGAAGATTACCCACAGGTAATGCGAGGCATACAGGGCGCCCATGAACTGTCCCGCGATGCCTCCGGGCGGGGGCATGGGAATGAAGTTCAGGAAGCCGTTCAGGCCGAAAACAAGGAAGATCACGCCCGCCAGATATCGGGCGATTACGGAAGCGGTTTTCATAATCGAGTTCTCCTTTTCAATTGGCAGCCATTACATGGCGTTAATCATATTGATGTCAATATAGTAGATGATGTATGCTTTGGGGAGATTCAAGGTTTTTTATGATCAAAGGCAGTCAGGGGCCGGACCACGTCTGGCTAATAATGATGAAGGCGATGCGCGCCCTGACGAGATATGCAGCTGCTGGTATTGAAGAGACCGGGCTCGGCCTCTCGGATTTCGGCGTGCTGGAAGCCCTGCTGCACAAAGGGCCTCTGCCCGTCAATACCATAGGCCCGATCGTCGATCTGACCCCAGGCTCGATCAGTATCGCTGTTGACCGCCTCGTCGCGAAGGGCCTGGTCAGCCGGGTCGAGAGCGCCGAAGACCGGCGAGTGCGGATCGTCGCCCTCACTCCACGCGGCAAGGCCCTCATTGATTCAGCTTTTCGAAAGCATTCCCGCCAAATGAAGGGAGTGTTCTGTGAACTGAGTCCGCATGAACTTCGTGGTCTCGAAGTGGCGCTTAAGAAAGTCGGTAAGCGCGCTGCCGCGCTGATGGAGGCGAGCTGAGCGGCTGCATGGAGTTGTCATCCCCCCGCGGCGTCGGATAACCGTCGGTTGAGGTCAGCAAGCAGAGTGAGGTTCATGCCGCTTGAGCCAGTTTCCAAGCCTCACGCCCAATTTCTTCAAGCCCCTTAACGCGTCGAATACCAGCGGCGAGTTCGGGGCTCGGCAAACCGGCATCGGCGGCCTCATATGCAAGTCGCCGTACCGCCGCGAGTCGTCCGTTGATTGTGCTTGCAGCGAGCTGGCGATCCTCGGGAAACATGCGGAACCGAGTCACAACAATCTTGCTGAAGGACAGACGTGGCTCGGAGCAGTACCACTGAATGAATTTGTCGATCGCGTGTCTGTACGCTCGTTTCGACTCCGGGGAGCGTAGCTATTCAGAACCGCGCTCTTGCTCTGGTCTAAGTCTGGAAGCGCGAGCTTTGTTTCGGCCGGTTCCGGTTGCCCGAATTCCGACTGGTGTGTCTACTCATTCCAACCGCCTCCAATGCGGCTGGTACCGAGCCTAGCCTGCCTATACGCGAACACGGACTCATAGGATGTTTCACGGGACCTGTCGTTCGCAACGACTGAATTCGGCCCATTCTCCGAATGGCGCGTGATCCAGGATTAACCCCGGACGGAGTCCGGTTATGGTGCCCGTTCGGAGAAGTCCAGCAAGACCTTTTGCTGTCCTGCCTCGCCATCGGCTAGGTGTACTGCCTCTTCGAAGTCCTTAAATGAATACCGCGCAATCGCTGGCGCGGTAAGTGCTCCGCTCGACAACAGGGTGAGGAGATCGCTCGTCGCTGCCCGCACTTCGGCGAGCGGCTGGGAACCCACCCAACGCGGAAGCCACCACCCGCGAACCGTCGCTGTCGAATAAATCAAACGCGGAGCGAAGAGCGGCATGGTGAATTTCGCGGGGTCCGTCTGCCGATGACTGGAAAGGGCTCCATACATAAGCATGGTTCCAGCGGGAGCGAGGTTGCGGGCAATCTCAGCGCCAAGTTCCCCGGCAACGCAGTCAATCGCTCGTTCAACGCCCTTGCCCTTGGTCAATTCCTGCAGGCGCGCCCTGAGATCCTCGTCGGCTGTGCAGATTACCTCATTGCCTCCGAGGTTGCGGATGATTGTTTCCTGCTCGCGCCGCCGGATGATGTTGATTGTCTTGAATCGATACTGCTGTGCCAATTGAAGCACCAACTTCCCGACGCTGGATGCAGCCGCCGTCTGTAGGAGCCGGTCGCCCTCCTTGAGGTTGTGACTTGAGCTCGTCAATGCCCATGCGGTCAAAGGATTCGTGTAGGAAGTGGCGGCGGCCGGATCGTCCAGGCCGTCTGGAACGGGCACGAGTCTGTCCACTGGGCACACGATCTGCTCGCGCCAGGTGTTCCACGTTTGAACGAAAACTACGCGAGTTCCAACAGTCGGACCTTGGACGCCCGGACCTACAGCCTCCACAATCCCCACGCCTTCAGCGCCCGGGCTGGCAGGCAATTCCGGCTGATAGCCGTAGCGCCCGCGCACCATGTGCAGGTCCGATGGGTTGATCGGGCCCAGCAGCACACGGACGAGCGCTTCGCCAGGTGCCATAGGCTGAGTAGGGATCTCTGCCAGTTTCAATACGCTCTTCGGCTCACCGGTCTCGCGAAAGATCAATGCTTTCATCAATACCTCCTGGGTCTTTAGGCGACGACTGATTCCGGCCGGATGTTCTACGACTTTAGGAACAAGAAGCGGACGGCTACCCGGCTCCTGATGAGCGTGCCTCTCTCGCTGCGCCGTTCCGGGCTTCGATGGCCTTGACCGAGTTTTCAAACGCCTTTTCCAAAAAGCCCTTGCCGACGGTCCCGAGCACGAAGCCAAGCAGCCGTCCCTTGAGGTTCCTGCCGTCGCGTAGAACGACCACGTCGATGTCGGTCAAACCATCGGGACGACGTGTAAAGGTGTAGGTGTGGCCGGACGCGCCTCCCCACGTGTTGGAGTCGGTCGTCGTGAGGACGACGTGGTTGGGATCGGACCAGTCGTAGTGCAGGCGTTCCCAGATGCCGCCCGAGCCTTCCGTGACATCGGCCTGCGAGGCGCCACGGTTATGCACCTTGAGGTGCGCGTCGGCGCTGTTGCCAAAAAGCTTCGAGCGGCCAGGCCCGAAGTCGGTGAGCCCGGCGACGTACTGCTCGGGCGTCGAGGTGGTTGTCTGGTGCAGGTGGATCGTGGACATGCGTGCCCCCTTTTCGCTTCCCGAGGCTCCCGGGATTTTGAGTCTAGTTTTGGTTACTCCGGTCGATACTGCTCATACTGGCTTCTTTAGCTAGACGGCGACGAACTGCTGCCCGCCGTCCGGAGCCGGCTCGACTTACCAGGACTTGGAGTTCTGCTCATTGATTAGCGACTCGCTGCGACTCAGAAATCCGAATGGGGAGCTGCCGGACGTCGAACGCCGGTGCCGAGTTCAGAAATCCTGGGCGACGATCAGGCTTGCTGCCTATCCCTGTCATCGTCGTCCGTCCGTCCGAACGAAGGGAGGTACCGGCCGAAGTTCAGTTCGAAGTCGCTCCGAACACCGTAACCGATATTGCGAACCTTCGCACGGCGCGCCTGCGCACCTGGCAAGGCCAGCAGTGGGAAGAACAGGTCGTTGCTCGACTGAAGCTCGGTAGCTGTCGGCGTCCCGAACCGATTGACCTGGGCCTTCGCCGCGGCCAGCGTTTCACGGTCGAACGAGGCCAGACGCCGGACGAGAGTATCGACAAACGAGTCGAGGTCGTCATCTTCCAGCGTGCGGTTCACCCAGCCATACCGCTCGGCGATATCAGCGTCGAAGTCGTCGCCGCTAAGCACGATCTCAAGCGTCCGCGAGCGCCCGACCAAACGCGGGAGCCACTCCAGAGCTCCGCCGCCCGGGACCAGTCCGACACCTACCTCGGGGTTGCCGAACAGGGCGCTTTGCCGGCTGGCGAAGCGCATGTCGCAGACCAGGACGAACTCGTTCCCGATGCCGCGCGTGCGGCCGCGAATCTTCGCGATGCTCACGACTGTGGTGGACGAGAGGCGCAGCACAAAGTCGCGCCAAAGGTCCAGCGCCTCTGGCCGTTCAGCTGCCCTGGCTACGTCGAGTTGGGCGATGAAAAAATCGGGATTCGCCGCCTGGAACACTACGACCTTCACGGACGGGTCCGCCTCAAGGTCGGTCATCAGCGTTCCTAATTCGACGATCGTTATGGGAACAAACATGTTGATCGGCGGGTTGTTGAAGGTGATTGTCCACAGGCCCGGATAGGTGCGGTCGACGTTGAATTGCGAATGGTCAGGCATGGCGCATCTCCTGTGTCGATTGGCAGAACCCTACCGCAGCGATCTGAAGCCCGCGCGAACCTCTTCTGAAAATAGCTTCGGCTGTTCCCAGGCGGCGAAGTGCCCGCCTTTGGGGAGTTTGTTGAAGTGGATGAGTTTGGGATAAGCCCGTTCCGCCCAGCTCCGCGGGGCAGGATAGAGCTCGTCGGGAAAGACGCTCACGGCGGTCGGGACAACGACGCCTTTGACGGCGAAGAACGACGCCCCCTTGTTCTCCCAGTAGAGACGGGCCCCGGAGAGCGCCGTACCGGTCAACCAAGCGAGCGTGATGTTGTCGAGGACGTCGTCCCGGGTGAGGCCTTCGCCGGCTCCGGCAAAGACGCGTGCGATCATCTCATAGCTGCGCGCGTCGTGATCGAGGAAATACGCCGCGAGGCCAACGGGCGAATCCGCTATCCCGTACAGCGTCTGCGGTCTCAATCCCATCTGAAATGCGTAGCCGATGCCCTTTGCATAGACGAAGCTCAGCCGTTCGTAAGCGAGCTTCTCGTCGGCCGAGAGGCTCGCCGGTGCCGGCGCCCCGGAAAAGGCCAGCTTGTCGATGTCGAGGGGAATCACGTTCGGCATGTTGGTGTGGATGCCCAGCAGTTCCGGCGGCGCCTCGACACCCATCAGCTCGGTGATGACTGCACCCCAATCGCCACCTTGCGCCACGAACTTCGTGTACCCGAGGCGCTTCATCAGCACAGTCCAAGCACGGGCAATGTGGGCGGGGTCCCACCCGGTCGCGGTCGGCCTGCCGGAAAAACCGTAGCCGGGCATCGACGGAACCACGACATCGAATGCGTCGGATGCATTTCCGCCGTGTGCGGTTGGATTGGTCAGCGGATCGATGATCTTCATCTGCTCGGTGATCGAACCCGGCCATCCATGCGTAACGATCAACGGCAATGCCTTTTCGTGTTTGGAACGGACGTGAATGAAATGAATGTCCAGTCCATCGATCTCGGTCAGGAACTGCGGCAGGGCGTTCAGTTCTGCCTCGATCTTGCGCCAGTCATACCCTGTCGCCCAATACCGCGCCAGCGCCTGAACCGTCGCGAGCTGTACTCCCTGTGTGGCATCTGTAACGGTCTCGCGTTCGGGGAACTTTGTCGCGTTGATGCGCCGCCGCAATTCGGTCAGTTCGGTTTCCGGAACATTCACCTGGAATGGGCGAACGGCGGCCTTGTCAGAAGCCTGGTCAACAGCTGGTTGTGTAGCAGTGGTCTGGCTCACGGTGTCTTGCTCCTTTCGTCGTGAGTTGAGTCTTCTATCCAGGCTTATCAATATGTGCGGGATTGGACGAGTCAGCAAAATCACGAGGTGGAAAGTATTTCGAGTAACCAGTTTCGGTGGACGCATGCATACCTATTCGTGGTGATCAGATTGCAATTCCGTGTCCGAGCCGAAAGGACTTGATCCAGTCTTCGGCTATGATCTGGCAGGGTGCTGTGCCTGAAGGATCGCAGCTCCCTTGGATACGACGATCTGGGAAGTTTCTCCGGACTACTCCCGTGAGAAAGAAATGGGGCAGCCCCATTTGCCGATGACGAGTCGTGCGCAGCGGTGCTAGGCCCGGATACGACGTTCGGCGTCGTCCCGCCCCTCGAGTTGTTCCATGTCGTCGACGGACAAATTCGTCTCCATCCGCGCTATCATCCACGCCCGATCGCGGAGGGCATGCTCCGACGGACGGCCCGGCGGGCGTCGTCATAGCGAGCGGGCGGCCTGTGCCAAATGTGATACGTTCTGTACCGCGAGGTGATGGTTACGCTACGGCGAGTCCTGGCATTGTCGACCTTGGCTGCGTTGTGCGCGGCCTCGCGTGCGGACGGGCCTTCTCTGGACTACACCTTCTTCAAAGTGCGGGTGCAGCCGATTTTCCTCAACAAGCGGCCGGGACACGCCCGTTGCGTTACCTGTCACAGTCACGGAAGCCCGCCGCTCGAACCGCTCGCTCCGGGAGAGGTCGCGTGGGACGAGCAGCAGTCTCGAAGGAACTACATGGTGTGGCGGCAATTCGTGGTGCCCGGAAATCCATTGAAGAGTCCTCTGCTCTTGCACCCGTTGTCGGTGGAGGCGGGCGGCGACCACTTTCACGCGGGCGGCAAGCATTGGAAATCGCAGGACGATCCAGAATGGCGGACTTTGGCGGACTGGGTAAATGGCCAAACCATGGGAGGCACCCAATGATTCGTCTGGCGCTCGGTCTTTTCAGCGCTGCGCTGTTATTGCACGCGGACGGAGCTCGTGTTCTCCAAACCAACGCCGCGGGCGACAACATTCATGTGATCGACCCCGCGACGAACCAGGTGGTGGGGACCATCGAGGAGATTGAGGTTCCGCACGGTGTGGCGATTGCGCCGGATGGCAGGCGGATTTACGTCACCGATGAATCGTTAAGCACGCTGGACGTCGTCGACGCCAGGACCCTCAAGGTGACCAAGCGAATTCCGCTAAGCGGCCGGCCGAACAATGTCGCTGTCGCGAAGAACGGCTCCTTCGTCTATGTCGGGATCGCGGAGGGGCCAGGCGCGGTGGATGTGATTGATACGGCATCCCTGACCAGCGGGAAGAGCATAGCGGTAAACGGCGCCATCCACAACGTCTATGTGACGCCGGATGGCAAGTACGTGGTAGCCGGATCGATTCCGTCGCACACGATCACCGTGATCGACGCCGCAAGCAATCAGGTGGCGTGGACGCTCACCCTGAGCGCCGGAATCCGGCCGATGTCGTTCACGCAAAATGCGGACGGGTCGACCAAAGAGATCATCGTGCAGCTCTCCGATTTCCACGGATTCGCGGTGGTCGACTTTGCGGGCCGAAAAGAAATACGGCGCGTGACGCTGCCGGATCCGGCGGGGCAGCCAAGGGAGACACAAGGCATCCAGGGAGCACCCGCCCACGGACTAGCAATCACGCCGGACGGGAAAACGCTGTGGGCCGCGAGTAAATACTACGGCTACGCTGCCGCCTACTCGTTGCCGGATTACAAGCTCTTGAAGGTGGTGCCGGTCGGCAGCCACCCGGAGTGGCTCACTATCCCTCCTGACGGCAAGAACCTCTATGTGGCCATCGCGGGCGAGGATGAGGTGGCCGTCGTCGATAACCGGACGATGAAAGTAGTGAAGACGATTCCAGTGGGCGCCGTCCCCAAACGCAACACGAGTGGAATGCTGCGGACGGAGTGAAAGCTGCTCAACAGCAAGTGGTCAACCCGACTTTTCGCCGCGCGGGAAAGCCGAAGTAAGCCGAGCCGACGTAGCCGAAGCGGGTTGAATTTAGGAGAAGCGGTGATATCGGATTTAAAGACTACCGGCTAAAGCCGGTAGAATCTTTTGCGACTGAAAGTCGGGTTGCGGCTGAAGCCACCTGAAGCCCACCCCGGCTGAGAGCCGGCTCAAGGCTCGGTGGGCGCGGTAATCTTGAAGCCCTGATCGTCTTCGTCCCACTTCTGGTTCTCGATATATGCCTTGATCGTTGCCTCGTCCACCGCGCCCACCGTCGCGCAGAAGTACCCGCGAACCCACAGGTGTTGCCCCCAGTACCGCTTTCGCAACTCCGGGAACTCCTCCTGCAGCCGACGCGAAGACCGTCCCTTCAGGAATTGCACCAACTTCGACGGCGCCATATGCGCCGGCGCCGACAGCAGCATATGGATATGGTCCGGCGATACCGCTCCCCGCATGATCACCACTTCCCGCGCCTCGCAGCTTTGTCGGATCAGATCGCGCGCCCGCTCCGCTACCCTCGCGCAGTATCTTGTACCGGTACTTTGTTATCCACACCACGTGATACTTCAGATCGAACACCGCGTGCGCGCTCCGTCGATATTCCGCCATCCCCTCATTCTCGTAGAGTTGCGCTCGAAGCTCACCGCCTGAAAGGCGGTGGGATTAGACCCGCAGGACGGAGCTAAAAACATCGCCGCCATATCTCTCCGTCCCGGAAGTTGCGGAAGCTCCTGAAGTTGATGGACGTCGGAAGTCCCGCGACTTCTTCTGGAAAGCATGCAGACGTATACCGCCCCCTCGCGCCGGGCCACGTAAATCACGCGGTAAGCGCCGTTGTCGTCCGATGCATCCTTTGTCCGCGTCACGCGAAGTGATCACTTGGGCGTCACATGAATCAGGGCGCCGGGATTGGCGTCTTCAAGCATCCACAGCGAGCCATCGGGGCCTTCTTCCACGTCGCGGATGCGGTGGCCCACGTCCCAGCGCTCGGCGGTTTTGGCGCCGCCATGCCCGTCAAAGATGATGCGGTTGAGCGACTTGGTTTCCAGGCCGCTGATGAAGCCGTTGCCGTTCCATTGCGGGAAGGTTTGGGTGCCGCGGTAGAACATCAGATTGCCCGGCGCGATCACCGGCACCCAATAGATCACCGGCTTCGCCAAGTCCGGCCGGGTGTTGGGATTGGGAATGGGCACGCCGTTATAGTTCCTGCCATAGGAGACCAGCGGCCAGCCATAGTTTTTTCCCCGCTCGATCAGGTTCAGTTCGTCGCCGCCGCGGGGGCCATGCTCGACCTCCCACAATTCGCCGCTGGGCGAAAACGCCAAGCCATAGGGCGTGCGGACGCCGCTGGCCCAGGTTTCAGCCGGTGTCAGGTTGGGACCGGGAAAGGTATAAGTGCTCACCACCTTCGCGGTCTTGGCGGCTTCAGTATCACTGGGCGGATCGATCAGAGGAATGGTGGCAGCGCCGGTTTTTACGGAGTTTGGATTGCCGGGGGCGGGTTTACCGTCCAGCGTCAGACGCAGGATCTTGCCTTCGGGCTGGTTTGGATCCTGGGCGGGCGTGAAGCGCTGGCGATCGCCAACCGTGAGGAACAGATACTGACCGTCGGGCGAGAAGGCGATTTGCGCGCCTGCCTGGCCCCCCTTGCCCCTGGGCATCTGGCGCCACAAGACCGTGAAGTCTCCCAGTCGAGCAGACTTGGCCATGATGTGCAATTTAGCGCGGGCGAGCGCCAAGCCGCCGCCATAGTCGCCCGGCTCGACATAAGTGAGATAGATGTTTTGGTCGGTGGCGTAGTGGGGCGAGACGAAGACGCCCAGCATGCCATTCTGGCCCTCCCAATAGACTGGGGGCGTATTGGCTACCGGGATCTTTTCTCCCTGCTGGGACACCAGCCAAACGGGCCCGACCTTTTCGGTGATCAGCATGCGGCCATCGGGCAGGAAGGCAATCCGCCAGGGCAGTTCAAAGGTGGCCACCGTGGTCATGGTGAAGGGCAGGCTGGCTTCGGGCTGCTGTTCGCCCACATTGACCTGGGCCCAGGCCGCCACCGACGCGAGGGTAAGAAGCCACGCCGCTTTCGGCAATTTCATCGTCAAATCTCCATGCTTCTCAAGCGACAGGCCTAAAGCGAGCCGGGCGCCGGTGTCGCTCGATATTAGCATTGGGATCGTGCCAAATAAGCGCTTCTTGAACCGTCAGCGCCGCCAGTTCGGGGTGCACTGTATCCGCTTGTTTAACTAAGATTCCGGGCGAGCGCTCCGTGGCTCCGGGGCGGAGAGCTACCCTCGCGCCTCAGTAAGCTTTGCGGAACTGTAAGAAGCAGTCGTTTGCAAACGGGCTCTCTCTCGCGCGGTTCTGTGCTGGAGTTTCACATAGAGTGTGACGTGCGCGGCTGCTCGGAAAGTACACGGCGGAAGGCGCGCCCGCGTCGGTCCTTGACCATGTAAACTGGCTGGATCAGTAATATATGGCCCTGGTCTGCAGGGGTGAAGTCCTGAAGCTTGATCAACAAAGCGCATCGTTCCAAAGCGCATCGAGCAGGAGGAAGTCATGTTTGACAAGGCTTTTTCGCCTTCACGCGGTTTACGAGTCGTTTCATCCGCCGCAATTGGCATAGCACTAGCGGTCCTGGGCGGCAGTGCCTTCTCCGCGCAGGACAAGTACACACTGCGCGTGCCAAATGGGCTCGCATTCTCTGACTTCAGGGGTTACGAGGACTGGCAGGTTGTCGCCGTCAGTCAGACTGAAGATCTGCTGAAGGTGATGGTCGCCAATCCCACGATGATCGAGGCATACCGGGCCGGTGTCCCCGGCAACGGCAAGCCTTTCCCCGACGGCTCCAAGATTGCAAAAATCGAGTGGAAGCCGAAGAAGAGCACGGAGGCGCCTTTTTCCGTGAGAATACCGGACACCTTGCAAGATGTTTTCCTCATCGAGAAGAACAGCAAGAGATTCCCGGACACGAAGGGATGGGCATACGCCGTGTTTGACTATGATCCCGCGTCGGACACGTTCAAGCCCGATGCGAGCGGCGTCGTCAGTTGCGGCTTCGCGTGCCACACGAGAGTGGCGGCCAAGGATTACATTTTCACGGCTTACGGCAAGAGGTGAGCGGCGCTTAGTGAACTGAACGACCCTCGGCCGTAGGCCGAGGGCTGGAGTTTCTACATAATTTCAAGCGGCGGCAGCCCGAACGAAGTCAGCATCGGCGATTTGGAGGTCGAACGGGTCGAGGTATGTAGGTTGTTGTGCGATCTCCTTGCGGAGTAGCGTGATCAGATCCAAACAGGATGGCCGTCGAGCGCTTCGGCCCCATTTGGGGAGCTGGGCATAAGCGGCACCGCGCTCCGCCCCAAAGGCCTTGAGCGAAGCGAGCAACAAAGCGCTGTAAGCCGCCACCGCCAGCACCGGCTGCTTGGGCACCGAAGTCACATTCCATAACTGCGCTTGCCCAACGCCCAAGGTATCCTTCTCTTCCCGGTGGTTGACCTGTCGGGTAAGGGACTGGCGCGGTGCTGAGTTGCCTCGCCCGTTTCCAACCCCTCCCCATAAGAACTGCTCGGGAGGTTTTCCCTCAAGCAGCTCACCCAGTGAATTTCGTCAAAAGGGTTATGAGTCCTGGTGCCTAACGGCCACTTTCACGTCCCCACTCCCGATGCCGGGGAGGGGCTGAATCTTCCAGTCCCAATAGAGCCCCAACACATCGTAGAGGTATTCGTTACTCCATCGCCGCCAGCCCACACTCGACTTTCGCCGCCGTTTCCGCCTGGTCAACAGGGTGCGGATTTTCATCTCCACGTAGTCGCGAACCTCGCTAAAGGCCCGACTCGAGTTTCCAACCCTGAAGTAGTTGACCCATCCGGCCAGTGTGGCATTGATTTGCTTCACCAGTTCCGCCGCGGGAGTTGCGCCCCCATGCGCGATGATGTCGCGGATCTTCGCCTTGACCGCCTGTCGAGCCTTCTTCTTCGGAGTCATCAGGATGAAGTATCCTGCCCCGCTTCGCTTGCGTACACGCCGCAGATCAAACCCCAGAAACCCGAATGCGTCACCGTTCAGCGTATTCACCAGTTTGGTTTTCTCCGTGTTCAGTTCGACACCGATCAGTGCGAACTGTTCCTGGAGGCGTTGCTGGGCCCGTTCTGCCCAGCCCCGTTTGGTGTGATGCCCGCTGACGGTGATAACAACATCATCGGCGAACCGGTGATAGTTGACTGCCTCGTAATCTCCTTCTGCCGTTTTACGACGAATCGCGTCGAAGATCCAGTCGACCTCGTTCAGATAGATATTGGCTGCCAGCGGACTGAACGGTCCCCCTTGTGGGACACCGACCTTTCCGCCAGCTTGAATGATCTGCTTCACGAGGTGCATGACTTGTGGGTCCTGGATCCGCTTGGCGATCTTATCCAGTAGCACCGAATGCCGAATCGTGTCGAAGTAGCGCGACAGATCAACATCGATAACCGTGGACATGCGCCGCATCACACTGCGCCTGACTTCCGCCAAGGCGCCATGTGGTGATCGCTTGGGTCTAAATCCATAAGAGTTCGCGCAAAAGTCCGCCTCGAATACTGCTTCGAGGATCAGTTTCAATGCGCCCTGCACCACGCGGTCGCGGATACAAGGAATTTGAAGTATTCGAACTTTGCCCTTGCCCTTCGGGATCTCCACCCGGCGGTTGGGCATTGGTTTGTACCTGCCTGTGACAAGGTCTTCTCGCACCGCCGCCAGAAACGCAGCCCGTCCCGCTGACTCGATGTCCCGGAAACTCTGGCCGTCGATGCCGGGGGCACCGCCGTTTCCTTTGGCGATTCGATAAGCCTCCTCCAGGGTCTCCAGTTTCGTGATATGCACGAACAGACCCCAGAAGCGATGCGTCTTTTCAGACTTCGCCTTTCGATAAATCCGCCGCCTCAGTTCCTGCAGACTGCCGGGTGCCTTTGTCATCTGCCGAGTCGCCCCGGGGAATTTCACCCCGAGGCGCTCACAGATTCCGGACGTGAACCTCTCGATTCATCCGGCTCGTGCCACTCAGTGAAAGCTGCCGCCTTCTGCCGAAACCAGCGAGTTCCTCCGGTTGCCCGTTGACCCTGACGGTCTCGACACGAGTGACCTGCTCCCTTCGCTCCTCGGGCATTACCCCGGATCACCGCTACTACGAAGCAGTCCGCCCCTGATTAACGCTTCGGTACTTTCAGCCTCGGATTTCGTCTCCTTGGGCCTTTTCCCTTACCATCGTCAACCAGGTTCTCAAGTTCCGTACGAAAAGCCCGGGCTAGAGTCACGCCTTCTATACACCGGACATCACCCGGCCAGTAAGCAGGTAACCGCCAGGCTGCTCCCGGAGTAAGGGTGCGACTCCGGTTTCGATGCCTTGTAAGGAGTTTTCGATGCGTCATCGAAGGTTCGTTTACACTCGTCTCTCTAACCCATACATGACGTGATCAAATGCCACGCCTTTTAACCATAACGTTCACCACCGCAGCCCTTAGACCGTAGCAGCTTATGGCAGTTTGAAGCCTCCCCCTACAGAGCGGCTCCGAGGGGCCCACCCTCATCTTTTCGTACAGCATGACGCTTTTCGCGTCTTCTTGACACAACACCCCTGCCTCGCCTTGACGGACGGAACATTCACCGGTCCGGACCCTTCCCTCCGGGCGCGTTTTGCTGCACGCCCATCAACGGTACTTCGATCCGATCCGTCACCCTGATGCCTATACCAGTACTTCCCACTCGCGGTTATAGCCGGCATCTCCTCGACGAGTTTTCTTCGCCGGGCACCGAGGGCTTCTCCAGTTTCCACATCATCCTTCACACCATGTCGCCGCTGATACCCCGCCGGTGAGAGCCGCCGTGTCGGACTCGTTTCGGACAACTCTTGCTGCTTTCGCACGTTATAGACCGTCTCAGCCACCGGAGATTCGTGTAACGAGGCTACGTCTGCGTTCACTGCACGTTGCAACCTGGTGCGTTGCGCACACTCCTTTCGAGTATGTTTGTCGGAGGGCTCCACCGTCTTGCTTTCGCGCCACGGTGCCTCCCCAGCTACGAGGTCTGAGTCTTTTGACCTCGGTCGGTCTCTCACCGACTGGACAATGTGTCCTTGTCTGGACACGCCTATCTGCCACCGGTCGAAGTAGATTTGTAGTAACTGCTTGCTCGAACTGCGCAGATCCGTAGTCAACAAGTACGCCGGATCGCGGTAGTACAGCTTCTTGCTTTGGCTCTTGCGATATGGAGTCGGCGCGATGACGATGAGACGAAGGGGACGCCGTTTGGCGCCGCGCTGCCAGTACACCTCTGCCACTTCTTTATAGCGGATCTTGCGGCGCTTGCCTCCATAAAAGATCTGGGTGGTTTTCCATTCGCGACTCTGGTCCTGGCGAACCTGTTCCGGTGTAAACTTCTCGGTTCCGTAAAAGCGGCGCGGAGCGCCATGCTCGGAAGCAAGCGCGCGATAACACAGCTTGGCGTCTTTGCGGGCGCGCACCAGCAAGACCGAGCGTTCCGGAATCTGGCCAAAGCAAGTGCGATTGCAGAAGCTGCCATCACCGGCCAGCACCAGCACTTTGCTCCGGCCTCCGGCATTGTCCAGTTCCTGACGCAGCTGCTGGCCCATCTCCACAAGGCTGCGCGACAGATTCTTCTGTTTGGCCGCTTCCCGATACCGTTGGTGCATCTCTTGGGTGGCACTCTTGCCTGGCCGTTTGACGCGAGAGACTTCCTGAAAGCGAATCGGTAAGGCGCGCGTGCTGACCGGAGCGTTGCGATGGAGTGGCACCAACAGCGAAGCCTGCAGGAAGCGCAGACCCAACACCAGATTGACGTGAAACGGGGGCGACAAAGGATCGCGTTGATAGAACGCCTGAGGAATGGAGCGGCCCGTTTTGCGCAGTCGCGTATCGTCGATGGCGACACCGACCAGCCGTTGCGGGCAAAAATCCAAGGCTTGTTTCAGGATCGGCCGGAACAGCTCTTGCGGCTCCCACTGGCAGCGGGAGTGGAGAAAGTACTCCGCGCTCCAACTGCGATCCTGGCCGCCGTTGGTCCAGATGATGCGAGTCAAACAGCGACGGCCCAGACAGATGAGAGAGCCGAGCGCTTGCCGCACTCCTC
The DNA here is from genome assembly GCA_963771305.1 of uncultured Acidobacteriaceae bacterium. GTDB lineage: Bacteria > Acidobacteriota > Terriglobia > Bryobacterales > Bryobacteraceae > CAJCIT01. Next base: position 135,648 of record CAVYTS010000032.1, read on the forward strand.
GCTGAAAGGTGCGCTGTTGAGGAAAGACGTTACGCCAGTCTTCAACAATGCTCAGGAAGGCGGCGAGCAAGCTCATTTAGCCTCCGGCCTGACAGAGAACGTGTTTTTCTCAGCGCGGAGGAAGCGGTCATTGCGGGCAACTTTCTTGGTGAGGGAGGAAACGAGGCTTTCGCGATCGACGGTAACGCCGAATTGGGTGTGGATGCGATCCAGGATGTCGGAGACATGGAGGGGGATGCGGGCTTTCTTGAGTATGTCGAATGCCATGTCAACCTGAGACAGACCTTTGTTAGGGCGTGGTTCGGCCGGGGCGGTCTCGCCATGGCGGAGACGGCGGACAGCGCGCAGTTGTGCATCCAAAGAGGCTTCAAAGACACTCAGAATGAGGTCTCTGGTTTCATTGTTCATGGTGTCTCCTGAGCATGGGGCTCAGGAGGAAGTATGGCATACTTACGTCGGTCTGTCTACGTAATATTGATAGACAGACTCATTTAGGTGCAGGTTGAGCCCCCCAAGAGGCTACGGAAGACCAAAACATTCTCGCTCGAAAATGTAGAAACTCCAGCCCTCGGCCGTAGGCCGAGGGGTTCGATGGTCGTCGACTCGAAGTCGACTTTCGGAGGTCAGGACCCCGCCACCGGTGAGTCCAAGCCTCATCTCTAAGCAGGAACAAAACCCGGTGAACGTGATCGCTCCCAGCATTCTTGACTGTGTTACGCGGCCCATTCCTACGCGACCACGTTACACCAATCTTGCTTCGCCTGAAGGCGAGGGGGTTCCACCATCCCCGATGGGGACACTAAACCCTGGGTGAGGCACGAAATTAGGGGGGGGTCGACGGGGCTCGCTAAATTGGTACACATGAACATTTCCCTACCCCGAGTGCTGCTTGTATCCGCAATTGCATTCACTCCTTTCAGCACGCTGAGCCCTCAGCAGGTAAGCCAGGTGCAGCGCTTCCCGCAGTTCGAAAACCAGGATGTGAAGGTCTGGAAAACCGTCGTGATGCCGAATGCCCCGTTGACGATGCATACCCATCAACATCCACGTGTCATCATCGCGCTGTCGGGCGGAACAATGAAGGTTGTCAATGAGGACGGTACATCCGAGGTGCGCAACTGGGAGACGGGGAAGGCGTACTGGCTTTCTGCGGAAGAGGGCAAAAAGCGCCATGCCGATGTCAACCAGGGCGACAAGCCGATTGAGGTGATGGTGGTGGAACTCGAGAACGCGAAGTAGTGTCGTTTGCTACAGCCATGCGTACTCCGATGAGTTTCATCCCAAAGTATTGGGACAAACTGCGTCAATGGGACAGGCTCGCTCTGTCCACGCGGCGATTGGGCTTGAGTTGACAACAGTGGATTTCGCGATCGCCTTGGGACAGAGGGCGCCTGTCCCGGTCGGCATTGTTGTGCATCCGCGTGCTGACGCGCGCGGTTCTGTGCTGAGCTTCTCTCCTGCGCCTTAATGCTGAGATATGTGCTGGTGGTTAATGAAAGTCGTGAGATTGCAGCACGGCTGAGTCGCGGAAGCGAAGTTCTTCCACTTCCGCGGCGCGGACCGAGATAACGCCGCTGATGCTCTGCAGGACGCCTTTGACAACCACATAGGGAGCGTTCGTGCAGGCATCGCGGCATCTGTCGAACAAGTTCGGCTGAACAATGGCATTGATAATGCCTGTTTCGTCTTCGAGACTCAAAAAGACGAAGCCCTTCGCGGTGCCGGGCCGCTGGCGCGTGATAACGCAGCCGGCCACTTTCACAATCAAGCCGTTGCGCTTCTGCTTGGCCACTTCAGCCGCCAGCACGCCCAACTGATTCATTCGTTCACGATGGTAGGACATCGGATGCACTCCGATGCTGAGGCTGCTGTGTTCGAAATCCGCATAAGTACGTTGCATGGGCGACATGGGCGACAGCGGCGAGGCGGCGCCATCCACAGCGGCCGGCTCCAGCAACTCGCCGACTGGCTGTAACGCGAGCTGCGCCTGCCAGAGAGCTCCCCGGCGATGGCGGTCGGCTTCTTCTTTGGGCAAAGCGTTGAGCGCACCCAATTCCGCCAGCGCCGCGACTTCGTCTTTTTGCAAATCGGGAACACGCTGCGTCAGATCGCGAAGCGAACTGAACGGGCGAATCTTACGCATGTCCACAATGCGCTGCGCGGTAGCGGCACGGAGCCCGCGCACATGGTTCAGGCCAAGCCGCACCACCAGCGTTGGATCTCCGGAGCGGGAACGCTCGGCTTCAATCGTGCACGGATAATCGGAGAGCAGAACATCCACCGGCCGGAAACGAAGACCATGGCGCTGGGCATCTTTCACCAGCGTGGCCGCCGAATAGAATCCCATCGGCTGATTATTCAGGATCGCGGCGGTGAACGCGGCCAGATAGTGGCATTTCAGAAACGCACTGGCATAGGCAATCAGCGCGAAGCTGGCGGCATGCGACTCCGGAAAGCCATATAGAGCAAACGACGTGATGGCTTGAATGATGCGATCCTGCGCTTCACCAGTGATGCCGGTTCGGTTCATACCATCGCGCAGCCGCACTTCCACTTCGCTCATCCGTTTTTCAGAACGTTTGAAGCCGAAGGCGCGCCGCAGCTCCTCCGCCTCGCCGCCGGTGAATCCAGCGGCGATCATCGCAATGCGAATCAATTGCTCCTGAAACAGCGGCACGCCGAGCGTGCGGCTGAGCACAGGCTCGAGCGAGGGATGTAAGCACACCGGCTCTTCCAGTCCCTGGCGGCGGCGCAGATAAGGATGCAGCATCTGCCCGACGATGGGGCCGGGACGGATGATCGCCACCTGCACCACGATGTCGTAGAAGCGCGTCGGCTTCATGCGCGGCAGGCATGACATCTGTGCGCGGCTCTCCACTTGAAACAACCCAACTGTGTCGGCGCGCTGCAGTGCATCGTAGACGGCAGGGTCATCGGACGGTAAGTGCGCCAGGTCGACGTCTTCACCGTAGTGATCGTGGATCAGCGTGATGGTGTCCTTGAGCACGGCCATCATGCCGAGACCGAGCAGATCCACCTTGACGATGCCCATGTCCGCGCAATCGTCTTTGTCCCATTGCACGACGACACGGCCCGGCATGGATGCGGGCTCCAGCGGAACCACTTGATCGAGCTGCCCCTGGCAAACCACCATGCCGCCGGAGTGCTGGCCGAGGTGGCGCGGCAGGTCGAGGATCTCGCGCGTGAGGTTGAAGAATATCGCGATGCGCGGATCTTTGCTAAGGTCGAACCCGGCATCGAGGAAACGTTGCTCCAGCGTGTCGCGCGGATCTTTCCACTCAAAGCGCGCCATCATGCCGGCCAGGCGCGTGAGTTCGCTTTCTTCAAAGCCCAGCACCTTGCCGATGTCGCGCACCGCGGACCGGCCGCGATAGGTGATGACATTGGCGGTCATGGCTGCACCCAACTCGCCGTAGCGCTGGTACACATACTGGATGGCGCGCTCGCGATCGTCGCCGCTGGGAAGATCGAGGTCGATGTCGGGCCATTCACCGCGCTCCTCCGAGAGAAAGCGCTCGAATAATAGATCCATGCCGACGGGGTCGACCGCCGTGATGCCGAGCGAATAGCAAACCGCGCTGTTGGCGGCGGACCCGCGGCCTTGCACCAGGATGCCTTGCTTGCGGCAAAACTCTACAATGTCCCAGACGATGAGGAAGTACCCTTCCAGCTTCAGCTTTTCGATCAGCGCAAGTTCACGTTCCACCTGATACTTGGCTCGCTGGTGATAGGGCTGGTATCGGTTCCGAGCACCATCAATGGTCCGCTTGCGAAGGAACGACGCTTCGGTTTCTACCGGCGGCACGGGATAGTGCGGAAACTGATAGCCGAGATCCTGCAGCGTGAAGCCAAGGCGACCCGCCAGCTGGGTCGTCTCGGCAACGGCTTCGGGCACGTCGGCAAACAATTCCTGCATCTGGCGAGAAGTCTTCAAATAGCGCTCGGCGTTGTGGCTCAGCAGGCGCCCCGCCTCGGCAATGGTGGTCTTGTGGTGAATGCAGGTAAGGACATCCTGCAGCGGACGGCGTTCCGGGACCGAGTGAGTGACGCCGTTGGTAGCCAGCAGCGGCAATCGCAAGCGGCGAGCCAGATCGATCAGAATCTGGTTACGTGCTTCCTGATCGCGGCGATGATGGCGTTGGATCTCGACATAAACGTTCTGCTGGCTGAACAGGTCGATGAGCCGCAGCAACTCGTCCTTCGCTGCGTGCGCGGCATCCGGTCCGTGATGAGTGGCGAAGACACGGGCAAGCGAACCTTCATCGCCTCCGGTCAGACAGACCAAGCCAGGTGCAAAGCGGGCAAACTCGGCGTCGGAAGCGTTGGGGTGCTCCGGCTTGCCCTTTCCGGCATGACAAAGTTTGGTGCGCGTGATGAGCCGGCACAGGTTTTGATAGCCCTGCCTGCTCTCCACCAGCAGTGTGAGGCGGCCTTGCTGTGCGTTCTCCACTTCCGCGCCGATCAGCGCGCGTGTACCGGCTTTTTTCGACGCCATGTGAAAGCGCGGTGAACCGAACACGCCGTGTGCATCAGTCACCGCCATGGCAGGCTGATCGAGTTCAGCGCAGCGAGCTGCCAAGTCTTCAGGCAACGAAGCGCCTTCTAAGAAGGAGAAGGCCGACTTGGCATGGAGTTCGACGTATGGCAAGCAATTCGCCTTTTCTTCTCCTATTGTTACAGAGTCGGAACGAAGGCGCAGATTCACTCGCTTGCGGCGGGAGCAGCGCTAGAACAAGATCGACGGGATCCACGCGCCCGCGGGCTCGTTGTACAGCCCCATGCTCATTAGCGTATTGGGCTGTACGACCCTGAGTCCGTTGTCCAGACACCAGCGGAACAGTGAGGCATTGCGCGCGGGTACCATAATGCCCGGCCCCCCGAATCCTACCGCCGCACCGATCAATGCCTGGAGGTCCTGATTGGATTCGGCGACTGCGTGGCCAAAATATCCGAGCCCCGTTGTATAGCCAGTGATGCGCCCATCACGTTCCACAACCGTGGCATGCCTTTGCTGGATCGCATCGGCAACTTCTCCGGAGCGTGTGTGGCCATGCACTCTTGCACATAGTTGGTCGCAACCTGCCCTGTCGGCATCCTTGGCTGGGCGAACCGAGCAACCTTCGATGGTTTTACCCATCGGAGCACCGTGCATCACGCTGAGTAATTCGCGCGTATCGAATCCCAGCTTGGTGTACAGAGATAGAGAACGATTATGAAAGGTTGCTTGTACCAAGCGGACGCCGGGAGCGCCGCGCTCTGCCGCGCGGTCCAGTACCGCCTGCATGAGACGCCGTCCTGTTCCCACATTCTGGGCGGCGAAATCAACCGTGATCGGACCGACTCCGAAGATCAACGACCGCTCATCAAGACAATTGCTCCCAATGACGGTGCCACCGGCCTCGGCAACCACACAATAGAATGATGGGTGCGAAAACATCATCTGCAAGACGCCGAGCCCCATTTCTGGAGAAGGCATTTCCGGCGGGAAATTGTGATCGGAGTTGATTTTCCGAAACGCCTTGAAACAGATGCGCCCGCACGCCGCGGCATCCTCGGGTTTGGCACGGCGGATGGAGATAGTGGGGAGTGTCTGCTTAGGCTTAAAGGACATGCCAGAATTGTAAGCCACTGAGCACCTTCAGACTCGGTGAGCCGGCGGTTGCCCGCATGCTATCGGCGGTTAAGAAGCCACAAGACCAGCGTCCCGAGCAAGCTCAGCAACAGGCACGTGATGATCGGGAAGTACACCGTTGTGTTCTTGCCGCGCCAGATCACGTCGCCCGGCAGCCGGCCCATCGGTAAATGCGCGCGTTCGAGCAGCAGCACAATAATGCCAGCCGCGATCAGAACGACTCCAGCGACGATGAGCAGGCGGCCCAGACTCACGGCTCACTTCCAGGCGGCGCAGACTACCCGCTTGCGGCGTGCGTGTTGTTCATAGGCACCTGCGGGAGGACCGATGAACTCGACGCGGCTGAACCCGGCATGCGTCAGCATCACTTCCAGCGCGCGCGGCGAAGGGCAGGTCGCCAGCGGCGTTGATCCGGTTTCGCGATTGCTGGCTGCGTGCTCGGCCGATTCATCAATCAGGGCGAGAACGCCTTGGTAGGGCCGAACCCACTTCTGCGCGCCCCATTCGACGCTGCCTTCCACTTCGTCGATCACCTGCGTTTCCAATATGCACAGCTCGCGGGTGACGGCCGCCATGTTCCTCAGGCAGAGCATGGGATTCTCGACGTGATACAGCAACCCCAGGAAGAACGTCAACTCGAACTCGCCGAACTTCGTCCGCGAGATCTGCTCGGCATTGCATTGCTCGAAGCACACATTCGGCAGGCCGAGCGAGCGGGCCACGAAGCGAGCGCGTCGCAGGCTCTCTTCGCGGACATCCAGACCCAACACGTCGTGAACGCCCAACTTAGCCGCGGCGACGGAATAATAGCCTTCATGGCAACCCACATCCAGGCAGCGGATCTCTCGCAAACGTTCGGGCGAGAAGTGAAGACCGATAGCTGCGCGCACCATGTCAAGACGAGTCCGGTGAATCGGCTTTACGTCAGGTGGAAGTAGCGATTCGGTGCGGCCAAGCGGTCCTAGGTCGAACTCATAGAACCACGGCGCCAAGGATTCGATCGTATCCATCTCACTTCAAGTCTACTTGGGCCGGGTCCCGAGGGCGGCGACATCCGCTTGCTTTACGCGCGCGGTTCTGTGCTGGCGTTTTCACACTTTGCGACACCCGGCTAGACTCAATACTCTTCCCTTAAGGATCCTGATACGCGAGGCGACTTTGAGATGATGAGTTCGTAGACGCCTGCGTGGCCGTAGGCGGTAGTTGCTCATTTTGCGTTTGATGCCGCGGGGGACAACCCGATTCCGGCTGGAACATACTCGCTCTTCGAGGATCTCGTTGAGCACCGCTTCATGCCAGATTTTCCTCTGCTGAGGGGGGAATAGTAACGTGGGTCGCCATGCGCCGTTGGACGCAAATCCGCTCCCGTCTTGACGGCCATCTGCCAGAGTTGATAGCCAGGGAACAGACGGTCTGCCAAGCACAACATGCCTGTACGCAGCGACCCTGCGACACCTTTGGCGAGCGTTAACTCAGTCGTGGCAAACTTGCTCATTTGCGCGGCTCACAACACGTGTGTCCCACTTTCCAGCAACCCTACAAACCGGATCTTGGGGAAGGCACCGGAACCGCGGGGGCCGTTGGGCCGACCAAAAGCCCTGGCGTTTTCCGCCGTATCGGCCACGTCCAGGGTGCTGCCATCCAGGCTTACCAAACGCCATTGCCGATACCATGCCCCTTTCGTATTCTTGTCTGCGATCGGGGCCACGATCGTTTGATAGAGTCGCTTCAGCGGTTCGGCCCCTAGCCGGCTGCGCGCCTGAGAGATGCCGGAATCGCCAGTGACTTTAACGTCGGCGGTGGGCCCGATGAGCCACTTGACGCCCTCCAGGAGGCAGCGCAGCACCTCCCGATAGGACGAGCGCATGTACAGGGCCAGTGCGATCACGTAATAGACCACTACATGGGCCGGAAGATCGCGCTCCCGTATGCTGGTACGGCTGGTCTGCTCCAGGACCTCCCGGACCTTCGTGAGTGGAATGAACTTGGCAATTACGCCGAGGCTGATGTAGTCGGTAATCCGGCTGCCGGCCGGCAGTGCTGCTTTGGTCCGCGCCATATGTCCCCTACCGACAGACCCCGGCGGGGATTCGCCCATCCAGCGCACCTGAAGCAACCGCAGGAATTAGTCGACGATACGGGAAACGCCCGCGAATGGCTCGATTGAAATAGCTGCCCTTGGACGGAGCTTCCAGCAGCGCCTCATGTACACCGACAGGCACGCCGAAGTAATGATAGATTGCCTCGGCTACAAAACTCCAGTTGCAGGAGCCACTGGGTAAGATCGCAACCCACCAAAGCTATAGTGCTTGACTCTACGGCGACAACGACAAGCATCGAAGACCTCCTTTAGTGGAGGCCTAAAGCCCAAAAACAGAATAACCCAAAAATGTTATTAAGTGAAGAGTATTGGGCCTAGACGTGGTCCAGCAGCTGCCGCATATCTTCGATCACGATGTCCGGCTGCTCGGCCAGCATACGTTCCGTTTGGAAACCCCAGGTGACGCCACATGCAGCCACACCAGCGTTCCGGGCGGTCTGCATGTCAACGTGGCTATCGCCGACCAACATGGTTTCGGCGGGTCCAATACCGGTCTCCGACAGTAGAGTGGTGACGCCGATGGGATAGGGCTTCTTCAGTTCAAAGCTATTGCCGCCATAAACCCGGAAGAACATTTCACCAAGGCCGAGGGCTGCCATGATGTCAGCACTAATCCGCACCGGCTTGTTGGTCAGGACAGTCAAAGTCTTTCCACGCCGGTACAGCTCTTCCAGCGCCTCGCGGACGCCCGGATAAAGCTTGGTGTGTTCCAGCGCGTGGAGGCGGTAGAAACTCAGAAAGAATTCCAGGGCAGTCCGCACCGTCTCTTCGGGAGCGTCCGGCCCCATCACCCGCCGGATGAGAACGGGGGCACCGTCGCCAACATAGGAACTGATCAGGCCCAAGTCCAGTTCCGGCAGGCCCATGTGCAGCCGCGTGGCATTCACGGAGATCGCAAGGTCCAGCGCCGAATCGATCAGTGTCCCATCCAAATCAAAAATAAGCAGCTGCACTACGACTAGATTTCCTTCGGCGGACTGAGTGGCTTTTGTTGTGGATCTTTCTGCTCGAGTTCCTTCTTCTCTTGTAGCTTCTGCTCAGCGTCCTTCCAAGCGTGCCTAATGTTCTCCAACTGTTGGTCGAAGGCGTCTTTGAGCTCGCGCGGCGCCATCTGCGCGATGGCGGAAGCAACGGATGTCGCGTATGGCAGAACCGTCGACTCATTCAGGAACGCGGGTGTGGGCGACGGAGCGAACGCAATGATGGCGGCCACCAGCGCGGCAACCACCAGGCATCCTCGCAGAAAGCCCACCACTCCGCCCAGCAGGTGGTCGAACCACGAAAGCCCGATCCAATTAAACAATTTGGACAGCACGAGGGCCACGATGCCGCCGATGGCTACCACCACTGCAAAAATAAGCACAAACCCGATCACGTTGTCGGCGGTCGTGTTCGGTATGAATGACTTCAACCAGTTCGCAGGAATACGGTACGACCAGAAGGCCAGCCACAGCCCGACAATCGCCGAAACAAATCCGATGGTCACTCGCGCAAAGCCCGCACTGAATCCGGACGCAACCGACACCAGAACCAGAACCAGCAGCGAGATATCGAACCAGTTGAAATTCATGGCGCTGAAATTCACGACATGGAGCCTGAGAGTTGCTTCCCCGTCAAAAGATAATACGCTTCCAGATATTTCTCGCTGGTCTTCTTGACCACGTCCTCGGGAAGGCTTGGTGCGGGCGGCTGTTTGTTCCAATCCAAGGTTTCCATATAGTCCCGCACATATTGTTTATCGAAGGAGATCTGAGGGCCGCCTGGGAAGTAGGCGACAGCCGGCCAATAGCGGGAGGAATCGGGGGTGAGGACTTCGTCGGCAAGTACCAGCTGGTCGCCAATAAAACCAAATTCAAACTTGGTATCGGCCAGAATCAGTCCCTGTTTCAAGGCGTAGTCGGCGGCACGGCTGTATATGCGCAGCGTCAAGTCGCGCAAGCGAGCCGCCAACTCTTTGCCAACCTGATTGGCGACGAATTCGAAGGAGACATTCTCATCGTGTCCGCTCTGGGCCTTGGTCGCCGGCGTGAAGATCGGTTCCGGCAGCCGGTCACTCTCCCGCAACCCCATCGGCAGCTTGATGCCACAGACGGCGCCGCTGGATTGATACTCCTTCCAGCCCGAGCCTGCCAAGTAACCGCGAGCCACGCACTCCACCTGAATCATCTTGGCCTTGGTGACCAGCATCGACCGGCCTTGCAGCAAGCTGACATGCTGGGTCAGGGATGCTGGATACGCAGCTACGTCCGCTGTGAGAACGTGATTCGGAACGATGTCGCTCAGGTAGTCAAACCAGAACAACGAGGTCTGCGTCAGTACGCGCCCTTTGCAAGGGATGCCGCTGCCGAGTATGCAGTCGAAAGCGGAGATACGGTCGGTGGCTAGAAAGAGCAGTGTCTGGCCCAGATTATAAACGTCACGCACTTTGCCGCGGGCCAGCAGCGGGAGCGGGCTGAGGTTCGATTCGAGGACCACTTGGTCATGACATTCGAAAGACATGAGATCGGTAAACTTGAGTATCCCAAAGTGAACAAGCCAACGCGGGCAAAGCGTGTCGCCGAGCGCGTAATCGCGCACTATCTCCCGTTACACTGGGGCGATGGCTGTGCCGTTCCGCTTCTCGGTTTGCAACGAGGTTTTCGAAAAGACGCCCTTTGCCGAGTCGTGCGCGGCCATCCGGAAATACGGGTATGACGGCATCGAGATCGCGCCGTTTACCTTGGCCGAGCAGCCCTCCAATATCTCCGCCAATCAGCGCGCCGAATACCGGCGGACGATGGCCGGCCAACAGCTTGCCTTTGTCGGCTTGCACTGGCTGATGGTTTCCCCCAAGGGCTTGCACGTCACGACACCGGACAGCGAAGTGCGGGCGAAAAGTTGGGAGCACATTCGCCATTTGATTGACTTGTGCGCGGATCTGGGCGATGACGGTGTTCTGGTGTTCGGCTCCCCGCAACAGCGTTCCAGCACCGGCGGGATGACGCCGGCCGAAGCGACCAAGGTCTTCACCGAAGAACTGGCCAAAGTGGCCCCGCAAGCGGAGAGCCGACAGGTGCGCATCCTGGTGGAAGCGCTGCCGCACAATCAATGCGACATCATTAACCGGCTGGCCGACGCGGTTGCCTTAGTGGAGCAGATTGGCAGCCCCGCCATCCGCACAATGTTCGATTCGCACAACGCCATTGATGAGACCGAACCTCATGGCGAGGTAATTCGACGCTACAGGCGATACATCGAACATGTCCACGTTAACGAACTCGACGGCCGCGAGCCGGGAACGGGCAACTACGACTTTCAAACGTTGATGAACACGCTGGCTGCATTTAACTATCAAGGCTGGGTCTCGCTGGAGGTCTTCGATTTCAGCCGGGGCGCCCAAAGGATAAGCCGCGGCGCAATTGAACACTTGCGCGGGCTGCTGGCAGCCTCATGAAAGGATCGATAAAAATCTTATCGGCGCCGATAAACGCCGATGAACGCGGATTTCTAAATGAAATCCAAAAGCCTTTTAGAATCGACGCAAATCCTTGCTCTTCTGCGGCCCATTTTGAGTGAATTGCGACACTAGAGTGTTATGAAACGATCCATTGTTACCGGAGGGGCCGGGTTCATCGGTTCCACGTTAGTGCGCCGCCTGCTGGCGGATGGGCACCAAGTTGAAGTGATCGACAACCTGGATACCGGAAAACGCGAAAACCTCAGCGAGTTGTCGGACCACGTCCGCTTACATGAGGTGGACATCTGCGACTACGACGCCATTTTCCCCATCATCCAGGGCAGTTACCGTATCTTTCATCTGGCCGCCCTGCCATCCGTCCCCAAGTCGATCCTCAATCCGGTGCCGAGCCACAATGTCAATATCAACGGCACGTTCAACGTCTATCGGGCAGCCGCTGAGGGCAAGGCCGGACGGGTTGTGTATGCCGCATCTTCCTCCGCTTATGGCGACACGGAGGTGCTGCCGAAGGTTGAGACCATGTCGCCTCGGCCGAAATCGCCATACGCGGTGCAGAAGCTGCTGGGCGAATATTACGGTGCCGCGTTTGCTTCCTGTTTTGAACTGGAGACCGTATCGCTCCGATTCTTCAATGTCTATGGGCCGCGCCAGGACCCGAACAGCGTCTATGCGGGTGTTCTGTCATTGTTTATGAAGTGCCTGATTGAGCGCAAGAGCCCCACCATTTACGGCGACGGAGAACAAAGCCGCGACTTTACTTACGTCGAAGATGTCGCATCGCTCTTGCTGAAGGCGTCGGAAGCAACAGGTGTGAGCGGGCGGGTCTACAACGCCGGCAATGGGAACCGCTACACGCTGAATGAAACCTGGGCCTTGCTGCAGAAGATTGAAGGCGTCAGTATCCCTTCTTTGTATGGTCCGCCGCGCGCCGGCGACGTTCGCGACTCGCAAGCCGATACAATCACGGCCGTCAAAGAACTGGGACATGCTCCCGCGTACACCTTTGAAAGCGGACTGCGGGCCACGCTCGATTGGTACAAAGCAGACCACAACCGCCGAAAACCGGCTCAAGAAGCGGGCGCTACACTGGTTTCGTAGCGGGTGTCTTTCGTTCAGCAGCGGCTTAGTGTCGCTGCTCGATGCCATGTCTTTTCTGCAGAATCAATTCGAGAAAAACTTCTTGACCACGTCCGTGGACTACTTGTTCAACTGGGCGCGGAAGTCCTCGCTTTGGCCGCTGCAGTTCGGTCTGGCCTGCTGCGCCATCGAAATGATCGCCTCCACCACCTCGCGCTTTGACATCGCCCGCTTTGGCGCCGAGGTGTTCCGCCCCAGCCCCCGGCAATCCGATCTGATGATTGTGGCCGGCACCGTCACGCTAAAGATGGCGCCCGTCCTACGCCGCATCTATGATCAAATGCCGGAGCCGAAGTGGGTCATATCGATGGGCGCGTGCTCCAGCGTCGGAGGTCCCTTCAATACATACGCCGTCTTGCAAGGTGTGGATAAGATCGTACCGGTCGACGTCTACGTAACCGGCTGCCCGCCGCGTCCCGAAAACCTCTTCTACGCCCTGCTGCGCCTGCAAGAGAAGATCGACCAGACGCCGCATCTGGTCCGCAAGCCCACCCACGTGCGTCTTGAAGAGACCATGCTCGCGGACTTCAAGAAGCGGGTGATGGTGGCTCAGGTACAGGAACCGGCGCAAGAGGTGGTCACGCTGGGTTGAGCGAAGCGAACCCCATCCCGGCGCCAGATCCGCAGCGTGTGGCAACGCGTGCACCTGGATTTCTCCACCCGGGCACCATTCAGTGTGAAGCCTTCCTGTGGTTCGACTGGCTTGACCATGCCTTCACCACCCGCGAATCTCACGCATGGGCGGATGCCCATGCACCCGTCACGCTGCGGCAGATTCACTCCGACTTGATCTTGAACGCGGCCGGGCTTGCCAACCGGGAGTGCGAGGGCGATGCGCTGGTCACCAAAGAGATCGGTAAGCGCATTGGTATTCGCACGGCCGACTGTGTGCCGTTGCTGGTGGCCGACCCCGAAACACGCGCCGTCGCTGCGATTCATTCGGGTTGGCGCGGAACCGTCAGCGCCATTGCGCAAAAAGCGGTCGAGCAGTTGGCGCATGAATTTGGTGCGAATCCAGCGAACTTGCATGTAGCTATCGGCCCGGCCATCCGCGGATGCTGCTACGAAGTGGGTCCGGAGGTGGCCTGGCAATTGGCACCCTTGTTCCCAGAATGGACGGACAGCGAGCGCCGGCGCAAAGTCGACTTGGTGGAAGCGAATCGGCGGATCCTGGTTACTGCCGGCGTCCCGGACCGCCAGATTCACGATGCCGGCCACTGCACTTACTGTGAGCACGACCGCTTCTTTTCCTACCGCCGCGACCCGAATGACCCAGGCCGCATGGTGGCTAGCATTGCGAGAATCGCGTAAATTCAGTCCGACATCACCTAGGTAAATCGCTAGGTAACCGAAAAACTAGCCAGGATGTCCGTTAATCAGGTTGCAGGTCCGTTACAGCCTCGGATGCGAACAAACGTAAGAAAAGCGGTACGTGAGCACGAGGGCGACGAAGAGGTCTCACCGGGGGACGTTTACTGGATTACGGGGTTGTCCGGCGCCGGCAAGACGACGTTGGGGCGGGAATTGGCGAGCCGGCTTCGAGCCGCAGGCCGCACGGTCACCTTTCTCGATGGCGACGCCCTCCGTTCTGCGATCGCAGAAGATCTGGGTCACAGTGCAGGCGAGCGGCGACGATCAGCGATGCGCAATGCACGGTTGTGCCGCTTGTTGGCGGAACAAGGCACCGATGTCGTGTGCGCGACCATCTCGTTGTTTCACGAGGTGCAACGCTGGAACCGCGAGAACATCCCCGGCTATCGCGAAATTTACCTTCGGGTTCCGATGGACGAGCTGCGGCGCCGGGACAGCAAAGGAATTTACGCCTCTGATCGGCGTGGCGAGCCGCAGCACGTGGTTGGCATTGACGTGCCTGCAGAAGTTCCTGAAGCACCGGATCTGATATTGGACAATCATGGGCCGCTCGACGTCGCCACGGCCGTAGACCGCATTCTGCGGTTAGACTCGAGACGAGAAGGCGTAGGTGCGCTTGGGCCGGCACCCCTGGTCGCCTTCAAGACAAAGGCGGAATCTCTGGAAGCGCTGGCGCCGTTGCTGCGTAACGGATACGTTCTGCCGCAGGTGCGATTCACGGTTGGCGGGTGGAGGAGAGATGCCGCGGGTGTACTCGACGCCATCAGTGTTGCCCCTTGGGGTTCAGAACGCGTCATTGTGCGGAGCAGTGCGCGGGGTGAGGATGGCAGGGCAAGCTCCCAAGCCGGGAGGTACGATTCCGTCCTGGGAGTCGCCGGCAGCGAAGCAATCGGACAGGCCATCGAGCAGGTGATTGCCTCGTTCGGCGATGATGGAAGCGATGAAGACCAGATCTTCGTGCAGCCCATGCTTGACGGCGTGGCGATGGCCGGCGTGGCGTTTTCGCGCAGCCCCAGCGGCGGACCCTATTTCATCATCAACTATGACGACCGTTCGGGCCTGACTGAGCGCGTGACGGCGGGCGAAGGCGACAATCTCGAGACCTTTTACTGCCTCAGATCGCGGCGTGATTCCTGCCCAGCTTCGCTGGCGCCCATCATCGCGCTGGTGAGCGAGCTCGAAACACTTCTCGAGTGTGATGCCATCGACGTGGAATTCGCAATAGGCGGCGATGGCCGGCTTTACCTGCTGCAAGTCCGCCCGCTCGCGGTGAAACAGGAGGGGTGGGCAGGGGATGGGAAGGTCGAAGCGGCGCTGGCCGGCGTTGCGTGCAAGGTCGAGCTACTCAGCCGCCCGCATCCTTACCTGCACGGCAGCCGGGCGATCTTCGGCGTCATGCCGGACTGGAACCCGGCCGAGATTATCGGGGTGCGGCCATGGCCGCTCTCGTTGTCGCTTTATCGCGAGCTCATTACCGACGCGATCTGGGCTTATCAACGCGACAATTACGGGTATCAGAATCTGCGCAGCTTTCCGCTGCTGGTCAGCTTTCACGGACTGCCCTACATCGACGTACGGGTGAGCTTCAATTCGTTCGTGCCGAGCGACCTTCCTGACGCTCTCGCCGGACGCCTGGTGAATTACTACATCGATCGGCTGCTTGCGGAGCCGCACTTGCATGACAAGGTCGAATTTGAGATCATTTTCTCCTGCTACACGCTCGATTTGCCTGAACGGCTGGGAAGGCTCGCAGAACACGGATTTTCGCAAGAAGACGTAGCCAAGCTTTCGGGCTCGTTAAGGCGCCTTACCAATCGGATCACGCATGGCGAAACCGCGTTGTGGCGGCACGACCGTGCGAAGATCGACTTGCTGGAACAGCGTTTCCCGACCATCTGCAACGCCGAGATCGACAAGATCAGCCGCATTTACTGGCTGATCGAGGATTGCAAGCGATACGGCACTCTTCCCTTCGCGGGTTTGGCGAGGGCCGGCTTCATAGCGGTCCAGATGCTCCAGTCCTTCGTCGAGGTGGGCGTTCTCACTGCCGAAGAAGCGGCAACATTCATGGCGAGCGTCGATACCGTCGGGTCGCGCATCGGGGAAGATTTCGCACGATTGCCGAAAGCGGAGTTCCTGGCGCGCTACGGCCACCTGCGTCCGGGGACCTATGACATCCTATCGCCGCGATACGACATGGCGCCGGATCTGTATTTCGACTGGTCGAGCGCCCGGCCGGTGCCGTCCGCGACGCCACGCTTCGCGCTCTCGATTGAGCAGTTGCGGCGCATCGAGCAGTTGCTGAAGGAACATCAGCTGGACATCGACGTGTTGAGTCTGATCGAGTTCATCAAGGCTGGCATCGAGGGCCGCGAACACTCGAAGTTCGTATTCACGCGAAGCCTGAGCGACGCCTTGTCGCTGATCAGGCAGCTGGGCGCGGAGCACGGTCTTTCCCCGGAGGATTGCGCCTTTCTGAAGTACGATGCCATCCGCACGCTCTATAGCGAGAGCGGCTCAGTACGAGAGGTGTTACGGGAGAGTGTTGCGCGTGGCAGAGAGCGTCACGAGCTAACGCGCAATCTGGTGCTTCCGCCGATTATCGCGTCGGCCCATGAAGTGTTCGCCTTTCACGTTCCCCCGAGCCAGCCGAACTTTATTACACAGAAGACCGTGACTGCGCCCGTGGCCTCGATAGGCGACCCGCCGGAAACCTTCGCTGGACGGATTCTTTTCGTGCCGAGCGCGGACCCCGGCTTCGACTGGATCTTCACGCGCGATATCGCCGGATTCGTCACGGAATACGGCGGCGCCAATTCGCACATGGCGATCCGTGCCGGAGAGCTTGGCATACCGGCTGTGATCGGCGCAGGCGAAAGCCTTTTTCGGCAATGGCAGATGGCTCGCAAGCTCTGCCTGGATTGCACTAACCAGAAGGTGCTGGTTATTGCATGAAGGCGGTAGCCATCACACAGCGCGTCACGGTGATTCCTGACTACGGCGAACGTCGCGATTGCCTGGATCAGGCCTGGACTCACTTCCTGGCGGCATGCGGGCTTCTGCCCGTGCCGATACCCAATGTCGTTAAGACGGCAGTAGACTTATGCGAACGCGCCGATATTTCAGGCATAATCCTGACTGGCGGAAACGACCTTGCCGCTTTGGGTGGCGACGCTCCTGAGCGAGACATCGTGGAACATGCACTGCTCGATCTGGCAGAACGGCGCGCCTTGGCGGTCTTAGGAGTTTGCCGCGGCATGCAGATGATTCAGAGTCGTTTTGGAATTCAGCTACGCCGAGTGGAAGGCCATGTGGCAAAGTGCCAGGTGATCCAGGTTAACGGGGAGCCAAGAGCGGTGAACAGCTATCACCACTTTGCCGCCTTTGACTCACGTCCGCCACTGGATGTTTGGGCAGTCGCGGACGACAATGCCGTTAAGGCGATTCGGCATTCGGGCAGGCCGATGACGGGCATCATGTGGCATCCTGAGCGCTTGAGCCCATTCTCAGCTGCCGATGTCGCCCTGTTCCGGAAAGTCTTCGAGGTGGAATGATACGCGCACTTATTCTCGCCGCGGGGCGCGGCAGCCGCATGGGGCATCTGGCCGACGATCGCCCCAAATGCCTTGTGGAACTCGAAGGCAGGCCGCTAATTGAGCGACAAATTGCTGCGCTCCGGAGCGGCGGGGCGGAGCAGATTGGGATTGTGCGGGGCTATCGAGCCGAGATGATAGATTATCCCGGGCTCAGCTATTTCACCAATGATCGTTGGGCTGAAACCAACATGGTGATGTCGATGGCGACCGCGGCTGCCTGGTTTCGCTCAGGACCGCTACTGATCAGCTATGCCGACATCTTTTACCGCAGCGAACTGGTGCGCGGCCTGGAAAATGCGCCGGGCCAACTGGTGATCACTTACGACCGGGGATGGCGGAGCCTTTGGGCGCGGCGCTTTGCCGATCCGCTGGCCGATGCCGAAACATTCCGGATCGATGCCGCAGGCAGATTACTTGAGATTGGCGGCAAGACGAGACGGATTGAGGATATCGAGGGCCAATATATGGGTCTGTTAAAGTTCACGCCGTTAGCTTGGAGCAAGGTTGAAGCGTTACTCGAGACACTTGATCCGGCGGTTCGCGACCGGCTGGACTTGACCGGATTGTTGCGCCGACTGCTAAATGAAGACAAGCTGCCTATTCACACCTTCGGCACCAACGGGAATTGGGGCGAAATCGATAATCCCGATGATGTAGCGCTTTACCAGAACATGATCGAAGCCGGAGAGATGGTGCTCGATACAGTGCCATCCAGCTTATAGCTTCACGCCGGCGAAGGGCAGTTCGCTCTAACCGGCCAGATGTCGTAATGTTCGACCCTTTCGGTATAGTCCCATTCGACCGAAGTCATAGACGCTCCGCTTTGATCATTAATTCTGACGGAAATCTCCGTGCGCCCATCCTAACCCAGACGATAGCCGAGCCTCTCAACACGACTTTTGGTTAATACGTCCACATCCTGAATGAAGTCCCTAAATCGGGGAACGCTGTCTCTGACGGTGAGATGGCGGTAAGGCGTGGCCCTGGGGGGCGCTACTCGCAGCCGGCTCAGAACCGGCTCAACCGACATGGCGCCAGCGATCCGGAGGAATCCCGCAAGCGGATCTGTCGCAAAGTCCTCCAGGCGCAACGGAAGGGTGGCAGCGTTCAGGTGTAGCTCGGTTTCCTCAACAAATTCGGCAAAAGATAGAAAGGGAGGCCCCGGAGCGCCGGCGAAAAACTTGGGGTCGCCGTTGGCAAACGCTTCAAACTCTGAAAAGTTCTGATTCAGATCCGCGCAAAGGTCGCTGGTGTTTTTATAGACGTCGGGAATGCCGAGGATCGACCTGTTTTCGCGGATGTACGTGCGCCACCAAACCCAATTGGTCAGCAGCGAATCGAGGGGATGACGATAGACAAAAATCAAATCGGCCGAGCCTAACCGGACTGACTCTAAAATGCGGTTGGCTGCGTCCGGCTGATACTGCATTCGGCTTACGTATTTCATCGTGGCGTGGCCGCTGTAGATCATCGATGTGGGACCAGAATGGAACTCGATTGTATCCCTGAAGTAGCTAGCCCTTTCACCGATGTTGTAGAGTAACAACCTATTGATGTACCAGCGCCCGGTGCCAAAGAGTCCGATCACATAGGCTGTTCGATCGTTCCCCACGTGAGGAACTCTCCAGCCCCGGTTCAAGAGGGCGGTATTGGCTTTCAAGCGGAGAGGGTAGACAACGTGGTAGCGAATGGTGTCCTTGGTTGACTCCCATTTTTCCCGGGGCGATTTTCTCCCGAATCTGGCCAATTTGTGGAGTACCTGCATGCGACTATCAACTTGATCATGACGCAATTGCTCGACGAGAGTAGCCTAGAGTGCATGGGTAATTTCCCCGGGTTTGCGGCAAACAAAGATGAACTCATTGGCGAGCAACCCGGGCAGGAGTCGCAGGCCGACAGAATGTAGAGTCTGAAGCCACGCCCGCAGGCGATAGCCAGAAATCCTGGCTGAGTGTTCGTCGCTGTGCCTTTGCGATGGATGCCGCAAGAAGGGCACATGATAGAGCAGTGGCATATTGAGTGCTGAATACTCGCTCTCAATGAGAAAGCCTGCTTGCCCGAGCATGACCCGAGCTTCCTGCCGCCGATAATTCCATTTATGGAACTCCGTGGCGTGCTTTCCGCGCCCCTTATAGTAGTCGATCATCCGGTTATGCAGGCTGTCGGAGCGGAACTCCGCACACAGGCGACCACCAGGTCGAAGGACCCGGAACGTTTCGCTGATGGCAGCGGCCACATCATCCTCAAGGCTATGATAAACGCCGAAGCAAAGAACCGTTGCGAACCGTCCGGTCTCGAATGGCAGTGTGCGACCGTCTGCATGAACGACAAGCAGTTGGGGATCGCACGCCTGTAGCTTCGCTATGACAGGCGCGACATTGTCTACCCCAACAATTCTTGTGCCCTTCGCATGGTAGTAGCGCAGGAGGCGCCCGGCACCGCAGCCGAGTTCCAGGACTTCACCATCAAGGTCGCGAACGACCATGTTGGCATACAGAAGCGGATAGCTGTCGTGCCCCTCTGCCGGCGCATCAACGGGGATCTGGTTCCATCGTGTGATCCAGTACTCGGGCGATTTCTTTTCTCGATAGGTCTTGCGCATCTATCCTAATGAACAGCCGCCAATCATGATTCTATAATGGGTACGCAGCAGATTAAGGCGGTGAAACAGATCCTAAAATCCGGCGACTACACGGCGCTAGCCAACGACTACTCACGGCATCGTCCGGACTACTCCCCGTCCGTGCTCGATGCGCTATTGGGCTTACTCAATAAGTCTGTGACAGATGTCGACTTTGTTGACGTGGGTGCAGGGACGGGCATCTGGACGCGAATGGTCTACCGCAAGGGCGTGAAGTCAGTTACGGCCATCGAACCTAACGACAACATGCGGGTGGCCGGCATGGCGGATAGCGCAAAGACGACCATTCGATGGCTGGCGGGCCGTGCCGAACAAACAGGTGCTCCCGACGCTTCCAGTGATTGGCTGACAATGGCTTCCTCCTTTCACTGGACCAATTTTGATGCAGCCACTCGAGAGTTTCATCGTCTGCTGCGCCCACAGGGACGGTTTACAGCTCTGTGGAACGCCCGCCTGATAGAGACAAATCCACTCCTCGTTGAGATCGAGGCGCACTTATCCGCTATGCGGCCAAACATCAAGCGCGCATCTATCGACATGAAAGAAACGCTTTCTGAGCAACTTTGGTCGTCACCCTGGTTTGAAGACGTGGTGTACATTGAAGGCCGGCATGACGTCGTCATGACCCCTGAGCGTTATCTGGGAGCCTGGCGTTCCGTCAATGAGCTGCGAGTGCAGCTTGGCGAGCAGCAGTTTGATGCATTCCTTGACTTTGTCGGGCAACGCATCGCCGGCCAGCGTTCGATCAAGGCGACCTACGCGACTCGCGCATGGTCGGCGCGGCGGAAAGACTGAGGTCGCGAGGCTGCTGATAACTATTCCGTGGGGTCCTTGCGGCGGCTTCCGTACTTATAACCGGGCATCATCTGTCGAATAGTTTCTTCATTTTCGTTTTGCAAATGATCATTCAGATCCGGAATCGGCTTGCTGACGAGTCTGTGTGAAAACTCCCAGCACGGAACCGCACGCGTGAGCGAGCGGACCTCGGGAGCTTCTGGCCCGCGTAAGCAAACGGATACTGCATTCATTCGGACACGCGCGCCGAAGCCTCTTACGTCGCCATCGGTGGACCGGCCCACCGCTTTTTCTGGCCTCCTAGCTCATTCAATGTCCGACCTGATATGACCTTGAAGTCCAAGAGAACCTTTTCCGGGACAACGTCGGCCTCGACTACCGCGTGCACATGGATCGTCCGGACGTACGCCGCCCGTGAGGTTCCAGTCGCGGACGCAACAGACTTCGAGGATGCTGCGAGGGCCCAGCTTGCCCGGGCAAGACTGCGCCGTAGCAGCAAAGCGTAATGATGTAAACGGGCCTCATACGTGAGTAGTGGAGCTCGATGGGTTTCATTCTCAGTGAGTCGAGACCCGGCGTCGGCAAGTGGGACTCAAGTATCCCCTCGCTGACGCTCGAGGTTCTGTGCTGGAGTTTTCACCCAGACACTGACGCGCGGTTCAGTGCTGGTGTTATTTATTTTTTGCTGGTGTCCCAGGCCGTAGCCTAGTTTCTCGATCCGATTTTTTGTCAATTCATCGAGCGCGCCGATGAAGTTCCTGAATCGGGGAACCCTTTCCTCTACGCCCAAGTAGCCATAAAGCGTAGCTCGCGGAGGATTCAGGTACAAGCGGCTCAAGTCAAGGTCGACCGACATGACTTCGGCGATCCTCGAAAACTCTTTGAGCGGATCGGCCATAAAGTCCTCAAGCCGCAAGGCGAGCGTAGCCGACTGGACATGAAGCTCAGTTTCCTCAACAAACTCCGGAAAAGACAGAAATCTCGGACCTTGTAAACCCGAGAAAAACTCGGGGCTGCCATGGGCGAAGCTCTCGAATTCTGAAAAGTTCAGCTCCAGATCGGCGCATAGATCATTTGTGCTCTTATAGGCCTCCGAAATACCAAGGATCGTTCTGCCGTCGCGAAGCTTCGTACGCCACCAAACCCAATTGGTCAACAACGAATCGAGCGGGTGGCGATAGAGAAAAATCAAATCAGCAAACCCCAATTTGACTGATTCCAATAGGCGGCCGGTTACGGCCGGCAGTTCCTGCCCGCGAGAAACATACCGGATGGTGGCATGGCCGCTGTAGATCATCTGGGTCGGACCCGAATGCACGCGAATCTCATCCTTGAAATATTTAGCCCTTTCTCCGATATTGTGGCGTATCAGTTCGTTGGTATATTGACGGCCAGAGCCGAACAGCCCAATGACGTAAGCGGTCCTGTAACTTCCCAGGCTCGTATCGAGGCAGGGTACGGAATTCTCTGGAGCGGGTTTGCCAGCGCCTGTTTCGAGGCTGGCGGCAGGTACTTTCCCGTGCTCCGCCTGCCGTAAGAAAACCAACTCCTGTACTTGCTCGTGCAAAAGGTCGAGCTGCTGTTCGATTGACTCCGCCAGGGCAGCGGTCCTGTTTTCCAACCTTGCCAATCGCTCGTCGATGGCAACCGTGTCCATGGAAACAGAGTCGGGCGACTGCTGGGCGACCTGATCCACCGCATTGCGGTGCTCTGAGGCAACCTTGTTTATCGAAAAACGGTCGAGGGCAACCATATTCATGGAGTGGTGGTCCATGGCGCCGGCGATTTCTTCGAGAGCGCGGCCTACGGAGGCATTGAAGTCCTGCAAGGGCCGTACGTACCAAGCCAACGAGCGAGCAATCAATTTCTTGGCAAGCTGGATCAGTTCGTTATGCCAGCCGGGAGCTCTGGGATTGACGGTTCCCACCGCTATCCCGAGCCGGTCCAGATCGGCCACCGTTCGGCGCAATTCATTGAAGTCATAAAACTTCCAGCCGTTTTCGGTCTCGCGGACAAACTGCGCCGCTTTCAGACGTTTGAGGATGGCTGCGACGGCCAATACCGGCGGAGCTTCGTTTACTCGTTGGACAAGCAGTGCGGCGATGTTGCTGGTGGTGCGCGGCAGGTCCGTTTGGACAAGCTCCATCAGGCAGATTGCCTTTGCCACCCGGGTTGCCATTCCAGGGTAGTCTTTGTCGTCGTCGAAGCGCTGGCGAATGTCGAGTATGTCCTTCTGCTTTTCCCACGGAGTATTTCCTTGGACCAGTTCATAGATCTTGTCGATGCTCACCAGAGCGGCGACGGCCTGACGAGCGACCCGGGTCCGATCGGACACGAGCATTTCAAAACACTGCTTGACGATAGTGCGATTGCTGCTGCCGATATATTTTGATGCATTGGGCTGCCGCCCCAAGCCGGCCAGGATGTCAAGGGAGAGGTCCATCAAATGCGGTAGGTAAGGATAAGACCGGACAAACTCGTCTTCGCTGAACTCGGTGCGGCGTGAGGAGCGCTCCAGTTTGACATTTTGTATAAGTGACGCGCCGTGGTCCTGGAATAGCGTTTTGAGGGTCGGCGCCTGGCCCGGCTTCTTGCGGAGCACACGACGGGTGACCACCTCGAGGATGCCGGCGTCAGATAGGTCGACCTCGTGCCTGAAATGGTTCTGTTGTTTAGGCAGGTCGTTGCGGCTGGCCGCGAGGGAGTCGCAAACCTGTTGCAGCTTCGGCTGGGCCGTCACAATGATCCACACAGGACCCGGGACTCTCCCGGCCTTCAGCCGCTCAACGCCTTGCCTGCCGAACTCCTCGACGACGGCTAGCAGGTTTGCAAGACGTTCGCCATCATGCGCGACGTATTGGTCCACGTCGTCCACTATGAAGGCGAAAGCCTTTCCGTGGCTGCGGGCGTCGCATAGATCAAACGATCTCTCAACCAAGTCTTTGACACTCATCCCACTGGAGGCCGGGGTCTCTTCAGCATGGCCCAAGTCGCGCAACAGGACCTGGTACATGGCTTCGGCGATGTGCTCCGAGCCGGTTCTTAGCGACGGGCACATGGCGACGTCGAGTATGAAGACCTCGCATGGAACCGCTCGGTTGAGGAACTCCACAGCCTGGGCGACTGTCTTGGATTCAACCTCCTTCAGGAAAAGCGCACTGGCCCGGGTGCCGGCCACTTCGGGGTTCGCCAGGACGTATCCGAGGTTTTTCGCGAAGGACGACTTGCCCGAGCCGGAGAAGCCCGAAATCCAAACTCCAATGTCTTCAATCGGCAATTTCGGAGCTGCCGCCATCGCCGAAAACAGGCGCTCGTACTCGGCCGTAATGCGATCCGTCGCAATGTATTCGGCCAGCTCCGCGGACAGCGTATCCGGATCGTTATCGTCGAGCTTGATGAACTCTTCGACAGGCCTGGAACAATCGCGGTCTAGCAGATCGGCGATTCTCATCATGACGTTCTCATACTCAACTTACACGCCGAGGTCATAGCCAATCGTCGCAATCCGACTTTTTGCGAAACGGTGGCCCGGGCTGACTTCCATTGTTCGCCAGGTGATTGCCTCCAGAACCTGAGGAGCTTGTGAGGTACCTGCATCTTAATCAGAGGCTAGTTGTCGTCCGGGTCGATCCCTCGGGGATTTAGCTGCTTAGGATAGAAGACCCGGCGTTCGCCCGGATACGGAATCGAGAAGCCTTTTGTGGCGTACCAGATGGCGTGATTCAACAGGTTTGGATCAGCGATGTCCGGCTCCTGATTTGGCCCGTGCGGAAAGAACCGGGCGAGTTCATTCCGCCAGGCCTTTTCGAGCTTGCTTTTCGCCGCCGGATTCAACGAGTCCAGTAGAATCTGATTCCGTATTGCGTTAAAAGGTGTCACGTCAGCAGAGTCCTCGAAAGCGTTGGTCATGGCTGATGCCAGGAGGTCGTGTTGGTTCATGGGAGGTAGGCTCAGGAGTTCCTCAATTGTCCGAACCATGTTTATTTGCGTGTAATAGGTGTGATTCACCATTGTTCGTTTAACGTATGGGCTAACGATAAATGCGGTGGAACGATGTCCATCCACGTGATCCGCTCCGGCTTGGGCGTCGTCCTCGACGATGAAGATGGCGGAGCTGGACCAGTACGGACTGTGGCTGACCGCATCGACGAGACGGCCAACCGCTAAGTCATTATCGGCAACTTGCGCGGCTGGGGTTGGATATCCAGCGCTTGTGCCGCTGGTGTGATCAGCACAAAGCGTCATCACAATCAGGTTCGGCAAGTTGTTGTTCTGAACGTAGGATTCAAAGTCCTTCAGAAAGATATCCAGCCGGTATTGATCTGGAATCCCGGTGTTGAAGTTGGGAAAGTCCGGATTGAGGTGCTCCTCAATCGATGGTACGTCCGCAACCGCCTGAAACCGGCCGATTGGCACGTGCAGCGCCCCGGTCTTCTTGCCTTCGAGAATAAGGGAGTCGTTGTACCAGGAAGTCCACCCCCCGAACTCCTGGTCCGGCCCGTTGAAGCGCGGAGCAAACTCTCCGTAGATACGGACGCTCAATCTATGGGCTAAAGCATCCATCCAAATGAAACCAGTGGGCGCGTAGGTCAAGCTATCGCCGCCATTGAAGGGGTAACTACGGTTAAAGTCGGTAAACTGCTTCTCGATGTAGTCGGGAGCGATCGCCTGATCGGTCCATTGATGGCCGTCGGCGGAGAGAAGGCCGGAATCGTAGAAATTGTCGAACAATACGAAGGTATCGGCGAGCGCGTGCTGATTGGGAGTTACTACCGCGCCGAACTGAACGAGGGTCGGATCACCATTTCCTCTGGCGTTGTCTCCCAGAACCTGGTCATAGGTCCGATTCTCCTTGATCACATAGAAAACGTGCTTGATGCAATGGTCGCGGAAAGGCAGAGGCTTGTGCTGCGGTTTGTCGCGGCCTGTCCAGCCGTTGTTCGAAGCGACTTGGGCGCCGTATTGATTGAATTCCGACGCCGTCGGAAGGGGAATAATGGAGACGCTGCCCAAGAAAGTGTGTGTATTCTTGCCGCTGGGCCTGCCCTCATCGGGCACAGCGGAACCCACCGAAGTACCTTTCGTGTTCACTACGATCAGTCTCTCCGGGAGTGGAGCCGTGCCGGTCTGCTGCGCGGTCTGTGCAGAGGCGATGGCTACGGAGGCGGGGTACCATGCCGTGGGCACGAAGCCTTCGAAATTCAGATGCCGATTCGTCCACCGATAGAAAGCGGCGGCGTTATTGGCTCCCAGGGTCACCACCAGCTCGTTCTTTGAGGTCATCGCCAGTGCATTGGGAGAGCTGCCGAAGGGCGCGTTAGGAAAGGTCTGGATGTGAAGCGTCTCAATGACTGTGTTCGTTCGGGAGTCGATCACGGAAACAGAATCGCTGTTGCTGTTCGCCACGAAAACATAACCGTCCCAAGCGAGGATCGCGGTTGGCTGCAAACCGACCGGGATGCTATGAATCACAGCGTGCGTCGTCAACTTGACGACGCTCACAGTGCCCGTGATGGGACCGGCGGATTGAGGATCGGCCACAATCGCCGTGCCGGCGGAGAGATCCGTAAACTCTCCTGGGTTAGCGTGGCGTCCGCCCTGATTGGTCACGTACGCAAAATCACCGACGATGGCGATGCCACAGGGCGCATTGCCGACTGCGATTTTGCGGATGAACTTACGCTTGGTGAGGTCAATCAATCCGAGCGAATTGACCATGTTCAGGACAACGTAGAGCGTTTTCTGATCGGGCGAAACAGCCAGCCCTCCGTTGTTGACAGCCCCAGCATTGGTGGGAAGCTTTATCTGCAAGTCAAGAGCTAGCGTGCCGTCGCGAGCGACGTTGGCGATCGAGACGAGCCCGTTATCCTGGGAAAAATATAGCTTGGTGCCGTCTCGCGAGTAGACCACGCCATCATAAGAGGCGTGGTTGCTGCCTGGATTGAACTCCTGTTTTACGTTTCCACTGATCAGATCCACAATCACGACAGGCGAGGTGGGAAGATTCGATTGTCCCGAACCAGTGTTTAGCACAGCGGCCGTATTCTGGTTCGGGTTGACGGCAACTGCAAGCGGCCGCCCATTGAAACTGATTTGTCCTCCGGCGGGAGTGATGATCTGGTTCGTTGGCACGACGAAGCTGCCGTTGGTCTGCGGCCCCACCCGATGGTCGTCGAGCGACTGGGCGCTAAGACACCCGCCGAAAAGCAAGGTCGCAACTTGATAGATAGTGAGCCGGTTTGACTTGCCCATAGGCTGGCATTTCCATTGTGACCTTGCGCTATCGGGGAACGTGCCTGCGGTTCTGCCGAAACCGTCCGGGGGCTCTCAGAAGCCGCTGGGACGAATCCAGAAGCTCTCTTGCCAGGTCTGGCCCGGGGGGATGGACTGCAGTTCCTTGTAGAGCCCCTTGTGGGCCAGGTTCATCGCATCGGTGATACCCACCATGGGTTCCAGCGCAATGAAGTTGCGATCGAACGGAGGGCGTCCGTTCGCGGCAACCGGGGGCTGTCCGCCAGGACGCGGACCGGGCGCGAAGATCACCAATGCACGATAATTAGGACCCAGCAGGATTTCCAGCTTTTGCGACTTGCCCTGCACAGACACGGCGGCGCGGCCGGCCGAGTCGCGGACGAGATCGCCAAAGACATGGTCCAGGCTGTAGTCTTTGAGCGCGACGGCCTGCGGGTTCGGAAAGAGTTTTTCGATCGGCTCTGTTTCGCCGGTGGGGATCTTGTCCGGACTCAGCAGCCACTGGCTCCGGGCGCCTACGTTCAGCGTCCATTCATCCCGGGGCGAGTCGGTCAACCGGTAATAGGGATGGAAGCCGATCGAGAGCGGCATAGGCTCCACGCTGAGGTTGGTCACTTTGGTGCGAACCTCCAACACGCCGTCGTGCAGCCGGTGCGTCATCTCAATGTTGTGCGCGAAAGGAAACTGAGCCATCCAGTCCGGCTGGCGGTAGAACTCGAGCTTGCTGGTGACCCACGCGGCGTCTCCGTCCGCTTTTACCTCGATTACCTGCCAATGGTTGGTGGTCGACAGAAAGCCGTGAATCGGGTGCGCGCCGCGAACGTTGCCTAAGTCCATGTTGAAGGCGTAGCGCTTCCCGCTGGCGTAGAACGCATCTTCGTCGAGCCGGTTGGCCCACGGGCCCAGGAACGGGATCCCGCTGAGCATGGGACGGGCTTTGAAGTCGTCGAGTGAGGCAAACGGAAAGAACAGGACATTTTGTCCTTTCGCTTTCATCTCGAAAGCCTCGTTGCCGACGGAGGTAACAATGGAGACGACGGTCAGGCTCTTCGCGTCTTCCAGACGAACCACATCGCCGTTTTGCTGCGCGGTGTACTGCGCCAGCGCGGGCAAGGCAAAACAAAGCCCGATTACGAACTGAGCGAATCTCATCGCTTCATTATTGAGCACATGATTGAGAACATGCGTCCAAGTCGACAATCTCGTGCGCTGCCGGTGCCCCACGCGTATCGCGAATCGAGCGATCAGTGTGTGGGGCCGAATCAGCTTTTGGTATACAGTAGGGCGAGTTGGCGTTCCGCGTCAAAGCGGAACGCTTTGTATGGGAAGGCCTACCGGGCTATCCCACGCCGGCAGAGGCTGAGCATATGTGGGTCGTTGAGAAGATCGAGATTAGCGGCGGGTTTCTGCCCGGTCTGAGCGTCAGAATCCCCCAGGGCCTGACTTGCATCATCGGGGCACGCGGCAGTGGAAAATCAACGCTTGCCGAGGCCGTGCGGTTTGCGCTCTGCGGCATCGTCGGCCGCGCCAAAGCAATGCGCTGACCTTATTCAGGCAAATCTCGCAGGTGGGGCTCTGGTCACGATCACGGCTCTCGCCGAGGGTTCGAACCGCTACACAATCAAGAGGGGCCTCAAGCAGAACCCGGTTCTTCTCACATCGGACGGAAGAGCGATCAATACGGTTGATCTCGATCGAGGCACATTTCTGCCTCTGGACGCCTACAGCAGCCTCGAGATCGAGGCGATAGCGGACGAAGTCCTCGGTGAAAAACGCCGGAATCTGCTGGACGAACTTCGTAGCGAGCAGATGCGGACAATCCACTTGTCGCTGGCTGAGAGCACACGCGCGCTGGAGGCGAATGCGGATCGTATCAGGACCGCGCAACGAACGATCGAGGACCTGACCGAGCAGATCGAAGAACTCGGCGACGTCCGTGCCCGGCTGAGCTGCTCTTGCGCCATCCGATCGCGAATCTTCGGCGGATTTCGTCCGGCTTTCCCGCCAGCAGCAGCTCAATCAGCGGGAGATCGCGAAACTGGACTCCGCCGATCGAGACCTGAAGACGCTGGAACAAACTCTCGAGCAACTGCGAAGAGAAGCGCAGAGTGTGTTCGCGGCGCGCCTGGCGGAGGAGCAGTCCGCGAATGCGGACACCCTGCGCCGGTATGACGATCTGCTTGCGAGCGTCACTGGGGCCAGTCGAGAAACATCTTTCCGCGATCACATACCAGGATTCGCGACGCCCAGGGCACACTGGCCCAGGCCCGCCAAAGCATCACGGAGATCCACACCGAGTCATGCCGGCGAGCTGGCGAAGCTAACTGCACTCAACCAGGCAGCAAGCGAGCAAGCTCGCGTGCGTGCGTCGCTCGAGCAGCAAGTTGCCAAACTGGAAGCTCTGGAGCAACAGCGGGCAGAACTGAATGCCGAGTTGAAGACTTTATTTGAGCGGCGAAAGTCTCTCAAAGCCGATCACATTCTGATGCGCGATCAGATTTCGACGATGCGGGACGAGGTCGCGTCCGAGCTCCAACACGAAGCCGGCGAGCGCGTGCGCATTCGCGTGATGCGAAACGCCGACCATCTGGCATACCAGGAGATGCTGGTGGACGGGCCTCAAGGGCGCGCGGGTTCGGAATCAAAACGAGATCCTTGCAACCCTCATGCAGCTCAGGCCGGAGCAACTCGCGCAGCTCATTCAGTCCAATGACCTGGATTCCTTCGAAGAGCTAACGCATTTCGGAACGGAGCGCTCGCGGAAGATACTGGATTCGTTTCGCGAGAGTGTCGATCCGCTGGCTCTGGAGATAACTGCAATCGAAGACAGAATCGGCATTGAGTTGAATGTCGCGACTGACAGGACGGCCGCACTTCAAGGACGCGTCCGATCTTTCGCGCGGTCAGAAGTGCACAGCGCTGCTGCCTATACTTCTGGCAAGAAGAGATAACCCGCTGATTATCGATCAGCCGGAGGACAACCTCGACAATCATTTTATTTTTGAAACTGTGGTGAACGCGGTGCAGCGAATGAAGAAACGCCGCCAGATGATCTTCATCACGCACAATGCGAATATCCCCGTTCTGGCTGAAGCGGAGCTTGTGCTGGTGATGAACTCGGATGGCCGGGTTGGAGCCATTGAGAAGTGCGGCACCGTCGATGAATGCCGCGAACAGATCATCGACTTGCTCGAAGGCGGAAGAGAGGCGTTCGAACTGCGCTCGAAGCGCTATGCAGCCGCGCTGAGCTTCTTCACGAGCGGCTCCGGCGCCTCGCCGTAGAGGACCCGCGTGAGGCCCGCAAGGTATTTCTGCGGATTTTCGATTCCGGCGGTTCCGCTCTCGAACAGTTTCTTGGACAGATCTCTTCTCCGGCGGACGGCCGCCTGCGGCACCTCGTCGCCAGCGCGTTACGGAACAATCGGGACAAGGAGCGTCTCGCCCCGTATCTGATTGCATGGCACGAAATTGAAACGGACGAGTTCGCAAAACGCGCTATCGCCGCCGCTCTCGACGGTGTCAAGACAGAATCGGCCGCCCAGACCGCGCTGGCCCAGGAAGTTGCCCGTTTGACGACGGCGATCGGGCGGGAGATGGCGCAGCGGGAGCGATTGAACCGCGAGTTGGAGATCGCGCGCGAGGTGCAGGAGCATCTCTTCCCTCAGCGGCTTCCCCCGGTGCCGGGTCTGGACTACTGCGGGCAATGCCGGCCTGCGCGAGAGGTGGGCGGAGACTACTACGATTTTCTCGAGCTGCCCGACGGCAGGCTCGGAATCGCGATCGGAGACGTATCCGGCAAGGGCGTGGGCGCCGCGCTCATGATGGCAAGCCTCGAAGCGTCGCTGCGCGCCCTGGCTCCGGTCGTCGATGATCCCGCGGAGCTGATGGAGCGAGTCAACAGCCTGGTCTATCAGGCATCCGCGGCAAACCGCTACGCGACGCTGTTTTACGCCCAGTACGATCCTGCAACCCGCCGCTTGTCCTACGTCAACGCGGGTCATAACCCGCCGGTGGTCCTGCGGAATTGTGCCGGCTCGTGCCAGGTATTACGCCTGGAGACCGGCGGTCCGGTCATCGGGCTTCTGCCACATCGCTATGAGCGAGGCGTCTTTTCTCATGAAGCTGGAGACCTGCTGGTGCTCTTTACGGACGGAGTTTCCGAATCCATGAACGCTCGCTACGAAGAGTGGGGCGAAGAGAGATTGATCGAGTTCGCCAAAACGTGTCATGGGCTTCCTGCTGTGGAAGGCATGAGGCGAATCCTGGCCGCCGCACAGGCTTTCGCCGCGGGCGCTTCCCAGCACGATGATATGACGCTGGTGGTGCTTCGCGTGGTCTGATTTGCCGGAATCAGTGCGCCTCGGGCACGCGAGAAACTAAATCGCAACACCCGTCGAGTCCGGCTATCGGACGGTGCTGGCGCACACTCGCTTGGTGGAGAGCTTTCTGCGGAGCTACAGTACTGGGGCGCTTCGCCGCATCAGCTCACCGCCCTCACCTATCCGGCTGAGGAAGCTCGATAATAGACACTCATCCCTCTTGCAGCGTCTTCTGCCTGCTCACCGCTGCTCCGTCTTGGCTCCTTAATTCCCGGAAGACGATCGTCGAGAGAACCGTCAATCCACCCAGGACGAAAAACGCCAGGTGTATGCCGTGTATCAGTTCCGGCGGGTTCGAACGAAAGCGGTCGGGGATGAAAAAGGCTGTGACGAGCGATGCCGTGGCGACGCCGAAGCTGATGGACATCTGCTGCATGGTGCTGGCGATGGAACTGGCTGCACTGGTCTGTTCCTCGGAGATATCGGCATAGGCGAGCGTGTTCATGCTCGTGTATTGAAGCGAGCTGAAGAATCCGTAGCAGAAGGCCTGCAACACAATCAGCCACACCGGCGTACCCACGCCGATGGTCGCGAACAGCAGGATGAGCGCGCCCAGCATCACCGTGTTCGAAATCAAAATGCCGCGGTAACCAAAGCGTGCCAGAATCGGCGCCATAGTCATTTTCAGGCTCATGGCGGCAATCGCCTGTGGCATGATGAGCAAGCCCGATTGAACCGGAGTAAATCCCAGGCCCACCTGGTAGAGAAGCGGCAGAAGAAACGGGATTCCGCCGATACCCAGCCGCGTGACGAAGCTGCCGCTGACCGCCGCGCGGAAGGTTCGAATGCGAAACAGACTCAGCCGCAGCAGCGGAAACTCGGCGTGCGCACCATGCAAGCCATAGCCTGCCAGAAGCACGATGGAGATTGTCTGCAGGCCCAGAATCTCGCGCAGGCTCAGCGAGTGTTCACCGAACACCTCCAGCACATACGACAGCAGTGCTACGCCCGAGCCGAACAGGATGAGCCCAACGACGTCGAGCGGGTTGGTGCGCTCTTCGCGGAAGTCCGGTAGATGCAGGTAAACCAACAGCAGACCGATCAGACCGATCGGCACGTTCACAAAGAAGATCATCCGCCAGTGAAAATAATGCACGATCAAGCCGCCCGCGATCGGCCCGAGCATGGGGCCGACCAGACCTGGAATGGCAACGAAGCTCATGGCGCGAATCAGCTCGGATTTGGCGAAGGTCCGTACGAGTGTGAGACGGCCCACGGGCACCATCATGGCTCCGCCGCAGCCTTGCAGGATACGGCAGGCTACCAGCAGATGGATGTTGCTGGACAGGCCGCAGAGGATGGAGCCGAGCGTGAATAGGCCAATCGCCGACGCAAAGACCCGGCGCGTTCCGAAGCGGTCCGCCATCCAACCGCTGATGGGAATGAACACCGCCAGGCTCAACGTGTAGCTGGCCAGCACCGACTTCATACTCAGCGGCGCCACGTTGAGTGCGGAAGCAATGGCCGGCACGGCCGTGTTCAGAATCGTGGTATCCAACGATTCCATGAAGAACGCGACCGCAACCAGCCACGGCAGAATTTTCTTGCTGGCAGTCCCCGGAGGTGATGGCGAAGAAGCGCTGATGGGCGAACTCATGCGGGGTGGGTCGCCGGCGAACCGACATCGGCATGCCTGGTTGCTAAAAAGGCGATGCTTTCACAAGCATGACACGGTAATTTAACGGCCAGAACAAGAAGGCCACAAAGGCCGTTTGCTGGGCAAGGCAACGCATGTTGTGAGACACACCAGCCACGCCGCGTGGAAAACCCTGTAACATGAAACAGCCGCAATCCGTCGTCTTAAGCAGAATGGGCATTCGTCTATTTGTCGCTGCGATCTGCCTCGCTGGAGTCACTCTTGCGCAAACGGAATCCCCCGCCGGCGCGCGGGAGACCACGCCGGCCAACGCCAAAAGGCACAGCTCGGCCAAACACGATTTAGCCAGCGGCGCAGGTGACATCGGTAAAGGCGCAGCGAAAGGCGCGGGCAGTGCAGCCAAGGGCGCCGGAAAAACGGCCGCCGATTTAGTGACGCTTCATCCCATCAACGCTGGCATCGACGCTGGTAGAGGTGTAGCCGGCACCGGAAAGAACGTGGGAGTCGGAGCCGTGAAGGGAAGCACAAAGATTCTCCGGGGCACCGGCAAAGCCATCAAACACGTGCTGTAGCGATGCCCTCCCGAAACGGGGAAGCGGTCACGGCGCTCCCCAATCCAGCGCATACACTTCCCTCGTCGTAATATCCCGCCAAGTAATGAGGAACCATCTGGCGCCGGCGCAAACCAATATTCGGGAGGTTCCGGAACGTCCTTCCTGCTCCTAACTAATAAGCTCGAGCGTCCGGTCGCGCACCCGCACCCTCCATCAAGCCCTGTCTTCCCCAAAGACATAAAAAATGGACGTACTGCCCCATACGCTCCGCCGGTCTCGTCGGCGACGGATGCTCCCAAAGCGGGATTGCGCATATTCTTAATCTTCGGGCCTTCACCGGGCAGTATTCGCAGGTAGAGAACCTTTGCGCCGGCTGACGGCTGCTGGCACCAGGGATCGTCCTTGCCGTGGCAGTTTCTTACCTCGACCGAATCGCCAGCGGAGGTCAGGATCACCTGGACCTGTGACATGAGCTGGTCAAGGACCGCCGGCTGGAGCCCGGCGTCGTTATGGATGTAAATTTCCAGGGTTGCTGCGCAGGCGGAACTGATGCCGGCGACTCCCAAAGTCAGTAGCAAAATCTGAAGAAGGACTCGGCCTAGGGTTCTCATGGCACGAGGATGGGCGGAATCCCTCGGAATCAAAATGGCGCAGCGCGGACATGATTCTGGCGAAGAGCATTAGGCTGATGTGACGAAGAAAACGATTGAAACTATTTGAGTTAGGCCCGCTGTATTCGGCGAGATTCCTGGTCCGCGAGCGAGTTCCGAGGCCGGTCGGGTCGGGCTGGCACCGTTCTGCCGGCGCCTCCAGAAAGATCAATTTCGGCTCGGAGCACAGGAAACGCGGCAACGCTTCTGCCAGTGGTGCCCACGGCGCTGCTTCGCGACCCTCAAGTACTGCGCAAATTGGTCGTACGCCCGGTGGCGCGGAACGGCCTGCCGCCTCCCAGGGCCTCGTTCCGGCAGACTCCAGAACAATTGAAAGAAAAACCAACCAAAAGGGACATTTTAGACGAGGGTTGACAACGGGGTTTTACGGGCCGCCATCGCGCTCGCAATCCGTGTATACTTTCCCCTACCGGCTCGCCCCACCGGATAGAACGGGTTCGCAACTGCGATTGAAAAATGTCTCGATCCTGTCCTCATCTCGATAAGCTTCTGGGCATGCGTGAAGAGATAACGCGCCGCGACTTTCTGGACGGCGGCCTGCTCGCTTCCGGCGCAGCTCTGTTGGCTCTCTCGGCTCCAGGCCAACTGCTTGCGCAAGCCGAGGGTTGGACAGGTTACACCGGCGAAGGAGACTATCGCAACTCGGCCGGAAACACCGAGGGGGTAGTTCATGATGCGCACTCCGTACGCGATGGTGCTTGGGATAAAGCGCCCGCTCAAGTCACAGACACGGGTGAATTGCACGACTGCGTAGTCGTTGGCGGAGGGTTCGCCGGTTTATCCGCGGGTCTGTTTTTCAAGCAACGAGCGAGCCCTGCGCGCAGCTGCCTGATCCTCGACAACGCGAAGGTATTCGGCGGTGTCGCCAAGCGAAACGAATTCGTGGTGAATGGCCATCGGCTGTATGCACCGCAGGCATCGGTGCATTTCCAACCGCCTTATCCCAACAGCTTCCTGAAGAGCGTCTATGACGCCATGGGCCTGGATTGGAACGCCTTCCAGTCGTACCAGACGTGGCAGGGCTCGACTCCTGATCTGTCACTGCCCAGGAGCCCGTATCGTGTCTGCGGTTATGAAAACCGTCACACCTATGCCTGGTTCTTCGGCGCCAAGTTCGGGCACAAGCCAGGCATTTGGGTGAAGAACCCCTGGAGCAACAGCCTCGCAAACACTCCGTTTTCGGAACAAACGCGGCGCGAGATGCTGGCCTGGCGGCACGGACAACTCGCCGCGCCCCGTCTGGTTTACGACTATCCCGGAGACCCCATTTCGCGACAACTGGACGGCATGACGCTCGAGGACCTGATGATGCGGACCTACGGAATGAGCCGGGATACCGTCCGCACTTTCTTCGTGGCAGACACAGCGGGCGGCTTTGGGGTCGGGCCAGACGCGCTGTCCGGCTACCTGGAGTACATGTGGTCGAGAGAGATTCCCACCGTCGACGATTCGATGGAGACCGGGCTGCAGATGTTCCCGGGCGGGAACTCGGGCATGACGCGGTTGATTGTGAAGACGCTGATCCCGGAATCGATCGAAGGCCCACGCACGATGGAGGCAGTTTGGAAGAACCCGATCCGCTTCGCTGCGCTTGACCAGCCCGGCCAGCAAACGCGTGTGCGCCTGAATTCCACGGTGGTTCGCGTGGAACACGAGGGCGTGCCCGACAAATCAAGCTTCGTTTGGGTCAGCTACCTATCGGATGGCAAGCTCTATCGTCTAAAGGCGAAGACCGTGGTGATGGCGGGAGGCGGCTGGATGACGAAGCATGTTGTCCGCGATTTGGATTCCGACCGGCGGCACGCGTACTCGCAGTTTCACTATTCGCCTTACATGACCGCGAACGTGGCGGTGACGAACTGGAGATTTCTCTCAAACATGGGGATTTCCGGCGGCAACTGGTTTGACGGTTTCGGACGGTTTGTCGAAGTGCGCAAGATGGCGAGGTTCGGAGTGGACACTCCTGTCGTGGGCCCTGATCTGCCCACCGTGTTGACCTTCTTCGTAGACTTCGCAAAGCCCGGACTTCCTGCCGAAGAACAAGGGAGCAAGGGGCGCCACGAAATCCTTTCGACAACTTACTCGGAATACGAACGGCTAATCCGCGAGCAAATGACCGACATGTTCGGGGCGTCCGGCTTCGATGCCAAGCGCGATATTGCGGGCATCGTGCTGAATCGGTTCGGGCACGCTTTCATCAACCCGGAACCCGGCTTCTTCTTCGGCTTGAATGGGGCGCCTGCTCCGCGGGACGCACTGCGTGCGGCCCCCTTCGGACGAATCGCCTTTTCGCACTCCGACCTGGCGGGCGCCATGGACCATCGAAATGCCTTTCTTGAATCCAACCGTGCGGTTGGGCAGCTGCTGGATCAAGTGCTGGTTTAAATGATGCTACATTGATCGGCTAGCATCAAAACTTTGATTGGGAGGCCGTACGTGACATCTCTAATTCAAGCGCGAAAGCTAATCAAGATTGCAGTGCCGCTGATAGCGCTGCTTTCGGGGGCGATGAACCTTTTTGCCCAGGTGGATGCGGGCGCCATTCTGGGCACGGTGAAGGACGCCAGCGGCGGCATCATTCCGGGCGTGAAAGTGACGCTCGTTAATGATGATACCGGCGCCACCCAACTGGCGACGACCGGCTCAAATGGAGAGTACATTTTTGCGCCAGTTAAGATCGGCACCTATTCGGTGACAGCGGAATTCCAGGGCTTCAAGCGAGTTGAGCACCCTCACGTTACGGTAGAGGTGCAGCAGCGCATAGCCGTGAACTTCGAGCTTCCACCTGGTGAGATGACACAGACGGTGACCGTGAGTACTGAGGCTCCCTTGCTTCAGACTGAAGATGCGTCGGTCGGGCAGGTGATCGGGGCCAAGGCCATCAATGACCTGCCGCTGAATGGGCGCAACTTCACGTTCCTGGCCCAACTCGCAGCCGGCGTGACACAGGGTCAAGAGGATACCCGTGGCCTTGGCGCCAGCGGCAGCTTTGCCGCGAATGGATTGCGGCCCGCGCAGAACAACTACCTGCTGGACGGCATCGACAACAACGTAAACCTGGTGGATTTCTTGAATGGCACGGCCTACGTAGTGCGGCCACCCGTCGACGCCATCCAGGAATTCAAGGTTCAGACCAATAACTACAGTGCAGAAGCGGGCCGCTCGGCCGGCGCCATCCTGAATGCAACCATCAAGTCCGGCACTAATCAATTCAATGGCGCGGCCTGGGAGTTCCTCCGCAACGACGCATTGGATGCGGCTAATTTCTTTGAGAACTCGGGCGGCATTCCGAAAGGAGAGTACAGGCAGAATCAGTTCGGCGCGATGCTGGGCGGTCCTGTCATCAAGGACAAGACCTTTTTCTTTATCGATTACGAAGGCTTGCAAGTCCGCCAGGCGATCCCTTCAGTGAACACGGTTCCGACGGCACTTGAGCGCAACAGCGGCTACACGAACCTCTCGGAGCTACTGACACAGGGCGGTACGCGAACGGACATTCTTGGTCAAACGACTGCTTTAGGCCAGGTCTTCGATCCCGCCACCACAAGGGTCGTCTCCTGCGGCGTACCGGACACCGTCACTGGAATCACCGTGGGGTGCGGAGGCATGGCCAACGGCACGCCGATCGGGTATGCGCGAACGCCGTTCCCGGGGAATATCATCCCGGCCAACCGGTTGGACCCGAATGCCATTAATCTTCTGAACCTTTATCCGGCTCCGAATAACTCAGGGCTTTTTAATAACTACGCCGCGAACCCGGTCCTCAAAAACCAGTCCAACCAATTTGACGCTCGCGGGGACCAGTTGTTTGGCGCCTCGGACAGCTTGTTCGGAAGAGTCAGCTACGTCAGTAACCCTCAGTTCATACCCGGTCCGTTTCCCGGAATCGCCGATGGCGGGTCATTCGCTCAGGGCGACCAGACGGCCGAATCGTGGAACGCGGTACTCAGCGAGACCCATACCTTCTCGCCGAGCCTGCTGAACGAGGCGCGTTTTGGGTATAACCGCATTTCGACAACACGCGTTCAGCCTAATGACAACACGCTCGGTATTCCGGCGCAATTCGGCATTCAGGGCATTCCGCAAGTGCCTTATAACGGAGGCCTTGGGTCACTCTTCATCACGGGCCTAACTACGTTGGGCAGCAACCAGTTTCTTCCCTCGGTTGAATACAGCAACACCTATCAGTTTACGGATAACGTCACAAAGAACTTAGGCCGCCACTCCATCAAGGTTGGCTTTGAATTCCAATATCTGCAGTTCTCTATCCTTCAACCACCCTCAGGCCGCGGCGCCTGGAATTTCAGTGGCGATTACACCGAGGTGCCGACCACTAACGGTGGCAACACCGGATTGGCCCAGATGTTGTTGACGCCGATTCCCGGGTCGGTGCCGGGCGCGGCCGATTACGTGGGCGGCGCCGACAACATTCAAGCCTCGAATATCGCCAATACGGATATGCACCGCAGTTACTACGGCACATACTTCCAGGACGACTTCAAGGTGAGCCCGAAGCTAACAGTGAATCTAGGTCTGCGCTGGGAATACTTCGGACAGCTGACCGAGAAGTTTGGTGCACAATCCAATTTCCTTCCTTCCGGAAACAGCAGCCCGTCTCAGTTCCTGTTGACAAAACAGCGCTGCAGCACGCCGCTTTCACCTGATTTCTTAGCTGCGGCGGCAACCGACAACATCTCGATCGTGTGCTCTGGCGTTTCCGGCCTCGGCACTTCGCAGTTAACTAACTTCTCGCCTCGCGTCGGGTTTGCCTATCAATTCACTCCAAAACTCGTGGCCCGCGGCGGCTACGGCATCTTCTATGGCGGCTTTGAGAACTCAGCGCTGCTGACTTACAATGACTTCCCCTTCCAGTTCAATCTAGATTATCCGATTCAAGTCCCTAATGCGCCTATCACATTCGCTAACGGCTCGATTGGAACGCTGGAGACTGGGTTTACGGGGATTCCACTGACCTCGGCTGCCGCCGAGCCCGGGGGCACAGCGCTGCTCGGCGAGGACTACCACGTAAAGACGCCGTACACGCAAGGCTACAACCTGACGCTGCAGTATCAAATTACGCCCAGCGACACGGTATCGGCGGCTTACGTTGGGAATACGGTTCGACACCTTGCCGTGTACTTTAACTCAAATTCCCCCCATGAGATACTGCCGCCGGGGTTGAACTCGTACAGTTACTCTTCGTTTCCCGACTTTCCGACCAGCTTCACAGAAACGAGCTTTGCAGGCGATAGTTACTACAACGGGCTTCAATTGAATTACGAACGCAGGCTAAGAGCTGGTTTGAGTATCTTGGCGAATTTCACCTGGTCGAAATGCCGCACCGACGCCGTCGACGTGCTCAACCAAACGGCGCTATTTGGATATCGTGCGCCGCTGCTGCCAGGGTGGGGACTGAAGGGCGACTACGGGCTTTGCGAGTTTGATATACCCAAGTCCTTTCACTTCAGTGGAAACTATGAGCTGCCCTTTGGTCGTGGACAAAAGTATATGAGCAACAGCAACAAAGTGGTGGAGGGGTTTTTGGGCGGCTGGAGCACCAATTGGATCTTGACTCTTCAGGATGGCCAGCCCGGTACTATTCCTTGCGCCATCACGACCACTTCCGGATTTGGCTGCAACGCCCTCCTGGTGCCCGGACAGAGCGTGACCGCGGGCCCTCACAACGTGAACAATTGGCTTAATCCGGCAGCCTTCGCCAGCCCACCTGTCGCGACTACCGTTGGGCAATCCGACTACTCTGTTTTAGGTGGTGCGCCGACTCAGTATTATGGACCGGGTTATCACCGCTTCGACTTCTCGCTCTTCAAGAACTTCAACTTCACGGAGCGAATCTACCTACAATTCCGGGCTGAGTTCTTCAACCTGACCAACACGCCTAACTTCTCGTTGCCGGGATTTAGTGGCAATGGAGTTGTCGGCGCCCCCGGCGCTACCGACTACACCTCGCCGGCAAACTTCGGGAAGATCACCTCAACCCGCGATGGCCAGAATGACCAGCGGGAGATACAGTTTGCGTTGAAGCTATACTTCTAGTCCGCCTGCTCTGCTCCGGTGCGGAGACCTACGCGCGCGGTTGCTCTAAAAACACCGGTTCGGACGTGGTTGGCTAATGTATCGGCTTCATCGTTGCTGGTATGAGTTTCGGTTGGCCGAGAATCGACGAGGCGTCGATTGCGGGCGAGGGCGCCCACCCTACTGGTGCGTCGTTGGCTGAGTTGGCAACGCCAGATCTGTGCTGGAGTTTTGGCAGCAACGATAGTATGGGCGGAGAGTTCGAGGATGACATCCACTAACAATCCGCCCGGTAGCTTGACTTGGCACGAGATCCATCAGCAGCCGGAAACCTGGCTCACGACGCTTCAGCGCGTCGCTGGTCAGTCAATCAGCCAGGAGATTCGCGGACACAGCAGCCAAACGATTATTACAGGCGCGGGAACGTCGGCGCACGCTGCGGGCGCCATTGAGTCGGCATGGCCGGGTTCGCGAGCCATTCCGACCACGGATGTTCTAACCTTGCCGACCCGGCACCTGCAGCCCGTAAGCATGGTGCTGTCGCTTGCTCGCTCCGGTAACAGCCCGGAGAGCGTGGCGGCCGTTGATCGCATCCAGCGGTTCTTCCCGGCGCTTCCTCAGTACACGATCACGTGCAATGCCGAAGGAGCGCTGGCAAGGCATCCCAAGGTGCGAGCGATTGTGCTCGACCCTCGCACGAACGATCGCAGTTTGGCCATGACCAGTTCCTTTAGCAACATGGTGCTTGCGGGCCTCTGTATGAGCGATGGATCTCAATTGGCAGAACGGCTGCCCGGTTTGTGCGATTCCGTCGCTCAACGCATGACCTCGTTAGCATCGCAAGCGGAAGTCGTGGCCGAGACGCTGCCCAGCCGCGCGGTGGTCCTTGCTTCGCGGACGCTGCTCCCTTGCGCCGAGGAGATTGGACTGAAGTTTCTGGAACTGACAGCCGGCAAGGTAGCTGTGCTGGTCGAGACTTTTCTCGGTTTGCGCCACGGGCCATTGAGCTTTCTGGACCGAGAGACGCTTGTGCTTGCCATCCTATCGACAGACGCCAGGACTCGTGCCTACGAAGAGGACTTGCTGACTGAGTTACGGGCGAAGCGACTGGGCCGGCTGATCGGCATCGCTCCGCCAGGCGTTCATGAGGTACTGCTCGATGAGTGGGTACCCGCCCTTGCTGCCGATCTCCCCGATTCGCTCCGAACCCCGTTTGAGGTGGTTTATGGGCAGTTACTGGCGTATCACCTGAGCCTGCGAGCGGGGTTGAATCCGGACAATCCCAGCCCGGGCGGTATCATCACCCGCGTGGTTCAGGGCGTGACCATACATGAAGATTGATCGCGATTTGGACGTGATTGTTGCGGGTGAAGCGAACGTCGATCTGATGATGCTCGGCGTCCCTCGCGTTGAGTTCGACAAAGAGCTGCCAGCCAGCGACATGAGCCTGGTGCTTGGCGGGTCGAGCTCGATCGCGGCATTCAATCTGGCCCGGCTCGGCGCGCGAGTGGGCTTCGTCGGCTTTCTGGGACGCGATACCTTCGGCGACTTCGTAGAAGAGCGGCTGCGCTGGGCAGGTGTTGATGTCAGCCAGGTACGCCGTGTACGGGAGCCGAAGACCGGTATCACCATCTGGCATGAATACAAGGGACGCCGGGCCGGCGTTACGTATCCGGGCTGTATCGCGCGATTGCGCGGCTCCGATATCCACTCCGCCTATCTTCGACGGGCGAAGCACCTACACGCGGGAGCCTACTTCTACCAGGAAGGACTTCAGCCGGGAGCGGCTGCCGCATACAGGCGGGCACGCCGGCTCGGCTTGACCACGTCGCTCGATTGCAACTACGACCCGAAGGAAACGTGGGATTCGCACATTTTCGAGGTGCTGCGCGAGACGGACATCTTCTTGCCAAACGACACGGAGGCCTTGAAGCTGACGGGCTGCCGGACGGTAGAACAAGCCGCGGATGCGCTTGGCAAGTTGGCCCGTATTGTCGCCATCAAGCGCGGGCCTCGGGGGGCGCTGGTGAAAAGCCCGGAGAGGATGTTCTCCGTGAAGGCGCTTCCTTGCACGGTGGTCGACACGACCGGAGCAGGCGACAGCTTCAATGCGGGATTTCTCTCACAGTTTGTGAAAGGGAGATCACTCGAAGAATGCGCCAAGGCGGGAATCCGCGCCGGAACACGCGCTGTCAGCGCCGTGGGTGGCACTGCGGCCTTCGAATAACAGCGGCGCAGCGCCGGTTTAGCGCGACACCGGAATCCGGGCCAGCTTGCCGAGCTGGTGAATGGGCCCGACCAAAGGCCGAAGCCATGCTTCGAACTCCGGTGAATCGCCGGTGGCATCGTGCGGCATCCATGCCGCTGGAAACAGGCGCTCACGCCCAGCCACCTCTTCGATGGGAACCAGGCCTACGCTCGTTCGATACTCGTCTCCGAAGGCCCGGTCGAGTGTCACCATTCTGCCAGTTTCACCGCGCAGAGCAAACTGCACCGCAGCTGCACCGCAGCGTCGTGCTTCAGCCAAATCCACTGGCGATGCCAGTGTCGCGAAGGACCGGCCGAGCAAGCCCGGCTTCTCGCTCCGCGCGTTGACGCCTAGGCTGCGGGTGAGTTGCATCGACAACACATGGGCCAGATTCAACGCCAGCGGCACCTTGCTAGTCGTTCGCGTATCTGCTCCGAATGGCTCGCCGTTCTCGTCCAGCTGCCCTTCGCAGACTGCCACAACCACGCGCCCCAACTTTCGATAGACGCACTCCACATCCGTCGCGAGTTGCTGAAAGGGAAGCCGGCGTTCCGGCAAATAGACCAGATGTGGTGCATCGTCGGGTTCCTGCCTCGCGAGCAACGTGGAAGCCGCCAGCCAACCCGCATTACGGCCCAGAACCTCGACGACTGTCACGCCAGGCAGCGCGCGGTTGTCGGCCCCGATGAAGCGCATCCCGTGGATGAAGAAGCGTGCTGCGGACGCGAATCCCGGCGTGTGATCGGTGCCATACAGATCGTTGTCAATGGTCTTAGGAACACCGATCACCGCAGCCTCAAAGCCGGCGTCGCTGCAAACACGGGAAAGCTTTAGCGCCATCTCCATGGTTCCGTTTCCGCCGGTTAGAAACACGTAACGAATGTCGTGTCGCCGGAGGGTCTCGAGCATCTGCCCGAAGTCTTCGTCGCTGAGTTTCTTCCGCGAGGTGCCGAGCGCGGATCCAGGCGAGTGGACGATGGCGTCCCATGTCTCTTGCGACTCGGCGTAGAGATCGACGAAGCGGTCATCGAGTATTCCCTCAGCGCCATTCAAAGCGCCGTAGAGCGTGTGGATCTGGGCATGGCGACGGCATTTCTCAACGATCCCGACCAAGCTTGCATTGAGGACTGCGGTTGGACCTCCGCCGTGGGCGACCAGCGCCTTCGCTTTACCAGCGGGCACGCAGACTCCATGATTGACTCGTGGAGTGATGACGGCGGTGTCTCCGCTCCCTCACGAGTCTGTGTGAAAACTCTGGGACAGAGTGACGAGTCGACTGTACTGCATCTTGGGACAGGCTCGCTCTGTCCACGCGGCGATTGGGCTTGAGTTGACAACAGTGGATTTCGTCATCGCCTCGGGGCAGAGGCGCCTGCCCCGGCCGGGCCTGTCCCGGTCGGGCCAATCGGAACGGAAACCAAAGCCGAGACGAGTCTCGGCTCAGCAGGCTAAAGTTCTGCTCCGAATCGGAGAGCGCGCCACGTGGGCCGGTGTCCGCTTGCTTGCTCCGGCGCGGAGAGTTACGCGCACGGTTCTGTGCTGGAGTTTTCACGGCTCAGTTAGGCTCTCTCATTGTCTTGCCATCTGATTGCGGATCAGACGGTAAGTGATGCCCACTACCAACCACGAGACTCCCAACAACTGAGCCTGCCAGCGCAGGCTCTTCCAAATGTAGAGACAAACCAGGCAGCCGGCTAACGGAATGACCAGGTTGCTCCAGGTGCGTTCCCGATTCTTCACGTAGTATCGCCAGAAGGCAGCGGCATTGACGCCGGTGAACGCCAGGAATGCACCAAAGTTCAACAGCTCCGCACCCAATTGATAACTGATCGACAAGGCGCCAATCAGCGCCACGACGCCGCTGATAAGCACGTTGTAGTTGGGAACGCCGGAACGCAGATCGACGTGGCCGAATGGCTTGCGCGGCAGCGCATTGTCGCGGCCCATTCCATAGAGCAGGCGGGCAGCTCCCAGCTGCGATCCGATGCCCGAGCCAATCGTCGCCAGCAGCAGAGTCGAGTTGATGAGATGGAACAAGACCGTTCCGCCCGCGCGTCCGGCGACGAAGCTATAGGCGGTATCGACGTCGGGGTAGTGCTGATAGTCAGGCCAGATGAGTTGTCCGGCGTAAACCTCAATGGCTGCGATGATGCCGGTAAACAGGCATG
This sequence comes from uncultured Acidobacteriaceae bacterium, assembly GCA_963771305.1. GTDB lineage: Bacteria > Acidobacteriota > Terriglobia > Bryobacterales > Bryobacteraceae > CAJCIT01. The sequence goes on from CAVYTS010000032.1 coordinate 180,301, forward strand.
TCAAGACGGTTGCCCGTAGGATGTTCCGCTTGGGATTGATCGCCTCTTCCGATAGGGTTGAAATGCTATCGAAGCCGATGTAGGTGAGCGCTGCGATAGAGGTGCCGGTGGACACGGCCGCCAACGAGAAGGTTTGCGGGTCGTAAAACGGCCGGGTCAGAGCTATGGCGGAGAGCGTCGTGAAATGCAGGATGTAGTTCGTCATCACCACCAGCATGTAAGCCACCACCGCGCCCATGAAGATTGCCATCCACTTGTTTGTACGCGCTGACGCCTCGACTCCACGCAGGTTCAGGAGAGTGAACAGCGTGGCGAAAAACATGGCCCAGATCCAGTAGGGCAACGGCAGAAGGTTGGCGGCCGCCTTGCTGCACCAGATGGTGCAGATCAGCGGGTTCAGCAGGTAGTCCATGACAATGGCCCACCCGGTGAGATAGCCCGTGAAATTGCCGAACTCTCCCGTGACATAGGCGTAGGCCGAACCGGCACTGGGGTAAACACGGGCCATGCGCCCGTAGCTGACGGCGGTGAGCAGCATCGCCACCATGGCGAGGAGGACCGTTGTTACGACGTGGCCTCGTGCTTCCTGCGACACCACGCCGAAAAGGGGCATCGGGGCCGTAGGTTGGATGACGATTATACCGTAGAAAACGAGATCCCACAGCGAGAGTGTGCGGCGAAGCCCAGTCTTCGACTGGAAGGGCGCTTCGCTCGATGTACTCATTGCCGGCCTTGATATGAGACAGCGTATGAGTGTCTCATATCTTCAGGAATAACTTGCGGCGATACATCCAGAACAGAATAAGCCAATAGACTAGCAGCATGACTGCTCCATTCAGCAATGGCTGGAGGCCGGCGCCGAGAAAGGCGAAGAAGTTGGCACCCAGGTTGATTCGAAGCGAATCGGCGATGAACCCTTCGAACAAGTGCGCGATCAAGTACGCAGCAATGGAATTCACGCCTACCACTACTAAAGGGAAGGCCCATTTTTTATAGCCCTTCACTTCGATAACCCAGCTGAAAGCGGCCAGAAAAAAGAAGCACACGCCGCCGCTGTACAGGGTCCAAGCCGGAGTCCATATCCGCTTTACCACCGGGCAAATGCCTGTGAAATGCAAGAGCAGGCCCGCGAGCACGCCAAACGAGCCGGCGAAGAGGAGCTTCTTCAATGGGATTCTTGGAGCTGCCTCACGTAGCCAGCTACCAGCCACCAATCCGAGGATCATGGTTCCCAGTGTCGGTATGAAGCTTAAGGTCAGGTAGCCGCCGCCGTTGTAGACGAATGGCTTCTCACGGGGAAACAGGTTCAGGAACCATTGGTCAACCGCATTGCCGAAGTTGGCATTCTTGTTCCAATGCGCCGCAAATCCGGTGTAGTCAAAGACTCGGTGCCAGTCCGGGGGCACGCCAAGGGCGGATGGATCGAAGTTGGCCGGTGGAAGTGGATAGAGGGCCCAGGCCAGCCAGTAGGCGAACAGAATTACACCGAATGCGGTCCATTGCCATTTGCGCGCGCGGAGTCCCAGTAGGAACAGGAAGGGATAACCCAAGCCGATCTGCGTGAGGGTGTCTTCGAAGGTGAAGTTCGTTTGCGCCGAGTGAGTGGAGCGCAAGAAGATGCCGAGCGCGATCAAGAATAACGACCGCCACAGGGCGTGTAAGAAGAGCCGGCCTTCCGTCTGCCCTTTTGCCATCCGGCTGGCGAGCGAATAAGGAAGGGCAACGCCGACCAGAAACGAAAACGAGGGCTGAATCATGTCGTGCAGCGAGCATCCCGCCCATTCTACGTGCGTCTGGTTGTAGGCGAGAATCGACCAGAATGTGCTGTCCGGAAAGGCATGGTACACCCGCTCGAACTGCAAGACCTCGCCCATCATGAGTAACATGACGAAGCCGCGGTACGCGTCAATCGCGACGTTTCTTGCGGGCGCCTTAACGACTGGAACCGGTGTTTGAAGTGTGATCGACTGTGCGTCTGCGATTGTACCCACTATGCACCTCGTCTTTTGTGCCCGCTACCGGGCGTTGGTCCGTGGAAGTCACGTTACGTATGAGTATAGATGGACTCTGGTCAGGCGGGGTTACACGGCTCGTCGCGCAATCGGGTGTGGCCGACGCGCGGTGCTTAGCGCAAGTGGGCGGGGGTTTCGCTCCGGCGGCGATGGTCAGCGGATCGCAAGTATTCGTTAACCGTTTCGAGGGAACCGAAGAATCCAACGAATGCCCCTCGCAAATGCGTGGGCGGGCGGCGCGTTTGGCGAAAATCGCGGTGCCGGAACTGATCGCTGATGGCGATTACCGCGGTGCCCATGGGACGGTACTCGTGCGTGCCCTGCGCCCAGGCGGTTTGGCCTGGCTTATCAACCCAGACCGCAAAGCCCATGGCTACTAGTTCACCACGGCTGATTCAGAGGTTCAAACCGAAACCTTGATGGGCGGGATCAGTTCACCGACGCTGATGAGAATGCCTTTCGGCCGACCGCAACAGCCTTTCCTGCGTCGCGGTAGCCGGATGGGGCATCCGGAGCCGGCGAGGGGGCGCCGGCCCCACTTCGAGTCGCATTCGGAAGAAACTGGATCAGCTGACTTTCAACGCGCCACACTGTAAGACAGCTGATATAAGCTAACAGCGAACGGTTCACTATGACTCGCATCTGGTTCGTCCTAACTGCCTTTTGTTTATCCGCATTCTTAGCCGCCACGCCCGTGTGGGCGCAGTGGAACGCCGCAAATCCCGTCACCTCGGTGGGGCTACAGCCAAGGGGGCTGCTGCTGCACATGCAAACCGGGTTGATGCGCCTCACTGTCTGCACGGATTCCATCATCCGCGTTGAGTACACTCCAACTGCATCGTTCCCGACTCGTCCAGACTATGTGGTCGTGAAGAACGCCTGGCCCAGCGTCGAGTTCAAGACGGACTCGGAACCGGGTCTCGCGATTCTGAGCACCGCGCGGCTCACGCTAAAGATCACGCTCGAAGACGGCGTCATCGAATACCAGGACGCCCAGGGGCGAAAGCTCTTTAACGAGGGGCCCAGGAGCATGACGCCTCAAGAAATGGACGGTGAACAGACCTTCCGCGCCGAGACGGTGGCGAAGATTTATGGCTCGCACGAGGCACTATACGGGCTGGGACAGCATCAGGCTGGCGTCTGGAACTATCGCGGAGAGACCGTCGATCTTTCGCAGGAGAACACGAACATCGCGGTGCCGCTGCTGGTTTCGAGCAATGGCTACGGCGTCTTTTGGAATAACACTTCACGGACGCACTTCAACAACCGGTTCATCCATTTCCTGTACCTTGGCTCGGAAGTTGCGGACACCATCGATTACTACTTTTTCTATGGTCCCGACTTCGACCGAATCATCGGCGCTTACCGGGAACTGACCGGCCCCGCGCCGCTGTACGGTAAGTGGGCCTACGGCTTCTGGCAGAGCAAGAACAAATACCAATCGCAGCAGGAAGTGCTGGATGTCGCCGGAAAGTACCGAGACCTCCGGATACCGGCCGATAACATCGTCCAGGACTGGTTCTGGTGGACCTCGACGGGCGAGTTCAAGTGGAACAAGAACTATCCCGACCCGCAGGAAATGGTGGACGAACTCCACCGCGAGAACTTCCATCTGATGGTTTCAATCTGGCCATTCTTCTACCCCGGCACGGCGACCTACGCAGACATGGATCAGCGCGGCTACTTGTTCGAGAAGACCAAGGTTCCCTCCTTCCACCCACAGGGCATGGCGGTCTACGATGCCACCAATCCCGAGGCGCGCAAATACTATTGGGACCTGGTCAGCAAGTCGCTGTTCAAGTTAGGCGTCGATGCCTGGTGGATGGATACCACGGAACCCGAGACCGAGGGCAAAGAGGACAACATCCTGCTGCATCACAAGCTGGCCATCGGGAGCGGCACCCGGTATGCCAACATCTTTCCGCTGCTGGACACCCAAGGCATTTACGAAGGCCAGCGCGCCGAATCCAGCCAGAAGAGGGTCTTTATCCTTTCCCGCTCTGCGTTCGCCGGATCGCAACGCTATGGCGTAACGGCTTGGTCCGGGGACGTGTTATCGGACTTTGAAACCTATAAGCGCCAAGTGCCCGCGGGCCTCAACTTCGCGCTATCCGGCATTCCCTATTGGACGACCGACATTGGCGGCTTCATCCTGGGCGACAATAAGTCGCCCGAATATCGGGAATTGTTTGTGCGCTGGTTCCAGTACGGCACCTTTTGCCCCATTTTCCGGGTCCATGGCACGCGCACCGCCAACCAGAATGAGCTCTGGTCGTATGGGGAGCAGGCGCAGGCCATTCTCACGAAGTTCGACACTCTGCGTTATCGCCTGTTGCCCTACATCTATTCGCTGGCTTGGAAAGTTACCAGCGATCACTACACGATCATGCGTCCGCTCATCATGGACTTCCCCAACGACCCGCGGGTGCTTAACATCGGCGATCAGTTCCTGTTCGGCCCATCCATCCTAGTAAACCCAGTGACGGAGCAAGGAGCATCCAGCCGCCATCTGTACCTCCCGCCAGGCCAGTGGTTCGACTTCTGGACAGGTGAACCCAAGTCTGGCGCCAAGAGTATTGACGCGCCGGCTCCCCTCGAACGTCTTCCGCTTTACGTGCGCGCCGGTTCGATTATGCCGCTGGGCCCTGCCGTGGAATACTCAACGCAAAGGCCCGCGATCCCGATCGAACTGCGCGTCTACACGGGAGCCGATGGCAACTTCGTTCTGTACGAAGACGAGAACGACAATTACAACTATGAAAAAGGCGCGTACTCGACCATTCCGATCCATTGGGATAATGCTGCGCGCGCGCTGACTATTGGCGATCGTCAAGGCTCCTTTCCCGGACTGATCGCCAGCCGCGCATTCCGGGTGGTGTTTGTCGATACCAACCATGGCATCGGCGTCGAATCGCCCGTGGGCGCCGGCCAGCTTGTCGAGTACACCGGTACCCACGTGAGCGTTCAGAAGTAATTGAAAACGATCGCCTGGCGAGGCGTCATCGTTGTTCAGCCAAGAGGACAAGAAAGCACCAGAAACGCCAGGGCAGTTGATACGCTGTCTTCATGAATGATCCTCTTCGTTCGTTCAATACCCTGCTCCCAGCCGCTGTGGTGCTGACCTTGGCGCTAGCTCCCTTGGCGAAAGCGCAGAACGGCATCAACGAGAAGGACGCCGAACGGCTCATAACGAATATGTACGACGACGCGAAGAAGTTCCGGTCGAGCTTCAACGCCTCGATTTCGAAGAGCAGCATCCGAAAGACGGCCCAGGAGAAGGAATCCAAGACGCTGGTGGAGCAGTTCCTCAGGGATATCGGCAACATGCGGAGCGAGTTCAGAAAGAAGAAGGTAGTTGCCCTCACCTTTCCGAAAGTTCAGTCCGCGGCCGTTCAGATCGACGATCTGCTCCAGAGCGTCCACCTGGACGAGCCGACCAATACGGCGTGGGCCAAAGTTCGGTCTGAGTTCCAGCAGGTGTCCACGGCTTTCAATATTCCGCCAGCCCTGCATTGAGCGGAAGGATTACCGGTTGCGATGTGTCTCCGGGTGATAGATGATAGACGCGGAGGATCCCCCAGCGTTGAAGGCAGCCCTTTCGACTCAACCCGCCGCAATGAAAGAATACTTCGACCGCTCAACCCGAGTGCTCGAGGAAAAAGACTCCAATCACAGCCCGGTTAAAGGCATGTTCACGGCCGCCCAGCAGATTGCCCACACGGCCCAAACTGTTGAATGGTTTGTCGACGGCGCATTCTCCGTGTCCGGCTTTGACATGGATTTCGAGCGCATAGACAAAGAGGTCCGCGCCGTCACCTCGATCGCCGCAGCGCGTTCCTGGATGGACCGCGCCTGCGAGAAAGCCAAGTCGGTGATTGAGTCTCAGTCGAAATCGGATTGGGAAGAGAAATTTCCGCCCAATCCCATCATGGGCGAGGTGCCGAGATTCGCCCTCTTCTTTGCCTTAGCCGACCACACGACACACCACCGAGGCGCACTGACGGTTTATTCGCGCCAACTAGGGTACGTGCCACCGATGCCCTACGTGGAAATGTAAAGTTCCGAGTTCGCTTGGCGGTAGTCGATTGCGATCCAGTAACTGAATTAATTCATGGAATGTTGTGTCACTTTTCGGCTCGCTGCGAACGTCATTAGTGCCAGGAGGCTATGTCGATGTCACAAGTGCAGATTCAGAAGCCCGAAAAGCATTACAATTTCAACGATTTCCTATTCGGCCGCTTGGCAGAGCATGTCAGGAGAATCGAAAGGCGAGCTCATCAGCTCTTCGAGGGGCGCGGACATGAGCACGGTCGCGATCTGGAAGACTGGCTGCAGGCGGAACGTGAAATTAACTCCGAGTCCACCGTTCTAGTTGAAACCGGTGATACGTCCGTCACAATCACGCTCGCAACCCCCGGATTCGATGCGAATCACCTGACAGTGAGTATTGTTCCTGGTTCTGTGGTGGTGGAAGGAAAGACCGAGATGCAGGAAAGCAGCGAGGAAGCCGGCGTAACAGTTAGCAAGGTCAGTGCGCAGACGCTTTTTCGGCAGATTCCGCTGCCGGGAATGGCGGATGTCGATGCCGCCACCGCCGACTTTCTCGGCGGGGAGTTGCGCATTACCGTTCCGTTGATAGCCAAGAAAGGGGCAGCCAGCGAGGACAGCACTCCAATCGCCAAAGCCAAGAGCGCCTGACGGTGCCGTTCGGACCGCTCTTGTTCGAGGCGACTGCGGCAACGTTAAGGTCGAATGAGAAATCCCGGCGCTTCGTCCCACTCTACAGTTAGTCAATCCTCCGAATCTTGCGGGGACAAGGCCTTGATTCGAATGGGGCTTCGTCCCCGCGAGCGTAATTCTTTCCTGAGCGGCGGTGCCCCTTCATCCAGCGATGTACTTTCTACGCTGAAGACATAGGTAACCATTGCGGTGGGCAGCATTTATGTTTGTGAGGGCCTTTCCGTGCCCATTCCGCCACTGAATGCCAGACACAAGGCGGGCGTACGCTGGCACTGATTTCCGCGTTCGTACAATAACGACATGCCCGTGCCCAAGCTAACGGATGCTGAAATTGATTCGACTCTACGCCAAATTCAGGGATGGACCGTGGTCAACGCCAAACTGCACCGAGAATACAAATTCCCCGATTTTATTCATGCGTTCGGCTTCATGGCCACCGCCGCTATCGCGATCGAGAAGCGGAACCATCACCCGGAGTGGTTCAACGTCTACAATCGGGTAACGATCGATCTGACTACGCACGATTCGGGCGGCATTACACAGAAGGATGTCGACCTGGCCTTGGTGCTCGAGGCGATTGCCGGTAGGTTGCAGTAGCGTCAGATGCTCCGCACCGGCTTGGCGCTAATCTCGGCGCTGCTCTTCTTTTCACCGTTTTCGGAAGCGCAGGCACGTTACGCGGCGGCGGACGCCGTGGACGCGCAGGTCAATGAAGCTGTCGAGACCGGGCTGATTCCAGGAGCCGTCGTGCTCATCGGCCATGACGGCAAAGTCATTTACCATAAGGCGTATGGCTATCGTGCCTTGATTCCAAAGCGCGAGCCGATGGCCGAAGACACCATTTTCGACGCGGCATCGCTAACGAAGGTAATCGCCACAACGCCCTGCCTGATGAAGCTGTTTGAGCAGGGCAAGTTGCGGCTCGACGACCCCGTCACGAAATACCTGCCGGAGTTTCAAGGCGGCAAGAGCGATATCACGGTACGCAACCTGATGACGCATTTCTCCGGCCTTGCCCCCGACCTGATTCTGCGTCCGAAGTGGTCTGGCTACGAGACGGGCATCCAGAAAGCTCTGGTCGATAAGCCGACTGCTCCTCCGGGCGCGCGGTTCGTCTATAGCGACATCAATTTCATCCTGCTTGGTGAAATCGTGCGGCGCCTCAGCGGCGAGACGCTGGCGCAGTACGCCCACGAACAGATCTACGCCCCGCTTGGCATGAATAACACTCTCTTCCAGCCGCCGGGGGCGTTGAGACCTCGCATTGCTCCAACCGAGATCGACGAAGATACAGGGCAACCGCTACGCGGCGTGGTCCATGATGAGACGTCGCGCTTCATGGGCGGAATTGCCGGCCACGCGGGGCTTTTCACAACCGCCGCCGATCTATCGCATTTCGCGCAGATGATGCTCGGCTTGGGCGCTTGGGTGGATCCCGCGACGGGCAAAGAGGTGAGAATCTTCAGCCCGCTCACCGTACGCAAGTTCACTGAGGCCGGCAGTCCAGCCGATCAGGGTGTGATTCGGGCCCTCGGCTGGGACGTCGACTCGCCCTACAGTAGTAACCGCGGCGAACTATTCCCAATCGGCTCCTATGGACACACTGGCTTCACGGGGACCTCCCTCTGGATGGACCCCTCAACGCAAACCTACGTCATCGTGCTGACCAATGTGGTGCATCCGAAGCGGGGGAAGTCGCTCTCTTCGTTTCGTTCGCGACTTGCCACAACCGTTGCCGCTTCTCTTGGCATCGATGTGCAAGGTGTGACACTCACGGGCTACAGCGAGGCGATGACGAGCGCGGGCATACACCGCGTCGTGAACCGCAATGCGGAGACGCTGACCGGGCTGGACGTGATGGAGGCCGATCAGTTCGCTGAACTGCGCGGCAAGCGGATCGGCCTGATTACCAACCACACCGGGCTTGACCGCGGTGGCCGGCGTAACGTCGACGCTATGCTGGCGGCCGGACTCAAGGTGACTACGCTGTACTCGCCGGAACATGGCCTCGGGGGCGTCGAAGACACCGATGTCTCCAACGGGCGGGACGCCAAAACGGGTCTGCCGGTGGTGAGCCTTTATCTGGCGGAAGAGCGGCGCCTGACAGCAGACAAGCGCAAGGATGTCGATGTTCTGGTCTTCGATATTCAAGACGTGGGCGCCCGCTTTTACACCTACTCCTGCACCCTGCTGTACGCACTGGAAGAAGCGGCCAAGACCAGGACGCCATTCTATATCCTGGATCGTCCCAATCCCATCACGGGAACGCACATCGAGGGGCCTCTGCTCGACAAGGCGCTGTACTCCTTCGTCGGTTGCTACGACATACCCACCCGCCACGGCCTGACGTTAGGAGAATTGGCGACGATGGCCACTGCCGAACGCCACTGGAACGCAGACTTGCATGTGGTGAAAATGAGGAACTGGCAGCGGGGAGACTGGTTCGACTCAACCGGGCTAACGTGGATCGATCCGTCACCGAACATGCGCAGCTTAAACGCAGCTTTGCTTTACCCCGGGGTGGCCATGCTGGAGGCGTTAAAGAACTATTCAGTGGGCCGCGGGACCGATGCGCCCTTTGAGCAAGTGGGCGCAGACTGGATCAAAGGCGTTTCACTGGCGGAGCTGCTGAATAGCCGCTACATTCCGGGCGTGCGCGTCTACCCGACGCGATTCCGGCCCATGGCCTCCAACTTTGCCGGTCGCGAAGTCGAAGGCGTGCGACTCGTTGTCACGGATCGTGAATCGTTCGATAGCGTGCTCTTCGGTCTAGAGCTAGCCACCGCGCTTGACAGCCTGTTTCCCGGCCATGTCGATTGGGCGACCTGCCGGTTTCTGATTGGGAACCAGAGTGTCGTCGACGATCTGAAGAATGGCGTAGACCCCAAAGTGATCGCGATTCGCCTGCAGCAAGAAGACCTGACGCAGTTTGCTGCCCGGCGAAGTGGCTTCCTTCTGTATTAATCTCAAGGTCTACACGGAGGTGTAGCCGATGCTTAAATCCATCGCAGTCGTCCTCGGCAGCTACTTGCTCTCGGTTGTTCTAGTGCTGGCAACGGACCCGCTGCTCTCGCGGATATTTCCGGGCGATTTTGTGAAGGGCCAGATCCCGTCCGATAACGCCCTTCTGGCGAGCACGGGGTTCTTCGTCGTCATCTCGATCCTCTGTGCCTGGGTGTGCGCCCGTTTTGCGCCGGTCCGTGCCGCGCGGCATGTGCTGTGGTTCTTTATCCTGGGGGAGGCCATGGGCATCGCCGCGATTATCCCCAACTGGAGCAAGGGCTGGCCGCACTGGTACTGGTTGTCCTGGCTGCTCACCTGGCCGCTAAGCTGCTGGATCGGCCTGCTGCTTGCCAAGCGCCGGGGTGGCTCACCCTCCGCCTGAGCTCTCACGCATTCAAAGCGCGCTAGCGTCGGCACCTCGGCGGGCTGTTGAATGGCGGGGCATGAAAAGGGCACGAGACGCTCAGGGACCAACGCTACGGCGAACGGCGAAGCGGAGTGCGCGATGGCGGGCTTGCCATCGAAGCAGCCTTCTCGCTTTTGGACGGTGAATGATCAGCTGGATGGGCGTTTGCCGCACGGCCGGTTTAACTTCGCCCGGTTTTGGCTGCCGCAGGGCTCGGTGCGGCTTCGGGAGTCTGTCCCGCCAGGTCCGCCATCTTCGCGGCCGAATAGACTTGCGTCAGGGTCTCCGGCTCTAGATACTGGACAATCACGGACACACGACGGTTGGAGGCATCGTTCGGATCCGCCTTGTTGCGCAGGTTCTGGTCCGCAAACCCACGCACCTGCCGGATTTGGTCGGGCCGGATGCCATGCAGCTGCAGGAATTTGCGCGCCGCGTTGGCCCGATCGGCAGAGAGGTCCCAGTTCGAGTAGCCTTTGTCTCCGGCGGCAAAGGGCTTCGCATCGGTGTGCCCCTCGACCAAGAGATGGTTCGGCAGCGTTCCGAGTTCCTGGGCGAGAATCGTGAGCGTTTCTCTGGCGGCCATGGTCGGATCCGCGTTGCCACTCTGAAAGAAGACTCCTTTCTGGCTTTCCAACACTTCAATGCGCAACCCTTCGCCGGTAATGCTGATAGCCACCTGGTCCTTCAGCTTTTCGAAGTTGGGAATCTTTTTGCGGAGTGAATCTTCGAGCTTTTTCTTCAGCTTGTCGAGGTCTTGTTTGTTGAAGGCCATGGACTCGCCTGAACCAACCAAGCCGCTGCCGAGTTCCCTGGTCTTCCCCATCGGGTCCAGAAAATAGCTCGCCACGGCTTTCTTGACTTGTTCACTGCTGGCAAGCAGCCACAGGACGATGAAAAGCGCCATCATCGCGGTTACGAAGTCGGCGTACGCGACTTTCCATGCGCCGCTGCGGTGCCCGCCCGTGAACGATCTTTTTGCGGATGATAATCGGCGCTGAAGACCTGGGGTCAGGCATTGACCGGTTCACCTTCAGTCTTCACTTCAGCGCTTGCGCCGCTCTTTGCTTCCTTAAAGGAGGCTTCCATTTCCTTCATCGACGGACGGACATGGACGGGAATTAATCGGCGGGCGTTCTCGGCCGCCAGAATCGGTGGCAGCCCACGCAAATAGCCCACCACGCCATGTCGCAAAACGCGATAGTAGTCATTCGCTTCGTCGTTGATCTTGCTCACATTCGAGGCGAGAGGCCCCTGGAAGCCATAGCAGAGAAGAATGCCCAGAAACGTGCCCACCAGCGCAGCCGCCACTTTATGACCGATCTCTTCCGGGGGACCGCCTAACGCTCCCATTTGTGATGACGACGCCCAACACAGCGGCCACGATGCCCAAGCCCGGCAGCGCATCGGCGACTGTCGTTAGTGCGGCCACCGGTATCGATTCCTTGTGATGGCGTACGTCGGCATCGCTTTCCATGAGCAAATCCATGTCGAAGGGCGTAACATTGCCAGCCAAGGACATTCGCAAGGTCTCGCAGGCATAGTCCACAGCGAAGCGGTTCTTCAGAAAGGTCGGGTACTTCTGGAAGACGGGACTCTTCTCGGGTTCTTCGATCTGCTCCTCAAGCTTCGCCGGCCCTTCCCGTCTGGCCAGCTGGAGCAGTTCGTTGAGCATGTTCAGGGCCTCGCTGTAGGCGTTCTTGGTATAGGGTGACCCATTCAGAATCATCATCAGTCCGGCGACTATTCGTTTCAGGATGTGAATTGGATTCGCAATCAGCAGCGTGCCCACGGCTGCCCCGCCAATAATCACTAGCTCCGCCGGCTGGAGTAAGACCAGCAGGTTGCCCTTTTCCATGAGATAGCCGGCCAGAATCGCACCAATAACCAATGCAATCCCGATCAATGACAACATGTTGGTCCCGTCGAGGAGTTCGTCCTACGCTCCTCATCGGCTGGGCTACGGGAAATGTGTAGTTCTGGGAACTTGCGGGTGCGGTACTTCGTTCGCGGACTGGGGAACTTGCCCTGAACGCAAAAGGGGCTCGACGTCGCGGTCCAGCCCCCTTTTAGGCAGTGAACCTAGTCCTGCGTTTGCAGGCCTAGGCCTAAACCTCCGCCGAATGCGCTGCGGCGGACTTAGCGCCGGGGGGCCTGCCTCTGCGTTTAGGTTCGCCGGCCAAGATGTCAGTGCCTGAGATTTCCGCGGCGGCGGCAGTGGCGTCCTTGAGCCATGATGGCGGACGGCCACGCCGGCGTCCCCTGCCGCGCGCCAGCCTTTCTAGTGTCAGAATCGCCTCTTCAATCTGTTCGCGCTCCAGGCGCAAATCCGCTAGCATTTTGTCGATGTCCAAACTTTATGTCCTCGCTTTCCGCGTTAGCCCACAGGACCAAGGCAACCACGATCGTCTCTGTTTTTTGGGGTCTTCTGGCTTCTTAATCGTGGATCGCCCCGATGCTATTAAAAGGAAGTTTAAAGCGCCTTTCCCGGAAACTCAAGGGAACAGCGCCACCGGAACAAAGCGAAAAGTCCTAGGACTATGGCTTAAAATCCGAAATCGTCGCGGTCCTCGCCGTCCTGGAGCGCCCTCTCCAGTAAAGATAGAACGGAACGCCCAAGGCCATCAGAGCCAGTCCCATCAGAGACTCACGAGGAGATTTCTGGAGCGTATTGGCAAGAAGAAGCAAAGCCACCAGTACGAAAAGTATCGGCACTACGGGATAACCTACCACGCGATATGGGCGGGGTAGGTCCGGTCTTTTCCTTCGCAGGACGAATACCGAAGCCGCAGTCATTAGGTACAAAATCCAGCTGCCAAAAATGACAAAAGTATACAACTGGTCGAACCAGCCGCTGAGCAGCACCAGGCACGACCATAGACAGAGAGCGACCATCGAATTGCCGGGCGTTCGGAATCGCGGATGGACTTTGGCAATGGAGCGGAAAAAGAGGCCTCCCCGTGCCATGGCGTAAGGCACGCGAGCCCCGGTCAGGATCGATCCATTCAGCGCCGCTAGAATCGAGATTAATACTGCTATCGTCACGGCGCGACCCGCAGCCGATCCGAAGATGGTGGTCATCATGTCTGCCGCCAGCCGGGGACTCTGGGAGACTCGCTCGGGGCTAAGCACGTAGAAGTAAGCCACATTCATCAGCAAGTACGTGGCTATCACAGCCATGGTGCCGAAAATCAACGCCTTGGGGAGATTTCGCTGTGGCTCTTTGATCTCAGAAGCGACCATGCTGACGTTGTTCCAGCCGTCGTAGGCCCACAAGGCGCTGACCATGGCCAATAGGAAACCCGCCGCGCCGGCCGTGCCCGCCGGAATGGCTTGAGCGAGATGGGAAAAATCGCCCTTCCCGGAGAAGAGGCCGATCACGATGATGCCGCCAATCAGAACCATTTTCAATACGGTCACGGCCACCTGAAGAGCACCGCCAGCCTCTACCCCGAGGAAATTAATGCCGGCCAGCACCAAAATGAGGACAATCGCCACCAGCTGCCCGTAGTGAATCTCCAGCAGGCTACCCTCGGGTCCAATGTGATACGGCAATACGACCAGAGGCTTCCCAAGCACAGGATAGAAAACAGTCAGGTAGGTGTAAAAGCCAGCTGCCAGCGTCGCGATCGATCCGCTTTTCGCCACCCACATCTGCGTCCAGCCGTAGACAAAGCCCCAGAACGGGCCATAGGCCTCGGTCAGATAGACATATTCGCCCCCCGCTTCAGGCATGGCGGCGGCGAGTTCCGCATAGGTCAGTGCCCCGAACAGGCTGAGGACACCGGCCACAACCCAGACTAAAAACAGGGTCTGGACCGAGCCGACGAGGCCGATCATTCGGGTGGGCACCAGGAAGATTCCGCTTCCGATCACGGTTCCAATGACAATCGAAACCGCGCCCCATAGTCCCAGCGCCCGTCGTAACGCAGGTTGGGGGTGGGCCGCGGCAGCGCGGGATGTCACCGTCGAGTAGGTGGTCACTTCTGGCTTCTGTTCCATAACCGGGTCCGTCCCTATTTCCTTCGACCGCTCAAAACGCTATCCACCCGTTGCGACTTCCGGTCCCGGGTCACGTCGGGTCTCGGAAAAAAAGAACCCCGCCACCCAACCCACAGCGAAGGTGACCGCTGATCCCACCAGTACGAACCAGGTATAAGCGACATAACCACGCACGGCAAAGGTGGCCAGGAAGCCGGCGACCATCCCGATGATCGCGGCTGGTTCTCCCGGGCGTTTGGTCAGCAAGCCCAGTAAAAACACCCCCAGCAAGGCTCCATAGAGGACGGAGGCGATCGAAAGGCCCGCTTCCAGGACCCGCCCCCAATGGCGCGCCAGTAAACCAATCCCGAACAGCACCACCCCCCACACGATGGTTGCCATTTTCGCCAGCTTCAGATAGTGACTCTCGGGCCGCGCCGCCCGCGACCAAGCTTTCAGGAAGTCCATCACCGTAGTCGACGCCAGGGCGTTCAGAGCGGCGCTCAGGTTCGACATGGCGGCAGCCAGGATGGCCGCCATGACCAGTCCCGCTACGCCCGCTGGGAGGTTGTTCCAGATAAACTCGGGGTAAATTCGTTCCGCGACCTTGGGCGGCGCCCAGCCCTTGTCGCGATAGTCAACAAACAGGATCGTGCCGATGACCAGAAAAAGCGCGAACTGGAAGAAAATCACGGCCCAACTCGACAGCAGTGCAAGCCGGCTTTCCCGCTCGTTCCTGGCCGAAAGCAGGCGCTGCACCAGCAATTGTTCGGTTCCATGGCTGGCGGTGGTCAGGAAACAGCCGCCGATCAGCCCGGCCCAGAAGCTATAGTTCCGCATGAAGAACGCCGCCGTCAGTGAAACCCGAAAATCGAACACCTGGAACTTGTTCGCCGCTCGGCCCACGGCCGCTACGTGGCCCCAGCCGCCGGGAATCTTCCCCAGCATGACCCAGAAACTCAGGAGCGCCCCGCCCACGTACAGCACCATCTGCACAACGTCCGTCCAGATGACTGCCGTCATGCCGCCCTCAAAGGTGTAGAGCAGCGTTAGGCAGACAATCACCAGAATGGAAGCCACCTCTCCCGTTCCCAGGATCACCGAAATCACGATAGAAACTGCAAAAACACGGACCCCTTCGGCCATGGCCCGCAACAATAGAAACGTCCCGGCGGTAAACTTGCGGATTCTGGTTCCGAAGCGTCGCTCCATCAGCTCATAAGCCGTGAACAGTTCCCCTCGAAAATACTGGGGCAGGAACAGAACCGAGATAACGATACGGCCTACCAGGTAGCCCAGGATCAGCTGGAGGAATCCATAGTTACCTGCAAACGCCAGCGCGGGCGTCCCGATGACGGTTAGAGTGCTGGTCTCGGCGGAGACAATCGAAAACGAGATGGCCCACCAGGGGGCATTCCGGCCACCCAGGAAGTAGTCCTTCAGGGATCGTTGGCTTTTCTTGAAGCGCGTGCCAAACCAGGTGATTCCGACCAGATACGCGACAATCACCGCCAGATCAAGGACGTGCATCGAAACGTGGATCATAGCATGCACCGGATTATCGACCGGGGAAGCGATTTCTACCTGGGTGGCTCACCAATCGAAACCTGGACCAAGGTCCTATCCGAGCGCCCGAGGCTGCGTTTGAAGCCGTTTTAACGTCGCATCCCCCAAATCCAGGTGTGAGGATAGGGAACAAGATTGACCGGCAATGCATCCAAGCCTATAGAAATGTTGCGGCTTAAAGCAGGATTCCGCTATACTCCGCTTTGCGCTTCCAATCGCTATTGTTTCCCGTCGCCTTGTCTCTCGGGCGACGTTTGTTTTGCCGCAAGTTGCAGTGCGACGTCGCATAATAGTCTGGGATGCTAAAGAACCAGATTGAATGGGATCGAAACCGAGTGATGAGGGATTCCGGTACCCGTTCACGCTATTCTGGATTTCACTTATATTCTGTCCTTCGGGAGGTTGTCGTGCAGTTAAGTTTATTGAGAGCAACGAAGTCAGCTGCCGCCGTCGCGGCTCTCGCGCTTTCGCTATCAGTTGTTGGCTATATACCGGTGATGCGTGCACAGGACGCAGCCGCTCCGGCCAAGAACTATAAAGACAAGGGCGAATACGATCTTTTTCTCCAGGTCACCAAGGAGGCCGATCCCGCCAAGCGCATGGAACTCCTGAATCAGTGGCAGGATAAATATCCGACGACGGACTTCTTGAAGGAGCGGCTGCAATACTTTGTTGCCACCGCCATAGCACTAAACCAGCCCGCGAAGACCGTCGACTACTCCAAGCAGCTCCTCAAACTGGATCCGAAGGACTTCGCGTCGCTTTACTACATAGCCGTGTACGGTCCTGCGGCGTATGCGCCTAAAGGCAACCCTCCCGTGCCACCTACCGCAGAGCAGTTGGCTGACGTCGAGATGGGTGCCCACGGGGTCATCGACAACATAGATTCCGGCTTCGACCCAAAGAAGAAGGAAGCGGTAAAGATGTCCGATGAGCAGTGGGCGAAGGAAAAAAACAAAGCCCTGGCTGTCGCTCACAACGCTCTTGGTTGGGAAGCGAACATGAAGAAGGACTACGCGACTTCTGAGGCGGAATATAAGACGAGCATCGGACTTAACTCCGAAAATGGACAGACCGCGTACTTGTTAGCGGGCGTGCTGTTGGCGGACAAGAAGTATCAGGACGCGCTGTTCTACTACGCCCGCGCAGCCGCCTATGACGGCCCCGGCGCGCTGCCCCCGGCTGGACGTCCTCAAGTGCTCGCGTTCTTCAACAAGATTTACGGCCAATACCACGGTGGCCCCGATGGCGCCGATGCCGTTCTGGCGACAGCCAAGGCGAGCGCGAATCCACCCGCCGACTTCAAGATCATCAGCACCGCCGATACGGAGAATCAGAAGGCTGGCGACCTTCAGAAGAAGCTCGACGCAGACCCCGCGCTGAAGATGTGGTACTCGATTCAGCAGAGCTTGATCGGCGACCAGGGTCAGAGCTACTTCGATAGCCAGGTGAAGGATGCGGAGATCCCGGCCGGAGCTGGCGGAGTCAAGTACTTCAAAGGCACGGTCATCTCGATGGACCCGGCCGACAAACCTACCAAGATTGTGCTTGGCGTTTTCGATCCAGCCAAGCCAGACGCCACACTAACGTTTGAAGACCCGGTCACTTCGCCAGTGAAGGCGGGCGACGTGCTGGAGTTCGATGGTGTTGCTGACAGCTTCGTCAAGGAACCCTTCATGCTGGTCTTCAAGGATCCCGAAGTCCCCAGCCTGAAGAAAGCTGCCGCGCCGCCCAAGAAGGGTAAGAAGCCGGTCAAGAAGTCATAATCCCGTTCGAAGGAATCAAGCCTCGGATTCGTCCCCGGGCTTTTCTTTTGGTGGCTGTTGCGGCTCCTGCCGTTCCGTGCGGGCTATACTGCGGGTATGTCTGCTCTCGTCTCGCTCCAAGCCCAGCCCGCAAAGCTGGATGTCGCGGAACTAGACGCCAAAGAGCAACGTCTTTTTTCCCTGCTGAGCGATTTGCGACGGGTGATCGTCGCCTACTCCGGCGGCGCCGACTCCGCCTATCTGGCTTGGGCGGCAAACCGGGTGCTGGGAGAGGCATCCGTTGCTGTCACCGCCGATTCCGCCTCCATTCCCGAATCACACAAACGCGATGCCGAAGCCTTCGCGCAGGAGTGCGGCTTCCGGCACCAGTACATCGACACCCACGAGTTCGAGAACCCCGACTACGTCAAGAACGATCAGAACCGCTGCTTCCACTGCAAAGACGAGTTGTTTGTACAGCTGGAAACCTTTGCAGCCGAGCATGGCTACGACCGCATTATTTACGGTGTCAATCGCGACGACCTGGGCGATTACCGGCCAGGGCAGCGCGCCGCCAAGCTGCATCATGTGAAGGCGCCGCTGGTCGAAGCAGGGCTAACCAAACATGAGATTCGCGAGCTATCCCGTCGGGCAGGGCTCTCCACCTGGGACCGTCCGGCCGCCGCTTGCCTCAGCTCCCGCGTTCCTTACGGAACGCCGGTCACGGTTGAAACCATCAAGACCATCGAACAGGGTGAAGAGGCCATCAAAGCGCTCGGCTTCCGGCAGTTCCGGGTGCGGTTCCACGGCGAAATCGTGCGCATCGAAATCGGCAAGGCGGAGCTGCCTAGAGCGCTCACTGCGGAAATGTTCGCTGCGTTCACATCCATCTTTAAGCCGCTCGGTTTCTTGTATGTGACGATCGACCTGGAGGGCTACCGCCAGGGGTCCTTGAACGCCGCACTGAATCCGACGGCCGCGGACGCCAAGGCCTGAGCCCGCTCACTTCCCTGCTTCGGGTGGCAGCGTCGATTCTCGAGGCACTTGACCTTTCAGCGCGTCCGCCGTTACGACGTTGTTGTTCTCCAAAGTTTCTCCGACAACTTGATCGAGCGAGATGTGTGCGTGGCTGTAGACACTCAACGCCGCCACCTCCGTGACGCGCGCGGCGGCGAGAGTCCGCTGCAGCGCGATCAAGTCATTGACGGAAGACACGCCCAATGAGAACTTCTGCTGCTCTTTTTCAAGCAATTGCTCCTGCAGCAACCGCGTTTCGACGGCGGTCGAGTAGCGTGCGCGAGCCTGCCGCAGCGCAATCACTTGGTTTGAAACATCTACCACGATTTGATTCAAGCTGCGTCGGTTTACCATCTCTCCCTGCCGCAGCTGCAACTGATCCACGCCGTAGTCGCCCTGCGCGATGTGATTGCCGATTGTGCCCTGGAACGATACCGCGGCGCGCTGGTTCGGGAAATTGCGGCGAACCACCTGGCCGAACGCAGTGCCCAGTCCTCCCACGTAATACGGGTCCGCTTGGGCTTCGGGGCCGCCCGGCTGCGGCACGGCGGTGCCAGCTAAGCCTGCGTTTAATTCCGAAGCGAGGCCCTGCAGACTGGGCAGCAGACCATTTTGTGTACCGATCGCAGAGATCTCTGCCGACTGTTGGGACAACCTGGCGAGCGCCACGTCCGGCCTCTTAGCCAGCGCCCGCGCAACCAACTCTCGCAACGGCGGCAAGGTGTCCTGCTCCGGCACCTGGATGCTGTCCAGCGTCACGATCTCCGCACCGTCAAACACAGGATCGGTAAATCCGCTGCGGCTCAACTGGTTCTTCAACAGGTTCTCTTGTTGTCTCACCGCGGCTTGGGCAATTGACACTTCCTGCTGCCGAGTCGTCAGCTCTGATCGAGCACGGAGTTCCTCTACGCGAGCCACGACCCCCAGGCCAATTTGCGCCTTCGTGTCGTCAAAGAACTTCTGGGCTGTCTTTAGAGTGCGTTGCCGGGCCTTCAAATCTTCGTTGTCGGTCACCAGGTCCCAATACAGGTTCAGCGTTGTGACCACGATATTCAGCAGCTGAGACTTGAATGTCTCCTGCGCTGAGATCACCCCTACCTTCGCCACGCGAATGAAGCGGTTATTGACGTTCGGCCCAAAACCTTGCAGAAAGTTGTGCCGGATGTAGAACTGCGCCACCGGCGCGTCGGACGGGTTCAATACATCCGTCGGCGTGTTCTCTTTCAAATACGACTCATTCACTGCCAGCTGTACGTAGCCTCCGCTGAGCAGACCTTGCTGCACGAGCGTGTTGAACACGTGGTGGGTATCAACCAGCGCGGCGGTTTGACTCTGCGTTTCATTCGGCTGTGGCGTTGTGATGTGCGAGAACGCTGTTGCATTCTGCACAACTGCATCAAGGTTCGGACTGATGGGACCAATCTGCGAGACAATCGCATTACCTCCCGAATTTGTCCCGTTGTTGTTGTTGTTCGCCAATCCGGCGCTGATCTGGCTTCCCACGACGCCTTGCCCGCTGGTCGCCTGATTCACCACCGAATTGCCACTGGTGACGCCCTTCAGCGGACCTCCCGCTTCGGCTCGCTCCAGCTGCCAATCCGCTGCCAACGGACCATAGCGATCCACTTCCAAATCCAGGTTATTCTCAATCGCCAGCGCAATCGCGTCCTGCAGCGTGAGGTAAAGCTTGCCGGCGCGAATCAATTTACCCAACCGACTCGAGTCTCTCAGGTTGACCGGAGGGACGTGAGCCGGCAAGTAGGGCCGTACAATAAACGGCGCGTCTGGCTTTTCGACGGAGACCGCCGCTTCTTGTGCCGTCAACTGGGCCAGGCCGCAGCACCAGGCGAGGAGGATTGCGATCGGTCGTCGATAGTTCATCGTTTTGCTCCTCATTTGGGCTGATTGGGCTTCCCCAACTCATCCGGAATCGTCGATACCCGCGATACCCGGCCGGTGGCCGCTTCCTGCAGCGAAATACCGTTCTTTTCCAACGTTTGCCCCTCCGCATCATCAAACGCGATGCGGGCATGCGTGTAGTTGGCCATGGATTCCACTTCCGCGCTCTGGGTGGTCGCCAGATCGCGACGCGCCTGCACCACCAGTGCGATGCTCGATTGCCCGAATCGGAAGCGATTCTCTTCGGCTTCCAGCGTCTGCTGCGCCAGCACCCGGGTGTCGCGGGCGGTCTCATACCGCGCGCGCGCCTGCTGCAATCCGATCACAGCATTCTTCACATCCACGCGAACCTGATTCATGCTGCGCTGCAGCTGCAATTCGGCTTGCCGCAATGCCAATTGATCGGCCACGTAATCGCCCTGTGCGGCGCGGTTGCGGAAGGGGATGTTGAGCGAGAAACCGACTGAGTAGTTGGGAAAGTTACGCCGGAAGATCTGCGCCAGCATGTTGGAGTAGCCGCCCACCAGGTACGGGTCGGGCGGCGGAGCCTGGCCGTTCGAGAGTGCATTGGCTTCGCCCGTCAGGCCGTTGTTGGTGAATTCGGCGAAGGCCTGAAAGTTGGGCATCAGCGCATTCTTGGTACCGCCCAAATTGATAATCGTGCTCTGAATATTCACTCTTGTTCGTTCCAGTTCCGGGCGGCTCGCCAGTGCCTGCTGCAAGAGTTCGCTAATCGGCGGAAGCTCTTCCTTCTCGGGCACCACAATGTGATCCAGCGGGATGATGTGCACATCGTCGAGCCATGGACTCGCCACGCCATTCCGGCTCAGCGCGTTCTTCAGCACCGTTTCCTGCTGCGCCACGTTGGTCTGCGCAATGAGCAGGCTTTCTTTCGCAGACGATACTTCCGCCGAGGCGCGAGTCACTTCAATCGCCGGCAAGGTGCCCAGAGTCACCTGCTTCTTGTTGTCGTCCAGCAGCTTTTCAGCCGTCTCGAGCGCCTGCTGCTGGATGCGCAGCGCTTCATTAAAGCTCACCAGATCCCAGTAGAGGTTGAGCACGGCGGAAACCGTGGTGATTACCTGCAGCCTGACTTGCAGATCCGTCACCTTCATGTTGTTCCTGGCCACGCGGATGTTCCGGTTGTTCACGGCTTTGCTGAAACCTTGCAGCAGGTTTTGCGTGATGTACAGATCGAGCGAGCCCGCTGTGTAGGGGTTCAGGCTATTTGCCGGACTATTCACCGAGCTCCGATACGTGGTGTATGTCAGCTGGCCGCTGGTCCCGGTGAGGAATGACTGGCCATAGCCCGTCTGAAATGTGATGTTGTCGTTCTGCAGCGAGTTCACTTGACTCAAAAACGTGTTGCTTAAGGGAGTGGTGTTGTGCGCGAAATTCCCGTAGGCGAAGTAATAGGGATCGAGATTCGGCGGAGGCGTTCCGATCTGGATAACGATGCCGCCGCCGGAGCCGACACCCGAACCGCTCTCCGAAAGCCCAACCGCGTTCGCGCTGACACCCGCCAGGCTGACGCTAGACGGCCCCGTATAGATCGGCACGCCGACGCTTCTCAGAAATCCACCTCCCTGGGCGCGCCGGAGCACCTCCCGCGCCAGCGGCGGTCCGTAGCGCTGAATCGCGATGTCGATGTTGTTCTCGAGCACCAGCGCAATCACGTCCTGAACAGAGAGATATAGATTGCCGGCCCGCACTAGCGATTCGAGCCGCGGCGTGTTGGTCAACATGGCCGGCGAAACAATGCGTCGTTGGAGCTGGAACGGTTTTAGGATCGGGCCCACAACAGGAATGGGCGGTGGATTGGTGATCGAGATCTCGGGCGACTGCGCGAACACGAGCGTTGCCAGGTTCAATATCGCGATTGCGCGCAATCCCCTGCCCCGAAAACCTGGAAGATTCCTCATGATGTGGTCGACTCCTGGGAAATAGCCGCGGCTCCATGCTTTGAATTGCGCCCGGCGGGCAACACACACGTCTAGAGGCAACTTGAACGTGGACTGAAAGCAGCTTGGGTTTGGTGGCAGCAACCCTTACATGGGCAATCCGCCGTCCACTCCCGGCAATCGGCTCCTGCCGCCCTAATCGCACTAAGAAGCTATAAACAGAGCGTTCGCTAGAAAGCGTAACCGAGCTTGGGCGGGCCGTCGAAAAGCCGCCTGTCCGCTCGCGTGAATGAGTGTTCGTTTTCGGTACGGCAATCCGCCGTGATTCGGGACAATTGATCTGTTTTCAGGGGATTAGGGGCGAAGAGAGTCGATTGCCCGGAAAGGCGTCAATTGATCAATGGTGGACGTGGGTCAGCGACCGCGCAGTCGTTCGCCGGAATGAGAATAGAATCTGAGAATGGCCGATCCGATTAAACACGTCGTGGTGCTGATGCTCGAGAATAATTCCTTCGACCGGATGCTGGGTTGTATGAACGCCGTTTACCCGGGCTTGGAGGGTGTAAACACCGTCGACCCGTTTGAGAACCCGGACTACCCGGACACGACTCACCTGTTTGCCCAACTGCCAAACGATCTCACCGCCATAGCTAACGATCCAGGTCATGACCTGGATGACGTATTGAGGCAGATCGGAAACAACGACTGCCAGGGATTTGTGGCTGACTTTGCACAGAAGTGCCCACAAGCTAACCCGGACGAGCGGTATCAGATCATGGGCTATTTCCCGTTGAATGACCTGCCGGTGTTACACACCCTGGCGCGTAATTTCCTGGTTTGCGATCACTGGTATTCGTCCGTTCCCGGGCCGACCTGGCCAAACCGGTTCTTTGTGCACAGCGGAACGTCGCTCGGCCACACGGATATGCCCGAAGGCATCTTCCATCCCGATATTCATCTCTACAATCAGCCCACCGTCTTTCAGCGCTTGTCGGAACAGCACGTTTCGTGGAGGATTTACTATGGCGACGTACCGCAATCGCTGGTGATGACGGAACAACTCCGCTTCCCTCAGTTTTACCGGCGCATGGATCAGTTCGCGAACGACGCGCAAAACGCACAGGCGTTTCCCCAGTACGTGTTCATCGAGCCGAGCTACTTTGGCGCTAATCAGAACGATCAACACCCGCCGACGGACGTCGCGCACGGAGAGGTCTTGATCGCCCAGGTTTACAACGCGCTTCGAGCGAATGAGGAACTTTGGCAATCCACATTGTTCGTGCTGTTATATGACGAGCATGGCGGCTTTTGCGACCACGTCCCTCCGCCTGCAACCGTGGCGCCCGACGGCAATACCAAAACATTCGCATTCAACCTGCTGGGTGTCCGCGTTCCCGCGGTGCTGATTTCACCCTGGCTGGATGCAGGCGTGCTTTCAACGGTGTTCGACCACACCAGCTTGCTCAAATACCTGACCGATAAGTGGGGCTTGGGTCCGCTAGGCGCTCGCGTGCCGCAGGCTAATTCTTTTGCCGCGACCCTGGGCGCACGAACTGCGGGAAGAACCGACTGCCCCACTTCGATAGCAGTTCCTGCTGCGCGCCCGAACGATATGAACGTCGCCATGAACGCTCAGCAGATTGCACTCGCCGGGTTCACGCAACAGTTGGAGGCTACAGTGCCGGGCGCAAGCGACGGCACTGTCGCTGCACACGTGCGGGCGATGGCCGGCGACTATTCATCGCAAAGCCAAGCCGTTTCAGAGCGTG
The DNA here is from genome assembly GCA_963771305.1 of uncultured Acidobacteriaceae bacterium. GTDB lineage: Bacteria > Acidobacteriota > Terriglobia > Bryobacterales > Bryobacteraceae > CAJCIT01. The sequence continues at coordinate 204,340 of CAVYTS010000032.1, forward strand.
TGGAACAGTTCTTCGCGCGGGCGAACGCCGCGACGGCTCTACCGCCAACAGGAAACTGAGCCAAGTTTCGCTCGAAACTCACAATGAGCCACCACTTTCCGCTTTCCTGGAGCGAATGGATCGAAGGAGTTCATACCTCTTACGATCTGCAGACCGTGCTCGAAGCTCGCCTGGCCTCTGGCGCCGAACTCACTGCGGAAGAAAAGCATCTGCTGGAATCGGCTCGGCGCGTGACGGCTCGGTATGAGTACAACGGGCACAGGAAACAGGCCGATGACTTCGCTCCAGACGGCCGCTTCAAACCGCGCGGAAGGACATAACTGAAAATCAGTGAATTCGCCAGCCGTTCACCGGACCGCTGTTGAAGAATTTCTCGGGCGTCATCACGCCATCACGCTTGAATACCATTCCGTCCTTCAGGACAAATCGGACATCCTTCAGCGCGTCGATATCCTCCAGCGGATTCCCTTTCACCGCGATCAGGTCCGCCGCATAGCCCGGCTTGATCGGCCCGCGCTTGGTGTCGATATCGCAGACCTTGTAGCCGTTCGTGGTCATGATCTTCAGAATCTCGGGCGCTGGGATGCCCGCCGCCTTCCAACTACGCAGAAAATCGATCACCACTTCGCCGCGCGTCTCGCCTGGTATGTAGTAATCGGCGTCTGTGGAGAATGCCATCTTCACGCCATTCGCATAGGCGTTCTTCATGCCGTCCACCATCTTCTGGAAGCGCTCGGGGTTCGGGCTGTAGTAATCGGAAATCGGCGTTTCGGTGCCAACGCGCCAAATGCCTTTCTTCGCCATCAGTTTGTGTGCTTCATCGTCAAGCGCGACTGAGTGTTCGATCGACCAGATTCCTGCATCGATTGCTCGCATAGCGCCGGCGTGCGTCTGCACATGGCCCGCTACCTTCATCCCGCTCTTAGCCGCTTCCCCGATAAACAGCTTCATCTCGTCGACGGTGTAACCATACGGCTGCGCGTCCACCATGATCTTGATGACCTTCGCCCCGAACAGTATGTTCTTGCGAACCGCCTTAACGATTTCGTCCGGCGTGTCGGCATCGATGTACTCCGGATAAACCAGCTCGGCACGTTCCGGGCTCGGGTGGAACTGCCCGCCGAAGCCGCCGATAATAATGCCAGAGTTGATTACCGTAGGTCCAGGCACCCATCCCTGGTCGATCGCAATGCGAAGCGCGCTGTCGGCGTAGTTGCCTGCGTTGCCCAGGTCGCGAACAACTGTGAAGCCCGACGACAACATCGTAATGCCGTTCGACACGGCCTGGATCGCACGGATCGCAGTTGAATCCATGACCGTTGTCAGATAGTAAGCGTTGTTCTCGGGATCTTTCTTGTAGGTCAGCGCAAGGTGATTGTGCGCGTCGACCAAGCCCGGCAGCACTGTATGGTTGGAGAGGTCGATAACCTCGGCGCCCGGAGGGATGGCCACATTCGGGCCAATCTCCTTGAACTTGCCGGCTTCTACTAGAACGATCTGGTTCTGCGCGATGGCCCCCGTCTCCGGGTCCACCAAGCGCCCGGCACGAATGGCTTTCACCTGGGCCACCAGCAAAAGAGGAGTCAGAAAGACAAGCAGGAATAGCGTGGCGCGCGTTCGTGCGGTTTGAAATAGCGTGGTTCGTCGGTGCATGAGTATTCCCCCTTGGAAATACCCGATGGTACGACACGACGACTTCCGGATTGAATGGCAGGCCTCGTTCGGCAGAGCCTTCATCATAGAGTCGCGCGTCAGAGTCTGTGTGAAAACTCTGGCGATCGCGCTTCACCGTCAGGGTCTGTTGAAGAGCAGGCCAGAAAGTAGGTGAGATGGGGGAGTTTTGATAGAAGTCTCGGCCTTTGAGTGCGCTCCCTTGCTCCGCGGCGGAGAGCTACGGTTGCGGCTCCGAAAGAGTCCGCTTGCTCACGCGCGCGGTGCTCTGAAAATACCGGGGACGAGTAAGATGGCTTACGCGACGTTTGGAGAGCCGGACGTGGGCGTCCGGCGCGGGTCCGAGGACCCAGCCCCACTTCGACTGCTTGGCTTTTCATCATTGCGGGTGAGCACTCCGGCGCTCATGGTGAGATCTGCGCTGAGGTTTTCACACAGGCTCGTCAGCAAGCGGACCTGCCCCCCAGTTACGCGATGTCTACGGCTTCAGCGGAAACTTCTGGAACGACTTCTCTATCGCTCTGTCGACCGTCGCTTCCAGGTTCTTCGGCACAAAGTTATCAGTTGCCGTAGCTGCCCAAAGCGCCTTCTGGGTGGTCGAATCCACCACCGTCAGGTTCAGGCTGTTCTTCTGGTAGGCACGGCCACCCTCGCCGAACGGCGACCCGAAATCCCATTGCATGTCATCGCCCAGGTTCTGTTCGTCGATGCGGACCTTCATCGTGACGCCGGCCCGATAGCTGACTTCCAGCACACCGTTCGGCGCTTCCTTAAAGCCCAGCTTCGCCATCTCCTTTTCGACGGCGGCCTTGATCATCGCGTCCAGTGTGGGGTTCTCTTGAAAACCCGTGGACGTCAGGCTTCGGCCCGACCGATAGTGATACGTGGTGTACGTCCCCGGAGGGGCTTTCGTCCAGCTTTGCGTGGTGATCTTCTGGCCAAAGGCACAGGGCACCGCGATCACCAGGGCCAGTGCGCCCGACAACACAAAAGTCTTCATCGTTCTATTACGTTAGCAGGTGAATGTACCAGGTGAGGCAGGCCGCGCGTTCGGCGGCAATCTTATGGCTTCTGTGGCGTCAACGGAAACTTCTTGAACGCCTTCTCGACCGACTTATTGATCAGCTCCTCCACGTCGCTCGGCTTGAAGTTGGCGGTTGCCAAACCCGCCCAGACCGCTTTCCGGTTTTGTGAAGTATCCACCACGGTGATGAGTAATCCGTTCGTCTGATATTGGCGTGCGTCCGACAAAAATGGCGTCCCCAGGGTCCACATCATGTAGTCGCCCAGGTACGCTACGTCGAGGCGCAGGCTCTTGCTTACGCCGGCCGCGTAGCTGAGTTCCAAGGCGGCGTCCGGCGCCTCCTTGAATCCCTTCGCTTGCATCTGCTTTTCGACGGCCTGCCTGACCATCGCCTCGATTTGCGGATCTTCCTGAAAGCCCTTTGTCGTAAATGCTCGGCCCGCGCGCCAGTGATAGGTGCTGAAAGCGCCCGGCGGTACTTTCTCGTAGCTCTTCGTCTGTATCTTCTGCCCGAATACGAACGGCGCAGCCGCCAGGAAAACCACCGCGCCTGCTGATCGAAAGTTGCTCATGCCCTCTTAACGTAGCAGGCGCGTGTGTCTGCCCCGGCCCTATTTCTTCCGCGCCGTCGCCTTTTTCTTCGCGCTCTTCGCCGCCTTCTTCGGTGCCGCTTTCTTCTTGACCGGCTTAGGCGGCTTCGCCGGCCCTGACGGAGGCGCCGCCGCTGTCGTCACTTTCAGCAGCCCCGCCAGTATGCTCCCGTTGGGCGATCCCAGGCCGCTGGCCGCGTCCCATCCCGGCCCGGCGTCATAGCCCACGTTCTTATGGCTTCCATATGTCACGCGGTTGCTTCCCACGGTAATGTCGTTGAAAGCCCCCGACCCTGCCGGCAACGCATACAACTGCGGATTGATAAAGCCCACTTGCCCTTTGAGCTTTTGGTTGATGATCGCAATCAATGCCGCCCACAGCGGCGCTACCGCACTGGTGCCACCCTCCTGCACGGCCTGTCCGTCCACCAGGATGTTGTAGCCCGTATCGGGATCGCCGTCGCCGGTTACGTCCGGAACACCGCGACCTTTGAATCCTTTGGGCTTTGGCGCCTTCGGCACCTTGGCCGAGTTCTGATAGGCCGGCAGCGGGAACGCACCACTCACTCCCCCGCCGCCCGCACCGAACGAGTCCTGGGACAGGTCCGCCTGGTTCTGGTTCCATACCGACTCGGCCGAAATAGCCCCGTTATTGGTGATCAGTCGCGTTCCCCCGCAGGACAGAATATAGGGACTTGCGGATGGGAAATCCACGTGCGCTTTTCCGTCCCACTCCTTCGGCCCCACGTCGGCCGCCCCATTGTCGCCCGCTGCCACCAACACCGTGATGCCCAGCATCGCCGCCGCCTGCAGTACTTTGTCGAACTGCATCTGGTAGCTGGTGTTCGGAACACTCTCGGGACCACCCCAACTGATGGAAATGACGCTCGGATTGTTCTGCGTGTCATGTGTTGCCTTCGTCAATGCGTCGATAAAACCCTTGGAACTGGCATCGTTCGGCGCGAAGTACACTACATACTTCGCACCTGGAGCCGCCGCGCCCGCCACTTGAATATCCAGCACCACTTCGGCATCGGCACTATCTGCGCTGGTTGGTGCGTTAGCCGCGCCGTCAACAGAGACCGGGATCACGGTCGGAACGGGAATGCTCAAGCCGGCAAAGTATTTCGTCAGATCGGCCGGCCGATAGCCGCCACCCAGCTCAATGATTCCGATGGTTTGGCCGGTTCCGTCAAAGCCAGACGGGAAATTGTAGATTTTCGCCAGGTCCGCGCCCGTAAAGGCTTTCGGGGTTCCCCCTGCCCCAGGGTTTGCCGCTAGCGAGCTGTGCCGCCTGGCAACGGGACGGTTGTCGAGACCGAACACGCCCTCGACAATATCCGCCAGTTCGGCGGGAATCTGTATGGTTCCGGTGCGGCCTCGATAGGTTCCGTTGTCGTAGGCGTAAGTCTTCAGATTCACATCGAATGCTTTGTTGAAATCTGCGACCGTCCCGGCTAACATCACGCTGCGGCGCGCACTGCTCTCGCGCACCACCGTTAAATTGCTCTCCTTGGCGAACTTCCGGATCTGCGCAATATCTCTGGCACCCGCGCCATAGAGCCTATCGTACTCCTCGTGCGTTACAGTTTGCACGGGGCCCGTCGCGCTGAGCATATCGGGTAAGGGGTTCTTCGGCCGCAGCCGCACCGTCACTTCGAGCCGTTCATCGGCCGCAGCCGGCGCGACTACCTTGGCGTTCTGGTAGGGCGTCTTGTTGCTGCCTTTAATAGGAACCATTTTCGAAGCCATTGTCGTATCCCTCCGTATCCTGCTTCACATTTGGCGCGCGGCTGTTCTCTTCTCAAGGAACGGCATTCACCCGCGCCGTACGAGGATCATAACTCTTTTTTTTGCAACCGCCGCAAGAAACTGGGGTCCATACGGCGTGCGGCAGAGGAATCGTGGCTCCGCGCCACCACGCATGCCAAGATAGTCAAATGTTCAAGGTCTCCTGCTTCATCTTGTTGGGCTTCGTTTCGCTTTGCGCGGCTTCGCTTCTGCCTCCCGTGGAGGATCAGAAACTGGCGAGAGAGATCTACAAGGAGATGATCGAGAGCAAGTCGGGGTTCACAACCGGCGAGACCACCAGCATCGCGAAAGCCGATGGCGGAGCGGCTCAAAATAGCCGGCTTCCCCGAGTCCGATATCTGGGTTGGCGGGGCGAAGGACACCAAGTACAACCTGGTGGTTCGCTACCACGGGACCGGCGCGCGCAAGCCCATTCTGCTCGTGGCGCACATCGATGTCGTGGAGGCCAAGCGCGAGGACTGGAGCATGGATCCCTTCCAATTCATTGAAAAGGACGGCTATTTTTATGGGCGCGGAACCGCCGATGACAAGGCGCAGGCGGCGGTTTGGATTGCGAACCTGATCCGCTATAAGCGCGAAGGCTTCAACCCGGATCGCGATTTGATCGTCGCGCTGACCGCCGACGAAGAGGGCGGCGGTCCTTACAATGGCGTTGACTGGCTGTTGAAGAACAAACGCGAGCTGATTGAGGCCGATTACGCCTTGAATGAAGGCGGCCGGGGCGAGAGTGTCGACGGCAAGCGCGTTGCCAACGACGTCGGACTGGCCGAGAAGACCTACGCAGATTTCCGTTTTGAAGTGCGCAACAAGGGCGGCCACAGCTCGCGACCGGTTCCCGACAACGCCATCTATCAGCTTGCCGGCGCTCTCTACCGGCTATCGAGCTTCGCCTTTCCGATGCAGTTGAACGACGTGACGCGCGCCTATTTCGGCCAAATGGCAAAGATCGAAAAGGGCGAGTTCGCCTCGGATCTCGCGCAGGTGGCACAGGGCTCACAGGAAGCGATGAAGCGGATTGCCGCGCAGTCGCCCGGCATGAACTCGATGCTGCGGACCACTTGCGTCGCCACACAACTGGAAGGCGGTCATGCGCCGAACGCCTTGCCGCAACTGGCCGCTGCCAACATCAACTGCCGCATCTTTCCGGACGACACCGTCGAATACGTTCTCGCGACGCTTAAGAAGGTCGTAGCGGACGATCAGGTTGCCGTCACCATCAAAGTCGACGAAGGCAAGGCGCCGCCTTCCCCGATGCGCCCCGACATCATGAAGGCTTTCAGCCAGGTCACCGATTCCATGTGGCCAGGTGTCATCACGCTTCCCAGTATGTCGACCGGCGCCTCCGATGGAAGGTATCTACGGGAGGCGGGCATCCCAACCTATGGCATCCAGGGATTCTTCCTCGACCGTAACGACGTACGCGCCCATGGCCGCGATGAGCGGATGGGGGTTGAGTCGTTCTATGAAGGGCAGACGTTCTTATATGAGTTAGTGAAGAAATTATCGACGGGGGGAGAGTAGGGCAGGCCCGATCCCGGGAGAACACGAGTCGTCGGCCTCGGGTGTCTGCGGTTCAAAAGGCGCAAATGCCGTCCATCTCGCTGTCGTCCATGTCGATCCAACCCATGGCGCCCGAAGCGAGCTTTATCTTGGCCCACCAAGCCCTCTGTCCGAGGTCCAGGTAGGTGCCTTCACAATTGGAACGGCTACAGCCCGACCCATCCGGGTAGGTCGCGAACGAAATGCCGTATTGGGGAACATAAAGACCCTTTAACCACACGGCTGAGTTGCCTTCCCCCCGGTAGGCATAGGTGAGAATCGTATCGCCTCGATTGAGTTTTTTGCTCGGAAGGTCGTGATCGAGGCGAATGACTCCCGGTTTGAACGTAATGACTACACCCGTGATCCCGAGCGCCTTGTCTCCGGCGTTAAGCTGAGCAATCGTCCTGCGCTCGGCCCGGTACGAATCGAAGACCACCACGACTTTGGTCGCCGTCCACTCCTGGTACAGGCACCCTTCGCCGGGACATGCGTTCCAGTCGTAGAAAGGCACTTCGGGCTTGGCCATTGCCCGCGGAGCATCGTTGTTCCTGCCGGGCGCCTGTGCGGCAATCGCGGTTAAACAGCCGGCAAAGAGAATGAATAGCGCGATTCGCTGCAAGCTGTCAGCCTACTCCCAGGAACGCGGAAACGCAAATGAGCCGAGGCGAAGTTCTGGAAGGCTTCTAGCGCGGGAGGCCTCACTTCGATTCCCCGCCCGGCTTCTTGAACTGCATGCAGTTGCCGATGTGCTGGCTCAGCGCGAGAACCAGCGGGGCGAGGCCTTCGCGCGCATCCACGCCTTGCGGTCCGGCGCAGGCTTGTGAGAAATCGGGCGCGTTATACACGGCTTCAATGTCGTAATGCGAGCCTGCTCGCAGGTTCAGCGTAGCCTTCCCTTTCTCATCCGTATTCGTGTTGAGCGGCGTTACGGAATTCTCCCAGATGTCGTCATAGGCTAGGGTCATCGCATTCGGAACGGGCTTGCCATCAAAACCCAGCACCGTCACCGCGAGCGGGATTTCGGGAGGCGGTGAATCGGGCGGCAGGAAGAATTTGAGATTGTCGACCGTTTCCCCGGGGCTTACGGCTATAACGGCCGCTTCGGCCCGGTCGGCGGTTCCAGGGAAGAACGCCTTCCGATAGTAAGGCTTTCCGTCTTGTGAGGAAAAATCCATATTCACGCCGAAAACATACGACCCCGGTGCGAGCTGAGCGAAGTCAAACGCGCCGTCGGAGCCGGTGGTGCCATAGTTCGCCTGCCAGGTCCAAGGCTCGTGCGGGCGGGCCTCGGCGGCCTTCACGGTGAGATAAACTTCGGCAGCTGGACTGCCGTCGGAGAAATAGACATGCCCGCGGATGTGTCCATCGAGGCGCGTGCTCCAGAGAATTTCGGCGCAGCTGTGATCCGTGACTGTGACGGTCTGGCTAAGGAAAGGTGCGAAGCGAGGTGGCGCGGTGGCCGTCACGATGTATTTACCCGGCTTGAGGCCCTCCGCCCGGAACTTACCGTCAGCATCGGAGGTGACAGTTTTTGAGTCGGGACCGATGATTGACACCGCAATCTTGGCGAGAGCGGACGTATCGTAGCTGCCCTCAGGCTTTGGCTGCAAAGTCCGTATGTTCCCGAAAATCGTGGCGCCAGGCAAGGCTTCGGGCAGACCTTCGATCCAGTGGATGTCCGGGTCCTCCGCAGCATTCCCTACCTCGTGAGTTCGGCTGCAGTGGTTCGTGCTCAGCTCACCATGCGGACCAACGTAGCCATACACCAGATACTCATGCCCCGTCTCAAAACTGAAGCCGCAAGCAGGCCCTTGATCCGGAGCGTGAACAACCACTTCCTTGTCCGGACTGCCGCGATAGACTTTGGTGATCTCGAAATGCGCAAGGTTTTGGCCCGGGCCAACGATTGTGACCGTCTTCCCGTTGAAAACCTTTTCCTCAGGCGGGTTGTCGTAGACATGCTCGATCCCTACCACGTGGCCGGAGAAGAGCACGGGGGTGTCCCAGTACACAGAACACACGGGATTAGGCCAGGCGCAACTGCATGCAGCAGCGGACCCGGCGCCAAGAACTGTGCACGCGATGAACAATAATGCCCGAGTGACGATCCTGTTCATGCTGGGAATTCGACGTGCTGAGTCTGGGCCAGGTTGCGACTCAGCCGGATCCCAGACTAGCGATTCGCCGCCTTCAACGCTTCTTCAGCATTGCTGGCTAGTAATGCGGGCAGCCGCATGTATCCATGCTCGGCGACTCCTGCCGCCCGTTCCCGGTATGATTCATGATCCTGCGGCGCGAAGGTGGCGAGCCCATCCACGTAGCGGTTGTACATGCAGAATGCCGCGGCGATCAGCACCGTGTCGTGGATCTCTAAATCCGTCGCACCCTCTGCCTTCGCTGCCTGCACATCTTCAGCCAAAACGTTTTTCCCGCTGTGCTGCACTTTCCCGGCGATTCGCAACAGCGCCTTGAGTTTAGGACTGATCGCCGCCGCCTCCGGTTCGCACTTCACCCGCTCAACCAAGTCCTCGTCGCCGTGCAGATGGTGCGCCGCAATCGCGCCGTGGCTGGCCTGGCAGTAATGGCAATCGTTCAAATGCGAAACATATGTGGCAATCAATTCGCGGTCCGATTGCGGTAAGGTGTTCGGGTCGTGCAAAAGAACCTGTGCCAGCGCGCTTAATGGCTGCGCCGTCTCCAGCCTGTACGCCATCAGCCCACGGATGCCCGGCAGTCCTTCTTTCAGCGTAATGTGTGCCATCTCTTCTCTCACTCCTAAATCCGATGAGGCTGAGTATAGTGGTGGAGCAATCGGCGCTCAATAGTCGGAAAGAACTACGGACGCTTCGCTCCCTCCACGCTCGCTTCGTAGATATCGCCACATCTTGCGAACTCTCCAAGACCCCTGAATGCTATACTTTCGCGTGAATGCGAAAATTACTAGCCATCACAGCACTCAGCGCCTCCGCCCTCGTGGCGCAGACTCCCGCGATCAGCGGCGTTTGGAAAGCGGATCTCGAAAAAAGCAACTTCGGGCAACATAAGGTTTCGAACTATCTCGTTCTGATTGAACAAGACGGCGGCAAGGTAACCGAAACCACCGGCGCCTGGGGCGAACACGGGCAGGACCGCCAGAAGGCATCCTTCACCACGGACGGCAAAACCAGCCGGGGATACTTTCAAGGCATCCCGACCCGCACCACCGCATCCTGGACCGGGAACACGCTGAATGTAGTCATTGCCGTGGCCGGGCGTCCCAGTGTGGTCACCGAGAAGCTCGAACTTTCCTCCGATGGCCAGACGCTGACGGACACAATCAACTTGGGCGGCGCGCAGTCGAACACCGTGGTGCTGATGAAGCAACCGGACTCCGCCGGCGAGCCACTTCGGCAGCCGGAGCAGATGGCCGGCGCCATGTTCAAGGATCTCAGCACGCCGCTAAAGGACCTGCCGAGGTCGCAGTTCATCAATACGATGCGCTACTTCACCTTCGCGCTGGGTAAGGACTGCCAGTTCTGCCATGTCGAGGGGAACTTTGGTTCAGACGATAAGAAGGAAAAGGTGATGGCGAAGAAAATGATCGCTATGAACGTTTCCATCAATGAGGGAACCTTCGGCGGCCAGCAGGAAGTCCGATGCTACACCTGCCACCAGGGTCACGAAGAGCCGCCGCGTCCAAGCTATCCGGAAGTCGGCAAGTAAGCGGCTTCACCCTAGCGGTTCCCCCCAGAATCTGCGTTCTTCAGTGTTCATCGTGGCCAAGATGAGCCGCTCGAAGCCTACAGAACCGCAGCACTTTGAGGAGCGCCGCCGGCGTTCCTCTCGGCGGTGACCAGCCTGGTCAACACACCCCGATAGAAGGCGAACGCCAGAGCGAACAGAAGAATCCAGCCGGCTGAGAACATCTGCCATGTAATGTCGGAGGTTAGATTGTCGCTGGCGCGCACGATGAACCAGTAAAAGTGGAAGGCATAATACGCCGTCAAGACCACGATCAGCTTCCAGCTCAACCGCGACAGACGAAGTGGGTCCTCGCGCAGGCCGCGACGAAAGAGAGCTACCACCAACGGCAGAAGAATCGCCGTTAAAGTCAGTTCCACGATCCAAATGAGCGGGAACTTCGTTCGCGGATCGACTCCCATAAAAGATTCAACGTGCGCCCAAATCGACAGAGCGAGACCAGCCAGGCAAAGGACGTACAAGAAGACCAATGCGCCGTGATATGCCGGCGTTCGTAACCTGTTTGTCATTATCGGGAAAAAGGAATCCATCTGGACTTTAGCACGAAACGGCAGCAACTAGGGAAGGTGACCCGCCAAGGGTACAACGCCAGCGGAGAACCTGTCCGCGAGTCTTACGCTCTTAGCTACAAATCCGGCTTGCGGACATAGTCGAAGGATCCCAATTCCTTCCACAATTCGCCCTGTTTTTCGGATACCGACCAATGATACAGATCATTCGTTTTGCGCAGAACATCCACCCGCAGATCGGCTACGGTCCCCTGAAAATCCGGACCTCTAAAGACCACTTGCATCAGGTCGCCATCCCAAGTGACTGGCCCTTCCGTAATGGCATTTGAGGCGTCCATGTACCACAGCTCCAGCGTCTTCTTCGCGGGACTCCAGAAGAACTGTCCATCATACGTTTTCAATTCGGCCTTGTCGGTAATGAAGTGGGTGGTGAAGCGGATATAGCTGCCGTTGTCCGACCAACGGTACCTGGTTTCAATCCGCTGCATTCCGTTCCCGAACTTTGAAGCGTCAGCGATCCATACTCCTCCCACTAGCCAACTGAGCGTCGTGATCGGCTTGACGGGAACTCCGCTCGCCTGGCTGACTGCTTGCGCATTGGCCAGCTTAGGCGGAAGAGCGCTAACGGCCATGAAGGCCGCCACCGCAGCCGGTAGTATCACGTGCTTCATACAGACTCCTCAACAAGACGCCAACCCGTGGCGAGGCTGGGTGAAATGACCAAGTAGGATCGCAGGGACCTGCTTGGTTGGTCATTCAAGTAAATCGCAGTATAATCCCAAGTGCAAGCATTTTTTGTGGCTAAGCCTTCCCTAACCCGCGAACGCCTCATTCACTCCGCACTTTTCCTCTTCTGGGAGCGCGGTTTTGGGGGCACCAGCATGGCCGATTTGTTGAATCATGCCGGGGTGAACAGTGGTAGTTTCTACCACTTCTTCGAGAGCAAGGAAGACCTGCTCAAGGCAGTGCTGCAGGCTTACGTTCAGGGTCTTGGGCCTCAGATCGTCCGTCCGGCCTATGAATCGACCAACGACCCGGTTGAACGAATCTTCGCAATTCTGGCGGGCTATCGCGCCAGAATCCTGCAGACCAACTGCCAGTATGGGTGCCCCCTGGGTCGGCTGGCGCTGGAGATCGATCCGGAAAACCGACCCGCGCATGCCCTGATCGCCAAGAATTTCGGCGGTTGGATTGACGCCGTTCGCCAATGTCTCGTGGAGAGTCAAGATCGGCTCCCGTCCCGATTGGATCTTGACGCACTGGCGACTCAGGTGCTCGCTGTGATGGAAGGCGGCGTCATGCTTTCCCGGTCCTACAGGTCAGTAGAACCGTTTGATCTGGCGGTCAATCAACTGCGGGAGTACTTTCGGCTCCTAATGGAGTCCGCTTCGCAACAGTCCGTCCGGGCGGCATCGATCGGAAACCGACAGAACTAACCAATGTAATCTCCCTCGCAAAAATGCGGGCACCGGATTACAGCGTAATGTTTCGACTGGGTTTTAGTACACTTAGCCCAGCGAAGTTTACCGGCTTCGAGAGAGAATGGTGTTAGACGCGGTACGCTTTCCACTCGGGCATTGCCTGGTAGGAGTTTCAAGGCCATCGGATTCGGACGTCAGCAAATGACTCTCTGCCCCACCTGCCTTACGCCGACCAACCATCGGTCAAAAGTGCGGCTTCTCGATCTCCCTTGGCTGCTATTCTTATTTCGCCCTTATCGGTGCATGAGTTGTTACCGGCGCTTCTACAAGTTTTATGGATTCGGCTCTCGGGAAACACCAACAGAAGAAACACAGAAAGAATCGTGAGCTCCTCCGATTCGCAAGATCCTAACGATTCGGTCGTTTCCGGATTGGCACTTGGTTGCGGCGCGCAGTTGGTGCTGCTGATCATAACGGGCGTTCTATGGAACTATATGGCTCCGTGGCTGAAAGTGGACTGGGGCTGGTGCCTCTATGTTGCGTGGATTACTCAATGGCTGGCACTTGGGCCACTGATTCGCTTGAAGCAGCGCGCGGGAGCTTTCCGCGCTGTCAACGGACTCCTGACCATGGGTGGACTGCTCATGTTGGCTACGCTCGTCATCTGGGCCGTCGCGGCGGACCTCTCCGATTGATCTTCTCTGTCTTTTAGTTCTCGAGCGCCAAGGACCGCGTTCGGGCGAATCTGACGGCAAAGTACAACAACAAGCCCAGTGGGCCGAACAGGAACGTCAATATCAGGCAAGGCAGCACAAGCCAACATGAGATCTGCTGTCGTGTGGAGTCGCGGATCTCCCAGTTCCCGATAAACAGGTCGAAAACAAGACAATGGACCCAGCCGGCAAGCAGTATCCACGGGTTGGAGAACAGGCTTGCCACTCCGGCCAGTGAACTGAAACTCCCAGGCGTTTCTTCCCAATGCAGCGCCAGCAGCGCGACATTACAAAGCTGCCAGCAACAGTGGGACAATGATGCCCGTAACGAGTCTTGCCGACCACTTCGCGTGTGGGAACACGATCAGCAAGATCCAGGCCAGCAGCGCGATAGAATTCGCAACTGAGAAAGCTGATTGGCATTCGTAAAATGTCATCGGAGCCAGCGCCTATGTGAGAGTTGTCGTCGCGGCCGTTGAGCATTCGACCTTGTCAAGAGCGATAGCCAACGCTGCCGTGAGGATCGTGGCCGAGAGCCACACCGCGAGCACCCTAAGTGTTTGGGTGTCCGGCTGGACAATCGATTGACCGCGCAAGGCTTGCCAACTCAAGATGGCGAACAGCACCAGGTAGCTGGCGGCGGCAACCAAAATGAGACTTGTTTGTTGACGGGTGGACCACCGGCTCCGGCTCAGCAAGAAAGCGAAGAACGGGATGATCTGGATCCCGTGCAGACCAAGGAAATGTGGAATGCGGAGATCGCCGTGCAAACGGCTCCAGGCCAAGCCTGGTAGGCCGGGTCCACCATCCGGGGCCCCTACTGTGTGCGCGCCGACGATTTGCGGACGATTCGTGGCTCTTATCTGCTCCAGTTGTTCGGGTGTAGGGCGAAGCATCAGGCCACCCGCCCCCGCTCCGATCACCGTAAGCAGCATTCCCATCCTCAGGGCCCATCCCCAGGCCGCATTAAAGAAGCTCTGGCGGAATAGTGCGATCTGGAGCACGATGCTGGTCAGCCACAAAAGGGCAATGAATGTGCCCATGACACTAAACAAGACAGCATCAAGCGGCGTCCCCACGTTGAAGTGGCTGGTGGCGCCACGCGCCGCCTGAATGTCTATGATGCCAACTTCGACCACCAGGATCACTGACAGAGCCCAACCGATGGCGCGGATGAGCCGAGGCCAGATGGTAATGTAGCCGAATAACCAGACCATCGTCGCCGAGTAGATGGCCGTCGAGATGGCGAACTTCGCCGGTTTCAGCCATGCCGGTGCGCCGGTGATAATCCGCTGATCGAAGAGCAGGCCGAGGCACGAGCCGATGAAAGCCAGCAGCATCAGAATCGTAGTTGCGGTAAGTGCGGCATTCTCTTGCCAGGCCAGTTGTAAGAATCGGTTGAAGCGACGGGACTTGGGCGCGGGTTTCTCCTTATGGAGGGGAATTGCGGCAGTTGATGAGAGCGGGCTAAAAATGCTCATATGTTGACTGTGTCCACACTGTAGCCCAATAGTGTTGACGCTGTCAACATTTGTTGCGATACTCGTTTCGTGGCCCTCAAAACTCGCACGCCCAAGACCTATCATCACGGCGATCTGCGGAATACCTTGATCGAGACAAGCCTCAAGCTGATTGAGGAAAAAGGTGTCCGGGCCCTAACATTGCGTGAGATTGGCAGCCGGGCGAGAGTGTCCAGAATGGCTGCCTACCGGCATTTCGCCAACAAGAGCGAACTGCTAGGCGCCATCTGCGAAGCGGGATTCAATCGGTTCGTTGACGTGCTTACCGCCGCCCGTGAAAGCGCCGACGGCACGTTTCACGGCCGCCTGAGCCAAATGGGATTGGCCTATGTCCGTTTTGCCGCGGGACACCCGGCCCACTACGAAGTCATGTTTGGAACGGGCGAGCAACAAATCGGACAAGAGCACTGGCGACAGTCGGGCACCCGGGCCTTCGAACTGCTCGTACAAACAATTCAAGGGGGACAAGCCAGCGGAGACGTCGCCCCAGGGGATCCCGCAGAACTGGCTTCCGTTGTTTGGTCCACAGTTCACGGGATCAGCATGCTCCGATTGCATACCGATCTCTCCGATTGCAGCGCGGGCGCGCACGTTGTGTTGCTGGCAGGCCGTATTCTCGCGACCGGGTTGCGAGAGCACGCTACCTCACAAAAGGAACATACGACGAAACGCTCCGCTGGTAATCGCGAAACCGCTCGCCGAAAGCCGAACTCAGCAGACGGTCTTCAATTCGTACGCGAATTTCTGTGCCCGTGACGAAAACCGCAACAGAGAGCAACAGCAGCCACCACGGCGTGATCATAACGCCGGTGCCAAGCAGCAAGCAAAGCATGGATGTGTATATGGGATGGCGCAGAATCCGATAGGGTCCCGACATCACAAGCTCGTGATCGGAGTTCAGGCCGGCGTCAAGCCGCCACTGTCGTCCCAGCGCTCGCTTCGCGGTCCAGGAGAGAAGCGGGGCCAGAAGAAAAAACAGGAGGGAGAGCGCCATCTGCCAATCTTCTAATGGCCTTTCCCAGAATCTAGTCTGCCAAAGCATCGAATACGAGATTGCGACGAGCACGATGCCCCACCTCGCCCGGCTATCGACCTGTTGGGGGGCCGCAGCTCTTCGCTGCAAGAATAGAAATGGCGCCAACCAGACCAGCCATCCGGCGGCGAGGATTGCATATGCCGAAGCGCCCATCGCGTCAAGTCTCTATCTGCATGCCGGAATAAAGCTCCGGGGAACGAAACATTCACTTCTGTTTGCGCAAGGTCATGTCGAAAGTGCGCTGTGGTGGATTATCTCCGAACTTCACGTCTCCGGTCTCCACCCATTCACCTGCATCACTCAAGTGCATAACGAAGCGCATGTCTACCGGCCCCGGCTTGTAACCCCACTCAAAACCGTGATCGGGAACCTTCAACTCTGTGTCCAAATACCGCCCGTCGTTATAGGGGGCTGCTGCGCGGAACAGAGGCCGGCTAAGACTATGGAGCAGATCGCGATGCGCCCATGCATAGGCATACATCTTATCCCGAAACGTCGACCATGAGGATGGCGTCGAGGGCGACATGGAGTCGAAGTCGCTCCTCACTTCTTTGTGCTCTGGGCCATCGTCATCAGCTTCTTCGTCAAGTCCGGAATTCTCTCTGGATAGCGTAATGATTCGAGTGACAGGCCTTTGAAATCGAAGGGAGTGCCGAGGAACGCTCGCCGATCGGCCGGTCGTGGCGGCCCTCCCGGCGCACCATCGGGCGGGATCTCGGGCGGCAGGTGAAAGGCATACATGCTGCCGCCGCCTAGTTCCTCCTGTGGATATACCAACAACCACGAACAGTTATGGCCGTCCAGAATCATATTGGCCGAGACAACGACCCAATGACTGGCATCCGCCTGACTCGGAGCTTGGCAGTCCCACATGTGTGATTGCGGAACGTAAGCAGTGTCGTCCGAAAGCGCATAGCTGTCCATTGGGAGATCTTGGAGTTGGTGGCGTTGGGCAAACATCTCCACCTCCGGTAAGGACTGGTTCCAATCAACGTTGGAATCGCTCATCAGCGTGTAGGCGGGCTTCCCCGCCCCCAGCGCGTTGACGTAGGGCAAATACCACGGATAGGTGCGCGCCGCGCTCACCAGGCAACTCAAGACCATCACCGCGACCACCCCCCAGGCAGCGTACAAGACGCCTTCGCGTCTGCCCGCCATTTCCTCCAACAATCGCGGCAGAGGAGCCATGAGCAAAATCACAAGCGCCGCCGGGACACTGAAATGACGCACGCTGATATCGAAGTGGCTCAACATACACACAGCGGTGAACACAACCAACGTCACCCAGATGGTTCGCCAGTGCATCTGCAATTCAGGCGGTACGGCGCGGCCAGTCGCTTTCCCCTTTCGTCTGCGAGCCAGTCCGAGGACCAATGACAATACCAGCAGCCCCAGAAAACCCAATTGCGATTTCAAGGTGAATACGACCGGATAGTAAAACCAAATGCCGTGCGGGTAGACCTGGCCGAAGAGGAAGCTGGGACGACTGAAGCCAAACAACACCATCACCGCTCCTCCCAGGTAAATCACGACCGGGAGAAGCAAGCGCCTGAGCACCAAGGCAGGCACATCGCCGCCTATCCGCTCAAGAAAGATCGTCGGCTGATTCCATGAGAAGAGGAAATAGACCGTATACACGAGCAGAGCTGCCCAAAGTAGGCTCTTCCCAGTAGCCCGCCAGCGCAGTCGCCGCCATGCTTTTCGATCCGCCTCGTCGGGCGGTTGGTCGTAAGCCGGCATCCACCGCGTTGACAAACCGGAAATTAGAATCCCGAGGAGCAGAATGGGCACTGAAAACTTTGATAAGAGCGCACCGGCGAGGGTCAGTGTGAAAAGCCAACGATTCGCGCGCCCCGGTTCTCGCCACTCGTTGCCAAATGCCCATACGGTCAGCACAGAGAAGAGAGCGATAGCAATGTCGGTCAAGACTAGAGGGCCGAAAACAAGGAATATGGGCGCGGTGGCGTAGACCGACAGGCAAATAAGGCCACCGACCATGCCACCGAGGCGCTTGGCATATGTGAAAACTGCCCATCCCAGCGCCAGAGTGAGCAACAGCATGGGAAAGCGTGCCCACGCCAGCACGGTCGTAGGGTTATTCCAGCGGGC
Organism: uncultured Acidobacteriaceae bacterium; assembly: GCA_963771305.1. Lineage (GTDB taxonomy): Bacteria > Acidobacteriota > Terriglobia > Bryobacterales > Bryobacteraceae > CAJCIT01. Next base: position 222,028 of record CAVYTS010000032.1, read on the forward strand.
GAGCACCCAGTGGCCGAACGACCATTCGCCGAGGAAGGCGAACATGAAGTCTTTGCTGTTCGTCCACGCCGGTCCTGCGTAGTCCGCCTTTGTTCCACGAACTGCAAGAGCCACACCAGTGAGGGCCTTGGCCAGCAGCGGGTGTTCCGGATTCATGCGTAGGTCGAGTTTTTGAACGTAGCTGAGGCCGGCGCCAATATGAGCAACTTCGTCGAAAGTTGGAGACTGGCGCAGCGCCGCTCCAAAAGACAACAGTGCCATGAACGCGAGCAGCAGAATCGCTACAAAGATGCCGCCGAGCCGCAGAACGCGAGCGGGAATCATCCTGGCAGAAGTGTATCATCGCCCCCGTGATTCCCGCGGCCTACTCAGCTTGAGGCAGAGCCTCCTGCCGCAGTGTCTGATGGGTGCACCGCGGCAATCAGTGACTGCAATCCTGACACAACTCCACCCGCATTTCCGCTAGCCACGGCTCCGGCGATAGCGAGCCCAGCGCTTACGATCGCCAGCGCCTCTTGCACGTTGTTCATGGTCTTGAGTGTTTGCTTTGCCGCAGTGGTGACTTTCGCGATACTCTTGAGACTGTCCTGGACTGAAGTCACCGTGGCAGCGATCGCAGCTTCCGTGAAGCTATCGGCCGCATCCAGCAGTGCTTCCGCCCGATCCTCGAAGTCTTCTCGCTGCGCCTCGGAAAGCTCGGCAAAGTGGAGCCGGCGGTAGTCGAACACAGCAAAGGCAAAGTCCTGGAAAAGCACGGATAGATCGCGGGCTTGGTCCGCCGCGTTCACGTCATTCATTCCCGTCCGCCTCCATCCGGTTTCGCCCTTATCGCAAAAAGTGGATCGACGACGCCAGGCTCTCCAGTGATGTGGTGTATGGCGCCAACGCCGCGCCGAGTTCGCGGCTGTTCAGTTTGCCCGCTTGATCGGCCAGTTCCTGATGTCCCTTACGAACTTTCTCAAGCGCCAAAACGTACGCCGCGACGGCCGCACGCCGTTGCACCAGCCCGTTCATATCTTGCTGCCAGCGAGCGCGAAGGAGGAAAACAATCGGGTCATTTTTTCCAGCTGCATGCTCCGCGAAATCACTGTAGCGTTCACGAAGTGTACGTTCTTCGTTCGCTAGCAGGTCATTCTGGTAATCTTCCACCGCAATCTGAGAAAACGCCAGGGTCACATTTTGAATAGGTCTGTTCGCCGCCCTAATGTGCTCTGCCAGCCGTTTGCGCTGATAGCCTTCCGTCGCAGCCTGAACCAGAATGCCTACCAGCGCAGATAGAGCGCCGCTGTCCTTTAGATGCGCATCACTCTCCAGCTGCTGCGCGTCGGAGGAAGCGGTTGTGCCGAGGCTCGATGTGCCGAACGAAGCGACTTGGTTGAGCACTTGAAAATAGTCGGACAAAACGGAGGAAGCCTTCACCAATGCATCTCGCTGCGTGATAAAGCCTGCGCAACGCGCCGGGATCGGAACGCCCGGCGAGGTATCGACCAGGATCTCCGCATCGCTTCGCCGGTCCGCTTCGCGGCGCTCACAGGAAGTCGGCAGATCCGCAAAAACGACTTGACCCTGATCCACCGCCTTTTGCGCGCCGGCAGCGAATGTGGCCACCGCGGCTGGCGACGAACAGGAACTCGCCACCAGAATCGCCGCGAAGCACACGCAGCCGGCGATAGGCCAGTCAAGACGACGCCGCTTCAAATGATCCTCCGAATGCAATGAGTCTAATCCCCTTCCCCGTTGCCGAGCAAGTGTAGTCTATCCTGCTTCACCGCCAGGAACTTCGCACGCCGAGGCGATCCTCAGGTAGCTCAATAAGATAAGAAGGAAATTCGCATTTGGGAAATTCGCATTTGCGTTTTTTGTATTTGCTTGTATAATTCTTGCAGCTAAATGGCTGAAATAGAAAAGCTGGCCAAACTTTCCGAACTCGCCTTGCGCAATCGGCGCGAGGGCCTAACCAAAGTCCTGCCGCCACTGGGAGAGGTACTTCGCGGGTCATTGATGGAGCGCTACCTCACCTGCGGCAACCCTGATTGCAAATGTGCCCGCGGCGAACGCCACGGGCCGGTTTGGTATTTGAGCGTCACCTTGGACCAGTCGCATCGGGCCGGTTGCACCGTGCCAGGCGATCAGGTCGAGCAAGTCCGCCGGTGGATTGAGAACTATCACCAAGTGAAAGAGAACCTGGAGAAGATCTCCGACATCAACCGGGAACTGATGCGTCGCCTCAAGGCCAAGAACAAGAAAAGGACGACAACCAAAAGGTGAGCCATCCAGGCAAGGAAATGAGGGACGGCGTCTTGCCAGTCGTGCAGCCTTAGGGATGACAGAAAGAGCGCACTCTTTGCCTTCGTTTTCCGCTTGGCTGAACAAAGGTTTCGATCTGCGCGCTCATGCGGCTCAGCTGGCGGACGCCCGCACCGGTCCGGAAATATCGCCTTCCAGCATCTTCCTGGCGGTCTTCCATAGCTTTGTATTTCGCCTGCCCAGCTTTCAGCAGTTGGACCGCGAACTGTCCCACTCCCATCTACAACGCTGGATCGGCGCCGAGCGCGCTTTGGGCGACGACACCTTGCGGTACAGTTTATGCGGCTTCGACCTGAACCCGCTGGAAACCATGTTGGTGGATGTCAACCGCCGTCTGAAGAGAGGTAAAGCCTTCGATGAGGGACGGGTGCAAGGGCGCTTGGTGGCGGCGTTGGACGGCATCGAGGTGTTGTCGTGACCCTGAAGGATCAAGCCGGCCGCAAGATCGAGCAGACTCAGTATTACCATCGCGCCGTCGGTTGTCAGATGGTCCACAGCCCAGTCAAACCGTTTCTCGCCATCGAGTGGCTTCAACCGGGTGAGGGCGAGGACACGGCTGCGCTTCGTTTGCTCAATCGGCTGCCGGACATGTATGGAAGCCGCTTTTTCGACATCTTGCTTTTGGATGCGCTTTACGCGCAGACTCCGGTACTGCAGTTGGTCCACAGGATGGGCTGGGACGCAGTCATCAGCCTGAAGCAGAACTCCCGTGATTTGTATCAATCGGCGGTGCGCCTGTTTGCATGTCGACCACCGGATCTCGGTTTTACTGAGCGGCGCGACCATAAGACATACCAAGTTCAACTCTGGGATACCGAAGGTCTGCCCTTCACCATCGACAACCCCGAACCGGTGCGGGTGGTGCGCTCCGAAGAGGTGCTCGATCGCAATCGCTACCGCGAAGGAGAACGGATTTCGCATTCCACCGTCCACGAATGGCTTTGGATCACCACGCTGCCCAAGCAGGTATTCCCCACTCCGCTTATCCGCCAACGGGGGCACAGCCGCTGGAAGAATGAGAACAACGGTTGGATGGATCTGACAAAACACTGGGCTTTCAAACACGGATTTCTCCACGCTTGCGGGCACCGTCCCACACACACCACCGCCTCCGGAGAGCGGGAGCCGGTCTCCAATCACGGCCTCGCAGCCGTCACCTTGATTCTCCTGATCGCGTTCGCCTTGAGTTCGGCCTTCGTTCTCAGACACTCCAAACTCGCTCGCCGGGATCACCTCGCTGCCATCGCCGTCGCTGCTCAGTTACGCGCCTGGGCGACCAAGACTCCGCCCTCGATTCGAGCACCTGACTGAAACGGCACGGTCCCCATCCAGCCCACTTGCGGTGCCCCTCCGCTTGCGTTCCCTCCAGCGGACCGGAGCCACTCGTCTCATTTTCGACCGTGTAAACCCCTGCTCGCGAAATTGCCAATCAACTTCTGCCCATGGCGACCGGCAGACCGCCAATACTCGCGAAAACCTTGCTCTGCGAATCTCCTTTCCCTTCGTTACTCCCAGGCTCCGGCCATTTCCGGGGACTGACACGGGCCATGCGAAGTTCCTGGCTTCACCGCCAGGGACTTCGCATGCCAAAGCGATCTCCAAATAGCTCAATAAGATAGGCTGGAAATTCGCATTTGGGAGATTCGCATTTACTTTTTGAGCGTTTGGGTGTATGATTCTTGCATCCATATGGCTGTAAAAGAAAACCTGACCAAACTCTCCGAACTCGCCTTGCGCAAGCGGCGCGAGGGCCTAACCAGAGTTCTGCCGCCGCTCGCAGAAGTGCTTCGCGGCTCCTTGATGGAGCGCTACGTGACGTGCGGCAATCCGGATTGCAAATGTGCCCGTGGCGAGCGCCACGGGCCGGTATGGTATTTGAGCGTGACCTTAGACCAGTCGCATCGCGCCGGTTGCACTGTGCCGAGCGATCAGGTCGAGCAAGTCCGCCGGTGGATTGAGAACTATCACCAAGTGAAAGAGAACCTGGAGAAAATCTCCGACATCAACCGGGAACTGATGCATCGTCTCAAGGTTAAGAACAAGAAAAGGAAGAGCGTCAAAAAGTGAGCCATCCGGGCATGGGGATGAGAGACGGCGTCTCGCTTATCTTACAGCCTTACGGATGAAAGAGAGCGCGCATTCTCTGCCTTCGCTTTCCACTTGGCTGAACAAAGGTTTCGGTTTGCGCGCTCATGCAGCTCAGATGGCGGACGCCCGCACCGATCCGGAAATCTCGCCATCCAGCATCTTCCTGGCGGTCTTCCATAGCTTTGTGTTTCGCCTACCCAGTTTTCAGCAGTTGAATAGTGAACTGTCTCATTCGCATCTGCAAAGCTGGATCGGCGCCGAACGCGCTTTCGGCGATGACACTCTGCGGTACAGTTTATGCGGCTTCGACCTGAACCCGCTGGAAGCCATGTTGGTGGATGTCAACCGCCGTCTGAAGCGAGGTAAAGCCTTCGATGAGGGACGGGTGCAAGGGCGCTTGGTGGCGGCGTTGGACGGCATCGAGGTGTTGTCCAGTTTCAGCCGGCGCTGTGACCGTTGCCTGGAGCGCCGTGTGACCCTGAAGGATCAAGCCGGCCGCAAGATCGAGCAGACTCAGTATTACCATCGCGCCGTCGGTTGTCAGATGGTCCACAGCCCAGTCAAACCGTTTCTCGCCATCGAGTGGCTTCAACCGGGTGAGGGCGAGGACACGGCTGCGCTTCGTTTGCTCAATCGGCTGCCGGACATGTATGGAAGCCGCTTTTTCGACATCTTGCTTTTGGATGCGCTTTACGCGCAGACTCCAGTACTGCAGTTGGTCCACAAGATGGGCTGGGACGCAGTCATCAGCCTGAAGCAGAACTCCCGTGATTTGTATCAATCGGCGGTGCGCCTGTTTGCATGTCGACCACCGGATCTCGGTTTTACGGAGCGGCGCGACCATAAGACATACCAAGTTCAACTCTGGGATACCGAAGGTCTGCCCTTCACCATCGACAACCCCGAACCGGTGCGGGTGGTGCGCTCTGAAGAAGTGCTCGATCGCAACCGTTACCGCGAAGGCGAACTGACTTCCCATTCCACCGACCACGAATGGCTCTGGGTCACCACTCTGCCCAAGCAGGCCTTTCCCACTCGGATCATCCGCCAATTGGGGCACAGCCGCTGGAAGAATGAGAACAACGGTTGGATGGATCTGACGAAACACTGGGCTCTCAAGCACGGATTTCTCCACGCTTGCCGACACCGCCCCAGATTCGAGCACCTGACTGAACGGCACGGTCCCCGATCCAGCCCACTTGAGCTCTCCCCTTGCGTTCATCCAGCGAGCCCCAGCCACTCGTCTCATTTTTGACTCGGCAACCCTCTGTTCAAGCAAATCGTCTGTGAATTTCTGCCTACTGCACCGCAGACCGCCAATATTGGCGAAAACCTCGCCCTGCGAATCTCCTTTTCCTTCATTACTCCCAACGCCCCCACCATTTCAGGCGGCCGACACGGGTCAACCGGCAAGCATGCGAAGTTCCTGGCTTCACCGCAGGGCCAATGGACAAACAGCCCGTTTTCGCCTACACTTAAGACGTCTGAGCAATCCCGCCCACTCTTCAGACCGTCTGCGCTAAGTCAGATACTCTGAACTCTTATTCTTAGCTGAAAATCGAGAGCGGTCATTCGTGTCGTTCGACACAAGGGGCAACGGATTCAGGATCGCATCGTAGTCAGACGCGTGAAGATGGCACCGCAACACGGCGAGGTGATCGCGGTTGCCAAGGGTGTGCATCTCGACGACGCCAGCATCAGTCCAGCCGCGTTGAAGATCGGCGACCGAATTCTGTTTGGAGAGTACTCCGGCGACGAAATCCGGCTGAGTGGCGAGACCTACCTCATGATGCGACGCGACGAAATTATCCGGGTCTTAGAAGACGCAGCGGACGCTGCTGAGGAGCCATCGAATTGATGCTATTCGAAGAATGCCCAACTCGGTCCTTCACGCGAGCCTCTGTCCAAAATAATGCGCCCGAATGTTCCGGCGTGTATGGCCTCTCGAACAACCGGGAGTGGGTCTATATCGGCCAAACAGACAACATTCGAGCGCACCTGATTGCACATCTCGGCGAAGTTGGCACAAGCGTCAGCGTTCGCCGTCCAACCGGATTTCGATTCGAACCTTGTGCGGCTATGTCTCGAACGGCGCGACAGACCAGGCTAGTCCGCGAATTCGCACCATACGTTAACGGGCGTTCCTAAAACGAGCGCCAACACAGAAAGAGAAACCAAGCATGTCTTCACAAAATGGCGACCGCGCCCGATCCGATAAACAGACCACCAAGCGGCGTCTGCGCCGGCTTCAACTCCGGGCCATCCGAAAGAGCACGGACCCCGCCGTCGTAGTGCCTCAACCCCCGCCCGCCAAGGACTGAAAGCGCTTCCAGTAGGGTGCGTTTGCCATACTCTCTTTAGTCAGGAACATCTGAGTATGAGACTTGTCACCCCAGCCCTGTTGCTGCTCGCCGTCACGTCGACGGCTCAGCCTACTCCCCAGCAAATCGCACAGTGGTTTCCGCCCGATCAGTTGATGACCATAGGGGTCTATTACTATCCCGAAGCCTGGCCCGAGTCCCAGTGGGAACGGGACATCGCCAACATCAAGAAATTCGGCTTTGAATTCATTCACCTCGGCGAGTTTGCCTGGTCATTTATGGAGCCGGTCGAAGGCCAGTACGAGTTTGGCTGGCTCGACAAGAACATTGAGCTGGCCCACAAGTACGGCTTGAAAGTCATCCTTTGTACGCCCAGCGCGACACCGCCGGCCTGGCTCGCCCGCAAACACCCCGAAATCATGATGCGCAACGCCAATGGTGTGCACATGGCCCATGGGTCACGCGAGCAAGCGGATTGGAGTTCGCCGGTCTATCGCGACTATGTGGCAAAGATCGACGCCAAGATGGCGGAGCGATACGGCGCAAACCAGGCCGTTTGGGGCTGGCAGCTGGACAACGAACTGTCTCACTATGGGCAAGGCATCTCCTATGGCCCCGCCTCCCAAGAGAAGTTCCGGACGTGGCTGCGCGAGAAATACGGCACCGTGGATCGCCTCAACCGGGATTGGGGCAACGCCTTCTGGTCGCAGCGCTACAACAGCATCGACCAGGTTGAGATGCCCAATCCGGTGGAACTGGTGGCTGATCCGAATCCGCACGCGATGCTGGACCTCCGGCGTTGGTTCGCCGCGGAAGCGGCGGATTACCTGCGCTTCCAGGCCGGCGTGCTACGCCGTTACGTGAAGAGCCAGTGGATCACCACCAACTTCATGATGAATTACGAGCTAATCAATCCGGCTCTCTCTGAGAAGGATCTCGACATCATGAGCTTCACCATGTATCCGGTAAGCGGCGGGCTGTTCCGTGGTGACCTCGGTTTCCGGATGGGAGACCCGGCACATGTCTCCATCACCAACGACTTTCTGCGCAATCTGGGAAGCGGTATTGAAGGCCCTATGGAGCTGCAGCCGGGCCAGGTGAATTGGGCGCCCGTGAATCCACTCCTCCAGCCAGGCGTCGTGAATGCCTGGATCATGCGGGCATTCGCACAGGGCGGCCGCCTGGTCTGCGTGTATCGCTATCGACAGCCGGCCTTCGGGCAGGAGCTGTACCACAAGACCATGGTGGAACCCGATGGTGTCACGCTCTCTCCGGGCGGCAAGGAGTTCGTCCTGTCCATTCAGGAGATGCAGAAGTTGCGAACGCTGTACAAGCCCAACCCGGCCGCCCCGTCGGACTATGAAGCGCGGCGGACCGCCTTCATCATGAACTTCGAGAACCGCTGGGATATCGACATTCACAAGCAGAACGTGCGCTGGAACACGACCGATCATTGGCTGAAGTATTACCGAGCGCTGAAGTCGCTGGGAGCGCCAGTCGATGTGATCACCGAAGAGAAGGACTTCTCGAAAAGGCGCTACTTGGTTGCGCCGTCTTACCAGCTTGTCGACAAGGACCTGGTGGCGCGTTTCACAAAGTACGTCGAGAACGGCGGAACGCTGATCCTCACCTGCCGCAGCGGGCAGAAAGACCGGCGCGGTCATATCTGGGAGTCCTTGTGGGCAGAGCCAATCTACAACTTGGTTGGCGCGGCGATCCCACGGTACGACGTCCTGCCGCCGGGGCGAAACGGCGCCGTCAGCGCTAACGCCAAGAGCTACGCGTGGGGCAATTGGGGCGACATTCTGGAGGCAAAGCCGGGCACCGAGGTGCTCGCGACGTATTCGGACCAGTTCTACAAAGGCAGCGCCGCCGCGGTATTCCACAAGCTAGGCAAGGGCCAAGTGGTCTACATCGGAGTGGATTCGGAAGAAGGCCAACTCGAGGCTGACCTATTGCACCTTGTTTATGAGCGCACCGGCGCGAAGCCGTTGAACCTGCCGCTTAACTTCTTCGTTGACTGGCGCCAAGGCTTCTGGGTGGCAACCAACTTCACAGACAACGACCAGCAGATTCCTGCGGCCGCCGAGGCCAACCCAGTCGTTGGCAAGCGCACAGTTCCGCCGGCGGGCGTTTCCATCTGGCAGTAAAGCTACTTCACTGGCACAATCTTGAACGTAAATGCGTAGTCACCGGGTTTGGCGGCCGGGGTTCGGATGGTCAAGCCTGCAGCATCACGAGTCCATTTCAGCTGGGCATCGGAACCGAGTAGCTGGATGCTCTTGATCTCGCCGTAGGCGCCGCCCTTGGCAAGCGACTTGATGACTACTTTGCCATCGGCCGGCCAATCGAGCGCGATCGCGTAAAGAGCGTCGGCTTTGGTGGTGAACCGGATGTCGTGGCTGGTGAACGGCTGCCCCTCCGTGTCTTTAAACGAGCCGCCAACGGACTTGGTCGGGCCTTCACCAGCGATCTTCCAAGGGCGAGTCCCATAGATCGCATCGCCATTCACGTCCAGCCACTTGCCCATCTCCAGCAGTACATGCTGCGCTCCTTCGGGAATGGTGCCATCCGAACGCGGGCCAATATTCAACAACAGCGCGCCGTTCTTGCTGACGATATCCACCAACTCGTCGATCATGGAATCTGGCGTGCGAAATGTGTCGTTGTCGATGTAACCCCAGGACTTGACGCTGACCGACGTGTCGGTTTGCCAGAAGAGATTGCGGGAAGAGTCCAGCTTGCCGCGCTCGATGTCGAGTACCGCCGTGCCGTCCGGGAATGCGGTGTGCTTATAGTTGATGGCGACACCCTTGTCCCACTCGACGCCGCGATTGTAATAGAACGCGGCGAACTTCTGCAGGTATGGCTGGAAGGCGGGCTGCTCAATCCACCAATCGAACCACATGATCTCGGGGTGGTACTTGTCGACGATCTCTGAGCTGCGGGCCAGCCAGTTGGTCATCCATGCATCGTCGGGCACCGTGTCGTGGGTCGCGCCTTTCTCCTTCTGGACGTGGGCGGGTGCGTAGAGACCCGCGTTGGCGGGATCCTTCACGTCGGAATCGAACTGCATGCCGCCTTGGTAAAAAAACCAATGTTCAGCGCGGTGCGATGAGGCGCCGAAATGCAGGCCTTGCTTGCGAACGGCCACCCCGAGATCGCCGACGATGTCGCGCTTCGGCCCCAACTTGGCGGCGCTGTAGTCGGTGAGCCCGGAATCGTACATCGGAAAGCCGTCGTGATGCTCAGCCACGGGGATGACAAACTTGGCGCCAGCCTTGCGGAACAGTTTGGCCCATGCGTCGGGATCGAACTTCTCTGCCTTGAACATCGGGATGAAGTCCTTGTAGCCGAACTTCGATTGAGGCCCGTACGTCGCGACATGGTGTTTGAACTCTGGGGTGCCCTGCATGTACATGTTGCGCGGATACCACTCGTTGCCGAACGCCGGAACCGAGTAGACGCCCCAGTGGATGAAGATGCCGAACTTGGCGTCCTGATACCACTCGGGGACCTGATACTTCTTTAGCGAATCCCAGGAAGCCTGGTAGGGGCCTTTGGCGATAACCGCGTGCACGCCTTCAACCGCCTGCTTCACCTGGCTCTCATAACCTTTCTGGTAGGGCTGCCCGAAAAGAGATCCAGCGGTGGCCAGGAGTAGGGCTGGTAGGATCAACGTATTCGTTTTCATAAGCGTTTAGCGCTCATACTCTATCAAAGCTTCAGCTAATGCCTGCTCAAAAGGCGTTCCGTCAAAGTCCGGTTGGAGGGGGCGAACTGCAGGGCCGCCGCGCGGAGGTAAGGCCGGAACTCGCGCTTCCAATATTCGGTGAACCCGGTCCTCTTGATCTCGTCGAGAGAGCGCACGTAGTGGCCGAGCAGCGCATCTCCCAGCACGGCGCCGGTCCGCTTCGCGCCCGACTTCGCCGCCCGGGAAAGCCAGTGGATGTTGGCCGGTATCTGAGCCACGGTCGACATCGCCATCAAGGAGCACAGCGCGAAGACCGACCGGTCCTGTTCGGCCGCATCGTGGACAAGCCGCTTCCAGATTTGCTCGAGCGCCGCGGCCTGCGGCAGGTTGGCGCGCGGAATGCGCGGCAAGCTCTCCTTCAACTTCTTCCACTCTTCTCGAAGGCTGGCGACGTCGAGCGGCGGCTGGTTCAACGTCTGGGCCAGCTGGCTGCTGGTCCGTTCCAAGCCATCCAGCAGTTGGTCCACGTTCTCGAACCGGGCGTTGCGGTCGAGCAACCCATCCTGCTTCAAGGCATCGCTGATTTGGCTTATCAGCGAGTGCCCTGCCCCTGTGGCATCGGCCAGCGCGGCCAACACCCAGACGGGCGAGACATGGATGGTCAACAGGCCAAGCACCTCGATGCCGCGGCTAGCGCCCGATCGCAGCAGAAAGTCCTGCGCGAGCTTTCCCTCCTGCGGATAAACGCCTTCCACACGCCCCACTTCTTCAATCAGAAAGCGCAGCGTTACTTCGACCATCACCCGATAGAGCGCGGTACGGCGTATCCGCTGCGGCAGGATGACGTTCCCGATCTCGCGTGCCAGTCCGCCGGAGAGCGCGCTCATGGATCGCACCACCCGCTCCGGCAGGGACAGAACGAAGTGGTAGCGTGCGTGCGGTTTCATTTAGTTACGCTTGGTCAGCAGCACTTTCGCCGCGACCGGCTTTCCATCCCGCCGGACCTTGACGATCACCGTATCACCGGGCTTGTGCTGCCGCAGCGCATAGGTGAAGTCGTAGAGGTTCTCTATCGGCTTGCCATCAAACTCCACCAGCACGTCGCCGGGCTTGAGTCCGGCCTTGTCGGCGGGCGATCCAGCTCGAATGTCGGCAAAGCGCACACCGTGCGCGGGGCCACCAAAATCGGGAATGCTGCCGAAGTCGGGCCCGTACCCGCCGCCGCCCGGTGCGACGCCACCCGCGTGCGGGTTGATGGCGACGCGCACAAATTGGGGCCGATCGGGCGAGTCGGCCAGGTCGACGGCGATCTCCGAGATCTCGCCGAGCAGGCGAACGGCATCTTTGGCGTTGATCTTGTCCCAGGTATCGCTGGGCTTGTGATAGTCGCTGTGCAAGCCGGAGAAGAAGAACAGCGTGGGTATCTGCTTCGTGGTGAAAGAGGTGTGATCGCTGGAGCCGTAGCCGCCTACCTCCGATTCATCCGATTGGAAACCGGCGTTCTTGGTCGCCTGCTGCAAGAACGGCTTGAACGTTGATCCCGTGCCGACGCCACCCACGTAGACTTTGTTGTCGCGCAGCCGTCCGATCATATCCATGTTGATCATGGCGGCGGCATCACTAAGCGGCTTGAGCGGATGATTGACGTAGTAAGCCGAACCCAGCAATCCCTCCTCTTCGCCGGAGAAGCAGATGAAGAGGAAGCCACGCTTGTGCTGGCCGGAGGCAGCGAGATGGCGGGCAAGTTCAATCACACCTGCGGTTCCGGAAGCATTGTCGTCGGCTCCCGGATGAATAGTGCCGATCAGTGACGGAGCGAGCGAATCCTGCTCGCCTTTGCCGAGATGATCGTAGTGGGCGCCAATGATGATGTATTCGCTGGTTTGCCCAGGATAGTAGCCGATCACGTTATGAACGATCCGCCTCTGCTGCTGCAACTCCACCGTGATATTGGCAGTGACCGATGCGGGAAGCAGGAAGGAGTGCGGCTTCGTGTCTTTGTCGATAGCAGCCGTTAGATCCTTCAAATTCTGTTTGGACGGGGCCAGGATTTCATCGGCGACCGTGCTCTTGATCTGTTCCAGCACGATGCCGTAGTTTTCAATTCCAACCAGCGGCTGGAATTTCTCGAGTTGGTCCTCATCGCCCGGATGGTTGGGCGTGTCGTTGACCAGCAGGACGCCACGCGCACCGTGCAACTTTGCGTTCACCAGCTTGCTCGAGATCTGGGAATGGGCGGTGAAGTTCTTGCCTTCGAAAACGCTCTTCTCATCCGCCTCCTGCGGTTCGTGGCGGAGAAGCAGGACGATCTTGTCCTTGGCGTCGACACCGGCGTAGTCGTCGTAATGGTATTCCGGAGCGGTGATGCCGTAGCCTGCGAAGACGATCGGTCCATGCGCCGACCCGTTCGCGCTGAGGTTGATCGGAACAAAGTCCAGCAGCTGTTTGAAGGCGGTTTGCTTGCCGTTATCATCCACAGACAGCTTGTCGCCTTTACCAAGTCCGGTACGTGCCGTGACCTCGTAGTTATCAAGGTACTGAGGCCCAACCGGCTGCAGTCCGGCTTTCTTGAACCAACCTGCGATGTAAGTGGCGGCTTTGTTAAGTTCCGGCGTGCCGGTGCGCCGGCCCTTTCAACTCCGGAGATGCCAGATACTTGATGTGCGCACAGGTAGGCATCGGGCGTGATCTCATACGCAGCAATCGCCAGCGCCGGCGCGAGCAACAGGGCCGCGCGAATGAACACGGAGGCTCGGCGGGTCACTGTGTCGCCTTTGTCGAGCCATTGCTTTTCACTGCCGGCGGCGTCCAATCGGCCGTGAAGACGTTGAACTCGTAACGCGCCGCCGCCTTCCAATCCGACACGAACACGATTTGATGCCCATCGGGCGAGTATTCCGGAAACGAAGTAAAGCTGCCGTAGTTAGTGACCTGCTGCAAGTTGGAGCCATCCACATTGATGAGGAACAACTCAAACTTCCGTCCGTCGCAGTTGAGCTTGTTGGAGGAGAACAGGATCTGCTTGCCATCCGGCGTGAAGGTGGGAGCGAACGAAGCACAGCCAAAGTTCGTGATCTGCTTGACGTTCTTGCCATCCGCATCGGAAACGAACAGCTCCATCTTCATCGGGCTGGTGAGGTTGTCCTTGAGCAAATCCGCGTAGCGCTGTTTGGTTTCAGGCGTGCCGGGATGGTTCGCACGCCATACGATTTTTTTTCCGTCGCGGGAGAAAACCGGTCCGCCATCGTAGCCATAGCTCTTGGTGAGCTGCTTCTTGCCGGAGCCATCCAGCTTCATGGTCCAGAGGTCGAGATCGCCGGAAGCGAGCGACGTGTAAATGATCTCTTTCTTTTTCCAGTTGACGGTTCCCTCGGCATCGTAGCCGGGCGCGTCGGTCAAGCGCTTCAAGTCGGACCCATCATCTTTTGCCAGGAAAACGTCGTAGCTGGGGTAAACGGCCCAGACATACCCTTTACTGCGGTCGGCGCTGGGAGGGCAGGCATCACCCGCGAGGTGGGTGGAAGCATAGATGATGTGCTTGCCGTCCGGAAGGAAGTAGCCACACGTCGTGCGGCCTTTGCCGGTCGAGACCATGATGCTGGTCCGACCCGTCGGCGTTCATGATGAACTCCTGATCGCACTTCTGGTCGCCTCGCGTGGACTGGAAGATGAGGCGCTTGCCATCGGGTGACCAGTAGGCTTCGGCGTTCTCGCCGCCGCTGGTGAGTTGCTTTACATTCCCCAGCCAGGTTGCCGTCGCATCCTGAGCGACGAGGGGCAGCGAGGCAGCGAGCGCAGTGAGACAGCCGAAGGCCAACACTGCGCGCGAATTAATGTTCATTTAAAGACCTTTCCGGTGTTTTCCTATACTAACCCGCGACGTTGTTACGGACTGCTGCTCTTGGACACGCGTTCTTTCCGCGGCGACCAGCCCCAAACGCACGGAAAAAACGAAGCCAAGTACTCCGCCGAGATCGGCCATAGCTCTCGATGAGCCTCAAACCACGACTGTGCGGACGAACTCATATATAACTTTCTAAACGACTTAGCCACAGGTCAAGACAAACGAATACGGCGGGCGAGGCCAACTCGGGCAGTCCGTGAAGCAGTTTTGCGAAACAAACTGCACACCAGCGGATTCGCCCGCTCTGCCGAGTCTGACGGGAATGCCCACCTCCTGGGAGCTGCTGATCTGATCGATGGCGGCCGCCCATTGCCCTAGGATTACGAAACGAACTCAAGTCGTGGCCAGAAATGGGGGCGCGCACTGTTCATTCGAACTCATCTCATTGATCCTGCAATAGTTAAGCGAACTACTGTCATCAAACCCAGAACGCCGGACAAGCCGATGGGATGTTCAGAGATCGAATTGCGAAACGAAGTCTTCTCTCATCCGAGAATGAGAATGTTGGCCCTTCCGGGTGATTCGTACAGCCGCATGTGGGCATCCTAATCCGAAGCGGAGAGCGGGCGGGGGCGAGGAGGCCGCCCCACGTCTGGAACCAACCAAAAGAAGACGATCGGCCGACCCCGAGCTGTCGGTCTACAGACCGGATTACTTCATCATGACTGGCTGATCGATAGCGTCGAGGAAGCTTGCTCTGTAAGCGACTGGGATTGCTCGAAAGATTCTGGTTTTCGTTCTGTGACTGTAAAAGGTCGCTTCAGCTTTGCGGAAGAGAACGCGGCGGGGCGGGAGATGGCGGAGAGCGGGTGAAGCCCTGCGAAACGGGAAGGAAGAGACCGAATACGGCCCATGACACCGAAAGCCCAGCTAGAACCAATCGATGGATGGATGCAGGAAGTATGCGACAAGGCGATCAACAGCGGAATGCGCAAGCTGCGTGACGAGCATATTCCAATCCAAGGATGAGCCTGAAGGAGGGGTGGAGCTGGGTTTGTGAGGATGTCTCCTTTCTTTTGGGTTTTCGCTCGATGTTTACATGAATCCAGCCGTAGTCGTGGCGGTGGGAATGTGGAAATCGGGGGAGCGATTTCCAAGGGCTGTGGGAAGGGAGGAAAACCGTAGTTTGGTTTTCTCCGCTTTCCACGGCCCGTCCTTTCCACCGCCTCGGTGGCGGGTTTTCTGCGATGGTTAAGCACGCCGTGCTTGGCGCTGGAAGCTGGTGAATAACTTTCGTTTGGCCGCTTGCATCCGGACGGCTGACTCGGTGTCGGTCTCGCGCAACGAAGCCCGCAGAAGCGACTCCATGGTGTGGCCCGAACGCAGGTGGTCGGCCGCGTCGGGCATTTGCCGGAAGATGTCCCACGGCGTGGCCCAGCGGCGATAAACGCGCTGCTGCTTTCCTTGGGCATCGGTCTCGATTTCGGCTTGACCACACGGCCGGTGAAAGTTGAGATACGGATTGAGGTGTTCGCGATAAAACGTCTGGACCGGATCGGCGTGCTGGGCTTCGATATGCAGGTAGCCCATGTGCTTGCGCACCACGGCGCCGTGCTTGGATTCCACCAGCCCGTTATCATTCGAGTGCCGCGGCCTCGACTTCGTCTGTTCGATGAGGAGTTTCTGTAACATCCCCGCCACCTTGTAATTGATAAACTCACTGCCGTTGTCAGAATGGAATCCTTTGAGTTGAAACGGAAACTGCGCCTAAGCCGCTTCCAGCAGGGGTTTCAGCCATGCTTCGCTGATATGCGCGACCGCCGCCCCCACCACCTGCCACTGTGTTACTTCGTCCACCATACTAAGGTGATAGATACCTTTTACTCCGTCCTGGTCGCCTTGGTGAACCTTGTCCACCCTCACATAGCCCGGCTTGCCATCCGGTTGGGGCTTGCGGCGCTCGCCGATGGACACCTGTGTCGGATGCGTCTCCTCGTACTCGATGCGCTGCCGCCGGTAGCCGCTGCTGTTGCGCAGGTTGTATAAGTGCCCGTTTGAGATCCTAGCCAGGTTCTGGTAAGTCTGCTTGCCCAAGACCGTGTCCTCGCGTTTTAGAATGGCTTGTGTCGCAGGCCCGCTCAACTTGCCATGGGCTTGCTCGACCTTCACCAGCAGCGCCACATCGGTCGGCGTGTAGTGCCTGGGAAACGTGTGCCGCCGGTACTGGGTCGGTTGAAGCCGGCCGGTCGTGCCGTACTCTCCGATCAGTCGCCCCATCTGCGCTCGGCTCAACCCCGTCATCTTGCTCAGGTAGCGCCGCAACAGCCCTTTGTCGATTCGGCTCCGGCGCGGGTAATCCTGCTGCCTGAGCGTGCGCTCTACCCAGGCGTAGATCTCCCCTCCTCCCTCACCCTGAAATCGTACTTCCTGGTTCCCGTCCAGAAAAACACGGATCTGCTCCAGACTCGGGTTCTCCATCTCTTGCATGCGTATTAGCAATCCTCAGCATGCCCTGCCCTCTTTCTTCAGCCTCATCTTGCATTGGACAAGACTTACGCGGTGGCCGTCGACACTTCGGAGTACACTAAGTGAGGTGTCTTTGGGTGACAAGTGAGTCGCGGGCCCGACTGTTATCCCGGATCGACAACTCAAATTCATAATTTAATGATGCAACGATGGTTCTGCCGCCGACCGGTCCGTGGAGCGCAGGATGGAAATGGTTAACGAAACGATTTCGGGTGACATCGCCGTCGAGGCAGGCGATCTGACAGCCGCAGCAGAAGTCCCGTCGCTCGAAACGTCTATTCAGGGCTACGTCGAATTCACCAAGCCGCGCATCACGTGGCTCATCCTTATGAGCACGGCGATCGGCTACTACTTCGGCCACCAGGGTCCGTTCTTTTATTGGGCCTCCATCGTGGAATTTCTGCACACGATTATCGGAACCGGGTTCGTTGCTACTGGCACGGCCGCGTTGAATCAATGGTACGAGCGCGACGCCGACCTGAAGATGCGCCGCACCCAGATGCGCCCGATTCCCTCGGGCCGCATACGACCGTTCCCTGCCCTGTGTTTTGGAATCGCGCTGGCGATTGCCGGCGCTGTTGAGCTGGGCCTGGGCGTCAACTGGCTGACGTCTGGCCTGTGCGTGCTCACGCTGCTGCTGTATCTCTTCGCCTACACGCCGCTCAAGCAGAAAACGTGGTGGTCGACCACCGTGGGTGCAGTGCCCGGCGCCATGCCACCGCTCATTGGATACGCTGCGTCCAGCGGTCATCTGAACCCAGAAGCGTGGGCGCTCTACGCCATTCTGTTCCTGCGGCAGTTCCCTCACTTCTATGCGATTGCATGGATGTACCGCGAAGACTACTCGCGTGCCGGCATACAGATGCTGCCGGTGGTTGAACCGGATGGAGAATCGACTGCCCGACAGATGCTCTGGTTCTGCCTGGCGCTGATTCCTATCAGCTTGCTGCCCAACCTGCTTGGGATGACTGGCACGCTCTATTGGGTTGGCGCACTGGTGTTGGGCGCAATCTTCCTGTATGCGACGGTGCGCGTTCAAGGCAATCGGACCGTCCTACAGGCGCGGCGTGTTCTGCTCGCTTCGGTCATTTATCTGCCGGTGCTCTACGGCTTAATGCTGCTACCCAGCCGGCTCTAGAAATGCCGCGGGTTGTATTGTCACTTCTCCTGCTGACCGTTGCCGGGCTGACCTTCTCCTGCTTGAAGATCTCAGTCCTGCCCGACTACGGCCTTATCCCGCAATTCACTCTCACCGACTCGAACGGACAGCCTTTCGACAGCCAGTCGCTGCGTGGCAAAGTATGGGTGGCCGATTTCATCTATACGAATTGCCCGGGTCCCTGCCCGCGTATGACTTCGCAGATGCACCAAGTGGAGCAGCAAGTGAATGGATTCGAGGACGTCCGGCTGGTTTCATTCTCGGTCGATCCCGACCGCGATACGCCGGCTGCGTTGACGGCGTTCGCTCATCGATTCGGCGGCCCTACGGCGCAGTGGTGCTTTCTGACAGGCTCTCCGGCCACGCTGCATCGGCTGGCGAGAGAGGTTTTCAAGATCGGCGACCTTGTTTCGGTGATGGATCACAGCACGAAGTTCATGCTGGTGGATAAGAGCGGGCACCTGCGCGGGTACTACTCGAGCTTTGATCAAGACGGGATTCCAGCGCTGTTGAATGACATGAAGCGACTGAGAAAAGAAACGGCCTGATGCTTGCCTTACTTGGTATACACGACCTGCCCATCGTCAACGCGACGCTCAACGCGATGGCAACGGTGCTGCTACTCATCGCTTACTACTTCATCCGCCACCGAAGGATCGAGGCGCATCGGCGCACCATGCTGACGGCTTTCGCGGTGTCGTGCGTGTTCCTGGTTTGCTATCTGGTTTATCACTACAACGTCGGTTCGGTGAGGTTTGATAAGCCGGGCTGGGTGCGGACGGTCTATCTGGTGATCCTCTTCACCCACACGGTGCTCGCCGCGACAGTTCCGTTCCTTGCCATCATCACGCTGCGGCGAGGCCTGAAGCGAGAAGACGCCCGGCATCGCAAGATCGCGCGCTGGACGTTTCCGATCTGGCTTTACGTGAGCGTCACCGGCGTGGTGGTGTATGTGCTGCTGTATCAGGTGCGGCCGCTGCTGTGAGTGTCTGATTCGGCGTTGCTTTTATGGACTCCGTTCTACAATGACTCTTAGTTTCTCGCCGGGGGGCATTTTGGGTTCAGTCCTGCGCGCAGCTTGGCTGTGCTGTCCGTATTCGCGGCAATCGGTTCGCCGGCGAATTTGCAAACCATAGCTAAAGATCAACGGGTGGTGGAGGCTCGCCTGACGCAGGCCATCGACGAACTGGATCTGGTTCGTTTGAAGGGCAACGTCCACCGGCTGGCGCGAACACAATTCGACCAGGGCGTTGCGCCACCGTCACTACCGATGGGACAATTACAGTTAGTGCTCACCCGCCAGCACCCAGCAGGACACCGAACTGAAGGCACTCCTGGAAACGCAGCAAGACAGAGCCTCAACGCAATTTCACCAATGGCTGACGCCGGAGCAGTTCGGAAATCGATTTGGGCCTGCCGATTCCGACATTCAGATGGTAACCGGCTGGCTGCAATCGCACGGGTTTCAAATCAATCGGGTAGCAAAAGGCAAGACGGCGATTGAGTTTTCAGGCACCGCCGGACAAGTATTGAATGCATTTCACACCGAGATTCATAAATACGTGGTGAATGGCGAAGAGCACTGGGCTAACGCGACCGACCCTCAGATCCCAGCCGCTCTGGCGCCAGTGGTAGCGGGCGCGGCTACCTTGCATAATTTTCGAGCCAAGCCGCTGGCTAAGACTTCGAACAAGTGGCCCGTCGTCGAAACTAGCCACGGATCCCGTCCGGAGTACATTCTGAGCGCCGGCAGTCATGCATTAGCGCCAGCCGACTACGCCACCATCTACAACATCAACCCGCTCTACAAGGCTGGCATCAACGGAACTGGCGTTACGATCGGCGTGATCGGCGTCGACATGATTTCCGTCGGGGATATCGAGGACTTCCGCACGGCTTTCGGGCTGCCCGAGAATCCCCCGCAGGTGGTTACTAACGCCAACACGCCGGATGTGCTCTACAATGCGGGAGACTTCGAAGGCACTTTGGATGTGACGTGGGTGGGGGCTGTGGCGCCGAATGCCTCCATCCAATTCATCGTGTCTTCTTCCACCGATTTTGAAGATGCGCTCAGTTTGTCCGAACAATATGCGGTTGATAACAACGTCGCCGATATTCTGACCGAGAGCTTCGGCCTTTGTGAGCCGGACATGACGGCGGCTCAGGTCCAGCAAACGAATGCGTTGCGAGAACAAGCGGCTGCCCAGGGCATCACCTGGGTGGTTGCCTCGGGCGACTTCGGCCCATACTGCGATGACGGTTGGCATAACACCAGCAATCCTGGACCTGTTTCGGTAAGCGGCCTCGCATCGTCTCCATATGTGATCGCCGTGGGTGGTACCGAGTTTGGGAGTGCAACCAACACCGGCGTTTTTTGGGCTTTGACCAATGGGGCAGTCACTCTTGGGTCGGCACTGTCCTACATCCTGAAACGGTCCGGAACGATAGCTGCGATATTTCGCAGTGCGGAACACTTAATGCCAGCGCCAGATCATCCAGTGGCGGGGTGAGCACGCTTTATTTGAAGCCGCCGTGGCAATCCGGCGTGGCGGGCATTCCACAGGACGGGTATCGAGACATCCCTGATCTATCCTTGGCGGCATCGTCGGAGAAGGAACCCTACCTGGTCTGTTACCAGGAAGGGTGCCACTATCCGCTGGTCATCTCGTCGAGCTTTACTCCCACTGGCGGGACTTCCGCCGCGGCGCCATCTTTTGCCGGAATCATGGCTTTGGTGGTTCAGAAGACTGGATCCCGGCAGGGACAGGCCAACTATGTTCTGTATTCTCTTGCGGCCTCCGAAAAATATTCGCAGTGTGTTGCGTTGAATGCGGCGACGATTACGAGCCTGCCGGCCAGTACTTGCATTTTTGATGACATCACGACGTCAACAGCGCCGTGCCGGGCGAGCCGAACTATACCCCTTCCGGTGCAAGCGGTACGAATTCCACGACCGCGCTTTTTCAGGCCGGCGCCGGATACGACCTCGCGACCGGTCTCGGATCAATCAACGTGACCAACCTCGTAAACAGTTGGGGGTCTGTCGTCTTTCATCCAACAACGACGAGTCTGACCCTGAGTTCCATCAGTATGGAGCACGGGTCCGCCGCCACCGTGGCCGTGACGGTCACGCCGCAATCCGGTACTGGGGTGCCAACGGGTAACGTCAGCTTGATTCCATCGGCCGGAGCAGGCAGTGACTTACTGACCCTAAGCAGCGGGTCCGCGTCGTCCTCGATCTCAGCTCTGCCTGGAGGAACTTACACTTTGACCGCGCACTACGGCGGCGATTCGACTTATGGCGCGAGCAACTTAGCGCCCGTGTCCATGACAGTTACTCCCGAACCAAGCGTCACCGCAGTCGGCGCCCTTGCAGCCAGCACAATCGGAATCAGCCCAGGAATAACGAGTGCGTTCTTTTCTGGCGGTACTTATGGATCCGCGAACATGATTTATAGCGCGCAGGTCGCCGGGCTCTCCGGCCAGGGAACTCCAACCGGTGCTGTTACGTTCACCGTCAACGGAGGAGTGATTGATCAGGCGTTCTTAATTCTCAGGGCCAAGCGCTATCCCCCTACAGTAACTTAATGTTGGAGCCGGGGCGGTATTTCCTGGGAGCTACCTATCCGGGTGACGCGAGCTTTCTGGCGAACATCTCGCCACCTTCCATCTTCACCATTACCAAAGCGCCCATTGCCCTATCTGTGCAATCGAACGTAGGATCGGCAGCGGCGGGCCAAGCTGTCACGCTCACCGCCAATCTAGACCCACGAGCCGCACCCTATGGCCAAACGCCGGGCGGAACCGTTACGTTCATGTCCAATGGGCAACCACTCGGTGATCCGATGTATGTTTCTCCGGCTGCAGTGAACATATTTCCCTACGTAAATGGCAAGGCCTTTATCACGATTGGCCAAGCGATTATGGTGACCACGTCGCTGCCGGCCGGGGCCAACTCCATTGTCGCGGTGTCCAGCGGCGATGCCGATTATCTTCCCTCGACATCACCACCTTCCGTTGTCACGATTGGAAGCCAGAATCCCCGCTGTGCGGTCACTACTTTCACAGCTTCACCGAATCCCATCTCTCTATACGACACCCTTGGCTACTCCACGATCACGGCCCAGGCCAGCTGCGAGTTCGATATCCGGGTCAACGGTCCCGGTGGCCAGCCGCCAACGACGGCGACGAACAGTTACTCGAATCCGGTCGGCCATGGATCACAAATGGGATGCAGTTCTAGCTGCAAGTTCACAGCGACACCACCTCAACCGGCACACTGCAGACGCTCACCATTTCGGGCCCAACTGGCACGCTGCCGTGCGTCGTGGAGGGCTTCGGAGCGACGCCGAGCCCAATCATTGCACCCAATGGAGTGGGGATAACGACCGTCTCCGGGGTGTCTTCCTGCGATTTCGACGTGCGCGTGGGCAGTCCGAGGACTGGCAAATACAATATGAGCGCCTCAACCGGCACCTGGGTGACTGATGGCATGACTTTTTTCATGCAACCGCGCGGTGATGTGACGAGCCAAGCCACCTTGGCCACGCTCAAGGTGCCCGTCCTGGCAACCCAGCCGGCGTGTGACGTCACCGAGTTTTCTGCGAATCCCAGCTTGATCATCACGCCGAGCGGGTACGGCGACACCGTCATCACTGCTGCCGCCGGCTGTGCGTTCGACGTACGCGTGGGCGCCCCGGACGGCCAGTTGGTCGACGCCTCCTTCACGGGCTATTCCTCGAAGGACACCGGGCCGGCTGTAACCCATGGCACGACTTACTATCTTCAAATGCGCGGCGACACTTCCTCGAAAGGAACGCTAAGTACCGTCCGAGTCTCGGTTCTGTCAAACGCGCCGCTCTGCAACGTCATGCAATTTTCGGCCAACCCGAACCCGATCACGATGACCGGTGGACTTGGCCAGACCGCCATCAACGTTGCCGCGGCGTGCAGTTTCGACGTACGCATTGGCTCGCCCAGCGGGCCGCTCTTTGCTACCGGCACGGGCTCTCTTTCGGCTCAAACCGGCGAATGGGTGACAGATGGAATGATCTTCTATCTCCAGTTTGGCGGCAACACCACCGCGCAGGGAACGCTGAGCATATTGACGGTTGCAGCCACCGCGGCTGGGCCGCCCTCTCCCTTCGCGTGTACCGTCAACCAGTTCTTTGCGAATCCGAATCCGATCGTAACGCCCCTCAATCTTGGGGCAACCACCATAACAGCCGACGCCCAATGCTCTTATGATGTGCGAGTCGGTGCGCCAGACGGTCCGCTATTCGCCTCGGGCGCGGGCCTAACGTCAGCGCAGACCGGCCCTTGGGTGACAAACGGGCTCACTTTCTACCTCCAATCGTGGGGGAATACCCTGCCGCAGGGAACACTGGGTACGGTCACCGTCGGGTTGCAGCCCTAAGAACTGTTCCCGAAGGGCATCGGGCAGCCGCCATACCATAGAGGTGTGCCTCCGCAAAACACCTGGAATACAGAGCTCTACGAAGCCAAGCACGACTTTGTCTGGAAGCTGGGACAGGGCGCGCTCGATCTCTTGAACCCGCAACCGGGCGAACGAATTCTGGACCTCGGCTGCGGCACCGGCCACCTGACGAACCGCATCGCTGAATCCGGCGCGCAGGTGGTAGGGGTGGACGCCTCGCCCGACATGATCGGGCAAGCGCGGCAAAACTTTCCGAAACTCGCGTTCTCACTGCAGGACGCCACGGCACTTACCTATCGGGGAGAATTTGACGCCGTCTTTTCCAACGCTGCGCTGCACTGGATGTTGGAACCCGATCGCGTGGTTGCGCCGCTCGCTCGGGCTCTGCGTGATGGCGGACGGTTCGTGGCGGAGATGGGCGGCAAAGAGAATGTAAAGCGGATCGTCGACACGATCGAAACGGTGGTGCGCAAATATGCCGATGGCCATCAGGTGCCCAGCCGCAACTACTTCCCGTCGATTCCGGAGTACACGTCAATTCTGGAGGCTCATGGCTTCGAGGCGGTCTACGCCCGTTTGTTCGACCGGCCCACGCCGCTTGAAGGTGAGGCCGGCATGGAGAACTGGATCCACCAGTTCAAGTGGTATTACTTCGAAGCACTGCCACCGGGCGAGCGGCAGCGCGCGCTCGGTGAGGTGATCGAACAGCTGCGGCCGTACCTATATAACGATGCGGGCTGGTTTGCGGACTATCGCCGGCTGCAGTTCGTGGCCGTGAAACGCTGAGAGCGCAAAGACCGAAATCCGCTGCCTTACGAGTCTGTGTGAAAACTTCCGGCACAGAACCGCTAGCGTGAGCGAGCGAACCTCGGGAGCTTCTGGCCCGCGTCAGCAAGCGGATACTGCATTCATTCGAGCACGCGCGCCGTGCCTCGTACATCGCCATCGGTGGGCCCTGCCCGTACACCACGTACCTGAGCCCGGTCGATTTGTCCAGAGGTCGCGGGTGCTGCCATGTCGGGCCCACCGCCTTTGCTGGCCCTCTAGCTCATTCAATGTCCGGCTTGATATGACCTTGAAGTCCAAGGGAACCTTTGCCGGGACAACATCGGCCTCGACCACCGCATGCACATGGTTCGTGCGGACGTGCGCCGCCCACAGGGTCCAGTCGCGGACGCAACAGACCTCGCGGATGCTGCCGAGGACCACATCCCCTCGCTGACGCTCGGGGTTCTGTGCTGGAGTTTTCACACGGACACTAAAGTTGGCGTGCAGGTTTCCACAAGAGGCACGGCTTATGCCCCATCCGCGCGAGGGAATGCCTCAGTAACGCAATCGACGCAGGACGATATCGATCCATAGAGATTGCTGTCATCGCCCACCGAGCCAGCTTGCAGGGGCAGGACTGCGCCGTAGCAGCAAAACGAAATGAGGTAAACGGGCCTCATACGTGAATAGTGGAGCTCGATTGGGTTTCATTCTCAGTGAGTCGAGACCCGGCCTCGGCAAGTGGGACTCAATGGATCCCCTCGCTGACGCTCGGGGTTCTGTGCTGGAGTTTTTCACACAGACACTCACGCGCGCGGTTCAGTGCTGATGTGGTGTTTGCGAAGGCGGCTCTATCCTGCCTTCGCTATAAAGATTCCGCCATCTTCGCCGATATACTGTCAGGACCAGCATGCGGCACCACAACCAAGCCGTCTCGCGTCAAAGGAGTCGCGCCTGCTGCGATGGCTGATCCGGATTGATCTAATCACAAGGAAACGAAACGATGTCTCTTTCGGCCTACACCAATACTCTCGAAGCGCGCGTACTGAGCAGCGATCCCGTCCAGCTCATCGACATACTTTACCGGCTCGCTATTGACGCCGTAGAAGCAGCTCGCGACGCCCATGCCGAGGGGGATGTTGCAGCCCCGCTAGGCTTTCGCTGCGCCTCCGCCGCGGGCGCTATGTACTGAAAGCGTTTGATGTGCTTGTGGAACTGCAGAATTCGCTCGACTCTGAGAAGGGAGGCGAAATCGCCCGCAACTACGCTCGCATCTACGACTACTGCCAGCGCCGCATTCTTGCTGGACACACGACGGCCTCAGACAGCTGCTTTGTCGAGGTCACATCCTTGCTCGGCGACATGAAGGATGCTTGGCAGGCGGTTCTCAAACAGTGTTCGCCCGCACACCAGGACAAACAGCCTCAGGCCATTCTTCCGGAGCTTCGGGAGGGGTCGCAGGTATGGCAGGCGACTGCTTCGCGTGAGAAGGAGGTGCTTAGGCGTTTTACTACGGATTAGCGAAGCCGTGACCGCTTAGCAAACGGTTCACGCAAAACGCCGCGTAGGTGGAGAACTTGTAACCGTTGCCAGGCCGGAAGGTGCTGGCCGCGTTAATAAGCCCAGCATTGCCCTGCACAATCAGATCCAGCATTTGCGTTTCCGTGGTTCCGCATCGCTGGACGATGCTTACCACCAGCCCAAGGTTCGCTTCGACGAGCTGCTTCTTTGCTTCATCCGAATCGCTAGTGGCGCCGGCGATGGCTTCAGCCAATTGAATCTCCTGCTGCAGGGATAGCAGCGGCACCTTGGCCACCGCCCGACGGTACACCTGCAAGGGATGATCGTCTCCTGCGGGCTCGCTAGCCGGTTCTGAGAACCGGTGGGCGCTCTCTTCAGACAAGACCGGGGTGGGGTCCGGCACGATTTCTAAACCGGATCTGTCTAATTGCGAAAGCAGGTGATCGAGTGCAGGACTGGTCATGCCGGAAGCTGGGAAGAACTCGCTGAGATAGCCGTAATAGACGACGCCTCTGCGCTTTGCGCCCTCTAGCAATAGATTCAGGCGGGCGCTAATTGCTGGATCCATAGTCTCGGCTCCGATCTTATCAGCGTGCCAGGGGTTCGGCCGGCAACTGGCCAGCGCGGCCAACCTTTTGAGCAATAGTGAGGACGATGCTCAGGATGGCAAGGTTTCACCTGTCTGGGGACGCCGCCCTTGTTTCCCCTAATCTACTGCTGTTGCACGGGTGAGAGCGATTGGCCCTCGCTCCGCGCAAAATCTCGGCGCGCTTTGCGCGAGGATTGGGCGAGCTTGCGGAACGTTGAATCCGCCTTGAGGATCGGGCGCCTTCTCGTGCTAGCATGCTCGGCACAATGCGGTTTCGCTGGATCACGTGTTTTGGCGGTTTTCAGCCTGGTAGCTATATCGCAAGAGAAAATCCCCGAAACTTCGATTTCCCGTTTCCCGGCTTTGCCCGATGCAATTAAACAAGATTTGCGGGACAGAGGCTGTACGATCCCACAGCCCCCTCCGGCAAGTCCGAAAACGTCATCAGCGGGCATTTTATCGACGCCAAACAAATCGATTGGGCGGTGCTGTGCGACGTGAAGTCAAAGAACACGTCGATGATTCTCGTCTGCTGGGCCGGGGAGCCCTCTGATCCCACCGTTTTGGAGAAAGAGCTCCTGGCTGGCGGGCCGTGCTGGCGCACGATATATACAGTTGGAAAAGCCTACATCATGGGGCACTATCAGCGATTAGGGGGTCCGAAGCCTCCGGTGATCGATCATGAGGGGATCGACGTCGGCATATGCGACAAGGCCTCGACCGTCTCATACCTCTATCAGAATCAGTGGTTAACGCTTACGGGTGCAGATTGAGATTCCAGGGCATTTCGGCTGTAGGCGCCCCAAAATGAGCGGCCTAACTACTCGGCTCGCAGCATCGCGACGGGGTCGATTCGCACGGCGCGGATGACGGCCGGCAAGGCAGCGAGCAAGGCCGCCGCCAAGATTGCCGCCGCGGGTAGGGCAAGCAAAGCCACATCCGTCGGCTTCACCTGATAGAGCAGCGACTCCACGTATCGCGCCGATACTAAGCCCAGCCCGACTCCGGCAATCGCTCCCGCGACAACCATCAGGAAGGCATCTGCCGTCACACCGCGCACAATGCTGCCGGCTGGTGCGCCGATGGCCATGCGAATGCCTATTTCGCGCCGCCGCTGAAGAACGGAGTAATCGAGCACGCCGTACAATCCGACGCCGGCCAGCAACAGCGCGACCACCGCGAAAAATAGTGCGAGCATCGCAAGCAAGCGTTCGCGGACGGTTTTCGATTCGATGATCTCATTCTGCGTCCGGATGTTGCTAACGCGAAACTCAGGGCTGGCACGAGGCACTTCCTGCCGCAGAATGGATGCCAGCGTGAGAGGGTTCGCACTGGATGTGCGCACGACGAAGTTTCCTCTGCTCAGTGGCTGCGAATCACCGGCTGCCGTGATCGCATGCATTGGCGTATAAAAAGTTGGGCGAATCGGATATCGCATATTGTCCCGGTAGCGCGCATCACGGACATAGCCGATGATCTCAACGTGCGCGCGGGTGCCGATCCCGTTCACGCTCTCGATTCTTTCAAAGAATTTCCCGACCGGGTCGATGCCGTTGAAATACTGTTTTGCGAATGATTGGTTGACGATGGCGACCGCTGGAGCACGGTCGCTCAAACGAAAGTCACGGCCTCCTAGGAGGGGGATCTTCATGGTGCCGAGCCAGTCGGGCGATACACCTAGATAATCGGCCAAGACATCTGTCGGCGGCGCTCCGTTGATGGAAACGGAATTGACGGAGGATTCTCCGCTCATCAACGGCCATCCGGACATCGCCACCATTTCGACACCGGGTACGCTTCTCAAATGAGCAGCCACCTGATCCCAATAGACGGCCGGCTGCGGGCCATGTGTCAATGCTTCAAGATTGAGGATGCGGTCTGCCGAAAAGCCCATTGGCTGAGTCGATAAGCGCTGGATGGTGCTTACAAACAGGCCTGCAATGAAGAGCACCATGCAACAGAAGGCGACCTGCACCGCAATGAGAGCGTGCATCAACCGCCCGCGCGAGTGCGGATCGTCGCCGCCCTTCAGAGCGCCGGAGGGCTGGACGCCCGAGGCGCGCAGAGCGGACGGCAAGCCGAACAACAACGTCACGCCAACGTTCATTGCCAGCGCGAATGCGACCACGCGCAAATCCGCTGGGAGAACCAGCCGGGAATTGATCATACCTACGACGAGAGGCGCCGACCACCAGGCGAACAGAACGCCGACGATGGTCGCAAGCAGCGCAAGCAAGGCGCTCTCCATGAGGACTAGTTGCACCAGCCGGCTTCGCCCGGCGCCGATCGAGACGCGAAGGGCCATTTCACGTGCCCTCGCCGCCGCGCGCGCAGTCATCAGGTTTGCCACGTTGGCGCAGGCAATGAATAGTACCAGCGCCACCAGAACACCCAGCGCCGTGAGCGATTGGCGGTAGTCCCGCTGCAGGTTGGAACGGCCCGATGCCGCGGGTTGCAGCAGCAGCTTCTCCTGAAAAAATCGATCGAGCTGCTGCTTGGTCAGTCCCTTAAAACCCTTCGCCCGCTCCACCTGGATCGTGTGGAACGTCGCGGCGAGCTTCTCGTGAACTAAGTTGGCGTCAACATCGGGCTTCAACTGAACCAAGGTCCGAAGCCAGAAATTATTCCAGCTTTCGAGGGTGTGAGGATTCTTCATCATCATCGGGATGAAGATGTCGGTCATCATTCCGGTTTCGGTTCCGGTAAAACCTTCGGGGGCCACGCCAATGATCTCGTAAAGGGTATCGCCCATACGAAAGGTACGGCCCACTACATGTGGGTCTCTTGCGAAGCGGCGATCCCAATAGTCATACGAGACAACGGCAACCGGATGCGCGCCGGGGCCGCGATCGTCGTCCTCCGTCAAAAGCCGCCCTACCGCGGGACGTAGTCCAAATGCGGTGAACATCCAGCCGGAGACGACCTGGAGGTAGCCCTTCTCCATCTCCGGGTCCGCTGCAAAGGTGAGATCGGTGCGATCCGCATAGGAGACGGCGATGAGTTCGGCCTGATCCTTCACGTCGGCGCGCATCTGGCGAAACATGGGGTAGGAGCAGCTGTCATAGAGGACCTCTTTTTTGTCAATCGCTCCGACGTTTTGGAAGGCAACGACGTGCAGGCGGTCTGCATTCGCGACAGGCAGCGGGCGCAGGAATAGCGCATCGATAAGGCGGAACGTCGCTGTGCACGCTCCGATCGCCAGCGCGAGCGACAGAATCGCTGCAGCTGAGGTGACCTTCGATTGATTGAGTCTTCGCCATGCGAAAACCGTATCCGCTCGCAGCGAATCGAGCCACGGAATCAGACGGACATCGCGGCTCTCTTCGCCATGTCGAAGCGCGGAGCCGAACGTTCTTTGAACCTCGACTGGGTCGCGGCCTTCCGCGATCGCTTCCTCGATGTGCGACTGCAACTCTTCGTCGACCTCGCGGCGCAATCGATCACCGCGGACAACATTTACGATGCGTGACCATAAAGACATATTCAGACCGTTCTGAGAATCCCATTCACGGCGGAAGTCACGGCCTGCCAGCGCGACTCTTCCGAATCCAATTGTTTCCTGCCCGCCGCGGTCAATTCATAGATCCGCGCTCGCCGCCCGTTTTCTTTCGTCGTCCACTGAGCCCGAATCCAGGCTGCTTCTTCCATGCGATGCAAGGCGGGATAGAGCGAGCCTTCCTCGGCCGCCTGGAGAGGATCTTCAAGACAAGCAGGTCCAGCGATCCCTGGAGGGAGTCGGTTTTCTTTATACTCAGACTTCTTATTATATAGACGCCTGATTATTAAAATGGTTGGTGGGAAATTTTATCCAGACAGGGTTTCTACGCCTCGGCCATCATCGCCCGGACTCGCTCTTCAATTTCAGGTCCCGCCAGCACGCTTCTGGGCTTCAGGAGATGCCCGACTTCAATCACCAATCTGTGAACCTCTGCGTCTTCGCTGGCGAGTTTGATGAGCGCGGCTGTGGATTTCAGTGAATTCTCGAGGTTGGCTGGCCGATCGCCTTGGGTCAGGGGGTCGAGAAAGTCTGGTATGACCGCGGTGGCCCAGGGAGCATCGAGGATGGACGGGACGTCGGCAAGAAAGGCCGATGCCACGTCGTGTAGGCTTTTGCCCCCGCGTGCGTTTTCTGAAAGCAGACGCTGCAGCAGGCAAGCCTCTTGTGCAGCAACGCTCATACCCTGGCCCCAGACGGGATTGAAGCGGCAGATGGTGTCGCCGAACGGAAGGAGTCCACGCGGAAAATCGGCTAGTTTTTCGAAGTGCCTCCAACGATTCGCCTTGAAGCCGTACTGGGCAATTTCGCTGCGGCGTTTGGCATTCCGGATTGCGTTCGAAACCGTCGGGGTTCGCTGTTGTTTTGCGTGGGCAAGAAACCCAGCTTCGTCGCATGGCGCTTTTGCTTCATAGCGCCCGGTTAGGCTCACAATCCATCGGTGGTCTTCGAGCGGAAACACGAAAACGCCGCGCCGGTTTTTGGGAGGATCCGGCAGCGTGATCAGAGCCTTCCAATCGGAGGGAGCGTCATCCGGAATCTCGAAGATGGCCGAAGTATACGCGATATCGACACCGACGGTGGTTTCCGGTGGCGCAGGCCGCCCGAGGGCTGCCATCAGGTTTAGCGTGAGGAGCCCATGGCCGCTGGCGTCGATTAGCAAATCCGCGGAAACATCCTCGATCTCCCCGCGGCGGTGACCGCAGCTAACGGCATGGACCAAAGTGCCATCGCCCGTGGTGATCAGTCGCTGTGCCCGGCAGCCTTCGCGAACCTCGATGTTACCAATCGCGGCGATACGATTTCTGACAACCGACTCAATCAGCGGCCGCGACATGCTGTAGAGCAGAATGCCAAAATCACGCGAGGGGAACGGGTCGTACCCCGGCCGTTCAAACAAGTAGTCGGAGGCCACGCAAACGGGCACGGCGCCGGCGTCGTGGAGACTCCGTTCAAACCCTGGGAAAAGGGCAGCCAATGCCTGCAGCCCGCCTGCCAGTATCGCGTGGGCGTGCTGCGATTGGGGCGTCCCTGGCCGGGGGGCGGCGTCTCGCGGCAGCGCGTCATTTTCAAGCACGATCACTTGATCAAAGTGATCTGCCAGGGCGCGGGCCGCCGTCAACCCCGCCATTCCCGCGCCGATTACAACTGCCTGCTTGCCTAGACTATCCGACATGAACCCCTCATAGAATTGGTCCCGCTACGATCTAGCTTCACAATTGAGCTGTCTTGCTGAAGTGGAAGTTCTTAATGCGCCCGGCGTTGAGGACAAAGCCCGTCACCTTGCCGGCCGGATCTTTTTGAAAGTGAATGTCGCCATTCAGGCCCAGGAAGTAGTCCGGGAGTGCGGGATCGAGCTTCTCTGCTTTCGATTTTAGCCGCTTCAATACCAGGCGGCCGTTGTCTATCACGATTCGATAGACCGGGTCGATTTCCTTGCTGAAATAGGAGCCTGCATAGGCCGTCAGTTCGTCGGGCGTGGGCTTGAACTCAGGGACCAATTCATAGACGTCCGGCTTCTCATTCCCTGCAGACTGAACGGTAAGCCCCTGCGGGGCGCCTGCCGACGCATCCGAGAACGTAAACGTCACCGGGTAGGCGACGAGTTGAAAACGATTATCCGAAAGTGCCGCTAGCTCGAGCCGCTCGTCTTGGGAAAACGCCACGAACAGCTTGCCGTCTTTGAGCACGATTCGGGCGCCGCGCTCGTCGTCCTTCTTCCAATACATCCCCGCGTATTGCGTGAGCCGCTGTGGCGACACCGCTACGGATTTCCGGGATGAATCGGCGTGAACCGGCGCCGGCTCTTTCAATTGGTCGGCCAGGTAGATGTCGGCCACGTTTCGCGTCAACTCGCTCGGATTGATTTCGCCCTTATTGCAAAGACAGGCGACGGAGAAGTGCTGCTCGGGAAAACGAACCAGATCGGCCCGATAGCCGGCGTCGGCTCCGGCGTGATCGACCGTGTGTAGACCACGATATGTGCCGTGCACCAACCCGAATGCGTAATCCAGCTCTTTCCCGCTGTTCAGTTTTCCGCGCTGCAATTGTTGCTGGACGAGTTCTGGTCCGCCGACGCGAGGATGATAGAAGTTATCGTCCCACCGCGCCAGATCTTCAACCGTGGTCATCAGGCTGGTGGCGCCCACCGTATCGAAATTGGTCACGCTCAAGCGGTAGCCGTTACCGCCCTCGCCGTCGACGTAACCGTAGGCGATATGCTTCACGATCTCGGCGTGGTCATCGCGGAAGTGTGTATTCTTCATGTCGAGCGGAACGAAGATGTGCTGGGTTGTAAATTCGCGCAAGGATTGGCCGCTCACTCGCTTCACGATTTGCGCAAGCAGCGTGTAGCCCGTGTTGCAGTAAACGTGTTGATCGCCGGGCTTGAAGTTGAGTTCTTTCTGGCGCGACACCACCTCCATCACATCATCGTCCGTGATGAGGTCTAGGGAGTAACGCCAGCCAGCCAGGCCAAGTAACTCCCACTGATCCCGGAGGCCGCTAGTGTGGTAAATCAGCTGCCTGATCGTAATCGGCACGCCGAAGTCCGGCAGTTCCGGTATGTACTTGTGGACATCATCATCGAGGGAAAGCTTATGTTCCTGTGCGAGCAGCACGATCGAGGCCGCCGTGAACTGCTTTGAGATGGATGCAACGTGGAATACGGTCTCCGAGTTGACCGGAATATCGTGATCGAGGTCTGCCATTCCATAGCCGCGCTTATAAATAATCTGTCCGTCCTTAATCACCGATAGTGCGCAGCCAGGGGAGAGCGTTGAGTCCCACTTCGCAAAGACTTTGTCGACCCGCGCATGCAGGTTTCGCAAAGCTGTGTTCTTATCAACCGTCGCAGCATCTTGCGCGACGGCCGTACCAATTGCAAAGAGTAGAAGAACGCCTGCTCGAATCATCTTCATGTGAGACACAGCATACACCAGTAGGCGAACCCGATACGGTCTTTTTGGCGTTAACCTTTCATCATGGAAACCGAGTTGAGGCTCGACTTCGCCCACACCGCTGTCCTCGCGATGGACTGCCAAGCCGGGATCGTGTCGATTTATGCCAAGCCCAAGGAGGAATTCGTCGAACGCGCTTCAAGCGTTCTGCGAGTTGCACGAACGGCTGGGATGCCGGTTGTCCTGGTTCAAGTGGGATTCCGGCCGGGCTTGCCGGAGGTGAGTGATCGAAACAAGTTCTTTGCGGCGATCAAGTCGTCCGTGCAACGCCAAAGCCTGTTTCAGGGAGAGGTAGGTGCGATACACCCGGGACTCGGACCCGAACCCGGTGACATCATCGTGGTGAAACATCGCGTGAGTGCCTTCGCTGGAACGGACCTCGAGTTGATCCTCCGTGCGAAGCAAATGGACACGATCGTACTGTTCGGCATATCGACGAGCGGCGTCGTGCTGTCGACTCTACTCGAAGCCACCGATGCCGACTACCGGGTTGTAGTCATAGCCGATTGCTGTGCGGACCTGGATGCCGAACTTCATGTCGCACTACTCACCCGGCTATTCCCTGCACGCGCGGAGGTAGTGACAGCGGGTGACTTTGTGAAGACGCTGGAGTCTACCTAGGTTGGTGGATCCGCCCGGACGGCGAAGTGTGGCGGCTCAGCGCGGAGCCCCCGCGTGCAGGCGATAGATGGCCTGGTCACCCGCCTGGGCGATCGGTTCGAGCGAGAACTCAGGTTCCAGGCGGAGACCAATTACATTTGGACTGCCTTGGAGCAAGACGCATCGGTCCTGGGCAAGCATCTGCCGAACCTGCCCAATTCTTGATTCAAGAGTCCAGCCGCGAAACGTGTTGGTGAACTGGTCATAGAAGATGAAATCGGGATACAGTTCTTCCAAAGTTTTCCCGTGCACCCCCGCAGTGTATTCGCTGCCAAAAGCGAGAGCATACCCCGGATTCGACGCCTTGTAAAAGCCGATGGTTACGCAGCCCTTCGCGTCACGGCGCACGGCGGCGAGTGCCCGCACGTTGGCTTGGTTCTCGGTAGCCTCTCTAAGCCATCCCGCGACCCCCGATTCGGAAGCCCATAAGCCAGCAGCCATCAGGATCGAGCCGAGTAAGGCGAGGGATCGTCGTGGCATGAGTGGCAGCGCGGAGGATGATAGCCAAAGCACGATGAAGGCATTCGGCAAGGCGCAGATCACCAGAGAGGGGAGCATATAACGAACGCCGTAGTGCTTCAGGGTCATCAAGAGTTGGACTCCGATCGCCCCGCATATCACCCACGCCAGGCGCCTTATCGAAAGCGTGAGTGGATCACGCCTGGCGCGAATCATGGACAACAGGACCAGAGCATAATACAGAAGAGAGCAGAAAATGAAGGGCTCTTCGTAAACCAGATGTTTCAGACGAGCCTTCCACTCCCAGCCAGGAGGCAATCCTACCGGCCCTGACCCATACCTTTCGGTGTGTATCAGGAGACTGGCGAGCCAGTGCAGGATTGCCGGTACTCTCGCAAGAATCGGCAACCCAACGAGGAGCGCCGCCACAAGGGCGCCGATCGCGAATCGCTTGCGCTCTTTTCGGCCTCCCACCAAAACGGCGACCGCGCCCAGCGGCAAAAACGTCACCTTGGTGAGCATTCCCAGACCGAAGAGGGCACCGGCCGTCGTCGACGCCCGGGCCGGATTGCGCTCCTGACCCAGGAGCAGCGGAATCAACGGAATCATCATCGCGAAACCGATCGCGATCAGAAAAGGCTCCGGAGAGACGCGGGGCAGCGCGAGGAGGGTCTGGCGAAACAGGAACAAGGTGAACTGCAGCACCAACGCGGCCAACAAAGAGCGTGAAGCGACGTACAGGCGTAAGCCGACGAAGAAGACGGCGGCGCACACGATCAGAACGATTCCCAGATTGATCGGCCGCAAATAGTCGTCGGGTTGGGACAACACCGCCCGTTGAAGGGGGGTCGATCCGCCAGCGAGCGAGGCGGCGATCCACTTGAAGAATAGGATCAGCGCACCGAACTCTTG
Source organism: uncultured Acidobacteriaceae bacterium (assembly GCA_963771305.1). Taxonomy (GTDB): domain Bacteria; phylum Acidobacteriota; class Terriglobia; order Bryobacterales; family Bryobacteraceae; genus CAJCIT01. The sequence goes on from CAVYTS010000032.1 coordinate 257,267, forward strand.
CAAGGTCGTGCCGGGGTGGTCGATGTGGGAGGGGACGTGAAACGTGAGAAGGTCGAGCGAGTTCAGTAAGTAGCAGTATTCGGGGTCGGAACGGTTATTACCGCCCCAGGGTCCCTGAGTGTTCACCATGACGATGCTCAGAATGAACAGGGCGACGGGAACAATGAGCAGTGCAGCGCTGCCCCAGATCCGATGGGGCATCGGGGAAGCCGGGGGCGAAGTGACCGGAGCCACGATGGGTTTCGCTTGTTCCTCGGGCACGAAGTTCTGACTATTCTCGCAGAGTGACCGAAGAGTTCTGAGTATTTACAGCGCAGGCCAGATAGCGACTGGGATGGCCGCCATTTCTGGGCGTCATACTTGCCGACCCAGAGAGTTTTCAGGATGAGGTCTTGGTCAGCATCGCGAGCACCTCTTGCAGCCGCACGCCAAGTTCTTCATCCGCGCTTCGAATTTCCTTAACGAGCGCCTGAATCACGACCCGGAAGGCACGCGCGAGTTCTTCGGCTTCGAGTCGCCGGACAAACGAGTCCAGGAACTGATCAGTCACTGCACTCGGCAGCAGATCGAAGCCCTTTCCGTGACCCGCAGGAAGGCCGTAGCGAATGCAGGCAAGTGTTAGCGCGTGGTCCCGGACACCTCTGATCATGTACTCCGCTTGCCATAGCCTTTGCCGCGCAATGCTGCTTCGTGCATGGAGCGCGTAGAGCCAGGCCATACCGATGATCGCTCCGGCCTGAGTTGGCAAAGGGTCGCGGGGTTCGTTCGCCTTTCCAAACACAAGTCGAAACGTCGGCGCTAAGGCGCGAAACTCCGTTTCTACAACGAACGCCAGATCGACCTGGAGGGTATTGGGAAGAAGGAACACGCGGTACGTCCACGCGCCAAACAGCACGTCAACATGATGCAAGGCAAGATGTTTGCTATAGATGTTCGCCGTCCAGTCAGACAGAACGGCAGCCAGATTCGCCGCAACGCTGACACCAAACGCGAGATCGATGTCCGACCATTGATCTTCGTGTGAGTCGGCTGCGGAGCCGGTGACGGCGGCACCCGTGATCCGTTCATCTTTGGCGGCGTATTCCAAGAGACCGGCGCGCAAGCAAGCCCGTTCTTCAAACGTGAACATAGGCGGGTCCGTCTGTCTAGATCTCCTCAGTGTCGATACCGGTCACTGCACCCGGATCGGTCTGAACGGTATAGGTGCGGGGCGTCCACCTCCATTCCGTATGGCCTGCAACTTCCTCGAGGTCCAGAGCTTGATTCACCGTCGCGCCCCATTCCTGCGGGCTTACGTTCCGGGCGTGCCGCGAGAAAAGCCAGTGATGTCCTTCAAGGTCTTCGACTCCGTACTGCCGTTCGCCGTACTCGGTTTCGTGCAGGTCCTCCACAATCCTGGCGCCGGCCGACTTCGCTCTTTCGTAGTGCGCATCCACATCCTCGACGAATACTGTGAGGCTCTGCGATCCATAGCCGGCCTGTGCTGGACTGCCAGACCCAGGTCGCGCGGAATTGATCATCATCCAGGCCTCGCCGAGGTGCATTTGCGCGCCTTGGACGCTTCCGTTCGATTCGCCATACCGGTAGTGCTCAACGAAGCCGAATGTTTTCGTCAGCCAAACCAGCGCCTCGGCAACATTCTGATACGTGATATGCGGCAGTATGATATCCGCGGGCACGGACTGATTCTTCAGCATAATCAAGCTATACAACGGAATCCCGAGGTTGTGGCGCGCGGGAGCCGGAAACGTCGGAGCATGCCTCTCGAAGATGGCTATTTTTACCGTGTAAGGAAATCATCGGGGCGGAGACTACCTGATTAGAAACGTAAACTGATGGTCAGCGAAGCCACAGCGGACTCGACAGAGGTCATGCAGCCTGAAAGCCAGCGCGAAACGTTCTTGCGGCTGATGGAGCAATACGAACCACCCTTGCGGCGGCTGGCGGGCGCCTACTTGCAGGCCCCGGCTGACCGAGAAGACCTGGTCCAGGAAATCGCGCTCGCCCTGTGGCAGGCCATACCAAGCTTCCGCAGCGATGCAAGCGAGCGAACCTGGCTGTATCGCATCGCGCATAACGTGGCCATTTCATGGTCAGCCAAACTTCGACGGACCTCGCACCGCGAGAGTCAAGTGCCCGAGCTGTTTGATCCGCCGTCGTCGAGTTCCGACGCGGAGGCGGCCGCGTTGGCGGATGAAAGGCATCGATTGTTGATCGAATGCATCCGAAGCCTTCAGCAGGTAGACCGTCAGATCATCCTTCTCCATCTGGAGAGCTTGAGCTATTCGGAGATCAAAGAGATCACGGGGTTGTCTGAAACCGCGATCGCAGCTCGCCTAACGCGAATTCGTGGCAAGTTGAAAGAACACATCAAACACAAGGAGGCTGGCCGCATATGAACGACGAAGACGAATTGCAGAAGCTCTGGAAAAGCCAGCCTCCCTTCGGCGGTGTGAAAGGAAATGAAATGCTTGAGATCGTTGAGAAGAAAATGCAGAAATTCGATCGCATGATTGCTATTCGAAATCGGGTGGAGTGCATCGCAGCCACGGCCGTTGTGATCTTCTTCACTTGGACGGCGTTCCATGCGCCAAACATCGTGATGAAGACGGGTAGCCTGGTGGTGGCAGGAGGCGCTGCGTGGATCATTTTTTACATGCTGCGGTACGGGAAGGCGAAGGTGACTGTCGACCCGAGCGAAAACCTTGCCAACTATACGCAGGCGCTGGTGGGACGGTACGATCACCAGATCCGTCTGCTGAAATCGGTCAAGTACTGGTATCTGCTGCCGATGTACATCGGATTGTTGATCATGAGTCTAGGGATCGCTATGCAAACGGCACCAGCTGGAATTCCGGTGTGGGTGGATCTGATTGGGCCTGCGATTTGTACCATCGTGTTCGGCATCATCTGGTGGCTGAACGAAGTACCAGCGGTACGACGCCTACGGACTGAGCGCGCCCAGTTGCTGTCAATCACGAATCAATATGAAGTGAGTTTGGAGGAGAAATGAAACGGATGACATGCGGGATCTTGATAATAGCGGCCCTGGCAGCCATCACGCCTTGGGGACAGGCTTTCGGACGCGGCGCTGAGCAGGGCTCAACCAAGGGAATTGTGGGCGACTGGCAAGGCACTCTGAAGGCCGGCGGCGCGGAACTGCGATTGGTGTTGCATGTAAACGAGGGCGACGGAGGCCAGTTAAAAGCGACCCTCGACAGCATTGATCAGCCAGGTGCTAACGGCATACCCGTGACATCGATATCTCTGAAGGACTCGAAGCTGAACTTCACTGTGGATGCTGTGCATGGAACTTACGAAGGCAAGGTGAGCGCTGATACCACGATGATCGAAGGCACTTGGAACCAGGGTCAGCCGCTTCCGCTCGATTTCAAACGCGTGGCTGGTGCAACCGCCGAACGTAAGAAGGCCAAGCCCTCCGACATCGATGGCGTCTGGCAGGGGACGCTGGATGCCGGCGCCGCGAAGCTTCGGATCGTATTCCACATCACGAATATGGAGGACGGCTTGATGGCCACCATGGATAGCCCTGACCAGGGCGTGAATGGACTGCTGGTGACCACGGTGACGCGGAATGGCTCGACGCTAGTGATGGAGCTAAAGCAGGCTGGCGCGAAGTTCGAAGGAAAAATCAGCGCTGACCTTGCCACGATCGACGGAACCTGGAGTCAGGGCGGCGTCAGCTTGCCGCTCGTGCTCAAACACACTACATCAGTTACCTATGTGGAGCGAACGCGTCCGCAGAACCCCGTGAAGCCGTATCCGTACAAAGAGGAAGAGGTGACCTACGTCAATAAGGCCGCCGGCGTCACGCTGGCCGCCACCCTGACCATTCCTTCCGGCAAAGGACCCTTCCCCGCCGTAGTACTGATCACAGGCTCCGGCCCGCAAGACCGTGACGAGAGCTTGCTGGGGCATAAGCCGTTTCTGGTGCTCTCTGATTACCTGACTCGCCACGGTATTGCAGTGCTGCGGGCAGATGACCGCGGATTTGCGAAATCGACCGGTGCTTTCGCAACCGCAACCACTGCCGACTTTGCCACAGACACCGAGGCCGGCGTTGCGTACTTAAAGAGCCGCCCCGACGTTGCCGGCCCGATTGGATTGATCGGCCACAGCGAAGGCGGCATCATTGCGCCTATGGTGGCGGCCCGCAATCCAGAAGTTGCTTTCATTGTGATGATGGCGGGCTCGGGCGTGCGGGGGGATGAGCTTCTGGTTATGCAGGGGGAACTGATTTCGGAGGCGAGTGGCGTCTCGCACGAGGTTGCGGAGAAAAGTGCTGCCACCGAGCGCAAGGCTTTGGAGATCGTGGAGCAGGAGTCGGACGCTGCCGTGACCGAGAAAAAACTACGAGAACTCCTGGGCCCGACAGTGCCGGAAGCCCAGATAGGCGCCCAGATCAAGCAGGTCACTTCTCCCTGGTTCCGCTACTTCCTGGTGTACGATCCCGCACCGGCACTGATGAAAGTGAAGTGTCCTGTGTTGGCGATCAATGGCGAGAAAGATCTGCAAGTGCCGCCGAAACAGAACCTGCCTGCGATTCGAAAAGCGCTCGAAGCCGGCGGCAATCAGAATTTCGAAGTCGAGGAACTAGCAGGTCTGAATCACTTGTTCCAAACGGCCAAGACCGGCTCGCCGGCTGAATACGCTGAGATTGAAGAGACCATTTCTCCCGTAGCGCTGCAGAGGATTGCCGACTGGATTGTGAAGGAAGATTTGCTCACTTATTCTCAACGCACCAAGTGAAACTCGGTTTGGCGCGAGAGGATCCACGAGGCATGTCCGGCCGCATCCACACCGGCGTCTTCTTCGAGCGCCATTTGGACTTCCTGGTTATTCCATTCAGGAACCGGAGTCCAGGCTGAGAGTTCTATCGAGAACCAGCTCATCGGCAGAACCTTCACATCGCCACGCCCCGGGATGCCTTCCTGGCGGTCCCATAAACCGATCAGCGGACCGGCCGCGTGACCATGGTCGCCAATGGGATGGCTGTAGATGGACGCCTTGATGCCGTCCGCCTTCGCTGCAGCCAGGGATTCCTTTAGGATTTCGTTTCCAGTGCGACCGGGCTGCAGCCGTTCCAGGACTATGTCTTGCAGACGGTTCCCGTTTACGAGCGCGCGCTTCAGCCCGGCAGGCACATCGGTTTCGCCCGGACGGAGGACATATCCCATGTGCTGGGTATCGGTGTTGAGGCGCATGACAGTAATACCGAAGTCGGTATGGAGAAGGTCGCCGCGCTGGATCACGATGCCATTTTCCTTATGTAGAAAATCGATGCCCTCTTTGGTTCCGGGTCTCTGCACCATCACCGAGCACTGAAACCAGGTGCCATAGCCGGCGTCGTTCACCGCCTGCCGGAGCCACCAGACGACATCCTGGTCGGTGGTTTTCCCGGGCGTGATCACCTCGTTCGAGAAGGCCCGCGAGATGAACGAATGCGCGGCACGCATCATTTCCCGATAACTCGGCAGCATCTCCGGGACACGCAGTTCCTGGTATTCCAGTGCGAGATTGTCAGCGTGAATGATTCGTTTGGCGTTGTCGGAGCCGAGCGCCTCCACCAGCTTGTCGTGCATGCCCACCGTCAGCCCATCTGAGAAGGCATGCGTATCCGAGATGTCGATGGCGATGTTCTTCGGGTTGCGAGTATCCACCAGCTTGCGAAGCGTGAGCCACTGGCTGTCACCATAGATCTCGTGGTTGGGGGCATCCGGATCGCGGTAGACCGTGTAGAGGCCGCCGTTGGAATCGCCGCCCAGAGCCAGCCTTTCTACACCTTCCGCGCCGCCCTTGTCATTAAAGACGTAGATGGTGGTGCGGCGAGCCGCGAAGACGGTTGGTGAAATGAGGGAGAAGAAGGTCGGATCTTCCGCATATTCCCGGCAGGCCACAATCCACATCGCAACTCCGTGCTTTCGCATGAGTGCTGGAAGGTTGTTGTCCAGCCGGCTCTTGAGCCAGGCCTGCTGCAGCTCGGCTTGCTGCTGAAGCGAGGCAGGCAGAAGCTTTGCGTCAGGGCTGAACGCGCCTGAGGCGCAAAACAAGGCGGTAGAGCAAATCAAAGAGAGGCCGACCGGGAGTTTTCGCATAGATTACATAGGATACCTCCCGCTAGATTAAAGCTGCTTTCATAGGAGCAGCGAGGCTGATCGGGTGAGCATGGCCAGAATCTTGGAATCTATGTGGCAGGACAGTGTCTACGCGGCGCGTGGGATGCGCAAGAACTCGCTGTTTGCAGCGACAGCGATAGTAGTTCTGGCGCTGGGAATAGGAGGCACGACGGCGATCTTCACGATCATCCGGGCCGTGCTTCTGAAGCCGCTCGCGTATAGCAATCCCGAAGCGTTGGTCCGAATCATCGGCGGAGCGACGCCCACCCGCTTCCAGGAAATGAAGACCAGCGCGCGCTCCTTCAGCACGATCGCCGCATTTGCCGGCAATGAGAGCCTTACGCTGGCCGGTGGAAACGAACCGGAGGTGGTTAGCGGCGTCCTCGTTTCGGGAAATTTCCTTGAAATTCTCGTCGTGAACCCGATTTTGGGACGCAGCTTTCTTCCGACGGAAGATTCGCCCGGCGGTACGCCTGTGGTGATGATCAGTTCAGAACTTTGGCAGCGACGTTTTCAGGGAGACCCGCAGATCGGGGAAAAACGATAACGCTGTCGGCGGCTTCGTACACAATTGTTGGCGTCCTTCCGCCCGGGTTCCAATTTCCGACGCCGGGCGTAGACGTCTGGATGACAAGACCTTCGGAGTGGCCGACCATGCCGCCCAAATCGCGGGTGCTGAGCCCCTTCCTGACCCTATTCGGCCGGCTGAAGTCGGGGGTGAGCATGGGGCAAGCGAATGCCGAGCTGGCGGTGATTCATCGACAATATGCGATGGCTCATCCGGCTATGCTCGACGCCAAGCCGAAGTCGCCGGTGGAAGTGACACCCATGAAGGAGCAACTGGTGGCCGGGGTGCGCACGATGCTGTGGATGCTGTTCGGCGCGGTGAGCTTTGTATTACTGATCGCGTGCGCGAACGTGGCGAGCCTGCTGCTGGCGCGAGCTACCACCCGTTCCAGAGAATTCGCAGTGCGGGGCGCACTGGGGGCCGATCGCGGACGCCTGGTGCGACAGCTTCTCGCCGAGAGCGTTCTGTTGTCGTCAATAGGTGGTGTGATCGGAGTAATGCTCGGCGCATGGAGTTTGCGTGCCATCCCAATGATGACTGCTTTCGATCTGCCGCGCGCCGGCGAGATTCATTTGGATTGGATCGTGATGGGGTTCGCGGCCGCGGTCTCCATTGGGACGGGCGTGCTGTTTGGATTGGCGCCCTCATTGAGCGCTTCCCAGCCCAATCTCATCCATGTGCTGAGGGGTAGTGGCGAAGCCGCAAGCCAAGGTCCTCCGAGGCGAATGCTAGCCAGGGTCAATGGCCGCGGACTGCTGGTAGTAGGGCAAATCGCGCTGTCGCTGGTTTTGCTGATTGGGGCGGCCTTACTCGTGGAGAGCTTGGCGCATCTCCGGACCGTGAATATGGGATTCAACCCGTCGAATCTTTTGACGATGCGGGTATCGTTGCCGGTCGCCCGCTATAACACTGACGACAAGAAAACGCGGTTCTTCCAAGAGCTGGTCCGGCAGGTTGGAGCGACGCCCGGAGTCCGGGGCGCCACAGCGGCAATGTTCCTACCAATGACCGGCTATATCGGCAGCCCGATTCAGGATGCCTTGCAGCCGCCGTTGCGGCTCAATGAGCGCCCGATTGCCACCTTGTTGGTGGTGATGCCCGATTATTTCAGGACGCTGAACATTCGGTTGCGGCGGGGACGCGAGTTCACGAACCAGGACGGCGACGGTTCGCAACGCGTGGCCATCATCGATGAAACGACAGCCCGGCGCTTTTGGCCCGCCTATCCCGCCGGCCAGGACCCAATTGGGCAGCATCTATTAATAGGAGGCGTGAATGCACAGCCCGCGCAGATTGTGGGAATCGCGGCCGATGCGCATCAGAATCTCGAAGGCAGCGCATGGCCGGAGACAGTCTACGTCTCGTTCGCACAGAACCCGCAACCCTTTGCCATGCTCGCCATCAAAACCGAAGGCGAACCGCTTCGCTTAGTGAAAGCCGTTCGCGAACAGGTGCGCGGGCTGGATCGCGACCAACCTATTTCGGCCATCCGAACCATGGACGACCTGGTTGACGAAGAAGTAGGTCAGCGGCGATTGATTGTCGTGCTGTTAGGGTCATTCGCAGGTGTGGCGATGCTGCTGGCAATAATTGGAATCTACGGAATCATTTCATACTCGGTTACAACGCGGGTCCAGGAGTTGGGCATCCGAAGGGCGTTGGGCGCGGAGCAAGGCGATATTCTTCGGCTGGTGATGGGCCAAGGCCTCGGACTGACGCTGGCGGGAATCGCGATTGGAATCGGCGGCGGGCTCGCGTTGACACGGGTAATGGAGAGCCTTCTTTTCCATGTCAGCGCCACCGACCCGGCAACGTTCGTGGGAATCGGTGTGGTGTTCGTTCTGGTGGCACTCGCCGCGACCTACGTTCCCGCGCGCAGGGCGACGAGGATTGATCCGATGGCGGCGCTGCGGGTGTAATGGGAAACTGTCGCTGCAAGATATTACGTGCGGCCGATATGCACGCCGCCGTTGGTGGTCCGCGCCTGAATGGTTGCTCCGCCCGAGCCCAACTGGAACGATAAGTTCTTGCCCAAGTCGCCGCTTACTTTCACGGGAAAGTCCACGTGCACGCGGCCGTTCACCGTGGATGTTTCCAGGTTGGCCGAGTAGTTTTCCGGAACATTCAGCTGAATGCTGCCGTTGGTGGTTGTGGCGTTGAGCCCGCGTCCGGCCCACGAACTGCCTGCGAGATCAACGTGCAGCGATCCGTTGGTCGTGCTGCCGTCGACGTCTCCACCGACTTGCGCCAGGTGAACTGAGCCGTTGAGCGTCCTGAATTGAATTCTCCCTTCGACAGTTTCGATCGAAATGCTGCCGTTATTGGTATTGATTTCAAGGTTGGAATGGTTCGGCGCCCACACTTCATATGACACGTTCCAGCAGTGTTCACTGTTACCCGACGGTCCGTCCGGCTTGATCTGACCGGGTCCACGCGTGATGGCAACTTTCGAGGCCAACGCCCGGGCGTCCGAGTCGGTGCCGGCCGCCGTTTGGATGCAGGCCTTCACCAGAATGTCGTTATTGCTCCAACCATGCACAATAACGGAGCCATTCGCGCCGGGGTCGATCGCGTTATTCGATTGCGGCGCCACATGCTGCTCACGTGTCTCTGCGTAGCTGACGAGTTCGTTGACGTGAAAGTCATTCGCGGAGCAGGTATGCTGGGCCGCCCAGACCGCCTGCGCCGGAACGAATAACAGAGCACCGGCTGTCAATATCAGGGAAGGGTTCTTCATCTCGCCTCCTGGGAATCTCGGTCAAGTACGAAGTGCACGCGGCGGTCCGCTCAGCATGTGTTGCAAACGCTTGGGTTAGGTTGTGAGAGGAAATGGCACACCTGTCCGAAGGTGGGACGAACTTGACCAGAACAGGTCACAACCGCTTCCAAAGCGTGCGCTTCAGCAAGCGCTTTCCCGCCTTTTTCAGCCGCCTCTACTTCTTATACAGTTCGGGATATTCCTTCTTGAGAGCAGCGAGCTTCGGCAAATCGTTGTAGACGATGTACGGGTAGGTCGGGTTGTTCTGCAAGAAGTGCTGATGGTAACCCTCGGCGGCATAAAAGCCTTTGAGCGGCGAAACCTCGGTGACGATTTTGTGCTTGTACACGTGGGCCGCATCCAGTTGCGCGATGTAGGCTTCGGCTACCTTCTTTTGGTCTTCGTTCTCGAAGAAGATGGCGGAGCGATATTGAGTGCCTTCGTCCGGGCCTTGACGATTGAGTTCGGTGGGATCGTGCACGACAGAAAAGAAAATCTTCAGAAGCTGCCCGTAGGTGATTTGAGAAGGATCAAACACCACTCTCACGGACTCGGCGTGCCCGGTTCTTCCCGAACTCACGGTTTCGTAGTGCGCCGTTTCCTTGGCGCCTCCCGCGAAGCCGGATACCGCGTCCTTCACGCCCTTCACGCGTTCGTAGACGCCTTCGACACCCCAGAAGCATCCGCCGGCAAAGACGGCGACTTGCGTGCCCTTGGCACCGTCGGTCGGAACATCGATGGCCGGGTCGGGAAACGGATTGGCGGACGCGGCGAGAACTGGAGTGCAGAGGGAAGCAGCCGCGAGCGCGAGCGGCGCGATGGCAAGAATGCGTTTCATAAAGTGTCCTTCAGCCGAAGTAATTTCCCAGCTTCGACTATCTATTCGCGAAGACTCTCGATTTGGTTAGATGCAAACCGCCGACTTTTCGATTAAAACAGATTACGATCCAGAGCGGGCGGCTGCGGTTGTTCTAACCCCTTGATAATGCGGCGCTTTCTGGCGTGTGCGAGACAGGCAGCAGTCAGCGTTATCCGGCGCTCGACGCGCGCGCCGTTTAGAATAGGGTTACATGCAAGTGCTCGAGGCCGGCCCTCACAAGTTCCTGTTCTTAGAACTCGATCCCGAATTTGTCGGGAACATTGCGCGACAGGCGGGCTTCGAATACAAGCTGGACGATCAACAGCGAGTGCTCTCCATCGACTTACTGGCTGGCGATCGCAAAGCGCCTCTGTTGCTCTTTGACGCCGCCGATCCCGGGAATCTGGGGTGGTTTTCACGCTGCCAGTTTTACGTGGACGGCCGAACGGGCGCGATCCTACAGACACCGATTTCCTTGGCGAACCAGCGGGACCGCGGTGGGCGAGTGCTGCCTCAAGCCGTGCGGCTACAGATCGCGAAAGAGCTGCCCGGCAACTTCCGAATGCCGGGGAGACAGCCTGTCACCGAACAGGTGGTCTACGCGATTTTGTTCAACTTGCTGAATGCTTTGTTGAACACGGGTGTGGGCGTGTGTGGGGGAGCCGCTGTGAAACCGCTCGCGGGCCGCACTGAGCACACCGGGCAGAGAAACTAGCGACGCTGGGAGAGCCGGTCGTAGGCAACCTGCTCCGAGGCGGAGAGCGGCGGGGACGAGGCGTCCGGCCCACTTCGGCTTGCGCGCCGGTTGCAGTGTCATCGCCGGCTCACAAATGGGTTGCCCTTCCAAACAAATCGCAGCGGCCAATCTGCGCATTCCGAGATCCCGATGCGCGGCGTGACTTCGGTCTCGAACTCGGGCATAGCCTTCCAGCGACGGATGGTCAGATCGCCGCGGTCAAGGCGACGACCGTATTGAGCTCGGGTGATGTCGAGCGCCTGGGTCAGCTTTCCGGGGCCGTTGGTCAGGCCGCGCAATGGGCCGCTCCAACGGCGGCGATCCGCCATGAGTGAAAGCCCGGTGAGCGGCGCCACCGCGCGAATGAGTACGCCCCCGGGGGAACCAGCCGCCTCCGTCACAACGTTGAGACACTCGTGCATGCCATAGATGAAATACACGTAGGCCCGCCCGGGCGGCCCGAAGATGACCTTGGTCCGTTCTGTAAGGCCGCGGGCTGAGTGAGCAGCCAGATCGGCGCCTCCCAGGTAGGCTTCGGTCTCAACAATCATGCCCGCCGTAGGGCCGTGCAGCACAACGCAGCCCAGCAAACTCCGAGCAACTTCAATGGTGAATGCCTCGTAAAAGCGAATCGGCACGACCGAGGTCGCCGCGCGCAACCGTGTGAGCGGCCAGGGATCCACCAGAGCGGCGTGTAAATCCTGCGCCGGCGGCATAGCTTTTCGCGTGCTTCTCAAATTACGATAGAACTTAGCACGAACCCGGCCTGGCAACCCATGCGACTGTTCACGGCGATCGACTTTCCGAATGACATCATGCTCCGGCTGGATCGTCTGCTGGCCGTGCTCCGGCCGGAAGCACTGCTGAAGTGGAGTCCCATCGATAACCTTCACATCACAACCAAATTCATTGGGGAATGGCCGGAGGCCAAGCTGGCGGACCTGATGACTGCGCTAAGAAACCTCAATCCACGCTCGCCGTTTCAGGTGGAATTGAAGCATCTCAGCTGGCTGCCGAATGAAGAGTGGCCGCGCGCTTTGACCCTGGGCGTCGAGAGCGGAGATGGGTTGCCGCGGCTGGCTCGCGAAACGGAGGAGAGGCTCAACCAGCTCGGTATTCGGAAGGAAGATCGCGCCTATCACCCCCATCTCACGCTGGCCCGCATCAAGAACCCTGTTCCACTGCGAGGACTGCATGAGAAGATCGATGAACTGGAGCCCACCAGCATAGGGTCGTTTACAGTCGAGGGGTTTTCTCTCTATCGGAGCGACCCTGGCACACAGGCGTCTATCTATCGCAAGCTACATGAATACCGTTTCGAATCGGTGGCGGCGGCATTTTAAGATGATGCCGGCCTTGCAGTCCGGTACCCTGGCAGTTTGACTCATCAATCATGAATTGGAATCTGATTCTCGCGGTGGCCGAGGCCTACCTCTTGGGCGCCATTCCGTTTGGTTATCTCTTTGTGCGCTATAGCATGGGCCAGGACGTCCGCAAGCTGGGCAGCGGCAACATTGGCGCGACGAACGTGCACCGGACGGCAGGACGCAAAGCCGGCATCGTTGTTTTGCTGTTGGATATCGCCAAGGGGTTTCTTGCGGTGTACATCGCCGCTAAGCTGACGGGCGGCTCGTCCATAGGCCTGGCACTCGCCGCGCTCGCTGTCATGGCGGGACATGCGTTTCCGGTTTTCCTCGGATTCAAAGGAGGCAAGGCGGTGGCGAGCTTTATCGGAGCATTTCTCTACATCGCACCGGTTGCACTGGCGACCGTACTCGGGATCTTCGTTATTGTGGTGGTCCTTACGAAGTACATCTCGCTCGCGTCCATCCTGTCGGCGTTGCTGTTTCCGTTAGCGGTGTGGCTGATTCTCCATCCCGACCGCCCGATTCTTGTGGCGGCGATCATCGCCGGGCTCTTCATCGTCTATCGGCATAAGGCAAATATTGTGCGGCTGAGGCAGGGAAAGGAAAACGTATTCTCCTTCAACGGCGGCGGCGTCAAATCGGCGTGAAGGGCAACGCGGCGTGACGGACGCACCCTCGAACCGGCTCACCATTCTCGGTGCAGGAAGCTGGGGAACGGCACTCGCCATTGTGCTGGCCGCGCGCTTCGACGTGGTCCGGCTTTGGGCGCGGCGCACTGAACAGGCTGAGAGACTGCACGCCGAGCGGCAGAACCAACTGTATCTGCCTGGGTTTCGGCTGCCCGACAACGTGTGGGTCGGGGCTGATTTGGCCGAGGCCATTCGCGGCTCAGGTGTCGTCCTTCTGGTGACGCCGTCGACCCATATCCGCGAACTCGCGTTTCAGATGTTGCCGCATACCCGGCCCGAAACGATCTTCGTCAGCGCAACAAAAGGGATCGAGGAGGGAACCTTCCTCCGCATGTCTCAGGTGATCGGGGAAGTCCTCAGCGTGCGCTTTGCCGCTAGGGTGGCTGTCCTCTCCGGCCCGACGTTCGCTGGCGAGGTAGCGGCTGGTGAGCCCGCCGCCGTCGTTGTGGCGTCAGAGACTCCCGCGGTGGCGTCGCACGTCCAGAGGGTGTTCTCCGGGCGGTCGCTGCGAGCGTATACCAGCCAGGATGTGACCGGTGTTGAAGTGGGAGCAGCTCTGAAGAACGTGATTGCGATCGGCGCCGGCATTTGCGAGGGGCTTGGCTTGGGGAGTAACACCAGGGCAGCGTTGGTCACTCGCGGGCTCGCTGAGATCACGCGCCTCGCGGTGGCGCTGGGCGGAGAGGCCCGAACCATGGCAGGCTTGGCTGGCTTGGGAGACTTGGTCCTGACCACCACCGGAAATCTCTCAAGAAACCGGACAGTTGGCCTGCGGTTGGGGCGAGGCGAATCGCTCGACGCCATCATCTCGTCGACGTGGATGGTGGCGGAGGGAGTGACCACCTGCCGGGCAGCGCGCGATCTGGCGGAGAAATGCGGCGTGACGCTTCCGATTACCGAGGAAATGTACCGGATTCTGTACAAAGGGAAGGATGTTCGCCACGCTTTGCTGGCGCTGATGGAGAGGCCACTCACACAGGAGTAGCCTCTTGCGGCTCTCCTTGTCCAGCGCGAGGAACGTCCTGAGTGCGTTCGCTACCTTAGTGGTATGAAGATCATCTCCTCACGGGAAATTCTCAAGAATCGCTATATTCAGTGTCGCTGAAGAGCATGCCGTCGATCCAGACGGGTTTGAGATCAAGCGCTCGATTGTGCGGCATGGCGGCTCAGCGGTCATGATGGCGGTGGATGAGAAGGACCGTGTGCTGCTGGTCCGCCAATTCCGATTACCGGCGGGAAAGTCACTTTGGGAATTGCCGGCAGGCCGTCTTGATCCTGGTGAGAAGCCGCTCGCCACAGCGAAGCGCGAGCTGCGGGAGGAAACCGGCTACCACGCAAAGACCTGGAAAAAGATGACCTCCTACTGGCCGAGTCCCGGATACGTCGGCGAAAAGATGACTCTCTTCCTGGCGACCAGTTTGACCCCCGGCGAACAACATCAGATGGACGACGAACGGATCGAATGCCGCTGGTTCACAAAGCGGGAACTGCGCGATCTGGTTCTGGGCGGCAAAATCGAGGACGGCAAGACCTTGATCGGATACTTCCTGTGGCTGGAGTCGAGGAAGAAACGAGCCTAGACCCTTCCTTTGAGACGAGTTAGTGAATCTTCCTTTGGCTGTGCCGCCGATCTGACGGTGGCTGCCTGCATTCCCTTGATCGGGTCGAGTGACGGGGATTGCGCCCCGTCACCCTCCGACACCACCGGACATGCGGTTTTGCGCAAGGGTCGCGGTCGGGTTGGCGAGGTTATTTCGGTTTCTACGAAACGCCCGAAGTGTTGATTGGCTGAATCCGCTGGGTTCGTCTGCGCCTGCGGGTTGCTCTGTGGCGGTAATGGAAAGCTCCACGCCGTCGCCGGCCGTTTTGTTGGAACTGGGGGAAGTCCGCGGCTGGCGCGTGGCCGGCAGCGGGCTCGGTCCCTGGTACCCCGCAGAGCCGAGCCCTGTCTGTCGGGCTTTCCAATGTCTACTTCCAATCGCTTGGTCTTCCAACGTTCGTTAACAGTATCAGCGTAACTTCTCGAACCGCCGGTACGGACCCGTACGCACGGTGGTGTGGCAGGGGTCGGTGGGCGACCAGCGCGCCTATGGCGATCACTCCTCTACACGGCCGCGGTCAGCAGGTCATTGGGCGGGGGGCCGAAAGTTCAGGCGTTAAAGCGATTCCTGACTCTGTACACTTGTTAAGACACTAAAAACACCGCTTTCCCGAGCCGACAAACCCCGCATGGGGTTGCGCAACGAAGCGTTATGCCCCGACACCGATAGCCGGGTGAGCGAAGTAAGGCGCTGTGATCGGTCAAACCATTTTCAAAAGAGGAAAAGAGCATGAAATACGTAATCAGCTGGTTCGAACGGCCGCAAGGCTCGCCTAAAGAGTATGAGAATGCGCAGAAGCGAATCCTCGAGGTGTTTGGCCAGTGGAAGGCGCCAGCCAATTTCAAGATCGAGTTTTTCGTGGTGCGTGTGGGCGAGTGGGGTGGGCACATGTTGGTGGACTGCGACGATCCACTAACGATTCACAAGTTCTGCTCCATGCTCCCCTCATTTACATTTCAGGTGCACCCTGTGATCCGCGTCGAGGACGCTGTCCGAGGCGAACTCGAAGTAATCGCGTGGCGCGACGGACTGAAAGGCCAGTGAAATCCTCCGGGGCCACGACCGAGCCTGTAAGGGAGTTGATCGAAAATCGCCGCGATACCCGCCATGCCGGAGGCGAAAAAGACCGAAGAGCCATCTTCAAAGCCGACGACGATCTCTTCGAGTGCCTCCCAGCCCGGCGTGCCGCCGTCGCGAGAGTACGCTCGGTCCTCGCCAAGCACGAAGTTCGACGCCGGACACGGCGCCTTAGCGGCGAGCCTGAGCGCCATGCCAGTCCTGCCGAGATCAGCCACGATTTGCGCGAACCCGGATCGCCCGTGTTGTGTTGTGCTGCATATTCCGCTCGTTGCGTTTTATTCCTAAATGGTTTCAACTTCCCTTATGAGCCCACATTTCTTGCTCAGTAAGCTGCTCGGCTGTCTGCTGGTAGCTTTGCTAGTAAGTGCTCCGCTAGCTCAGGCCCAATCGGGGCTAGAGCAGGTTCCTCCTGGTGTTTCCATTGCGTATTTCGAGCATATTGATGAGAACATTTTTGCAGGGTCAAAACCTCATACCGACAAGGATTTCGAGTTTCTCCAATCGCATCACATCAAGTACATTCTGAACGTCAGGTTCCTGCCGTTCTTCTCCGGCTCTGAGAAGAGAATGGCCAAGCGCTATGGCATGACTTTTATTTCGGTCCCGATGAACGCATCTCCTGTAGCGCCCCAAGAGAAACACGTTATTCGGATACTGTTAATGATCAGAGATAAGCAATACCAGCCCATCTACGTGCACTGCGTTCTTGGCCGCGACCGCACAAGTTTGATCGCCGGGCTCTATAAGATTTACTTCCTTGGCGTTTCCAAGAGCGATGCCTGGGAGGGAATGAAGGAGTCCGGCTTCCGGACTCCTTGGTATCTGCGTGGCCTGAAAACGTACTTCAATAAGCACGCCAGCGACCCTCCGCCCTTGGCGGCAAGCAACTAGACGCTCTTACTGGCTGCGATGCCTCGTAGCGGGCACTGGGAGGATTGCGAGCCACGAGTGCCGAACACGAACGCTCACTGCGCCCGCTGTTTGGCTAATGGCTTGCTCATTTGTATGCATGTCAAGAATCTCCCAAAACAGCCGCGATCATATCGCTGACGAACACTTTGCTTTTCCGAAGGAAGAGAAAGAGCCGATCCACGACGCAGTCCACGTCCGCAACGCAATCGCCCGCTTCAACCAGGTCCAAGGTGTGACAGATGCGGAACGTGACGAGGCGTGGAAACGAATTAAGGCAGCAGCCAAGAAACATGGAGTCGAACTCGAGGAGAACGACTGGCGGGAGCTCAAAGTGAAGAAGTGAATCGGGTCACGGCCTCAGTCGCCCTCGTAAACCGGCACCTCATTGCCAGCGAACACAAGCGCTTCCGAATTGCGACTCAAGGAGCGGTTCCTCGCATCTTCAGCAACGTCTTCGTGATGCGTTCTCGACCCGCAATGCGCACCTCCCGATTCGACAGGCTTTCACGAGACGAACCCATCATGTTGAGGGTCGAGCCTCAGCACCGAGCGAAGGGTACCAGCTTAGATTTCCTGATTTTCTTGTCCCGTGTCACTAACGGCACGCGGTGGACGATACTGGTTGCGGCGATCAGTTCGTCTGCGGGATCGCTGGTGAAATCCAGTTCGGTGGACTTTTCACAGACCGCTAAGTCCAGTGGCCAGACTCGTACCCGGGCAAATATTCTCACAAAGTCGGCCGATCGAAGATCAATCGCAATCCTGCCCATTTGTGCCAACTTGGCAAGCTCCCATAACACGATTGCCGATATGCTCCACGGTTCCGAGGCAAGCAGCCTCCGTTCGGCAGGCGTCAGTGAACCGTCCAGTGCGAACAGAAGAATATGCGTGTCAAGACTCAGCATTCCACTTGATTCCTGTCGAGAAGACGTCGCCCGTTACCTTCATCCTGCCCTTCATGCTGCCAATCAGAGCAGCGCAATCAGAGTTGGCCGGAATCACGAGTGCGACGGCTTTTCCATGTTTCGTCACTACGATACCGTCGGGACCGAGGTGGTCGAGCAGCGAAAGACACTGCTCCTTGAACTTCGAGGCACTGATCTCTATCATTGTTTTATTATAGTCATATTTATTGACCGGTCAAAAATAAGTGCTACTTGCAGTTAGCGCAAATCACTCCGTTGAATTTGATTTGGCCGTCTTCGTTTTTTTCCCAAATAGAGCCACGAGCGAACGAGTGCCACTGCCTTTGGGCGGATCTCCGGGTCCGATAGTGGATTGGTGCGCGGTCACTCGGGCGCAATGTGAATTTCCCGCCGCGAATTGCGCTTCACGGGTGTTTAAGTCAGTTCACGCGGCCGAGATACTTGTCCAAGAAACCCAGCACCGCCTTCGACAGCTCCGGCTTTAATTCGGTAACATCGTGCGGAGTCTCCAACACCTTTCGAAACTTGTCCGTCGGCGCCGTTCCAATCATCTCGAACATCGGCGCTTGCGACTGATCCGGAGGAAACGTGAAATCGTACTTCCCGTTCACCATCAGCACCGGTTTTTTCATTCGCGGTGCGAAATCGGCCTGATCTTCGCCGGCCACCATAGGCAACAGAAAGAAGCCCCCATCCAAAAAAACTACCGCTCGAAACCGATCCTCCAGCGCCAGAAAGATCACTCCATCAGCGGCGCCTTGGCTCACGCCCAGATACGCCAGCTTTCCCGCAGCGATGTCCTGCCGCGTTTCCAGATAATCCACCGCCCGACGCAGCTCTTTCGACTCTTGAATCAACAGGTCGCGTCCTCCCGCCGTCCCCGGCATAGGAGTGCCTTCAGGCCTCCGCTCGTAGGTTCCCCGGTAAATCGGATAGACCACAGACCGACCGCTCTCGATCACGTAATCAACGAAGTCCATGTCCCCTAAGTTCTGGCTGCTCGGCATGAAGTCCACCCGCGCGCTCGGGAAAAACACCACCGTCTGATACAGGAACTTCGCACGCCGAGGCGATCCTCAGGTAGCTCAATAAGATAAGAAGGAAATTCGCATTTGGGAAATTCGCATTTGCGTTTTTTGTATTTGCTTGTATAATTCTTGCAGCTAAATGGCTGAAATAGAAAAGCTGGCCAAACTTTCCGAACTCGCCTTGCGCAATCGGCGCGAGGGCCTAACCAAAGTCCTGCCGCCACTGGGAGAGGTACTTCGCGGGTCATTGATGGAGCGCTACCTCACCTGCGGCAACCCTGATTGCAAATGTGTCCGCGGCGAACGCCACGGGCCGGTTGCACCGTGCCAGGCGATCAGGTCGAGCAAGTCCGCCGGTGGATTGAGAACTATCACCAAGTGAAAGAGAACCTGGAGAAGATCTCCGACATCAACCGGGAACTGATGCGTCGCCTCAAGGCCAAGAACAAGAAAAGGACGACAACCAAAAGCTGAGCCATCCAGGCAAGGAAATGAGGGACGGCGTCTTGCCAGTCTTGCAGCCTTAGGGATGACAGAAAGAGCGCACTCTTTGCCTTCGTTTTCCGCTTGGCTGAACAAAGGTTTCGATCTGCGCGCTCATGCGGCTCAGCTGGCGGACGCCCGCACCGATCCGGAAATATCGCCTTCCAGCATCTTCCTGGCGGTCTTCCATAGCTTTGTATTTCGCCTGCCCAGCTTTCAGCAGTTGGACCGCGAACTGTCCCACTCCCATCTACAACGCTGGATCGGCGCCGAACGCGCTTTGGGCGACGACACCTTGCGGTACAGTTTATGCGGCTTCGACCTGAACCCGCTGGAAACCATGTTGGTGGATGTCAACCGCCGTCTGAAGAGAGGTAAAGCCTTCGATGAGGGACGGGTGCAAGGGCGCTTGGTGGCGGCGTTGGACGGCATCGAGGTGTTGTCCAGTTTCAGCCGGCGCTGTGACCGTTGCCTGGAGCGCCGCGTGACCCTGAAGGATCAAGCCGGCCGCAAGATCGAGCAGACTCAGTATTACCATCGCGCCGTCGGTTGTCAGATGGTCCACAGCCCAGTCAAACCGTTTCTCGCCATCGAGTGGCTTCAACCGGGTGAGGGCGAGGACACGGCTGCGCTTCGTTTGCTCAATCGGCTGCCGGACATGTATGGAAGCCGCTTTTTCGACATCTTGCTTTTGGATGCGCTTTACGCGCAGACTCCGGTACTGCAGTTGGTCCACAGGATGGGCTGGGACGCAGTCATCAGCCTGAAGCAGAACTCCCGTGATTTGTATCAATCGGCGGTGCGCCTGTTTGCATGTCGACCACCGGATCTCGGTTTTACTGAGCGGCGCGACCATAAGACATACCAAGTTCAACTCTGGGATACCGAAGGTCTGCCCTTCACCATCGACAACCCCGAACCGGTGCGGGTGGTGCGCTCCGAAGAGGTGCTCGATCGCAATCGCTACCGCGAAGGAGAACGGATTTCGCATTCCACCGTCCACGAATGGCTTTGGATCACCACGCTGCCCAAGCAGGTATTCCCCACTCCGCTTATCCGCCAACGGGGGCACAGCCGCTGGAAGAATGAGAACAACGGTTGGATGGATCTGACAAAACACTGGGCTTTCAAACACGGATTTCTCCACGCTTGCGGGCACCGTCCCACACACACCACCGCCTCCGGAGAGCGGGAGCCGGTCTCCAATCACGGCCTCGCAGCCGTCACCTTGATTCTCCTGATCGCGTTCGCCTTGAGTTCGGCCTTCGTTCTCAGACACTCCAAACTCGCTCGCCGGGATCACCTCACTGCCATCGCCGTCGCTGCTCAGTTACGCGCCTGGGCGACCAAGACTCCGCCCTCGATTCGAGCACCTGACTGAAACGGCACGGTCCCCATCCAGCCCACTTGAGGTGCCCCTCCGCTTGCGTTCCCTCCAGCGGACCGGAGCCACTCGTCTCATTTTCGACCGTGTAAACCCCTGCTCGCGAAATTGCCAATCAACTTCTGCCCATGGCGACCGGCAGACCGCCAATACTCGCGAAAACCTTGCTCTGCGAATCTCCTTTCCCTTCGTTACTCCCAGGCTCCGGCCATTTCCGGGGACTGACACGGGCCATGCGAAGTTCCTGCCGTCTGATACGGCGCGCGCACGTTTTTCGGCGTAAACAGATACATTGGAAGCCGCTCGCTCCCGTAGCCGGCATCGATGGTTATCCGCTCCTTCTTCCAGTCCGCCGTTTCCTCCACAACCCCCTCCGCCTTCGCGTCCAAGGGACGCTTGTCGTAAGCGTACGTCCCCGGTACGCCTCAAAGACCTCATTCGAGGCCGGCTTCACTTTGGAAAAATTCCGTGCCTGTCTTACCACCGGAGCGGCCGTGGCCGCCGGCAGTGGCTGCCGGTTGCGCACGCCTCGGAAACCGTTCATCGCGGACCGGTCGAACGGAGGCAGCGCCTCCGGCTCGAACGCTTGATACGGTTGCGTTCCCCACGCCCCGCCCAAAATGAAGCGATTGCCCTCGTCCACCGCATTCAGGCACCATTCCCTCACGTTTCCGGTCAGGTCATACGTTCCATACGGCCCCACAGCGTGCGAAGAGCCCACCGGTGCCGGGCCGCGGCCACCAAAATTACTCTGGTTCGATGTGTATCGCGCCGTTTCCTCTGGAGCCGCCTTGAACCACTCTCCCAGTGCAGGAAGACTCTTGCCCACGAATGCCGCATATGCCGATGCTTCGTACCAGCTCACTCCGGAAACCGGATACTCGGCTCGCCCCTCCGGAAAATGCCCCGCCTGCCAGGTGGAAGGTCCGGGCCGCCCCGTAGGATCGCGGAACAGATCCATCGCCTGCTCCCAGCTCAGCTCCTTGCCGTCTTTGATGAATTTTTCTTTCCAGTACTCGCGTTTCTGATAACCGCCTTCGTCCACGAACTTCTGATATTCGCGATTCGTCACTTCGAACCGGTCCATGTCGAATGCCGGGAGAACATACCGCACCCAACCGATGAAGCCGATTAAGGCCCCCATGGACCACCGTCGACCGGTACCATCCCGGCCTCAACGTCCGCCGGCGTCTCGAATGGGAACTGCAACCTAGCTTCCGTCAGCGGTGCTCCGATAAAATCGCTTGCCCCGGCTTTGGAAAGCCTCCAGCGAAAGTATCCCTTCGGATTCCTGACGTGCTCTATCGGCGTCGTATCTAACGCATACCAGTCGCTCTCCGGAGCAAGATAATCCTGGATCTCCACCTTGGCGCCCGGCGTCGTCGATTTCACCGAAGCGAATGTCGTCAACTCCCGGGCCGCCTGCACCAGCGGCGCATCGCCCGGCAGAATCTGTTCCGCCTTCTGCAACACAAGGAACGCGGCCAGAGGCTTCTCTTGGTCCTTCAGCTTGTGGATCTCCGGAATCGCATCTTCACGCGCCCATTGCCGCTTTTCGGATCGCTGGTACAGCCACACTCCTCCCAGGATCGCGAGCAAAAGGGCCCCTGCCGCCGGAACTAGCACCACGGGCCGCAGCAGAGGCGCTGGCGTGGAAACAGGAGGAGCCGTGAGCCGTTCCACGAGATCCGATAACTCGGCAGCCGCTTCCCCCGCGGACGCGCTGCGCTGCGCCGGGTCCTTCTCGAGCAGTCTCCCAACCAGCGCAGCTAGACTCTCCGGAACCCCCGCGCGCTGCTGCACCAGACGCGGAGCCGCTGCCGCTGCGCCGCTCACCTGCATCCGCCCCAGCGACTTTCCCGGAAACGGCAGCTTCCCCGTCGCCATTTCATACGGCACCAGGCCCAGAGCGAACAAGTCCGTGCGCGCGTTGGACTCTCCGTCCTCCGCCTGCTCCGGAGCCATGTACAGCGGAGTTCCCATCACTACATTGGCTTCCGTAAGACCCACCTCGGAAGCCATCTTGGCGAGCCCGAAATCCAGCACCTTCACTCCATGCCGCGTCACCATGATGTTGCCAGGCTTCAGATGCCGATGCACGATGCCGTGCGAGTGCGCCTCCGCCAGCGCCGCTGCGATCTGCGCGCCATAACGCGCCACCTGCTCGATCGCCAGAGGACCATTCTTGATCTCGTCCGCCAACGTGGAGCCGTCCAGATGCTCCATCACCAGGTAATTCGGACCCACGTCGTACAGCGTGCAAATATGCGGATGATTGAACGCGGAAATCGCGCGAGCCTCACGCTAAAACCGTCCGCTAAATTCCTCCTCCGTGATCTTCACTGCAACCTTGCGGTTCAGCCGCGTATCCGTCGCCCGGTAGACCTTGCCCATGCCGCCCGCCCCGAGCAGACCCTCAATCTTGTACGGGCCGAGTTGAGTGTTTTCGTGCCGCACAAAAGTCGCAGTTGACCCACTGCCCGCGCATCCTCCGCTAAGGAGAGCATTCGGGCGCGCACCTCGTCTTGTGTGAGAAGCTTCTCGACCTCGGCCCTGAGACCGGGATCTCCGACGCAAGCCGTCGCGAGAAATGTTTCCCATTCCGCCGCCGACTGGTGGCTGGCCGCGCTGTACAGCTCTTCGATCTGCTGACGGCGTTCCGGCGTCATTCGGGTGTCTCCGCTTTCACATCATATCGGGTCTATTCCGCGGGGACGATCAAAGCTTTGTAGTCAACCTGCCAGCCGATGAGGATGCCAGACCCGACGCCGAGACAGGTAGTGGGGGGCTCAACTGGCAAAAGGGATTAAGAAAGTAGCGCGCCCATGGCCACTTGGACGATTGATCAGACGTTCGCCGAAAACATCCCTTCTGAGGTCGTCCGTCAGACGAAGCGTTCAAGGTCCGATGGATAGGCCCTCATTTCTTCTTTTCGTTCGAGCTGTGTTACGAGTGAGAGCCCGGAAGCGCCGTCTGGCTGGCTCCCTTTAGCGTTTGTAAGAAAATAAGTGTAGCAATTAAACCATTTCTGGCCTAGAATGTTCTTGTGGCCGGCGAAGGTGAGATCAAGCAGCGTTTCTCCCAGTTGGAGGCGTGGCTGGATGAACGTACGCGGCGGCTATGGGCGGCGGCGGAAAGCGTGGCACACGGACGGGGAGGCATATCGCTGGTGGCGCGCGCCAGTGGCGTTTCTCGGCGCGCCATTGCGGTGGGTTTAGCGGAATTGCGGGAGAAGCCAGACCGCGCCCATGGGACGCGTTTGCCGATTCGACAAAAAGGAGGCGGTCGCAAGAAGGCAGCCCTCAAGGATCCGGATCTGCTGGTCGATTTGGAGAAACTGCTGGAGCCAGTTACGCGCGGGGATCCACAGTCTCCGCTGCGGTGGACCTGCAAGAGCGTGCGCAATCTCGCCGACGAACTGCGAGCCCAGGGACACGAGGTGAGCCATGTGCTGGTGGCGGAACTGTTGCACGAACAGAAGTACAGTCTGCAGGCGAACCGCAAGACGAAGGAGGGTTCCTCACATCCGGACCGCAATGCTCAGTTTGAATACATCAATGCGAAGGCGACGGAGTTCCTGAAGAATGGCCAGCCAGCTATTTCAGTAGACACGAAAAAGAAGGAACAGGTAGGGGAGTACAAGAATGGGGGCCGCGAATGGCGGCCAAAGGGCCAGCCCGAACCGGTTCAGGTACATGATTTCGGAAAACAAAAGGACGTGCCCTACGGAGTTTACGATTTGGGGCAGAACGTAGGCTGGGTCAGCGTTGGCACCGATCACGACACGTCAGCGTTCGCCGTCGAGAGCATCCGGAGATGGTGGAACATGATGGGCCGAGACGCGTACTCCGAAGCCCGCCAGCTTTTGATTACAGCAGACAGTGGAGGCAGCAACGGATCGCGAGTGCGTTTGTGGAAACTGGAGTTGCAGAAACTCGCCGACGAAACGCGGCTGGAGATCTCGGTCTGCCACTTTCCGCCGGGAACCAGCAAATGGAACCGGATCGAGCATCGCCTATTCTCGTTCATCACCAAGAACTGGCGGGGCAAACCGTTGGTCAGCCATGAAGTGATCGTCAACCTGATCGCGGCCACCACCACAAAAATCGGACTACGAGTTCAAAGCCAGTTGGACACAGGCAAGTACCCGAAAGGAATCAAGGTGGGCAAAAAGGAGTTTACCGCCATCCAAATGCTCCCCGACACCTTTCACGGCGAATGGAACTACACCATTCTGCCTCGCTCATAATGCCACAGTTATTTCCTTACAGTCACTTAGGTTGGTAGCCAGGTTCTTACAGGGGCCTCTTGCAGTCCTCGCCCTCACTGTGCAGAATGGTGATGCGTCGTCTCGAGTGACTGGCCGCACCACCACTGTGGATCGAGCAGAGATTGGCCGTATAAGTCGGCAACCCGGAAGTAATCCGCTCATCCGTCACGCGAAAAGAGTCTGTGTGAAACTCTGCGACAGAGTGACGAGTCGACTGTACTGCATGTTGGCACAGGCCCGCTCTGTCCACGCGGCGATTGGAGTCGAGTTGACAAAAGTGGATTTCGTGATCGCCTTGGGACAGAGGGCGCCTGTCCCGGTCGGCCTTGTCGTGTGTCCTGACGCGCGCGGGGTTCTGTGCTGAGCTTTTCACACAGACACGAAAGCGGCCCGGGGGCTAGGGTTTTTGCTCTATTCATGCGGCGACCGACGACGAATCTGCCCTTGTTGCCTTGCCGCCTCAGTTTTCCGATCCCTCTTGGCATACGCCCGGCAAGCGCCTCCTCGGCGTGATGTAGCCGACGACGCTGTTCAAGTCACAGTCTTCCGAAGAGACCCAGGAAGAGGAGTGCGAGCACGGCGAGGCTGATCCTGAAATACAATTTGTCCTGCTGGCGATGAAAGGCGTAGGCGGCGAATCCGACGCGAGCGACGGGCGTGGCGATCAGCAGGAAGATGCCAATGCGCACCACAGCATTGCCGTGCAGAGTCCATTCAATGGGTGCAGCGGGCCGAAAGTGAATGTAGTCGGCGGCCTCGGACCAGTTCGCTGTCAGGTAGAGGATGGCGCCCAGTAGCATGACGAGCGACGCGATGGTGACGCCCCAGCGGAGCAGGCCACCCATTCTCTCTTCTATTTCCTGATCTCTCCATTTGGGTTGCGACATAGTCAAAGTTTTCCCGCGAGACCGTTGTAGATCATCTCCAGGGCAAGAATGGCGAGGATCACCCGAAAGAACGTCTTCAGTTTCCCGGGCGTGGTCGACATCAGAACCGCCGCACCGGCCATCGATCCCGCCAGCACGCCCAGCATGACGGGTATCGCGAGTCCACTGCGAATGAAGCCATGCCGCAGAAACACGCCGGCACTGGCTGCAGTCGTGACACCGATCATGAAGTTGCTGGTGGTGGTAGAAACTTTGAACGGCAAACGCATGGCCCGATCCAAAGCCAATACCTTGATGGCTCCCGATCCAATACCCAGCAAACCGGACAAGAGTCCAGCCAGGTACATCAGCGAGAATCCGAGCGGAACTCGCTGGGCAAAGTATGGGACCGGCGCTGGACTGGCCGGATAAGCGCCGGTCAATCGGAAGCGGCAGGCGAGGCTTCCCACTGGCGGCACGCCGGGGCCTACCGGATCATCCGGATTACGCGCGATTGCTGAATAAAGTAGAACAAGGCCCAGCACCACCGCCAGCCAGACCGCGGAAACGTGGGTCGCGATAATGGCGCCTGTGATCGCGCCCGCCGTGGTCCCCACCTCAAGGAACATTCCGATGCGCACATTCGAGAAACCTTGCTTCACGTAAGCGGCTGCAGCGCCGCTCGACGTCGCAATGACCGAGATCAGCGAAGCTCCCATGGCGTATCGAATGTCGACGTGGAATAGAAGCGTCAGCATGGGAATGATGACAACGCCGCCGCCTAGCCCCGTGAGCGCGCCAATGAATCCCGCGAGCACAGACCCCAACGCAACAAGAACAGTGAATTCGAGATTGTTCACCCTTCTGAATCCGATCCCCAGCCGAGACTCCCAACGGCGATTGCTCAATTATAGAGTGTGGTGTCTTTTGCCCGAAGGTTCCTACGTGCAAAGAGCCGGTCGTGGGCGACCGGGGACGCCCAGCCCCACCACCCGGTCAAATATTCGGGGCGCTCATCCGTCTACACAAGCAGATGGAGGATGTACTGAGCCAAGACCGGTTGGCCGCCGATCAAGATCGGCGGATCTCCGAGGCGATTGAGCGGGAACAATCCCGCCTGCGAAACTTCATCCGCAAGCGGGTTCCCGACGAGCGCGACGCGGAGGACATCCTCCAGGATGTCTTCTACGAGCTGGTGGAGGCCTACCGCCTAATGCACCCGGTGGAGGAAGTGGGGGCGTGGCTGTTTCGGGTCGCTCGCAATCGAATCGTCGATCTGTTTCGAAAGAAGCGGCCAGCCGCATTCGATGGAGATTTTCCAGCGGATGAAAACGGTGAGACGCCGCGGCTGGTGGATCTGCTTCCTTCCAAAGAAGCCGGGCCGGAAGCGGCCTACGCGCGGACGGTTCTGCTGGAAGAGTTGGACGCCGCGTTGGAAGAGCTTCCTGACGAGCAGCGTGACGTGTTCATCGCGCACGAGATTGAGGGCCGAAGTTTCAAGGAACTGAGCGCTGCGACCGGAGTAAACGTGAACACATTACTTTCGCGCAAACACTCGGCTGTGCTCCAGCTGCGCCGGCATTTGCAAGCGATTTACGACGAATTTGAAAAGAAGTAAAGGAGAGCGACATGAGAAGAATGAACGTTCCAAGACCGGTCAAGTTTTTACTGATGGGCATCTTTGCGGTGATTGCCCTAGCTTTGTTCGGCTACGTAGTGATGCTGTTATGGAATGTCCTGATGCCAGCTGTGTTTGGCCTGAAAACGGTCAGCTATTGGCAGGCCGTTGGCCTGCTGATCCTCGGCAGGATTTTCTTCGGAGGATTTCGTGGACGGCCCAACCATGCCACGCGTTGGCGGCGCGGCCTCGACCGGTGGGAACAAATGACGCCCGCGGAGCGTCAACAGTTCCGGCAGGGAATGCGTCAGCGCTGCGGCCCCGGGGCGCCGGAGGCTAAGGCTGAGGCGTGATCACTTTGCGGCGGGATCGTTTGCATGATGCCGAAGATATGCCCGTCCAGGTCCTTTCAGTAGGCGAGCCAGCCGACTCCAGGTACGGGCGTCTTCGGCAGCGCGATGAAACCGCCATTGGCGAAAACCGTCTCGACGGTCTTGTCCAGGTTCTCCACGGCGACCGTGTTCACGCAAGGCTGCTCGGGATGCTGTCGCTGCATGAGACCGCCGTTGATTCCAGGTTCGGACGCCGGGCCGGTTTCGACCATCCAATATTCCATCGGACCATCGTCCCACTTGGTGAACTTCCAGCGTGAAAACGGTGCTGCAAAAATTGATGGCCCGCTGCGGGTTCTCGGCGGGAATCTCGAAGTGAACGGGGCGTGGCATTGCAGCCTCCTTCGATCTAGCAATTCGGACCTGGAGACCCGCGGGCTTGCGGTTTCGAACAGCAAGGCCGCGGCAAGCAACCTTCGGACGGCCTACGAGCAATCGTTGTGCAGGGGGCTTGGGGCCGGAGGACCGGCGATGCAGGGAACCGCTTTCAGGTATTCGTAGATCGCTCTGAGGTCCTTGTCCGTAAAGTCCTGATAAGCGGGCCAAGGCATGATTTGCAGCAAGTGCCCATTGAATGGAAACAGTACGCAACTAGCGTTAGGGGTGCCTGAACAGGTCGGGTGAAGGTTATCCATATCGACGCCCGTCCTCATAATCTGTACGAATTCCTTGTACGTGTGCCCTCCCTCGGGCATTCCCGTTTTATCCGGAGTCAAGTTTCGCGACACTACGTCGAAGGTCCCGGGCACTAAGGGACCGAAATCGCGGCCACCTCCGAGGTATGTGGCCGGATTCTCCTGCTTTTTCCCGCTCTAAACAGGAGGAAGAAGATACGGATTTCCGCCCGCAGCATATTCAGTCTGAGGACCGGCGCTGTGACAACCGTTGCATTGGGACTGAACATTCACAATATAGCTATCAAGCCCCACTAACTTTCGCTTGTCGTGGTCATATTTAAGCGGAACCGGGGCGACCTCTAAGCCGATCTTACTTTTAGATTCGTCTTTGTCGCCCCAGTCATCGTCGTCCGCCCGTACCCGGCCTGGCTTGATAGCCGTCAGTGTTAGAACGAGCAACGAAACCACTCGCATCGGCGCGACACTTTTTACGAGACTCTTCAAAAACTATTCGTTTCTCCTTGGGTGTGAAGCACACCGTCACTGCTTGGTGCAACGCAGGACGGGTTATAGCCAAAACCATTTCAGAGTCAAGCGCTGAATCCGCTGAATCCGTTCAAATCATCACTATGGAAATCGTCATCGTCGCCTTCTGTTAGTTCCTTGCGTCTTAGTTCTTCCTCTTCGTCGTCCTCCTGGTTCAGAAGATCGTCCTCTTCGTCCCGTTCGCGTTGAGCATCAAGTTTAGAAGCGTCGTTCGACACGGTTCCCTCCTGGTAGTTCGGACAAGCCAACACATCATGATAGAACCGCGGGGCCAATTCGTGAATGAGATTGGACGGAACGACAAGCGAAACTACCAGTTGTCAACTAAAGATGTATCCATAACCAAAATACTTCTGTATAACGGGGTGAAGGATCGTTCTGGAGAACGCCTTGAAGTCCGTTTGGAGAAGACTGAAATGAAAAAACTAGCTATTCTGATTGCTTTTGCCGCCACGGCCGCCTATGCCGACACGTGGGCCGGCACCATCTCTGACGAACACTGCGGAGCCAAGCACGCCGAGCCAACCGAGAAGTCAATAGCCTGTGTGGAAAAGTGCGTGAAGGGCGGAGCGGCGCCGGTGTTTGTCACCAGTGAAGGCAAAGTGCTGAAGATCGCCAACGCCGATGCCGTAAAAGATCACCTTGGCCACAAGGTTCAGTTAACCGGCGATTTGAACGGCGACACGATCACCGTGTCAGACGTGAAGATGCCCTAGCGAGAAATCTCGTTCCGCGTCATTTTCGCGATATCGAGGATTTCGCGTAGTTCCTGATCTGTAAGAGAGGTTCTTTCCCGTGCCACTTCGGCAACGCTTCGGCCGGTTGTAAGAGCCTCTCTTGCGATCGTTGCGCTGAGATCATAGCCGATTCGCGGAGCGAGCGCGGTCGCCAAGATTGGATTCTTCCCGGCGAGTTCCTTAATGCGGTTCACATTCACCGTGAAGCTGGAAATCGCCTTCCCGCCCAAAGCACGCGCCGCCTCGGTGAGCAGTTGAAGGCTGCTCAGCAGGTTCCAAGCAATCAAAGGCAGCATCGTATTGAGCTGGAACGTTCCGGACTGTGCGGCCATCAGGATGGCAGCATCGTTGCCAACCACTTGGGCGCAGATCATGGCCACCGCTTCGGGAATCACGGGATTCACCTTGCCGGGCATGATGCTGCTGCCCGGCTGCAGCGCCGGTAGCGAGATTTCCGCCAGCCCGGCTACCGGGCCGCTGTTCATCATCCGCAAATCATTCGAAATCTTAAATAGCGATACCGCGAGTCCGCGCAACTGCGCGCTTAGCTCGAGAGCCCCATCCTGACTACTGATGGCTGCAAAAAAGTTGCGGCTCAGCGCAAACTCGAGTCCGGTGTCGCGTCTAATTCCAGCCACAACGCGATCGCCGAAACGTGGATGGGTATTCAGCCCCGTTCCAACAGCGGTCCCGCCGATGGGCAGTTCAAGGACACGCGAGAGGGTTGACTCGATGCGTTCGATCGCAGCACGCAATTGGGCTGCCCAACCGCCCAGTTCCTGGCCCATGCGGATTGGTACGGCGTCCATCAGGTGCGTGCGCCCGGTCTTCACAACGTCATCCAGTTCCGTGGCCCGCGATTCGACGAGCTCGGCCAGTTCTCTAAGGGCCGGCAGCAGGCGGCGAGTCACCTCGATGGCGGCACTGGTGTGTATAGCAGTGGGGATGACGTCGTTGCTGCTCTGGCCCAAGTTGACGTGGTCGTTCGGATGAACGGGTTTGCCGCATCGGGCGGCGGCCAGCGTTGCGATCACTTCATTCGCATTCATGTTGGTGCTGGTACCAGAGCCGGTTTGGAAAATGTCGATCGGGAAATGCGCGTCGTGCTGCCCACGCTCGACCTCTTGAGCCGCGGCCTCAATGGCTCGCGCGATGTGCGGGTCAAGTAGCCCCAGATCGGAGTTCACCTGCGCGGCTACCCTCTTAATCAGGCCCAGTGCGGCTAGAAACGCACGCGGAAAGCGAAATCCGCTGAAAGCGAAATTCGTAATCGCGCGCTGTGTTTGCGGTCCGTAAAGAGCGTCCGCCGGGACCGTCACGTCCCCCAGGCTGTCCCGCATCAGACGTACATTCGTATCATCCATGGTCCGCGCTCGGATCGCGTGTTTGCGAGGTCCCGTCTCCCGCTGCACAAACACTTCCGATAACCTGACTATAAGATGCAACTTGATGGAAAGCGTTGCCTGTTTTGGCTCAGCGGCGTGGCGCTGGCCTTCGGAGTTACCGTTGCTGTTCGGAAAATCGCCAGGAGCAGGTGCCAACCGGCTACCCCTGCGCCGCGAACCACGGATTTCGACCTGGTGCAGGAGAGCTCGGACGAATCGTTTCCGGCTAGCGATCCACCCGCCTGGACGGGTTCGCACAGCTGAAATCATCTGACTTCAGCGCAGTCAGCTTGCTGAGAACTGTGAAGAATTCGGAAGATGGCCGCGGATGAGCGCTGATGAACACCGATAGCTCACTTGTTGAATGATGAGGGCGGAGGTTTGCTCGCCGGCTCCGGGGCGGAGAGCTACAGTGGCGGCTGCAACACTGCACGCTGGCTCAGCCGGGGACCCGCCCCACTCGATTACTCGGGAGCGGGTTGGCTTGCGCAGATTTGTCAGCTCTCCTTGACCTTGAGTTTGTCCTTGTTCTCAGCGATAAACGCCTTGATCTGATCGGACATGGCCAGTAACTTAGTCCATTGTTCCTGATACAGCGTGACGGGAAACCTGCCCAAGCCGTAAACAGAAAGGGCACCCTTCTCGCTCACTTTCATGGATGTGGCGGCGTTGCGACGCGACTTCAGCGACTCGTTCTCCGCCTTAAGTCTCTCGAGCTCTGCTTTCAAATCTTCTTCAGCCATTGAGTTACTCTCGCGCGAGGGAGGATCGCGCGATTACCGTTTGTTCAGCCGGCTCCCAATCGAACGCTCTGGAACCCAAAGACCCGTTCGTAAACGCCTCGCCGGCTGCCTTTCAAGAGGATGCGTTGGTGAGCCGGGCGGGGCTCGAACCCGCGACCACCGCATTAAAAGTGCGAATGATCCTCACTACTACGTCAGTTTACTACAGTTTAGAGGCGTGAAATCAAGGGTGACGGAAGGCGGTGGCGGGATATCAAACTGCACACGGACTGCACATCTAGACAGTCTAGGGGAAGCCATCGAGTTCGAAAAAGCCGACTTCAAGCTTTCGCAGACGAAAGCGTTTAGCTGGCGGCCCAACCCCCGCCGCTGGTGGCGAAGAAGACGGTGTTTAACTACGTCGCGACCTATAACGACTTCGAGCGTCGCTTTGCCGGGTTTCTCGACAACAAGGCTTCTGACGGGCTGCGCTTCGCGGCGCTTGGAACCACCGAGCAGGGTGAATCCGGCACGCTATTCCGGGTGGAGTACCTCAAGCGGTGCCATCGGGTTCTAGCACCCGGATTGGGTGATCGTCCAGAAATCCGAGGACGGCGAGATCAACTGGAGCGCACCGCATAGCGGCTTGGCCTTGAAGGCGAGGACGAGCAATAAAACTACCGCCCTGGGGAGCAGGGGTTTGAGCAACCAACGGGAGCGCCCCGAAGGGCATAACAGCTAATCCCCTGCCATACGGCGAGTCGGAGAGAGGGTCCAGGGAGTGAGGAACTCCTCTTCCTGGTCGCCTTTCCCAATCCGTGGGCCGTCGAAGCGCAGGGGCAACGCCCCGATAAGCGCTAAACTAAGCTTTCGGGGCTCAGTGAGTGTGCCAACTTCAGAGCCCCGTGTCCGCAATCCTTGAAGAATAGCGACGCACTTGACGGATTAAAGACGATAACGCCGTATATCAGTACTAATCCCCCGTCATGCGCCTTTTTTGGGGGCGCCGTCTGTGGGTCGGGCGTGTTCTAGGTGCTAAAACAATGGTATTGTCCCCCTCGAAGAGATTGATTGTCGCGGTCACAAGGCCATTCGCCTCGCCATGCCTTGGCCGACAGTTCGTTTTCCCTCGGCGCATACCCAAAATAAGTTCGCCCACCTGTCGCATGCGACAGTTACAATCATTCCCCCAAGCCTTCATACTCGATCGCAGCCGGCGTAAGAGGCTGGCGGCGCAGCTTGGAAGCTTCATCGTACTGCGCTAGCGCTATGGAGTATTGAGGCCCCAGCAAACTATGAAGACTAACACTACACGGAACGTTAAATGTGCCTTGCTCATCGGCATCTCGGGTGCGCTCGTCGCTGCCTTGCCGGCGCAGGCGCAGAATCAAAAACCGAACATCGTGTTCATTATGGGTGACGACATCGGCTGGATGCAGCCGCACATCTATCACCGCGGCATGATGGTTGGAGAGACACCGAATATCGACCGCATTGGCAACGAGGGCGCGCTATTCACGGACTACTACGCCGAGCAGAGCTGCACTTCAGGGCGCAACGCCTTCTTCACCGGCATGCACCCGCTCCGCACCGGCATGATCCCGCCGCAACTGCCGGGTAGCCCGTCATATCTGCGGCCTGGCACGCCGGCGCTCGCGAAGTTCCTATACGATCTGGGCTACAATACCGGCGAGTTCGGCAAGAACCACCTGGGCGACCACGCGGCAGCACTGCCGACAGCGCACGGCTTTCAGGAGTTCTGGGGCTACCTATATCATCTGGACGCCATGCAGGGCGTCAGCTTTCCTGACCTCAACAAGACCCCGCTCGTGCAGGGCATAGCTCCGCCGTGCATAAACACCCCGATCAAGGGCCTCGCCCCGGTTCCCGGCGCAGTGGATCCCAGAACGGCAACTTGCCTGACGCCACCGCGGCCCGTTCTCTGGTGCCACTCGTCCGATGGGACGGAGGCAAACCAGTCGTGCCAGGACGAGGGTCCGCTGACGTTGGAACGGTCGAAGACGGTGGACGAGGAGATTTCGGCTAAGGTGGTTGACTTCCTCGATCGCAACGACCCAAAGAAGACCAGCAAACCCTTCTTTGTCTGGTACAACCCGGCGCGCATGCACATCACCACCGTGTTGTCGCCGAAGTACCAAGCCATGATTGGTGAGCCGGGCGGCAAGGACTGGGGCGCCAACGAAGCGGGCATGAAGCAGATGGACGACAACATCGGTGTAGTGCTCGCCAAACTGGAGCAAATGGGCCAACTGGATAACACCATCGTGGTCTTCACTACGGATAACGGCGCCGAGGTCATCACATATCCGGACGGCGGCGTCACGCCCTTCAAAGGCGGGAAGCTGACGACTTGGGAAGGCGGCATGCGCGCTCCCTGCGTGATCCGCTGGCCGGGTCACATCAAGCCAGGTACTGTCTTGAACGGAATATTCGCGTCACTGGATTGGGTGCCGACGCTTGTCAATATCGCCGGCGGTCCCAAGGGCGACGCGCTGAACAAGCAGATCCAGGCCGGCAAATACCCCGGAATCGTCAAGACCATGCTCGACGGTGTCGACCAGCGCGACTACCTGGAGGGCACATCCCCGAACTCGGCACGTGATACCTTCTTCTACTATTCAAACTCGACACCATCGGCGGTGCGGTACAAGAACTGGAAAATGTATTACACCATGACAAGCACCGACCCAACCGGCGCGATGACGGGGAAGACGACGTATGGCTGGACTATGGTTGACAACATCAGACGCGATCCCTTCGAGATCGCCGGCGGGTTGGACGATATAAAATCGGCGCTGGCGGTCGGCGGCGCACTTGGCTCTCCAAGCACCGCTTACATCTATGACTGGAACATGCTGCCGCTCGGCCAGCTCTTGTGGGAGAAGGAACTCATGTCGTACGAGGCGTTTCCTCCGCTGCAGGCGCCGGAGACCTACAACCTGAGCGGCATCCTTCAAGAGATGAGAAAGGGCGCGTCCACCCACGGGAGCCAATAACCGTTCCGCAAATCAAAAAGCTTTCAACGAAGGGGAGAGTGGCAGTAATACTCTCCCCTTCTAATTGGGGCCCGGCCTCTCCAAACTTCTCTGTGCTCCCTTCTTAGTTCTTAGCTGTATCTGACAGCCACAGGAAATGCTTAAATGGTGCTTTCGGCCTACAAAATCGGAGTGCTCGCCCTCTTATTGTCGGTCGCTCCACTGTTCGCACAACAGCAACCAACTAACCCGTTCGAAACCGGACCCTGGGAGGGCGCCCGAGGCGGCGCCGCCTGCGGGCCCGACGTCGCACAGTGATCAAGGGGTAAAGCGTGCAAGCGATTGATCAGAGCGGGGGTATTGCCGAATCGACCTTTCGGCTGCTACGATTTTTCCTTGATCTTCTGGTCTTCCTTGGAGCGGTTGCCGCCGCACGATGGGGAGTGCGCACCTTTCTTCTGAAGCGAGGAGGGCGCTCCGATCGCTGGCGACGAACATTCTCGGCCGTAAATATTGTTGTAATCGCCCTACTTCTCCTGGTGCGAAACCCCGCCGACAGGCTACTGACCGCGCTGGGCGATGCCCTCAGCAGAACTCGCCCAGACTCCGAACTGGACTGGCTGAGTGCCTTTCTGGCCGGTACTTACGACGCGGTAATTGCCAGTTTAATATTGTTCCTGACAATCTACGCCCTGGGATCGGTGTACTGGTTTGCCAACAACCGCATTGAAGTCTGGCAGGCCCGGCTTCGCGCCGGCGTTCCGGCGGGCGAATCCGATCCGCGATTTCACGCCAGCCGCATCGTGCGGGTTGGCATCCGTTTGCTCCGTCAATTGCTGGCAGCCGCGCTGATTGTGGCGTACTTTTTTTACGGCTTCGCGAATTTCCCGCGAACCGAGGTTTTCACCAACGCAGTGAGCAAGATGTTTGGGCCGCCGTTGCAGGATGCGGTCAAGGCCGTTGAGGACTACGCGCCCAACCTCGGCTACTTAATTTTGATCGTGCTGTTCGCTTGGATTCTTCTGACGGGCATGAAGTATGTGTTCAATTCCATTAAGAAGGGGGACATCGTACTGGAACGGTTTCCCACTGATTGGGCCGATCCAACCTACGGGCTGTGCCGGACCATCCTCTTTCTGTTCGTTTTAATGGTGAGCTTCCCCTATCTGCCCGGCGCCAACTCGGCCTTTTTTCGTGGTTTTTCCGTGTTTGTCGGCGCCCTGGTGACGTTCGGTTCCAGTGGACTGATTGGAAATATCCTGTCCGGAATACTGCTGACCTACACGCGGGCATTCAAGGTGGGTGACGTCGTTCAGATTGAAGACGTGTACGGGGAGGTTGCAGAGAAAACACTGCTCGTCACCAGGCTCGTCACGGCTGGGAAGCAACGCGTCGCCATTCCGAACGGCAAAGTGTTGACGAACGCCGTGATAAATTACAGCACCCACGGCTTGGGACCGGGAGTTGCGGTATCTGTCTCAGCCACGATCGGCTACGACATCGATTGGCGGACCGTGCACAAGCTGCTGATCGACGGGGCGACCCGGACCGATCAAATAGCCACAGAGCCAGCGCCGCGCGTAATGGAAGCATCTTTCGGGAACTATTCGGTGCAATACGAACTGCGCGCATGGACGAAGACGTCTGATGAAATCTTCGAGACGTATGCCGCTCTCAGACGTAATGTGCTGGACGCCTTCTCGGAAGGCGGTGTCGAGATCATGACGCCCACGATTCTGTCGCATCGGGATGCCAGCGAACTGGCGGTTCCGACAGAGCGGTTTCCCGGCCGACGCCAGCCACGAGGGATAAGGGTGACCCTCGATCCACCCAATTCAACAGCGATTAGAGGCCTTTCCGACCAAGCTTGAAACTTGCTGGAGCGGCCCGTTGTTACTGTGAGCAATCGAAATGCGTCTGCCCCTGAAACTCGCTTGGCCCGTGATGATCCTGGCCTGCTCGCTGCAGGCTCTTCTGGCCCAGGATCTTTCACCGCGTGCCTTCGCGATTACACCGGACCATTCCAATGCAATTAATCTGACGTACGCTTTCTTCACAGGCAGTATTCTCTTCGATGGTGCGATTCCTAAAACTTCAAGCTCTGGCTTCCGGTGGGTCGATGCCGACGATTGATCGGATAACAGACGCTAACTAACGCCGTTTCACAGTCGCTATCTGGCGCTCAGAAATCTGGCGAACGACTATGCTGTTACAGGTTCCTTTTGACGCTCCGGCGCTGCCATCGTACTGCTTCGCGCTACTGAAGGGATTGCCCTTGTTCAACCACGAGCTTGTATGCGACGTAATACTTGTAGATGTTGCTGACGTATTGAACGGTCACCGGCCCGACGCTTTGGGCAACCATCAGTTCCACGTTGCCAAACCATATGTTTGGGTTCAGCCCCTGCGTCCGTGCTCTTTCTCGAAGGTCTGTGATTCGATTCGGGCCAGCGTTGTACGCGGCGAAGGTCAATAACAGACGGTTCATCGGATCGATCTTCGGGTCGTTGAAATACCGCTGCGAGATCGTGTTCAGGAGCTTTACTCCGGCATGAATATTGTCCTCTGCCGTCGATATATTGGGGATGCTGATCGGCTCCGCCGCCGCGATCCTCGGCTTGACCTGCATGATGCCAACTGCTCCGCCCGGGCTCCTCGCCGACTGGTTCAGCAGTGATTCCTGATAGCCCTGGGCCACGATCATCAGGTAGTCGAATCCGTACTCCCCGGCATATTTCTTAAAGAACGCAACGGTCTCGTTGAATTTCGCAAGTTCCGTCGCCGTGGTCGGATTCTTGATCCATTGATCGCTTC
Organism: uncultured Acidobacteriaceae bacterium; assembly: GCA_963771305.1. Lineage (GTDB taxonomy): Bacteria > Acidobacteriota > Terriglobia > Bryobacterales > Bryobacteraceae > CAJCIT01. The sequence goes on from CAVYTS010000032.1 coordinate 294,758, forward strand.
GCAGGTATCGGCGCCATAGGGTGTTGCCGAACGACGTTCCCATCGCGTGAGTTTTGACAAATTCATCGACCAGCTGCTTGAACTGCGGATTGCCCTTCCGCATCGCCCACGCCAGGTCCCCTTCTTCGCCCACGACTAGTTTCGCCTGCGGGAGAATATCTTGAAACACATCGGCCCAGAGGTCGGCTCGCTCGGCCAGTGTGACGGTCGCCGGCAATATGCCCGCGTTCACCATTTCCAACAGATCTTCGTCAATCAAGCTCTTGTCGGCACTCTGGATCAGAATGGGCGCCTTGCCTTGCTCTCTCAGCGCATCATTCGCCTTTTCCAAGTTCCCGTGGTACGTCATGAGGGGGTTAACGAAAACTTTCTTCCCACTGAGCTCCGCCATTGACGTAAGGGTGCCGAAGCTTTTCTCCGTCACCACGATCTGCTTCACGTTCGTTTGTATCGGGAGCGAGAATGCAACCTGTTGCTCGCGCTCGGGAGTGACCGCCAACGGATAGGCGATCAGATCGCCCACACCATCCGTCAGAGCCTTCTCTACCTGATCGGGACGAACTGGAATAAATGTGACCTGGACATGCTGCCTCGCGGGCAGCTTCTGATTGAGGAACTGCTCGAAGTATCGAAGGGCTTCGTAAAAGATTCCTTCGGGCCGGCCATTCACGTAAAAGAATCCCGAGCGGCTGTATATGACCAACGCTCGAATACTCCCGCGCTTGACCATCGCATCCAAGTCGCCAGTATTCCGCTGGAAATTCAGTGGCAGCCCGGCGTCGGCTGAGGTAGGACTAGATTTCGTCGGCGGGGGCTGGGCCGCAGCCTCAGCCGCCGCGTAGACGAGCCCGAGCAGGAGGCCCAAAGATAGGGCAACCCTCACCCTTCTTCGATGAGAAGTGTTGTCTGAAAGCAATGAAATCCCTCGCGCCCGACCGCGGGCACGTCGCCATGGTAGGTTTGTCGCCCACCAATGACAGCGCTTTGTCCGCCGATCACGAGCGCATCACTGCGTAACGGCTTTGGCAGTGGCCTTGCTGGCATCCTTGACGGCAATCGCAGTCTTTTCGCCGGCCTTCTCGGTGTACTTCACCGAAACCCTGGTGCCCTCTTTAAGGCCGTCGTATGTATCCATGCTGCCCTTCGCAACGCCCTTGCCGGCATCCTTGGTAGCCTCCACGGTCGTATCGCCTGTCCACTTGATGGTGTGCTCCGTGCCGTCCGCGGTCTTGACAACCATCGTCTTAGTGCCCTTGTCGATACTCTTCACGACTCCCTTTATGTCCTTGAACATGTCGCTCGCCAGCACGCCCTGAAAGGTGAGCGTTGCCACTACCGCGAAGAGTCCGGCCAACATCGTCAGCGCTCTAAACAGCTTCGAATAAGAAATCATCAGGTGTCTCCTTTGAGGTTTGTTCTGTTACGTCTTCTACTTATGGTGGCACTGCTGCGTTCAGCTTGTCAGAACGCCGATTCGACAGACGATAGGCGGACTCTTTGGGCCATTGGTGGTTCGAAGTGGATTTCACAACTGCTATCCACGCCGTGCAGAGCAGTCAGCTCCCACGGCAAGCCCTGCCTTTCATGCCTTTGGGGTTCGACCAGGGAGGTCAGACGCGGCTGTTGCGCCTCTTCGGAAGAACAGGTCAGCAAGTTTGACGTCACCCAGCACTCGCTGCATTTCCCTAAGGGTGAAGAAAGGAAGAAAAGCGCAGAAAACGACGAGATTGCGAAGGAGCAGCTCGTCCATGCGTAGGTCATGGAATGTTCTTGTCAGGTCTTGGCCATTCAGAAATCCTCTAACTAGATCTTCAACAACATGAAATGACGCCACGAGCAAGGCGAATATAAATGACTTGTAAACAGCAGAAAAAAACAAGGGTCTGTCTTCGTACGTCTTTCCAAGTCGAGCATATTCTCCGAGGAGAATGATTTTCGACAAAACCAGTGCTTCGATTAATGCAGCCGAATACCTGAGGTACCCTGCGTGAAACTCATCCAACCACAACATGCGGTAGGTGGCGAGGGCGCAAAGGAACAGCGCCAGATACAAGAAAACCTCGGCCAGCTTCCGCACGTCGTGGGTGATTTTCTGCTTCCAAGTGCCCTGTTTCAAATTCTTGCCATTCATCGGCTCCCTCCTCCTGGATGCGCTTCATGCCGACCTGGCCTTTTCAGCGTAAACGAAACGGGCCGCGCCGCGAATAGAAAAGGCGGGCGAAAAGTGCAAGGTGAACGAAGTGTACCGCAGCGCTCCTCGTCTCGGCACTCCCGGATAGGGCTCTAGCGTTTCTCAGTCCCTATATTCCAGCCGGGCCCGGCCCGGCGCTGTCTGAGGATCGGTGTTTTTCGTCCTACCTAAACGAACCCCGCGAGTTCTTTACCCGTTCCATGTTCTCAAAGGGAAATTTCGATGCCGCCGACCGGACCCTTTTGAGTTAAGTGGATGCCGATACGAATCGCGAACTTCCGACTTAGGCAGTTGGCAAAAAGGATCGGTGACACGCGTCACCCGCCTGGGCGAATGTCTAAAAAGAGGAGCGGAAGTCGCCCTCGGCCCCAAGTGTTGCCAGCGCCAGAATGTCGCCACTTGCGTTGTGGTGAACCTAAACCTAGCCGCCACAATATCTTGCAAGGATTCCGCCCGTTATGTCCCGTTATCGTCGGTGATGTCACGGAAGCCGCATCGCCACGATTCCGGACGATATCGCCGTTTACCGGGACCTATCTATTCGGGGCGGTTTTGATAGGTCAGACTCAGTCTCGGCAGCGGTTTCCAAAGGTCGTTATCCTGAGATCAGACTTTCGATGTACAATTCTCGCTTCGTCTGCGTGCGGTGTCGCCCGGCCTGCTTAATTGGGATGGCGGTTGGCCTGGTAGTTGCCCGGGCCTCTGCGCAGCAGGTCCCGGAGTGCGGACCAACCCTTGACCTCGAGAAGCAGGTCTATCTCATTGATGAAGCAATTCGCTTTTGGATCAGTGTCCAGGACAATTCGGATGCTTGTGGGTTTCACGCCAACAACACTGGCGTTATCCACTGGCTCAACCCGGACGGAACCCGACTGGACGAAGCTATTTCTCCTGTCGATGATGCAAACGGCAATGGTTGGCTTGGCGGCTGGGGTTTCGGGAGAAGAACACCCGAACTGGGGCGCTATCTGATCTCGTTCGAAGCGGCCGGAAAATCGACCGAAGAGCGATCGTTCGAGGTTATCCGCAACCCATTCAAGCACGACTCAACGATGCCGGCGGGGATTTTGACTAGTTGGCTTTTTGTGGATGCGCTCTCTGGTGGCGGGATTCACTCACTGGGGGCCGTTCTGCATATCGAGAATCACTATACCCATGCACTTCGTTTTTCATACCCAGGCTTCAATGGCACTGAGGCTTGGGTTGAGGTAAAAGACCTTCGGATAGGATCGAGTGATGTTGAAAACGTCCCTCTGGCCAGTTTCGTCCCGGAAGACCAAATCCCTTGTGAAGCATCGAATGATCTCATCCCTTGCTTCTCCTCAAGATGGGTCGACGGGCCTGACAGGCGACAGCGCAAAATGATTGTGTTGCTGGCGGGCGGGTCGAAAGACATTCCGGTAGATTTAGCGTGGGCAGTTCATTTTCAGCCCGGCCACACATACGACGTGGCGCTCGACACTGTGGTAACCGTTGAAGCCCACGGGCCAGATGACCCAAACGCGAACCTATTTCCAATACGCATTCCGGTTCACGGGACTAAGCGCTTCTGAATGAAAATAACTGACTAGCGCATCATAACGGGCAACGCGAATTCGAGAGCTCCAGAGATTACCGACCACAACGCCGTATCTGGGTCCCGATCCACCGAGGAGATTCTTATGGAGAAAATCGCGAGCGGTGCGTAATACGCCAAGCATCGCTATCCTAGATGGAGGGTGCCTGAGTAACGTTCAAGCGATCGCTCAGCGCAGCATTTCTCGAGGTGCATTGCCGTGTTTCGCACGTACACTGACCGCTCGTTGGAATTCTCGCAGCCGAGCCAGGGCGGGCCAAAGCGAACGGTTGCGAGCGGGCGCAATGTACTCCGGTTAATAACGGCAATCCTGGTTCTCTGCTGGCCATTCATGAGCCAAACACTGCCTTCTCACGCCGTTGGGTCGAACGCGGCACAACGACAGAAGCGGATGTGGCAAGCGATAAAGGTGGCTCTGTCGGCGCCGAACGGAGCCGAGTATTTCAGACTCAATCTGGATTCGACCGAAATTCCTGGAGGGACAGATGGACTTAGGCGTTTTAAAGCGGTTGTTCTGTCAAGCCAGCCCACAGTTGAACCTCGTGTTGTGCTTCTGGCGATGACGGACGAGGCCACGGTACCGGAGGTTATGTTGCAGCTCAAAAGACCTTGGCAGCAGCCTTTGCCGAACGGGACAGAGGTTGAGTTCTCCGGTATCCCGCGATCGTTTAGACTCGACCCCTTTCTTCTTGCCTTCGATGTGATGGGATTTGAGGTTCTGCACGGGCCATCCGCACAATCAGAACCGAAGTAAGCGCTCTTGAGAGCGAAATGCGGTCAAGCGCCACATTTTCTCTGAAGTACAGAACAATCTCGGATATGCCCTGGGATCGAAAAGGGATTCCAGACGACAACGCCGTTTATCAGGTGGAATGGCCCTTGGTAGACAAAGCTTCGGATCGCGATTCGATGCGGAAAATTCCGTTCACCATATGGACGCGTTCCTGCATGCTAACCAGCCCGAGTCCCTTACTCCGTTGCCGGGCTAGTTCAATGGCGCAGCGGACTGTGGCGGTGTGAGGGCGCGACCCAAACCGAATGCGCCCGAGTTAAAAATCTTCAAGGAGCCAAATGTTATTCTCGAAGCTCAGTTGGGCGAAGGCAAGATAGCGGCCATCGGGGGACGGCACAACCGAACCAAGAAATTGGTTTCGCCCTCTAGTAAGCAGCACGTTGGTTTTTCCGTCCAATTCAACGCGGTCGATGGGATATCCGGCAGCGTAGAGAGCGTCGCCTTCGTCTGTCCATCGCACTTCGGAGGGATTGCGGATTGGAACGATCCTCTGCGCCCCGCTCCGCAAATCGAGTATGAGCGCTCCTCCCGGAGCCAAAGCGGCGATGCTTGTCCCATCAGGTGAAATGCTCCAGCCATCAGGGGAAACCGAACCCTTGGTTCTGGCCAGTGCCGGACCGAGACCATTAATAGGGTCAAAGGCGTAGAAAGTCAGGCTACCTTGTTCCACTCGGCTGAAGACACAGGAACCACCAGGGTGTGAGGAGCAGTCAAAGCCGGCTTTAGATTGAAGGGTAGCTTCCAGGACCTGTGCTGGAGGTCCACCCGCTGTTGGGCGTCGCATAAATCGGATCGAAGACGGCGGTGCCTCGCCAACGCGGGCCTTCGTTTCGTAGAGAAGCCACACACCGTCGGGAGTTAGCCGGGCGCCTTCTTCATTATCCGGCCCGACGCTCAGACGTTTGGCACTTTCCTGCCCGAGGTCCTGCCTGAAGAGTTGTAACTGCCCGGTACGATTTGATTCGAAGAGAATCGCTGTGCTAGCGCCGATCCAGGCACGAGGCGAATCCATGCTGTCGCTCCAGGTGAGGCGCGTCGGAGGACCAAGGCGTTTCCCTTTCTCTTTGAGTTCGCCGTAGTAGACATCGGCGCGCCGGTGGAATTTGTCAACAGCAAGGCGCTTGCCGTCGTTGGACACGCTCGTTGCCTCCGGAATGACGCCATACCAATTTGTTATCTTCGCTGGTTCCCCCGCCGGCTTCCCTGACTGCGGGTCGGTGATGATTCCCCACAGGTTTCCGTCCATGCTCCCGGGGCGATCTCGCCTGTTAAAGATGAGGCGCCCATCTCGAGCCCACACGAGAACGGTTCCCGTACTGTCGGCGGCCAGTAGCCGGTAATCTGAAACCACTGTGGTCGGTGATCCTCCTTTGGGAAGCAGCGTCTCAATGCTTCCCCCGAATCCATCGTCGAGTATCTCGTTTTGCTTGATAAAGGCGAGACGCTGACCGGTAGGCGACCAGGCCAGAGCAGCGTAAATCCCCCCGCCGGTGAGCTTCTTCGGATTCTGGCCGCGAGAGCCCATGACCCAAATTTCACGAGCATCAAGGCTCACATAAGCAATCAGTAGGCCGTCCGGCGAAACCACCGCATGGCGATCGACCGTTTGCATTTTCTGGACGGGACCCCCGACGATAGGTATGGAAAGGAGGGTATATCCGCCCACCTTGACGTCCAATGCCTTGAGGAGCAATTCCTCCCCGTTCGGGAACCAGCTGAGGCTCCAAATCTTCCCTTTGAACTCAGGCGGAATGGTAATGTCGCGGAGATCTCCAGTTTCGACGAGGCTAACGTGGATGCCTGTGGTGTCAACAAAAGCCAAGCGCTTCCCGTCTGGCGAGATCTCTGCGTGAAGGACCCGCTTTTCGGGCGTGTTGTGCGTCAACTGCCGTTCAGTTACTATCGGGTGCACCGCGTATTTCAGGCTCTGCCATCGTGCCCATCCAAAACCGAGCACGAGAAGGACCGACGCGAGCGCAAATAAATAGAACACCTTTTGTCTGCGACGATTTGATTCCGGTACGTTGGGCGACTTTGCAAACAGCGACTGGTAGTCAGGTTGGCTATCCATCTCGCCTTTCAGCCGCTTCAGATCGGCGCCAAGGGCGGCGGCGGATTGGTACCGAACGTCGCGGTCTTTCTCTAGCGCTTTGTGGATGATCTCCCCCAGCTTTGGCGGGGCGCCAGGATTGACGCTGGTGGGCGGCAACGGTGCTTGATTCAAGATTGAATCGAACAAAGCGTCCTTGGTGTCGCCTGGGAACGGAAGCACACCGGTGCACATCTCGTACAGCACCGCCCCGAAGGAGAACAGATCGGTTCGAGCGTCCAATTCTCGGCAACTCACCTGCTCGGGCGACATGTATGCCACCGTGCCCATCGCCATGCCGGGGTTAGTAAGAAGCGGCCCAGACCCCAGTTTCTCGCCGACCCCCTGGCTGGCGGGGGCGCTGATCACTGTTTCTGCGCCCTCCAAGGCTTCCGGTCTCCCTAGAAGCTTCGCCAGGCCGAAATCGAGAATCTTGGCGAGGCCCCGGCCGGTGACAAAGATGTTGGCTGGCTTAATGTCCCGGTGGATGATGCCTGTCGAATGGGCCGTGTCGAGCGCATCAGCGACCTGAATGCCCAGATTTAGAATCCGCTCGGTTTCGAGCGGCTTGGAACCGATCAGGTGCTTCAATGTCGCTCCGTCCAGAAACTCCATGACGATGAACGCATTGCCCTCATGCTCGCCGACGTCATAGACCGTACAAATGTTGGGGTGGTTGAGAGCCGAAGCGGCTTGGGCCTCGCGCCGGAAACGGCTCAACCACTGCGGGTCTGTTGCGAAATTGTCAGGCAGAAACTTCAAAGCGACGAAACGATGCAGGCGCGTGTCCTCGGCCTTGTACACAACGCCCATGCCACCGCCGCCAAGCTTGTCAAGAACGCTGTAATGGGAAACCTTGCTGCCAATCAGCTTTGCTTCGCCGCCTGCTGTCTCCAACTCGTTGGCGAACCGTTTTCCTAGAATCTCCAACGCGGGCGAATCAATAAAATGCCCGGCTTCTGCTTTCTTGTCGTGAGCAAGCAGGGACTCCACCTCGCCTCTAAGTGCAACATCGTCGCCGCAAGAGTCTTCGAGCCATTTACCGCGGCGTCCCGGCTCCAGTTCCAAAACCCGGTTGTACAGTTCTTCGACTCGACGCCAGCGTTCAGGTTCCACGTGCGTCTCCTTCGCTCAGCTCCCGCAGCAGCCAAGCCCTTGCCAGCCTCCAATCCCGCATCACGGTCTGGGCCGAAACGCTCAATACTTCCGCCGTTTCCCCGACGCTTAATCCGCCAAAGAATCTCAGCTCGATAACCTTGCTTTTCCTTTCATCGACCTCAGCCAATGCGTTCAATGCATCATCCAGGGCCACCATGTTCGGATCGGGTTCGTTGCATACCGATGCCACCTCGTCAAAGGACACCTGAGGAATGCCGCCGCCTCTTTTCCGGTAATCACGGGAGCGGGCGAAATCGACAAGGATACGCCGCATGAGTTGGGCCGATACGGCAAAGAAATGCGCCCGATCCTGCCAATTAATCTGACCGCAATCGACCAGCCGCAAGTAGACTTCGTTAACCAGCGCAGTGGTTTGCAGTGTGTGGCTGGACCGTTCTTTCGCCATGCAGCGCCGCGCTACTCGATGTAATTCCTGATACACCAGCGGCGTGAGCTTTTCCAGAGCCCGCTCGTCTCCGGCGGTCCAGGCCTTGAGCAGGCGAGTGACCTCGTGAGTCAAAGGCACAGCCATCCACGCCTCCGTCGTTTCAAGGCGTCGCACTCCGAACGAGCAGAGACCTACGCGCCCACCGCTGTCCATTCGACTCAACGGTTTTCATCTCGTCGAACTTTTTTACGCAGTCGGTTGAAGCTTTGAAGCTCATTTCGCGCATTCCTGGACAGAAGCCGGTTTTGAGGCGACAGAAAGTAAGTTAACCGAGGGTATGCGAAGTTACACCGGCCCCCACGCCGGCGATTACCGCTCAAGTATGCGTCAGCATACTACGTTTTTTTGACTGGCAGAACTCTGCCAGGCGAATCCCCAGCTGCCGTGTGAGCCAGGTTTCCATTCGCGATTCCGCACGGGGAAGCGCTGAATCGCAGCAACGAAGTAATGACGCCCGATGGCGGTCGGCATTCATCGGCATTCAAATGTCCGTACAAGGAGAAGGAGGAACATGATCCAAACGAAAGTCACAAAAGCGTTAACGCTGTCAGCAGTCGTCCCTGCCGGCAAACTCAATTATTTGTATCGCAGCCTACTGCCGCTGTTGGTGTTGTGCTCAGCCGGGTTGGCTTGGAGCCAAACCGTACCGAGAGGGGCCCGCGTCCCACCCGAGGTATTCACGAGAATTTCAAGCGGAGTCCAACAAGCAAGCTCGGCGGACGATACCCCAGCAAACGCCCAGTATCGGTTCGTCAGTATCGACATTCCGGGCTCAACTGGTACCTTCCCGTATGGGATCACTAATACTGGACTGGTCACGGGAGGCTACTTTGATGCCAATAACAACTCCCACGGGCTGGCGTGGCAGGACGGCAAGGTACTCACGCTGGACCACCCCGGTTCCGTGGACACGGGGTTGTCAGGATCAGCTAACAGCCGGGGTGTTGTCATGGGCTACTTCGGCGACCTGACTACCGTGCATGCCGGTATGTATTCCTTTCCGAGCGGCGCGTGGACGACGCTCCCCGATATTCCGGGCATGCCAAACAACGAAGGGTACGGCGTCAACAATTCTGGCGTCGAGGTAGGGGTCGCCGGAGGGGGGAACGACTTCGGTTTTCCCTACCCTGCATCCTCATGGATATGGGACCCGCGTGCTCGGTCGTACTTCTTCTTCGCCGTGCCCGGATCGACGCAGTCCAGCACGTATGCGGAGGCCATCAACGATAGGGGGCAAGTCGTCGGCTGGTTTGCGGATACGAACGGCGTGCAACACGGTTTCCTCAAGGAGGGTGAGCGATACACGGCTTTCGATGTGCCGGGGGCGGAGGTTATCTATCCCTTCAATATCAACAACAGCGGCACCATCGTCGGGCAGTTGATAAATCTTGCCGGGGGGGTCGATGGATTCGTCCGAACGAGCGATGGGACGGTTACCATTGTGGACTTTCCGGGCGCGTCGGCAACGGTCGTCGGCGACATCAACGACCGGGGAGACATTTGCGGTTATTGGTTTGACCCGAACGCCGGCGCGTTGACCGGTTTTGTCGGATTCAAGAAGTGACACGCGCGATCTCCTTTTCTCGCGGCGCACGGGACCCGCGTCAGCCGCTTTGTTAATCGTGCAGAAGCTGAACTCATAGCCGGTATCCCCTGCCGCTGGTAGGCACGTACGGAAAGTTCCATTTGCGATTCCGCTCGGGGAAGCGCTGAATCGCGGCAACGAAGTGATAAGGAGGCAGAAATGAAATACAGGAAATCGATGTACGTTGTGCTCATTGCCGCGATGGCGATCGCGATTCAACTGTTTGCGCAGGGCGATCGGCCCAAGCATCACCAATACAAGCTCGAGGTGGTTAGCACATTCGGCGGTCCGAACAGCGACTTCGCCGTAACCGCCGCCGGCGCAATTGGACATGTCTTAAACAGCCAGGGAGCAACGATCGGAGGCGCATCAAACAGCACCCCCGATCCCTATTCCCCTAACTGCCTCCTCGACTGCTACATCACCCACGCGCTGAAGTTTGAAGACGGTATAACGACCGACTTGGGAGCGCTTCCGGGTTCGAATAGCAGTTTCTCGTTCGCGATCAATGATGGCGGGCTGGTCGTCGGGCTGTCAGAGAATGGCTCATTCGATCCGCTGACCGGCTTGCCGACGTATCACGCTACGATTTGGCGTCATGGCGTCCTGAGCGACTTAGGAACATTTGGCGGGGGCACCAGCCAGGCCGTTGATGTGAACAACCTGGGCCAGGTGGTCGGCGTGGCTGGGAACGCGATTCCAGACGAGTATGCGGGCGGCTTAGGCCCCTGCATCACATGGTTTGGCTGCAACACGGTAGCCTCTCAGCAGCGCGCGTTTCTGTGGGAGGGAGGAAAGCTGCAGGACTTGGGGACTCTGGGCGGCAACGACGCAATCGCTTACTTGGTGAACCAACAACGCCAAGTGGTTGGCGTATCTTATACGAACACCACTGCGAATGAAACCACGGGGCTTCCGACGCAAGATCCGTTCTTCTGGCAGCACGGCAAAATGACAGATCTGGGAAGCTTGGGAGGCACCTACGGTTCGGCGCGCTGGCTCAACGACTGGGGCCAGGTGGTGGGCTATTCGGATTTGAACGGAGATCAGTCTGTCCATGGCTTTTTCTGGGAACGCGGAGTCCTCACGGATCTGCTGAATCTTGGCGGGCCAAGCTCAGAAGCGGATTGGATCAACAATGCGGGTGATGTTGTCGGAGGCGCCCAACTCAGCGATGGCCAGACGATTCACGGTTTTCTCTGGCATCAGGGCCGTGGCCCAATGAAGGATCTAGGGACCGTGCCGGGATACATGAATTCGTGGGCATACGTGATCAATGCCGGTGGGCAGGCCGTTGGACAGGCCTGGAACCCGAATGCACCTTCGACCGCACCCTTATGGGAGAACGGCCTTTCCCCTGTAGATTTGAACCAGCTGCTGGACCCCTCCTCCAATACCATAAATCTACATTTGGACTTCGCGTACTACATTGGCGACGAGGGCGCGATTCTCGCGTATGGGACGCTGCCCAATGGAGACATTCGGATTGCTGAGCTAGTTCCGAGCTGCGACTGCGATAGCGTTTGTGAGAGCAGAATTGCTGCGGCTGAGAGCGACGCAGTGGCGGCCACGCTGTTTGGCCAAGGTACAAACACGACGACCGGCCAGAGTCCAACTCCAAATAACGGAGCCCATTGGCAAGCCAAGCCGTTTAGGCCGCGCGGCTTCACACCGCCACAGTCCGCTGCGCCATTGAACTAGCGGGAGTTTACTCGTAAGCCGGAAGGGAAGACTGTAAATAGTTGTTTTAGGCCGAACTTCTTGCGCCGGTTTGGGCTCCCTATGCGTTTAAGTCTTTGAACCATCAGCAGTTTCGCCAAAGTAGAGCATCGTTACAACTCTAGTTTTGTACCCATGTATATTACTATATTTAATTTGTATTGTCAGGTTATTTGTGATAGTATGTTCCCATGTACGTGGAGACTGTCCCCAACCGCAACTCTCCTCCCGCTATTCTCCTCCGTCAAGCCCAGCGGCTGGACGGCAAGGTTGTCAAAACCACTCTCGCCAATCTCTCCCACTGGCCTGCATCCCAGCTCGATTCTCTTCGACGTGTCCTGAAAGGCGAATCTCTGGTTCCTTTGTCGGAAGCATTCCAGATTCAGCGCTCCTTGCCTCATGGTCATGTTGCCGCTGTCCTCGGCTCCCTTCGCCGGCTCGGTCTTGAGCCCATCTTGTCTCGCTCCCGTTGCCCCGAACGTGATTTGGTGGTGGCCTTGATCGTGGCTCGGATCCTTGCCCCATCCTCCAAACTCGCCACCTGTCGCGGTCTCCGACAAGAAACGGCCACCTCTTCGCTTGGCTCCCTCCTCGGACTGGGTCACGACATTCAGGAGGCCCAACTCTACAATGCCCTGGATTGGCTGCTTACCCGCCAATCCAGCATCGAAAATGCTCTCGCCAAGCGCCACTTGTCAGACGGTTCTCTGGTCCTCTATGACCTCAGTTCCACCTATTTCGAAGGCCGTCACTGCCCGCTGGCCCGCTTTGGCCATTCGCGCGATGAGCGCCGTGGTAATCTGCAGATCACCTTCGGACTGCTGACTGCCTCGGAAGGTCGCCCCATCGCAGTGGAAGTCTTCGAGGGCAATACAGGCGATCCCAAGACCGTCGCCTCGCAAGTCGACAAACTGCGGCTCCGTTTTGGCCTGAAGAAAGTGATCCTGGTCGGCGACCGCGGGATGCTGACTTCGGCACGCATCCGCGAAGACCTTAACCCGCATGCAGGTCTGCAATGGATCTCGGCCCTCAAGTCGGTCCAGATTCAGAAACTGATAACGGGAGGCGCACTGCAGTTGTCGTTCTTCGATCAACAGGACATGGCGGAAATCCAGCATCCATCCTTCCCAGGTGAACGCTTAATTGCCTGCCTCAACCCGCTGCTCGCTGAAGAGCGAACTCGTAAGCGTAATGAACTACTGGAGGCCACTGAAAAGCAGCTCAACAAAATTGTGAAATCTACTCAGCGAAAGAAAAAACCATTGCGCGGCCGCAGAGAGATCGGCCTGGCCGTGGGCCGCATTCTAGGCCGCTACAAGATGGGCAAACACTTCAAGCTGTTCATTGAGGATGACGGTTTTCGTTTCGAGCGCAAGCCGGACAACATTGAACGGGAAGCGGCCCTGGATGGCATTTACGTCATCCGCACCAACGTTCCGGCCGAGGCACTCAGCAGCCAGAAGGTCGTCGGTCACTATAAGGGGCTTTCCGACGTCGAGCGCGCTTTCCGCAGTCTGAAGAGCGTGGATTTGAAGGTCCGCCCCATTTATCATGACCTGGCCGATCGAGTGCGGGCGCATGTTTTTTTGTGCATGCTGGCCTACTACGTTGAGTGGCACATGCGACGAGAGTTGTCTCCTTTGCTCTTCGACGACGACGAGGCGCAGGCGGCAGACGCCGCGCGCAGCAGCATCGTCAGTCCTGCCCAGCGATCGGACAAAGCCAAGCGCAAGGATGCCACCAAGATCACCGCTGATCACTTACCCGTGCACAGCTTTCAAACTCTGTTGAAAGATCTTGCCACCCTGACGCTCAACGAGGTTCGCGTCGGCGCTCAAAACCTCCGCCTGTTAGCCAATACAACACCCGTCCAACTGCGCGCTTTCCAATTACTCCAGGTCTCCGCGTCTTTGTAGCTGTACCCAGTAGGCGACACCGCAAGATTGCGTAACTTCAATCATTGCTGTTGATTACCGCAAACTCCACAAAAGAAGTTCGGTTTAGGGAGGGTTAGCGCGGCGTCGCTGTATTACCCACGTTGGGTACTACAGAGTTCATCCAGACCGAGGGAATGAGCGAGGGCTTGCTGAACGAGAGTCTGTTTGGATAGAACGGTAGCAATGCGATTGGGACCTTTGTCGCCTAGCGGAGGATACAGCAAAGTGAACTGCTGCATGGGAATGAGTTGTTCCAGTAGTTGTTCCACGGTGAGATCAGGCCAGGCGCACTGGGCCTGGCGGTGAACATACTGGAGCAGCGAGATTCCCAGCATGCAGTAGAAAGCATGCCCGCGGATTTTGCTGTCGGTCCAGTGGTACATCGGTCCCCAGCCGAGCCAGTCGCCGTCCTTTAATCCGCGAAATACACGTTCGATTTGTTGCTGGCCGGAGTAACCGGACACGACCTGTTCGGCGGTCCAATCCATGCGGTTGGTGAGCAGCACGGTGCGGCCGAGACGTTGTGTCCACAGTTGCTGGAGCGCCTGGTTGTCCACCTCGAATGTCAGATGCCAGCGGTTGTCGCGCTGTTCCAGTCCGTAGTGGAGCACTTCGCGGACGAACGGGTCCAACAGCCAGCGATGGATCTTGTTGCGAATGCCTGGTTCGGTAAAGCGAGCCTGTGGCCTGGACAGTTCGGTGCCAGCCGCCGTAGTTTCTGAGTCACACGGGCGAGTGCAGCGGTAGTGCTGTTGAGTTGTTCGCTGGCGAAACAAGCCGAATATTTGAGCACGCAAAGATACTCTTTGCCATGTACGACCAGCTTCTCCGCTGCCGCCCTGACGCCGGGTTGGGAGCTGCCGCAGGCCGGTAACTGTTCCACGCTCCGGTTCCGCAGTTCCGCCGGTGCCTGGTTCCAGGGCAGAGCCGAAATCCAGCCTAGGCCCGCCTGCTCTAATTCCAGCGTGTTGGCCAGTGCCGCCGAACCTTTGTCGAGCACCAGCGTGACCGAGTCGCGGGCCATCTGATTTTGGTCCAGCAAAGCCCCTATACGCGACCGCGCCTCGGGCAGTTCCTCGGCATCAGCCCGGTTGCCGGGATAGACATGATGGCACAGGCTGAGGCCGTTGTCGCCGTCCATGACATAGCTCAACCCGACCTGCCGCAGGTTGTGGCGGCCCTGCTTGTTGTGTCCACGCTGCGCCAGTTGGTTGCGCGTATTGGTGCTGGCCACATAGGTATAGAAGTTGGTCGTATCGTAAGCCAACAGGCGGCGGCCGACCAACTGCTTTTGCTTCCACACGCCCCGTAGACGAATCTGGGCTTGTTCCAGATCTTCCTCCCGGATGCGGTCGAAGCAGTCCCAGAATTCCTGCGAGCTGAATCGCTCCGAAGGCAAGTCCCAAAGCGAACGCAGGATGGTGCGGTCATACCAGCCAGCCACCTCCGTCTTGGGACCCGGCTGACAGATCCGATGGATCGCCGCCAGGAGCAGATAATGCGCCGGCGACGGGCCCGAGCGAGGTTCGGGCCAGAGAGACTGGAGCAAGGCAAAAACACCGCTCTGCTGAGCGGCGAGCCAGAGCGCTCCCGGCAGGCCCACATCGGCAGCCGTGGCTTCCAATGGCACCGGAGCGGTGCGATCCCTGACCAGCGCCGCGACTTTCTCGGCCGTGCCGAGATACGTCTGGTGGACGATGCGGGGCTTACCGTCCAGGCGGGCGCTCTCGACGACATAGTAGTAAAGTTTGTTGGCCTTCTTCTTGGCGATGAGGGACGCCATATAGGGTAATACCAGTCTACGGCGTCCAGCCTCCGCCGTCAATAGAGAAGGGCGCAATCGTCGATAGAAATTATTTATATGGGGTAATACACAAACGAATGGCGCGCGGCGCTCCAAGGCCCGCGTTCAGAATGACTTACGATTACAGGACTCGCCGCCGCTGCGGCTTACGAGTAAACTCCCGCTAGCCCAACAATGGAGTAAGGGACTCGGGCTGGTTAGCATGCAGGAACGCGTCCATCTGGTGAACGGAATTTTCCGCATCGAATCGCAGGCCGACAAGGGGACTACCGTCAGTGCAAGTGTCCCGCTTGTCGCTCGCGAAGGCACATCGAAGAGTTCATCCGCCGGCGGCTACTTTTTGAGCCTAAATCTAGCCGATACAAGGCTTTGCACGGATTCCGGTTAAGTCCGGTTATCGTCTTTGATCCGCGCCTTTCAGTCTTGAATTCCAGCCCTACTTGCATTCTTCCGACGGATGACGCATTGACGGCCCGAGAGGACGCCTGCCTTAAGTTAGCGCTCATGGTTCTAGCACCCGGATTGGGTGATCGTGCAGAAATCGAGGACGGCGAGATCAACTGGAGCGCACCGCATAGCGGCTTGGCCTTGAAAGCGAAAACGAGCAATAAACTACCGCCCTGGGGAGCAGGGGTTTGAGCAACCAACGGGAGCGCCCCGAAGGGCATAACACCTAATCCCCAGCCATACGGCGAGTCGGAGAGAGGGTCCAGGGAGTGAGGAACTCCTCTTCCTGGTCGCCTTTCCCAATCCGCGGGCCGTCGAAGCGCAGGGGCAACGCCCCCATAAGCGCCAACCTAAGCTTTCGGGGCTCAGTGAGTGTGCCAACTTCAGAGCCCGTGTCCGCAATGCTTGAAGAATAGCGACGCACTTCACGGATTACAGACGATAACGCCATCATGGCGGAATCTCGCCCGTTTCCGTGGAACGCTGCATATCAGGGTCTAAACGGGCGAGGCACCATCTCCGGTGAGCGACCCCGCCCCCGCGAGCGGCTCGGCAATGAATCGACGCGACGGTCTGAAAATGACAACCCGAAAAAACGGAGGATCGAAGGAAGCCGACTAGGTGTATACTCGCGCCATGTTGGCTACAAAATGGAAATCCCGGAAGCCGCTTTTTGCAGTGGTGATGGCTGTTTTAACGTTCCCGGGTCTTGCCTCAGCGCAAGCATGGAATCACGACCCCGCTTCACAAATCGGTCCCCTGCACTGGGGTACCGTGACGCCGTCCTACGCCACCTGCGGCGACAGCATGACGGGTGAGGTCGGAATGATGCAGTCACCCATCGACATCGTTCCCGGCGACGCACTTGCGGCGAAATTTTTCCCACTGTTGTTCAAATACAAACCAACTCCGCTGAAGATCGAAAACACCGGCCACTATGTCGAAGTGCCCTACGACCCCACCAGCTACCTTTACGTCGGATCGCAGCCGACTGATGCCTACCAACTGGTGCAGTTTCATTTTCATGCGCCAAGCGAACACACTCTCAACGGCGTCCGATATGACGCGGAGCTTCATCTGGTGCACACCAATTCAATTGGCGAAACCGTCGTCATAGGCGTGCTTCTGTCGAGTTCCGCCGCGGGGTTGCCAATATTCGATGTCATCATGGCCAACGCTCCCACATCGACTGGAGAAGTTGAACTGTCAGAGGAGGTCAACGTCTCGGATTTGCTACCGGTCGGCAGGGGGTTTTATCGCTACGCCGGTTCACTCACAACGCCGGCTTGCACGGAAGGCGTGCAATGGTTCCTTCTGAAAAATCCGGTTCCCATCACGCACAGTGCCTTGGCTAAATTGCATAGCTTGATCAGCTCGTTCCCCAACTACGGCGGATACCCGAACAACAACCGGCCCATAGCCAATCAGAACGGCAGGACCGTGTTGAAGACCATCGACTTCAACCCGTGGCCCTAAGTCGACAATGGACCCACATGGATAGCGGGTCTACGTATCTGTGGGTTTGATCCTGCGACGCTAGCGTCGGCCCTGAATCCAGCGGCCCCAAATGACAACTCACGATTCGGGAGTAGCATCGGACTGAGGCGTGGCTGCCATGTGAGTTCACGCGGTCGCCAACTGAAAAGTGAGGTACTTGACCTGGGAGTTTGGACCACTTCAATAAAGCGGCCTCCCCACAAAGTGCATCCGGCAAAAAAGGCCAAGCCCAAGCCAGTCAAAGCGAGGGGAGAGGGTTCGGGTTCGCGGGAGTTCTCAGCATCGTACTGAGACTCAATCTGATCTGAGGTGAGTGCCTTGTCATAAACAGAGACCCCCGCCAGCCCCCCGGTGAAGATCTCGTCGCTGTGACCAAGTCCGGGTGACTGGTTCCCGAGGGTGAAATCCCCCGTCGGAGCAGTGGTCGGCAGTGTTCCGGCCACGCTCTGCACAAGCGATCCGTTGACGTAGAAGTTGGCGTCGTTGCTCGCATCCACGACGACCCCAACGTATTGCCACTGGTTCGGCAGCAGTGTCAGCCCCGTCGTAAAGTAGTCGTGCCGACTAAACGAGGTGAAAACCAAACCGCCCCCAGAGGCTGTACCGAAGCCGTAACCACCGAAACCGGTTCCAGAGGCCACGATCCGGGTCGTCTGTGTCAGGCTTAAGAGAGAGGGGTCGACCCACGCTTCGATGGTGTATCCGTTGGCACCCAGATTCAAAGGAGCCGCGAAACTGATGGTCCCGCCAGTGAAGTTGGCCACGAGACCAGGAGACGGCACCCAGGAAGGACCAACGATGTCCTGCGGAGTCACCCCAGGTTCGTACGTCCCATCGAAGGCGTTGACGCTGCTGTCTAAGGCTGTCGTAAAAAGGTCGGTGTCGTTCAAGATCCAAAAGCCTTGAGGGTCGTCGGACAGTACTTGGCTGATGAAGTCTGCCCGGGCAGGCTGGGCACAAGCGAAAAGCAACCCAAGAGACATTGTGAGCAAGCAGCTACGCATGATAATTTTACCCCGTCAAATTTAGGTCTGATTTGCCAGCATGAGCATCTTCCGGCGGAAGGTGAGCAAACCGGCTCCGAGCGCGAGCGCCGACAGGCCCAGCTCCGCCGGTTCCGGCACCGAACTGGGCCCCTCGATCGTAATCTCGCCGTTCTCAAGAGTCGTGATGGGAATGTTAGCGCCAGCGGCACCAGAAAGGCTGTTGCCCAAAGTGGTGAGGGAAATTGTGAAGGGCCCGGTCGCGGCACCGGTTGCCACATCGAAGGTAAAGTGCGCCAAGCCCACAGTCCCTGGCATGGTCGTGGACGTAGTGATCGCGAGATCAGAGGCGTCGAAGGTTTGAGAGGGCGATGGAGTCGTGCCGATATCGGGTCCGAAGAGTGAATTACCGCTGAAGATGTAGGTCGCGGCCGTTGCAGTGGTTGCACCGGTGAAGGTGATTCCCGGGTCGGTGGTTGTGACTTCCACGGCAAAGCCGCCGATGTTGAGGGTCGAGGTGGTTTCTAGAACCACATCGAGGCCGTTCCCGGTTGAGCCGGGAGCTGCCGACGTGCTCTCGACCGCAAAAATCGTGCCGGCGTCGATCGAGGCAGGGACCAATCCCGACAGAGCGAAAAATAATAGAGTAAGTCGTCTCATGATTCCGCCAATACGATTACGGCGGGCTTGTGCCGTTCCTGCCGCGACGCCTCGTTCGACGGGTTGCCTAAACGCGTTTATCCAGCGAACGAATAGTACCTGGGACTAGTACCCGCAAGCAGAATAAGGCTGTTGGCTTCGGAAAAGCAAGCGCAATATAGCGTCAAGCCAAATAGAAATGTCCTTTTATGCCGTCTGTCCGTTCTAGGCAGTCTTGAATTTCCAAAGCAGGCCCGTGGAAAGGGAGTATAAGGCGACAGCCAAGTCTTAACGCTGTACTCTCAGCGTCCCACAAGGTCCAAACCGGGTCACCCTCAGAAGTGGCCTGGTACCCACTGGGGGATTCCGATGTAGTCCATAGTCTGCACACCGTGGGGAGCAGGTAGGAACAACGTCTTGGCCCTCCGAGTGTCCGCGATGTATGAAGAGCACAGCTCGCCACTCGATGGATTACCGACGATATCGCCGTTTGACCGGGAGTAATCCGGTGATTAAGACTTCCGGTTCGCTGTTGTGATCATCACGCTTCTTCCGAGGATGAACGGGAAGGAAGTCTCTCGTTGAATCTTTCTTCGATGCATCCCAAACCGTTCGAAATCGTTGCCGACGGAGGTGACAAAATCAGCGCATTTCCAGAGGCTGCCAGAAACTCGCTCGCGACAACATAGTCTACTTCTGGCGGTTCTGATCGCGAAGCTCGCGATAGCCCGTCGCAGCGAATGTAAGGCAAATGTGGTAAAGCACCAGAAAGAATGCACCCTTCGCCCACTCGCCAGCAAGCGCGCAGTACGCAGCGTAGACAAGCAGGGCCAGTAGAGTTAACTGTAGAGTCTTCCTCATCGGTCGGCGTCCCTTTCGGCGCTATGTTGTTATACTATACCCCAGTATAGTACAATGATTATCAATGGCACATATCAGCAACGACGGTGGTAAGAAGCTACTCAGCCGAGTGCGTCGCATTCGTGGGCAGATCGAAGGAATTGAGCGAGCCATCGAGGAAGGCAACGACTGCTATGCGGTCCTGCAGCAGACAGTCGCCGCCCGTGGAGCGCTGGGCGGCTTGATGGCCGAACTGATCGACGGGCATATCCGGCACCATGTGCACGGCGCCGACGACCGCGAACAAGCAACGGACGAATTGATGGAGATCGTGCGCAGTTACTTGCGCTGAAGGAGGACAACCATGCCGCAAGCCAAGACGCCTCTGGAAGGATTACCCGAACATGAAGGGCTGGATGCTCCGAAGCAAGTAGTCGCCGCCGGAGGTCGCGAAGACGCTGACGACCACGAACACGGTCGCGTCGAGCCCTTTGACCTGATCCGCATTGCCGTAACAGCGATTGCGGCGGGCTTGGTCTGGTTTCGCGTCTGGGAGCCGTTTCCGAGCGTCAGCTTGATTGGCATTGCGGGTGTCCTGTTTGGCGGCTGGCCGATCTTCCATGAAGCGTTCGAGAACCTGCGCGAACGCCGCATGACAATGGAACTGTCGATGACTATCGCGCTGCTTGCCGCTCTAGGCATCGGTGAGTTCTTCACAGCGCTGGTCATTGCGGCCTTCGTGCTGGCGGCGGAGGTTTTGGAGGGCCTCACTGTGGGCCGAGGGAGGCGTGCAATCGGCGACCTGCTGGACCTTCTACCCCGTTCCGCTTGGATCGTGAAGGATAGCGCCACGCCGGTCGAACTCCCAGTGAGTGAACTTCGCCCGGGAGATCGCGTTCTGATCCGGCCAGGGACCAGAATCCCAGTTGACGGATATGTTGTTTCCGGAAACTCAAGCGTCGAAGAAGCCGCTATCACCGGCGAGTCGTTGCCCGAAGACAAGCTTCCCGGCAGTCGAGTCTTCGCTGGCACGCTCAACCAGACGGGTGCACTCGAAGTGGCCGTCGAGAACCTCGGCCGCGATACCACATTTGGCCGAATCGTCGAGGAAGTCGAGAAAGCCGAGCAAACGCGAGCTCCCATTCAACGGCTGGCCGATCGTCTGGCCGGATACCTCGTCTACTTCGCCCTGGGCAGCGCAGTACTGACTCTGTTGATCACACACAACCTGCGTTCAACGATCTCGGTCATCATCGTCGCGGGCGCATGTGGAATTGCGGCTGGGACCCCTCTGGCGATCCTGGGCGCAATCGGCCGTGCAGCCCGGCAGGGAGCCATCATCAAGGGCGGTGTCTATTTGGAGGAACTGGCCAAGGTGGATACTGTTTTGCTGGACAAGACAGGCACCCTCACCTACGGTAAACCTCAGGTTGCCTTAATCGAACCGGCTTCCGGTTATGAGCCCAGCGAAGTTTTGCGAATCGCCGCCACAGCGGAACGCAACTCGGAACACCCGCTAGCCCTCGCCGTAGTTGCCGCAGCCCAGGAGCGGCACATGGCGGTGGCACAGCCCTCTTCTTTCAGCTACACGCCTGGGAAAGGCGTCCATGCCCGACTGGATGGCCATAAAATCATCGTCGGTAACAGCACATTCCTGGAGGAGTCGGACATCTCCTTGCCGGCGATGACGGCTGGCGCTGGGGCTAGCGTTCTTGTCGCATGCGATGGGCGGTTCATGGGTTCGATTCATATCGCTGACCAGGTACGCGAGGGTACTGCTGAGGCCATCCGGGAACTTCACGCACTGGGAATTCAGATTGAGCTGCTTACCGGTGATACCGAAGCGTCTGCCAGGGTTGTTTCGGAGCGCATCGGGATCCGCCAGGTTTCGAGCGGCTTGTTGCCGGAGCAAAAATCAGCCCGCGTGGACGAGCTGATCCGCCTTGGCCGAAAAGTCGCCATGATCGGAGACGGCATCAACGATGCTCCGGCGCTCGCCCACGCACATGTTGGGGTTGCGATGGGTAGCGGAACGGAAATCGCGCATGCCAGCGCAAACGTGCTGCTGATCGGAAACGACCTGGGGAAGTTCGTCGCTACGCTCAAGACCGCCCGTTGGTGCCACTCCGTGATCCTGCAAAACTTCTACGGCACGTTGATCGTTGACGCCCTGGGAATTGCTTTGGCGGCCCTTGGGATGATCAATCCCCTGCTGGCGGCTTTTATTCACGTTTCTTCCGAGTTGACATTCATCCTGAACTCAACCCGCCTGCTGCCCCGTTTTTCACGGCAGCCACAATAGACCCAGCTCTGAATCGCTAGGGCAGGGCGAATGCTCGCCGCATTCCCGCTCGCCTAAAAGTGGAAGCCGATTGTCCCAGTGATCGCCCGCGGTGTAACGTAATGCGTTCCGCTGAACGTGGAAAGGAAGTTGTAAACCGCTTCCTTGTTGGCGAGATTCACAACCGTGAGGCGAAGGCTGAGTTTGTATTTGTCCGTCCGACGCAGCACATTGTCCTGTCCGATGGCGATGTCGAAGAGGCTGCGGGAGGCAACGCGGGGCGGGTTATGGTCGTCGTTCTCGGTGCCGGCAGCCGGAATCGACAAGTACTTGGAGCCGTATTGCGAGGCTGGACAAACGCTGTTCGGACTAATCGGCGTCGTCGGTGTGGCATACACCCCCGCGCAAAAGAGTCCCGCCTGATACTGCTGGTCGGGAGTGATGATTGAAGCATCAACAATCGTATCGGTGCCGTTCGGCCCATTGTTGCAATTGCCGCCCGCACATGGCACCGGACCTGCGACAAGGCCACTATCATAGCGCCAGTTAAAGCCAAGCCACGGCCAGTTCTTCTTCGGCTGATATTGCAAGTGAGTCGTCTGGTTGAATACCTCGTCGTGATCGATGCGGAACACCGCAGTGCTTCCCGTCGACGTCGGCGTCACGCCAATTCCGGCGAGCTGAGGGCCGAAAAACCGCGCCGCGACGCTCGACATGACCACATATGCGGTAAAGCCATGGAAGTCCGGAACGCTGGCGCGGATGGCATATCCGGGGATCTTGGATTTTCTCCACTCGATGGGATAAGTGATGGGCGTGTTGCCCAGGACGCTAAAGTCATACGCGAGGTTGGTGTATTTCCAGATGTACTCGGCATCGATAACGAGGAACTTGCCGAAAGCCTGCTCAAGCCCGACGTGATATTCGTTGCGCGTGCTGGGATTGAGCGGCGCCGTCAGGCAGGGATAGCCCTGCACCAGGGAGGAGAGCGCGTTAATCACCGCATCGTTGCATCCCAGACTGGCGAGGACAAGATTCTCATTGAACGGCGACTCTAGCGTCCGCGCATAGGCGGCTCGCAACACCGTGTTGGTTCGCTTGATGTTGTAGGCGACACCAACGCGAGGCTCCGCTTGGCCAGCACTGGTTATGCCGTTATAGACGTCGCCGCGTATGCCGAGATTGAAGCTCCAGTTCTGCCATGTGATTGTGTCCTGGATATAAAGTGCGAGCTCGTGGATGTTAGCGTGTCCGTAATAGCGATAAAGGCCGGTCGTGGGAGTCGGTCTGGTCAAGTCGTATGGACCGAGGATCGGTAAGTAAGCAGGATTCTGTTGGAGGCTGCCGGTGCATTGACTCGGACTCGTTATCGAGGGGCTTGTATTTGGACTTCCGTCAGGATTCAAACAAACCGCGTTCTCCGTTGGGTCGACAATTCCAAACCTATCCTTCTCGGTAAGAATTGTGTCCTCATAGGTCACTCCCGCTTTGAGGTTGTGGATACCGTGAACGTAGGAGATACTTGCGCGACCCCCTAAGTTCGTTAACGTCCGGCTCTGATCGACGGTATTCGTCTGCAGATCAGGCGTCAGATCGGCAAAGGGATTGTCGCTGCCGTAATAGTTATATTGATCTTGTCGCACGAAGGCGCCCAAGGTAAACAGCGTGGAAGGACTCAGGAGATGCGTCCAGACCGGCGCAACGTTATACGTTACGATCTTTGACCGTTGATCTTGGGAGCCGACGGGCAGCCCATTGGGGCCGAGACCTCCGTTATCGACCACCAGACCCGACCACGCCGTTGCGTTTTGAGAGTCCCATGAATTAGGGGTCTGGAACCAGGATCGCGAAAAGCCGAGATTCAGGCTGATCGAGTCCGCATCGGTGGGCTTCAGATCGACGCGGTCGAACACATTTGTCTCGTTACCTTGATCGTGGAGCACTGTGAATTCGGGACCGTCAAGAAATCGAGAGGTATCAAGGCCGTTCGCCGACACAAAGTTGCCCCACTTCTGGCCCCCCCAGGCTAGGTCGAATCCTCCGCCTGCGGACCCAAAGTTGCCGAAGGTGCTCGTTACGTCGCCGTGAGGCTGGGTAACGCCGAGACCCGAGCGCGTATTCACCACAATCACAACGCTGGTTTTGCCGCCGAATTCGGCGGGAGGCGCACCGGCAATTACCTCCATCGACTGCACGGAGTCGAGCGGGATCTGGTTCGAGAAGACCTTGCTTTGCTGGTCAGTAATTGGCTGGCCGTCAACGGAGAATGAGTTTGACGCGTGGTCACCGAACCCGTGAAAGAGACCGTTGGAGTCGGCGGAAATTCCCGGGGTCGCGAGTGTCACGAGCGAACTGAGTGACGACGATTGGCTTTCAAGTGGGAGCTTTTCAAAGAGCGCACGATCCACGTCTGTATGGGCAGTTGAATCGGTTTCGACCAGGTCCCCGGCCTCCGAAACTGTTACTTCGGTCTTGGTCTCGCCAAGCGTCAACGTGATCTTCAACTCGCTCGGCACTGACGAACGTACGTTCAAATCCTGCTCGCCGGATTGAAATCCGGACGCCGCGATGCTGACGTGATAGTTGTTGAAGGGAATATTGGTGAACCCGAAATTTCCTTGTCCATCAGTCTGCGTGGTCCGTGTATATTGCGAGACCGCATTCTGTATCGTGACCGTAGCATTGTTAATCGCCGCTCCCGACGGATCGAGAACCGTCCCTTTTACCGAGCCACTGTTGGATTGACAGTAGGTCGGAAGGCTTAGGATTAACGGAGCTAGAATGCAGACGAGAATGGAGAGGGCCGACTTCGTCTTTATCATTTCCACATTCTGCAGTTTTGCCCGGCAAACTCTCAGTGGATTTCAACAGCCGGACTGATCTTGTCACCGACCGGGATGTTATCGGGCATAGGCGGGAAAGCGTAACGACTCGATTCGACACTCGTAGATTCACGGGTACTACCAGCTCAGCACCTCACGAACATTCTTGGCTTGGCGTTTGCTGACGACATACTCGTCTCCGTTGTTCAACGTAACTGACCAGCGCTGACTGGTGATCATACTCATCTTGCGAATCTGGTTAATATTAATCAGCGTGTTCCGGTGAATCCGGCGGAATGGGCTGTTCCCGAGCCTCTCTTCGATCGCCCGCAGGCTGTGAGCTGCGTAGTAACGTTGCTTGGCGGTGACGATCCAGGTCACGTCGCCTTCGGCCTGGAAGGCCAGCACCTCCTGCAAGCCAAGCAGGAAATATTCATCCCCCAATCTGCCGACTACTCTGGCCGGCCGGGGCGAGTTCGGTGAGGCAAGAGGCGCAATCGACTGGAGTTTGGCGACGTTCTCAGCTACCTGCAAAGGACTTTGAAGAAGACGCTCTGCCCGCTCGACGGCTTGGGCAAGCCGTTGCTGGCTGATAGGCTTCAACAAGTAATCGATAGCTCCTGCTTCAAAGGCGCGAATGGCGTGCTGATCGTAAGCCGTTACCATCACGAAGACCGGGATGTGGCCGCCGGGCAGCTGGCCGAGTAATTCGAATCCGTTCATGACGGGCATCTGTATGTCGAGAAAGACGAGGTCAGGCGCCAGCGAAGACATCAGAGACAGGGCAACCGCACCATTCTCGGCTTCGGCGACTATCTCGACCGCGGGCAGGAGTTCGAGCTCTTCTCGGAGCACCTCGCGGGCAATTGGCTCGTCGTCCACGATCAATGTGCGCAGCGGAGACATTACGTTAGAGTTGTACCCGCTTACTCTAAAGCGCGAAACATTTATCGATATTCGGGCGATGTTTGGACTTAAGCGGGTTACAAAGCAGCGCGGACGGATGCGGACGGGCCGACCTCGGCCGACCTAGAACTCCAACCGTGCCTGAAAAGCGATCATCCGCGGCGAGCTATCCCCGCCGAGGCCGACGCCCAGTAACCCGGTCGGTGGCGCCGTCGTATACGTAAGCGCGCCGAAGCCGGTCTGTGTGGAAGGCTTGCCTGGAATGCCCGCGTAGACCATCGAGGGCAGCGCAAAGTTTGGATGATTGAAAATGTTGAAGGCCTGCGCTTCCAGACGTAGCTTCACCCGTTCGCTCAAGGTGAACCATTTGGTTAGATAGAAGTCGCTCCAAGTGAAGTCCGGCCCTCGCAGCGCATTGCGGCCCAGATTCCCGAATTGACAGTTCGTCGCCGTATTGCCCCCCAAGCAGGCGCCGGTGCTTGGATCCACCGTCGACACAAAAGCATTCGGGTTGAGCCATTGGATGGTTCCCGGCTGGGTAACACCCGGTATTGGGTTGTGTTCATAAACCGGCACACCCGGGACCAGACTCGCGTACTGTGGGCCGCTGCCCTGAACGATGCCATTGCCGTTTGCGGTGTACGGCGAATTGAGAACCGAGAATGGAAGCCCGCTGTGCCAGAACGCCGTGCCGGAAACCTGCCATCCATTTAACACGTATCCGAGCATCCGGTTTCGAACCTTCACAGGCAGCTGGTAGACATACTGTGCCGTGAAATTGTCTCGAACGTCGTAGTCGCATGGCCCGTGCTGCCGGCCTAGCTCTCCAGGCAAAGGCGAGAGAATCCCGGCCGACGAGAACGAGAGGAAGCCGCCGTTCGAGACGGTATCCATGCAGTGGCTCCAGGTGTAATTGGCTTGTACCTGAAGCCCATGACCAAGCCTTTTTTCGGCCGTTAACTGGAGGCCGTTGTAGTGACTGTTCGCCCCAGTCGCGAGCTGCGTAACCGCGCCGAATCGCGGGTCTGCGGACTGTCCATACGGGAACGGCGCGAAGCAACCTGAGCATACGGTCTGATAGCCGTTCACCTGCGTTGTGTAAGGCTGGTTTACCGCTCGTGTGCCGACATACTGGGCGCGCAAGCTTACGGTCGAGCCGAGTTGTTGTTCCAGCGCAAAGCTCCATTGCATAAAATACGGCGCGTGGAGCTTTCCGTCCGGAACGGCGGTGATTGCCACCGGTTGAAGGCAGGCAGCCGGATTGGAGAGCGCCGACCCACAGGAGAGTTGACCTTGCGAAAAGCCGGAGCTGAAGACCTGGTTGGCTGCGATGGTGGCATCCACAGCGCTGTTCGAAACTCCCGGTGCGATCAGTGTTCCGCCTACTGTGCCCAGCAGTCCGCCTTGGAAGGTCTTCGAGTAGGGTGGGTTCGTTCCCACCAGGTCCACCACGCTTCCGGGCAGCAGGTCGCTAAATAACCCAAACCCCGTGCGCACCACCGTCGTGGGCGTGAGTTGCCAGGCAATCGCCATTCTGGGCTGCAGCAAAGCCAAGGGCGTCGACGCGAAGATGTTTCCCAAATTCGTCTGGATGGCCTGATTGAGAGGTTGATTCACGTCGTGGACGATGGAGTCAAACGAGCCGTCCAGGCGCGCGACGGCATCGTGTGGATTCGCAGGGTTCGAGTTGTGTGTAACGCGGAGTCCGAACGTCCACGTGAACGTCCGGGTGAGCTTCCAAGTGTCCTGGGCATACAGGTCCAAGTTCAAAAAGTTGTACGGCTGTGAGTTCGCAAGCGGGAACGTTTCTGAAGCAGTGGAGGCAACCCCATAAATGAATTGCGGCAGTGTCGTGTAGGTCACCAGCGGGACGGTGCCCTCGCCAAAATCGTAGTCGTTCAACCGAAAGATCCTCGTGTTCGTCCCAAATCGCAACTCGTGAGCGCCGATGCTCCACACCAGGTTGTCGTTGATGAAAAAGCGGGAGGCACGCCTGCCCTGAACCCAGGTATTATCGAGTCCGCCGAGAGTAGTGAACGGTGCGCTCGCGCCGCTGCCTTGAAGAACGATAGGAAACGCATTGAGCGTTTGTTGGAAATCGGCCGGACCAAACAGACTCTCATACCAGGAGAACGCCGGGTTGAAATAGTTCACCAGGTTCTGCGAAAAGACATGCGTATAGCCGCTGGCGAATGAATAGAGAGGCTGCGGAGAGATGGCATTGAACAGCGGATTGATTGGGTCGGTGTAGGCGGCCTGCAGGCCGGTGTCCGCCTGAAAGCGAAACCAGGTCGTGTTGTTCTCGTTGATGTTGTAATCGACGCGAGCCGTTTCGACCTGTTCGTGATCGTCGCTGGAGTGCGAAATGCTCTGCCGGTTCGCGCAACCATTTCCATGCGGAGGGTTACCTCCCGCTAAGCTTTCATCGCTGTTGAACGGACACCCCAGTACTGCCAGCGGCGTCCCGGCGGTATTGCCATAGAGAGAGAAGAGTTTCTGATAGAAAGGCACGAGTTGCGGCGCCGGCTGGTAGACGGACCCGGTCACGGAATCCGTTCCGCCTCGCGGAAGCTGCTGCAGCACGTAGTTTCGGAATGCAGGAGTTGGGACCGTCGTGGCCGACACAATCGGAAGCGCGATCCGAACCCACTCGCTGTCAAAAAAGAAGAACAGCTTGTTACGCAGAATTGGGCCTCCCAGACTCCCACCGAAGTGGTTCACCGTCGACCGCGGCTTGTGATTTCCCGCCGTCGCGTTGGTAAAGAAATCCGCCGCGTTGAATCTTGAGCCATTCCAAAGTTCATAGAGATTCCCATGAAACTGATTCGTGCCCGACTTGGTCACGTAATTGACTTGAGAAGCTCCGTACCGCCCCAGATCAACCGCATAGGAGAGCGTGTTGACCGTAACTTCCGCGATCGAATTCAGACCCAGAACAAGGTTCGTGGATAGCCCGCTATTCAGGTTCGTCAGCGGATCGTTCGTCTCCAGCCCGTCCACGATGTAGCCGTTTGAGAGCGCCGGCAGCCCGTTGAACTGAACGTTGCCGTAGCCGTTTGTGCCACCCACAAAATCATTCCCGCTCCCGGCCGTGTTGATCAACGCGCCCGCGGCAAACTGCAACGGATAAGTCATGTCACCGCCAGGATTCGGAAGATCTTCGAGCGCGTGCGCATTTAGAGTCGTTGCCGTGTTCGGATTATCAGGATTGATGAGCGCCGTGTGTTCCGTTACCGTGACGGTCTGGTTTGATTCCGCAATCTTCAGCCTAAAATCGACCGTTTGCTTTTGACCGAGGCCGGCAACAACAGCATCATTTTGCTGTGCCTCAAACTGGCTCGCC
This sequence comes from uncultured Acidobacteriaceae bacterium, assembly GCA_963771305.1. Classification (GTDB taxonomy): domain Bacteria; phylum Acidobacteriota; class Terriglobia; order Bryobacterales; family Bryobacteraceae; genus CAJCIT01. Next base: position 323,816 of record CAVYTS010000032.1, read on the forward strand.
TCCGCCTTCACCGAATACTTGCCTGGCTTCAGTTGAGGGAAGTTGAAGCGTCCGGCTTCGTCCGTGTTCGCCGACCGCCGGAGCCCATTTTCTGTGCTTGTAATCGTCACCTTGGCGCCGGGAATTGCCGATCCTGCAGGATCGACCACCGATCCAACGATCGCGCTGGTCGTCTCCCCTTGGCCGCTGGCGGGTGCCTCCGTAGCCAAGAAGGCAAGAACCAGCGCAGTCAAGACCACACCTGCTCTGAAGGAAAGCGTTGGCTCTTGATATTTAGGCATACCTAAAACTGAAAGCTTGACTGTTTTTGTTCCATTTGTCAACCGGACACAATTTCAAGCTCCTTGTGGAGCTCAGGAGAACTCTTGCTTGTCGAGAAGTTGGCGGCAGGATATCGTATGTTTAGTGTCACCTAAGCCAAAGGCTTTCTCCACCACGGAGTCGGTTGATGATTACCTCAAAGCAATCTTCGAACTGAGCGGGCCGGAAGAAAAGCGGGTCACGAGCAACGCCCTGGCGGAGCGGCTCGGCGTCCGGGCCGCTTCGGTTACCGGCATGCTTCAAAAACTGTCAGGCCACAAACCTGCTTGGGTCAACTATGAGAAGCATCACGGCGTGGTCCTGGCGCCAGCCGGGAGGCATCGTGCGCTGGAAATCGTGCGCCACCATCGGCTGTTGGAACGATTTCTTCACGATTTCCTGGACTATCCATGGGATGAAGTTCACGAAGAAGCCGAGCGCTTGGAGCACTATATCTCTGAGCAGCTGGAGGACCGGATAGCCGCCAAGTTGGGCGACCCCGATGTCGACCCCCACGGGCACTCCATTCCCGAGCGAAATGGAACCGTCAAAGCACGCCCGGAAGTTCCGCTTTCCTCGTGGGCTTGTGGAGTCCCTGCCAAGATCAGTAGCGTCTCCGATCGGAATCCAGCTGCTTTGCGTGAGATGGAGCGGCTGGGACTGTTGCCCGGAACATGTCTTCGCGTGGAACCTGGCAACCGAAGTGCCTCGCTGATGGTCAGAGTCGGTAGCGATACCAAGCTGGTCCGAGTGAGCCGGAATCTTGTAGCGTCGATCTCGGTCCTGGCTGCTTCGGAAGGCCCGGGGGGCAGATCATAGTAATCGTCGGCCCCGACGCGCTTCGCGCGGCATCCTGGGTGGGAGAGATATACTTCAATCAGCCGTGGAAGTCTACAGGCGCGAGACCGAAAAGGTCATACAAAGATTCCTTGCTCAAAGGCTCAGCTTCCCCGAGTGCATTTCTGCTCTCGACGCGGCGCTTGACGATCTCGTCCCCCGACTTCGCGTCGAACAACGCGCTTCGCTTCGCGATCTGATCTTAGCGAACAACGAAATTGTGACCAAGGAAATGGAAAGGCGCGGACCGCCGTGAAAAACTCCTATGGGTCGATCCGAAGTTGACCCAGATTTCGAGAGTCGAGCCAACATTCTCATCGGGCAGACCAGTGTGCTCGTAGGGCTGCTGGGCGTTGACGAGCCGGACAGTCGAACTCCCGAGGACGGCACGAAACGCTTTAAGGAAGTATCACATGCTTACTTCCGGCTTGCCAGCCTCTATCAGCGCACAAAGGAAGTCGCAGAATTCAGGAGCACATGGGCCAATACGAAAATTGAAGGTCGCAACGGCGATTGCTTACTGGAACTTCTCCATGAGCTCATGATGGACTTCCGAAAAGCTGGGGAAGCCAATCGCCGGAGGATCTGATCTGCCAGGGACCTATGAACGCACTTTTCGATCACAGGAAACCCTGGACGGTATCCGCGTTTACAGGTTTCGTGAGAGTTCGTCGGCGTTACGCCGGTGACGGTTTTTCAGGCGTCTACCGGGGGCATGGTCGGCGTTATTGTGTTCTGGCACAGGAATGCCGCAAAGCGTCGTGGTGGCAGTAAGTCACGCCGGCACAATACCTTAGAAGGATTGCGCCTGTTATGTCCGGTTATTGTCTGCGATCCGCGCCTTTCAGTCTTGAATTCCAGCCCTACTTGCATTCTTCCGACGGATGACGCATGGACGGCCCGAGATGACGCCTGCCTTAAGTTAGCGCTCATGGGCAACGCCCCCCGCGAGTGAAGCTTGTGTTTCACTTTCCCGGTTATCCTAGTTTGCTTTGTTATACTGAATCAGAAGCAATGTCTGACTTCCCCTCCTACTTCCCAACTCCTCGCCCGCAACGCCCGTCTCCGGCACCGTGTCGATGACCAGATCGAGCGCATCGCGCGGCTATCCAACGAGAACCTGCGGCTGTATCGTCTCGTGATCGACCTCACCTATCCGGCGCTGCCGCAGGACGATCCCCTGGCCGGCGCGAAGTCGACGATTGAGAATCCTGGATACTACCCGACATCACTATGAAACCAACACTCACCTTCTCCCTCACCCGCGCGCAGTTCGAAGCGAAGCGGGCTATCGCGGCGAGTTCGAAAAAGCCGACTTCAAGCTTTCGCAGACGAAAGCGTTTAGCTGGCGGCGCAACCCCCGCCGCTGGTGGCGAAGAAGACGGTGTTTAACTACGTCGCGACCTATAACGCTCAGTGAGTGTGCCAACTTCAGCGCCCCGTGTCCGCAATGCTTGAAGAATAGCGACGCACTTGACGGATTAAAGACGATAACGCCGTTTCACAGTCCCTATGCCGTCAAAGAACTGTGACGGGATTTTAGCGGAATGCTCAATCTGTGCGGAGCGCAATCGCCGGATCGATCCGCATGGCGCGGCGACCGGGCAGCAGGCAGGCGATGAGGGCCGTGGCCAACAGGAGCGCGGCCACCATGACGTACGTGACTGAGTCAAAGGGCTTAATGCCGAACAGCAGCGTTTCCAAATAGCGCGACAGCCACCATGCGCCGAGCGCGCCGAGCAGCATGCCAACGACGGCGGGCCGCATGCCTTGGCCGAGAGCTATGCCGAGAATGTTGGTAGGGCTGGCACCCAAGGCGACGCGCAGGCCGATTTCCGCCGTGCGCCGGTTCATCGCGTAGGACAGGACGCCATAGATTCCGGTCGTGGCGAGCAACAGAGCCAGACCGCTGAACGCCGTCAGCAAAATTACGTTGAACCGCTGAGGCGATAGAGAGCGGCGAACCACTTCCTCAAACGGGCGAACGTCGGCGAAAGGAAGATTGGGATCAAGACCGGCTACGATGGCGCGCACGGTAGGCGCAATGGCGAGCGGGTTGCCACGGGTGTGCAGGACGAACTCCGACACCGGGGCGTTCCTGCCGTAAGGAAGATAGACTGTGAGCGCGGAGTTGGAGGTGAGACCGCGCTCACGGCTGTCGGCCACGACGCCGATGACTTCAGCCTCCATACCTCCTTGCCCTTTCCAAAGTGCTACGCGCTTGCCGGTGGCGTCCTCCTTTGGAAACAGCAGTTCCGCCAGACGCCGGCTGATGACAACACGACGCTGCGGGTCGGTTTGGCCTTTTTCAGTCCAAACTGGTTTATCGCGCTCGTCGAAACTTCTACCACGAAGCAGTGAAAGCCCGATGGCCTGGAAATAATTCGGAGTGACGATGCGCCAACCAGCCCAAGGCGGCGGCCCTGATTGGCCGGCATTGTTCGCGGAAACAGCGGCAATTCCCATGCCTGTATCGGCGCCTTCTACCGGCAGACTGCTGACGGCGCCGGCCGTGATCACTTGCGGAATGGTGGCGAGGCGCGCAAAGAAGCGGTCTAAGAACTGCTTCCCCACGCCGTTTTGATAGTACGACTCAGGCATGCTCACCGAGAAAACGAGGCGGCTCTCTGTTTGGAAGCCACGATTGAGTGTCATGAGTTCGCTAAAGCTGCGGATGAGTAGACCAGCACCGACTAGCAGCAGAAAGGAAACAGCAACCTCGGCGGTTACGAGAAGCGACCGCAATCGGCCTTGTGCGCGGCTGCCGGTTTGGTGATCGCTGTCGCGAATGGCATTGGCTGTCCCACTCGCTGGAGTTTGCAGAGCAGGAACCAGCCCGGAGAGCAGGCCCGTGAGAATGGCGATCAGGGCTGCGAATCCCAGCACCCATGGATTGAGACCGGCCTCCGCCAAACGCGGAATTCCTTGGATTTCCATCGTCTGGAGGGCACGCAGGACGCCAGCGGCCAAGACCAAGCCAAGCAGGGCGCCGAAGACACTGAGAAGAAGCGACTCCAAGAGCACGAAGCGGATCAAGCGGCCGCGGCCGGCGCCGAGCGCGATGCGAACAGCAATTTCCCGCTGACGAGCCGTGCCGCGCGCCAACAACAAGTTGGCCATGTTCAAGCAGGCAATGAGAAGAAGAAAGCTGACGGCGCCCAGGAGAACCCAGAGCGCACGCCGCGCGTTGTCGCTTGAGACCCAACTGCTAGCCGTTAAAGAAGAAAATCCGATGCCTTTGTCCGCGGCCGGATAAGCCTTGTCAAGCAGTCCGGCGAGCCGCGTGAGATCTGCCTGCGCGGCTTGCCTTGACACACCCGGAGCCAGTCGGGCGATGACTGAGAATTCCCAACTGCCGCGATCGGCATCGGCGCGGCGGCCGAAGAGTTGATAGACCTGATCGTCAATCCAAGGCTCGCCCGGCGGAAGGACGCCCACGATGGTGCAGGCTTTATCATTCAGGCGCAGCGTTTTGCCGATGACGTTCGGGTCAGCGTTGAAGCGGCTGCGCCAAAATTTATTACCGAGGATGATGACGCCGTTCGCAAAGCCGTTGCGATCTTCCGCATAAGAAAAATCGCGGCCCAGTATTGGTGAAACGCCGAGTGTGCGAAAGAAGCCGGCGGTGACAGATCGGTCTGTCACCTTCTCGGCTGGACCATCACCAGTAAGGTTCGCCTCGTCGTAATGGAAGGCCGCGACCTCTTTGAAGGAATGGTTTTGCGCGCGGACGTCCCAGAAATTGGCCTCGCTAAAGGCAGCTACATCGATGCCACGGGCTAGGCGGGATTCGCGCAGTTCCAGGAGACGATCCGGGTCGCGAAAGGGCAGCGGTTGGACCAGGGTCGCGTAGAAGATGCTGAAGACGACTGTGCTGGCGCCGATGCCCAGCCCGAGCATGCCTGTACAAAGAATGGTCAAAGCTTTGTTGCGGCGGAGGCTGCGCAGCGATTGCGCGAGTTCGGAGAAAAAGGTCTCTATTGTGATACCGAGACGAACATCACGAACGTGTTCTTTTATTTGTTCCATGCCTTCCATTTCGAGCCGGGCAGCACGAAGTGCAGCGTCTGAATTCATTCCGCCGCTCGACTTCTCTTCCACGAGCATGGCTTGATAGGAATGGAGCTCCTGCGTGAGGTCGTCTTCGACGATTTGCTTGTGGGTCAGATTGCGCCAGAGCGTTTTGAGCCAGTGGGACATGGGATTTCTGCTTCCTTCAGTTAGGGCATTTCGAGAGCACTGGCCATCGCGGCTGAGATGCGCGCCCAGTGATCTGTTTCTTGTTTGAGCTGACGAGCGCCGGTCTTGGTGAGTCGATAAAACTTGGCGCGACGGGTATTCTCTGACTCGCCCCAGCTGGAACTCAGCCAGCCAGCATCCTGCATGCGATGGAGTGCGGGAAACAGCGACCCGGGCTTTACCTGGAAGGTGTTGCCCGTTACCTGGGCGATACGGCGGGAGATGGCCAGGCCGTGGAGCGGTTCGAGCGCCAGGGCTTTCAGGATGAGCACGTCGAGCGTGCCTTGCAAGAGCGCTGTATTGGAAAAGGGCGCCTTCATACAGAGATTCCATTCATACAGACATTCTATTCATACAGGCATTCTATATGAAGTTTGAGCGGGACGTCCAGTTTGTCACTTTACGGCGGGAATGCTTCAGAAGCGCTCTTGGCGGCCGTAACGCTGGTTAGTGCAGGGCTTTAAAGAGATTCGGCCCGAAAAGTCCGCTTGTGACCGGTGATCTTCAAGAAGTGGCAGGGAGAATTCCAGACGCTAACGCCGTTTAACAGGAGTTATCGAGACGCCAATCTAGACGGCTGTGAAATCGGCCGGCTGGGCTATTGCTGGAACCACTGTACGGTCTAGTGACTGAAGTCGAGATTACGCGGTCCGTCGGATTCGATCAAACTGCGCCCGGTCGTTGGAACTGATGTGTTGACAACCTCAAAGTCGGCGCCGTTCAGCCACAGCTCGCCCGGACCGTCCAGCAGTACACCCAAGGCGATTCCGACGGCTGAATCCGGCACGTCCAGAACTACCTCATAGCGCTGCCACCCCGTGGTTCCTTTTAATGGACGATCTTGCATGTTATCGAAGGCTATTGTTTTGCGCGGACTCCCCGGCCCGTCAGGGTGCTTAACCGTTTTGGGGACTGCGACCAGGCACCATACTGTAAGCCTCTGCTGGGTCCAAACTACTGCGCACGGTGATTTCTAGTTGGGTCAGGATGGGATGGGCGCGGCGGGGTAGATGAGAGCGGAGCCTAGCACAAGCTTCCGGCAGTTGATCGAGCGCTGCCAGAGTATCGCGGAGCATGGCGTGGAGATCCAGGCTGGTGGGAGGTTGGTCCAAGGCCCAGAGAGCCTCCACATAATCGGCATCCAGTTCAAACAACTGGCCTATCAGGCGTTGGGGGATTTCTGCGGGCGACATCCGACTCTAGGGCACGGAATAGAGCCAACAGATCGAGCCGGGCTTGCTCCAAGCGCGCTCGGAGGTCGACCGGGATTTCCGCCGTGGAACGGCGAGCCATAGCCCGAGCATGGCGCATCGCATAGCCGAGGTCAACGGGTTGAGGATTACAAGGAAACCATTTTCATGCGATCCAACAGCGCCCAGTCATCATTCAACAACAACAGACGCAACGCGAGAAGACGCCGCGCCCCAGCCTCGCTCCAGCGCATTCCGGCTTGCCGCAGACGGGCGTGGACCACCTGTTTATGGGCGCTCTCCACAGCGCCGCTACCAATGCCATAGCCCAAGCGTAAATACTCGTCATAGCGCATGCGCCCAGCATTCTCACTGTAATAGCCGACCAGCGATTGCAGACTGGCGCGCAGTTCCTCGGTTTTAGGCCGCAGGCGTTTCAAAGCCGCGATTACGTCTTGCACCTTGCCTGCACGCAGATCTTCGGCAATCTGATGCACCCAGCGGTCGGCTTGTGCGGAATCATCTCCGTAACGCAGGCGGGCAAAGGTCCAGGCGTGTTCCAGGGCATGCCAAAAATCGAGGATTTCGCAGCGGTTCACAAACATCGTGGCGCGGTTCCAGATCCATTCGGCGCCGTCGCCGACTATCACCACAACGGTGTGAGTGCCCACCCAACCCAATTCTCGCAACTGAGCGTACAAGCGTCGAAAGATCTCGTCGGCTTCCCCCAGACAGGTGACCAGAAATCGCCGGACCACCGATCGGCGCCCGGGCGAGGTTTCGACCCGTTCCCCCGGCAACAGCAGAACGCCGGTTTTCACTTCGCGGAAATGGCCCTCTTCGACCAGTGGCAAGGCGGGCAGTGGTTCCGTGCCCATCCGTCGGCGGCGGTGCGTGCGGACCTGCATTCCCAATGTGCAACCGTCGACTCCCAAAACCACCGCCGGCGGAGTCTCTGCTGCCAAACTACCTTCACTCCGGCTGTCAGCGTGGTACTGGCTCAAGGCTTCACTGTAGTCAGCCGCCGCCTGCCCCAATCGCTGTGCCACCCGCCACACACCCATGGCGCTGATGGTCACTCCCAACAGCAACTGCGCTAAGCGCGCCGCCAGTTCGTAGGGCGCCACAGCGGCCAGCAGTCCCAACCGGCGGGCCAACGAGCCACAAATGCGCCCTGGTTCTACGCCCAGCAGATCCAGCAAGGGCCGCCGTTCCTGCTTGCACGACGAGCAACGGTACCGCGCCGGAGAGGCATGCAGCCGCCCCCAGTGCGCCAGCCAGGAAACCGGACGAACATCGTGATAACTCATGGGTCGGCCGCATCGGGGACACTCCGGCACCGTGGCGCAGGCCTGTTCGGCGACCGTGTTGACCTTACGCTGCAATGCCTCCAACATCTGCGGCCTGTACTCCAACTCCACCTCACGTTCCAGTAGAACGAAGCGCGACGGCTGATCGGCGAGCCGAGGCCGGAGCGGTGGTTCCACCGGTTCCGGTTGAGACCGGCGCCGCTGCGCCATGGCTATCTCCTTTCACTCCGACGATGTGTCGGCCGGAGCATGTCGACGCCGTTGTTGGCGTGCGAGCACCAGTAGTTGAGCGTTAATGACAAATAACTCGGCGACAGAGTCCTTGAATCCACGGCCCGCCTCGACACCGGGGCGGACCATGTCGCTCCACTCCGCAGGAATGGATTCGACGTGCTTCTTGCCGTCGGCCATGAAGGTGAGTGTGTAGAACGGATGAGCGGCCCCTTCGGCACAATGGCAGCCCGGTTTTCCGCACCGCCGATGGGACAGTACCAGGGAGCCGGGGAGAGCGTCAGCGGGAATGCGGAGTCGCGCCAAGAGTCGGCGTTTGCGGCGCTTCAAGGCGCCGGCCTCTGGCCCTACGGGTGAGTCTGGAACTGCCATCTGATAGTAATAATACAATCAGAATCCAGATAGAACAAGCCCAATCTGAAATGTTTTATCGAACCCGAGGCACGACCGAAGCACAAGGCCTGGACTATACTTTTAGAATCGCAGAGTGAAGCTAAAAACGGCGCAATCGTCCAAACTACATCCGCCAAATCATCGATGAGGCCGGTACGTTTCTCACCAGGTTCGGGGCGTACCAGGATGGAATGGCGCTCTACCGAACAGCGGTGAAGAGATACCCTGACGATCCCGCGTTATTCCAAGGCTCGGCTACTGCGCCAGCAAGGCAGGTTTGCACGAGGAAGCGGTGTCCGCGAACCGGCGGGCACTGGAACTCGAACCGGAGAATCAGAAGTTGGTCAACGACCTCGGCTGGACTCTCTTACAGGCCGGCCGCCTCCCGCAGGCTAGGGAAGCCCTGGAGCGGGCGGTCTCGATGGATCCGAGCGGTGAGTTGGCGAAAGAGAATCTGCGTTATTGCAGGCAGCGGGTCGCACGGACGAAGCTTGACGAAGGGGGGAACTCTCAACCGGCTCGCCGTGCTCCTCGCACACCCCGCTGAAAAACGGACGCCATCGTTACCCTTCACAACGAATACGGTTGGCCGGTGGTCGCGGCATCGAGACACCAAGGTGGGCAGCAGTGGTCGCCACCAGCCGCCCCCAAAACGGTTAAGCACCCGGCCCGTCAACGCGCATCCACAGTCCCGCCCACCGCACGACGTTGTCACTCTTGACATACCCTCTTAAGCGGATCCGCTTGCCCAAATAATTGGCGGCTGCGAAGCTCTGCATAAGGGTTCCGAAGCCTTCCTGGTCCGCTTTCGCCTTTAGGAAGGCGCTCGGGCGACCTGCGTAAGAGGCGTTCTGATCGACGCCGGTATCGTAATTGGCAGGTTTGGAACCAGCCAAGATCCATCCATCGGGTGCGGGCCCAGCAGCCATCCAGTTGGCCGCCAAAAACAATATGACTCCGGTACAGATCTGTTTCACGGAGGGCTCCTTCAGTCAAAGACCGAGATCAGCAGATTTGCCACGAATTATATCGCGATTTCGAGGCTGGCTATCTGCGGCTCGCAATCAAGCGGCTCGTGTCAAAATGCGGCTCTATCAAAAAATACGCTCGTAGAACACGGGGACCAAAACAGGATGCCGGGCAGCTTATCCGGAGTTCTTTGACGCGGAGCAAACCACTTGGAGATCACGCGGTTGGCGGCCCGCAGGCCATGGGTACGACCGACAAGCTCGCCAGCTCCATTTGATCCGCCGACGCGGGACTACCCAACCGGTTTACCGGACACAACGCCGTTTCTCAGGACTAATGTTCCCAAACTCGCTCAATGAGCGCATTGGCCTGAAGTCAACAGTTGACCAAGGGCCACTTAGCTGGAAAGGCGGCCAGGCGGCGAGAGGCTCGTTCTAACCAAGCCTCCGCCGTCTGCCTTAGCTATATATCTCGCGCATGACGATCGTCAAAACTTTAGCTTTCTATTTCTCCTGCGCCATCCCCGCAACCACTGCAGCAATCTTATCGAGTATCTGATTCCAGCCTTCCATTTGACCGCTATTTTTTGCGCTCTCCATGGGTTCATTTCCAATGAAGGTTAGCTTCGTCTGGCCGTTTCCAATATCCTCAAAAAGAGTCACGTCGTAAGCGCCCTCGATGGCCTCATGTTCTATTCCCAATTGCGCAGGGTCAACCTTGTTTCCCTCCGCGTCGGAAAAGTACATGAGGGAAACGATCTTCTCGTGCAGAACAATCTCGTGGTATTCAACCGCATTCCAGAACTCCTGCCCATCCGGCGCCTTCATGCAGCAGAGAAGTTTTCCTCCAACGCGAAAATCCATCTGGCAAACGGGCGCAGTGAAGCCCTTCGGTCCCCACCACTGCATCACGTACTTCGGGTCTGTCCACGCCTTCCAAACCAACTCGCGTGGGGCATCAAAAACTCTTGTAACGACCATCCGCTCAATTTCGCTAACCATGTTTTCTGTCATCTCTGACCTCCTCTTTTTTCATTTGATTCACGACCTCACCCAGCTTGTCGAAACTCTCTTCCCAGAATCGGCGATAGCTGATCGCCCAGTCACTGACCGTCTTTATCGCCTCTGGCCTAAGCGTGCACACACTCTCTCGTCCACGCTTCGTCTTGATCACAATCCGCGCCCTCACAAGGTAGGCGATATGTTTTGAAATCATCTGCTGCGAGAGTGCAAACGGTTCCGTCAATCCATGCACAGAGGCAGGCCCATAGGAGAGGCGTTCGATCATCGCTCGCCGGGTGGGATCGGACAAAGCCGCAAATGTTGTACCCAATCTATCCACAACCATATGGTAGTGCATTTTCAAAATGTGTCAAGGATCAATTTTGCGACCCCTGATTTCTGTTTCTTGATTTCTAATGGCGAGTGGTAAATCGCCAATGCGCTCACCGACGCGGATTAGTACCGTTAAGTCCTGTTATGACCGGTGATCTGCCGCGGAAATGGCAAAGGGATTCCAGACGATATCGCCGTGTATCGCGACTAATCCTTGGGCGCGCCGGCATCTGCGACTCGCCCTTGGAAGGGGCAATGCTGGCTCTCTGGAGCTACTGCATCATGCTAAAGAACCCAGACTCGCGCCCATACTTAAACACAAGGCTTTCTCCATCGCTTCCAATCAATTTCGGTGTGAATTTGAACCCGCCCATGAGCGGAACGATTACGGGCAACCACTTTGAAGAAGTGCGGTCAAGAACATAGTTCGTTCGGGCGCTAGGTGAGTGGTAATCGATACATATTGAAGCGATCCCACTGTCTGTGAGGGCCAGCCCCTCTGCAAAATAGAATTTTGAGGCATCGCCGGCGCTGCCGGAATACTGTTTCATCGTCATCGTGTCGAGCGAAATCTCGGTATAGGTCGCCTCGCCTTCTCGGGGACCGTACCAACCCAATCGATCTCGGCCCACGGCGAGAAGCCCTTGGTCGAGGCGGGTTCGCTGATAACGATCAAACTGCGACTGTGAGAATGCCGAGCCGATCAAGTTCCCCGCTCGATCAAAGTGCCTCAAAACATGCGCTTCTTTGTTGACAGCGGGATCCTTCGGATTCAGATTGACCATTTCGAAGCCTAGCGTCCAAATGGTGCCATCGGGCGCGACCGAAACCTCATAGGGGAAATATGGCTCGGTGCGCATCATCCGCTGAGTCTGTCCGTCGGCGGACGTCCACGCAAGAAAAGGAGACGCCACTCTCGGCGCAGCCCAGGTTTCGCCCGAGAAAACAATCGTGCCGTCAGGTTCGCGATCATAGCTAAACACACCGAACTGGGAAGGTTCGGAATTCTGGAAATGCGCGGTATCGGTCCATATTCCGCTGCGATCAAGACTATAAAAAACCGGCGGTTGCCCCGCTATCTCATCCATAACGAGGTATGCGCCGCGGCTCCACTTCATTCCGCGGTGCATTTGTTCATCGATTGCACTGATATCCTCCGTCCGGCCTATCCGGAGCAGACGAATTCCCGCGACATCCGCCTTTGCGGCGATCCAGGTGAGAGCAGCGATGCAGAAACTCAAGAGAACGAGACGCTTTGACATTCAGTTTCTCCTGCTATCAATTGAGCTGTGGTCTGACGACGCGACAGTCTGGGAGGGCGCACGGGGCGCCCGCTACTTAACTTTACCGAAAAATCGACAGCCCTTGGGCTAGGCCAAGCTGCTTGGTTCAATTATCTAACGCAGCACGGACTGTGAGCGTGGACAACCGGGGACAGTATCCAATCCGCGTTCACCAGGTTTCTTCTGTCCGCTAATCTGGTGCTTGGCCCGAGCGGATTCCGGACGATATCGTCGTATATCGGGACTCATCCCGCCGACCACGACTCCTCCTGTCGCGGGTTTGCCTAAAGTTAAGTTCAGGTATAATCAGTGGCCCGGGAATCCGATACGAATATCCCGTTTGGAGGAAAGAAATCACATGAATATCACTACGTCCCCGCGCGCCATGCTGCGCGTTTTGAGTCCAGGAATCATGGCGGTGATGACCGCGTGGGCCACCACCGCAATGATCTGTCAGCCCGCGAATGCCGCCACCATATGCGTCAATAAGTCAAACGCTGGCTGTTTCCAAACCATCACGGCCGCGGTAAACTCGGCGTCGCCGGGAGACACCATCAGCGTCGCACCTGGAACATACAGCGAAGATGTGCATATTCAGAAGTCGCTCTACCTGGTCGGCGCGAGTCGGGCGACAACGATCATCGATGCGACCGGACTAGCCAACGGTGTGTTCATTGACGGCACAGCCAGCGCGCCCGACTTCGGCGTAAGTGACGTTACGGTGTCGGGGTTTACCGTCCAGAATGCGAACCTTGAGGGCATCCTGGTCGCCAATGCGTCCTACGTAACCATCTCGAACAACGAGGTAACCGGCAACAACAAGTCGCTAAACGTCACTGCCGGGACGTGCCCCGGCATTCCACCATACGAGACCAACGAGGATTTTGACTGCGGCGAAGGTATCCATCTGCTTGGCGTTGCTCATTCGATCGTGTCCGACAATACCTCCGAGAACAACGCGGGAGGGATTCTGTTGAGCGACGACACGGGTGCAACTCACGACAACCTGATCACGCGGAACCTAGTCCGGAAGAATCCGTTCGACTGCGGGATCACGCTCGCTTCGCACGGTCCTGCTTCGATCACCCTCGCCACCCTTCCATTCGGCGTTTACCACAATACAATTTCGGAAAATGAATCTACAAGCAACGGCCTTGGCGCGCCAGGCGCGGGCGCCGGAGTGGGTCTGTTCGCCCCCGGACCTGGGAACAAGACCTACAGTAACGTGGTCGTCAATAATAAGCTTACAAAAAATGGCTTGCCGGGGGTAACGATGCACAATCACGCATGGTTCCCGACGGCGCCGCCGGTGGATCTCAACGGCAACGTGATCACGGGCAATCAGATCAGTGGCAACGCAGCCGATACCGCAGATGCGTTCACACCCGGTCCTACTGGTATCAACATCTATAGCGTCGCTCCTGTCAAGGGTCTGGTGATAGCCGGTAACGACATCGATGATGAGGCCATCGCCGTCGCGGTGAATGCGCCATCGCTGGTGGAATTGCATTTGAATGATCTGGCCAACAAGGGTAGTGTCGGCGTCGCCAACTTGGGTACCGGGACGGTCAACGCGACGCAGAATTGGTGGGGTTGTGAGAACGGACCGGCTTCTCCGAACTGCTCTTCGGCGAGCGGGGCTGTGGTTTTCACGCCTTGGCTAACCAAGAAGTAAAAACAGGCAAGTCCTACGACAAACACTATTTAACTGCCGCGAGGCCACCGGACGAGTGGCCTCGCCACGACTCACCAGCACCGATCGCCTTCCGGTCGGGGTGACTCAGACCAACGTGCCCCTGTGCCTATTCTTGCAAATTCCGGGTGCGGCCCAATTGGCCGCCAAGCCGCCGGACAAATGACACCTGTGCCACCGGGTGCAATGCTCTGACTTGTCCGCGGACATGAACGGAGGACAACAGCTTGAGTGAGTGGCTGCAATTCGCTGGACGGCAATGGATAGTTGGAGGCATTCTGGCCTCGTTGCTGTGGTTCCTGGCCGGTGAACAGTCTCTGTCAAATCGGCAGCCCGGTTACGCGATGTTCTGACAAGGCATCGCAGTGTTTATCGTCATGGCACTGTGCGTATGGGCAGTCTTAGGAAGGTTGTGCTCTTTATTGAGGCGTTCTCGATGAAGCGAAGGTATGCGGCGCGAGGCGGTCGGCAGTAAGTATTCGGAGCTTCAGGGACAGTCTGCTGTGGAACGAAGTCTAATGCCGGCACGCTGAACCCTCGATTTGCATCAGGCGGCTCGGCTCACGATTAGCGACGATATCGCCGTTTCCCGGTCCCTATCCGTTCCGAGCAATATCCGGGGCAGAGGGAGTAGATGAAGACAGGCTCGGCGCGGGCGAGGCAATGAGAACTGCTGACCAAACTAGATAGCCCTTAGCCAGTCCTCAGAAAGGGGTCTTGTCAGCGGCTTCGACGATAGCGGTACCCTAACCTCTACCCCATTCTCAAGTAAGGCTTGCTTAAACTGGTTCCTGTCCCAAGAGTGCAATTAGCGCTCGACGGGCAGCGGTAGCCGGGCGCAGCAGTGATAGATCGCCGCAATGAAGTTCTCAGCGGTTCGGAACCCGAACGAGCGATGGCTGATGGACTTGATCTTGTTATTCATTCCCTCGACAGCGCCGTTGGAGACACGGGACTTGGTCCAGCTCAGAATCCCATCGAGGTGCCCACGCAGCATGCGCACGAATTTCTTGAAAGGCTCCAGCCGAGAGCGCATGGCCGAGCGCATCCATTTCTCCAAGTGGTCGCCGGCTCTCTTAGGCTGCCGGTAAAACCAGAACAGTTGAAAGGCTTCTTTGAGGTAGTAGGCGCGTACGATCGGCATGTTCCACTGCACCAGAGTCGACAGTCGCTCTTTCTGGTCGTCGCTGAGATTCCAAGGATTCTTCAGGAGCAACCATCGACTACGCTTGAATGGCACCTTCTCCTTCTGACTGAGACGACGCATTTCACTGCGACGGACTTCTTCGACCGCATCGTTGAGGTGCTTGACGATGTGGAACCGGTCGAACAGGATCTGCGCCTGGGGCGCGTGCTCTTTTACCAGATTGGCGTAGGCCGCCCACATGTCCATGCAGATGACGCGCAGCGTGTGGCAGCGCCGAGTGCCCATTTCTCTGGTGAAGAACGGTTTCACCGCTTCCTCCGTCCGGTCGTCGCCAACCCACAGCAGAACCCGCCGCTCCAGATCGTAAACCACCGTCAGATAGACCTGCCCCTTCCGTCGGCTCACCTCATCCATGCCAATGACATGCACCGGCGGCCGCGCCCGGTGGCGCAAGCCATACTCCACCGCACGTTTCACGATAGTCGCCACGCTCTTCCAGTTCAATCCGTACTGGCGAGCCGTTCCCTGCCAACTCAACTCCCGCGCCAGCCTGGCCACCGCATTCGACAGCGCCTTGGTCACTCGCGCCCAAGGGTCCGCCCAGGGAAAGTCCTCTACCCTCAGACCGCACCGGGGGCATTCGACTCGACGCGGCCGGTAACGCAGTTTCAACGCTACATTCCGCATCGACAGATCGCGCCATTCCCGCGGTTTGCGCACACTGCGCACCTTCCGGCAGCGCTGTCGGCAGACCCCGCATCGCAGCAGTCGACGCCCCAGTCGGTCGATGTGGACGATCATGAACCGATCGGTCTCCTCCACTTTCGTAACCGTATGCGCCTTCAACCCCAGCTGCTTTCTCAGAAACGTTTCGACGAGCACCTCGATCCCCTTCCTTTCGGTGGGCCGATAACAACAGCCCTCAAAGGATTAGATGAATCGGGGATTCAGGCCGCCTACTCCGACGGCAATCTGTTGCATCTGAAACCGTTCAACCTCAATTTCACTTTTGGGATACGAACCATAAAACTCGGCTGATGGTGTTCAGCCCACCCATTCGTCAACGACTTCCTGAAAGGCAACCGAACGAGTCTGGCCTCTATAAGCTCCACCACCGAAGTGTCGCCAATGTCCTCCGCAATATTGACTGCGCTGCGCTGGGTAGTGCGCGCTCACGAGTAAATGCATTGTGAATCCGCAGCCCCTAGGCATACAATCACATTGGCAATATGGCCTGGATTGATCTGCTCGCAGCGCCGCTCGCTAATTTCGAATTCCCAGTGATAAGGCTCACCGAGTTTCCCAAAACCGCCAGCCGCGCAAGTACAGTCAAACAGGCGGCCCGCAATGATTCCCCTAGCAGGCTGCTGAAAAAGGGGCAGTCAAAGCGGTCGGCCTTCTCATTTTTCGCTTCTTGACGCTATTTAAGGCTGATTGTAAGTTCCGCTGTGGGGGAGTATGTGCCCAAAGTCTGATTTTAGGGACTCCGGACACACTTCTCCCCCGGCTTATACGGATTGAACTGTCGGCGACAGCAGATTCCCCATGCGCACAAGGTTGTAAGCGGCGGCCGCAAAGGTGAACACCCATCCAACCTTGAAGACGCCCCGGTGCCGTGTCTTGCGCAACATCCCTACTGTCTTCATCCAGCCAAACACTTCCTCAATCCGCTTCCGTTTCCGTAGACTGACCTGGTAGCCGGCATGCCGGGTTGTGCGGCCGTCGATCGCGCTGCCGCCGGCTCGCTTCTGATTCTGCGACACGTGCGGAGTGGCCTTCATGCCGCGCATCTCCCGCACGAAGTCTTGGGTGTCGTATCCTTTGTCGGCGGCTACCGTGACCCGCTGCGTGCCTTCCAACCGCTCCACCATCAGCAGGGCTGCGTCCCGCTCCGCCGTCCCGTTGCATTGCAGCAGTTCGGTGTCTACCACCAGTCCATGCCGGTTCTCGATAATCACGTTGCCGCAGTAGGCCAACTTCGCCTCATGCCCGCCGCTCTTCCGCGCCAACCGTGAGTCGGCGTCGGTGGTCGATTCGTGAGTCTCATTACGGCGCTTCTCGCCATGAAAATCCACGCTTGGATTGCCGGGATCGTCCTTCGGCCTTGAGTCGCCGCCATCTTTTCTTTGAAAACTCTTTTGACTGGCCCAAGCCTCGATCAATGTCCCATCCACACTGAAGTGCTCATCGGAGAGCAGGTCGGCTGCCCGCGCCTGGCCCAGCACCTGGGCGAAGAACTTCTCGGCAATCTCGCCTTCCAGCAGCCGGTCGCGGTTCTTGCTGTACACCGTCGGCACCCAAACCGACTCATCCATGCTCAGACCGACGAACCAGCGGAACAGCAAGTTGTAGCTCAACTGCTCCATCAGCAGCCGCTCGCTGCGAATCGTATACAGGACTTGGATCAGCAGCGCCTTCAGCAATTTCTCTGGCGGGATAGACGGACGTCCTACCGCCGAGTACATCTCATCAAAGCAGGGGGAGAGCGCCTTCAAGGCGCTGTCAACCATCGGTCGAATTCGTCGCAACGGATGGTCCATCGGCACTCGTTCCTCTGGTGAAAGATAACTGAATGCTGTGCTTTGCTGGGTGTCTTGGCCGCGCATATCTTAAAACATTAAGACGTCAATCTGTTCTGGCCCGTAACACCCTATTAGCCTTTTTTCAGCATCCTGCTAGCACTGTTCGTTTTGCTTCTTTTCGTCTATAGCCTGTTGTCGCGGCGGCTGGAGCGGACTATTGTCACTGCCCCCATCGTGTTCACGGCTGCGGGCATGCTGATGTTTCCCTCGTTGCAAGGAATCCTGAGCGCCGGGCTCACTTCGAAGATTGCGCTAGGCGTGGCCGAAGTCGGCCTTGTGATGCTGCTCTTCACGGATGCCAGCCGCACCGACCTGAATGTTCTGCGGGGCATTCGGAACCTGCCCGCGCGCCTGCTCAGCGTGGGGATGTTACTCACGATTATTCTGGGCGCGGTGGCCGCGCGGCTCGTGTTTCCGCAGCTCTCCATTTGGGAAGCGGGGATTCTGAGCGCCATCCTCGCGCCGACTGACGCCGGCCTGGGACAGGTCATTGTAAACAGCCCGCGCGTGCCCATGCGCATTCGCCAGGCGCTCAATGTGGAAGCCGGTCTCAACGACGGCCTGTCCGTGCCATTTCTCCTGTTTTTTATGGCAATCGCCGCCGCCAAGATCGAAGGTGGCGCGGCCAGCCTGATGCAGTTCATTGTGGAACAGCTTGGCTTTGGGGTCGTCGTCGGCGTGGCAATTGGCCTTACCGGCGGATGGTTGTTGAGCGTGGCCCGTCGCAAGGAATGGATCGCCGAATCGTTCCAGCAAATTGGTTTGGTCGCCCTCCCGCTACTCTGCCTGCTCGTGTCCGAAATGGCCGACGCTAGCATGTTCATCGCCTCCTTTGTCGCCGGCCTGTCGGTGCAAGTCGGATTCAAAGATGCCGGCAAGCAAGTTGTCGAGTTCGCGGAAGACTGGGGACAATTGCTGAACCTTGGCGTGTTCTTCCTTTTTGGCATGGCGGCGGTGCGGGATTGGCCGCAGCTCGGTATTACATCATGGATCTATGCGCTGCTAAGCCTGACGGTGGTGCGGATGCTGCCGGTGGCGATCGCGCTCATCGGCACGCACCTTAGCGCGGCCAGCGTAGCATTCATGGGATGGTTCGGCCCGCGCGGGTTGGCTTCTATTGTCCTCGGTTTGGTCTATCTGGAGCAGGAACTGCGCCTCCCGGGTGAATCTACCATCCGTTACGCGTTGATGGCAACAGTGTTGCTTAGCATCTTCGCCCACGGCCTGAGCGCTATGCCGGGCATCGGCCTTTATGCACACAAGGTCACATCGTTCGACACCGCTGAGCCGCCGCAAAAGGAAGCAAAGTAACGAACTAGATTATATGGAAGGATGCTAAGGTGCCCGCTGCGCGCTAAAGTCAAGCGTCTTGCCATTGGCTTCGGCGGTCATCTTGATAACGTCTCCGTCCACCTTGCCGGTAAACGATACCTTTAGGTCGCCGAGGTCGAATACCAAAGTGATGGTGAAGGAGAGAGCGTCGCCCTCGATCTTTCCGTTTTCGATTTTAGACGTGCCCCACTGTTTGCTGGTGGTCTTGCCAGTGAGTTTTGTGCCGTCTTGTTTGAAGACGAACGTTCGCTTGAATGTCTGTTTGGTATCCTTCCCGACGGCATTCCACGTCCCGTTGATGTCGGCAGCAGACAAAGTCATAGCGAATAGCGCAAAAAGGACTAAGGTCTTCATCGTGCGAAACTCCCATGAGTGGATTCGCCCGCCCCAGCCAAGCAGCAAACATTGAACTGAACGTTGTACGAGTCCGTTGAGAGTATAACTCTTGACGGCAACTCGCTGGTTGGGGCGAGCTTCGGTACTCCCTTGGTTTGCGTAGGGGCCAGGGGGCCAGCCGCAAAGCGTGCACTTCAGAATAACCGCGACGCGTGAAAACCCGAGACAGTATCCACGTTTACCACGGGTTCAAGCGGATTGCAGACGCTAACGCCGTATATCGGGAGTAATCCGGACCGGGCGGACGTTGAGTGTTCGCTCGAAGCGTCGCCCTAGGTCGACGACGAATCCCCTGGCGCTGCAGTTTGGCTCACCCGTTCAGCAGATGCTTCAGCTTCGGCGCTGCGCCTTTTCGCCTCAGCCTTGCGCGCCGGTCTGGCAGCCACCTGTGTTGATTTTCGCGTGGCGCCCTCACTGCTAAGATTTTGGGTCGAATCTTTTACGGCTGCCATCGCGGGCATTCTCATTATTCCCTGCAAGATAAACGAAAAAACAGGCCTTGCCTCGCTGAATTCTATGCTATACCGGTACAAAAGGGGCTGGTCAACCCTGTACAGAGTGTCTGTATTCTGCAAAGGCTTGTCGCTTTGAAGAGCCAATTGAACCAGCAGGACTAATACATGACCAATTCATACTTCAAGCTATTGATGGGTCTGGCAGCGTTTGCCACTCTCGGACACGCGACAACCGTCTACACAATTTCTTCGGGCGGCGCAACGGGCACGGCGACCTTCACGTTTGGCACAAACAGCTTAACCATTGGGATCAATGACACGGTTGTCAACCCTCTCGATGTAGCCCACAACCTGAGCGCCCTGTCCTTTACATTTGCAGGCGGAACCGGCGGCTCCTTGACGGGCGCTAGCAGCCCAGCGTTTCGCACTCTCAATTCAAACGGCACGTTTTCGGATGCGACTGGTCCGTCTACTGTGGCAGGTGTGGGGTGGGTTTACTCGACGTCTTCCGGCACCTACCTACTCGACGTCTTGAGCGGGACCGGGCATGCCGGTCCGAAGCATACCATCATCGGTTCGCCGAATAGCAGCAACGTGTATTCCGCAGCCAACTCGAGTCTCACAGGGAGCGAGCATAATCCCTTCTTAGCGAATTCGGCCACCTTTACCTTCGCCTTCACAAGTGGCGTTGACGCGAATACTCGGCTCTCCGGTGTCAGCTTCCAGTTCGGGACTGCGGATAATAACCTGATAGCGGGCGTTCTCCAAACGCCCGAACCAAGTGCCGTCTTTTTGACAGCATCCGGCTTCGCAGGCATCTTGTTCTTTGCAAGCCGTCGACGCAGAGCTTAGTCGTCCGCACAATCGCTTTGTGAACTTCGGGAACTTCGGGGACAGTCTGCTATGGCACGAAGTGCCGGTTTTTCCGTCGCCCGCCGACTGGAAACGTCGAACCCGCGTTTCCCTTTCCTGGAGGTCCCGCCAAACGGGACGTTAGCAGTTCGTATCCCCAGTCGTAAACCTCCTTCCGCTTGCGTGCTTCAAATCTGAATTCTGCGCTGGCCTTCAAAACGCCCGGATCTGTTCCAAGCTCAGCCGCTCCCCGTTCTTCATGCTAGGCAGGACGAGCTCTCGGACAGCGTGAGGAAGGCTCGGGACTTAACTTAAGCTAGAGAAAAGCTAGAGACAATACTCTTCACTTAACAAACATTTCTATGATATTCTGTTCTAGAGCGCAGCCTCTCCTAGGGGTCACTCATGAACGAAACGAGGTTGGAATCAACCACTCTGCGGGCACTTGCGTACGATGGCCGCCGCGGGATTTTGCAACTGGAGTTCCGCACCCGGGCCATCTATCATTACTACGGCGTTCCTGCGGCGGTCTATGAAGCTCTGCTGGGCGCTCCTTCCAAAGGCAGCTACTTCAATCGGGTTATCCGGGGACGCTTTCCCTATTCTTTGTGCGCAAGTGCGCAAACCGGCTTGGCGGGGAAGGACTGATGTCACGCACAGTGGCTTCATTACCCGCTGGCAGCCGCATTACCGACTACATCAGTCTGGGCGTGGTAGCCAAAACCTTTCCGCTGGAAAAGATTCGTGTGGCGCTGGCGGCGACGGGGAAAGAGAGTGTGCGGCAGCGCGACCTGCCGGCGCATGTGGTCGTGTATTACGTGATCGCGCTGGCGCTGTACATGCAGTCGTCGTATCGGGAAGTGCTGCGTTGTCTGCTGGAAGGAATCCAGTGGCTGGTGGAACCCGCGGCGGGAATCAATGTGGCTGGTAATTCAGGGATCTCGCAGGCGCGAACCAGACTGGGATGGGAGCCGGTGCGGCAACTGCACGATGAAGTGGTCAGGCCGGTCGCGGTGGCGGCGACGAAGGGCGCATGGTATCGAGCGTGGCGTCTGATCAGCGTTGACGGCAGCACGCTGGATGTCGCCGACGAGAATGGCAACCACGAAGCGTTCGGGCGTCCGGGAGCCAGCCGCGGGGAGAGCGCCTATCCAAAGATCCGCTTCGTATCGCTGGTGGAGAACGGTACCCATGTCCTTTTCGGCAGCCGGATGGCGGACTATGCGACCAGCGAAATCGCGCTGGCAAAGACTGTATTGCCCAGTCTCGACAAGGGCATGTTGTGCCTGGCAGACCGCGGCTTTTTCGGGTTTGAGATGTGGAAGCAGGCGGCAGCTACGGGTGCGGACCTGTTGTGGCGGGTCAGAAAAAACATCCAACTGCCCTGCGAAAAACGCCTGCCGGACGGATCTTATCTGAGTCGCATCTATCCGTCGCAGCAGGACCAGCGGCGCGGGCGCAATGGAATCGTGGTGCGTGTGATCGAATACCGCCTGGAGGGAGTCGAAGGGGCGGAGCCGTTATACCGGCTGGCAACCACGATCCTCGACCACGAACTGGCTCCGGCCGCCGAACTGGCCGCGCTCTATCACGAGCGCTGGGAGATCGAAACCGCGTTCGACGAACTCAAGACTCATCTGCGGGGCGCGCATATCGTGCTCCGCAGTAAAACGCCGGATCTGGTACGGCAGGAGTTCTATGGTCTGCTGATGGCACATTTCGCCGTGCGCGGCCTCATGCACGAAGCGGCGCTGCGTGTCGATAAGGATCCCGACCGACTGTCCTTCCTCCACGCCGTGCGCGTTGTCCGCCGCAAGATGGCCGCCTTCGGCGCCATTCCCCCCTCGGGGTCGAAAAGAGTTCCATAACGCGGTGCTGGACGAGATCCTCGACGAGTCTGCCGCTTCCAGCCGCAATCGTCGCAATCCCCGAGGGGTCAAGCGCAAGATGAGTAACTTTCCCCTGCGCCGCGGCTACAAGCGTTCGCCACTCAGCGACATCTCCGCAGCCATTAGGATCGTTAAGTGAAGGGTATTGAAGCTAGAGAGGGTTTATTGTCCATTGTGTTGTCTGCATTACACAAGACTCACGCGGCTCGTGCCATATTCACTGAATGCGCACGTTCGCCGTCTTCCTCTTCCTCGTCACAGCGGCATTTGCCAACACCATCCCCTGCCCATCCATTGGTTCGGGGATTCCCGTAGCGACGATACCTGCAGGCACCGGGTGCGCGGAGATCGACAAGAGCTTCTCTGGCTTTATTGACACTGTTCTCGTTGGCAGCTTAGGAGGAGGCGCTGCGTTCGGTTTTTCCGCCAGCGGAATGGCCCCCCTGGGGAACACGATGTTTCCAGTTACCGCGCAGTTGAGCGTTCTTGGAGCACAGCAACTTACCCCTTCCTATCAGGAAGCGGTGAATTACAACGTGGTGTCGAATACCGGTGGTTCCTACAACGGGGGTACCTATCCAACTCCCATTACTCCTGGCGCGACCTGGGCGATTTCCAGCCTCACCTTTATTCCAGACGTCACCGTCACCGGCAACGGTCAAACGGCCAACGTTTTTGAAGAATTCTGTTTGAACGCAGCGTCCACGGCCGGCTGTCCATTCGCTGACGATGGCGAGATTGAGGTTCACTTTTCCAAGACGGGCTCTACGACAACTTGCATCGGCCTCTATTGCGCCAGCGCCAACGGCAACGTAGCCAACTTTCCCACTCCCGTTACGCAGATCGCAATTGGCTTCGATGTGGTTGTCGGCGGAGCAGAGACCCTGGGGGTGACTCTGAACAACTTCGACACCGATTTTAGCGGGGTCGCTGTGTCGCCATCGGTGCCAGAACTGCCTGAACCCTCCACATTTCTCATAATGGGCGTTGGGCTGGCGTGCCTCGTGTGGTACGTGCGCCGCCGCAGGCTGACCAACCCATTTGCCCAGGCGCAGGACTTCGTATTGATCAACAACGCGATTTTACAGCCGTACAACAGCTTCGCGGAAATCAACGGCGATGGCGTGGTGAACCTGACAGACGTGACCATTGCGCTCGGCAGGAACGGCGCCAGTCTGCCGTAATCGAATCGGGGACTCATGAAGCGACTTACTCTATTCTGTTTCGTCGTGGCGGGATTGTTCCCCGCCTCGATCGACGCCGGCACGATTTTTGCGGTCGAGAGCACCGCGGCAGCTCCCGGCTCAACCGGGAACAGCCTCGACGTGGTTCTAGAAACCACCTCGACCCTCAACATCGGCGGCTTTGCCGTGGAAGTCACAACCACCGACCCGGGAATCACCTTCACCGGTGCAACCGCTGCAACGGCCGCGACCTACATCTTCAGCGGTAATTCACTCTTCGGACCCGATATCGGCACGACTCCATCGCCCTCTCAAACCTTCGACGCCTCTGATCTCGCGATCACCACTTCCACGACCATGCCAGGGACTGTGGGCTTGGCGCACTTTACCTTCGATGTGGCAACCGGTGCCGCGACCGGGCCCTTCACAATTTCCCTCACCACTTTGGGCAACAGCCTTTCTGGTGCCGCTGGCGCTAACATTCCCATCACGACTCTTGAGAACGGCGAGATTACGATCGAGGGGCCCAGTTCGGTGCCGGAACCGGCGGCCCTGGGCCTGTCGGCCCTCGCCCTCGCAGCCGGCTTGCTCGCCTTCCGCCGGAAAGTCGCTTCATGCTAGCGCTAGCCGTTGGGTGTAGCTCTCTCCACTAAACTCGGCTGCACCTGCGAATGCGTTGGCAAGACCAATTTCGGACGCCGCAAAGGCTGCCAGAAAAGGTATTTGCGCGGATTCCGCCCATTATGTCCTCTTATCGTCTGCGATCCGCGCCTTTCAGTCTTGAATTCCAGCCCTACTCGCATTCTTCCGACGGATGACGCATTGACGGCCCGAGAGGACGCCTGCCTTAAGTTAGCGCCCATGGTTCTAGCACCCGGATTGGGTGATCGTGCAGAAATCCGAGGACGGCGAGATCAACTGGAGCGCACCGCATAGCGGCTTGGCCTTGAAGGCGAGGACGAGCAATAAACTACCGCCCTGGGGAGCAGGGGTTTGAGCAACCAACGGGAGCGCCCCGAAGAGCATAACACCTAATCCCCTGCCATACGGCGAGTCGGAGAGAGGGTCCAGGGAGTGAGGAACTCCTCTTCCTGGTCGCCTTTCCCAATCCGTGTGCTGTCGAAGCGCAGGGGCAACGCCCCCATAAACGCTAACCTAAGCTTTCGGGGCTCAGTGAGTGTGCCAACTTCAGAGTCCCGTGTCCGCAATGCTTGAAGAATAGCGACGCACTTGACGGATTACAGACGATAACGCCGATATCGGGAGTAATCTGGCGTCTCTGGAAGGTTGGAGGCTGTTCGTGGTGAATTCTGGGCGTTATTGTCGATGACCGATGACCGCTGACCGCTGAACGCCCGCGCACGCGGGCGCCACAATCTTCATGCGTCCGACCGCGTTTTTGGGCAGCGGGCCCCGCCTCGTGAGTTGCAGGTCCGCTATGGCTGGACGGTCAACGAGAGGTCGGGGAGCAGTGTTGCCGGGTCGGGGCGGGGCGGCGGAGAGGCTGCGGCTGGGAGGAAGGCGGAGGCGGCTGGCGGGATCGCGAAGGCGTAGAGCTTGTTGTCCTCCGAGCCGACGTACACCACGCCGTTCGCTACCGCCGGCGAAGACTCGATGAAGCTCCCTGTGGCCGCGCTCCAGAGGGGGACGCCGGTGGCGGCGTTGAAGGCGTGGAGCTCGTTGTCTTCCGAGCCGACATACACCACGCCGTTCGCTACCGCCGGCGAAGAAAAGATGACATCCCCTGTGGCCGCGCTCCAGAGGAGAGCGCCGGTGGCGGCGTTGAAGGCGTAGAGATTGTTGTCGTACGAGCCGACGTATACCACGCCGTCGGCTACCGCCGGCGAAGACTCGATGAAGCTCCCGGTGGCCGCGCTCCAGAGGGGAACGCCGGTGGCGGCGTTGAAGGCGTGGAGCTCTTTGTCTTCCGAGCCGACGTACACCACGCCGTTGGCTACCGCCGGCGAAGAAAGGATGGGGGCCCCTGCGGCCGCACTCCAGAGGAGGGCGCCGGTGGCGGCGTTGAAGGCGTAAAGATCGTCCGAGCCGACGTACACCACGCCGTTGGCTACCGCCGGCGAGGAAGTGATGACCCTCCCGGTGGTCGCGCTCCAGAGGAGAGCGCCGGTGGCGGCGTTGAAGGCGTAGAGCTTGTTGTCCTCCGAGCCGACATACACCACGCCGTTGGCTACCGCTGGCGAAGAAAAGATGTCACTCCCGGTGGCCGCGCTCCAGAGGAGAGCACCGGTGGCGGCGTTGAAGGCGTAGAGCGTGTGGTTCTCCGAACCAACGTACACCACGCCGTTGGCTACCGCCGGGGAAGAATTGACGGCATTCCCGGTGACCGCGCTCCAGAGGAGGGCGCCGGTGGCCTTGAAGGCGTAGAGCTTCTTGTCGGTCGAGCCAACATACACCACGCCATTGGCTACCGCAGGCGAAGAATAGATGCTATTCCCGGTGGCCGCACTCCAGCTCAAGTCCAGTAGCCCCACGGTGGACGGGCCGAGCACGTTTTCGGCTGGGTTAAACCCATTGTGCGCCAGCCCCCGGTGAAACTCGCTCCAGTTGGTTCTTACGGTGAACGCATGCTGGGCGGCGAGTCCACTATGGCGTCCAACGGCGGTGATCCAGTGCTTTCCCGGCACAGCGGTGGCCGGCACAGTGATGGCAATGCCCGAAAACGCACCCGTAGCACTTGTCACCGCCAGGACCTGGTCGGTGCTGTCGAAATAGATGTCGACAGCCTCCACAGTGCCGAAGAGTTTCCCGCCTACGGTGATGGTACTGGTGGGCGGACCACTTGTGGGACTTAGAGTAAGAGACGGAGTCGCCGCAAGGGCCGCAGAGCCGGCGAACAAGACAGCAAGGCCGAGCGCAAGGATTGTGCACCTTCCAGGATTCTTGAACAGCATGGTTGCCCCCAGGACTGGCCCGGATCTTACCACACGCCCGGACAAATTACTGCACTAAAATAAGAAGACCCGCCGCCGGTAACAGGGCGGTCACGCTGGTATGCTCGGTCGCCACGACGAAAAATGGCGACACCTAATTTGCGAGGATTACTCTTGGGAAGTCCGCTTGTGACCGGTGATCTGCCGCGGAATGGCAAAGAGGATTCCAGACGATAACGCCGTTTGTCAGGATCTATCCGACGAAACCTCGGGTGGCGATTCTTTGGAAGACCCGAAAGCGAATGGCTACCTCGCCGCTTGATCGGGGGCGGCCACCGCGGGACGGTCCCCTTCGAGCACGGCCCTCTGTACGAGTGTCGGACTTATCCACCCAATCCACCAGTGGTGCAGCTTCAGTCGACAGTGCGCGTTTTCTGAGCCATCCGGCCGCACGATGTGATTCGACAACTGCTTCACCGGTCACGGCCTCTCCTGACCCGAAGATCCGTGCTATATCGGTATATCAATGGTTCGAATAAGCGCCCAGACCCATTTTCCTTAACCGCGTGGGCAGCACGCCAGATATCCAGGGCCATGGCCTTATTAGAAAGAGGTTCATATGCGAATCCGCCAATTTTTAGCGTTATTGGCTGTCATCTGTGGCTGCCCGTGCGCGGCCTGGGCCGACTCCCAAGGGCCTGATGACCGTCCCCTCACCGATCCCAAGTCAGTGACGTCCGCCTCCAACGCGGCCGCCCGACCCGCGCCCATCGACGACCTTTACTTCACAAAGAGTGTTTTCGGAGCCACCTGGTCGCCCGACGGAAAGCAAATCGTATTCACCAGTGACATCGCTGGCCGCTCCAATCTGTGGAAGGTGAACGCCTCCGGTGGATGGCCGATTCAGCTGACTCAGTCCGACGAGCGGCAGTACGGCGCTGCCTGGTCCCCAGATGGCAAATGGATCGTCTACCAGCAGGATCACGCCGGTGATGAGCTTTGGGATCTCTATGCTGTCCCCAGCGACGGTGGAGACATCATCAACCTTACAAAGACCCCCGACATTCGTGAGGAGAGTCCACGTTGGTCCCACGATGGCCGCACCATTGCTCTCGGCTATAAGACGAAAGCCGGCTCCCAATACGACATTGCCCTGCTCGACTGGAACACCCACAAGGTCCAGCTGCTGACCCGTGAGCAGCAACCCGGTTACTCCTGGAGTGTAGTGGCCTGGAGCAGCGATGATAGGACCATCTACGCCGGCCGTGTCAATCCTCCCTTCACTGACGCGGACATCTATCGCATTGATGTGGCCACCGGTAAGGCGGAGAACCTCACCGCCCATCAGAGCACGATCCGCTATCTCGGCTCATCGCTTTCGCCCGACGACAAAACGCTATTACTGAGTTCCGATGCCCACGGCGGCTACTTGAACGTTGCTCTGCTCGACGTCGCCACCAAGAAAGTCACCTGGGTCACCGATTTGAAATGGGAAACCTTCGCCGGGAATTTTTCCGCTGATGGCAAACGCTACAGCTACATCGTCAACGAGGACGGGGTGATCGACCCATACATCGTCGACCGCTCCACCAATGATGCGGAGAAGGTAGATCTGCCGCACGGACTGAATGTGCTTCAGGGCAATCCCAACGAGTTCGCGCCGCAGAGCGACCGCGTGATCGTTTCCCACGAAGCCTCCAATTCGCCCAGCGACATTTGGATCTACAATCTCCGGACCCGCCACGCCGAGCAGTTGACGTTCACTGCGATTGCCAGCTTGCGCGCGACGCCCTTACCGCCGTCGCAAATCGTCCACTACCAAAGCTTCGACGGAAAAATCATCACTGCGCTACTCTGGGTGCCATTCAATCTCAAGCGCGATGGAAGCAACCCCGCGCTCGTGCTGCCGCATGGCGGGCCCACCGGCCAGATGGTTGACTACTGGAACACCGATGTCGCGGCGCTTACTTCGCGCGGATACATCTGCATCGCGCCCAACCCGCGCGGCTCCACGGGCTATGGCCTGGACTTCCAAAAGGCTAACTTTCAGGACTTGGGCGGCGGCGACCTCAAAGATGAAATCGCCGGCGTGGAATTCCTCAAAGCCACCGGCTTCGTCCATCCGAAGAAGATCGGCATCTACGGTGGTTCTTACGGCGGATTTATGACGCTGATCGCCATTGGCAAGACGCCCGAAATCTGGGGTGCGGCCGTAGACGAGTACGGCATCATCAGCTGGCTCACCATGCTGAAGAATTCCGACCCTTCGTTGAACGAGTACCTCAAGGCGCTATTGGGCGATCCCGAAAAAAATCGCAAGGTCTACGAAGACGATTCGCCGATCACCTACATTCGCAGCGAGAAAGCGCCTTTGCTCGTGCTCCAGGGCGACAATGACCCGCGTGTTCCCAAAGAGGAGGCGCAACAGGTCGTAGACATCCTCAGGAAGGAAGGCAGGACCGTGGACGTTCACTACTACCCCAATGAAGGCCACGGCTTCGTGAAGCGCGAGAACCAGATCGACTCCATCCGCCGCACCATCGCCTGGTTCGATCAATATCTCATGGGAAAGGCCCCAGCACCGTAGAACCAACCCGCTCGGTGGACGAGCCACGAATCTGTTCCTAAAAACTCGAAAACCCTATTGACCGTCTGGCTCTGGCCGGATAAACGCAGTACTCGGAGAATGGTTGGATTACGTGCTGCGAAGGATCGCTCCGAAGATAAGGGGCTCTGGGAACCTTGCTCGGTTTAGGACCGTGAAGTCTGGTGTCAATCATCCGCCGACAGGAGGCTCGACCGTTTTAGCGACGACAACGCCGTATATGGGACTGATCCGGCGAGATGATCTCCCAGAATGAGACTTCGGGCTCGCCCGGGCAGGGCCCTCTTTGGGGGTCACAGTGTGATAACTTCCAGATGCACCGTCATCTAGCGGGAGTTTACTCGTAAGCCGCAGCGGCGGCGAGTCCTGTAATCGTAAGTCATTCTGAACGGGGGCCTTGGAGCGCCGCGCGCCATTCGTTTGTGTATTACCCCATATAAATAATTTCTATCGACGATTGCGCCCTTCTCTATTGACGGCGGAGGCGGGACGCCGTAGACTGGTATTACCCTATATGGCGTCCCTCATCGCCAAGAAGAAGGCCAACAAACTTTACTACTATGTCGTCGAGAGCGCCCGCCTGGACGGTAAGCCCCGCATCGTCCACCAGACGTATCTCGGCACGGCCGAGAAAGTCGCGGCGCTGGTCAGGGATCGCACCGCTCCGGTGCCATTGGAAGCCACGGCTGCCGATGTGGGCCTGCCGGGAGCGCTCTGGCTCGCCGCTCAGCAGAGCGGTGTTTTTGCCTTGCTCCAGTCTCTCTGGCCCGAACCTCGCTCGGGCCCGTCGCCGGCGCATTATCTGCTCCTGGCGGCGATCCATCGGATCTGTCAGCCGGGTCCCAAGACGGAGGTGGCTGGCTGGTATGACCGCACCATCCTGCGTTCGCTTTGGGACTTGCCTTCGGAGCGATTCAGCTCGCAGGAATTCTGGGACTGCTTCGACCGCATCCGGGAGGAAGATCTGGAACAAGCCCAGATTCGTCTACGGGGCGTGTGGAAGCAAAAGCAGTTGGTCGGCCGCCGCCTGTTGGCTTACGATACGACCAACTTCTATACCTATGTGGCCAGCACCAATACGCGCAACCAACTGGCGCAGCGTGGACACAACAAGCAGGGCCGCCACAACCTGCGGCAGGTCGGGTTGAGCTATGTCATGGACGGCGACAACGGCCTCAGCCTGTGCCATCATGTCTATCCCGGCAACCGGGCTGATGCCGAGGAACTGCCCGAGGCGCGGTCGCGTATAGGGGCTTTGCTGGACCAAAATCAGATGGCCCGCGACTCGGTCACGCTGGTGCTCGACAAAGGTTCGGCGGCACTGGCCAACACGCTGGAATTAGAGCAGGCGGGCCTAGGCTGGATTTCGGCTCTGCCCTGGAACCAGGCACCGGCGGAACTGCGGAACCGGAGCGTGGAACAGTTACCGGCCTGCGGCAGCTCCCAACCCGGCGTCAGGGCGGCAGCGGAGAAGCTGGTCGTACATGGCAAAGAGTATCTTTGCGTGCTCAAATATTCGGCTTGTTTCGCCAGCGAACAACTCAACAGCACTACCGCTGCACTCGCCCGTGTGACTCAGAAACTACGGCGGCTGGCAACCGAACTGTCCAGGCCACAGGCTCGCTTTACCGAACCAGGCATTCGCAACAAGATCCATCGCTGGCTGTTGGACCCGTTCGTCCGCGAAGTGCTCCACTACGGACTGGAACAGCGCGACAACCGCTGGCATCTGACATTCGAGGTGGACAACCAGGCGCTCCAGCAACTGTGGACACAACGTCTCGGCCGCACCGTGCTGCTCACCAACCGCATGGATTGGACCGCCGAACAGGTCGTGTCCGGTTACTCCGGCCAGCAACAAATCGAACGTGTATTTCGCGGATTAAAGGACGGCGACTGGCTCGGCTGGGGACCGATGTACCACTGGACCGACAGCAAAATCCGCGGGCATGCTTTCTACTGCATGCTGGGAATCTCGCTGCTCCAGTATGTTCACCGCCAGGCCCAGTGCGCCTGGCCTGATCTCACCGTGGAACAACTACTGGAACAACTCATTCCCATGCAGCAGTTCACTTTGCTGTATCCTCCGCTAGGCGACAAAGGTCCCAATCGCATTGCTACCGTTCTATCCAAACAGACTCTCGTTCAGCAAGCCCTCGCTCATTCCCTCGGTCTGGATGAACTCTGTAGTACCCAACGTGGGTAATACAGCGACGCCGCGCTAACCCTCCCTAAAACAACTATTTACAGTCTTCCCTTCCGGCTTACGAGTAAACTCCCGCTAGAGGCGCAAGTACTCCAGATCGCTGCATGCGGAACCAAGGGCCTCAGATACCGCATCGAAGACGGAAACGCGGCATAATCTTCAGAGAGATGAGAAATCTTGAAGGCAGAATCGCCGTCGTTACGGGTGCGACGGCCGGCGTGGGTCGTGGAATCGCAAGGGAGCTTGCACATTGTGGAGCGCGGGTATTTGTAACTGGCCGTTCCATCCAGGACGGTGCGCGCGACGACTCGCGGGTTACAGGAATTCATTGCGACCACCGAGAGGATGAACAGGTTTCAGCAGCATTCGAACGCGTGGTTCAGGAGGCCGGCGCCATCGACATTCTAGTCAACAACGTTTGGGGCGGCTACGAGCAAATGATAGAAGACGGTGTGTTCACCTGGAACAAGCCATTTTGGGAACAGCCGCTTTGGCGCTGGGATGCGATGTTCGACGCTGGGGTGCGCGCTCACTATTACGCGAGCCAGCTAGCCGCCCGATCCATGGTCGCCTGTCGGCGCGGCCTGATTGTGAATATCTCGTTCTGGGCGGCGCAGAAGCACATCGGCAACGTCGCTTGTGGTGTATCCAAAGCAGCGACCGACAAAATGACTGCAGACATGGCCACCGAACTACAGCCCCACGGCGTCAGCGTTGTTTCCCTCTATCCGGGACTGGTTCGGACAGAGAAGATCATGCAAGCTGCGGCCTGGCTTGACCTCAGCAATTCAGAATCCCCCGAGTTCATTGGGCGCGCCGTCACCGCACTTGCTGCGGATTCAAATGTCATGCGACACACTGGAGCGGTTCGGGTGGCGGCGAGCTTGGCGGCCGAGTACGGCTTCAACGACATTGATGGCAAGGCTCCGCGCCCCCTAACACTCGCTGATGTCTGAAGCAAGTCGATAGCTATTTGGTTGTCGATAGCTATTTGGTAACGGAACCTCGACTCAGCTTGCCGGAACATAGACCATCGCGAACAAGCCAGTAGTGACCGTTGACCGTTCATCCCTAGGGAAACGGGGTCACTGACCAAGTCAATGACCTCTGGCACCTGCGGAAACGGGGTCAAGGGCGAAATGTGGTCAGCGGCGTATTTCTCCCTGAAGCTCCTTAGGGCCGACCCGGGACTACTTTTTGATCCTAAATCTAGCCAACACAATGTTTTGCGGGGATCAGTCTCCGGAAGTCCGGTTATCGTCGGTGATCCGCGCCTTTCAGTCTTGAATTCCAGCCCTACTTGCATTCTTCCGACGGATGACGCATTGACGGCCCGAGAGGACGCCTGCCTTAAGTTAGCGCTCATGGGCAACGCCCCCCGCGAGTGGTGTAAAGCGCTTTGTTTCACTTGCCCTGTTATCCTCGTTTCCTTTGTTATACTGACTCAGAAGCAATGTCTGACTTCCCCTCCTACTCCCAACTCCTCGACCGCAACGCCCGACGTTCCCTGAAGGATGTCATTCTTAGTTTTGCCCACAAGCGGCTCGTTCCATAGGTAGCTATAGGAAGTCTGCCGTGTCTAAGCAGCTTTGTCAAGAGGGTATTCCGCTTGATGACGAGCTCCGGCTCAGTGGCCGAGCTGGCGCAGTTGATGGTCTGCGGGGAGATAGCCCCAGCGCTACCAATCACCCTCCGTCATCGGGCCGAAAATCGGGTGCTGTAAAACGGGTTGAAGCAGCTGATCGCAGAAACGATTCAGGGTCGCGACCAGGGCCGCACGATCATGATTGAACTCAACCGGCGACGAACCGCCTTTGCCTTGCTCCATTTCGGGTCGTGGAGGTTTCGGGGATTCGGGAGGCTTCCGTCCCGACCTGGAGGTGGTCCAGGACTTCAGTCATGATTTCGCGACCTGTGGGTGGCGAGTTTCTCCTGGCCATTGGCGAGTTGGCGGGAGACGGGCTGTAGCGGTCTTCGCCGTAGGGGAAGTATTTGCCGCTTCATAAACTCACCACTCTACACCACGGCGGTGAATCTGGAAATGTATACACTGACTGCTCTATGCGTGCACTTCTTGCAATGCTACAGGCCGCACCCGAATCTTCACCTCAATCCGCGATCCGAGCAGGTTAAGGATGGACATGAGTCGATCAACAGTGAACCGGCCGAGGTCCGCGTTCCGGATACGGGAAAAATCCGCCGCCGCGATGCCGGTGCGCCTGTGGGCAGCGCGCACAGTCAGGGTTTCACGGTCCACGGCCTTGATGATCTCGGCGGCGAGGATCGCCTTGAATTGCTCGGCGTCCGCGTTCTTGTACTTCAGGTCGCGGAACACGTTGCCGCTTCCGCGCACCACCTCGAGTTTTTCCTTTTTCATCGCAACAGCTCCTTCAGTCGCTTCAGCCGGTCCCTGACCAGCTCGATCTCGTGTTTCGGCGTCTTGATGCCCTGCGTCGATTTCTTCTGGAACGCATGCACGACCCAGATGTCGTCGCCGAGCTGCACCGCGTAAACCACGCGGAACGCGTCGCCCTTGAACGGCAGGGCGATCTCGAAGACGCCGGACCCGAGCCCCTGCATGGGCTTCGCGATATCGGCCTTGCTCCCCTCGGCCGCGATCGTGAGCGCCGCCAGGCAGACCGTGCGTGCCCCCTCGGGGAATTTCTCGAAGTCCTTCAGGGCTGCCTTGAGCCACGAAACGGGCCGGGTTTTTCGGGGCTCCGCCATCGCTACCGCGTTACCCCCATGTTTTATGTTGTCATATCTGACAACTGAATGTCAAGAAACAAGGCTTTGCGAGGATCCCGCCCGTTATGTCCGGTTATCGTCTCTGATCCGCGCCTTTCAGTCTTGAATTCCAGCCCTACTTGCATTCTTCCGACGGATGACGCATTGACGGCCCGAGAGGACGCCTGCCTTAAGTTAGCGCTCATGACATAAGCGCTAACCTAAGCTTTCGGGGCTCAGTGAGTGTGCCAACTTCAGAGTCCCGTGTCCGCAATGCTTGAAGAATAGCGACGCACTTGACGGATTACAGACGATAACGCCGTATATCGGTCTTAATCGGGCCCGGGCTATTCGTGGGCGGACGCGCCAAGCCGAAAGTGTCTCAAGAACCGCTTCGGTCCGACCTAAGAAATGTCGTGCGACTGAACCCGTCCCTTTAAGCCAGAACGGTCGCTCATGGGTTAGGCTCGTACACGCGTTTTGATCCTGCGGGCGGACTGAAGATGAAGAGCTTCTCGTCGACTGGACCGGTCAATTGGATATTCGTAAACCGGATGATCATCGAGTAATAGTTCGCCGTCGGACTGTCTTTGGACTCCTTCTCGTATCGCAGAACCCGGTAGGTCCCTTTCTCTACCCACCAGCGGTAGATGTCGATAGGACCTTCCCGAATCTCGAGAACAAAACAGTCAGCGGTCACCCCGTTGGATGGAATTCTCTCTTCTCTGAGAATTCTCGTTTGACCTCCCGCCTTCATTGATGTCCGGCCTAGAAACGTGTCTTCGAGGTAACTGATCGTGTCGGGCGAATCGGCACCTTCAGTGGGCGCATCCTTCCCTACTCGCTCTTTCCCGTATTGGTTTAACTTGGGGAAGTAAGCCCAGACGCTCTCTCCATCCTTGACGTACTGATAGTCGCGCTCCGTGCCGAGGAAGAATTTGGTCACGGGACCTCTAATCTCCCACCGGACTCTGTTAGGTCTGTGAACGGCAACGACGGTGGCTCCGGAGAGATCGAGATGTTCATCGGGATCATGGAACCTCACCGTCGCAGAGAAAGTGTATTGCTGGAGATTTGCGTAGGTCTCGCTTACTTTCTGAGCAGATCGCCTGCGTCAAGAGGCTTCTGGGCGACGATTTGATTCGGGAAACACGCAATTAGCCAGACCCAAACTGCGCATCCTCGGATTCGCATCGGGCCGCCGAAACTGGATCTACTTAGCACACGCACAGCGCCCAAAGTATATCCGATTGGTGCGACGAGACTCGAAAGAAACCGCCAAGTTCCGGGATGTTAGCCGATTCCGCCCGTTATGTCCGGTTGTAACCGGTGATCTGCCACGAAATCCCCAAGACGATTCCAGACGAAAACGTATATCGTTCCTAATCTGGCGACGCTTCGCGCAACCAGACTTCCTGGGACTTGACGACGATTCGTCGCAATTAAGCAATTATGCCGGGGCGCGTTCGCGTGCCTTTGATCGGACCGCCGCGCCAACCGTAGAACTTATGCTGGCAGTGGTAAAACCTCTGCACTACCCTGAAAAGGAGGTCCAGTATCAGAGACTTGTTCATGCTTGGCCAGATCATCTCCCACTACCGCATCCTCGCGAAACTCGGCGAAGGCGGCATGGGCGTGGTGTATCGAGCCGAGGACCTCAAACTCAACCGCGATGTCGCCTTGAAGTTTCTAACTAACGACACGACCCGGGACCGTATCGCGGTGGAGCGTTTCGAGCGCGAGGCTCGCGCCGCCGCAGCCATCAACCATCCCAACATCTGCACCATCTACGAAGTTGGCGAACACGAGGGCCTCCCGTTCCTTGCCATGGAGCTGCTGGAGGGCACAAACCTGAAACACCGCATCGGCGACAAGCCGGTGCAACTCGACCTGCTCCTCAATCTGGCCATCCAAGTCACCGATGGTTTGGAGGTCGCGCATGCGCGTGGCATTATTCATCGCGACATCAAGCCGGCGAATATTTTTGTCACGCAACGTCAACAGGCGAAGATCCTGGACTTCGGCTTGGCGAAACTAGTCGAAGCCAAATCGCGCGCCACAGCCGCGTATTCTGACCAGACGGTGGCCATGGTTGCCGACCTGAGTGCGCCTGGCTCCGCTACCGGAACCCCCGGCTACATGTCGCCGGAACAGGCCCGCGGCGACGAGCTCGACGCCCGCACCGATCTTTTCTCCCTGGGCATCATGCTCTACGAAATGGCGACCGGGAAAATGCCATTCCAAGGCAAGACCCTTGGCGCGGTCATGGCTGCCATTTTGCACGACGTGCCCGAGCCGCCGTCGGCACTGAACCCGGATATCCCGGAACAGCTCCAGCTAATCATTGGAAAGGCACTGGAAAAAGATCCAGACATTCGCTACCAGACCGCCTCGGATCTGCGCGCCGACCTCAAGCGGCTCCAGCGCGATCTGAATTCCGGCAGATCCCAGCCAGTCGTCTCAAAGAGGACTGACTCCTGGAGCCGTCCTGTTCGTCGTCGCAAGATCCGCTGGCCCTATGCAGTTGGCGCGGTTGTCATTTCCGCCACGGCTCTCGCTGCCGCGGCCCTGTGGCTCACGCGGCCGTTTCAGATCCCGCGCGTGACTGGAACAACCCAGATCACCCACGATGGCTTGCTCAAGTACTTACCTCTGCTCTCCGACGGTTCCCGGCTGATTTTCAGATCCGGCATCGATACCCTAGAGGCGTACCAGGTCTCCGCCAAAGGCGGCGAGACGGTCGCGGTTCCCCTGCAGATGAAGGCCAGCCTGATTGACGTGTCGCCGGGCGGCGACCTGTTGTTGGGGCGACCTGTTGGTCTAAGAGGTTGGGCTTACTCAACCGAGCTTTGGGTCAAGCCTTTGCTCGGCGGCGAGCCTGCCCGGCGTTTGGGCAACCTGTCCGTCCAAAACTCCGCTGTCGCTTGGTCTCCGGACGGTCGACAATTGATGTACGCCGTCGACAAGGAACTGCATATTGCGCGTAGCGATGGAACGGAACTCCGCAAACTGGCAACTGCCCCGGCTAATCCGATATACCTGCGCTGGTCGCCCGATGGAAGCAAGGCACGTTTCTCCGTTGTAGACGAGGAGGGCCAGAAGTTCTCGCTATGGGAAGTATTTGTGGCGAGCGGCGCCCTTCGTCCCGTGCTTTCCGGCTTTAGCCCTGCTCTCACCGCGAGTGCCGGCAGCTGGTCACCTGACCATGGCGAATTCATAAATCATGCGGCGATTGGAGTCTGATACAACCCTCGACAATGTCTTCGCCACCGGTAGGATTGGAAATCGATGGGCGATGTCGGCCCGTCAGCACCTGGTTCTGGCAGGCCTCCCTTCAACCCGGCATGCGTACGATGCCCGTTATAGTAATGTTGGAACTCGGTTAGTTTTGCACCCAGATCCACGGTTGTCCAGAATAGAATCCGGTCGAGGTACTCGCGCCGAAGCGTCCCAATCAGCCGCTCTACGAAGGGATGCGATAGCGGCACGTATGGGATAGTCTTGATCTCCGTCACCTCGAGTACTCGAAGATTAGCCTGCCACTGATGGAATCGATACAGCGGATCATGATCCGAACTGAGGTATTTGGGCAGACTTTTTCCGCGGATCGCTCGCTGGAACATGCGGCACAGCGCTACTCCGTTCACGGCACCGCAGTGAACGCCAAACCCGATGATGCGCCGCGTGAATTGGTCCATCACAACCAGAACCCAATGGGTCCTGAAGGTGGCGGACTCGCATCGGAATAAATCGCAACTCCACAGACTGTCTTTCGTGTGGCCGAGAAATGTCAGCCAGGATGGACCTGCTGAATCCGACTCCGGCCGGTAGTGAGCGCTCAGAATACGGCGCACCACATCCTTATCGATCTCGGTACCCAAAGCCAACGCCATCTGCTGGGCAATGCGCGGACAGCCCCAACTGGGATTGCGCTGCTTCATGGCCACGACGGCGTCGATGAGTTCTTTGTTCGGTCCCTTCGGGCCGGGACGAGGCCCGCGCATGGGCGAGAACAATAGACGGTACTTTCGTTTCCTCAGCAGCTTGTGCAGATGCAGCAAGGTGGAGGGCTTCAGGACGATGGCGGAACGGAGGATGCGTGCCCGGCTCATCAAGAGGCTGAGCAAACCGGCGGCGAGGCGATCCACGGCGCGCAGGTTGGGCGCACGCTGGCGTCCGCGATTGAGGATCAGCAGCTGATGGCGGATCAACGCGGACTCGGCAACCACGGAACGGAATCCCCCCGGCCCTGCCAGTCGGACCACGGTGACCATTACATGAATGACCAGGATGATGAAGTCGCGCATCCCGGCAATGGTAACAACACCTCGTAACCCGCCGTATTCAGGCCAATTTGCCAATTCGCCATGGACGCGTTATTGCTAGCTGTTCTGGACCCCTAAATCACGCTCGGGTGAATAGTTGAGAAGCGGCTGGGGCAGGCGTGAGTTTCAAAGACTACTACTCGTATCGCAGAGCCTGCCATGGGCTGATCCGAGACGCGCATAGCGCGGGCACCAAGGTGGCAGCACACGCACTCCCGTTTCATGCCGACTGTAAAGGTTAGTAAGCTAAGTACTAAAGCGCTCGGGAGCGTCACACTTCGCGCCCGGACGGGGAGGAGAAAATGCTCATGCGCGTTTCTCGAACCAAGGTACAGCAGTTGCCGATCAGGTTTTCGATGGCCCGATTCACTTCCCTGCTTTTCTGGACGGTTGTAGTTTTATCTACTGCACTGTCCGCGCAGGCGCAGCAATTCATCCAGCAGGGGCCGAAGCTGGTCGGCAGCGGTGCGGTCAATATCCCAAACGGGAACGGCGTCAGTCAAGGTCATTCGATTGCGATTTCCGCCGATGGAAGCACGGCTCTGGTGGGTGGGTATCTCGATAACGGCGGTGTAGGCGCGGCTTGGGTATTCACGCGAGATAGTACTGGAAATTGGACCCAGCAAGGAAACAAACTGGTCGTTAGCGGGGCCGTCGACAGCGTGGGCTATTCGGTAGCACTTTCCTCCGATGGAAACACGGCTCTGGTGGACGGACAGCAGAGCGACAACAACAATGCGGGAGCGGTGTGGGTGTTCACGCGAAACAATAGCGGCGTTTGGAGCCAGCAAGGAAATCAGCTGGTGGGCAGCGGCAGCCCGTTTTATGCTCAATCGGTCGCGCTTGATGCCAATGGGAATACGGCGCTGGTGGGCGGAGCCGAGGCGGTGTGGGTGTTCACGCGAGACGGCACCGGCAATTGGAGCCAGCAAGGAAGCCAATTGGCCGACAGCGGCGGCGGTGTCCTCAACCAAGACGATACTCGTTCGGTGGCCCTTTCCGCCGATGGAAACACGGCACTGGTTGTGGGACTTAGGGGCAGCAATAAGGGAGCGGTGTGGGTGTTCACGCGAAACAATAGCGGCGTTTGGAGCCAGCAGGAGGATGTGGGGAGCGTTGGCGGGCACGCGGTGGCGCTTTCTGCCGATGGGAACACTGCTCTCGTAGACGGCGATGGTGCGGAAGTGTTCACTCGCGACAGCAGCGGCAATTGGAGCCAGCAGGGAGCGTTCGGCTTTGGGGGCGCATCAGTGGCGCTTTCTGGTGACGGAAATACTGCCCTGATAGGTAGCGATTTTGACCAACTGGATTTCAACGATTTGGGTGGGGCCTGGGTCTTCACCCGAGACAGCAGCGGCAATTGGAGTCAGGTTGGGAGCAAGTTGGTCGGCCTCGGCGCGAATTTGGGCTATACGGGCGATTTTCAGGGCTCGTCAGTGGCGCTTTCCGCCGATGGGAGTACGGCCATTGTGGGCGCGGAAGGTGATAACTCCCAATTGGGAGCGACGTGGGTATTTGCGCAGAGCCCGACGCCGCAGTTTAGCGACGTTCCCGCAAGCGCCTCCTGCTTCGAGGCGGTGAACCTGATGTTTGAGGCGGGAGTCACGAGCGGCTGCACAGAGGGCAGCACGAACCAGACACGCCAGTTCTGTCCGAACGAGAACGTGACTCGCGAACAGATGGCTGCATTTATTGTCCGGTCTGTGACTGGCACCACAACTCCGGCCATTTACGACTCGGTTCCCTTTTTCACCGATGTGCCTACGACGAATCCATTCTTCCCGCACATCCAGAAGCTGGAGGAACTGGACATTACCACCGGCTGCGCGCCGGGGCTGTTCTGTCCCACCGACACCATCCCGCGCTGGGAGATGGCGATCTTCATGGTGCGTGCCCGGTTGGCGCTGTATGGAGCCAGCTTCACCTATAACAGCGTCCCGTATTTCGCGGACGTGCCAGTTAATGTGGAGGGCAATGGGGTTCCGTTTCCGTTCATCCAGCGCTCCTACGAGGAACATATAACCGCCGGCTGCGGAACCAATCCTCTGATTTACTGTCCCGACGAGGTGGTGACGCGGTGCCAGATGGCATCGTTCATCATGCGGGCGTTGTTCAACGAGACGACGATTCTGGGCCCGACGGCGTCGCAGCTGACAGGCGTGAGTCCCAACACGATGGCTGCGACCGTGGGAGCTCAGATCACGGTGACCATTTCGGGCGTCAACACGGACTTTCAGACCGGCGATACGGTGGCGGTGCCGAGCGGGATGTTGGATGTCAGCAGCGTAGTGGTGAACTCGCCGACCTCGATCACCGCGACGCTGACAGCGAACGGGACCGTGTTGGCCGGGCCACAGGCGCTGGTGGTGGCAACGGCCGGTCAGAACCTGACCCTGCCGCTGGCGATTAAGGTGGGGACGTATTAACGCTCGTTTTATTTTCGCGTAGTCCCGAACCAGAAACCAAGCGTTGACAGTTAATATCGCTAGCTAACTCGCGGAGTAGCGGGGATCAAGCAAGCAGAATCATCGAGGAGTCTCGAACCTGAGGATGGGCGCATACTTCAGGCAGGGCCATGGAGGTCTAACGGCGAGACCCTGCACATCATAGAGTGTTTCTCGACTACCAAATCACATTCGCTGAGTGTATTCCCCCCTCTCTGTGAGCCGATGTTTGCCCTCCGCCGACAAGCGAGGAGCTGGATTCTCTTCGCGCCCTGGGGCGGTGGAATCGCCGAATCGTGATGACAGAGTTCGAGAGATTGACTTGACCACGATTGAGGCGGGCGTGCGGGGGGGCTATTTATGTGGCGACAGAACGAGTAGGGAGCTGGCAAAATCCTGTCGGCGCGCCGCATGAAGCACGCCAAAGCTCGCCCGCTATGTATTTGCGCAGGACGCGGTCTTTTCGGCCAGATTTTCTTAGGGAGGAGTCCGTTTCCCCTCAAATCAAACTTGGGGGGCTGGGCGGCCCCGGCTGTTTGCACGGGCTTAAAGAGGCAAAACCTGCGCAGATACAGATGCATCCCGTAGTGTCCGAAAACCTGACCATGGCGAATTCATAAATCATGCGGCGATTGGAGTCTGATACAACCCTCGACAATGTCTTCGCCACCGGTAGGATTGGAAATCGATGGGCGATGTCGGCCCGTCAGCACCTGGTTCTGGCAGGCCTCCCTTCAACCCGGCATGCGTACGATGCCCGTTATAGTAATGTTGGAACTCGGTTAGTTTTGCACCCAGATCCACGGTTGTCCAGAATAGAATCCGGTCGAGGTACTCGCGCCGAAGCGTCCCAATCAGCCGCTCTACGAAGGGATGCGATAGCGGCACGTATGGGATAGTCTTGATCTCCGTCACCTCGAGTACTCGAAGATTAGCCTGCCACTGATGGAATCGATACAGCGGATCATGATCCGAACTGAGGTATTTGGGCAGACTTTTTCCGCGGATCGCTCGCTGGAACATGCGGCACAGCGCTACTCCGTTCACGGCACCGCAGTGAACGCCAAACCCGATGATGCGCCGCGTGAATTGGTCCATCACAACCAGAACCCAATGGGTCCTGAAGGTGGCGGACTCGCATCGGAATAAATCGCAACTCCACAGACTGTCTTTCGTATGGCCGAGAAATGTCAGCCAGGATGGACCTGCTGAATCCGACTCCGGCCGGTAGTGAGCGCTCAGAATACGGCGCACCACATCCTTATCGATCTCGGTACCCAAAGCCAACGCCATCTGCTGGGCAATGCGCGGACAGCCCCAACTGGGATTGCGCTGCTTCATGGCCACGACGGCGTCGATGAGTTCTTTGTTCGGTCCCTTCGGGCCGGGACGAGGCCCGCGCATGGGCGAGAACAATAGACTGTACTTTCGTTTCCTCAGCAGCTTGTGCAGATGCAGCAAGGTGGAGGGCTTCAGGACGATGGCGGAACGGAGGATGCGTGCCCGGCTCATCAAGAGGCTGAGCAAACCGGCGGCGAGGCGATCCACGGCGCGCAGGTTGGGCGCACGCTGGCGTCCGCGATTGAGGATCAGCAGCTGATGGCGGATCAACGCGGACTCGGCAACCACGGAACGGAATCCCCCCGGCCCTGCCAGTCGGACCACGGTGACCATTACATGAATGACCAGGATGATGAACTCGCGCATCCCGGCAATGGTAACAACACCTCGTAACCCGCCGTATTCAGGCCAATTTGCCAATTCGCCATGGAACTGGTTCCTGGCCGGGCAAGAGAGCGGAGTAACGAAAGCGAGAGAGAATGACATCGACTGAGCAAGCAGCGCAACTCTACAAGGACGCATGGATCGACTGCGTGTCCGGCCCGCAGCCAACGCAAGGCCCGAACGAGAATCTGCGGCTGCACCTGATCGAGCGGGTGGCGAAGTTGATCGAAGAATCGTCGCAGTCAGCAGCCTCGGGATATTACGAACGCGTGAGCATTCTACCCAATTTCACTACCCAAACGGTCGATGCTGTCCCTGCTCTCCATGCTCAAGCTGATGATTCTAAATGGTGAGCCGGGCGGGGCTCGAACCCGCGACCACCGCATTAAAAGTGCGATGCTCTACCAACTGAGCTACCGGCCCCAAACTCCCTGATTTTAGCATGCGAGGGCCGTTGATTATTTTTTCCCTGCGAGGCATTTCGAGGGGAACCGAACATCCCGTGAGACGCTGACGTACGGTAATGACCCGAAAACTCACCGTGCCGCTGCAAAACGTTCGAGTGCGTGGTCCACTCGCGTGAAGCGAGTATTGCGCAAACTGGAATGCCTTACGATGCGATCAGCCAGATACCGGAAGTGGGCCAGATAGCGCGGAAAAGCTAGATCGCCAAGACGCAGGACAAACACCAGCGGTTCCGCACGTGATACCGCCAGATTCTCATCGAGGTAGCGCCAAAGCGTGCGCGGCCGCACCACCAGATTGAGCGTCCGGCTGGCCTTCATCAAGTACGGTGGGCGTCGAACAATAACCCAACGCGGCGGTGTTGTGGTCGTGATTGGAACCATCCAAAGCCTGCTGTCAGCCAGGTTTGAGTCGGGCATCAGGTAGTCCGCCTGTGATGGCTGGTAGGGTACCCTCGGCGCTCGGCGGTAATCGGGAATCCAGCGGGTGGCGTATGGATCATCGAACAACGGCTGATCGGGCAGTCCTGGCTCCAATGTCAGCTCGTACCGGATT
The DNA here is from genome assembly GCA_963771305.1 of uncultured Acidobacteriaceae bacterium. Classification (GTDB taxonomy): domain Bacteria; phylum Acidobacteriota; class Terriglobia; order Bryobacterales; family Bryobacteraceae; genus CAJCIT01. The sequence continues at coordinate 367,375 of CAVYTS010000032.1, forward strand.
CCTTCGGCGCGAAGCAGGGAAACCAGTTCGTTGGAGCACCAGCGATCACCAAATCGAGAGCCTTGGGGCCGATAGCCGAAAAGCCGTTCAAAGCCGTCGATACTCCGCGCCAAGCACTCGGCGGACCATGCCGGGTCGGAGAACTCGCTGAACCAACGATTTCGTACCTCGCTCCATTGATAGAAGTGCGTGTGAATACCGCAAAAATCATCGCCGGTCTTCAGAAACTGCACGAGTTCCGGGCAGGCTGTTTCGATGCATCCGGCATCGCCCCATGTCTTTTCGATCTGTGGGTCAAAGCGAAGAAACCAGTTGAATCGTACCGGGGCGCCTGTTTGTTGGTCCAACTGCGCACGCCATTGATTCAGTTCATCGAAGGCGGCACGCGTGCCGTCCCAACCGTTGGCATTCATCTCGCTGCGACCGCTTGGCTCGATGTCGATGGCAAGAACAATATCTCGACGCACTCGTAGAAGCTTCCCGTTTCCATCTCAGTGTAGCTATCGTTGCACCTGGCTTACGCCGTATCGTACACTTCGTTGCAGACAAGCCACTCGATGGAGACGACAACCGCACTTGCGGGCAAGCCTGGACTCAGTATCGCGGTTTGTTGGCGTCCGGTACCGGCCCGCGCGGGCGAAGAGCACGCCATCACTAAACTCTTGCGCCAGCGGGGAAACCGAGTCGTTCAAACGCGAGACAGCCATCTGGACCTCGAAGCCTTGGACGTCGTCTTGGTGCTCGAAAACTGCGGCTGGTTTCCCACCATCCTCGGAGAATTCAAGGCTGCGAGAAAAGACGCTCGGCTTCCGCTCTTAGCCGTGTGGCACTGGGAGCCGCTGCCGCTGCCCAAGGCCGCCGGCGTTCCGACGCCCCGGCTTAACACCCGAGAGATCGCAAAGGTCCTGCTGCACGATGCTCGGGCGACCGATGTCTACACGAATCTCCGCAACTTGCGGCGGCTGAGTCGCGAGGGATGGCCGGTCTTACTGGTCGTCTCTTCGCAAGCGTGGCAGGAGTCTCTCGCCGAGAGAGGCATTACTGCGCAGTGGGTTCCTTACGGCTACGAAGCCGGTGACGGGATTCAGGCGGCGGGAGGGGCCGAAGGAGAGCAGGATATCGAAGCGCTGTTCCTGGGCTCGTTGGAGGTTCCGCGACGGCGGAAGATCGTAAAGGAGCTCCGATGCCTTGAAGTCACCCTGGAGGCCAAGGGCAGCTGGTTCGAAAAACAACTTTGGGGGGAAGACCGGGCTAGGCTGATCAATCGAGCCCAAGCGTTCCTCAACATTCAAAGACATCCGCGTGAAATCGGGGCCCATCGTATGATCTTGGGCATGGCGAACCGCTCCCTGGTGCTATCGGAGCCCATCTATAAACCAGCTCCGTTTCTTCCCGGCAAACACTATGTGGAAGCGGAAGTCCGCGAGATGCCGGAAGTTCTTCGCTACTACCGCGCTCACTACAGCGAACGCTCGGAAATCGTAGATCGGGCGTATCGCTTTGTGACACAAGAACTCCGAATGGAAACGTCAGTCTTGCAGATTCTCTCGCTCATCGATACAGTGCGAGGCCGCGTGAAGGCCGGTTCGTGAAAGTTGCCATTTTGGGCGCGGGTGGGACCGGGGTTTGCGCGGCACTGGAGCTAGCCCATCGCGGCTACGAGGTCGATCTGTATGACGAAAATGCCGAGCCGCTAACTCAGGCCAGCAGGAACAACGAGGGCAAGGTTCATCTTGGTTTGGTTTACGCCAAGGACCGCTCGCTCGAGACAGCGAAGACCATGATCCAAGGTGCCATCCACTTCACGGCTTATCTGGGGCGATGGATCGATCTGACTTCAATCGATCCGCTGGTTTCCGGTCCTTACTACTACGCCGTTCACAAGGACACGATGGCGGACCCCGCCGACCTGGAACGGCACTACGATGAGTGCCGGCGCCTGTTCGATGAAGCATGTGCAGCGACGGGGTTGTCTTACCTGGGCCGGGATCAGCAGCTCCTGATCGAGAAGGTCCCGGCGGACGAAACAGCAAGCTTGGTTTCTCCCGAGGCGTCTCTGTGCGTGTACCGCACCTCAGAGTGTGCCGTCGATGTGCGTGGTATTGCCGACCGGTTGTCTGCGGCCGTGCGCTCCAACCCGCGCATCCGATTCAGTTCCGGAACTTCGGTCTTAAGCGTCACGCGGTCGGGGGCGGATAATCTTTGCGTCGCCTCCCGCAACGCCGACGGTGAACATCGCGAGGTCTACGACCACGTGGCGAACACACTGTGGCACGGCCGTCTCGAAATCGATTCCACCTACGGGCTGGCTCCCGAGCGTACATGGATTTATCGTTACAAGATTGGTGGTTGGATCAATCTTCCTGTGGATAGGGCGACGGTTCCCTCTGTGACCTATGTATTGGGTCCTTTCGGTGACATCGTCAATCTGGGGCCACGCGGAATCTATTTCAGTTGGTATCCGGCGGGCATGATCGACACATCACACGATCTGAAGCCGCCGGCATGGGGCCTAGAGCTTTCGGAATCGAGGCGCCTTAGCATCCTGCGTGATAGCTATCAGGCAATGGCGAAACTATGTCCCTCTCTCCAGTCGGTGGAATACTCCGACGCTGTCGTTACTGCAGCGGGCGGCGTTATATTCGCATGGGGCGCAACCGATATCGACCACCAAGCGAGCCGCTTGCACACCCGCCATGAGATCGGAATCCATTCGGATGGGCATTACCATACCGTGAATACAGGGAAGTACACCATGGTTCCCTACCTGGGTTATCGGCTGGCGGAACGGATTCTTGGAGTCTTCTGACAAAACGATGGGTGTCGACAATTGATCGCTATTCAACCAACGGCGCCGCTCGTCTCCGTTGGTATTCCTCTCTACCGCTCACTGCCGTTCATCGGCATCATCATCGCTAACATCGAGATGATCGAGTACGGGAACGTCGAATTCATTATTTCGGACCGGCATCTGCTTGACCACACCCTCGCCTTGCTGCAGCAGAAATACGGGAATGACAAACGGTTCCGCTTCTTATCGAGCACAGACCAGCTCAACTGGGTCGAGCATTTCAATCTGATCCTGCGGCACGCCAGGGGCGAATACGCGTTGTGGATGGCTCACGACGACTCGTACCCGTCGAACTATGTCACCGACCTGGTCGCCGCGCTGGAGACGCATCCAGACGCGGTGCTTGCGTTCGGTAGGGTCGATCAGGTTTCCTTAGACGGCTTCTTGCCGACGTTTCCTTTTGTTCCGCCGCCTATTGATCCCCAGGCAGAATGGTCCGTCGCCACGGCGGTACGGCTGCTGACCCTTTGGCAGCTCTGGATTGCGTTTCGTGGGGTTGTACGCCGTGAGGTTGTCGACCAGTCAGATCTATATATTCGGCAGACCTACGGCAACATTCGAGCGGACATCTGTTGGGTTTTTGGGCTTGGCCTGAAGGGGCGCTTGTGCTACGTCTCATCGACCTATTGCACCAAGCGATTTCACCGCTCAAGCGGAGGAGCCGATTGGCGTTTTGGGATTCGCCAGGGCCTTAACGCGTTCCGGGTCCTTTGCTCGTACTTGAACGATTACGCCGCACCTTCCCGTGAGGCGCGGATCGTCATCTTTCTGTGGTGTATGGTCCAAGCGGTCCTGCCGCCCGATATCGCGCGAAACCTCGGCATCCTCACGCGCAAGATACTGCTTGGCCGTAGGAGCGCGCAGCGCTAATCGATCCGGATACAGTGTTTGCCCACAGGCTCAAACAACGCCAGGATGTGGGTGAGACTCAACAACTCCCTAATTCGCTTACTCAGGTTGATGAGCTGAATCTGAACGCCCGCGCTTTTTCCGGCAATATATAGGCCGGCAATGGCGCCAAGGCCCGCGCTGTCCATCTGGACGAGATTAGTCAGGTCCAGGACGATGCACTTGGTTTGGGGAAACAGCGCCTTTATCTCCGTGTGGAAGACCGAAGAGACATTCGAAAGCAGTCTGCCACTGCATTCCACGACAATGGTGTTGTCCTTGGGGTAGGTATGTAATTTCAGCGGAGCTTCGGAACTTTGCGGGCTTGTCGACATACGTTTCCGTTCAGGCGGCGTCCTCAAGAAGGCGTCGGCCTTCGTTTCGCTTGGATAGCTAGGTATTGGCAGTATAACCCAGCATGACCTTTGGAACGGTCCGTTAGGATGATGGTTTCGAGGATCAAGCCATGTATCGCGTTTACCTGATCGATGCCGAAGTATTTCCGCTATGTGAAAACGTGGGGATCGAAGCAGAAGTGTTGAAGGGAATCGCTGACGTATCTCTGGTACAGACTGCCGATGAGAGCGTTCTGCCCGATAGCGTCTGGGATGCGGATGCCGTGATACTCAGCCACTTCCCGCAGATGTCGGCGGCGGCACTGCGTCGATTTCAGAGACTACGGATGGTGGTGCGCAATGGAGTCGGCTTCGACAATGTGGACATCGCCGCGGCACGCGAGTTGGGTATTCCCGTTTGCAACGTGCCGGACTATGGCACCGAGGAAGTGGCCGATCACACTTTGGCGCTGACGCTGGCCCTGCAACGCAATGTCTTCCCCGCCCTCCGGGATGTCCGAAAAGGCGCCTGGCAATGGCGAATTGCGGAATCGTCACGCCGGTTGCGTGGCCAGCGCTTCGGCATCGTGGGGGCGGGCCGCATTGGCACTGCAACGGCGCTACGGGCGAAAGCGTTCGGCTTTGCGGTTCAGTTCTTCGATCCCTATGTTCCGAGCGGATACGAGAAGGCACTCGGGGTGGATCGCTGCCGAAGCCTGAACGATTTGCTGAGCACGTCGGATGTCGTCTCACTGCATTGCCCGCTGTCGGAAGAGACGCGGGGCCTGATCGGGTGGGCGGAACTGGAGCAGATGAAGCGCGGCTCGTTCCTTATCAACACGGCCCGTGGGCCGGTGGTTCGTGAAGCGGACCTGCTTGCGGCTTTACGGTCGGGCCATCTGGGCGGCGTCGCGCTCGATGTGGTGGAGAGAGAGCCTGCCTTCGATGCAGAACTGCTTCAGTTTACGAATTGCCTGTTGACGCCGCACATCGCGTTCTACTCGCAGCAAGCCATCGTCGACTTGCGAACCAGCTCCGCTCAAAACATCGCGGACACACTAAGGGGTGGTTCGCCGGTGAACGTCGTCAACCATGTCACGCCGAAAAGCTGATCCTTCGAGGCATGATCTAATTTCTAGACGGGCTGCTGAAAAAGGCTTTCACAGCCTGAAGGCTGTGCCACGAATGGCCGCTAATCGATAACAGGTGGCACAGGCTTTAGACGTTGCTGAGGAAAGGCCGAAATCCGCTTGCTTTACGAGTCTGCGTGAAAACTCTAGGACAACGTGACGAGTCGACTGTAGCGCATCTAGGGACAGGCGCTCTGTCCCGCGGGGCTCTGTCCCGGTCGGCCTTGTCGTGGGTCTGCTAGCTGACGCGCGGTTCAGTGCTGGAGTTTTCACGCAAACACGTAGGCACAGTTCAGAGTGAAGGCGCGGCGAGCAAATTGTGGAAAGAGTGTGGGAGGGATCAACGATGGCTGGCAGTGACGCAATGAATGATGCAAGAAAACTCGCGGGAAAAACCGCACTCATAACCGGAGCGAGCAAGGGACTAGGCAAAGCGATGGCGATGGCCTTGGCAGGCGCAGGCGCACGCATCGCGTTGGTGGCCCGAGATGCCGGCAAGCTGGATACGGTAAAGGCCGAGATTGCGGACGCGGGCGGTTCGGCCAGCGTGTTTATAGCAGACGTCAGCCAGGAACAGAGTGTCAGGCAGCTGGAAGCGGAGGTGGCCGCGCAGCTCGGAAGCGTTCAGATTCTCATCAACAACGCCGGTATGAACATTCGCAAGAACCTCATCGACTTCACGCTGGACGAGTGGCGCACGGTTCTCGACACGAACCTGACCAGCGTCTTCCTGATGTGCCGCGCGTTTGTGCCGCACATGAAAGGCGCCGGCTATGGACGCATCATCAACATGAGTTCCATCATGAGCCACGTTTCTCTACCCGGCCGAAGCGCCTATTCCTCCAGCAAGACCGCCCTGCTGGGATTGATTCGTGCGCTCGCCCAGGAGCTTGCGGCCGACGGCATTACTGTCAACGGCATTAGCCCCGGCCCGTTTGGCACGGAAATGAATATCCCGGTGATGCAGAATCCGGAAACGAACGCCCAGTTCATGGCGAGCATTCCCCTGGGGCGGTGGGGACGCGTCGAAGAGGTAGGCGCGCTAGCGCTCTATCTCTGTTCCGATGATGCAGGCTTCATCACCGGCACGGACATTGTCATCGACGGCGGCTGGTGTGCGAAATGACGGGCTGCGTCGCATCTTTTTCCGGCAGAAGGCAATATGCCGCAGATTAGCCCGCCACTGAGCGCCTTCGACAGGGCTGTCTATAGCAAAGTAATTCGCAGGCTGATCCCGTTTCTGTTTCTCTGCTACGTCTTCGCCTATATAGACCGGGTCAACGTCGGGTTCGCGAAACTGCAAATGCAGCAGGACTTGGGAATGAGCGACACGGTGTATGGAACGGGCGCGGGCATTTTCTTCGTAGGCTATTTCTTCTTCGAAATACCTTGCAACATGGCCCTGCAAAAAATCGGAGCCAAGTACTGGCTGGGGCCCATCATGATCGTCTGGGGCGTGGTGTCGGGCTGCACGATGTTCGTGAAGAGCGCCAACGAGTTTTATGCGATTCGATTCCTGCTCGGATTGGTTGAATCGGGGTTCTTTCCTGGTGTCATTCTCTATCTCACGTTCTGGTTTCCACGCCAGTACCGGGCCAAGATGGTCGCCGCGTTCATGACGGCGGTGCCTCTCTCCGGGGTCATTGGTGGTCCGATTTCCGGTTGGCTCCTGGGAAGAATGTCGGCGGTCGGCGGATTGCGCGGCTGGCAGTGGCTGTTCCTATTTGAAGCGCTGCCTTCTATACTGGCGGGCTTGGCGACACTGCTGGTACTAGCGGACGGGCCAAGGAAGGCACGCTGGCTCAACGACGAGGAGAAATCGATTCTGCTTAACAACCTGGAAGCGGAAGAGGCCGAAAAACGGTCGGAGGGCCATAGTCATCACACGCTGGCCGATGCATTTCGCAGCCCCAAGGTGTGGCTGTTGTGTTTCGTCTACTTCGGCTTCGTGATGGGCAACTACGGGGTCAGCCTCTGGCTGCCGCAGATCGTCAAAGAGACGCTCACCAAAGATCCCTGGTATATCGGCTTGTTAACCACCATCCCGTGGACTATTGCGGCGGTGGTTATGGTGATGGTTGGACGTCATTCGGACCGGACGGGCGAGCGCCGTTGGCACATCGCGTTGTCGGCCTTGGTGGGAGCCGTGGCATTCGCCGTTTCGTCTCTGCCAGGTATATCGGGATCGCTGGGATTCCTGGCGCTCACAATTGCTACCGCCGGGATTTTGGCTGCTACATCTACTTTCTGGTCGATGCCCACTGGTATTCTTTCGGGCACGGCTGCTTCGGTCGGAATCGCCTGGATCAACTCACTCGGTAACCTTGCGGGCTTCGTAAGCCCCTTTATGGTGGGTAGGATTCGCGATGCGACGCACAGCATGACGCTGGCTCTCTTGATGCTGTCGTTCTTCGCCCTGACGTCGGCGGTGGTAACGGTGACATGCTTCTCGCGACAAACGAAATAGGACCGGCAACGCCGAACGATTCGACATATGATGGAGCGATCTCGCAACGCAACTCATGGAAACAGACAACCCAATTAGCACTTCGCCCGTGCCGAAGATGACGCGCCGCAGCGCGGTGAGCCTTACTGCGATTGCGGCCGCCTCATACTCCAGGCTGCTCGGCGCCAATGACCGCGTCCAGGTCGGCTTCATCGGCTACGGACTGATTGGCGGCCAGCACGTCCATGACTTTAAGAATCAAACTGACGTTGACATGGCGGCGATGTGCGATGCCTACCAGCCGCGGCTTGAACAAGGCGTGGCGGCTTGTGGCGGAAAGGCCAAGGCCTATTCCGACTTCCGGAAGCTGATTGACGACAAGGATCTGCAGGCGGTGGTGGTCTGCACCCCCGATCATTGGCATGCGCTGATGACAATGATGGCATGTGCGTCAGGCAAAGACGTGTATGTCGAGAAGCCGCTGACCGTCTTCCAGAAGGAAGGCCGGTGGATGATCAATGTGGCCCGCCGCTACAACCGTGTGGTGCAGGTAGGAACGCAGCAGCGATCCGGTCTACACTATCAGAAAGCCAAGCAGTTGCTCGAAGCGGGATATATCGGCGAGGTCATGAGCGTCCGCGCCGCATCGTTCCGCAACATTATGCCGGGCTTCGGCTCGCCTCCGGATTCAGCGCCGCCCAACGACTTCGCTTACGACATGTGGCTGGGACCGGCGCCGAAGCGTCCCTACAACAAAATGCGCGGCATCTACCATTTCCGGTGGTTTTGGGATTACTCCGGCGGGCAGATGACGAACCTGGGTGCACACGAACTCGACATTGCGCAGTGGGTCATGAAGGTGAAGGGCCCGCAGGCGGTTTCTTCCAGCGGGGGACGACTGGTTCTGAAGAGTCTTGGTGATACACCCGACACGCAGGACGCCGTATTTGAATACCCGGGATTCACGGCGGTCTACTCCATTCGCGAGGCGAGCGCCGGGCGGCGTGCGGGGGTTGGTCTCGAGTTCTTCGGAACGAAGGGCAGCCTGGTTATTGGCCGCGCCGGATTTGAAGTGATACCCGACATGAAGAGCAGCCCCCACAATGCGATCCCGGTGTTTCAAGGGCATCCCACCGGCGGACCGGAACGCCAGGCCATCAAACCCGAACCGTGGATGGAAGCGATGAAGGAACCCGGTTCGAGCAATCAACAGTTCGACCTTCATGCGCGCAACTTCCTGGATTGCGTGAAGACTCGGGAACGGCCGATCTCCGACATCGAGGGCGGCCATCAGGTCACCACGACTTGTCACCTGGCAAACATCTCCTTCCGCACGGGCCGCAAGATCCACTGGGATGCCGAAAAGGAAGAGATCATCGGCGATGCCGAAGCGTCCGCTATGCTGGTACGCCCCTATCGCAAGCCTTGGGATGATGTGCTGAAAGGGCTGATTTCATGACCCGGCGCGCCTTTTTTCAAGCGGCCGCCGCCCCGCTCGCAGTTGCGCCGCTTCTCCGTAGCCGCCAGGGCAACGCCGGCGGGACGCCCACCAAGATGGGCATCGCCTGGACATCCTACATGAGTTACTGGCGCCCCAAGGATGCCAATCTTCTGCTGGAGCGCTGTCATGAACTCGGTGCGGCGGGAGTCCAGACTACACTGAACGGTGATCTCGGAAAGTTCCGCGCGCGTGCCGAGCAACTCGGCATGTATGTGGAAGGGATGGTGCCGCTGCCGAAGGACGGAGACACGGCAGCCTTCGAACACGCCCTGCAGGGCGCCAAGGAAGCCGGCGCCACGGCCCTGCGAGCAGGTTACCTGAGCGGCCGGCGCTATGAGACGTTCTCGACGCTGGCCGACTGGCGGGGCTTCGTCACGGCAGCTCACGAGTCCATTGAGGCGGCGCTCCCACTGCTCGACAAATACAAAATCCCGCTCGGAATCGAGAATCACAAAGACTGGACCGCCGATGAGCACCTGGCGCTCATGAAGAAGTATTCGAATGAGTACCTGGGCGTCTGTCTGGATTTTGGCAACAACATCTCCCTGCTTGACGATCCGATGGATGTGGCCGTGAAACTGGCGCCGTACACGGTAACTACACATCTGAAAGACATGGCTGTGGGCCCGCATGCCACCGGCTTCGTGATGGCTGAAATGCCGCTCGGCCAGGGTTTCCTGGATCTGGCGAAGATGATTTCGTTGGTCCAACAGGCGCGGCCGGCAACCCATCTGACGCTCGAGATGATCACGCGCGAACCGCTGGTGATTCCCTGCCTGACGGACAAGTACTGGGTCACGTTCCCCGAACGGAATGGCGCTTATCTGGCGCGAACGCTCACGTTGGTGAACAAAGAAACCGGACACGGAAAACCACTTCCTAATCTCGCCCCGCTCTCAGCGGAGGAGCGACTCAAGCGAGAGGACGAGAATGTGAAGCTGTCTCTCGACTACGCCCGCGAGACCCTTCACGTCTAGCTACTGCGGCCGAGGTTGCTGAAGAAGGCTCTCACAGGCTATTAGCTGTGCCACGAATTGCGTTAGACTTGCCTAACAGGCGTCATCGCGAACATGCAGTCTGAGCGCTGGAAGCAAGTCGAAGCCTTGTTCGAGGCTGCCCAGCAGCAGCCCGTCGAACAACGCGGTGAGTTTCTGCGGCAAGCGTGCGGCGCGGACGAGGAGCTTCGCGCCGAGGTCGAGTCGCTACTTAAAGCCGCTGAATCTCGCGACCCTCTGCTCGATGGTTCGCCGCTTTCTTCGATCGCCGAACGCCCGCCCGCACTGAAGCCCGGCGATAAGCTTGGCAATTTCGAGATTGTGGCGATGATCGGCCGCGGCGGTATGGGCGAGGTATATCGCGGACGCGATCTTCGGCTGAAGCGCGAGGTCGCCATCAAAACGCTGCCGTCCGGTTTTGCCGCCGACCGCGACCGCGTCGCCCGCTTCGAGCGCGAGGCGCGAGCCGCCAGCGCGCTGAACCATCCGAATATCGTCAGCGTCCACGACATCGGCGCTGATGGCGGAGTATCGTTTATCGTCTCTGAACTCGTGGACGGCGAGACGCTTCGCGAGTCATCCAGCGCGGGCCGCTCCCTCTGCGAAAGTTGATCGAAGTGAGCACGCAAATCTGCGATGGTCTCGCCGCCGCTCACACCGCCGGAGTGACCCATCGCGATTTGAGGCCCGGCAACATCATGCTGACCCGCGACGGGCGCGTAAAGATCCTCGACTTTGGGCTGGCGAGGCAAGATCGCGCTCATGGAGAGGACAGCACAACGATAGAGGCCAGCCATCCGGGCGTGATACTCGGCACTCCCGGCTACATGTCTCCCGAGCAGGTGCGAGGCGATGCGACCGATGCCCGCTCCGACATTTTTAGCCTGGGCGTGATTCTATATGAGATGGCATCTGGCAAACGCGCCTTCACTGGCGGATCCTCGGTTGAGGTGATGAATTCGATCCTCAAGGACGAGCCGCCAGAGTTACCGCCCGCCTCGCCGCCTGCACTAGATCGGATCGTGCGCCGGTGTATCGAGAAGCAGCCGGAGCGTAGATTCCAGTCGGCAGCGGACCTCGGGTTCGCGCTGAGATCGATGTCGTCGTCGCCCCAGGGCGAATGGCGACTCAAGCGCAGGCCATGGCTGAAATGGGCGGCAGTGCTGGCAATCTGTATGATTTCGGGCGCTGTTTATTGGTTCGGCGTGCGTCCTCGCAGGCCCTCCTCGCCGACAACGTACGCATTACTGCGTCTGACGTACAGCCCGGGGCTCACTGCGGACGTTGCCGTTTCTCCCGACGGCAAGCTGATGGCCTACGTCAGAGATGGCGACATCTGGGTCCAGCAGGTCGACGGCAGCGTCCCGATTCGGATCACAAACGATCCTGAAGGCAACAGCGACCCGGCGTTTTCTCAGGACGGAAGAGAGGTCGCTTTTAGGGCTGAGCGCGAGGGCGGTGGCGTCTATATCGCGCCAGCGCTCGGAGGCGAGGCCCGGGAGTTAGTGCCCGAGGGTCGCCGCCCACGCTTCTCCCCGGATGGGCGCTGGTTGATGTACCTGGTTCGCCCAAACACGTTTGCCGACATGAGGGACGCGAGACTATTTGTTCGGCCGATTTCGGGCGGGACCCCCACCCAGATCGGCGCCGGGTGCGGAGTGGCGGAGGAGACACCGGTCTGGTCACCCGAGGGGAGCCGGATCCTGTTCGGTGGGCAGTGCCCCAATGACGCTTTAGCACCTGGGTTTCCACTGTTGACGGAAAGTCCGTGAAGTGCTGTCACAGACTCTATGCGGTTAGGGTCGACCAATGGATCGGTACCCCCCCACGCCTTCTCTCTCGGCGCAGGTATGGCCGCGAAGATGCGAATTACATAACGGCCGTGCCGGTTTCCGAGGATGGCACCAAGATCACCGGGCCCGACCAAAAACTGGCCTCAGTGACGGACTCCGTGGACCGCATCTCTGCAGCCATGGACGGGCGGGTGGTCGTCTCGGTCTCTGCAAACAGGCAGCATCTCTGGCGTCTCCCGCTTGACGAGAAGGGTCACGCCGCTGGAGAGGCGAAACAGCTCACGGACGGTCCGTCAAGCGAGTTATGCCCTTCGCTATCGAGGGACGGCGGGAAGCTGGCCTTCATTTCGATGCGGGGGGTTCTACACAGGCCCTTCTCTAGAGATCTCTCCACCGGAAGGGACAAGGAGCTTACGACTGACGGAGATAGCTACGGCAACGCCGTTTTCGGCGCCGTTGGAAAAGGAATCGCATTCGCACGGTCCGCCGCCTATCAGAAAGCCTCCATCTACTACGTGCCTCTTTCCGGCGGCCTCCCGAGAAAGATTTGGGATAAGTCGCCCTGGTCTTCGTCATGGGACTGGTCGCCCGACGGTAAGACCCTGTTGATCTACACGCGAGAGGATTTTAGTAAACCCTTGAAGGGCTTTATTCGGCAACTGGATCTCGACACGTCATCGACAACGACGTTCCTGGACGACCCCGAATTGAACTTGTGGGAGGGGAACTTCTCGCACGACGGCCGCTGGGTTACATTCAACGCCGTAACGAAGGATGGGAAGACCTCCCGCATTTTCGTTGCGCCATTTCGCAAGGCACTTGTGCCGCGGAGCGAGTGGATTCCGATCACTCAAGGCAAGTGGGACGACAAACCCCGATTCTCGTCTGGCGACAAGCTAATCTTCTTTCTGCAGGGACTGGATGGCCCCCGCAGCCTCAGGGCGCAAAAGCTCAGAGGGGAAATGCGGCCGGAGGGCGAGCCCCTCCAGCTATATCCCCCGGGCAACAGCCAACGCTCCGACATCGCGTGGGACGAAATCGGCGCGGGCCCCGGTCTGATCATGTTTTCTCGATCCGAGGTAACTGGCAACATCGAGCTGCTGGAGCCGGTGAAGAGCGCAAAGTGAGGCGCACGATCGGGTTGCTTGTGTACTGTTTCCCAGTGGGGCGCAGGTGTGGGCAGACGTCCAGCAACTCGAGTCGGTGGAAGTCGCACGAAACGCTAGCGAGCCTTGGCCATCGCTTCGCAGAGGATGAAGTTGATGCGGGTCGAATAGCCCTCACCATACTTCTTGAGGCAGTCGACGACATCGCGGTCCAGCCGGACCGCGACTAAAACCTTGGGTGCTGGCCGGAATCCCGCCAACTGTTCAACGGTCAGTTCGGGCAGGTCGGAATAATCGATACCGGCATCGTCGCCGGCGGCCTGACGCTTCGCCACGCGAGCCAGAAGCGCCTTCTGCTTCTTACTGGCCGGCTTGCTGAAGATAGATTCGGCGCTCACGGTTGTTTGCGGCGCATGCCGAGATGATGCGGATGGTTTCTTCTTCACCATGCTGATCCGCCAGAACCGCAGTAGCGTTTTCCCGGGAAGGCCTCAGAAAGAAATCGATGTCGGCCGTGAAACGAGGGCGTCCATGCCAGGCGACGGCGAAAGCTCCGACGACCAGATACTCAACTTTGTTCGAGTTGAGTAATTCGATAAACTCTTTCAAATCTTTGTTCAGCCGCATCTGGATACATCCAAGTTTGGAGTTCGAGGACAGTATCGATGCGCTGTTCGGGAGTCGAGCGCAGATCTTCTTCGACGTCGGCGGCGTCGGCCTCCTCATGACTGCGGAAGATTCTGACGACCTTCTCCATTGCTCTTATTCTACGATGGCCTCGGCTCTTTCTGACGGAACATTCAGAAGTTCAAACCGTCCGTGTGGCCTGCTATTCCTGGTTTGGCGAATCGGACGGTGGCTGGAGCGCCTCTAGAAAATCGAAGTCGCAGCCGCGGTTGGCTTGCGTGACGTGCTCCAGGAACAGGCGGCCGTAGCCGCGTTCGTATTTCGGCGGCGGTATCACGAAGGCTTTGCGCCGTTGCTCCAACTCCGCGTCATCGACACACAGCGTCAGCCGTCGGGAGGCCGCATTTAGTTCGATCATGTCGCCGGTACGGACCAGCGCAAGCGGGCCGCCCACAGCCGATTCAGGAGCGACATGCAGGACCACCGTGCCGAAACTGGTGCCGCTCATGCGAGCGTCGCTGATGCGAACAATATCGTCGACGCCCTGGTTCAGAAGCACACGCGGCATTGGGATGTGACCCCATTCGGGGAAGCCGGGTGCGCCCTTCGGGCCGCAGTTCTTCATCAACAAGACGGAATCCTTGGTAACAGGCAGGTCGTCGCGGTCGATTGAGGCACGCATCTCGTCGTAGCTCTCAAACACATACGCCGGCCCTCGATGGTTCATGAGGCGCGGCGTGGCGGCGGTTTGCTTGAGGACGGCTCCGTCTGGTGCGAGATTGCCCGTGAGCACGATGGTTCCACCCTCCGCGCCGATCGGGTTGGCGAGTGCGCGGATCACATTGCGGTTATGGCAGGGAGCATTCTGAACATTCTCTCGAATGGTCTTTCCGGTAACGGTTAAGGCCTCCGCGTGGAGATGCGGAAGAATCTCTCTCATCACGGCAGGCAATCCGCCCGCGTAGTAAAGATCTTCCATCAGGTATTCTCCCGACGGCTTGACGTTCACGATGTAGGGCGTGCGGCGCGAGATGGTATCGAAGTCGCCAAGGCTCAGGGGAATGCCCAAGCGTCCGGCAATGGCCAGCAGATGCACGACGGCGTTGGTCGATCCGCCAATCGCCATATCAACCGTGATGGCGTTCTCCAAAGCGGCGCGAGTCATGATGCGAGAGGGGCGCAGGTCCTCAGCCACCAGTTCGACGGCGCGGTGGCCGCTGAGCTCGGCAATCGCAAGGCGACGTGAATCGGGCGCGGGAATGTTGGCGCATCCGGTGAGCGTCATGCCGAGCGCTTCGGCCAGACTTGTCATGGTAGAGGCGGTGCCCATCACGGTGCAGTGGCCGGCGCTACGCGCAATTCCGCCCTCGATCTCTTCCCACTCTTCCTCGCTCAGTTTGCCGGTGCGAAAGAGGTCGAACAGCCTGCGGCCATCAGTGCCCGAACCGAGGCGCTGATCCCGCCATTGGCCGCTCAGCATCGGTCCGCCGGGAACGACGATCGCTGGAAGGTCAGCGCTCGCGCAACCCATCAGTTGGGCCGGGGTTGTTTTGTCGCAACCGCACAGCAGGACGACGCCGTCGATCGGATTCGCTCGAATCGATTCTTCGACATCCATCGCCATCAGGTTGCGATAGAGCATGGTGGTAGGGCGCATGAACATCTCGCCCAGCGAGATCGTGGGGAATTCCAGCGGCAAGCCGCCCGCTGCCCAAACACCTCGCTTCACTGCTTCGGCTACCGTCCGAAGATGAATGTTGCAGTTGTTGAGTTCACTCCAGGAGTTGCAGATGCCAATGACCGGCCGCCCGTCGAAGACCTCACGGTTGTAGCCTTCCGAGCGGAGCCATGCCCTGCGGGCAAAGCTGTGGTAATCGGAATTGGAACGCCCCCACCATTCCTGGCTGCGCAGTTTGGGTTTGGCCATGCCACTCCATTAGAAACCAATTCGCGGGCGGGCAGATGAGTCAATGTGAAAACTCCCTTTGGCTTCGCTCCCTGACAATCGAGGTTCTGTGTTTTCCCTCTGCACTGATCTCGGCTCCGACTCAGCGTTCATTGCTGGTGTGGTTCCGGTTAGATGAGAATCGACAAGGTGTCGATTGCGGGCGGGGCGCCCACCCTACGAGTGCGTCGTTATTGAGCGGGGCGAAACTAGCCGAAACTTACTGTTGCACGAGGCGCACTGTGGCTGTGGCCAGGGTATATTGCAGGGTCAGCGGATAGCTGACGGGTTGGTTGCTCGACGTGTAGGTCAACGTTACATCTTGCAGGTAGAAGACCATGCCGTCAGTGGCCCACCCGGCGGCCACCGCGCTACCCGTTGAGCCACCGCCGACAAGCAGCGGCCCGTCGGGAGCATTGACGTGAATCTCAACCTGGCTGCTTACCGACGTTCTCCACGTAATGTCGGCGGTAGCAAGAGTCTGACCGGGGGGCACCGCGATCGGGTTGTTGGTAATCTGCAAAACGGAATCGCCGAGACTGAGGATATTGGAAGTCAGCTGTGCGCTGGTCGTCGCCAGCACCCCGTGGGTTGCAGCGTTGACCAGGTAGAAGTTCTCGCCGTTGGTCACCCAATTACCCGTCGCCGCCGAACCGGAGGACACGCCGTTGGCCATCAGCGGACCGGTTGGCGAGCCGACACGCACTTGAATCTGCGGCACACTTCCAGCATTCCAATTAACGGTGGTGGTTCCTAGCTCCTGACCTTGCGGCACCTCGATTGGATTCGGGTTCAAGTAGATGATGGGGGAGCCCACATCACCCGGACTCACAGTTGAGGCGCCATCTTGATTGACGTGGACCACGGTGGTGGCAAGCACGGCCAAGGTACTTTCGTCCACAAGATAGAACGTCATGCCGTTCGAAACCCAATAGCCGGTAGCCGCCGTTCCGGTTGCCCCGCCAACGGTGAGCACCGGGCCGGTGGGGGAGTCGACACGTATCTCAACAGTGGTATGGCCGGGCGCATCCCATGAGAGCGTGGTCTCACCGAGCGGGGAGGCATTGGGTGTCACAATTGTGCTCGGCGAGGCCGTCAGCGTTGGATTGGAAATCACTTGCGCGGTGACGGTGCCCAATGTGTTGGCGGCTGTCAGCGCTTTTCCGTTCGATGAGTCCTGCAGATAGAACTGCAGCCCATCCGAAACCCAGTTCCCCGTGGCAGCTTGAGCCGTCGGCGAAAAAAACTCGGCCAATAGAGCCCCTGACGGGCTTCCCACCCGAATTTCGCTGGTCGTCGTTCCGGAAGGAGCATTCACGAACAGCGTGGTGGTGCCCAGAGTCGTCCCGCCAGTCGTGTAAATCGGGTTGGGTGTGGCGAAAAAAACGCTTGCGTTGCTCGCGAGCACTGGTGGCAACGGCAGTTCCAGGTAGTCGCGAATCTGCTGGTATGCGGCCGAGAACTTTGTATACCAGAAATCGTAAGGGGCCTGCGTATCGCAAATAGTGGCGGTGGCGGGGCAGGTTGCACTGTTGCAATCGGTATATCCCGTGCTCAAGGAACCCAACAGGCGCCCTTCATTGTCGAAGATACCGGAGCCCGACGAGCCACTGTCCGGCGAGCCGTTGGCGTTGTACTCAATCTGAAAGGCGTTGGCAAAGGGAGATGCTCCGTACACGTCGAGCCGCGAGTCGACGCGAGGAGCGTAGGCAAACTCCACCGACAATCCTTGCGGGTAACTGAGCGACGTCACGTTCTCACCAAAGAGGACTTCATCCGTTGAGTAGCCGGCGAGGACAAAATCCGGCGTGTTGGGATATCCTGACATCTGTACCAGCGAGTAGTCAAGGTCGTCGAGAATTTCGGTGGCGTTGTCCTGATTTTCGAACGGATTGTCCACGTACGAAAGAAGCTGGACACCCAGCACCTGGGGACTCTGGGTCGGATCCGGCATCGCCCCTTTGCACGTCGACGTGCGGTAATCAAACGCAGCGGTCAGACTTAATGCGACCGCATTCGAGTCAACGCAGTGGCCTGCCGTCAACAAAACAGGCTGGCCGTTGGGGGCATTCAGCATAGTGCCGGAGCATTGATACTGGCTGTTACCCATATTGAACAGAAGAAATGCAGTGGCAGGGGTGACGAGTGAAACGGCAGGGTACGTCGCGCTACCCTCTTCGCAAGTTGCGTCGATGAAGCAACTGTAATTCGGCGTTGCGGCCGCGAGCGGGATCGCGGCTGATGGCTGACGGCCCGCAATATAGAACGAATCAGCGGAGGATCGCGCGGCGGTCCCGTTTGGGGGAGCTTCACGTCCCCCGAAACGATACAGGTGTGCGATCTCGGCAACTTGGAACGGAGGCAAGCCGGGCGACTGAACTTGAGAACCGGGTTGATACTCGACCTCCACGGAGTCTGCGAACACCGCTTCCGTCCACAGGTCTCCGTTGCCATGCACGCCCAGCGCGCTATAGGGGCCGAACACCTGTTTCGGCGGACTGGCGGTGTCGTGAACCCAGACCTTGCCATCGCCTACGGAGAAGTTCGTAAAGTGAACGCGTATCCCGACGGCGTCGTTCGATTGGAGCGCCAGGCGCCACACGGTGGTTCCGTCGCTGTTCTTTTGCCAGGCTCCCGTCGCCATCATGGCACCGGTTACCGGTCTCTGAACTCCCACTTGCAACATGCCCCGGCGCGGCGCGTTGTCACGGAGCGCATCGTTGAGGGTGCCCAGGGAAATGATAGGGGCGGCCTTTAACGAGAAACGTTGCGACGGGGCTTGTTCCGGCGCCCGCTGTACCGCCGCCTTGGGCTTTCCTGGTAGAACCGACTGCGCCGTTAGGCAGCGAGCACTGGTGAGGGCGCAAACGAGGGCCATCGCGGCCCATGAAAAGGAGATAATTTTTCTCGACACAGAATATTCCCGTGAGAGGGTGACCCCGACAACGGATCCTTCCTCAGTTGAACACCAACAACGCAGGAGACGGACCACGCCGAAACATCGTTTCCTTATTAGTTTTAACGATTCTGAAGCCTCAATTTCCGGCAGGTTCGCTCTCTGAGGATCTAATCCCGATTGTATCCACCGGCGTCTTTCTGATTTGGACAGAGAGGTTGGAAGCGTCGAAGAATGTGTGTGAAGCCGGGAGACGCCCCGGGTGCGAGGGAGAAACCGTCAGACAGGCTGGCCACACCCGCCCAGATGTGGCCGAGGCTGCCTTTCGGTCTTCAGCGGGCAAGGGCCACCAACCCCTGCCCGCAGAAAGCGGTGACCCGTGCCCGCCCAGACACGGAACGCCGCGGCACGCTCAGACGGCCCCCACCGTCGAGCGTGCGGTGTCCCGAACGCACAGGTCCCCACCTGTGTGCGGAACTTGGGCAGGAAGTCGCCGGGGAGGCAACCTCAACCACCCAAAGCCAAAATCGAAAAAACTCCTTGGCAGCTGCCGAACACCTGCCCGAAAATGATCGGCCGCCGCCAGGCAGCACGGGGGGCAGCGCAACCAGAAAGCTGCGAACCCCGGCCCGAGACCGCCGGGTAACTAATCCGTCGGAGTCTAGAACAGGCCAAAGGTCTCGCTGCGGCGCCTGACAGAACTCGGCGCGCCGCGTGGCCTGTGAACTTGTGAACCTGACAAGAATCGGTTAGCTGAGATAGCTTTGGTAAGCGTTCACGCCATGTTGGTTGAAACCGACCAACGCCTTCCACCCGTCCGCCGTCGCGCGCCCGTCGTTCAGCAGTTGGCGACCTGCGCGGGCGATATCCAAAACATCATCGACGTCGGCTTTCCAATGTTCCGGCGCCCAGTCAATGGCCATTGAAACGACCGACGGAACGCCCTCGGCGATACCGTCCGCCGTCACCATGTTGAACGACTCGGTGTAACTCGGCTTTGTAAGAGCAGATGCATGTGACTAACTACCTTCCGAAACTTCGGCCACGACTGCCAACCATTGAGCATCAGTGTCACGTTGGGTAAATTCAGCAGCATCTCTTTCGCGGCCGCCATCACGGTTTCGCCGCCGCCTTCAACACGCCCGGCCGACATCCGCAGTTCGAGCGGCGCGCGAAGGTCCCGGGAAATCTCCTGGGCGGCCCCGGCCGCACTCATCAAATTCTTCAGCGGTCGCGTCGCGCCGAAAACACCAATGCGAAGCGTGCCGCCCGTGAACACGCGCGACGCCCACGTCTGCTCTGGCTGCAGAAAGTACAGATTCGGGAGGAAAGCGCAAGGAGCGCCGAACGCCTTGTAGCCAGTTGCAAAACCTCCGGCTGTTGCCGGCTAGGTGGAAGTTCGAGTTGCCCAACTCCAGGTCCATGGCTTCGCGCAGAAGCTTTACGCCGTTCCGGTCGGCTTGGAGGAATCCGACATTGGAATGGCAATTCACTGCAAATTGCGTATTGGGATACCGGATGCACAGTTCCTGTAGATCAGTCGTCGGAATCCAGGGTGCCGAGATGATGACGTGGTCAACAGGCGCCACAGCCAGCTTGGCATCGAGATCGGCTGGGCTCAAAATCGGCCAAACTTCGGTGTTGATTCCTTCGCGGCGGCGCACCTTCGCCGTGTTTATGGCGGCAACACCCAGCCCGATGTGACCAATATTCCGGTTGGCCGCGAAATTTTTTGTAAGCGAGAATGACTCTCATTCGGCGGGGCTCCTTCGAGAGACAAACTAGATCGCTCACCCACGAGGTTCGCGCACCACCCGTTCAGCCGGCGCCACTTGTGAGAGCCAAGTAATTGACAACAATCGGGAAACTTTTTTTGGAAATTTGTGACCGGTCATACCTGCCGCACCACGAATGGGGAATGAAGTGCGCGGAACAGCGCGTTGCTCAGGGGGGTTCAAGTCCCTCCGGCGCTCGAACGAGGAGCGCCGTATCCAAAGGCGGGGTGAACAGCCTAGCTGGTCGGAGAAGCGGGAGGCGCGGAGAGGGCTAAACGGGCACGAAGGCGAAAGCCGGAGACAGCCATGGCAAACCTGAAGCCGCCATTTGCCGGCGCCGGCGGGCAGGGTGTCCACCGCCAACGTGGAATCCGAAGGGCAGGAAGAAATACCGGGCGGTAATCGAGGGTAACCACGATGAACTCGGCCAATGGTGGGGATCGGTCGACCATGCTTCATACGGGCGGAGGCGATCTCATTCACCCCACCTCGACGAGGGTGTGCCAACGGAACGGTACGGAAGAGAAGCGTGACCTCAGCCGGACTGGCATTTGTGAAAGATGTATGCGGGAAATCGGCGCCGGCCGAGGCCCCCGGAACTTTGCGGGGAAACTGTCCGCCGTCCTGCCAATCAAAACTATAGAGGCAGTGTGCCTCGCTGTTCTGACTAGAACGGTTTCCCGAAAGGTTTGCTTATGAAGAATCACACAACGCTTACAACGCTCTTGTTTGGAACACTGATCTCGATGCCAGTCGCGATGACAGCGCAGATCGGCTCGCCGCAAGGGCCGGGCAGCATGCCACAACAGAACCGGCCTTCGCCCAGCATTACGGACCCCAATCAGATGGGCGAACCAAACGCCATGACCCCATCCAAAGTCGACGACAAGACTTTCGTAAAAGACGCCGCGGTGGGAGGACTTACGGAAATCCAGCTAGGCAAACTAGCGCAAGAAAAGGCATCCAGTGACACGGTGAAGCAATTCGGCCAGCATATGGTGGACGACCACACCAAGGCGAACGATCAGCTAAAGCGCGTCGCATCGGAAGCCAACATGACGGTTCCGGACTCGATCGATTCCAAGCATCAGGCCCGCATCGATAAACTTTCGAAACTGAGTGGCGCCCAGTTTGACCAAGCTTTCATTAAAGATCAACTAAAGGACCATGAAGAAGATGTGCGGAAGTTCCAGGCCGAGGCTCAGAACGGCTCGAACGCCCAGGTAAAGAGCTTTGCGTCCTCCACGCTTCCCACGCTTGAAGAGCACCTCAACATGGCCAAGGATTTGAAGAAATCGAAGGGATCGTCGATGAGCAGCACTGCTTCGAGCAGCGACAACTCAGCCCGGTAACTTCATAACGCTTTAATAACCGACCGCCGAATGAAGACAACTTCTATGAGGCGAGACTGGGGAACGTCGGTAGGCACGGACAGTGAACTCTTGAACACGTGCTGGCCTGGCGTTTCCCGTACTCATGTGGCGGCACTCAGCTCAACTCATTAGCTCCCACGACAACCAGTGCTGCTTGCTACCGCGGCAATAGTGCCCACTGGGGATCCAGGCCGACCAGATTCTGGTAGCCGACGTTGGCATTGATCCAGTCCCACGCCGCTTGGCCGCTGAGCGGGCCGTCGTTGATGGGCGGAAGAAAGCTGGCGGCCGCTCGTGCGATATGCGGGTAGCCGCTGAAGATATCCGCATCGCCGTTGTCCAGCCAGACTTGTGTGTTCTGCAGCGAGGGTAGGTAGGCCAGCTTCACCGAGCCCCAGTCGGTGTAGTAGGTCTTGGTCGAGGCTTCCAACACCGGCATGCGGTACATGCCTGCCAGATACGGATTGTAAGCCGGGTTGACCAGCTGGTTTAACAGATTCTTGGCCACCGTTTGTTGCACCAGCGTGATGGGAAAACCCAACTCGTTCACGTGCCCGAACACAATGTTGAGATAGTTGTACTCCCACGGTTCACCCACCACGCCCACCAGATCCGGATTCGCCGGGTTGGTGTCCATGTTGTCCATCGAGGCGTACTGATCACCTTGATCGGCGAAGTGCAGCGGGTTGTTTGAATTGTTCGCAATGCCGACCCGGCCCCAACTCCATTTCGAACCGGGCGTGGGGTCGTAGAAAGCGCCGTTGGTGATGTTCTGCACGCCTTCCCAGACCGCGATGTTGTTGTTCAGAATGGTCGTAAAATAGCCCTGCTCCGGCGAGCCGTCCGGCGCCATAAAGGCCGTTTGGGCCACTTCGCGGGTGGCCCACGCCACACCGCGTGTTTGGATTGCGTTGGTCAACAATCCCCAGTTGCCGTGCCGCGCATAGCTGGTGACCGTGCTCGGATCGGACTCGCCGACTGCGTAGGAGGCCATTTGGTACATCTGCTGCAGAAAGTACCAATCGCCCGTGATCAGGTACGGAATGTAGGCGAAGTTGGGGAGATGGGCAACATCCGGCGTCCAGCCATTCGCTGTACTGAGCGGCGCGAGCGCCGGCAGGTTCTGGATCCACTGATCGGGATGGGCATTGATCGAAAACGGCAAGCCAAAGGCGGGCGTCTCTTGAGCGCTGTCATAAAACAGCGAGCTAGCTGACTCCCGGATGTGAATCGGCACGGACGCCGCTGCCGCCGCGTTCCCAAACATCACGTTGAACTCGTTCGGATCGAACGTGTATAGATAACGCACATACCACGCCGGAAACAGGCCGATGTCCGGCCGTCCGCCCGTTTCAGGCATGAACTTGGTCCACAAAGCGCTCCCTTCGATGCCGCCCATGTCGGATTGAGAAAAGCTCTGCACGTCGGCAGCGACACTGCTCGCTGGGACAACCTTGGACAAGTCAAAGTTGGGGACGACCTGGGTGTAGATGAGGTAGGGCAAGTTGTGATCGATTTTCACGGCGCCCGGAGAATTCCCAACCCAGAAGGTCTTTCGCCAGTCGGTCTTGGCATAGTGCGTGAATGTCGGTTGGGTATAGACGGGCACGCCAAGCGCCCGAAGCGTCAAGGAATAGCTTTGATCCCGCAGCTTCGTACTCCATTCATTCTGCAGAATCGCCTCCACTTTTACGCCGGCCTGGGTCCCTGGAAAGAAGGTGACGATGAATATTGGATGCAGCGACTTGTACGGATCCCACCCCAGGTCATACGCCAGCGTGGGACTAGCGTCTTCCAGGATCACTTGGGTGCAGATCGGGCCACTTCGCCAGTACGTCACGCGTGCATCGCCGGCATTGCCGGCCCAATCGCTCACGATCTGCCGGGCGTGGATGCTGAGCGTGGACCCGTTCGTGATATCAATCTCACCGTCCCAGTTCAGCGCGAGCATGCCGGCCTTGTCGAGGGCGCCTGAATTGTTCCCTGTCGCCTGATTCACAAAGTCCACCGTCAAAGTGGCCGAGGCGGGAAGATCCGCGATGAAAGTGATCTCGGCGTGTTTTAAACTGCCGTCCGGCCAGCGCGTTCTTACGTCGCACTGCGTGAGAACCGGCGTTCCATTCACCCGGGCCTGCGCGAAATTGGCGATCTCCCCCATCGCGAACACGCGCGAGATCGCGAAAGGCCGAGCCACTTGGGTAACACCGGATCGTTCCGCGATGGCAACAGAATTACTGGGAGTCGCTCGTTCCAGATTCACGGTCTGAGTGGCGAGCGTGTTTGCCGCCGTCAGCGGGCTTCCGTTGCTGACATCCTGCAAATAGAACGTCATGCCGCTGGTGACCCAAAGGCCGGTTTCAGACGAGCCCGAAGGGCCGCCGGCGGCGAACAAAGGGCCGCTGGGTGAGCCGATGTGGACCTCAACGTTGCTGATGCCGGGTGCGCTCCATTGGATTGAGGTCTGATGCGGTGTTTGGTTCGAAGTGAGCAGGATGGGGTTTGGCGCCGCAGTCAGAGACGCTTGCTGCTGCTGGGTAGTCGCAACGACGGTGGCCAGCGTATCCGCGGCTGTTAGCGGTTTGCCGCCGGTGACGTCCTGAAGATAAAACGTCAAGCCATCGTAGACCCATTGGCCCGTCGTGGCGGTTCCCTGAGAGCCACCCGCTGCGAACAGAATCCCATTCGGAGCGCCAACATGAATCTGAACCGACTTCGAAGCGGCGGGTGCCGTCCATTGGAGAGTCGTAATGCCAAGCGCGGCTCTCACCGGCAGCTGAATCGGATCGGGGCTGGCTGTGAACAGAGCGGGGCCTTGCTGCGATTGGAGGTGAAGCACAAGAATGGCGATGGTATTTGCGGCAATGAGGGGCTTGCCGCCGCTGGTGTCCTGCAAGTAGATCGTTAGACCGTCGGAGACCCAGACGCCGGTGGGGGCGGAGCCGGAAGCGCCACCTACGGCGAACAACGTGCCTGATGGCGAGCCCACGTGGATTTCGACGCTCTGGACGGCAGTGACACTCCACTGGATGGTGGTCGATCCAAGCAGCACGCCGGGAGGCACCGAAATCGGATTGGGTGAGGCGGTCAAAGTTGCGGGCTGGCCCGGACCCGTTGTGACCGACGCGCTGCTGATATGGGCTATGACGGCGAGCAACGCCAACAGTGTGAGCGAGCTTACGCACAGTTGGGTGAGACGTCGAATTGCAGGTATTCCAGGTTCAGACGGCACGTAATAGCACCATGGTATCGGCTCTGCATGAGTAGACGAGAACCAGGAGCGGGGATTCCGCAATAAGGTGGCCTGCTGGAGACGGAATCGGCGAGGCGCCGATTGCTGGCGATGGCGCCCACCCTACGGCGGAGTGGTCATCACGAAGACTATTGCACAATGCGAATGGTTTTTTCGAGCTTGGGGCCGGCTGAAGACGGGCCGACGGTGAACTTGACCTGGTCTTCCTCCACGACCCACTTGTTCTGCTGGTCGTTCCAGTAAGCAAGGTCTTGAGCTTTGACGGACAGGCGAACGGTCTTGGTCTGGTTGGGCTCGATGCTGACGCGCTCAAACCCTTTCAGTTCCTGTTTTGGGCGCTCCACTTTCGAATTGATATGTGATGCGTAGAGTTGAACGACCTCATCGCCGCGCCGGCTGCCGGTGTTCTTTACATCCACACTGATTGTGAGATCGCCCGCGGTGGGCAAGCTCACGCTGCTAAGTTTCAGCTTCGAATACTGGAACGTGGTGTAACTCAAACCGTACCCGAAGGGAAACAGTGGCTCGCCCTTGAAGTACAGATAGGTCCGGCCATTGCGGATGTTGTAATCCATCATGGGCGGCACCTGGTCCAGCGACTTCGGCCAGGTTTGAACCAGGCGACCGGCGGGGTTGATGTCGCCGAAGAGGGCGTCGGCTATGGCAGTTCCCTCCTCCTGCGCGTTGTGGGTGATATGCAGGATGGCGGGCACGTTCTCCTGGCTCCAGTTGATGGCGATGGGAAAGTTTGCCAGCAGCACGACGACGGTCTTCGGATTCACGGCGAAGATTTTCTTGACGAACTCTTCCTGTTCGAGCGTGATGCCCTTGCGATCGATCGCTTCCTTGCCGTCGGTGGGGGTCGGGCACTTGGCCCAGCCCGCGTCACACGTGGGATGATTGCCGACGAACACAATGGCGACGTCGGACTCCTTGGCGAATTTGACGGAGGCATCGAGGTCGGTCGAGGGGGCATAGTTAACGGCCACCGCGCTGCCGAGCTTGGTTTTCAGGCCCTGCAGCGGGGTGATGACATAGCCGGGCGTTCCGCTGTACCAATCGAGGGCGACTCGATCCGCAAGCGGTCCGAGGACCGCGATGGACTTCAGGGAGGATTGATTGAGCGGCAGGAAGTTGCCCGCGTTCTTGAGAAGCACAATCGATTCCTGCGCGACGCGCCGGGCGATGTCTTTGTGACTGGCCATGGTCCAGACTTCGTCATCACCTTTTATGGAGGCGTACTTCACCATTGAGGGCGGGTCGAGGAGGCCGAGCTTGATCATGACGCGGAATTCACCCTTGATGGAGTCGTCGATGTCTTTCTCCGTGAGGAGGTTCTTTTCGAGAGCTTCCTTGACGGCGGCGCGGTAGAAGTTGGGACGTTCCAGAAACTGGTTTATGCCGGCCTTGATGGAAGCGGCCGCGCCTTCCGCATTGGTCTTGTAGTAATTGTGCAGGTTGGGGTCAACCATGTTACGCAGCGAACCGGAATCGGTGCAGATGATGCCGTCGACTCCCCATTCCTTGATCGTGATGTCGCGCAGGACTGGATTCACGGTCATGGGGACGCGGTTCATGGCGTTATACGCAGCCATAAAACAGCGAGAGCCACCCTGGATGACGCCCATGCGAAAAGGGACGGAGTAGTATTCGCGGAGAAGACGGGCATCGAAGTTGGAGGATGAGCCACCGCGGCCGTCTTCATTGCTGTTGGCTAGAAAGTGCTTCATGAGTGACGCCGTGAGCCAATAGCGGAGATCATCACCCTGGAGTCCCTGGACCATAGCGACGACCATGGTGCCGTTGAAGTAGGGGTCCTCGCCGAAACACTCCTCCGTGCGGCCCCAGCGGGGATCGCGGCCCAGGTCAGCATTCGGCGCGCGGATCACTAGGCCGCCACGGTGGGTCTTCTCACTTTGGTTGATGTAGCGGGCCTCATAGCCTTCGACGCCACCGGCGAGGCGGATGAGGGCGGGATCCCAGGTTTCACCCATGCCTATCTCCTGCGCGAATTGCGTGGTGGGGATGGGCGTGGGGCGGCCCCATCCGCCGGGTCCTCCCAGCGCCAACCCGTGCAGACCCTCCGAGTGACCGGTACCCTTGATGCCGAGCCGCGGAACGCTGGGATTGGTGCCGAGGCAGGCGATCTTCTCGTCCACCGTCATGAGCGAAACGATGTTGTTGACGCGCTGCTCGGTAGGCAGATTCGGATCCTGAAAAGGGTACGATTCCGGCGAAGGCACGGGCGGCGGCGCCGTTGGCTGCTGCGATGGGACGACGCCCAGGGCAAGCGCCGCGGCGAGAGCCGGGAATGCAAGGAACTCGATTCGTGGTTTCATTTCAATCTGCGCGTTCTGAGATCCCGACGCGTTTCGCATCATGAAGAGGCTCGACCGGGATTGCCGCTTACAGCATACATCCGCTTCCGGAGAAGGCGGCGGGAGAAAGATAGCGAGCCGCGGCCACTCCTTAATGGGCTCGGGGGGATCCATGAATCATGTGTCTTACTCAACGTTCCGGCCGGCACTGATGGTTGCGCTGATGGCGCCGGCAGGCAGCCTTGCACGGGCACCGGCATTCCAGAACGAGGCGACGGTGGCGGCCGGCCCGAACGTCACGATCGATGCCGTGAGCAGCCGTCACACCATCAGCCCCTACATCTACGGCACAAACTACGACCAAAACCAGATTCCGGACATGAATCCATCCATCATCCGTTGGGGCGGTGATGGGACTTCGCAATACAACTGGCAAACGGGGAGCACCAATGCAGGCTCGGACTGGTACTTCATTAACGGCAACCAGAACAATGTCACGAATCCTCCTGATTTCGACACATTTCTGGCGACCAACCAGAACGCTGGAATCAAAACGATCGGGACCATTCCTATCAATGGCTGGGTGGCGAAGGACGGTGGCGCGTGTGCGTTCAGCGTAAAGAAATACGGCGCCCAACAGGCCGTGGATCCTTACACTTCAGACTGCGGGAACGGCATCATGCCGGACGGGAAGACGCCGATCACCCCGTCGAAGACCACCGATCCGGCGGACGCCGAAGTCAGCGAACCGGCCAGCTTCATGCAAGATTGGGTCACGTATGTGGTCAGCACATACGGCGCCACCGCAAACGGCGGCGTTGCCATTTGGGAACTCGACAACGAACCCGTTTGGTGGAGCGGCGTGCACCAGAACATCCATCCGCTCGACACCGCCCAAGGCGCGAAATCCGTCTCCTCAGCTCGGCCACGACACCCGCGCACGCAGTTCGATTCCGTTCTCTCCTTGACCAGTGTGAGTTCAATCGGGACGGGAGGAAGCCCGCAATGCGTGTCGGACCCCGGGCTCCCGGGGCTCACGCTCTATACAAACGGCGCAATTAGTTCGGCGGGTGGCATCGTCAATGCCGTCTGGAACGTAGCGTACTCGGGAGCTGGACCCGCCTCGAGCACCGTGACTTATGACCTCCGGTTCAACGGCACATCGGGTCAATTCATTACTTGGGGCGTCGAAGTGGGGCCTGAGGGCGGGACCCTCAAGCCGGTGGCCGGAGGAGGCTTTGCCATTGGCATAAGTGGCGCTAGCGAATTCTCTAACACGGTGGGGGTTTCGCCGATCAATCCGGGGGCCTATACGGTTCAGTTGTTCGCAAACTCCACTTCCCCTTTCAATGTGACTGTTCCAGAGTCTGGAATTCCTGGAAGTAATCGACCTCATGAATCCAACTCCCAATGGCGTACCGGAGCCGGCGTCGGTAGCCACGCTGGGCATCGGCTTGGCGGCAGGTTTTCTGTTTCTAGGCAAGCTCCGCAGGAAGAAGTAACTGCCATCCGCATAGCGGAACGACCACGGTGGAGTGACTGTCAGACGGCTATTTGATCCAATTGGACGCCTCCTTCGTTTCAAACTTTGGTTTGCCCCGTTAGGTACTTGTCCCGTTGTTCGCCTATCGAACCCCGCAAGATAATCCAGCAAGAAACTGCGGATAGTAGTACCGTTACTTAACGGGGCCGTGAGGGCTGGGGATTTACGGGTAGCGAACTCTCGAGAAGTGCACCGCATCTGTCCAACTTCGAGACGACCACTTCAACGGAGGAATACACGTACATGAATCTTTTTCGACGGCTGGGAGGCCTCGCAACCATCTCCGCCTGTTTCTTGTTTTGCACCGCAACCGGCTACGCCTCAACGACGCCTTACATCTCGGTGTTTTCAGCCTCCCCGGCTACCAGCGGCCCGTACGTCGGGAACGAAACCATCAACTATACGAATAGCTGGTACACGGCCAAAATTTCTCAGAGCTCGGTAACGTGCCCGATCGCCGAAACGGGAGGCTGTACCGGTGTCGCCGCTACTTTCGTATTGACGCTCAGCGGTTTCTCTTCCTCGATGCCGTTTAACCTTACAATCGATGGCAACCTCTCGGGAGAAACAGGTGCCGGCGCAGAGGTGGCGTTCACGTCTC
Source organism: uncultured Acidobacteriaceae bacterium (assembly GCA_963771305.1). Classification (GTDB taxonomy): domain Bacteria; phylum Acidobacteriota; class Terriglobia; order Bryobacterales; family Bryobacteraceae; genus CAJCIT01. Next base: position 396,748 of record CAVYTS010000032.1, read on the forward strand.
CACTCACTGCGGCGTTTCCCTTTCGGATTTCGACCGGTAATTTCTCGGAACTGATCACAGTCGGCTCATCGCCCGTGCCGGGAAACCTAACAATTGATGGTGACCTGTCTCTGACAATGGCACCGGGACAAACCCTCTCGTTGCCTGGCAGCTTTGACATTAATATCAATACACCGGAACCCGCTTCGCTTGGCACGCTCGGCATCGGGTTGGCGGCAGGGCTGCTGTTTCTTGGCAAGCTTCGCAGGAGCCAGAAATAGTAATTGACGGGTGGCTCCGCGATGCTCAATCGCGGAGCCACTGACTAATCCCGTACCCTTCGTACCCCTACCGACGTAACAGTACTCCACGCAACAAGCCTAAGTTCATTCCTTCCGTAATATCCCCCCGGTCTGTATTGCAAGTTGCTTACAGACTTCATATCATCGTGTGGCAGTACGTGAACACACGCTCAAGGAGACCACATTGATCAAATCGTTGATTTTGTTGTTATGCACGTTCGGGTTACTTTCGGCAGCAGATTTTACGGGGACATGGAAGCTCGACACGGCCAAATCCAAGTACGAAGGCATGCCCGCTCCGAAGGAGCAAACCGTGACTATCACGGCCAACGGGAAAGGCTTCGATTACATGGCGATGGGGACGTCCTCCACGGGCGAGGCCATTCATGCCATGTATACCTACGTGAAAGACGGAGAACAAATCAAGACAACCGGGTTCCCGGTTTGGGACGCCATTGTGCTTAAGAACGCCATGGAGAACAAGACGGAAATTGAATTCCTGCGCGGCGGGAAGTCGGTAGGCAAGGGCACCCGCGAGTTGGCCAAGGACGGAAAAATGTATACCGTCTCGGCCAAAGTGAAGCTAGCGGACGGTAGGGAAGCCAATTTCAAGGCCGTCTACGAGAAGCAGTAAATACTTGAGAAATGAATTTAAGGAGATCACATTGTTGAAATCACTGATGTTGTTGTTATGCACGTTCGGGTTGCTTGCCGGTGCGGATTTGACCGGAACCTGGAAGCTCGACACCGCTAAATCCAAGTACGAAGTCATGCCCATGCCCAAGGAAATGACCGTGACCATCACGGCCAATGGGAAAGGCTACGATTATATGGCTATGGGCACGGCCGCCACGGGCGACGCCATTCATACCATGTACACGTACGTCACAGATGGCGCGGAAGCAAAGATCACCGGCGCACCCTATTACGACGCCCTCGTGATCAAGCATGGCATGGAGAACAAGGCGGAGATTGAATTCAAGCGGGGAGGAAAGTCCGTCGGCGAGGCCACCCGCGTCCTGGAGAAGGACGGGAAGATGTACACCGTCTCGGGTAAAGTAACAATGCCCGACGGCAAGAAGGCTAGCTACAAGGCCATCTACGCGAAACAGTAAAGAGTAGCCCGGTAGATCGTGCTTCGGGGAGTTTCGGAATACTACCGAAACTCCCACACGGTCCTGCTGAGTAAGTGCTGCTAGCTATCTTGCCCGGCGCGCGATACTTGGCCGTCACGGCCAGGGCTTGGTCTACCTCATCTACGGTCAGCAGCGGAATGGTCTTGAGCCTCACATATCCCGCAGTGCCCACTGCCCAACGATACGGCCGCGGCGGTGACGTTGTCCGGTAGGTCCACGATCACCAGAAAATCATAAGATCCAAAAGCAAAGTAGAAGCTCTCTACTCTGCCCTTCACGGATTTCAAAACGGCTTGCACAGCGGCCTTGCCACCGGAAGCCTTGTCTTTCGCCAGGCCTTTGAGGCCTTGGGGCGTGTACCTTCCCTCGATCAGATACTTCGGCATAACTTTTTCCTTTCGGTGAACCATTGTTTTCGGCTCACCGGTCGAGTGATTCTACCGGAGGCCCCTGGACGAAAGCAACGAACAAGGGCGCTAAAAAGTACTGGCGACGGGGGTTTAACAAACGTCAGTGGCTATCGAATACAGTGGCAGACGTGTCGAAGCGTCAGCGGCTATTGACTAATACCGTGTGCAAAAGTGCGCTGGCGCCATTCCATGCGATCTGCACACCGATGCAAAGTAGGATGAACGAGGAGAGGCGAACGATGATACTCATACTCGTTTCGCCCAGCACGCGGCCGATGGCTTCAGCGAAGCGATAAGTCAGGTAAATGATGAGGGCCAGCGCCGCGCAGCCAATCAGCGCGGCGACAGGCAGATACCAGCGCGCTTCGCTGCCGGGCGGCCGGTTTGCGCCGACCGCGATTGCCACTGAAATAGAGCCCGGCCCGACGGTCAGCGGCAACGTAAGCGGATAGAATGCCCGCTTCGATAGATAGCAAGCCTCAGCCTGCTTCTGATCTTTTTCCCGGCCAGTTCCGTCATCATCTTTCTTATTGAGCAGCATCCATCCGGCGGCCATCACTACGAAGCCGCCGCCCACCTGAACCACCGGCAGAGAAATGCCGAAGAACGTCAGTATATGTGTCCCTATCAGAACCGACCCGATCAGCAGCATGAACCCGTACACCGCAATCTTTCGGGCCATGATGATTCGGGAGTCGCTGGACAGCCCGGCGGTCAATGAAAGAAAGATCGGAATGTTGTCCAGCGGGTTGACGATGGGAAACAGCGCGCCGAGGATGAGCAGCGAAATTCGAACTAACTCAGAGATCGCGTTGTGCATAAGCCGATCATCATATTTTGGCAGCTTCCCGGTGACCCGGAGGCCAGTGGTGCGGCCCAACTTTCGCAACGCCTACTGAACCAACTTCGGAGCCGTGAAACTCCAGCACAGAACCGCGCGCGCAATTCGCCGCACCGGAGCATAGCAAGGCGGATGCGGCAAATCCGCAAAGCCTGTTTGCCCCCGCTGCCCAGCTTACGCCGAAGCCGCATCCTGCGCAACAGAATCAATCCACTCTTCATCGGTCATGGCAGCTCTCCGGCTCAGCAAGGGTTCGGCGCCCGGCCCGGCCAGATGGCGCAGTTTCCAGGTGCCGCTTTCGATGACATGTCTGATGACTGCGGCGACGACTGACGGTGGTGTCGGAACCTCCAGCGCATCCCGAAAAAGCTCGGCTAGATATTTCCCTTGACCATATCGAGAGGGAGGTGGTTTGACAATGGCATGTGCCATCGGTGTGTCGATGATGCCAGGCTCTACCAGCGCGACCCTCACGCCAAACGGCTTCATCTCTTGCGCCAGTCCTTCGGTCAACGCCTCCAGTGCAAACTTCGATGCCGCGTAGGCGGCCAGCGGTGATCTCACGATTCGTCCTGCTACGGACGTGACGTTAATGATGCAGCCGCTCCCGTTTTCGCGCATGTGCGGAAGCACCTGCTGCATGCACCGCACTGCACCGAAGTAGTTGGTCTCCATGGTGGTTCGAAAGTCTTCCATGGCAAGTTCCTCGACGGCGCCATGGCGCTCGACTCCAGCATTGTTGACGAGAACGTCAATCTGTTCGCCTCGCTCGTAGATGGTTGCGAAGCAATCCGCAACGGAGTGGTCGGAATCGACATCCAGCGTCAGGATGGAGATGGGCAGCACTTCCTGTACTGCGCGCTGACCCAGTTCTGGGGCGCGCGCGGGATTCCGCATCGTCGCATAGACCGTGTGGCCTGCCCGGCCGAGTTCCAAAGCGGTCGCCAGTCCGATGCCCGAACTGGTTCCTGTTATGAGTACTTTTGCCATTCCCTCTGCCCTCCGGCGAACTAAGGTTGCTGCGAGGTTCTTAGCGTAGCAAACCCAGCGTTGACCCGATTCCGTTCATCCCCGCGGATGAAAGAGCTCCGCCGAAGTCGAATCGTCCGGTGAAAGCTGGGCCCCGGCTGTTTAGAGACACTACACTAGTATTACTGTGTTATAAATTACTGAGCCGATTGAGGATGATGGCAAAGCCCGGGTATCGTGTAGGAGATGGGTGTCATCCAAGCGAAGATTCAGACGGTCGAGGATATTTATCGCGTGGTCCGGACGGCTGTGGTCAGTAAGGATCCTATTCGTGCCACCTATCACGACAGGGATCGGTGGTTCTGCCCGCATAGGTTGGGTCGGAATAACGAGGGCCAGGTTCGTGTACTTTGCTATCAGTATGCTGGGGAGAGTTCGAGTGGATTGCAAGCGGACGGCTCACCGGAAAACTGGCGCTGCCTTGCTCTGGAGAAGCTGTCTAGAGTGCAATTGCTCGAGGGTTCATGGCACACCGCGCCCCATCATTCCCGTCCACAGACCTGCATGGTGGATGTAGACGTGGATGCTGAAGATTAACTGCTCCCGCTGGCTCCGCAGAAGGGACAATGAGGCAACTGCCCGAGCAAGTGGCGGGCGGTGACAATCCGCAGCGTGGCAATTGAGCAGGGATTATGTCGTTCGGGACGGATCCGGCGACCCGCGCGGGCGGAAGTCCGGTGGCAGCTCCGGGGCTGATAGTCCAACATGGTCGACGCGGATTGAGGGGGAAAAACGGTTCCGCTCGCCGATCAGGAACCCGTAGGCGGCGATGCACAAAGTGGCGTGATGGTGAAAACCGCGCCAACCCCGACCTTCATAATGGCCTAGTCCCAACTCCTGCTTGAGTTCCTCATAGTCTCGTTCAATAATCCAGCGGTGTTGGGCTATCTTTACCAGAGTTTTCAGGGAAGTCTTCCCCGGCAAAGTGGAGAGCCAGTATTTGGTAGGCTCCGATTCTTTCTTCGGCCATTCGATCAAGAGCCATTCTTCCGGATATGGCTCAGTGCGCTTGTAATCGCGATGGGCAGGACGCACGCGGACTGCGGCAAATCGTGAGTGTAAAGTTTCTTGACAGCCTTGACGCCAACCGATGTCCTTCCATGTCGAAGACGGCAACTCGAGAGCCAACTGCTTTACCGAAATGGGTTGATGATCCGCATTGCGCTGTAGTCGCTTAGCTGGCGCTCCCCGGCCTGGCTTCCGCGCTGGCGCCGGTAAGGGTTGTTGTCCAGGCTCCCACACGGTGGCGTTAGATTCAATGCCCACTATATATTGCAGTCCGAGTTGGGTGAGATCAGTGCGGAATTGCGTGCCCTTCCCATAACCCGCATCTGCCAGTACCACTCCTAGGGGAACCTTCTGTTCCAACGCCTGCCGAATCTGCTGCAAAGCAATCTCTGGCTTGGTTTGAAATTCAATCGACTCGGGCACTCCAGCCTTCCGGCAGCGCTCCTCATCCTGGCACCACACCTCTGGCAGATAGAGTCGCCAAGCAATTGGCAAACTCGAGCTCCATGTGCTCACTGATAAACTCACCGCCACCTGGCAGTTATCTTGTTTGCCGACCTGACCGCAGTACTGCCGAGCGACTCCGACGGAATGCTTCCCCTGCTTAGGAAAACCCGTATCATCCACAATCCATGCCACCACTGGACCGTGCTTCTCCATGGTTGGCAACACAAATCGCCGCACCTCGGCCAGCATCTCCTCGTCATTCCAGGGGGCGTCCGCCACCAAGTGATGGAGTGACTGATGCGTGCGACGAACATTGTCGGGAGCCAAGCGCGCGGCCATCGGCTCCACACTCTTGCGCTCCCCGGGCAATAACAATCCCGTGCAGTAGCTCTTCAACGGTATGTGCCGGTCGGCATGCCCCGCGGCGTCTGCCAGACCCTCAATATATGCCGCGAAGCGCCTCTGCTGTGGGCCTGGCGAGGAGAGGCGTGATCCCACAAAACAATTCTACATTAAAATGTTTGTTTTTAACACAGTAGTACTAGCTAGTTTCCCACTTAAAATTCAAAAACCGCCTCAGACCCGACCATCGTGTCCCGAAGATGGTGTCCAGGCTGGCGATCTTCGAGGGAATCGTTAGGAGTGGGGAGGGATTGAAAAATCGATTTGGGGTTGGGGAGAGCGAGGATGGGAGAGGAGTATTTCGCCGGAGAGAATCTTACTGGGGGCGTGCTTGCTCGGCCAAGTGCGTGCCGATATGAATGACATTGTCGGCGATCACCCCAAGCCCGACCCAGCGCTGGCGGCCGTCCGACCCCCTATATAGCGATCGCCGTAATCCATGTCGGCGTTTGAGAACACTGATGCGGCCTTCACACCCGGTACGCCACTTCTGAAGTTCCTTAAACCAACGCTGCTTCTGCCGCTGTTTACGCGTGGCGCTCTGGGTGTCGTGGCTCGGAATCGAGACTCGCTTGACTCCTATTTGGTGGGCCTTGGATTCGTTGGCGGCTGAAAAGAATCCGGTGTCGGCCGCCACGCGTTCCGGGGCGTGTCCGAACTGTTCGACGTGCTGCTCCAGGGATCCCTCTAACAAGGTCGCGTCGGCCGGGCGTTGCTCGCACACTTGGTAGAGCGTAATGATCTGGTTCTCCGCCTCTTGAATCAGGACCAGTTTGCCGAACTCATTGGGCTTATGCGCCTTGCCCTTGCGGATCACCTCCGTGTGCGGCTCGAAAATGCTGAGTAGTTTTCCTTCGGCCTTGGTGTTTCCGCGCAGCACTCGCTCCCGGGTCTGGCGCAGCACCTGCTGGACACGGGGAATCATCTCATCGAGCTGCTTTTTGGCTTGGTGCATTACGGACAGATTACCGCGCTTAACGCGTATGGCAATCTCGCGCGAAAACTTCTTCGCTTGCCCGGTAACCCGGCTGGTGATTTCCAGAAGGTGGAGGCCGCCCCTTTGAAAACAAGGACCTTGCGTACTGAATTTTAAGTGGGAAACTAAGCTAGACTAGACTAGCCTGCGCGCAATTCGCCCAGCTCACGCATCGCGTTTTCGTCAATTTTCAAGCCGGCTGCGGCGACGTTTTCTTCGAGGTGCTTGAGGCTGGAAGTTCCTGGAATCGGCAAAATGACGGGAGACCGCGCCAGCAGCCACACCAGAGCCACTTGTGAAGGCGTTGCCTCCCATCGTGCTGCGACCCGGCTAATCGGACTATTCGCGCCCGATAGCTGCCCGGCCGCCAGCGGGAACCACGGAATGAAACCGATTTTCTCTCGTTCGCAATACTCCAGAACGTCCTCTGACTTTCGGTCGCTCACACTGTAACGATTCTGGACGCTCACGATAGGAACAATCGTTTGGGCATGCTGGATCTGTCGGGCGCTCACTTCCGATAAGCCGATGTGTTTGATTTTGCCTTGAGCTTGCAGATCCTTCAGCGTGCCGAGTTGATCATCGGCCGGAACCTTTGGGTCGATACGATGCAATTGGTAAACGTCGATCCGATCCAGGCGTAACCGGCGCAAGCTCCCCTCGCAGGCGGATTTCAGATGTTCGGGCTTTCCGTTTTCCACCCATTGATCAGGACCCGGCCGATCGAATCCACCCTTCGTTGCTATCACCAAGCCGGCTGGGTACGGGTGCAAAGCCTCGGCGATGATCTCCTCGCTTACGCGAGGACCGTAGGAATCCGCCGTGTCGATGAAGTTGATTCCCAACTCCACGGCACGCCGCAGGACCCGGATGGCCTCGGCCCGATGTGGTGGCTCACCCCAGATTCCTTTGCCCGTTATCCGCATTGCGCCGAATCCCAGCCGTGCGATACGGAGGTCGTTTCCGATCACGAATTCGCCGGCCTCGCCGGCCAGATCTTTGTCTTGATGCGTTACTGACATGTGCTTCTGCATAGGGTGCCCCTCCTCAACCTTAATCATGAGGCCTTCCGGCTTCTGCCTGCGCCTCGGTACCTGGATCATAGTTGCCCTTTCTCAACCCCAGGATGGGTAATGGAAACATTCGGTGGCAACTAGTAACTTTTCCAACCAAGGCAATCGCCGGTTCGAGCCCGCCGAAGTGGTACGAATTTGCGCGCAACTACCTCTTTACTAGTGCTCGGCCAGGACCGCCCTCCGGCCCTCCCTATAATGACGAGATGAAGTTACTCGCGCTCCTGCTGGGAGGAGCAACTCTTATGTGCGCCCAAACTGACTTCGACCAGCTCGTTGATCGGTACTTTGACGATCAGTTCCGGCTCGAACCCTCCAGCGGCACGGCCGCCGGCATTCATCAATACGACTCGCAGCTGGAGGACTACTCCGCCAAGGCCAATCAAGAACGCATCGCGGTGGACCGCAAGTATCTAGCCGAGTTCGAAAAGGTCGCGCCATCGCCCGACCGCGACATCGTTATTGCGCGTATTCACGGTGACCTGCTGTCGCTCGAGAGCATCCGTCCCTGGCAAAAGAATCCCGACTACTACTCCTCCAGCGTCACCAGCAGTATCTTCGGCCTCATCAGCCGCAAGTTCGCTCCGCCGGCCGACCGCCTGAAGAGCGTCATCGCCCGCGAGAAACTCATCCCGCAAGTCTTCGTCGAGGCTCGCCTGCTGCTCAAGAATCCACCCAAGATCTACACCGAAATTGCCACCGAACAACTGCCAGGAAATCAAAGCTTCTTCGCGAACGATGTGCCGCTGGCCTTCAAAGACGTCACCGACCAGGCCCTTCTCGCCGAGTTCAAAACCGTCAACCAGCAGGTGATCGACTCGCTGAAGAGTTACGAGACCTTTCTGAAGACTGATCTTTTGGCCAAATCGCACGGCGATTATCGCATCGGCGCGGAGAACTTCCGCAAGAAACTCGCTTATGACGAGATGATCGATATCCCTCTCGACCGGTTGCTCAAGATCGGCTACGACAACCTGCACGCGAACCAGCGCGCGCTCGTCGAAGTGGCAAAACAAATCGATGCCACCAAGACGCCACGCCAGGTCTCGGAAGAATTGTCCAGGGACCACCCCGCCCCCGACCAGCTTCTGCAGTCGTTTCGCGACACATTCACGTCGCTGATCGCCTTCATCAACACCAACCACATAATCACGATCCCCAGCGACGTCCGCCCAATCCTCGAAGAGTCGCCGCCCTTTATGCGCGCTGTCACCACTGCCTCCATGGATACGCCCGGCCCCTATGAAAAGTCGCCACAGAAGCTTACTTCAACGTCACGCTTCCCGAAAAAAGCTGGAGCGCCGCTGAAGTACAGGACTATATGGCCTCGTTCAACAAAGGCACCATCATCAGCACCTCCGTCCACGAGGCCTACCCGGGGCACTACGTCCAGCTGCTGTGGTTCCAAAAGGTACAGTCAAAAGTTCGAAAGCTGATCAACTGCGGATCGAACGTCGAAGGCTGGGCCCACTACACCGAACAGATGATGCTCGACGAGGGCTATGACAAAGGCGATCTGATGGTCCGGCTCGGCCAATTGCAGGATGCTTTGCTGCGAAACGCCCGCTATATCGTCGGCATCCAGATGCACACCGGCCACATGACTTACGAGCAGGCGGTCGACTTCTTTATGAAAGAAGGCTACACGCCGCACTCGCTCGCCGACCGCGAGACCAAGCGCGGCACCAACGATCCAACATATCTCGTCTACACCATCGGCAAGCTTCAAATCATGAAGCTGCGCGAAGACTATAAGCAGGCCAAGGGCTCTGCTTACTCGCTCGAAGAATTCCACAACACATTCATGCAGCAGGGTGGTGTTCCCGTGAAGATCATCCGCCAATTCATGCTCGGCAACGATTCGCCAACGCTGTGAATCAACAACAAGACGCTTGGGACTAGGATGAGAATGTGAGCACGACCTCCCGGCCCCCCGTCACCACGCCCTCTACCGCAGCCCATACAGTCTTTCGCCGTTTTGCCTGGGGTGTTCTCGCCTTCAACGTTCTCGTAGTCGCATGGGGCGCCTACGTGCGCGCTAGTGGTTCAGGCGACGGCTGCGGCAACAACTGGCCTTTCTGCAATGGACAAGTGGTTCCGCAATCGCCGCAGGATTCAAACCCTCATCGAGTTCAGCCATCGCATCAGCAGCGCCCTCGCTGTATTCGCTGTTCTGGCGCTGAGCCTCTGGGCCTATCGTACGTTCCCGAGGAAGCACCAAGTCCGGTTGTTCGGCCTGCTCTCCGGCGTCTTCATCCTTCTGGAAGGGGCTCTCGGCGCAGGACTGGTTCTGTTTCGCTACGTCGCTCAAAATGCCTCGTCCGGTCGAGCCTTCTACCTGTCGGCTCACCTCACCAACACCATGCTGCTGCTGGGTTCGCTCACAGTGGTTGCCTGGCTGGCTGGTGAACCGTCCGGCAATCCGCATCCGCTCCACCGCCGCGACCTTCCTCGGGTGCTGGGCTTCGCCCTTGTCGTAGCCCTGCTTGTCAGCATCACCGGTGCCATCGCCGCGCTTGGCGATACACTTTACCCGGCCGTCTCGCTGCAGCAAGGCGTGCAGCAGGATTTCGCCAGCGGCTCCAGCGTTCTCCTCCGGCTTCGTCTCTTCCATCCGCTCGTCGCGATACTTTCGTCCTTCTTCCTTACTCTACGTCGCTTTGCGTATCCCGCGCCGGTTCCCCAGCCAAGCCATCCGCGAGGCCTCCGGCATCCTGGCGCTCCTGATCGTGCTCCAGTTGGCGATGGGCATGATTAACGTCTATTTGCTGGCGCCCGTCTGGATGCAGCTTCTGCACCTGTTCATCGCCGACGTCCTGTGGATCGTTACGGTGGTGCTGGCCGCCGAAGCCATGGTCTACCCGGTAAGAGCCGCAGCGACGCCTTCACGCTAAGGCGTCGGACGGAAACCTCTTCGTAATATGCTCGTCGCAATAAGTATGGTCTCCTGACAGCATGCGCGCTGTCGCCGTCTTCCCCGATAAAAAGCAGATCTCATTAGTCGATCATCCTGAGCCCTCACTAACTTCCCCCACCGAGGTGAAACTCCGCATTCTCGACGTCGGCATCTGTGGCACCGACCGCGAAATCGCCGCCTTCGAATACGGCTTCGCTCCGGCCGGGTCCGATTATCTGGTTCTGGGCCACGAGTCTCTGGGCGAAGTTGTCGAGATCGGCAAAGACGTCACGTCCGTGAAGCCCGGCGATCTCGCCGTGCTCTCCGTCCGTCGCCCATGTCCGGAATTCTGTCCGGCTTGTGCCGCAGGCCGCCAGGATTTCTGTTATACCGGCCACTTCAAAGAGCGCGGTATCAATCAGCTACACGGGTACCTCACGAGCCATGTGGTGGAGGAGAGCCCTACCTTTACGTCCTGCCGAAGGCTCTCCGCGACATCGGCGTTCTCACCGAGCCGCTAACCATCACCGAGAAGGCGATGGATCAAATGAGGACCGTAAGCGAGCGCATGCCCTGGGTCGGCGAGAATCCGGAGGACCATCAAAACCAGCATGCTCTGGTGTTGGGCGCGGGTCCGGTTGGCTTACTCGCGGCAATGAAATTGGTGATCGAAGGCTACCGCACCTTCGTCTATTCGCTCGGCAAGGGCGACCCGCAAAAGGCCGCCATCATGCATGCCATCGGCGCCACCTTCTTGCCCGCCGAGGACATCAAACCCGCCGACGTCCTTGGCAACTGCGGCGGCCACGTCGATCTCGTCATTGAAGCCCTGGGCGCCGCCAGTATCTCGTTCGAGATCATCCAGTCGCTGGGTCAGAATGCCATCTTCATCTTCACCGGCGTTCCCGGCCGCAAAGCGCCCATTCCCTTCGACCTCAGCGATCTCATGCGCGATATGGTCCTGAAGAACCAACTGGTGTTCGGCACCGTCAACGCCGGCCCCATGCATTTTCAGAACGCCATCGCCGACCTTGAACGCTTTGACGCTCGCTTCCCGGACGCTGTCCGCCAGCTCATCACCAACCGTTTCCCAATCGACCAGTTCCTGCAGCCGATTGAGAACCCCGGCGGCATCAAGAACGTCATCCAGATCGCCCAATAAAGGCCCTTACTTGTACGTCCCTTTCGCTTTAGCGATCTCGATCAGCGTGGGATAAAACTGCACGAACGTGGTGTCCACCACGCCGTGCTGCTCGTGGCAGGAATAGCAGGAAGCCGTCGTCGCAATTTGCTTCCCGGTATCTGCTCCGTTCGGAAAACCAAAAAACGCCCACTTGCCCGGGAACTTCTCGTTCTTTACGTGCGCTTCGATGTCCGTCGCCTCGCGCCTGAAAATGCCCGCCCTTGTTAATCGAGCCCTTCGATTGCGAGGCGCGGACCTCCAGAATGAAGATGGTTTTATCCGGCCATTTCCCAGTGGCCTGGAAATTCTTGTACGCCGCGCGGTTCACAAAGACGTTGTCGAAGTCCGGGTTGTCCATGGGCATTTGCATCGCCGTGGGGCCGTATGTCATTCCCAGACCCGAGCTCAGAAAGATCCATTCGCGATAATTGGTCGGACGCTTCAGATGTCCGTCGCTCGTGTACTGCGGACCATCGGCTGCCGCCTGCTCTCCACCCTGCAGAGGCAATGCGATACACAACGCCGCCAGACATCCGACAACTGTTCCTTTGCCAATCAGCCGAGTCTTATACGACATGCTTCTCTTCATAGCACCTTTCGCCCCGCACCCACGTATAATTGTCGCGGAGGTCAAAGGAGGCCACCGTGGGCGAACTCGTCGATCGGGACCAGGAACATTTGACCCTGCTAAAGCTGGGTTTCTACATCATGGCAGGGCTGAGCGGGTTCTGCTCTCTGTTTTCTCTCGTCTACATCGCTATGGGCGGTTTCTTCGTCCTGGGATTCGCCCGTTCAGCCGGCTCCTCCGCCGACCCGCGTTTCGTAGGGCTGCTCATCCTCTGCGTTGGTGTTGGCATCTTGCTGCTTGGCGTGGCCGTTACCCTTCTGACCTATTTCGCAGGCCGGAGCCTCGGCGAGCGTCGCCACCGGATCTTCTGCATGGTCGTGGCGGCCTTTCTGTGCCTGTCGGTCCCGTTCGGAACAGTACTCGGCGTTTGCGCCATCATCGTGCTAAATCGCCCCAGTGTGGAGGGCCTCTTTGCAGCGCACAGTGTACCGCCGGTTTTCCTACCCCCGGCCGTTACTTAAAGCGTTGGTCGCCCGCGCATCTGTCGACGCGGGTGCCACTTTTCTGGACTTAGTCTCAGAACCACTGAATCCAGTACTTCTACGCCCACGGGCATAGTCACACAGTTCTCGCCCTATTTTTATGACTTCTTTATAACCTTATCCGTAATGTTGGAGTTTCGGTGGCCATTCGCGTATGGCAAGCGCCCAAGCAAAACCGCTGGCAGGATGAGGGTTTCGAGAGCAGACCGTGGCGCCCTCGCCGACGCCTTATGTTCAGCAGCTTGTCGATACGACGCCCGCCGCGGCCCCAGCGGCACGATCTCCCGTCGAACTCGACCTCAGAGCACTCACGCTCCGGCAACTGCGGTCAGCCGTCCATAGGAATGCCGTCAGTTTTCCCTCCCAAATGCCGCTCCTAACGCGGCGCATCAACGAGAATCAATGGCGGATGGCCCACCTGTTCTTCGTTGCGGGATGGCCGCTTCGAGCCTTGGGCAAGCGCTACAACCTGGCGTACTGGTGGGTGGGCAGGCTGGTGCGCGAGTGGGTTGAGCGCGCCATCGCGCTTGGGTATGTTCAGCCGATTCCTCAGGAGGAGCCCTTCCCCGCATCCAGCGATCCAAAGCCGGAATTCCAGCTTCGCCGCCATATTCCAACTCGCCCTATGCCCGTTTCCATAGCTTCATCCGCTCCGGCACAATCGTTCCATGACGCTCCGGCCCGACGCTCTGCGCGCCGTTCCGACCGCGACGTCGCAGCAGCGCTTTCTAAGCTCCATCAGGGCCTGAGCGTAAAAGAAATTTGCGAAACGGTGGGTATCACGCGGCGCACCTTCTATGCTTGGAAAGGCAAATTCGGCAACCTCGGAGCGTCTGAGTTAGCCGAACTGAATGCCCTGCGTGAAGAGAACCAGATCTTGCGGCGCTGGTCCGCCACGGTAACCCTGCTACTTGCGCGAAGGGTCGAGTAAGGCAGCGATCTTCTGTGTCATTCCGCCGGAAAGATGCGAATCGCCGAGCCGCCGCCGGGCGCGAGCTTCAGCTTCAGCGTCGTCGATGCGTCCACGGTCCGTTTCTCGACTACACTCTCCTTTGGTTGCGTCGCGGCATTAGGTCCATCCGAATACATTTCCGCCGTGTACTTGCCACTCCCCAGAAACGCCAGCGGAATCTCCAGCTCGCGAGGATCCCAGTTCGTGATGCTCCCGATGTACCATTCCCTCCCTTTGCGCCGGGCTATGGTGATGAACCGAGCCGGCCGTCCATTAAGCACATGCGTCTCGTCCCACGTTGTGGGAACGGCATCCAGGAATGCCATCTCTTTCTGGCCGTCGTACGCGCCGGGGTGATCCGCCACCATTTGGAAGGGGCTCTCAAACACTACGAACAACGCCAGTTGGTGCACACGCGTGCCCATCACCGATGGCCCGATATTCCGCGCCTCGAAGTCTGCCTTGGTGACATTGTCAAAGCCGCCCGGCGTGTAGTCCATCGGTCCGGCCAGCATGCGCGTGAACGGAAGCGTGGTGTTGTGGACAGGCGTTTCCCGCGCGCTCCATTTGTTGTACTCCGCTCCCATCACGCCCTCCCGCGTCAGCACATTAGGGTAGGTGCGCCGCAGCCCGTCGGGCCGGAACGCCCCGTGGAAGTCTACCATCAAGTGGCGTTCTGCCGCCTTCTGCGCTACGGTCCGGTACCAATCCACCATCCATTGGTCGGCGCGGTCCATGAAGTCGATCTTGACTCCAACGATGCCCCATTTCTCGAACTGCGCAAACGCATCAGCCATCTGCGCATCGACGTCCGTCCAGTACGCCCACAGCCAGATGCGCACGTTCTTCGATTTGGCGTAGGCAACCAATTCCGGAATATTCACGTCCGGGTTGTATTTCGTGAGATCGGCGGCATGCCGGCCGCTTCCGTAAGCCGGGCCGCCGGCGCTGGCCGCCCAGCCCGCATCCACCAGCATGTACGGAAACCCGTTGCGTGCGGAGAAGTCGATGTAGTATTTCATCGTCTCCGTATTCATGCCGCCATTGAAAGAAACGTTCTTCACAACCTGGCCCGACCACCAGTCCCACGATGTTTTACCGGGCTTGATCCACGACGTATCGGGAATGACGTTGGGCGGATTCAAGTTGACCACCATGTTCGATTCCACCAGCCGCCCTGGTTCGTCCCCGATCATCAACACGCGCCACGGGGATTGAGCGGGCGCCTGGCGAATCACGGAGACGAGCGTCGGCTCAACCTTGGGATCGATCGGCCATCGCAAGTGCGAAGCATTCCGGTCCTCCACCTGCGGCGCTAATCGGGCAGTGAGGACGCCTTGGTCCGTGGTGTGCAGGAACAGCCCGGCCCAATCGTTGATATAGGCTTCCGTCAGCCCGACCCAGGCCGTGCCGGGAACTTCGATCAACATCGGCAGGCCGATCAGGTATTCCGGGTGCAGCCCTTGTATGGTCAGCTCGTGATAATCGTCCTCGTTACTGGTCTGGAAGTCGCGCAGGATCAGCGACCAGGTGGTCGGGTCTTTATGGAACCGGAACTGCGTGATCTCGTCACTAATGCGTAACTCCTTGAGCGCAGGTTGCTCTGGAATCGCGTAGCGAAACGCAATGCCATCGTCATAGGCGCGCGCCTCGATGGCGAGACGCCGGCCGGCCGCCGCCGTCTCCAGGGTCTCCACGGTCACCGCGTTGTAATGGTCGCGGATAGGGTCGGCCTTTCCGGCGACAGACTTCCAGGTACTGTCGTTGGCTGACGCTTTCGACGACTCGACTCGAACTGTGGATCCCAGCGCGGGCGCCCCTTGGATAGCCAGACCTAGGTTGGACCAGTCCAGGACGGGCTTGCCTCGAAACGCTACTCGATACGCCAGTTGACCGCCGGACTCTTGAACCATCGCGGGCGGCCCGCCCAGCGTTGCAATCGAGAGTTCCAGCGCGCCGTCTGGCGACTTGAGCGTTACTGCCGTTTGAGCCGTGGCGCCCAAGCCCGCGGCGACGGAGAATGCGAAGAGCGTGACGAGTCTTCTGTACGTGTGCATACCAGACTCAGCCTATAACAATCGCCAGTTGCAAGACCGTTAATTCCAGCGTCTCTCCGCCGCGACTTATTGGTTGGCAATCAGTTCTTGCTCCGCCCGAAGCCAATTTTCTTCGTCCACACCTTCACGGCAGCCGCTTTCCAGCCAATAGCCATACGCGCGGACGGCAACCTCATCGTGGTTGGGAGCCATCGTATCGGGGATGATCGGCTCTTCTGAATCGCAGATCATCAGTTCTTTTATATCGGACATCATCGGCTCTTAGGCCGCCTGAGTTGCGAGTGTTGCCATAATGCTTCACCTTCCGTGATGAAAGTCGAAACGCCTGGCTTTGGTTCTCAAAATTCTTTCTCACCGGACATCAGCTTGCTGATTCGCAGTTCAAAGTTCTTAGCCGCGACCAAATTTAGAATCCGTGTTCATCGGGGTTCATCTGCGGCCATCTTCTTTACCGCGTCCTCCCTCAACTCAACGCGATGTTGGCCAGGGTGAAGGGCCACGGTGTCTGCTCGGTTCCAACGCATCGGCCTGGCAGCGGCGCTGTCATCCTCGCCGCCCATTCCTCCACTTCTTTCATCAGACAGTCCGTGCCGCAAATGTGCCGGGCCGGTCTGGCGATGTCCGCGGCATCCTCACTTTCAAGAACCAATTGGACAGCGGGAAAGTTGGTCGATACGTTGAACCAGTGGTTCAGATCGGGCTTTCTCGCGCCGCACTGATCACAGGTTGTCATTACTTTTTCCATATTGTTCCTCCTCTCGTTGTATGTAACGGTCATGGGCCCCTCAAACATTAGTGAGTGAAAAGAGTTCGTATTCTCAATCTGGGCCACGGTGGCCGGAGAGGGGCTCCCGTGACTGCCCAGCGCCGGATCCTTACATACGCTGTGTGGCACCCTGCATCCGCTTGCTTACGCGCGCGGTTCAGTGCCGAGGTTTTCAAATGGACGCTTTTGAGCTCCCGGAGCTTTGTTCCGCTCCCCTGAAAACACCCTACCCCTGGCTCTCTGCCGCGGCGGGGATGACGGGGCTCAGTGTGACGGCGTAACCGAGCTTTCGCAGAGCCTGAGCCAGTTTTTGAGCACGGCGTTTTCTGGCCTTCGGAGTAGTTTCATTGCCTTGTTCGATGTAGCGGACGCCGTCATCAAGAATCTTCCAGGCGAGTTTCCCCAGCCTATGGGCCACCAACCAGATGGCCCCTTTGTATCCAAGTCGCGGTAAGAAACGGCGGAAGAGCGACTGAAAATGACAGCCCTTCTTCTTCACGGCGGCCTGAGCGGCTTGCGTCAGAAGCTTGCGCACATAACGGTTCCCTTGGGGAGAGCGCGAGCCGTGCTTCTGCTCGACGCTGATATTGGATCCCGGAAAGCCGCCGAACCAGGAGCCAAATTCCTCGGCCGACGGAAACGCATCCGCATCCACTCCCACTTCGGCGATCAGGCGTTGCGCCGAATCCACTCCGAATCCAGGCGTTTCGGCCAGCCGGATCACCGTCTCTTCATGCTTCTTCAGTTCGCCCGCCATCAGTTGGTCCAACGACCCGAGCATCTCGTCGAACTTCCGCAGCAGTTCCAAGATGGAGTTTCAGAATCGCCAGTTGGATCGGCGTGGGATGACCGCGCAGGGCATCCGCCAGCGTTTCCGGCCCGCACCGCAGGCTCTCCTCGCCCAGTTCGGCTAACCGCACTGGATCGGTTTCACCTTCCGACAACGCGTGCAGTATGCGACGGCCACTCACGCCGAACAGGTCGCTGATCACTCCCGACAGCTTGATCCGCATCTCCTCCAGCAGGGCTTCCACCCGGTTCTGCAGGCGGGCCCTTCGGCCACGTAATGATCCTTGGCGCGCGCCAGTTCACGCCACCTGCGCTGCTCGCCATCCGGCACGAAGCTCAGCATCAACTCCCCCGCCAGCAGGCGCCGGGCCAGCCTTTTGCCATCCCGAAAGTCGTTCTTGCGCCCTTTCGGCGCACGATTGCATTGCGCCTGCGCCAGATGCAACTTCCCGAAGTGCGGCTCCAGGTCGAGCCACACCGGCTTCCAGTACTGCGCGGTTGACTCCATCACCACTTCCTGGACTCCGCGTTCCTTCAGCCAGTCCACCAACTGCTGGCGGTCCGCCTCCAGGGCACCGAAGCGTCGGCATTCGAATTCCAGCGCTTCGCCAACCGGGTCTTTGACCGGTTCGGCCGCGGTGGCCACCACCACCATCAAAACCCTTTTGTGAACATCAATCGCTGCTATTGTGTAAGCCATCCTCTTCCTTTCCGCCGAGGAATGGCAGAACGCGCGACAGCCAACTTACGCACCCCTACGTGCTCTCGGCCTTCCTCGTCGGAAGGTCGAGTCACATTTATCGGTTCAGAACGCGCGATCCGGATCAAGCTCCTTAACGGCCTCTATTTCTCCAGAGCGAACACGACCTCTACCACTCCCCGACCAGAGAAATCGTAGCTCGAATCGCGACGGTTTTCATCCAGTTTGGTGGCCCACCGGGCCATGACTACTCCTTGATGGCCGCGGCTCCGAAGCTTTGTTCGCTCCGCTTCAGCGTTGGTTCTATGATCATCCGCTTGCTGACGCGCGCGGCTCTGTGCTGGACCTTTCACACAGACGAGTTGGAGATCCCCGATCGTAGAGAGTGAACGGGGAATGGCCTTTTTCAGCTAGAGCAGTTCAGCGGCGCTGAAGAAGAAGGGGATCTCCTGGGCAGCGGTTTCCGGTGCGTCGGATCCGTGAACGGCATTGCGCTCGATGCTCTCGGCAAATTGTTTGCGAATGGTGCCTTCCGCGGCGTTGGCCGGGTTAGTAGCTCCCATCACGACGCGCCACGTCTTGATCGCGTCTTCGCGTTCCAGCACTAGCGTCACAACCGGGCCTTCGCTCATGAAGGTCACCAGGCTAGCGTAGAAGGGACGTGCGTTATGGACGGCGTAGAAAGCCTCGGCTTCGCCCTTCGTGATTCGGCGCTGCCTCAGGCCGACGATCTTGAAGCCATTGTTCTGAATGAGGCTAAGGATCGCGCCGGTGTGTCCATTCGCAACTGCGTCCGGTTTGATGATTCCAAATGTGCGTTCAACTGACATGTTTCGTTGTTCGTTCCTTTACTGAATGTTTGAGAGTCTGGATAGGGCGGTGGGTAGCGATGCGGAGCCGGTCGTGGGCGACCGGCGCGGAAGTGGGCGTCCAGCCCCACTTCTGCCGAGCTGTCCCATCATTTCGGCTGTGCAGCCAGCGCGGCTTGCATTTTCTCGCCCATCACGGCCGGCGAAGGACACACGCTGATACCGGCATCGGTCATCGCGGCGACTTTATCTTCGGCCTTGCCGGAGCCGCCGGAGATGATGGCGCCCGCGTGACCCATGCGGCGGCCCGGAGGCGCTGTCTGCCCAGCGATAAAGCCCACCACCGGTTTCTTGACGTGCTGCTTGACGTAAGCGGCTGCCACTTCCTCGGCATTACCGCCAATTTCGCCGATCATGATGATGGCGTGAGTATCCGGGTCTTCGTTGAAGAGCTTGATCGCATCGGTGAATGATGTGCCGATGATGGGGTCGCCACCGATGCCGATACAAGTAGACTGGCCGATGCCCAGCCGGGTGAGTTGCCCCACCGCTTCGTAGGTGAGCGTGCCGGAGCGCGAGACGATGCCGACGTGCCCGCGCAGATGAATGTGGCCGGGCATGATGCCGATCTTGCATTCTCCGGGCGTGATGACACCGGGGCAATTAGGACCTACCAGGCGCGTATCCGGCTTCGACTTCAGGAATTCCCAGACCTTGATCATGTCCGCAGCCGGGATGCCCTCGGTGATGCAGACCACCAACGCAAGGCCCGCGTCAGCGGCTTCCATGATGGCGTCGGCGGCGTAGGGTGGTGGCACAAAGATAACCGAGGCGTTGGCGCCGGTGGCATGCACGGCTGCGTCGACCGTGTTGAAAACGGGCCGGTCCAGATGCGATGTTCCGCCCTTACCGGGCGTGATACCGCCCACCACGTTGGTGCCGTAGGCGATGGCCTGCTGGGCGTGGAATGTTCCTTCTTTACCCGTGAAGCCCTGAAAAATGAGTTTAGTGTTTTTATTAACGAGTACGCTCATGCGCAAGCCTCACTACCTTCTCGGCGGCGTCTTTCATGCCGTCCGCGACCGTAAAATTCAAACCGGAGTCCTTCAGAATCTGCTGGCCCAGCTCCACGTTAGTGCCTTCCATCCGCACCACAACCGGGATCTTGATTTCCAATTCACGCGCCGCCGCGATGACGCCGTTGGCCAGCGTGTCGCAGCGCAGGATGCCGCCGAATATGTTGATGAGCACGGCCTTGACGCTGGCGTCCGATAGCAGAATGCGGAAGGCGTTCTTGATCTGTTCCGCGTTGGCTCCGCCCCCGACGTCCAAGAAGTTGGCCGGTTGGCCGCCGGCGTATTTAATGATGTCCATGGTCGACATCGCAAGGCCGGCGCCGTTCACCATGCAGGCGATATTGCCTTCGAGCTTGATGTAGTTCAGGCCGAAACGCGAAGCCTCCACTTCCAGCGGATCCTCTTCGTTGAGATCGCGTAACTCGAGCAAGTCCTTGTGGCGATAGAGAGCGTTGTCGTCAAGGGTGATTTTGGCATCGAGCGCGAAGACCTTGCCGTCCTTGGTTAGGATGAACGGATTGATCTCGGCCAGTGAGCAATCGATCGCATCGTAGGTTTTGGCGAGCGCGGTCATGGCCGCGGCTGCGGCATTAATGCTGGGCGCCGGAATGCCGAGGCCGAACGCAAGCTTGCGCGCCTGGTACGGCTGCAGCCCAAAGCCGGGCTTCAGCGGTTCTTTCAGGATCTTCTCCGGCGTCTTGGCGGCGACTTCTTCAATGTCCATGCCGCCTTCAGAAGAGGCCATGAACACCGGAACACCGAGCGCGCGGTCGAGAACAATACCCAGGTATAGTTCGCGCTCGATGGGCAGCGTCTGTTCGATTAATAGACGCTGAACGACCCTGCCTTCCGGACCGGTCTGATGCGTGACCAGGGTCATGCCGAGAATCTTCTTGGAGATCTCCGCGGCTTCGGTTGAGTCTTTGGCGACCTTGACGCCGCCGCCTTTGCCGCGGCCGCCGGCATGAATTTGCGCCTTGACCACAACGCTGCCGCCCAGTTTCTTAGCCGCCGCTTCGGCTTCTTCCACCGTGTAGGCGACTTCGCCCTTCGGCACAGGAACGTCGTATTTGGCCAGAATCGCCTTGGCCTGATATTCGTGGATTTTCATAGGGAGTTCAGTACGAAACAACGTACTTCGGGCAGAACAAGCGAGGCGAGGCTCAGGAGTTTACCCTCGTTTAGTGTATCGCGGGGGTGTTTCCGGGAAGTTCCTTCCGTGCTCGGAGACAGGATATTTCGTCTGGAAACGCAAGGCGCGATGCGCGTCACTTCTGCGGTTCGTCTAAAAAAGCGGTGGCTATTGAGATCACGAGCCCCGGTTTGCAATCGAGTACGACATGGCCACAGCCAGGAATGAAGGCGAGTTGCCCTTTGGGGAGGAGCCGAAAGGTTTCAACGAGGCCGTCGAGGCTGTTGTAGAAATCATGATCTCCGGCCATGATCAGAGCGGGGATCTTGATGGCGCGAACTTCGTCTTGCTTAACGTAATAAGGAGAGCGGTACATCGCATCCAGTTCACGGATCAGCGGTTCCCATTGTGTGGGATCGGCCATGATGGCTTTGCGTTTGGCAACTAGGTTCGGAACTTGCTTTTGCATTAGTTCGGGGGTTAAAGGTTCGGCTTCGTTGGATTGCAATGCCTGGTCGTAAGTGCCCTTTGAACCTCCGATTGCGATTAACCTGTTGAACCGTTCGGGATGAGCAGAGACGAGCAGGTAGGAAGTAATGGCGCCTTCGCTGAAGCCGAGGACGTCTACCTTTTCGCCGTTCCTGAATGTGTCTTCGATAACTGTCCAGGCATCGAGGGCAAATTGACGGTGAGATAGAGGGACCTTGCCGCGCTCGGATCGGCCGTAGCCTCGGGTGGCGATGGCAATGACCGTACGGCTCTTGCTCATCTCGCGAATGAGGTCGGCAAATTCGTCGACGTAGCCGTATTCGCCGCCGTGCAGCAGGATCAGGGGACGCCCACCTTCTCCGTAGCGTTCGTAGTAGATTTTGGCATCGGGAGTTTGGACATAGTGGCCTGCTGCAGCGTTTGAGCCGTATGAGGGTTCAGATTGGGCACCCAAAAAAGGCGAGACAAGTGACAAGAATAGTGTGAGATGGATGTGAGTGCGCACTGGTTGAGGGGTCCTCGTTGAGATAGTTTCGAAAAATTCCGGGCACCTTTAAGACCATCGTTAGCTCTGGACAAATGTTAGATAGTCGAGAGGAAGCGTCCGGCTTTGGGACTTCGGCATGCGAAAAACGGACATCTCGGTCTGAATCAGTACTACCATTAACAACCCGCAGGAGTCGCTCGGATGGCTTGAGGCACAGTTTCTCGGAGAAAAGTTAATAGATCACGGCAGCTTTGCCAAAACGGGGCGTGAAGAGGAAGCTCGGCCAATCGTGGACGACTCGGCAAATCGGCGCGGGCGCCGATTGCAGTCCGGGGGACTACCCCACAGTTGATCGCAGGGGTGGTTTGAGGGCGTTTTTCGAAGGGCTCACGCCGTCCGGGTAATCCGGAAGCCCAGTAGCAGCGAGCTAAACAGAATCAGCGCTGCCAGGTAGAACGGAGCGCCGGGAAGATGCCAGGTTACGCCCGGGCGGATGGAAGCGGCGAAGACATTAGTGAAGAGAGCCGGTCCCATCAAGCCGGCAATGCCACGCAGGCCATTAATAGCGCCTTGCAACTGACCCTGCTCGGACGGTGAGA
Source organism: uncultured Acidobacteriaceae bacterium (assembly GCA_963771305.1). Taxonomy (GTDB): domain Bacteria; phylum Acidobacteriota; class Terriglobia; order Bryobacterales; family Bryobacteraceae; genus CAJCIT01. Next base: position 419,396 of record CAVYTS010000032.1, read on the forward strand.
CGCGATGGCTCATCAAGCTCTGCGCCGTGGGACCGGCCAGGCCCCAGAGATTCCAAACCGGGATGGCGAGCCAAAAACCCAAGCCCGAGGCGGCGAGGCCAAACATCGCAAAGCCGATACTTCCAAAACCAAGGCCGAAGAGCATCACCGGACGATCTCCGAATTTGCGGACGCACGGCTTGACGAGCAGCGCTCCTACAATCCCCGAGCAGATGCCGACCAAGGCCAGTGATAAGCCAACGGTTCGATCGGTCCAGTTGTAGCGGTAATCGGCATAGAGCACGTAAGTGCCGGCCAACACCTGGTGCGCGAGGTAGCCGAGGAACAGAACCATCGCGAGACGGAACAAGGCCGTGTGGCATCGGAGTAGCACGAGCGAGCCTACCGGGTTTGCACGACGCCAGGAGAACGGGCTGCGATGAACCAGTGGCAGGGACTCGGGCAGGACAAACAGTCCGTACATGGCGTTAACGAGGCTGAACGCGCCGGCCACCCAGAACGGCAGACGGGGGCTGATGCTTCCGAGAACGCCACCGAGCGCGGGTCCCAGGACGAAGCCGAGGCCAAATGCGGCGCTCAACACGCCAAAACCGGCGGAACGCTTTTCGGGCGGGGTGACATCAGCGATGTAGGCCATCGCACTGGGGATGCTGGCGGCTGTCACGCCGGAGATTAGACGGCCGGCGAACAACCAGCCCAGAGTGGGCGCGACCGCCATCACCAGGTAATCCAGGCCTAATCCGAAGTTCGAGAGCAAGATCACGGTGCGCCGCCCGAAGCGATCCGAGAGCGAGCCGAGCACCGGTGAAAACACAAACTGCATCAAGGCCCAGACGGTTCCGAAGACGCCGATGAACTCCGCGGCACGGACCGTATTGCCACCTTCAAACTGAGTGATCAGACGGGGCAGCACCGGTGCGATCATGCCGAGCGCCAGCATGTCGAGCGTCACAGTGACAAAGATAAACGCGAGCGCGGCCTTACGCGGTCTGCCGCCGGCAAGGACGGCGGTTTCAGGCGCTGCCGGGCTCGAACTGAGGTCGGGCGTTTCCATGGGCTCAAGCGCCGGCGTGAAAACCGACTTCTGGCCATTGTAGGCCGAATAGTCGTTTATGAATCTTTAACGGCAAACAAAACGAGGGACGGAGCCTTATATCCTCGGACGGCGAAGAACAGGATGTAGGCGTAACACAGCAAGACCACGATGAAGCTGGGTTGATAGCCGAAGGCGTCGGCCAAATAGGCCTGAATCTCGGGAATCACAGCGCCACCCACCACCATGGTGACCAAAATTCCCGAACCTTGACTGGTGAGTGGCCCGAGGTTTCTCACCGAAAGCGGGAAGATGCAGGGCCACATGATGGAATTGAACAGCCCGCAGCACACAATGGCCCAGACGGCTAGCTGCCCGTGCGTAACGATGCCGGTTCCCACAAACAGCAAGCCCATAATGGCTACAAACGCCAGCCCTTTTTCGGCCCTGATCTTTTGCATTGCCACGAATCCGATAAAGCGCCCGATCATCGCGCTGCCCCAGTAATAGGACACATAGTGGGCAGCGTGTTCGTGGCTCATGCCGCCCATCGACGGCTGGCCCAGGAAGTTGATCATGATGCTGCCGATGGCGACCTCGGCTCCAACGTAACAGAAGATGGCGATGGCCCCCAGGCGCAAATGGCTCACCTTCCAGGCGCTGCCCTCCACCTTCGAACTGCCCGTATTCGTTTCAATCAGGCGTGGGAGATGCACCAGCGCGGTGATGCCCGCCATCAGGAACGCTCCCGCCGCCAGGATCACGTAAGGCATTCGCACCGACTGAGCCAATTCCACCGTGGTGGCTGCCGCTCCGATGAAGATGAGGGAGGCGCCGATGCGGGGCGCGATGGTGGTAGCGAGCGAATTGAGGCCGCCGCAGAGATTCAAGCGCGAAGCCGCTGTCTCCGGCGGGCCCAGGGCGCCAACATAGGGATTGATGGCAACCTGCAGCAGGGCCAGGCCGCTGCCGACCACGAACAATGCAAACAGAAATAGCGGGTAGAAGATCAATATTGACGCGGGCAGAAACAGCAGCAAGCCGATTCCCATGATCGCCAGCGCGACCACAATGCTTGTTTTGTAGCCGATCTTGCCGACGATCCAGCCGCACGGCAGCGACATGACGAAGTACGCGCCGAAGAAGCAGAACTGGACCAGCAGTGCCTCGACAATTTTGAGGTGGAAGAGGTCTTTGAAATGAGGGATCAGGATGTCGTTGAGAGAGGTGATGAAGCCAATCACAAAGTACAGCGACACCATCAAGGCCAACGGCAGCAGATAGCGCGCGTTCTCCTCGCGAGCCACCCCAACCTTGGATTGTCCTACCATTTCAGAAGCCATCGAGTGAGTTCACCTTTACGCTAGTCGTGACCGAACTCCGTTTCGCGTTCGCTCGCTCACGCGTCCGTGTGAAAACCGCGGGACAGAGTAACGAGTCGACCGTACTGCATCTTGGGACAGGCGCGCTCTGTCCACGCGGCGATTGAGCTTGAGTTGACAAGAGTGGATTTCGTGATCGCCTTGGGACAGAGGCGCCTGTCCCGGTCGGCCTTGTCGTGTGTCCGCTCGCTGACGCGCGCGGTTCTGTGCTGAACGTTTCACACAGACATTCACGCTCGCGGTTCTGTGCTGGGAGTTCTCACCGGGCAAGTCGGCTTCGGTGATCTGGGGACAGGCTGGGTGTGCCCACACGGTGGAGCGGCGCTTGTTGACCCCATGCGCGGGAAGGGCGTTTTTTAGCATCGACATCGGCCTGTGAGAAAGCAAACGCAAGCGAAGACAAGTATACAAGGACGTTATTCCTCTGCCGCTGGATTGCGCGGCCAAGCCCATCAGGAAGGCAGAGTGCGGCTCGGTTCCCAGTTTTCCTGCACCATTCGCGCATTGCGCCAAGGGGTAACTGGAAGGACCAGGTGCTCGGAAAGTGAGATCAAATAAGGTTCGTACAGGGCCCGCAGCTGGCGTAGCTGCTCATCCGCCTCAGGGGTGCGTGAGCAGTGGACACCCGCCGCATCCAGGTAATCCCGCAGGGCCTCGAGTTCCTGCCTGGGCAGTCGATCGCCGTAGTGAGCCGAAGGGTCTACGCTCGCGACGGCGAGCACGTCGACCAGGGTATGCCGAAGTATGGCAAAGGTGAGTTGAGCCTGCCAAGGGTCAACGCCCTCAATGCCAGCCATGATCAGGATAGAGGTGTCGGCGATCGCATTGATTGAGGCAACCCAGCTTTGTTTGTCGTGATGTGAGCGGTAGTAGATCAGGACCGGATACGAGATGTGAGTCTCCAGCATCTGGGCGCTGGCGAACTCCCAATTGGCCAGCAAAACGTCGATGCGATCGAGCGCGTTGGCACGGCTGTAATTTGCCAGGATCTCGGCGGCGCTGGGCGGAGAGCCGGCGCGCGCGTCCAGCATGGAGATGTTTGTTTCCCGCTTGGAAAACGCCGTGTAAATGACCGGCAGGTAGCCGATGATCGCGCCTAAGAATCCGAATCCGACGCCGGCTTGGGTGACAGTCAACGCCCGTGCCATCGCTTGATGAGGAACGACGTCACCGAAGCCAAGCGTAAAAAAGGTGGTGCCGCTCATATACAAGCAGACCCAGAACCCGGCCTGGGTACCATCGCTCAGCGCCGGCGGACCCACGGTCCAATAGAGCAGGGCAAAGCCGAGCACCAGCCCGGCAGCCCACACGGCCAGCATGAAAATCAACGACAACGGGCCATACCAGCTCAGGAAGTTCTCGCGGAAAGCGGATGGCGGCCGGCGGCGGGGTAGGAACGACCAAATTGGCCAGGTCGACGAGTAAACGAGCCTCGTGACCCGAAGCTTGCGCGTCAGACGACGCGGCAGAATCATGGCCTCGAACGCGTCGAAGAGGACGGTTACGATGAGCAGCGCGCCCAAAGTGGTTATGAACGGCATCGAACCATCACTATTATGGTCCTCAGCCCAATCGCGCTTCCGGAGGGTCGTACCGCCGAATGCAGGCCTAGGCTTTCAGGTGTAGACTGTTGTGAATCGCGAACAGCGCGAGTTCCAGTCGGTCGGACACGCCGAGCTTGTCGAAAATATTGTGAAGGTGATTCTTCACGGTCTGTTCCGTGATGAACATCTTCTCGGCAATTTCCTTGTTCTTGTAACCTTGGGCGATCAGAACAATGATTTCGCGCTCCCGCTGGCTCAGTTGGGCGCGATCACGAGGTGTTTTGCTGGTGCCCTGCGACGGCGCCGTGAAGTCCGGTGGCGCTGCAAACTGCCGGATGACGGCCGCGGTGGTATTAGCGTCAAGCCAGATTTCACCTTCGCTGACCTTGTGGATGCTCTTTGCGATGAGCGAAGAGGGCGAATTCTTCAGGAGGATGCCGGCGCAGCCCAACTTCATGGCCTCCACAAACTCCTCTTTGCTCTCCGACCCGGTGAACAGGACGACCCTCACGCGGGCAGAACGCATCGCCAGGCTGCGGAGCACACCCAGGCCGTTCAAGCGCGGCAGGTTCAGCTCCATCAGCAAAACGTCGGGGTCGGCGGAGCCAACCAAATCGAGCGCTTCTACCCCATCCTGAGCTTGGCCAACGACGGTGATGCCGGGCTCCGTAGCGAGGATCACCCCTAGTCCTTCCCGAACTACTGGGTGGCTATCGGCGATGAGCACACGTATCATAGGTAACTGTCACTAACCTGTCTATTCAGCCCGTGGCGGTGATTGCCATTCACCTCCGCGGCCGAATTCAAACTAAAGATCTAGGACTTTAGTTAAGTATACTTGGATCCTCGGATTTAAGCGTATAGGAAATGTCCCGATTGATGTACAATCTCGGTTTCATGGAACGCAAAAGTACTACAACTCACACTGGTACTATCGGCAGCCGACGGCAAGTATTACAGGCTTTGGCTGGGGGCACCCTTTGGATGGCTGGGGGGACGGCGAGCCGAGCTGCCGTTGATCCTACGGGCCAAGTCGCGGGTGACCAACTGCCCGACTACGCTCGGGAGCTGCACTATGAGTCCCTGAAGCAGGGTACTTGGGACCGCACGGGTGGGAACGCCGATTATCGCCCAATCGCGCCGGGCGCGACGCTGAGCGTTTTCGAGTCTACCCAACCCGGCGCTATTACTCACGTTTGGTTTACGATTGCCGCGCGGTCAGACAACCACCTGAAGGAACTCGTGCTGCGGGCCTATTGGGACGGTAACTCGAAGCCTAGCGTGGAAACCCCCATCGGTGATTTCTTTGGTCTCACGTTGGGGCAGTATGTGAACTACGACTCCGCGTTTTTGAGCTGCTCGCCGGGCAAGTCGTTGAACAGCTACTTTGTGATGCCTTACAAGAAGTCGGCGCGCATCACGGTAACCAACGAGGGGACGCAGCCGGTGGGCAGCTTTTACTCCAACATCGACTATCAGAATCGGGACATACCGGCCGACGCGCAGTATTTTCATGCGCAATACCGGCAAGCTGCCCCGTGCCTCGAAACGCCGGCAGCGAACCAAAAGACGAACCTGGATGGCCGCTACAACTATGTCTTCTGTGAGACAGAAGGGCGGGGCCACCTGATGGGTGTGTCGATGGGCGTGCTGGCGAATAAGGACGGCTGGTTTGGCGAGGGCGACGAAATGATCTTTGTCGACGATCGAGACAAGCCCGCCATCACCGGAACCGGCACCGAGGATTATTTTCTGGGCAGCTGGGACTTTGGCGGGCGCGACAACGCGGTTCCTTTTGCGTACCGCTATTTCGGAGCGCCGCTGATTACCAACGCGGAGCGCACGGGGGCCCGTTATTGCCTGTACCGCTGGCACGCGGACAATCCGGTGACGTTTCGCAAGTACCTGCGGTATACGATTGAACACGGGCACGCCAATGATCGCAACGACGACTTCTATTCGGTTGCTTATTGGTATCAGAGCGACGTGTATACCAACTTCCCCGCCCTGCCGCCGGCGGTGGACCGGATCCCGAGGCTGCACGTTAGGGCGTAGTTCGGGAGCGGAGCGAGCTGTACATTAGAGGCGGAGGAGTTCATTCGAACTCCTCCGCCGTTTTCAGCGTTCGCTCGCAATACGCTTATTGACCCGCGCGGTTGCTCTGAAAACACCGGATTGCTAGAAGATGGCTTGCGTATCGTTCCGAGAGCCGGGCGTGGGCGCCCGGCGCGGGTCTGGGTACCCGCCCCACTTCGGCTCCGAGGCAGTCGTGCACAATGGTGTTTTGACCTCCATGACGAAATCAGCGGTCGCGCCTGAATCTCCGGAGTTGTTGGCGGACGTGCTTAGGGAGGCGGCCATTCGCAACAAGACAATTGCCTTAGCCGGCAACGATTCGAAGCTGAAAATGGCCGGGCCGGCGCTGGATGCCGAGGTTGTGGTCTCCACGCGTGGGCTGAGGCGCGTGTTGCAGTACGAGCCCAAAGATCTGACGATCAGTGTGGAAGCAGGTATGCCGTTCAATAAGCTGCAAGCCTTGCTGGGCGCAGAAAGGCAGATGATTGCGCTGGACCCGCCATTCACGGCACAAGCGACCATCGGCGGAGTCATTGCCAGCAATAGCAGCGGCCCCATGCGATTGGGTTACGGGACGGCACGCGATCTGGTGATTGGCATGACATTCGCGACGCTGGAAGGCAAGCTCGTGAAGACAGGTGGCATGGTGGTAAAGAACGTCGCGGGTCTCGACATGGCCAAGCTGCTGATCGGCAGCTTCGGCACGCTGGCGGCGATCACGTCCATTAACTTCCGGGTTCATTCGCGGCCCGCGCAGACGATGACGTTTCTTCTGCGGGCCGCGAAACTCCAGGGGGTGCGTGAACTGCGGCAACGAATCCGGCGCAGCCCTTTGCAACCCATCGCTGTGGACTTGCTTTCGCCTGCCGCTGCGGCCCGACTCAACCAGGAACCGTTCGTGGTGGCGGTTCGGGCCGCAGGCAGCGACGCCACCCTGAAGCGCTACCGTCAGGAACTACCGCAAGCGGACACGTTGACGGGTGCGGACGAAGAGGCTTTGTGGACACGAATCCGGGAATACACGGCGGAGTTTCTGGAGCGCAGGCCTGACGGAGTGGTGTTGCGAATCTCGTCAAAGCTGGACGGCATGGCGGAAGCGATGGAGGGCATCGCCGATCCGTTCATCACGCGGCTCATGGCGGGCGTCAGTTATGTCTATCTGACCTCGTGGACGGCCGCTGCGCCGATTCTTACTCGCATCCAACGGCTGGGTGTGCCTGCTACGGTGCAGTATGCTCCGCATGCCGTGCGGACGAACTATGAGTTATGGCACATTCCGGACGGTGCGGCTCACAAGAATGCGTTTGACATGATGAAGAAAGTGAAGCAGATGTTCGATCCGCAGAGCTTGTTGAACCGAGACCGCTTGTATGGCCGCATCTAGTTCGCTGGTGGTGCTGGCCGAACAGGCGGAGGGCCCCAAGCGGAGTGACCTAGACAAGTGCGTGCATTGCGGGTTGTGCCTGAACGCCTGCCCCACCTACCGCGAACTCGGCGTGGAGATGGATTCGCCACGCGGCCGGATCTACCAGATGGCACAGGTGGCGGAAGGTGCGCCCATCACAGAATCCTACATTGAGCACATCTCGCTGTGTCTGGGCTGCCGCGGATGCGAGACCGCGTGCCCATCCGGTGTCCCCTATGGCCGGCTCATCGAGAGTGCCCGCGCCCAACTCGAAAGCCAACAGAAGCGTTCGTTCCTCAACCGGCTTTTCCGGACCTTTATCTTCGATCACTTCATTCCTTCGCGCAATATGCTGCAGGTGGCCGGGGCAGGCTTGTATCTGTACCAGGCCTCGGGCATGCAGCGTGTGCTGCGAGCACTTGGGGTGCTGAATGCAATCGGCAACCTGGGGAATCTGGAGGCACTGACGCCGAACGCAGAGGTGCCCTTCTTCTTCCCACAAATCGGGAAGACATTTGCGGCCGAGGGAGAGCGGCGTTTTCGAGTGGCGTTCCTGGCTGGTTGCATTGCAAACGTGGCTTTCGCCCGGCTCAACGAAGCCACCATTCGGGTGTTGCAAAAGAATGGATGTGAGGTCGTCATCCCGGCCGATCAGAACTGTTGCGGGGCGTTGGCGATTCACTCCGGCCTGAAGGAGAACGCCCGCCAGTTAGCGCGGCGAAACATCGATGCGGTGCTCTCCGGCGAATATGACGCGATCATCACCAACGCAGCCGGCTGCGGTTCCACGCTGAAGGAATACCACGAACTACTGGAGGATGATCCCGCGTACCACGAGAGAGCCCAGCGCTTTGTCGGACTGATGAAGGACATCACCGAGTTTCTGGCGTCGATTGAGTTGCGGCCTGGGATGCGAGCGCTAGGCACCGTCGTGACGTACCAGGATTCGTGCCATCTAGCGCATGGCCAGAAGATCACTGCCGCTCCACGCCAACTCCTGCGAAGCGTTCCCGGCGTGACGTTTTACGAAATGCCGACCGCGGACGTTTGTTGCGGCAGCGCTGGGATATACAACATTGTTCACAATGAACTGGCGATGAGCCTGCTGAAGGACAAGATGGCCATCGTCAATTCCAGTGGAGCGCAGACTATTGTGACAGCGAATCCGGGATGTATGTTGCAACTGCGAGCCGGCTCACGGCTGTATGGACGCGGCCAGCGGGTGATGCATGTGGTGGAGTTGCTCGACGAAGCCTATTCGAAAGCGGTGGCTAAACCGAAAGCCGAGATGGCTCTCGGCTCACCAGGCTGATAGCCCGCGCCACCCAGCTTCTAGGTCCGCTGCCCGTCTCTCTGCGACAATTTTTACATGGCGAAGCCAGCGTTAATTGCGGTTGACGACGAGCCGGAAGTATTACGCTCGGTGGAACGCGACCTGCGGCGGAAGTACGGCTCAGCCTACCGTATTCTGCGGGCAGAGTCGGGTACGGTGGCGCTTGACGCGGCAGAGAAACTGAAGGCGCGCGACGAAACAGTGGCTCTGTTTCTTGCCGACCAGCGAATGCCGGTGATGTCCGGCATCGAGTTTCTGACCAAAGCGACCAAGGTCTTCCCTGCCGCCAAGAAGGTTCTGCTCACCGCCTACGCCGATACGAATGCGGCCATCGCGGCAATTAACGAAGTGCGGCTCGACTACTACCTCCTGAAACCCTGGGACCCGCCGGAGGTGAATCTTTATCCGGTTCTGGATGATCTTCTCGGGGATTGGCGGGCGCACTTCAGGCTGCCTTACGAAGGGCTGCGCGTCATCGGTTACCGATGGTCGCCCGAAAGCCATGCGGTGAAGGATTTTCTCGGCCGGAACTGCTTCCCGTATGAATGGACTGATATCGCTGGACGGGAGAATGAGCCGGCCATTCAGAGGATGCTGGCGCAGATCGGCGACAATTTACAGTTTCCGGTGGTGCTCTTTCCAGACGGCGGCAAATTGCAGCGACCGGCCCCGAGCGAACTAGCGGAACGGCTGGGCCTCACCACGCGAGCGGGAGGTTCGTTCTACGACCTGGTGATCGTGGGAGGCGGGCCGGCGGGCCTCGCGGCAGCGGTCTATGGCGCGTCGGAGGGATTGAAGACGGCCCTCATCGAAGCCGAGGCCCCGGGGGGGCAGGCCGGCATGAGTTCCCGGATTGAGAATTATCTCGGCTTTCCCGCGGGCCTCTCGGGCGGCGATCTGGCTCGACGTGCCAGCATGCAGGCGCGGCGATTTGGCGTGGAGTTTATCCATCCGATGGAAGCCACGGGAGTTCGCATTGAAGACCCCTACCGGATCGTGAAGCTCGCCAACGGCACCGAAGTTCCGTGCCATGCCATGCTGATTGCCAGTGGCCTCTCGTGGCGCAAGCTGGATGTTCCCGGTGTCGAGCGCCTGCACGGGACAGGGGTGTACTATGGGGCGGCTCTGACGGAGGCTATTCTTTGCCAGAACGAAGAAGTCTACGTGGTGGGCGGCGCGAACTCGGCGGGACAGGCGGCGGTCTATTTCGCCCAATATGCCAGCAAGGTGCACATGCTGGTACGAGCCGAATCTCTAGTGAAGAGCATGTCGCATTATCTGATCGACCAGATTAAGGCTATCCCCAATATTGACGTCGAGCCCTACACCGAAGTTGTGGAAGCGTTGGGCGAGCAGCGCCTGGAAAGTCTACGGTTACAGAACAGCCAGACGGGCGAGATCCGAACCGTGAAGGCAACTGGCCTGTTCATCTTTATCGGCGCATCCCCCAAGACGGAGTGGATGCAAGGTCTGGTGGCGACTGACGATCGCGGCTTCATCCTCTCGGGGCCGAGCCTGCCGCATGTTGACGGGGCGCATCTGCCGGTAGGATGGAAAGCCGACCGCGACCCATTCCTGCTTGAAACCAGCGTTCCCGGTATATTTGTCGCCGGCGACGTCCGACATGGATCAATTAAGCGTGTCGCATCATCTGTAGGGGAGGGATCCATTTGCGTCCAGATGATCCACCAGCATCTGGCGCACCTTACGGGCGTAGCGCAAGCCGCTACGGCGGTGAGTTAGGGGATCGATTCGATGTTTCACGATATCCACGACAAAGACATCTTCCCGTACTTCGACCAGCATCAGCTGGAGCTAATCCAGTCGTACGGCGAGGTGGTGCACTTTGGGGACGATGAGCTGGTGTTTTCGCAAGGCGACAAAGTCTGGGATCTGTACGTTGTCATTTCCGGGAAGCTTCGCATTACGAAAACCATCGGCAATGAAGACAACCTGTTGGCCTATCACGGGCCGGGGCAGTTTTCGGGCGACTTGTCGATCCTGATGGGTGGGGCGGCATCGGCGACGGGGCGCACCGTGGGTCCGACGACGCTGCTGCGCGTGACGCCGAAGACACTGCGCGCGTTGATCTCGGAATGTTCTCCGCTAGCCGAGGTGGTGTTGAAGGCAATGGCGCAGCGTTCGCGCGAGGTGGACGCACACGTCAATCATGAAGAGAAGTTGGCAGCGCTCGGGAAGATGTCAGCCGGCCTGGCGCACGAACTGAATAATCCAGCAGCAGCCGCTCGCCGGGCTTCGAAGCTGATGCTGGAGACCATACTCGAAGCACCCTTGCGGATGCTTGAGCTGGATCCAACCTGGAACCCAAGCCAGCGCGAGCTGATTCGCCAGACGTCCAAAGGCTTGCGGGAACGCGTTCTGCAGGGTTTCCCCAAACAGGACCCCATGGAGTTGAGCGACAGGGAGCAGGCCATCTACGACTGGCTCGAGGAGCATGGCTCGCCCCGAGCGGCCGACCAGGCGCCTCCGCTAGCGGCAGCCGCCTTCAGCGTGGACGTGCTCGATGTCTGGCACAACACGCTCGGCACCGGCTATCCCTTCCAAAAGGCGATGAACTGGCTGGAAACGGTCCTTCGGATGGGGGAACTGGCGAAGGATATCGAGACCAGCACCGAGCGCATCGCGGAACTTGTGCAGGCCATGAAGGAATACACCTACATGGACCAGGCAAAGTTCCAGGAGATCGATGTCCACAAAGGCCTCGAAAGCACGCTCAAAATCATGCACCACAAGCTGAAGAATGGAGTCGAGGTGCAGCGGCAATATGATGAATTGTCGCCGAAGATTTGCGCCTACCCGGGCGAGCTGAATCAAGTCTGGACGAACCTGATCGACAATGCGATTGACGCGATGAATGGCAAGGGCCTTCTCACGATCCGTACGATGGGTTGCGCGGAGGGCGTGTTGGTGGAAATCGAAGACAACGGCCCGGGCATACCCGACGACGTTAAAAATCGCATCTTTGAGCCATTCTTCACGACCAAAGGGCTCGGCAAAGGAACTGGGTTGGGGCTGGACATTTCGTATCGGATCGTCACGTTCCGTCACGGCGGGCGAATTCAAGTGCATTCCAAACCGGGTGAAACCATCTTCAGCGTTTACCTGCCCGCCAATCCGCCAAAAGAACGGGACCGAGTGGCAGAGGTGGGATCTCAATCCGCAGAACGATAAACGCCATAGCAACGAAGGAGGCTGACTTGAAACCTACTTGTCCGCATATCGCCGAGGCAAATCGCCAGCAAAAGCCCAACACCAATGGCTGCGAGGAGTGCCTGAAGCTGGGCCAATCCTGGGTTCATCTGCGCGTTTGTCTTACGCTGCGGCCATGTCGGTTGCTGCGATAGCTCGATCGGCAAACACGCCACGAAGCATTTCCGCGCCACGAAGCATCCGATGGTGCGTTCGCTGGAGCGCGGCGAAGACTGGGGCTGGTGTTACGCCGACGATACCTTCTTTGAGCCGTTCCTCAACGGCTAAGGCGCTTTCCCGGCTCCGACCAGAGCCCGCCGTCCAGCTGGGTTCTTCAGCTGGAACGCCGCGGTTGGACTCTGTTCCGGGACATTGTATTTCGTTCAACCACGGTCGCTGTGTTCGGTCGCCGCGCGGAGGACCATGGTCTGCCCGACCGCCAGTCGACCAATGCGAGTGACGACGCCCAACTTCCATGGCCAAGTCCTCACCGAAGACAGGCATCTCTTCGCCATCCGGCGTACGAATATGCGTGGGAAGATCTCCCTGAGCACCCTCTTCACGGCGCTGCGAACCAAACCGGAGCAAATCGGGAAGCTTACTTGCTGTCAGCCACGGGCAGCCGTTACGATCATCGTTTCGGCGGAACGCCAGGCGTCTGTCACCGTCAAGACCGTGCCAGCCTGCCGTGGCAGCCTCCAGTCGTTCGCCGCCCATGGACTTCACGGGGTACCGGAAGATCGCCTCCACATGTCCGATTTCTGTGCGCATTGTCGATCTAACCGAAGTTCGTCACGACGGAGGCCGAAAGGCACCTAAGTCATTCAGAATGAGTTCAGGCAATCGCCGAGTCTACACTACATTTGCGATGAAGTTCGAACCTCGCGGGGAGGCTGAGCCCGAGTTGCTGGAGGAGCGATTTCTGCTCGGCGGTCGGTTCGGTGATGCGGCGCAGGCGGATCTCTCGTCCATCGGTGGTGGGCAGGATAATGTTGGCGCTGTGTAGGCTAGAGAGCAGGGCGAGCGCCTTCATCGCCGACAGAGGCTGGGCGTTGTTGACTCCGCTGCTCGATGGTTGCGGGACGATCGCAGGGCGGCGCTTCAACAAATGCTTGAGCGTGACCCACAGGGCATAGCCGAGAAAGGCCACCATCACGTGGGCCTTGACGCGCGACTCGAGTTGATGGAACAAGGGCCGGATGGACAGCTCGCTTTTGAGCGCGCGGAACGATGCCTCAGCCTCGGTTAACTGCATGTACCGGGACCAGAGCTCTTCCGAGGTGCCGACCTGGAGATTGGTGCGGAGCATGTAAGCGCCTTCCCGCAGTCCGCGCCAGACCTTGCGATCTTCTTTGATTGCCCAGTGGAGACGAACGCCCTCGGGCGTGTCCCGCAGACCGACCTGGTAGAGATCGTTCACCTGGGGATGGCTGGCTTGAATCCGCCCCAGACGCCGCTCCATTTTGTGGCGGTCTTTCAGCCGACCGGTCTCGATGGTTTTCGCCAGACGTTTCAGAGCATTTTCCATACGGCCGGAAAATCGGTTCCGGATGGCCTTCTCTTTTTCTTTCCGGCCGCTGGTGCGGCACAGGATGAAGGTCTCCTCGCCCCGAGGAATGGCTACCTTCTTCACTTCCACGTCGGGCCGCACCTGAGTCCAATCGTCTTTCAGCAGCTCCTCTTCAAACTGCTTCATCTGGCTGCGCGGCGTGCCCACCAGGTACTGGCCACCGCGTTTGCGGATCGCCTGAAGATTCTCCTCGCTCACGATGCCGCGATCAAACACCCAGATCCGCCGCGCCTTGCCATACTTACGTTCCACCATGCGCAGAATCGTCTCCATGGTCGAAACATCGGCGCGGTTGCCGTCGAAGGTCTCATAGCTGAATGGGAAACCCTCGCTGTTGACGATCAGCGCGATCACCATCTGCTCGCAGTCCGGGCGATGATCGCGCGAATAGCCCCGCCGCATCATCGGATTCTTCTCCGCGGCGCCTTCCACATAGCTGCTCGTCAGATCGTAGAGCAGCACGTCAAACTCGGCACCGAACAGCTCACCGTAGCGCTGCTTGAGATGCCGCTCCAGCTTCGTTTTGTGCGGCAGAATCCGGTCCAGGCAACGGTACAGCCGCGTGTCGTTGAGCTTGCCTTCTTCGATTCCCAGCAGGTCATCCAGCGCCGTGGAGGGATACCAACGTTCTTCGATGGCCAACTCGCTGCCTGGCTCGCACAGCCGATTGATAGCCAGCACGGCGGCCACGCGCGACCATCTCACGTCGGCCTCCTGCTCATCCACCGCCTCTTCGAAGAAACGATCCAGTTCCAGACGTCTCCACAGTTCCAGGCCCAGCCAGCAGGAGCCGAACTGCCGCGTGCGCTCCAGCCGCACCTTGTTCAGCAGCACCCGTGCCACCTGCGGATCATTCGCCGGCGGCTCCACGTGCGAGGGAAAAAGCTTCAGTTGCTGCGCCTCACCCTGCTCGTTGAAGACTTCGATCGTCTTCAGCCAGCGCGCCTGCGCCGAACTGTTCAACTCGCCCAGATAGCACAGCGTTTTCTGCCGGGGTCCATCGGGCGTGCGTACTGTCTCAACCAGCGACCAGTAGCCGTGGTCCTTGCCGTCTTTGCTCCGCCGGTTCGCCCGCAGAAACATTCTAAGGCGATCTTGTCATGAGACTCGAACCTCTTCAAGAGGGTTGGTCTACACCACATCGACTTCTACCCAAGCCGCCATTGGAGCCAAGACACTTATCCCATTCGCAAGCCCCGACTTTGCTTAAATCGATGTCCCCATGACGAACTTCGGCTAAGCCCGCGAACGCCATTAGTTAACCGAGGGCGGTTATTGTTATTTCAGTTCTTGCGCAGGCGACAGCAGAGATTTTTCAAAGAACTCGTTCACGCGCTGCTCGTACTCTTCTTTCGCGATGGTGTGCCCGTTGGCATGGTAGCCGCCGGGAATCCACCAGACTTCCTTCGGCTCGCCCGCGCGGCTCAGGTTCCGCTGAGTGTTGTCGGGAGGAACCAGCGCGTCGCCGATGCAATGGATCATGAGAATCGGACGCGGGCTGATTCGGCCGATGACGTCCATCGGGCGAACATCCGTAATGCTGACGCCGATGCGCTCCTCGCTGAGGCCCACCGTAAGCGGCGCAAATGGGAACGCCGGCAAGTGGATGAAGTGGCTGAAGGCGGTCTGAATGACGTTGGGAGCGTCGCTAAAGCCGCTGTCGTCCACGACGGCCTTGACGCGTGTATCCTGAGCGGCCGCCAGGATACTGGTGGCGCCACCCAATGAGATGCCCCAGGCGCCGACAGGCTGGCTCTGCGTCTCCGGCTGTGCTGCGAGAAAATCCACCGTTGAGACGAGGTCCGTCTGTTCGAGTGCACCGAGACTGACCGCCGTGCCGCCGCTACCGCCCCGGCTGCGCATGTTGTAGGTCAAAACGCTGAAGCCAGCCTGATGCAGGAAGTGGGCAAACGGCAGCAACTGATCCTGGGTGTCACCGTAACCATGGGAAAGCACGATCACAGCCGGCTTCGAACCGCGGAAGAGGCGGCCCTGAATCTGGATTCCGGTGCGGCTGGGGAAGCGGACATCACGCCCTTGAAGATCCGGAAAGGTTGCCAGGCTCCACGCATAGCCGTGTTCCGCAGGATGGATGGCGCGGGTAGAAGCCGACCAACATACGGCACCAATCGCAAGGGCTCCGACGATGGTCAGGATTCCAGCCACGCGAACGGACGCAGTGTTACTTGCTCGGCGGCGCTTGGGTGCACCGTTGACGGCAGAGTTGCCTTCGGGCCACTCCGACTCAGAAAATGCCTGTTCCATGTTTCAATCTATGTTGCCAAGAAGCTTCCTTCCGCTGTATCGGATGAGGCTAACCGGCAACAATCGCGGGGTGAGACGCGCGAGCAGAAGCTAGACAGCGAAGCATTGCGGCGAGTTGTTTCGTCACGGAAATTGTGTTTCAGCCGGGTGGCTAAGCGCAAACGATCGTGTTTACGACGAACGGCGCTTCCGGGCGGGGTTCGCCTGTCAGATGAATGGGCCCACCACGGTCTCGAAGTTTACCGCCCGCCCGACCGCTTGAGACGGCGTGCGCCTCTGCGATAATGGCGAGCGCCACTTGCTCCGGGCTGTCGCCCCCGAGATCAAGCCCGACCGGGCTGTGCCATTGCTGCACAGCTGCAACCTCGGCAAGTCCTGCTTCTTCGAGCAGCCACTTGGTCCGCCGCTGTGGGCCCAGAACGCCGACATAGCTCAGGTGATGATTGGCCAATTCCTTCAAGGCGGCGGTGTCTTGGCTGACGCTATGAGCCATCACGACGGCAACGGTCCAGCGGTCCGGCACGAGCCCCGCCAAGGGATCGTCGAGCGTGTTGGTTAAGACCGTGTCCGCGTGCGGAAAGCGATCCGGGCGCGTATAGTGGCTGCGCCCATCGAGCACCGATACGCGCCAGCCAAGCAATTTCGACTGGTCGACCACGGCCATGGCGTCGTCGCCGGCGCCGAAGACCCATAAGTGAAGGGGTGGCTCAATGAACTCCACAAACGCAGAAACGTCGCCTAACGGAAATGTTCCAGTGGCGATGCGCGATGAGCCAACCTCGAGCACTTGGCGCGCTTCTGCTTTCAGCCAATTGGCAAGATCGTCGTCTTGCACTGTCCGGCACAGATCACCATCTGGTAGGAGCGCGACTCGCTTGCCGATTTGTTCGGTGTCGCTTGAGCGGATCACTGTGGCCAAAACGGCGGGGCGGCGCTGCGCACTGGCTTGTTCGATTGCACACAAGGGAAGAGCTTCCCTGCCAGGCCGCAGGCGCTCAATGAGAACGTGAATGACGCCGCTGCAGCCCAAACCGAACTCGATCGGTCCATCCGCATCAGCGCTGGTGTCGTACGGGCGAACGATCGAACGGCCTCCTTCGGTCAACCACCAGGCTTTCTTTTGCAGATCACCCTCCAGGCAACCTCCGCTGATGGCGCCGACTCTCCTGCCACTTGATGTGAGCAAGAGTCGACCTCCCGGCTGCCTGTAGGACGAGCCAGTGACATCGACCACGGTGGCCAGGATGGCTTCTTCGCCGGCTTGTTCCGCCTGCTGCCAGGCAGCAACCATTTGTCGCAGTTCTTTCATCTTTTCTGTAGCGGACCTAGGGTTGACCCTCGAGTGCACACTGGTGGGCCCGAATTTCCGAACGCTATCTTCAGTTTATTCCAGGTGAACGACGCATATGGCCCCGCCACAACGGGGCGTGATAGATCGCGAGCCGCTGGCAGGCTCACTGAACGCCTCGGAGAATCGACGAGGCGTCGATTGCGGGTCGGGGGACCCACCCTACAAGCTGAAGTGGACGGCCACAGGCAGATCGGCAGCACGGCCAAGGGACGATTACCAACTCGTTGATTCCAAGAATGAGGCAGGGTTTTCGAGGGAAAGGACCCTAGCCGGAGAGGCGATCCGTTCCGGGCGACCGCCGGCAATTTCGTCGTTCTTGGGGACTTCGACGGTCCCCGGCATTCTGCCAAACGGCATGTGGTGAGGAGGTACAAAATGTTCAGAGCGAGTCGTTCGGGCACTCCCTAAAATCCAATCTGCATAGCGTTGCCGAGGCGGGGCTGCTCGACGCAGGTATTGAATATCCGATCCCACCAGGGGAACATACTGCCAAAGTTCGCGTTCTGCTCCTTCGCGTCAGTGGAGTGATGAACCAGATGGAAGCTGGGCGTTATGAAAAAGCGCCGGAGGGCAGACCGCATTGGCATGCATCAGTATGGACTGCACGCCCCCGACGACCTCGCCTACCAGAACTGCAGCCGGAGGCGACGCCATAGCAACGATCAGCGCCAGTTCCATGCCCTGGAAGACAAGGGCTTCCAGCGGATGGTGCCGGAGGCCGGTTGACAAATCGAAATCGGTGTCGGAGTGATGGATGGAGTGAATGCGCCACAGCGGCAAAAAGATGTGGCAGGCGTAATGCCCTAGGTAGCGGCAAAGATCGAGCAGGAGAACCGCAGCGATGAAGCGGACAACATATTACGATCTGGCCCATTGGCGACTCGCCGTCTGACGGCGAATTCAAGACGAACAGCGCCGGGCAGTGTACGAAGCACTGGCTGGCGCTGTTGCTGACTCTTCGTTTTGCGACCCGGTACTACCCGGCGACGCCGACGCCAACCTGCGAGAGCGCGTATTTTTCGAGCTTGCGAGCATCGGCATAGAACTTCCGGATACCTTCGGCAAGCTTGTCGGTCGCCATCGCGTCCTCGTTGTGCATCCAGCGGAATGTTTTCTCGTCCAGGTGGATCTGCTGGTCGGGGCTGGTGGGTGCCTTAGCCGGATCAAGTTGGCGGTCCACCGTTCCCTGCGCTCCTTCCAGATTGGCAAGCAGGTCGGGGCTGATGGTGAGCAAGTCGCAACCAGCCAGTCTTAAGATTTGATTCGTATTGCGGAAGCTGGCGCCCATGACCTGGGTCTTGTAACCGTACTTCTTGAAGTAGTTGTAGATGCGGGTGACAGACGCTACGCCGGGATCCTGATCGGGAGGAATCTCTTTGCCGCCATTCTCCTTCTTGTAGTAGTCGTAGATGCGGCCTACAAACGGCGAAATCAAGGTGACCTTGGCTTCGGCGCAGGCGACGGCTTGAGCGAAGCTGAAGAGCAAGGTCAGGTTACAGTGGATGCCTTCCTGCTCCAGCTTCTCGGCCGCGCGTATACCTTCCCAGGTACTAGCGACTTTGATCAGAATCCGGTTGCGAGAAATGCCGCGTTTGTCGTACAGGGCGATCAGCTTTTTCGCTTTAGCGATGGTTGCCTCGGTGTCAAAGCTGAGGCCCGCGTCGACCTCGGTCGAAACACGGCCTGGGACAACCTTCAAAATCTCGCTGCCGAAAGCGACAAAGAGATTATCCATGAACTCCACAGCCATGTCGGACTGACTGCCACCTTTGGACTGCGCAGCTTCAATGGCCCGACCCACCAGGTGGCGGTAGTCGGGCATTTGCGCCGCATGCAGCAGCAGGGAAGGGTTGGTGGTTGCGTCCTGCGGTTTGTGTTTCGCGATAGCTTCGATGTCGCCCGTGTCCGCTACGACGGTGGTGTATTGCTTTAGTGATTCCAGGAGTGTCATGAAAGTTTTTTCTCCAAAACAAGGTTCGCACATAAAAGCGGGTTTTGACAGACCCTTTGTTCGGTGGGCGTAAACCCAAATGTTTCAATGCTGTGGCAGAGTGGTAGGGGCAGAACGGCGCCAGTGGCTAACGCCGACCCTTCGTGTTCGGCCAAGGTTGCGGGCGTTAAGTAAGCCTCGGCTGCTGCAGTCACTGAACGTAGTGAAAATCAGAATGGCCCGCCAGATCGGGCAACCAGATCGGACAAACCAGATCGGGCAACTGTCGCGCAACTTTGATAATGTCCCTTTCGGCCTCGATGAAATGTCCCCTATCGGAAGACCTCTGAGGGAGGTCGGATTGGAGCGGACAGGGATGAGCAGCAGGGAATTGAAACGGCTCGGGATATTGGCGCGGGTGGAGAAAGAAGCCTTGAAGTTGGTGAACGCCGCGGAGATTCTTGGGTTGAGTTATCGGCAGACGAAGCGGATTTGGAGGCGGTATCAGGAAGAGGGCGCCGAAGGGCTGCAGCATCGTGGTGTAGGACGGGAGTCGGGCCGGGCGAAGTCGAAGAAGTTTCGGCTGAAGGTGCTGCGGTTGGTGCGTCAGAAGTACTCGGGAGAGGTGGGAGAACGCTTCGGGCCGACGCTGGCAGCCGAGCATCTGGAGAGTGAGGACGGGATGCAGGTTCACCCGGAAACGCTACGGCGATGGATGCTGGCCGAAGGACTATGGAGCCGGATGCGGAAGAGGAGAGCACACCGTAAGCGGCGAGAGCCGAGAAAGCACTTTGGGGAGCTGGTGCAGATGGACGGGAGCTTTCATGAGTGGTTCGAGCAACGGGGGCCGAAAGGCTGCCTGATGAATTTGGTGGATGACGCCACCGCCACGACCCTGACAGCGATCGGAGCCCAGGAAACGATCTGGACGGCGGCGGGGGTGCTGCGGAGTTGGATCGAGCAATATGGAGTGCCGGTGGCTCTGTACACAGACTGGAAGACCGTATATGTCAAGGAGGAGACCGAGCAGCAACTACTGCGCGGTGAGGTATCGGCGACGCAGTTCGGACGGATGTGCGAGCGGCTGGGGATTCGAATTATCGCGGCCAATTCTGCGCAGGCGAAAGGCCGGGTGGAGCGCAACCATGGCACTCATCAGGACCGGCTCGTGAAGAAATTGCGGCGAAAGAACATCCGGAGCTATGAAGACGCCAACGAGTATTTGAAGAGCGAATATCTGCCGGACCACAACCGGCGTTTCGCGCATACGGCCGCCTCGCCAGAGGACTATCACCACCAGCGGCCGAACCAGGCGGTACTGGATGAGGCCTTCCGATTGGAGACCGAGCGTGTGATCGGCAACGACTGGGTGGTGCGGTATGAGAATCGGTTTCTGCAAGTGAGCCGGCAGGGAAATCATAGGGCGCTGGCCAAGGGCAAGGTGGCAGTATGCGAGTGGCAGGATGGCCGATTGGAGATCCGCTATCGAGGCTAGACGGTGCGTTGGGAGGAGATTGCCGAGCGACCGCCGAGGGCACCGGCGGAACCACGCAAGGTGGCCGCGCCATACGGCGGCACTAAACCCACCGCCACCCATCCCTGGAAACAACGCTATGACGGGATGAAAGGGCCGGGCACAGCAAAGGATCCACTTACCGCATCCGACTCTGGCGTCTCCCTGCGCTACGCCCTAAACGCTCGGCCTGCGGCCTCGCAGGGCTCTGCTCCGGCAGACGCCAGAACAATCGGACGAAGAACTAACCAAAAGGGACACTTCTAATGAGTTAAGACAGGGGACATTTTAAACGAGGCTTGACAAAACCAGATCGGGCAACTTCCATTAGCGCCAAAAAAGATGTACACTCGGGTCGCCAAAGGAGGCTGTTATGAAAGCAAACAGTCGCATTCCTTCCCTTTGTTTCAGCTTGCTTGCGTCATTGGCGGCGTGCGCCAACGTCGTTCACGCGTCAGTCGCTTACATCGTAAACTGCTGCAACCATCCGTCCACCGTAAGTGTCGTCCACGCGAGCACGGGTGAGCAGACGAAGCAATGGACTGTTGGTACGGGAGCCTTTGCCACCGTCTTTTCGCCGGACGGCGGAACTGCGTACATCTCGAACGAGGTTTCGGAATCGGTAACGGTCATGGAGGTCGCCTCCGGCTATACCCTGGCTACCATTCCGGTTGGCTACCAGATCGAATGGATCGCCATCACTCCCGACGGCCGCAAGTTGTTTGCGGAATCTTACGATTATGCCTATGAGAGTCACATTGTCTCGATCGATACGGTGACAAACACCGTGATTCAGACCGCCGGCTTCGCGGCTTACCTGGGCCCAATGGTTGTTTCGCCGGACGGCCGCAGGCTTTACGTGAATTCTTCCTTTTCGGCGGAGCCAGGTCTGCTCGCGATCGACACAGACTTCCTGACGGTCAAGGCGACTGTTCCAATGGGGGCCTCGAACGGCGTAGCGATTACGCCGGACGGCCGGTTCGTCTACGTGCCAAACCTCGGAACAGGCCAACCGTACAGCCCGAGTGTTGCGATCGTCGATACCTCAACAAATAAGGTGACTGGCAGCATACCGCTTGCTACAAACCTGAACCCCGGATTCGTGCAGGTATCGCCTGACGGATCGATGGTGTGGGTTTCCGAATTCCCTCTGTATAACAACGTTTCGCCAGCGGTCATCGTCATCTCGACCGCCACAAACAAGATTGCGGGTCAAGTCACCTTGCTGAAAAAAGCTATCCCCGGTGCAATCGTGTTCTCGCCCGATGGGGCGCGCGCCTGGGTGGTGGCCGGTGGTTCCGCCGTGGACGAGGTGGATGTCATGCATCAGCAGGCCGTGTCGGAGATCACGGCGCTGGGCAGCGTGAACGGACCGTCAGTGAGCCCTAATGGCCGAATACTCTTGCTTCCGAACACCGGTGATTCGCAGGTCGCGGCCATAGGGCAATCGGGCGGTAAGAGATTGGCGGACGTTTCGGTGGGGGCAATGGATTGGAGCACCAGCCAGCTCTTCTCCCAATACGGCGGTGCAGCGGTGAGTAGCGACGGCGAACGGGCTTATGTGACCAATTATGCTTCGAGCAATCTCTCTATCGTCGATACAACGTCGAAAGAAGTGATCGCGAGCGTGGAAACAGGATCCAGCCCGGTAGGAGTGGCCGTTTCACCGGATGGGGCCGATGCCTACGTGGCGAACTCCTTTAGTAACTCGGTGACCGTCATCGACACCAAGACCTTCGCCACCAGGCGAATTGCCCTGCCGCACCACACTTATCCGTCTTCGATCGCTATTTCGCCGGATGGTGCCCGTGTATACGTGGCCGGCAATAACCCGATCCCGGATTTCGGCACTGCCAGGTGTTATGTGTTCGTGATCGATACAAGTTCCGACGAGGTGATGGACTCGATTCGAGTGCCTTATCCGATGGCGTTGACGGTGTCACCGGACGGCTCGAAGGTGTATGTCGCGAGCGGAGGTTCATCTCTCTACACGATCTCGACGGCAGACGATACGGTTATGAACACTCTGTTTTTGGCCAACACTGGTCCACAACAGCCTGTCACTGGCGGCGTCGCCGTGACGCCAAATGGCAAGCGGGTATTCGTGGACGATGGCTCGGACAACCGGATCTTTGAAGTCGATACAACCCAGAACAAAGTCGTGGCGAAGATACAGGCGGGTTTGCTTCCAGGGGTGCTAGCGGTTACGCCGGACGGAAGCCAGCTTTGGGCAGGCGACTACTATGCGACCTCGGCATCGGTCATCGACATCGCCAGCGGCAAGATTGTCAGGTCGATTCCGCTGGGCAGCCAGTCTTACGGAATCGCATTTGGCCCGCAATAGCGCACTATTAATGGCTGCCGCCGACGCTCTTTGTGTGCGACCAAGGCTGCGCCTGGTACGTCCAGTTTCGAGTGCTGTAATCGCTGAATGTGATGAGAATCAGGATGGCTAGCCAGACCAAGCCTGCAACGCAGAAGAGCTTGGTCAGCGTGGTGCTGTGCCTGATTCCCATGAAAACCCACGCGACGAGCGAGGCCTTCACCAGTGCGATAGTGAGCGCCAACACGATGTTCCATTCGCCGAGCTCGAGGTACGAGACGCCCACGGTGGTGCCGGTGAGCAGAATCAGCGTGGCCCAAACGGCCACAAGGATTCTGACGGTAGGAATGGGGACGTGTGATGTCATCTGCGGTGTCCAATCAGATAGAGCAATGGGAAAAGGAATATCCAAACGATATCGACGAAGTGCCAATACAGGCCGATCATCTCGACGGGTGCGAAGTAGTTCGCATGAAATACGCGACGGCCGGCCTGGATCACCAGGAACGTTAAGAGACCAAGACCAATCACCATATGCAAAGCGTGCATGCCCGTCATGGCGAAGTACAGGAAGAAGAGTATCTGGGCCTGATGAGTGAACTGAGCCGGTTCGTATGGGCCGAAGTTAAAGCCAGGAACCAGATGTTCGACCCATTTCGAGTGATACTCAAAGGCCTTGATCACCAGAAAAGCAGTTCCGAATACCATCGTCAACAACAGGAATAGAATCAGGTGCCTGTTATTGCTCAGC
This sequence comes from uncultured Acidobacteriaceae bacterium, assembly GCA_963771305.1. Lineage (GTDB taxonomy): Bacteria > Acidobacteriota > Terriglobia > Bryobacterales > Bryobacteraceae > CAJCIT01. The sequence goes on from CAVYTS010000032.1 coordinate 443,082, forward strand.
TGGGCGGCGCGAACAGCCAGCACCATGGTTAAGCTGCTGCAGATGAGTACGGCGGTATTGGTTCCACCCAGGAGAACATTCATGTACTCGCTGGTGCTGGCGAAGGCGCCAGGGTACAGAGCGCGGTACGTGGCATAGGCGGCGAACATGCCGCCAAAGAACAGGACTTCCGTTATGAGGAAGGTCCACATGCCCAGCGTCGATGCATCGGTCTGCTGCGCCGAGTTAGCAAAGTGGTGGCGGAGATGCGTTTCTTCGGGCGAAGGCTCGTGCTCGACAGGGGCGATTGCGTCAGCCATGGACTTCCTCCTTGGCGCCGTAGTCGTAGGCCTCTTCGGTTACAGTGGGCGTTTCGTCGAAGTTGAACGTGGTTGGTGGGGATTGAATTTGCCATTCCAAGCCAGTTGCTCCCCACGGATTGTTGCCGGCCCTCGGTCCGTACTTTAACGACCAGACCATGTAGATCATAGGAATCAGATAACCGATGCCGAGAATCGAGGCGCCGGCGGTCGAAAGCACGTTGAGCATTTGGAATTCGGGCGGGTAGGCGTGATAACGGCGGGGCATCCCTAAATAGCCGAGGATGAACTGCGGGAAAAAGGTTAGGTTGAAGCCGATGAATATGATGAGCGCGGCGAACTTCGACCAGGCTTCCGGATATAAGCGACCGGTAATCTTGGGCCACCAGAAGTGCAGGCCGCCCAGGAAGGCCATAACCATGCCGCCGACCATCACGTAGTGGAAGTGGGCCACGATGAAATACGTGCCGTGGGTTGCGACGTCAGTACCGAGGGCGGCTAGGAAGAGCCCGGTTAATCCGCCGATGGTGAAGAGCCCAATGAACCCGAACGCATACAGCATGGGCGTATCGAACGAGATGGAGCCCTTGTACATGGTGGCGGTCCAGTTGAACACCTTAATGGCTGAGGGAACGGCGACTACCATGCTCAAGAACGAGAACGCGAGGCTGGTGTACATGCTCTCGCCTGTAATGAACATGTGGTGGCCCCAGACGACAAAGCTCAGCACCGCGATGGCCATGCTTGAAAACGCGATGAAATTGTAGCCGAATACGCGCTTTCGGGAAAAGCATGCGACGATTTCGCTGATCACGCCCATGCCCGGCAGAATCATGATATACACGGCGGGGTGCGAATAGAACCAAAAGAGGTGCTGGAACAAAATGGGATCACCGCCGATATTCGGGTCGAAGATGCCTACGTGGGCGATGCGCTCGAAGGCCAGCAGCAGCAGCACAATCGCCAGCACCGGCGTGCCGAGCACCTGAATCAGGCCCGTGGCGTAGTTCGCCCAAACAAAGAGCGGCAACCGGGACCAAGACATGCCGGGGGCGCGCATCTTATGAACAGTGACGATGAAGTTCAATCCAGTCGTTATGGATGAGAAGCCGGCGGTAAACACGCCAAATGCCGCGGCAAGTACATAGGAATTGGAGTAAGTGCTGCTATAGGGCGTGTAGAATGTCCAGCCTGTATCGACACCGCCGCGTAACACCGCATACATCGTGAAGATCGCTCCAGCCACATACAGATACCAGCTCAGCAGGTTCACGCGGGGAAACGCGAGGTCCTTTGCGCCGATCATGATGGGGATCAGGAAATTGGCGAGCGTGGCAGGGATGGACGGCACCAGAAAGAAAAAGACCATGATGATGCCGTGCATCGAGAACAAACGGTTGTAGGTTTCGGCGGAAAAGATGCCTTCCGGCTCAAGCAGGTTGATGCGGAATAATACGGCAAACGCGCCACCCACGAAAAACATGAGGGTGATGGAAATGAGATAAAGCATGGCGATGCGCTTGTGGTCGGTCGTAAACAACCAACTCTTCCAGCCATGTTCCACATTCAGGTAGTTGACGGTCTCAAGGCCTGTTTCCGATGAGTCGTGCGCGATAGTTGCCATTGCCTGTTACCTTCCTGGTGCCGGTTGCGTACGCCTGGGAGCGCTCGGCGGCGCACCACCTGGAGGCGCAAGTACCACCGGCGGCTGCTGAGACCCTTGCTGCGAGGCCGGCGTCTGCGGCGAAAGCGACTTGATGTAGCCAATGAGCTGGATTACGTTCTCCTCCGTGACCTGGCCCTTGAACTGCGGCATCACATTCGCCTCGAAGCCGTTGACGATTTTCGCATTGGGATCCAGAATCGATTCTCGAAGATAGGCGTCGTCCGCCAATACGGTACGGCCGTCGTTCAGCTGAACAGGCTTGTTGTAAAGGCCACGGAGCATGGGGCAACGGCCTTGCTGATCCAACAGATGGCAGGTGGCGCAGCCGAACTGCTGGAACAGTTTTTCGCCTTGTTCGGCAAGCGTACCCTGCGAGCCGCCGCCACTGGCCCAGTTGGCATACGCGCGCTGATCCAGTACGTCGACCCAGCCAATCATGCCCGCGTGCTGATTGCCGCAATACTCGGTGCAAAACAAGTGATAACGGCCGGGCTTAGTGGCGGTGAACCAGATGCTGTCGTAGTGTCCCGGAACCACGTCGTGACGAACACGAAACGCCGGAATCGAGAAGCTATGAATCACGTCCTCCGATGCCATGGTGAGTTTCACGGGTTGTCCCACGGGAACATGAAGTTCGTCAATTTCCCGGTTGCCGTCGGGATACTGGATTTTCCACATCCATTGCTTGCCGGTGACGAAGATCTCCATCGCGTCTTTCGGCGGCTGCTGTGCAGCGAAATACAACTGGGCGCCCCAGCCAAACATGATCAGCATGACCAGGAACGGAATGATGGACCAGGTCAGCTCCAGCTTGGTCGAGCCCTCAATATGAGTGGGTTCCACGCCGGGCTTCCGTTTATATTTCCAGGCGAACAAGACAATGCAGGCGAAGATCAAGACCGTCATGATGGCCGAGACGATGACCTCGAACCAGTACAGGTCATCAATCGGGCCGGCTTGAGCCGACGCGGCGGTCGGGAAGAGCGGGATGTCGGCGATGAAGGCGAGACTACGCAACATGCTGCCGCTCCTTCCATGCCGCTTGTTTCCGGTCATTCCGCATCAACACAAAAACGAGGCCTCCCAGCAACAGAACGGTGAGGCATCCGGCGACCTTGAGTACGTTGACAATGGCAAGGGTGTACTTGCCCTGCGCCGCGTCGTAGTGGAAGCAGAAGAGCAAGACGTAGTCGACGGGCGACCCGATTTTATGCTGAGAGGCATCCACGAGCGCCATTCGGAGATCGGCCGGCGAGTACTGAATTCCGTAGAAATACCGCGACAGCTTCCCTTCCGGCGTGGCGACCATGATGCCGCCTGCATGAACGAATTGGCGCGTTTGTTCATCCCAGCGGTAATGAAACCCAGCCGCGGAAGCCAGCTGCGATATCGATTCCTGGGAGCCGGTTAAGAAATGCCAGCCGGTATCAAAGCCGGCCTGCCCAGATTCCTTCGCGTAACCGGCTTTTCTCTCCGAGGCCAGCGCCGGAGTTTCCGCTGGATCGAAGCTAACGACCACAACGTCGTAATCGCGGCCGGGTTGAAGCGGGACGCGGCGCAGGCTGGTTACGGACTCGTGAAGACTGAGGGGACAAAGACTCGGGCACTTGAAGTACACGAATTGAAGAACCACGGGCTTGTCGCCAAAGTATGCTCGGAGGGGGACTGTCTGCCCCGATTCATCGTGGAAAACCAGATCTAACGGAAGTGGTGCGTTCAACTTTTGCTGAATGTTGACGCCCTTGGTGATCGCCGGCCGTGGGTACTGTGCCGAAAGCACAAGGGCGCCCATCAGAAAACTGCAAGGACCCAACAGCACCTTATTGCGCATTTTTCTGAGTGCCTCCTTTGATCTCGATGCGATAGGGAGCTCGATTGGCATTCTCAACGCTGGTCGAGTAACGGCCTTCACCACCTGGGGTGGTGATACCCGGCGGAGCGCCCGGGCGTATTTTGAGACTGGGCACCACGGCTTCCATGGCGCGATTGATGGGAACGCGCAAGTGGCCATTGGCATCTTTTCCATAGCTATTCAGGACGTGGTCTTCTTGAGAGCGCAAGTCGGGAAGGTATTCCCACGGATGGACCTCAATTTGGGGATTGGGGGGGACGATTCGCCCCGGAGCGAGGGGGCTGGGCAATTCGCCGATTGGGTTCTCGTCATACAGGAACTTCTGGATGCCCACGGTTAAAGCGAATACCCCGACCAACATTCCAGCGATGATGGCGAGGGACCAGATCACCATCGAAGCGCGAGCATCGTTGACTTCGAATCGAGTGGCGCCGGTGACGTGGGCGCTCGACGAATGCAGATGTTCGGAGCCCGGCGGCACTTGGACAGCGTTGGGATCCTGGCTCACGCGGCCGCCTCCGAGGTTGCCGGCGCAATACGGGCGTCTTGCAGCGGTAATAAGGGCCGCCGCCGCAATTGACCTAGATAAACGTAGATCCAGATGCCGCCAATGCCAAAGAACGCGGCGAAATCGGTCCAGTAAAGGGTGAATCCGTTTCGACGGAATGTAGGCTCGACTACCCAGAAGAGATCGATGACGCGCGCGCAGAGTATAAACACCGCGACGCGCATCAGACGCACCGGATTCCGCTTTCTTCCTTGCGAGAGGAGCAAGAGAAACGGCAGAGCAAACATCGATAGGGCAACGACCGTCGCAATGTACTTCCAGAATCCGTGAACGCGCACTAAGTACCACTGGAGTTCCTGCGGCAAGTTCGCTGGCCAGACGATGATGAGCTGCGAAGCCGTCAGATAGGTCCAAAAGATGGTGAAGGCAAACATTAGGTTGCCGAGATCGTGCAGGACTTTAGAATTCACGCGACCCTGGAATCCGTCTTTTCCCGATACGAGCACCAGCACGGTAATGCAAAGCGCGAAGGTCTGCAGAACGTCGCCGATAAGCAGCATCGCGCCGTAGATCGTGGAATAAAACTGTGCGTCCGTCGAAAGTAGCCAGTCTATGTAAGCAAACGTCGCGCTCAAGGTAAATACCAGCACACCCGGCGCGCTAAAAGCGCGCATACGTTCGCGCAGGGTCGGATCTCCCGTTTCATCCTGCTTGTCCGCCATGCGATATACGCGCAGACCCCAGAAGAGCCAGATGACGAAATAAATGACCGCCCGCGCAATGAAGAACGGAATATTAAGGTAGCCCTGTTTGTGCTGCAGAACGGGCGTTTGCGCGACCTCGTCGGGACGTGCCCACGGATAGAGCTGCGCCAGTCCAAGAACGAGGATGGGAAGCAGCAGCACTGCGATCAATGGCAGCGTGCGCATCTGTGCCTCGAGGAGGCGCCTGATCGTTACGCCCCAACGGCCGCCGACGGTGTGGTGCATCAAGAGCACACCCAGTCCTCCGAGGCTGAAGCCGGCCCAGTAAAGAAAGGCGAACAGGTAGGACTGAAAGAACGCCTGTCGGTCCCCGAAGTACCCCCCGACGCAGAGAAGAAGAGCGAGAGAGCCGACAACACCCGACAGCCTCTCGACACTTGCGGAGCGCGGGCCGAGGCGAAGGTCGGGAACCGGAATCGAAGCGCGATGTCGCCGATCGCTCACTCTTGACCTCCGGGGGCAGCAGAGCCAGCGGTCACGTTCGGACTCTGCCGAGCAAGTTCCGGCGGAGCGTTCTGGCTGAGCTGCAAGGCCCTGATGTACGCGGCGATGCGCCAACGGTCGTCGACGGGAACGCGCGACGCATAGCTATACATGGCGCCATAGCCGTTGGTCATCACGTCGAAGAAATGGCCGACAGGAGCGTTGATGAGCCGCGCATCGTGATAACTCGGCGGCTGCCGCAGACCGCGGCTGACGATCATGCCGTGACCGTCTCCAAGGCGGCCATGACAAGGGGAACAAAAGATGTTGAATCGTTGTTGGCCTCGGGCGACATCAGCGGGCGTGATCTGAATGGGGAAGAAATCGACGTCCCTGCCGTTGTCTTTGCCGGTATAGCGCGCCGGATCGAGATGCAACTGCCCGCGGGCAACGGTATCGTCGATGGCGGGCCGCGCGGCGCGTCCGTCATCAAAGAAGGTTGTCGAAGCAAGCGGCTTATAACGCGGCTGGTTGTGCATATCCTGGCGACACGCTGTTGTGCAGATTGAAAGGCCGAGCAAAGCCAGAAACACCGCGTTACTCCGGAACAAGGGTCACCTCCCTGCCCCCGAGCTCGCGCAGGAACTGCGTGGTCTCCGCAGCTGCGAACTTTGGATCGGACGATTCGATGCAGAGAAAGAAGCCATCACGGGAGGCTTTCGCGGTAAACTCCGGAACGTTGAACACGGGGTGATAGGGCTTCGGCAAGCCGTTCATCCCCAACATGGCGACTAACGCAGTTAGCGCGGATAGCAGGATCATGCACTCGAACGTGATTGGTATGTATGCCGGCCAACTGAAGAGCGGCCGCCCGCCGACATTGAGGGGATAGGCGACACCCGTGATCCAATACAGCAGATAGAACCCGCCGCTCACTCCGCATAGTCCGCCAATCAGAACGGCCTTTGCTACATTGTTGCGTTTGAATCCGACCGCTTCCGCAAGCCCTTCCACAGGCATGGGCGCAAATGCATCCATGCGACGATAGCCCTGGGCGTAAGCATGCTCACAGGCTTCGATTAAATCCTCCGGCGTCTCAAACTCGGCCATCGCTCCGTAGATGCCTGCGGCTTCGTTGATTGTCGACTCAATGCTCATGAGCGACCTCCAACTCCCTCTCGTGATGCACCACCTCGCGCACTTCGAAAATCGAAATCGAAGGCAGAAGCCGCACGAAGAGGAAGATCAACAGCATGAAGAAACCCAGTGTGCCGGCGTAGGTTGCCCAATCCCATTTAGTTGGAATGTAGATACCCCAGGAGGAGGGCAGAAAATCGCGGTGCAGGCTGGTGACGACGATAACGAAGCGCTCCAGCCACATGCCGATGTTGACGATGATGGAGATGATCCAGACCATAACCAGGTTCAGACGCACCCTACGAATCCAAAGCATTTGGGGCAGCGCGATGTTACACAAGATGAGAAGCGCATAAGTAAAGCCGTACGGCCCGGTTATACGGTTCCAATACATGAAGCTTTCGTACGGATCGCCGCTGTACCACGCAAAAAAGGCCTCCATGCAATAACCGTAGGCAACAATCAGGCCGGTGCCGAGCATCAACTTGGCCGCCGCCTCGATGTGGCGCATGGTGATGAGATCCTGCATCTTGTACCAGGACCGCAAGGGAATAATCAAGGTGAGCACCATGGCGAACCCGGAGTAGATGGCGCCGGCAACGAAGTATGGGGGAAAGATCGTGGTATGCCAGCCGGGAATAATGCTTATGGCGAAATCGAAACTGACGATGGTGTGAACGGAAAGCACCAGTGGCGTTGCCAGACCCGCCAGCAGCAGGTAAGCCTTCTGATAGCGATGCCAGTGAATGGCTGAACTGCGCCAGCCTAAGGCGAGGATTCCGTACACACGGCGTACCCACAGCTTCGGGGCGTGATCGCGCATGCTGGCGAGGTCGGGAATCAGACCGATGTACCAGAAGACGAGCGACACCGTCCCATACGTTGAAACCGCAAAGACATCCCACTCCAACGGGCTGCGCGGCTGCGGCCAAAGCCACATCGAATTGGGATAGGGAAACAGCCAATAAGCCAGCCAGGGACGGCCCAAATGCAGGATCGGAAACATGCCTGCGCACGCTACCGCGAAGAGCGTCATGGCTTCGGAGAACCGGTTGATGGAAGTGCGCCAGTCTTGTTTCAGCAGAAAGAGAATTGCAGAAATCAGCGTTCCGGCGTGGCCGATACCGATCCACCAGACGAAGTTAATGATGGCAAATCCCCAGCCAATGGGAATGTTCACGCCCCAGATGCCGATGCCCCGGAGAAAGAGCAGGCTCACGGCGAACATCAGCAGGTTGACGAAGCAGAAGGAGATAAACGCGCCGACCAACCACTTCTTCGGCGATCGCTTAAAGGGAAGATAAACGACGCCGGCGATGCGGTCCGTGACGGTGCGGTAGTCGTGGCCCGGGCCGAGGATGGAATCGGGGCCCGGGTCGATCACCTGGACATCGCTAGCGAGGAGTTCTTCTTCAGGATTGCTGGTTGCCACGCTGACCTCTTAGCGCCTCATTGGGGTTTCGAACATAAGCGAGATACTTGGTGCGGGGCCGGGTGTTGAGATCGTCCAACAGCCCGTAGTTTCTAGGAAGCGCCTGCAACTTTGCCACCTTGCTGTTGGGATCGTTTAAGTCGCCGAAGGTAATGGCTTGTGTCGGGCAGACCTGCTGGCAGGCGGTCAGTATTTCACCATCATGCACGCGGCGGCTTTCCTTTTCGGTTTTGATCTTGGCCTCCTGAATCCGCTGGACACAGTAGGAACACTTTTCCATCACGCCGCGGCTGCGAACGGTCACGTCGGGATTGCGCAGGCCGTATAGGCTGGGGGTCTGCCAATCGGAATAGAGATAGAAATTGAAGCGGCGCACTTTATATGGACAGTTGTTCGAGCAATAGCGGGTTCCGACGCAGCGGTTATAGATCATCTCGTTCAGGCCCTCTTCGCTATGAACGGTTGCCTCTACGGGGCAGACCACTTCGCACGGAGCGTCTTCGCAGTGCATGCAGGGGACGGGTTGGTTGTACATGGCGGGCGTGTCGAGATCGCCCGCGTAGTAGCGGTCGACCCGAATCCAATGCATGTGACGCCCGCGAGCGACCTGATCCTTTCCAACGACCGCGATATTGTTTTCAGCCTGGCAGGCGATGATGCACGCGCTGCAGCCGGTGCAGGTATTCAGGTCGATCGCCATACCCCACTTGTAGCCGGTGTAGTAGAACTGCGGTGGATACAGGGTTTCACCGGCAGTCAGGGGCTTATCTTCCTCTGTGGGAAAGCTCGGGTCTTTTCGGAATTCCGCCAGGTCGCCTGCGCGGACCGGATGACGTCCCGCCATGGTCTGCGTTTCCTGGACATTCGCCAGCCGGTAATGCGCGCCCGTCTTGGCAATGGCGCCGCCCGCAACCCAGGGCGCATTCGCCGTTTGAACGGCGTAAGCGTTATAGCCGATCTTGTTGCCGACCCGCCCCGACCCTTCGCGGCCATATCCGAAATAAACTGTCACGGAATCTTCCGCATGTCCGGGCATAATCCAGGCGGGCCCGTTGACGCTCTTGTCTCCAACCGTCACGCGCACCACGTCGCCATTCGAGATGTTCAGCTTCGTGGCGCCTTTGGGACTGATAAGAACAACGTTGTCCCAGGTCAGCTTGGTTTGCGGCTTGGGCAGCTCCTGCAACCAGCCGTTGTTAGCATAGGCTCCGTCACCAATGGTCGGGTCCGGCCGGAACACCACTTCAAGACCAGCGATTTCAGGCGCTTCGACAGGCGGCAGCGTTACCGAGCCAGTGGCGCTGACGGGCGCTACGGAGGTTCCGGCGACCCATCCATCGTGCAGCGAAGTCTTCCAGAGCGAGTCGAAGTCGCGCGTTTTGTTTTGACTCTGCCAGTAGGCTTTCACGATGTCATGCGAGCTGAGATCCGGTTTGCCGAGCAGGATGGTTAGAACTTCATGGGCTGACTTACCGTTGTAAAGCGGCGCGACCAACGGTTGCTGAATCGTCGCCGTCCCATCGAAGGCCCGGCAATCCGACCAGGTTTCCAGATAGTCCGCCAGAGGAACGTGCCAGTTGCCAAGACGGGAGGTCTCATCGAAGAATTGTCCAAGCCGCACCACCTGCCGCGCTTTCCGTATCGCCTCCGCAAAGCCAAGCGTGGCCGGAGCTGTATAGACCGGGTTAGCGCCGAGAATGACCAGCATCTCTATGTGCCCGTTGTTCAAGTCGTTGGTGAGTTCTTCGAGAGAATGCGTATTGTCGGGCTCGACGCCTTCGAGAAGCTGGACCGTCTTCCCGACGTTTCCTAACGCGGAGTTGATGGCATAAGCCGCGAGGTGGACGCTTTCGGGCTGGAACTCGCCTGGTATGACGATAGAGCGTCCCTTGGTGGCACTCAAATCTTGAGCGACCGTGCCCAGCCACGCGGGCTCATTCCCGGAAACTGCCGGGGCGGCGCCTACACCGCAGGCCTTGGCAAGCTGATAGGCCACGCCCGGCACCGCGCTGCTCTTAACGGGGATGTGATGGTCCGCCAGCGAGCCGCTCACGGATGGCGTTGATTCAATCGCGTAAAGCCTGCATGGAGTCTCTCCGCCATCCACGCCACGCCGAGCGGCGAACTGGCGTGCATACGCGAGAGCGGCTGGACCCGTGTTGAGAAAGTCGCTTTCAAGGCTGACGATCACGTCCGCCTGGGAAAGATCGTAGGCGACGAAGGCGGAGCGGCTCGCGATCTTTTTCGCCGCACTTGCAATGGCCGGGCTAACGGAAGGCTCATGCACATACCACTTGGCACTCGGCGACTGCGCGAGGATGGCGCCGATCTGGCTAATCAGCGTTGGAGACGTCGTGGCGCCAGTCAAGATGGCCAGGCCCTCGCCCTTGCGCAGACTGATTGCTTGGGCCTCGGTACTGAAAGAGCCGGTGAATTCGCTCCATGTGCTGAGGCGGCCTTCGCGCAGCACCGACTCAGAGCGGTCCGGATCATAGAGGTTGAGGACCGAGGCCTGTTCGAAGATTCCTGTAGCTCCCAGGCTGGCTGGGTGGTCTGGATTCCCTTCCACCTTAGTTGGCCGGTTGAGGTGGCTCTCGACAATCAAGCCGCGAGCGTATCCGCCGATGGTTATAGCTGTCGCGTAAAACAGGGGGAGTCCTGGGATCACGTTTTCGGGCTGACGGACATATGGAACGATCAGCTCCTTGGGCTGCTTCGTACACGCTGCTGCGCCTGCCATTGCCAGTGAGGCGGCCATAACCTTTAGAAGGCTGCGGCGATTGACTCCTTGCGGGACTTGTCCGGAGAGCCCTGGAAACTCTTGTTCGATGTATTCGCGCAGATCCTCGCTCTCCGCCGCCTCCTCCAACGTTCTCCAAAACGCCGGACCACGACCAGCCGCGAGACGCTCACGAAGATCCTGTAGATTGAGAGGCTGGCGTGCTTGTTCAAACAAAGACTCTAGCGGAACAAACCCTTGCCGCTTCGCTGGGGTGTCCGGCGAGCTTGCGAAATGTGGCTTATCGTTCATCGGTGGCAAGTTACGCAATCGGTCAAGTGACCGAACCTGATACTCCTTCACAAGCTGTCGACCCAACTCCTCCTGGTTGGAGGGATACACGTAGTCGATATTGAAGACTTCGGACCTCGGCCGGATGTACTTTTCCGGCTGCCGGTGGCAGTTGAGGCACCAATTCATGTTCAGGGTGTTGACCTTGAACATGAACGGCATCTCATCCACCTGACCGTGACAGGCCGAGCAGCCAATGCCTTTGTCGATGTGGATGCTGTGGTTGAAATAAACAAAGTCCGGGCAGATCATGAACCCGGGTCCACTCGATGGATTTGCCGCTTGCCCAGCTGTCTCGGATTTCTTGAGTGACCGTTGCGTTCGACCAGATCTGCGAGTGGCAGGTCATGCAGGTTTCGGTGGGTGGAAGACCCGCGTACGAGGAGTATTCGACGCTGGTATGGCAGTAGCGGCAATCCACGCCGTCGTCCTTCACGTGGTGTTTGTGGCTGAACGGAATCGGCTGGGCCGGCGCCACCCGGACAGAAGTGATCCAAGGGCCGCGGTCCACAATGTATCCGACACAGAGAGTGCCTCCGAGCAGCGTGACCACTGCCGCAATGGACACCTTCGCGATCGTGTTCGAACTCGGTCGAAACAGTTGCGCCATAGAGCAGCCAAGAACTTAATGACTTATGAGGCAGACACGTACTGCTTATGGCTATAGGACAATCGACCGCGCCGATGGTACTGCAGGGCCGCTATCACAAGCGCCAATACTCATCATGCAAGCCACGGCGGCTTCGATCCACCTAGAAAAAATACGGTCTGACGAAAAATTGGGGAGCTTGCCGTACGGATAAAACTACAGCCGCAGAGTTGAGTTAAGTTCTGATTTCCGGGTGACGCAAATCGCGCTAATTGATCAACAAGGATGCTGTGTAGGATCTATTACACTTCTATGCAAAGTCATTTAGGCTGTGACTCAGGTGTCGTGCTGCCGCGGTGGCAGGTCCAGCAAGAGACAGGGCGAGTTTCGACAAAGTTCTGGTCGTTGATCTGGTGAACCATTTTCAGCATGCGGGGTCGCTTTGGTGGGCTTGTCGTCCTTCGCGAACTCGTTAGAAATGTGGCAATAGCTGCATTCGACGCCGAGCGACTTCGTGAACATCATCATGACCGGCATCAGGCGGGATGCGGGCATACCCTTCATGACCTGAATGTTCTTGTATTTCAGCTCCGCGGTCGGGAGTACGAAGGAAGGCGCCCAAGCCGCAATCGCGCTGCTTTTCGAAAACCATTGTCTCTTCACCGGCCGGCTCGGCCTTGAATTGATGGTGCTCCTGGAAGGTCAACGCTTGCCCGCCCGGCGAAAGAGTCCAACGGTCGCTCATGTGTAGTTCGTCCGCGCCAAAGGTTGCCACGGAATCGATCGCCAACGTTGAGCCATCCCATCGGGCGGCGCTCTTCATGGCAGCGCCATGGATCTGGCCCAGATTATCGTCCGAACCGATGCGGAGTTTCTCAACGGTCTCTTCCTCGCCTCGAATCGTTATGGTGATGTCGGGGCCATTCTGCTCCACGCGAACCCACATCTCGACTGGAGGGGAGCCGGAAAAGTGACTGGCCTGCGGATTCAATCGCCAGACACCGGAAAGGTCAGGTGGCGATTGCTGTGGCAGAGCCTGGGAGATGCCAACCGTGAGGAAGTATATGGCGAGTTTTTGAAACCGCATCATAGGCCCGATCGTAACAGGGCTTGGAGGAGTTCGGAAGACAACGGAAGACGGCGGCATGCTGCCGCTTTCGGTAAGAAATCGTTATCGTAAAGGAAACCTGACCGTGAGGAGATTGATTGTGGCGTTGCTGGTTTGGATGGAGGACTTCAAGAAAGATTTGGTCCATGCCCTTCGGAGCCTGAGGGCCGACCCGTTGTTCACTACGGTAGCGATTCTGGCGCTCGCGCTCGGGATCGGCGCTAACACCGCGATTTTCAGCGTGATGAACGCAGTGGTGTTGCGGCTGCTGCCGATCCAGAGCCGAGCGGGTGTTCAACCTCGCATGCGACGGCCAACCCAACGGAGCGAGCAACACGGGGGACACGGAAACTTCATTCAGCGTGCCCGTTTTCGAGCAGATGAGGAAACAGACGCGCGTTTTCTCAGACGTGATGGCGTATGTGCCAATGGGCTTCAACAAGATCGCCGTCCGAATCGGCAACCGTTCCGGAGGAGGCCGCGAGCGAGATGGTCAGCGGCAATTATTTCAGTGGACTCGGTGTCAGGGCCGAGTGCGGCCGGCTATTGTCGGCGGCAGACGAAGCTGGACATACTCAAGCAGTGGTGCTGAGCCACCGGTTCTGGAGTCGCTATTTTGACCATGACTGCAGGCGGTCGGGCGCACGCTCTCCATCAAGGGTGTGACTTTCACGGTTGCCGGGAGTGGCTGCGGAGAGCTTCATCGGACTCAGCGGAAGGCCAACCGATCTTTGGGTGCCACTGCAAACGCGTCCCGATTTCAACGCCTGGGGTTCCGGCGATAGTAACTACTACGCGACACCCACCTGGTGGTGCATCCTGCTGGCGGCCCGGCTGGCCCCGGGATAACACAAGCACAGGCCGAGGCGGCAGCCAACCCTGTTTTTCAGCATGTTGCCTACGAGCCGCTCGGCGGCACACCAAAGCAGGGGGAGAAGCCAACGAAGCTTTATCTTCGACAGGCCCGCGGGCTGGCCACTTATCGAGACGGCTATCAGAAGCCTCTGACCATGCTACTGGCAATGGTAGGGGTGGTGTTGCTGATCGCGTGCGGCAACGTTTCGCTGCTGCTGGCGGCCCGCAATACGGCGCGGCGCAGGGAATTCAGCATACGGTTGGCGTTAGGCGGGAGCCGGGGCCGGCTGTTCAGGCAATTGCTCGCGGAGAGCTTTGTGCTGATGGCGGGAGGAACCGCGCTCGGCTGGCTGTTCGCGCTGGTGGCCACCCGCGCGTTGGAATCTGGTCTGACATCAGGCCAGCCTGGCGCCCGATCAAACCGTGCTGCTATTCACAGTGGCGATCTCGGTGGTCGCGGGGTTGGTGTTTGGCTTGACGCCGTTGCGGGGCGTGGCCAGCGTCGCTGTAGGTGAATCGTTGAAGACTTCGGCCTCAACGGGATTTCAAGATTCAGCGAAAAGACGGCTGGGCAAGCTCACGGCGGTTTTGCAAGTCGCGCTGTGCCTGGTGTTACTGGTGGGCACAGCGTTGATGGTGCGGACGCTGCGCAACTTGGAAACGGTGAATCTGGGGATGCGCACTAGCGGGCTGCTGGTATTTGGAGTTACTCCACACATCCAGCCCAATTCAGACGCAGCAACGATTGCTTTCTATCGAACGCTGCTCGAGGAACTGCATGCTGCTTCCGCAAGTGGAGTCGGCCACCCTGGCAGGAAATCGCCCGGGTTCCGACTGGTCGAATAACACCGGTGCCATTGTGGATGGCAAGAGCCCGTGCCCGGTCAGTTCGCTCCTATGCGCTGGAATGATGTAGGTCCGAAGTTTTTCACAACGCTGGGCGTGCCGATACTCTACGGACGCGACATTGACGAGGCCGATTCCGCGAACAGCGCCAAAGTGGCCGTGGTCAACAACACATTTGTGCAAAAGTATTTGGGGGGCGGCCGGCCCTCGGGCATTCCGTTTCGTTTAGCGAGAAATGCCGTTCTCCATCGTCGGCGTAGTCGCAGACAGCAAATACACCAATGTGCGGGAGCAGTCGGCGCCGATGGCTTATTTCCCGGTTCAACAGCTGGAATCCATCGGCGCGATGCACGTAGAACTGCGGACGCAGGGCGATCCGAAGTTGCTGCTGCCGGCAGTTCAGAAAACACTGGTCGGGATCGCTCCCGATCTGGCGCCTCTCCAGGCAATGACGCAACAAGAGCAATTTGACGCCTCCATCTCCGACGACCGGCTGATAGCGCGGTTGGCGATGTGCTTCGGGTTGCTGGCGGTGGTGCTGGTGGCGACGGGACTCTACGGCACGATCACTTACAGCGTCAGCCGGAGGACGCCTGAACTGGGAATACGCATGGCGCTTGGGCGCGGAACAGGGGCAAGTGCTGCGAATGATTCTCAAAGAAGGGTTGGCGATCTGCGGCGTTGGTATTCTGATCGGATTGCCGTTCGCTTTCTCCGGCGCGCGGTTGCTCGATTCTTTCCTCTACGGATTGAGCGCTGATGACCCACTCTCGATACTGGCTGCCGCGGCTGGCATTATTGCCGTTACGTCCTTGGCTTGTCTGATACCGGCGTTCCGCGCTGCAGCCATCAGCCCGACCGTGGCACTGCGCAACGAATAGTCCAAGACAGGACGTGAGCTAGCGTGGGCTGAGGCGCGCCTGGCCTCGATTGATGGAAACCTTTCCGTGATCAACCAGGATGGCGTCGTCGGCATCCACGTGCCCGTAGGAAACCCCGTTGACCATGACCTGCTCATCCTGGATTAGAATGTCGGCGTCCCGGCACGGTGTAAAGCGGAAGCTGACCTTTCCGTCTGCCCCTTTCGTCTCCTCCGGAGGGGCGACACTGGTTCGATAGCAATCAGTCACTCGCACTTCATGAGACCCGACTTTTGCCTGGACCTCGCCCAGCACCAGGTTGTTCGACCGGCTGCACGCCGAGGATAAGGCGGTCAATGCGCATATGCAGGCGAAAGCAGACGCTCCGACCTTTACCATAAGTCGCCGTTTTCCTTCGTCGATGTTACTTTACTCTACAAAGCGTTTCATTGCAAGCGACAATGTAGCTGGCGCAGCTATGGTTTGGCGAGGACAGATGGGTCGGCCCCGATCGTGCCCACCAGTTCGGCTAGATAGCTCTCGCTCTTCACTCGCGCCAACTCCAGCGAGGCGGATTCAAACAGCTCCTTGGTCTCCGGTTGAGTGACGGCGTTTCCCCTCTGTAGAACTTGATGGAGTGACGCGACGTGGCGGGTCCAGAGCGCGATATCGATCTGCTGCTTGGCGCGAAGACGCTCGCGGTACCAGTCGCTCGCCAGCAGAGCTTCGCGGGTGAACGATACCGAGAATGTCGGGATCGGTTTCATCGGCACCTTCGTACTGCCCATAGGCCATGATGTGCAGCAGCGCCTTGATCGGCGGGCACGCGGCGTCGACGCTGCCGTCCTCGAAATAGTTCAGTGCCACGGAGCGCTGCGCCTCCACGATCGCTTCACGCCCGCGGCGAAGTCGGCCAGGTCCTGCTTTTCGGGCCGCAGCAATTCTTCCGGAAACACGGCGCCCGGCATTTCGAAGATGCGTCCGAGGAAGCGGTCGACAAACGATGCCGTGATGCGATAGCCCAGCCGGCTGGCCAGCACCTTGCGGCCCTCGAACTCGAAATCCTCGACCTTTTCCAGATAGCCGTTGTCGATCAGGAAGCGCGGCTCGCGCTCGGCGACTCGCATCCGGCACCAGAGCTCCGGGACCAGCATGCTGTTGTCGTGATCGACGCGATAGTTCGGGCCGATGTATCCGGCAGCGGTGGTGAAGCCGGAATCGCCGGTCAGGATCGCGGACACCAGCGCGTTGTTCACATCGATCACGGGCGGCAGCGCGTTGAACGGGCCTTTCGTCAGCGCGCCTTCGCTGCCGAAGCCGGTGGTCGAGGGCGACTTGCCGGTCAGGCTGCAGATGAAATCCATGAACAATTCGGGCAGTTCCTGATAGTGGATCGGGTTGTAGACCGCCAGCGGCGGCATGCCCGCTTTGTGGTCGGCCGGATTGTTGCGGCGGCCCGGCAAGCACGGCGTTCACGGGGAAATGCACGAGGCTGTCCGGCGGGAATTTCGCGCGCCAAGCCGCGTGCCGATCTCGCGCGATGTAGCACGTCCCGCGGATTCACCAGATCGGGCCGCTTCTGCAGATAGCGCGGATTCTTCGACGGACTGCCGTCGACGATGCGCGGATGCGCGGATGAGACCACGTATTCGGTGGCTGGGTGCGCGACGAAATCCAGCGAGCAGCCGCTTCATCGGCTCGGTGTACTTATCGAACTCGACGACGTGATCGACGATCGCCCGGACCTGGTCGACGCGTGAGCGGTTCGAAGTTGGAAATGAAAGTTCCAGGTTGACGCGATATCCGCTTCGGCATCCTTATCGAAGCCGCGATGGATGGCGTCGTCCGGCCGCTGGAACAGCAGCGTCTCGCAGTTTGCGACCAGCTTCACGCTCTGGTTGCGATACTCCGCGTCGAGATACTCGAGCGCCTGACTGCGGCAGCACGACGGACGCGGTGATGTCGTCTTCGAACTGCACTTTATCGGCGGGATGAAATCGGGCCGCAGTTTATAGATGCGCCAGGAGCCGTCGGGATCGTAACCCATGCGCAGATAGTTTCCGACCAGCTTCTGGTTTTCGAATTTCAGTTCGTGGCCGAGATAGCCGTTGATGCGGTCGACGCTGAAGTGCTGGCGCCAGTTGTCGCCCCACTCGGGCTGGTAGTAGCGCTTCACGGTAATCAGAAGCTGGCGGACCGTTTGCGGAATGGTCGCGAGCCACTGGTTGTGCTCGTCCGTGTATTCCGGCGAGGGCGTCATCAGCTTGATCACGGAACCGAGCGAGCGCTCCGTGCTCAGGATCGGACGCCTGGCGACGATGGTCTGAGCGTTGCTTTCGATAGATGCCGGAGAAATCCTTTCGCAGAATCTCCGCCACCTGATCGATGTCGCGATCGAAATCGCTGACGAAGATCGGGCCGCTGCAGCATGATGCTGGCGATGGACTTGGAGATTTCCGACTTGCCGCCGCCCGATACGGTGCAGGGTTTGTGGCACAGAGGTTCCATCGGCCCGCGAGGCGACCAGGCGCCAGGCGCGTTCCGCCGATCTGTTTTTCAAGGCGGATCTTGGTGCCCCACGGCAGCATGTAGGTATCGGCCGCGCGCAGCGTGAGTTGGTGAATGCTGGCCGTCGTTCAGCTGCCACTGAACGATGCCTTCCGGAACGCTGAATTCGGCGTTCTCCGGCACGTAGATAGATGATCCGGGTAGCGGCGGTCGATCGCGTAGCGTTCCGGGTGGATTTCGACGCGATCGCCGAGCCAGTGCATGGCTTCGGCAAACGTGACTTGCTTAGTGAGCACGGTGCGGCCGGCATAGAACTGCTGTCCGAGCACGTAGGCGGGAAAGGCGAGCGCGCCGCCGGCATGCTCTTCCTCGCAGATGCCGTAGAGATTGGCCGCGTAACTGATCTGCGTTTTGACTTCTTTCTTGCAATAGCCGTAGTAGTTGTCGGCAATGATGGTGACCATCACGCCGCGGTGATCGCGGCACGCGAGCTTGAAGGCGCCGCCGTCGTTGTAGACCTCCTCCGGATCGCTCCAGCACATGCCGTCGCGCCGCTGGCGCTCGGTTGCCTGCGTCGTAGTGCGGCAGGCCGAGATCCTTCTTGCGGAGGCCGACCAGATGCGGCGCGAGGATGACGCAGCCGGTGTGGCCGGTCCAGTGGATGACGTCGAGCGCGGCGTCGTTTTCCGGAAGATCGGGATCGCCGCCATTGCCGAAGATGCGCTTCGACGAAATCGAGATTGCTGACCAGGCTGGCGGGGGCGAAGAAGCGGATCTCCATCGTCTTTTCCGGCTTCGGCCAAGTCGCGGGGCAGACCAGCGGGCGCAGCAGAAGCGAGACGAACAGCCGCACTTGCGTCGTGCTGGTCGGCGGTGAACGGCAGAGTCATGACGTCCGGCGGCGGGACCAGCGCGGCGGCCAACAAGGCTGCAAACGTGCGCTTGGGAACGGCGATCTTGTCGGCCGGAACCGGCAAGCCGCCTTCCGCGATGTGGAAGATGCCCTTCGTCGTGCGGCGGTCGCTGCGCGGATTGTGGAGAATGCCCTGCGGGACGCGATAGGACTGCAAATATGGCGAGGCGAGCGTGTCTTTTCCTGGCGGGAGAGACATGACACGCGCTAAGCCGGGGCGGTCGAGCACGAAAGTATTGCCGGGCAGTCGTGGCGCGCCCTGGGGCATGAGGTCGCTGAGATAAGCGTCCAGGAAGCTCTGAATACGGGCATCCGCGGGGCACAGGCGATAGCCCAGCACCTGGTCCTTCTGATAGAAGTTGCGCAGGAGCGGACCGGCGATCTCGAGCGCGCGCGGGTCGGCCGTGCTGTGGCTGGTGGGCTGGCCGAGCGAGGCCAGCTTCAAATTGATGTAGCGGAACAGCTCTTCCGGGTGTTCTTCCGAGTAGACGTTTTGAAAATTTGAGCTCACCGGTTTTCCTTAATTAAGCAGAACACGGACGAAGAAGGTTGCTTCGATTTCGTCGGGGAAGGAAGCGAGCGCGGCACGATGTCGCCGCCCGCGAAGAAGGCGAACGTTCAGGACTTCTTGCCGCTACACGGTAGTTTAGCAACGGGCAGGGGAACAAAGAATTACTGCAAGGATGAGAAGGATTCGTGAGGGTCGGGGCTTCCGAAGAGCTTTGGTGTCTAACTGCCTCAAAAGCTCCCCGACGTCAATAGGTTATCGCTACGCCGGGGCCTTTTGTGTGCACGAGGCCAACACTAAGTGCGTTGGCGCTGGTGAGAACTGTACCTGCTACAACCCATTCCTGTCCTAAACAAGTCCTTTCGGCCAGTTTTTCACAGCCTAACCCATTGATCAGTAATGGCGCCGTTGGCCATCGCCAAACGAGGTCTATGACGGCGCGCGGATCCTGTCCAGGACACTGCCTGGCGCGGACACGCGAAGCGGTGACACGCAACTTGCTCAAACATGGCGTCCTACGGCCTTCCCGCAGCTACTCACTCAGGGGAGAGAGGCTCCGACCGTTCGCAGCCTGTCCAAAACGAGATTGGCGAAAAGCTGTTTTGGACAAGACTGGCTACAACCACATTGGTCAGGTTAATGTCCATGGTGCCCGTCAATGTGTAGCCGTCCGGATATTTCCGGATATAGGCTTTTGGGGAACGTCTGCGTAAAGAACCTAAAACCCGGAGGGAGATACAGGCGAAATTCTCAAGTTCAACCCATGAGCGCCCAGCTTGGGGAGGTGTGCGGCACTGCCGAGCCGGAGAAAAAGTTGATGGTTCTGTTTGCGATGGCATCACGCCCAACGACGGATGAGCAAGCTCAAGAGCCAAATCGGCAGCGCTACCGCAGCAATTACGACGATCAGGGTGACCAGCAGGAATAGCCAATCCATTCCACGCTGCCGCTGCGGCTGCGCAAGATAACTGTTCAGGAGAACATAATTCCGGCGGTTCGCCTTGAAGACTACGTCGAATAAATCTCCGACGAAGGGCGCAGCACCCAGTAACCCCTCGATACCGATATTGAGCACCATGCGTGCGACACCAACCCGCGGAATCCCAAGTTGAAGCGCCCGATTCACGATGTATAGCGAGATCAGCGCATCCATGACGTCGCCGATGCCGGGAATGAGCCCAATAAACCCCGCGAGCCCAAAGCGAAAGCCGCCCGGCAGAACGAAGGCGTAGTCCATCCACCGCGCTAGAGCTTCGACGTCGGCGACTCGTGGGTCGATTAGCTCCCCAGTTACCGGTTTGGCGTCGTTGGGACCAAATGTTGAATTGCCGTTTGTCACAAAAAGCAGTACCCAACCCGGTGCACGTTTGCCGCCAGAAACCAGACTCGAGGCGCGGAACAATACAGCCAGATTCTCGCCACTCGCCAACCCGAGTAGTGAATGATGGCGGACGCTCTCGCCAGCATCACCGAAGCGGCGGCGGCTGACACTTTTCAGGCGGTGCCGGTTGCTACCGATATTCCAAGTCGATCATTCACCGCATCCTGAAATTTCTGCTTGCTTCCAATGTATCGCTCCGTTGTTTGGACAGAAGCGTGCCCAAGTAGAAACTGAATCCGCTCGAGTTCGCCGCTGCAGTCATGGCAGAGTCGTGCATTACAAGAGGTTGAATTTGCCCTCAACGGTGGCTTCAGTACTTACAGGTCTTCCATCACGAGTGCCGGGTTTGAAGCGCCATTGGTTGATCGCCTCCATGGCTTTCTCATCCAAACCCGCCTCCAGTTTGCGGACTACTCGCATCGCCACAGCGTGACCCGACGCGTCCACCACTACGAGGATGACTACCACACCTTCAAACCTTGCCCTCCTGGCAGCTTGCGTATACGCCGGCTCTATCTTGTAAACGATTGCCGGTTTGGTAATCACTTGGCCGTCTTGCTGCGCAACCGAAGGAGCAGCGTCTCCAGCAGGAGTTGGCGCACCGGCTTGAGCCGCTCTGTACCGCATTTCTATGGTGGCCCTGGCTTCTCTTGGCTTCCCGTTCAAAAAGCCGGCCTGGAATCTCCACGAAGGAATCGCCTTTAGGACAGCCTCACTCATTGCGTCCGCTGTGTTCTCGATGAGAGCAACATGGTCTGGCCTTCCCTCCTTGGTGATCTTGAGGGTTACCATGACAACCCCTCCCTCTGCAGGACAAGCTTCGGGAGGGGGACTCACATACTGTTTCAGTGTCGGCCTCGAAAGTTGATTCACTTCCCTGACTCCAGCCGCGTCCAGCGTAAAAGCGGATCGATGAATCCACCAGGGGGTAGGTGGGTCCAAGCGGAAGCGAACTTCGGAGGACTGCTCCATCTCGAAAGGTTTTTCGGAAGGTGTCTGCGGTGCGTAGTGCCGTTGCTTCACCGCCTCGACGGCTTTTTCATCCAGACCCAGTCCTAGACTCTGACTTACGTCAGCGGTATCGACTTTGCCAGTGGGACCTATTTCCAGATACAAAACCACCGAACCCCGCAGCTCGGCGGCACGGGCCTCGGGAGTGTACTCCGGCTTGATGTTCTTTATCAGGCGCGCTCCGAAACCGCTCGGCATTGCCCGAGGAGTGGCGGGCGATCCTTGGCTCTGGCTCGAGTCAGGCGGGAGTGGAGTCGTTTGTGGTACTGGTCCGACGTTGTTGGCCTGAACAGCAAGTGTCGCTGCGTAAGTGGTGTTGGGTGTCGGAGGCGGAGCACTTTGTGCCGGCGCGAACGAAGCCGCAAAAGGCACACCAGCCAGCGCCAGGCAGAAGCCCGTTGCAATAGTCGTTCGCGGCTTCATTTCAGTTACTTTAGCTCAAAAGCGGGCGTGTGACCGCCCCGGAGCAGGCTGCGGAACAGAAGAAGTAGCTTCCGATATCACCGCATAACGGCCCGTTTTTTTGGCGATGAGGAAATGAAAGCAATCACGAGAAGGCTCGACCGAATTGAGAATCAATTGAACCCTTTGCCTCCCAAGCCACGGATGTAGTTTCGTGTCGTGGTTCGCATGAGGGACGTCGATGCGCCCGCAGAACGTAGGCGCGGTTGCGAGCCGCGTTTCAAGAAGGCGACGTGCACCAGGACGCTCTGCCCGGACGGCACGCTCTGGGAGGTCGTTCGGCTAGACAACATCGGCGAGGGCAGCGCGCAGCCAACCGATGCGGAACTCAACACGTGGATCAGAGGCTTTCCCATCGAGCCTCTTCGGCCGTAGCAAGGCTTCACACAATGACGAACAAGAATCTCAGGCGAACAAGAATCTCACGTGGCGCTTGAAAGTCTGGAAGCGCGCCTGTTGCCAGCGACGGAGGAACGGGTCCTCATCCTCAACGTCGTCTCAGCGGATGGCGAGGTTGTCGGCACTAAACAGTTCAGACGGTCTGTAGATCGACGACCGATTAAGAGAAGTGGGCGCTGTTGGCGGTGAAAGCAATCGGCAGAGGTCCTTTGCAGGCCTGGCAGGTGTTCAAGCTCTTGGCCAGGTGTCCCTCGAGCTTTTCATCACGAGGCCCCGGATCTTGTCTACGCCCCCCTCTGGCTCTACCAAGGAACGTGGCATGTCACGCCCAGCGGAGGTGACCCCGGCAAGAAGCCCGATGTGTTGGTGAATCAGTGCGCTCTGGTTGGAAAATATTTCACCTGCCAGCAGACGGTTAATGGGACGGTCTCGGCGTTGATCGTCTTTATTCCCACCGGTCAACCCGGCCGCTTCCACAACCAGGCCATCATGCCATCCGGACGCGCCGGCGGCCTGGATGAGTTAGTTAGTTAGAGATTAACGGCGACCGCTCGGTCTACACGAATGGATAGCTCAAAGGTGGTAAGACGAAGCATTTCCGGAACGTGAATGTGTTTAGCGGCAAGAACAAGATCCACTACGAGCAGGCGGAGTCGTGGGACGAGAAAGACTGGAAAGTGACGGGATCAGGCGACGAGGTCCGGGTCACGGACGAAAGCAAATAGGCGGCGTCGGGAGATCGGGTCATCCAGGCTACGGGCGCGGCCCGGCAACTCTCGGTTTTGCGGCTACCCCCACCTGTACGCGCTTGTCGCCGTCATCGACGCCGGCCATCCTCAGCTCGGCTGCGTTTCGAATCGCGGCGATTTCCGCGGGGGTCAGTCCCAGGCTTCCGCCGCTATCGAAGTGGAGGTCCTCCGCATTCCATTCAGCCTTCATCAAACCGAGGTTGGCATGAGACGTAGTGCCCAAGAGTAAGTGGACGACTTCGTGAGCCATCGCCCTTCCCAGGATCTGGGCGAGAAATAACCCTGGCTGGCGAATGGACAGGGCGCGGTCATAGAAAATAGCCGCGCTCGATCCAGAGTCGGACCACATGGCCATTCCCAAAGCATTCTTCCGGGCGGGCGGCAGTGCTTTGGGCAACACTCGGACCCTGATATCGGTGGGTAGACTCGCGGTATCGCAGACGTCAGCATGGGATGGGGCCGAGCAATTGAGCCAACTCAGGCGCACGGGAAGCGAGCGCAAGACGCGTGCCGCTTCGGGCACCGCTAAATCTAGCACTTCTGGCGAAACGGGCGCCACGGTGTACAGCTGCACCGTGAGTTGAGGGGTGGCCGCAAATGCTGAAGCAAGGGACAGTATTCCGAAGACACCGCAAAATACTCTGTGGAGGCGAGGCGACATGCAGTGGATCATGAGCGGAGTGCATGCTAAAACTCCTCTCAGGGGAGATCAAACGTTCTAAAATCTTCTAAACCCGGCTGACGGGCATGTCTAGGTGCTTGAAAATACGGCGCGTTGCGATGAAATCGACACTCTGTAGCTGAATCCCGATTCCGCGCCTTTTCTCAAAGAAGGTGCGTCCGTAGCGGTCTGTAGCGGTCTCTGGAAAACTCTTTGGTATCCTCGTCGTGCTCGTTCGCAAGCCAGGGAAGGTGTTGAACAAGGATCAGTTGTTGCAGACGGAAGCGAGGTTTTGAATCGTGGCGCTTGAGGCGCTTATACCTCGAGGCGTTTTACACAAAGAACCCAATGCGGACGTCCGTCTTTGCCGCTTCTCCTCCCACGAATCGATGGCTGTCGCAGCTAGTAGTTGCACTAGTGATGAGCGCGGGAGTTTGGACGGCTCCTCAAGCGGCAGCGCAAACTCCTTCGAGCATCGACGGCACGGTTACCGACGCTTCTGGCGGCGGCATCGCTAACGCCAAGGTTTCGGTCACCAACAATGCCACCAGTGTCATCAAGACCACGGTTGCCGGCACGGCTGGAACATACATAGTCACCGGCTTGATCGCGGGCAGCTACACCGTCAAGGTCGAGAACAAGGGATTTCAGACGTCAGTACACAGGGCAGTCACCGTTGAAGTGGGAAGATCGGCCACCATTGATGCCGTTCTGGAGACCGGCAACATGACGGAGACAGTGGAAGTACACGGAGACGTGATCGCCCTGAATACCACCCAGCCAAATTTGAATACCTCTGTCGAGAACGCGATGGTCCAGGCCCTACCGGTCGAGCTCAGTGGTGGACGCGGGCGTCAGATTGACTCCTTCGTCTTTCTGGCTCCCGGCGTAGGCGGCAATACGTTCAGCAAGAAGTTTAACGGTGGCGTCGATTTCGAGAGCGAAGTCGTGTTCAACGGTGTGCCCATGGCGCAACCCGAACTGCAGGGTTTGCAAACCGTCTGGAACCCGCCCTTTGAACTGGTGAACGAATTTGCTGCCCTGCGGTCGTCGTTCTCCGCGCAGTACGGGTTAGCGCAAGGCGTCGTTACCTATCAGACCGCGTCCGGCACCAATCAGTTGCACGGCGACGCTTTCGAGATTATCCGGAACAGCTTCTTTGATTCTCGCGGCGCATACAACGCGACTGTGGCCATTGATAATGAAAACAACTACGGGTTCACCATCGCCGGGCCGGTCATCATTCCCAAACTCTACAACGGGAAGAACAAGACCTTCTTCCACGTAACTATGGAATGGTATCGCCAAAACCAACAGCAGGCCGGCTTGTTCTCCTTGCCAACGCCGGCTGAGAAGGCAGGTGACTACAGCGCTCTTGGAACAACAATCTTCAATCCCGTCCACAGTGCCTGCACGGCCAACGGCAATCTCCCAGGAACGCCGTTCAGGGGAAATATTATTCCGACGGGTTGTTTCAGTCCTCTTTCGGCCAGTCTTTTGCAGTACATTCCAAATCCTACGCTGCCTGGCTTTGTCAACAATGCGCAAAGCCTACAGGGCGTTTTCCCAACCAGGCAAAGCCCTTGGGGCTTCACGATTGACGAAAACATTAGCGACCATCAGTCGGTTCACTTCGCCACGTGGCGCGATATTGACAGTGCCTACGGCGGTAGTAACTTTCTCCCTCCGGCAAATCCGTTGCAGAACAATGCCTATTACCCGCTTCTCGGCACGGTGTTCCTCGCGAATTACACGCTATCGATTACCCCAAACCTGGTGATGACTGCCGGCACAAGCTGGCTTGGTGAGGTGAACTCGCAGATCCAGAAGCGTACGGGCGCGACACCCGACTTCCCAGCGGCTCCAGGTGCGCCAATCGTTCCGGGAATTAATTTTTTTGGACCGCTTTCACCACAGGGAGCTTTCGGCAACACGAGCGTTTACGGAAGCTCCGCCACGAATTCGGCAAATCGAAAGCTCGGCTGGGTGTTCGACAACAACTATTTGTGGGTAAAGGGCCGCTATACGTTGAACATCGGGTGGGAACTGCGCCGAACCTACCAGGATGACAGCGAATGCCAACAATGCGCCGGCAACTTCAATTTCAGTAACAATGCGACGGCCGACCCATACAACCCGGACAATCTGGGCAGCACTGGAAACTCATTCGCCAGCTTCCTGCTGGGTATTGTGGACAGTTCGAATCGCATCGGGTCTCAAGAAGAGCGGCTGCGGAATTGGGATGTTTCCAGCTACATTCAGGACGACTTCAAGGTGAGTAACAAATTGACCCTGAATCTCGGCGTCCGCTGGGACATCATGGTGCCCTTCACCGCAATCGGCAACTACATCGTTTACTTCGATTCGAAGATTCCCAACCCGGGCGCAGGCGGGCTGCCTGGCGCGGCCACCCAATTTGGTAATTGCTTTGGGTGCTCGGGAGTCTACCGGGCGAACGTGCGATGGACCAACTTCAGCCCCCGGACCGGATTCTCCTACGCAATCAATTCGAAGACCATTCTTCAGGGGGGATTATCAATGAACTATCTAGACGGGGGCGCCTACGAATATGGAACCTCCAAGGTGGCCGCCAGCTACGGCAATCTGTTATTGGGCTCATTCACTCGAAACAGCACCGGGTCCACTTTACCTGGGTTTGGATCGTGGGATTCGAATGTGGCGCCAATTCCGGCACCCACTCCATTCAGCCCGACGATTGGGAACGCCACCCGGATCAATGCCTTCAATCCCGCTACCGACGGCCGCGCGCCTTACGATCTCGCCTGGAGTTTCGGTGTGCAGCGCCAAATTCCGTGGAACATGTTCCTGACGGCTGCCTACACCGGCAACCGCGCTAACTTCCTCCCAGGACAATTGAATCCCATTAACCAACTCAGCCCGGCCTATCTGGCGCAGTACGGCGCTCTGTTAGGCAGGCTGGTCACCGATCCTCTTGCGGTTGCCGCGGGGGTCAAGAGTCCGTATCCAAGCTTCGTCAGCGATTTCGGCCCTTCCGCCACTGTTTTGCAGGCATTGCGGCCTTATCCACAGTTCGCCGGCATATCCGACAATTTTGACGACACGGCGTCGGCCCTTTACAACGCTGGTCAGTTCCAGCTTCAAAAGCGCTACACCAACGGATTGAGTCTTCTCTTTTCCTATACCCTCTCCAGGCTGATGGCGAACACCGCTTCATCCTTCGTACCTTTCCAGTCCACCGCTCTTAACAAAGACAACCAGAAGTCCGAGTGGTCTCTTGACTGGACTGATTCGCCCAATGACATCAGCATCGCGGCCACCTATGAACTGCCTTTCGGCAGGGGCAAGCCGTTCCTCGGTCACGCCAATGCGTTAGTCAATGCGTTCGTTGGCGGCTGGCAAATCAGCCCTCTGATTGTCTGCTGGCAGGGCTCGCCTTTGCAAATCACCGCAGCCGGAGACCCGCTCGGCAATGGAGCGGCTAACCGGCCCAACGTAGTCGCTGGACAGACCATTCAATATTCCTACAGCAACGTCTATAAGGGCTTGCCCGTTCTAAACGCAGCCGCTTTCAGCGACCCGGGCCAATGGGCCATCGGCAACGAACCTCGCACTATGTCCGGTACGCGCAGCCCGTGGTGGCTAAATGAAAACATTGCAGCGGCGAAATCGTTCATGCTCGGCGAGCGCGTCCGGCTTAGATTGCAGGTGCAGTTCTATAATGCTCTGAATCGAGTGGTTTTCTGTAGCCCCAATACCAACCTGAACGATCCGAACTTCGGAAAGGTGATCAACTGTCAGGCGAATTCGAATCGGCAAGGGCAAGGTCAGATCTCGATCAATTTCTAGTTTAGGGACGTTCTAGAATGGTCTAACCGCGGCTAAGGGGCGGCTTTCGGTTGGTTGAAAAAACGGTCCATTGTTTTGAGTTCGGTCCGTTCGTGCTGAATCCTGATTCCCGTTCCCTGACTAAGGACGGGGAAGCGGTTACGCTGACGACTAGGACTCTTGAGACCCTCAGCGTGCTGGTTCAGAACCGCGGCAAGGTGATGAGCAAGGACGAGTTGCTCGCCGCCCTGTGGCCGGACACGGTGGTGGAGGAAGCGAACCTAACCCAGAGCATCTCCACACTGCGTAAGATTCTGGGGGATAGCCCGAAGGATCATCGCTACATTGTTACCCTCCAGGGTCGCGGCTACCAGTTTGTGGCGGAGGTCAAGGTTGTAACCGAAGAAAGCGATGTTGCTGAAGTTGCGGTTGCGGCAACAGCTCCTCGACGCCGGCCACGACTGCTCTGGGCCGGCGTTGCTTGTTTGGCAGTTCTTGCCGTCGCGGGGTTCGTTTGGTTCCTCTTAAACGCGCGTGGCAGTTCCAGCAGCACCTTCCCGTCTCGCGAGATACCTCTCACAAGCAAGGTCGGCATTGTTACGTTGCCCTCATTTTCGCCCGACGGCAGGCAGATCGCGTACTCGTGGGCGCCGACTGCGGACTCAACTTCTAGTATCTACGTGAAGTCGATAGCGGCCGGCGCCGAACTTCGCATCACGAGCCCCCCGGGCATCGATGCCTTTCCGGCCTGGTCTCCTGACGGACAGTGGGTTGCGTTCTGGCGAGTTCTCCCGGGCAACGCCGCGATTTACATTGTTTCAGCATTGGGAGGACCGGTGCGCCGCATTGTTGCGTTGGAAGACTGCCGAGGATTCGGCTGGTTTCCGGACGGCAAACGCCTGATAGTTTCTGAGTTTTCGGGAAATCAACATTTTCGGCTCGCCTCTGTTGACGTGGCCTCCGGGCAAAGCCAGGCCCTGCCCTCAAGCCCGGGGCTAGATGAAGGGGCCCCGGCTCTTTCGCCTGACGGCAAGACACTCGCGTTTATCGGTTGGAACGCCACTCGTAACGACCTGTACCTCAGACCGATCGACGGCCGCCTAGCTCGAGTGTTGGTAGAAAATGCCCGGGGGGTGCTGGCGTGGACGCCCGACGGCAGCGAGATCGTTTTTTCCTGGAATCGGCCGGGCCTTTGGCGAATACCGGTTAAAGGCGGGACGCCGCGCCCTGTCACATCCAACGCCTGGTCGTTGGGCATTCCCGCAATTGCCCGGCGCGGCAATCTCCTAGCCTATGTGGTAAACGAACTCAATGAAAATTTTTGGCGCATTGATCTAAGCAGTAGCTCCCCCAAACTGACTAGGCCGCCTGTGCAACTTGAAAACTCCGTCCGCCAGCAGTGGGATCCTTCGTACTCACCGGATGGCCGCCGGCTCGCTTTCGGTTCCAACCGTTCCGGCTCCGATCAGATTTGGGTCAGCGACGCACAAGGGGGAGGCGCCGTCCAGATCACCCACTTCGCCGATATCCGCCCAGGGTGCCCCCGCTGGTCTCCGGATGGAGCCGGCATCGCTTTCAATGCGGCTCCCAACATGAACAGCGATATCTTGGTCATTCGACCAGACGGCGGCGAACCTCGGCGCATCACGACGCATTCAGGAGAGGATACCGTCCCCAGTTGGTCGAACGACGGCCGTTGGATCTATTTCACGTCAGCTCGAACCGGTAAAGATCAGATCTGGAAAGTACCTGCTGCGACCGGTGAGTCGCCGTCCACACCGGCAGTCCAGGTGACACAGGGCGGAGGTGTGGACGCTTTTGAATCGGCCGACGGGAGATACCTGTACTTTGCGAAGGGATACGAAAAGTCGGGCTTGTGGCGAAAGGAACTGGGCGACTCCAAGGGTCGCGAAGAACCGGTGTTGGCGTCGTTACAGCACTGGGGATGGTGGGCACTCGCACCGCGAGGGATCTACTTCTTCGAACAACCGGAGTCGCCGTCACAGGCAGGCGCGCGCCTCAAATTCCTCGACCTAAAATCCGAGCGGATTACGGATCTGGCCACGCTGGAGAAGCCTCTAAACCAATCGACTGCCGCAGTAACTCTGTCACCCGGTGGCCGGAGCCTGGTCTACACGCAGACCGATCGGTTCGGTTCGGACATCATGCTGATCGAGAACTTTCACTAACGTGTCGGGCGGACCGCTCAAGTCAGGCGAATAGACTCTGCTGCGCCCCTGCGCCTTGCACAACCGCTTTCGGCTTCTCTTCGATCGGCGCGAAGGTGCGCATCAAGCGCAGTGCTTCTGAGTGATGAGTGAAGATCTGCAGCAGTTGGCTGCACTTGGGGCAATTCCCACCAGCAGACGACAACAGTCAGAGTTGACCGGGCGCGGTGATTAGGTTCACGCGGGCACGTTCACATTGTCCTCCACCGCGCCGACGGTTGCTTGGAAGGTATGCACGGACGGGTGAAGTTATAGCTGCCGATATCACGTCATATCGTTCCGAGCAGAACCCGACCGAGGATGGTCCTGCGACGGATTAATGCGATAGGCATCTGCGGCTTACCTCTCGTCGCTCTCCCACATATTTGGCTGTTCGCCCCACCAAATCATCCCAACAAAATCAGACATAAGCGCAGCGATCTGAGGGGTGGCCCGGCATCCACAGGTTTGTCCAAAGCGGGGCGCCCGCGTGGCGGGACCAACGGGAAAGGAACTGGCTGTGGCCGGCGGACTGGCGGACACTGGAAGGACTCAGGCAGCGGAAGTAGGCCGGAAATTACAGTGGTGCTTTCAAACCCGATTAGAAGCGTGGTCCCAAGTCCCGTGCACCAAACAGTGGTTACAGTCCGGCGCACCATCCCGGACTGATTCCGATTAGAAGAGTACCTTTCTTTGCGCGGCTTGGCCGGTTGCCAGAGCGAAAGGAATCAGCGTGTCCAAGAAAATACAGCAACCAGAGGTAGTCACGGCCGCCAAGTCCCGGTACCGGCCAAGGGTAAGCGGAACAAACAACCTAACCGGCAGGGCCAACCGGATGGCCCGGTGTTTGAGCCGAATGCGGCTGGCATCGACATCGGAGCCAGAGAGATCTACGTGGCAGTGCCGGCGGACCGGGACGAGCAGCCGGTCCGTAAGTGCGAGACTTTCACTGGCGATCTGCATCAGATGGCCGAATGGCTGGTCAGCTGTGGCATCACCACGGCGGCGATGGAGTCCACTGGTGTGTATTGGATTCCGGTGTACGACGTGCTGGAGCAACACGGACATCCAAGCCGTGTTTGGTGAATCCGCGGAACATGAAAAACGTGCCGGGAAAGCGCACCGATTTTCATGAATGCCAGTGGATCCAGCATCTGCATTCGATTGGGATCTGTTGCATTCGGCGTTCCGGCCGGATGGCGAGGTGTGCGCCGTACGGTCGCTGATGCGGCATCGCAACGACCTGGTCATGATGGCCAGCGAGCATGTGCAGCACATGCAAAAGGCGCTCACGCAGATGAACGTGCAGTTCCAGCATGTCATCAGCGACATCACCGGCCTGACGGGATTGGCGATACTGGACGCCATCGTGGCGGGCGAGCGCGATCCGGCCGTGCTGGCCAAGTTGCGCGATCCACGCATCAAGGCCGATGAAGAGACGATCCGGAAATCGCTGGAGGGCAACTGGCGGGCGGAGCATGTGCTTGGCCCTCAAACAAAGGTTGTCGCTGTATCGAAGCCATCGGGAGTGATCAGGAGTGCGACAAGGAGATCGAGAAGCTGGTCGCGGCCTTCGAACCAAGAGTGGACCCGGCGAAAAGCCAATGCCGGAAGATCGCAAGCAGAAGCAGCGAAAGCGCAGAAAGAAGAGCGGGAGCCCGGATTTCAACATGCGGGCCGAGGCGTACAAGCTGTTCGGCGTGGATCTCACGCAGATTCCCGGGCTGATGACGTTGGTCTTCATGCTGTTCAGCGAAGTGGGCCGGGACATGTCGCGATGGCCGACCGCCGGGCATTTCGTCTCCTGGCTGGGATTGTGCCCCGACAACGACATCAGCGGAGGAAAAGTGTTGTGGCGAGGTGCTCGCCGGACCAAGAACCGGGCCGGGACTCTATTCCGATTGGCGGCGCACTCGCTGCACCGCGATCAGACGCCCATGGGGGACTATCTTCGCCGCATGAAAGCCAAACTGGGCCCTGCCGCGGCGACGACGGCGACCGCGCACAAGATCGCCATCATCTTCTACACGATGGTGAGCAAGCAGGTCGAGTACGACGCCTCTCTTTGGGCGAAACGCGATGCGATGCGCGAGAAACGCCTTGAGGCCAGGCTCCAAAAGCAGGCCGCCCAGCGCGGCTACAAACTCGTGCCAATGGAGCCCGCCGCCTAACTCATTGAAAACTGAGTGTACCGTAGAGGTTCCTTAGAAGACCTTCCGTTCCCCAATGGGATAGCCCGCGCGTTAGCGAGAGATAAATGACAGCCAGCAGCATCACCATGAGAGCATCGACAAAGAACCAGCCATATCCCAATGCGAAGATGTGACTGAGAATCACAGCAGTCATCCACACCGCAGCAAATCCCGCGCCCAATCTGGCTGTCTTCTAGATCAGGAGCAGAACCGCCACCCAGGTGTGCGACATGGTCCGCCGGAATGTGAGACCTATGGGGATGTTGCCAGTCTCTCTAACACTTTGGTGCGAGATAATTTTCGCGGGTTCTTCCCATATTCCTGCCGGGCACAGGACCTTGCGCCGTGCGCCTATTCATTGTTGCGCTTCGTTCTAATCCGATCACCATGTCAGGGTCTTTCTTCAACGGCTGCATCCAGATCCCCCCGACCAACACTTTCTGCCCCGGGTCACTCCAGATCGCGTCATAGCGTTTTTCGAACGGATCGACGACAATCTCCTTGTGCCCAATAAACGGCAACCGGACAGAGCGGGACTCATCTTCCTGGTCGCTTCCTGCCTCATGGTGGCGCATCTGGTGGCGGGGAAGGCCGTTCGCGACGGGTTGTTCCTCTCGCGATTCCCTCCAAGCGATCTTCCCAAGATCGTAGCGGCGGCGGCGGTCGTCGCGGTTCTGTTGGGTCTCGGCTTCGCGCGCTTACTGTCGCGGACCGGTCCGTTGCGCCTTGTGCCCCTCGCTTTCGGCGCAGGATCCGTGTTCCATCTCGTTGAGTACTGGCTTCTTCGTGGCGACGAAGATCTTCGATCAGTCGGGATCACGATTGTTTATCTGCACCTTGTGGGATTCGGCGCCATCCTGCTCAGCGGGTTCTGGAGCATAGTCAATGAGCACTTCAATCCGCGCGAAGCCAAGCTGCTTTTTGGCCGAATCGCCGGAGCCGGAACAATCGGTGGAATTGCCGGCGGCCTCCTGGCCGAACGCGGGGCGGCTCTATTTGGCGTCCCAGCCTTACTGCTTTTGTTGGCAGCGCTTCATCTGGTCACCGCAGCTTTACTGTGGATGGTACCTCGAGATCGGCTGGATTCTACAGTTCAACCCGCACCCGAACCTGTGTGGAGAGCGGCCCGGGACGCGTTTCGTCAGGCTCCCTTCCTGGTAAATCTGGCCGTGCTGGTCCTCCTGGGGACGATGAGCGGGATGTTGCTCGACTACCTTTTCAAGAGCAGCGCCTCGGCGGCATTTGGGAAAGGACCTGCCCTTACCCGCTACTTCGCCATTTTCTACACAGTGAGCCAGGTACTCACGTTCGCCGTGCAAACGCTTCTAACACCGATCGCGCTGCGGCGGCTCGGCCTGGGACGCACGGTGATATGGCATCCGATAGCCGTGGCTCTCGGTGCCGGCGCGTCGCTACTAGGCCCGCAAGCGATTATGGCGCCGGTTGCTCGGGGTCTGGAGCTTGTGCTCCGCGGGTCGTTTCTTCGTTCGGGCTATGAACTGTTCTTTACACCCGTTCCACCGCGGGAAAAGCGGGCGGTCAAGACTTTCATCGACGTTGGGTGTGATCGGATGGGGGACGCTTTCGGCGCAGGCGTGCTGCAGGTGTTACTGCTCTTCGGACCAAACCAGGCGGTAGCTCCGATCTTGTTGGTCGCGATTGGATTTTCCTTGATTTGCATTTGGATAACAACGCGGATGGATGCCGCTTATGTTGGAGTACTGCAGCACGGCCTGATGAGCCGCGCCGTCGCCCTCAATGAAAGGGACGTTCGGGATTCGACTACATCTTTCGCACTTCAGCGATCCGTCAGCTTCAACGCGAGCACGGTTCTGAATCACGCCGGCGGTAGAGCAGAGTCTTCACTCTCCCATACGCCGCAAACCGGCGTCCACGATGCCGTTCTTGCGCGCCTGGGTGACTTGCGGTCGGGTGTCCCTCTTCGGGTGGCAGCCGCATTGCGTCCGGATCTACCCTTCGATCCTTCGCTCATGCCGCAGGCGATCCAGCTTCTGGGGCGAAACGAGGTGCACGAGCGCGCGCGAGCATTTCTGCTGCTGCATGTGAATCGCGCTGTGGGCCAATTGGTGGACGGGCTGCTCGATCAGGAACAGGACTTTGCCGTCCGCTGCCGGATCCCGCGCATTCTCGCCTATTCCGCCTCACAACGAGCCGTGGACGGATTAACGACTGCTCTCGAGGACACTCGTTTTGAAATCCGCTATTATTCCTGCCGTGCCCTCGAGTTTCTCCATCGGGCGGGAGGGGGCCTCCGCTTCAATAAGCAGGCGGGGATGGCGGCCATCGAGCGTGAGTTGGCAATTCCACGTCCGCTACGTGAGGGACGGCTGCTGCTCGACAAAGGCGGTGACAGCGCTGATCAGTCTCGCTTCCTGGACGACGTACTGAAAGGCAGGGCCGACAAATCGCTTGAGCACATCTTCAGCCTCCTGGCGCTGGAACTTCCGCGGGAACCATTGAGAGTGGCCTTCCGTGCGTTCCACAGCGACGACAAGATGCTGCGCGGGCTGGCGCTAGAGTACCTGGAGAGTAATCTTTCCGGCAAGATTGTTTCGGAACTTGCCAAACTCGCCGAGGCTGCGCCGGCTGCGACAACTCGCCGCGCCCGTGAGGAAGTGCTCAATGAACTAATGGCCTCGCAACAGAGCGTTCTGCTGACCATCAGAATCCCATCCGTCGAATAGGACGGCGCCTCCAGTCGAATGCAAAGATGTCAGCCTCGGCTATCTACTCTCTAGCCGGTTGTGCCTGTTCTCAATCGGCGGGTGGGCGGCATGCTTAATGACGAAACAGCCAGATCAGGCCCACTGTCGTCGCCACTGCCGCCAGAACAGCCGCCGCAGCGTAGACCACCCACCGTCCGGACTGCGCCGCGCCAGAGCGAGCGGTTGCGCCGCCAACAGCCGGCAACTGTCCGATAGTCGAGCCCCGCTTCGACCGCTTCAGGGCGCCGGATTCCTTGCGCAGTTTCAGTGCGGGAAGGCCGACACGCTGCAATAAATCCTGGAAACGTGGGTCGCCCCGCAAGCCGTCCATGCCCGGGTCAATATGAAGATAGATCAGCCAATGGGAGTGCTCTTGATAGGACTTCTCCAGGTACTCAATCGCGCGCTCGTTGTCTCCCAAGCCGATGTGAATTCCGGCAAAAAAGTAGGGCGCCACGTACTTTTTCTTTGCTAGTTCTGTCAAATCGGCGAGCACCTGAAGAGCTTCTTCAGCTCTACCAGCCGCGCCCAGTGTGTGCGCCAATGCGGCGCGCATCAGAGGACTGCCCCCCGACAGCTTCACTCCCTTCTCTCCCTCGGCGATGGCCAGTTCGTAGCTGCCGGCTTTCCTGAGCAATAGGCCCAGAATCCAGTACGTGACGGGGTACTCTGGTTCCAATTCAATCGTTCGACGGAGTTGCTCGATGGCTTCGTCGTATCGGCGGCCATTGTACAAGTTCCATCCCACCGCGACGTTAATAATGAGCGACAACGGATCGAACTCATGGCCGTTCCTCACGCGGGCCAGAGCCTCTTCATGCCTCCCCATGGTCATCTCGAACTCGGCGTACCAGTGGTTGGCAGTTGGGTAGGAGGGACTTAGTTCAAGGCTGGTCTTGAATTCCGCCTGAGCCTTTTCCCAGTGCCAATCGTGAAGCCACCACAGGGCGGCCATCGATGTGTGGGCTTCGGCGAGATCCGGATCCAGTTGCAGAGCGGTGGTCGCCGCCGCTTTCCCTTCCGGGTAAACTTCCTTGGGCGGCAGATAGCTGTTCCATCCAAGCAGCACGTAGCAATCGGCCAAACCCGTGTAGGCGAGAGCGTAGTTGGGATCTTTCTCGATCGCCTGCTGAAAGTACTCGATCGCTCTTGAGAACCCTTCCTCGGTCCACTTATTCCAGTAATAACGGCCTTTTAGGTAAAGCCGGTATGCTTCGGCATTTTCCGTGGGCTGTCTCGCCAGCCGAGTCTTTTCTGTTCCGGTCAACTCGGGCCGCAAAATCTTCGCGATCTCGTCGGAGATTTGGCCCTCGACGTCAATAATGTCGCCGGGTTTGCGATCATATTGCTCGCCCCATAGTTGAGAGCCAGTGGCTACATCCACCAATTCGGTTCTGATGCGCAAAGTATCCACCGCTTTGCACCAGTCTTCCCATCAGCACGGCGCGCACATTAAGCTCGCGACCGGTGGCTTGAGGGTCAATGTCCCGGCCCTTGTACCGTGACACCGTGCTCTGCGCCATGACTCGCAGTTTCGGTATCTTCGCCAGCATAGTGATAAGGCTTCCCGTGATCCCATCACTGAGGTATTCATGCTCAGGATCGCGACTGGCGTTGTCGAAAGGTAGAACCGCAAGGGAGTCAATGAATTTAGCGACTCGCTGCGGAAGGAGGTTGCCCCCAAGAGCGAACAGCCGGCTTCGACGTAAGGGAGGTTTCTCGCCGGACGTAGTTCCGGAACTGGGTCTACGGCCTGCTGTTATCGCGCCTGGACGAGGCGCATCGCCGGCAATAGCCGGGAACTGCCTGGAGTCCGAGTCCCGTTTCAAACGCTTCAGGTCGGATCGAAGCTCCGATGCATGCTGGTAACGAAGGTCCCGATCCTTCTCCAGGCACTTATTGATAATTCGCTCCAGTTCATCGGGAATATCCGGATTCAGCCTCACGGCGGCGACCGGAGTTTTACGCAGGATCGCCTCCAGGGTTTCCGCCATACTGTCTTCGCGAAATGGCAAGACCCCTGTGGCCCTTTCGTACAGCACCACCCCAAACGAAAACAGATCGGTCCGCTCATCCAAAACCAGGCCTCGCGCCTGTTCGGGTGACATGTAAGCCACCGTCCCTATGGCTATGCCTTGGCCCGTAAGGTTCGCAGCAGCTTTAGGGAATTCAGACGACTCCGCGCCGTCTGCATTGACTTTTGCCAGTCCGAAGTCCAGGATCTTGGCCGTTCCGCGCTTGTTGACGATGATGTTCGCCGGCTTTATGTCACGATGAACAATTCCGGCAGCGTGCGCCACATCCAGTCCATCGGTGACATCAATGGCGATCTCTATCAAACGGCCCGGGTGGTAGAACTTATCCACCAGAGTTTCGCCCTCCAGGTACTCCATCACGATGAACGAACAGTCGGTCTCCGAGCTGATTTCGTGAATGGTGCAAATGTTGGGGTGATTTAATAACGCGGCTGCGCGAGCCTCGCGGACAAAGCGCTGAAGCGACTGCGGATCTCTAGAAAGCTGGTCGGGCAGAAACTTGATCGCGACTAATCGGCCGAGACCGGTGTCCTCCGCTTTGTACACAACTCCCATGCCCCCTTCCCCAAGCTTTTCCAGGATGCGGTAGTGGGAGACAGTCGTGCCAATCATTAAGCAAAACCCCGATTGTAAATCGCGGTGAATCGCGCCGGCGCGAAGCGCGGCTTGGCCCGCCTGGACTTTGTCCGCTCCTCCCTCTCAGGCACGAACCGCAAAGGGACAAAGCAGCCGAGCCGACCGTCCGTGACTTTGTTCACTATTGGGGCGGCTCCGCGGCTCCTCCATGACCCCGCAGCGAGAGCTGGTTTGACAGTTACCGGAATGGTTTGAGTCACGTGAACAGCCGAATGCCGGTAAAGAACGCCAAGTTAATGTCCGAAATAGACTTTCCCAATCCACAACATACATCAGTTTCATCGAGGCCGGGGGATTAAGCTCTCGGTGACCGTCAAGATGCCCGGTAAGGTCCACAAGACTCCCTCCTCTAAATCGCCGGACATTCCTCCGTGCAGATGAAAACGCCTAGGAAAACCGGGTGGTTGCAAGCACGCCGGGAACCGCCTTTGCTTCCGATAAGGGACGATAACGCCCCGTCTCGTGCGCTAGCGACGTTCTTCCCTTATTGACGACCACAAGCGGATTCCGCGGCCCCAATTCAGCGCCGGTTGGTACCTGGCCTACCGCTTTGCTGATAGGCTATTCCGTTGATGACGAGCAATGAACACGACAGTCACAGGCACGCGGCGTAAACGACTGAACCACCAGCGGCAAGTGCGGTCACCACAGCGCTAAAGAGCCCTTGGGGCCGACGATCTGAACCGGCAAGGACGAAGAATGCAGCAAACCATCTATGACGTTTGTGTTGTAGGCAGTGGGCCAGGGGGCGGCGTCAGCAGCTATGTGCTGGCCTCAGCGGGATTGAAAGTGGCTCTCGTTGAATCAGGTAAATGGTTGCGACCGGGCGTCGATTATGGCGGCCATACCTCTATTTATCTGAAGCTGAACGAGCGGCTCGCAGCTAAGCGAAGCCCTTCGCTCAGCGTTACCGATTATTCGGACTCCGATCACTTTACGGCGGTTGGCGACCGGCCCGGCCACGGCCTGTTGAGGGCGGTCGGAGGTCGCTCGCTCTGCTGGGCTGGCCACAGTTTACGCTTCGGCCCGCTAGACTACCGGCGGTGGCCGATCAGCTACGAAAGAGTGGCGCCGTACTACAGCAAAGCGGAGCGTCTGATGTGCGTGTACGGTAACCGGGACGGATTGTGGAACATGCCTGACGGAGACTTTCAGAAAAGCGTGCCGATGCGATGCGGCGAGCACATGCTGAAAACCGGGGTACAGCGGTTAAAGGCGCACGGCCGAAAGATGGATTTCGTTGCCATCCGGAAAGCGATGCCGACGGAGTTTCATTCGGGGCAGCGTGCGAAGTGCCAC
Source organism: uncultured Acidobacteriaceae bacterium (assembly GCA_963771305.1). Classification (GTDB taxonomy): domain Bacteria; phylum Acidobacteriota; class Terriglobia; order Bryobacterales; family Bryobacteraceae; genus CAJCIT01. Next base: position 481,986 of record CAVYTS010000032.1, read on the forward strand.
TACTGTGGACATTGTATGAACGGGTGCGAAGTGGATTCCAAGTACACTTCGGCGAACACGCCAATTCCGCTAGCGCTGAAAACGGGTAATTTGACTCTGTTTACCGGGTGTACGATGACACGCATCGTGATGGATGGAAGCGGACTGCGGGTCGCAGCAGTTGACTATTACGACGAGGCGGGAAAGGAGAACCAGTTAAAATGCCGAACATTGGTCCTTGCTTGCAGCACCATTGAAACAGCCCGTCATTTACTCGTGAATAGGACGCGGGAATTTCCGAACGGGTTGGCGAACAGCAGCGGCCAGGTGGGTCGCAATTTGACGAGCCACTTCGGGCTGACGGTAGGCGCCTTCTTTCCCCAACTGAAGAATCGGGATGCGTCTAACGACGATGGCACAGATTACTATCACGGGCTGCTTAGCGGCCTTTATTGGGACGAGCCTAGCAAGGATTTTGAGGGTACTTATCAGGTGCAATGTGGATCAGGGCTTCATCCAAACAATGCACGGGGTCTCTACGCGCCTGGTTTCGGGCGTGCCTTGAAACGGGAACTGAAAGAGAACGCTATTTGTTCAGCGAATATGAACATGCAAGGAGCCTTGTTGCCCTCGGCAAAGAAATATGTGGATTTGGATCCGGAACGCAAGGACCGGTTTGGTCTACCTTTGCCGCGCATTCATCTTCATTACGAAGGTAACGACATCGCAATGGCAAGGGACATGGTTCAAACCTCCGAAGAGATCGTCGCAGCGGCGCGTGGCGAGATTCTTGACAAGCCGAAAGCGGTTTCCGCACAAACGCTGCAGATCGATTACAACCACTGGGTTGGCAGCGTGCGCATGGGAGCGGACGCCAAGACCTCAGTGCTCAATGAAGATGGACAGGCACACGATATCAGCAATCTCTTCGTGGGCGACTCATCTGTGTTTTCCAGTTACCCCGAAAAGAATCCGACTCTCACCAATATTGCGCTGGCTTGGCGAATGAGCGAGCGATTGGCGGCAAAAGCGCAGAAAGGAGAACTCGGATGACCCTGCAAAGGCGCGTGTTCTTCGCGATCCTCGGTGGCTGCATGGTCAATGCAGAAGGATTGTTTGCTCAGCATGACCATCCTGTCGAGGAAGAGGTGCCTGCTTTCGAAGGTCACCGGCCGAGAGCGCTCACACAGTCAGAATATGAGTTGTTGGACGGGTTGGCTGAAACGCTTCTTCCCTCTGACAAAACAGGTCCTGGCGCGCACGATGCGCACGTAGCGTATTACATCGATGCAGTGCTGAATTACGCCAATGCCACGACGCTCCGATCCTGGAAGAATGGACTTGCCGGAGTGGAGGAACTTACGGCGGAGCGCTTCAGGCAAAGCTTTGGCGCCTGCTCCGAAGCCCAACGGGAGGAATTGTTGACTGAACTTGCAAAGAGCGAAATGACACCGCAGACTGAAATGGACCTTTTCTTTGTGGAGCTAAAACGCGCGGTGATAGAAGGCTTCTATTCGTCCGAATTGATTCAGCGCGAGCATTTGGGATACAGGGGAAACACGGCGATTGCCGAGTTTGCCGGCTGCACTCATCCGAACTTTGAACACCCGGATATCGCGTAGGTGGCTAAGCGACAAAACCAAATGCTCCAACATCGTCCGTGCGCCGGCGGGTCAACAGAGCGAGCAGGCTTGCTGCTCGACGGCGCCGGCTTGGCTTCCGATATCGCCGGATATCATGCGGTGAGCAAAGCGGGTGGTCGAATCATGCATGGTCGCCTTATGTGAGTAGTGTCTACTATCATTACGTCGGGCTCCGAGTCGCTGCGGCGATCACCGCCAGGTACAGACCGGTGTGGTAACGCGTGGGCAGGCGGCCGAGCAGTTCCAAACGTTCCAGGACGCGCAATAGGAGCGGCCCCCCAAGGCGTTCGACAAGAGGAACCATCAGCACGCGCGGCATGTGCATCATCGTCGTGGAGTGCAATACACGAAAACCGCTGAGAGTCAGTGCTTCCCAAAGCTGCCTCCGAGTCAAGCTCACACCGATGAAGTAAGGGACCAGACCCGACCCGAAAAGCAGTGGCCACGGCAAGCTATTGCGCAGACGGATGTACGGGTTAGACAGATTATCCAGCGTCAGGGCCAGTATCCCGCCGGGGCCGAGCACGCGTCTCAGTTCACGCAAGGCGTTCGCAATATCGTCAGCGACCTGAAAATGATCCAGTGTGGAAAGCGAGACCACCAAGTCGAAGGCGCCATCGCGGAATGGCAGACGGCGGACGTCGGCGGCCAGTACCCGTAAGCCACTCTGCGGCAGCGCTAGTCGCGCGGTGGAGGTAGCTAGGTCAATGCCAACGACGTAATCTGCCACGGTGGGTCCGAGGCCTCCCCCGACCGCCTCATCGAACAGGTCTGTCTTCAGAGCGCGCCGGTACGTTTGGTCGGCCAGGTTTTGCTTCAGCCAGCGACGATTCAAACCATCGCAGTAAGCCCGCCACCAGCGGTTCGGCGGGCGGGTTTCGAGATCGCCACCGACCTCGACCCAGTAGTCCGTTGACCTCCTTACCATCCGCGGCGGACCTTTCGTTGCTGCACCACCCCCGCGCCTTTCAGCAGTCTCCAGCCAGCTCGGCGATGGAGCGGTAAATGGTGGTCGAAGACGGCATCATATTCTACGTAGGGACGCGCGCCGCGGTGGTGTTTGAACGCGCCCGCACCCGCACTCCAGTGCAGGCGAAGCCCGCGGCGCCACGACTCTCCCGTCACCAAAGCGCTGCTCCGGCGATAAAGTCCTAGTTCCTCCGGCAGCCGCGTGTCGTAGCCACACAGGCTCGAAGTCAGCAGCCCGCCGAGTTCGTAGAAGGCGACATAAGCATCGATGCAACCCTCCTTCCGCAGCGCCTGAAACTCGAAGAACCGGTTGCGCCATGTCGTTTCGAAGAACAGTGGCGAGAGATTCGAGTTCAGGGGGCTATGTTTTTCGATGTAGAGAAGACGATGAAGTTCGGCCAGCCGTGGCATGTCGGCCGCACATAACCCCTCGTGTCTGACAAGTTCGTAGTTGCCGTCGTGAAGCAGCTTGCGGTCCCGGCGCACGTCCGCGCTTTGTCGGTACGCGAGCGAGCCTGGATCTAGCAGATATACTGTCCGGCTTGCAACGAGACTGTAGCCGCAGGCAACCAAATGGGTGACGAACTCGGCGTTGATGGCCGGGTTAACGGTTCGAAAGACGATAGCGCGCCCTGGAAACTCCTCGCATAGCGCCGAAGTCAAACAGCCCACCGCCGCTCGGTCCAGGATCACCGTCGGGTTGGTTGATAACAGCCAGTTGTTCACTGACACCACGTCGTCGATGCGTGATGCATGCAGGAGTGGAATACTTCCCCACAGAAAACTTCGCCGGAGCAGCGCAGCCAATCCTCGGCCGTGACGGTTGATTTCTCCCAGAGGGTAACCCACGTAGTGGTTCCACGGCGAACACAGATCTGCCGTGCAACTGGATCTGGCGCCCTCCCGATAGACCACAGGCAATACCTGATCGCCGGCGCGCCAGACCCGCATCTCGACATCGGCGTTGGCAACAAAGCGTACTGGGCCGCGGCGCAGATAGTCGGGAAGGATGCGCCGGGCAAGCGAAGCCTGCGGCGACTCCGGCCAGCGCTCATCCGAAACCTCAAGGAACACGGCGACTCCTTTACTTCGCAGAGAGCGCCATCATCGGCACCAGCTTACTCCCAAGCGCATTAGAAAAGCGGAGGGCCTTCGCCAGCACTCTTTATCTGCTCAATATCGCAATGAGCTTTATTTATGATAGATCGCGTGTTTGTTTGCAACGTCGATCTTACGCAACGAGACTCGGATACAGCATGACTGATCGGAGAAGTGGCCGCAATCAGAGAACGCCCACGCGTCACTTCCGATCGTGATCATATCGTTTCCAACAAACCGAGGCCAGCGTCTAGGGCTGTTCCCTTGGGAATATTCGTCCGATGCCTACAGACTGTGCTTGCCCGTTCGGGCAACTGTAGCCAATCCCCAGTTTCCAACCGGCAGAGTAATCTGGACCTGTAGATTTGCAGTTGATGTCTCCACCTCCCCGAGGTAATGTCAACATGGCTGCCGATATGGCCCATTAACGGGCGGCCAAGCGACCTTAGTCTACCCGCGCCTGTCCCAGCAAGGCTTCACAACCACCACAAAACGTTCATCGGAACGTTCGCTGCGGATATACTACTGAAGTCTCAGAGGTTAAACGATGGCACGACTTTCAACTATTCCGGGGCTTCCGGCTATCCTGACGGCCGCCGATCAATGGAACCTCGGTAAAAAATGAGAAGAAGTGCGCGGTGGTTCTTGAGAAGCTCGGACGACGACAGCAGTTTGCCGGCGGTATCCGCCAGAGTGAAAGCAGGAGCGGGCTGGCCCCGACGCAGGGCGTTCTCGGACGCGGGGACTTGTCTGCCCCCATAGAGAATAAAGGCGACAAAGAGGCCAGCGAGAAGAACGCTGAGCGCGCCAAGTATGGACCCGCTAACTTTACCGCGGTAGTGCGCTGGATCGCGAAAGGCGAGCTGGAGGCCAACAGCGAGCAGTGCTCCGCCCACCAGAAACAGGATGTAGTTTGCCCAGGGGACATCGCGCGTGCTGGCATAGACTGTGAAGATCGGAATGTAGCTTACGATCGACCCGACGACAATTAGAAACCCGATCCAGATGGCGAAATTAAAATGACGTTTCATCGACCGAGCAACTCCAGTTCACAAGTATTAGGTCCGATTACCTACCCCGACGGTGGCGGACTATTGCGCCATGCATCCATGACTTCTTTGCACGTTTTGTCGCGTACCGTTAGCCAATCCAGAAGATCGAGACTGCTTCAGAGTCCTAAGGGCGAACTCTCCGACTGAAATCCCGCAGAAACCGCGGCACGCGATCATAACGAGAGTGGAGACGAACCGATGCGTCGCACATTTACCGTCGCGTGCCTCATCCTTCTGTTAGAGGGGTCCTCCCTAGGCGACAGCCGCAACCAGGTTTTTTCGGATTTCACCACGCCGCTTCCTCTCGGCCCACAACAGACGTTGGTGTTGGGAGTTGTCGGGGGGTGGGAACGCTGGGATAACCCGGATCGAATTACAACGCGGATTGCGCTAATGATCCGCAGTGCGGACCTGCCCGGCGTGTTCGTTGAGACGGTCGAGAATCACAAGATTGATTTGGCTGATGAGTTGATCCGGCGCGCATTTCCCGATCCGTCGAATGCAAGCATGGTCGTGTTCGGGCAAAGCCTCGGAGGTCCCGCGGCGATTCGTCTCTGCGAGCGGCTGAAGGAGCGTGGAATCGTAGTGAGACTCCTTGTGGTCATCGACGCGGTCGGTGAAGAGCGCCTCACGATTCCATCAAATGTCCCGGCGGTCGCGAACCTCTACCAGCGCTGCTCCTATTGGCCGATCGTGGGAGCGAAGCAGCTTCGTGCGGAAGACCCTTCCCGCACGCGAATCCTCTGCAACTCGCAATATCGCTATTCGTATCGCCTGTGGACCGGCAAGAAAATCGAAAAACCGCCCTACGAAACGCCGCTGCGCTGGGAATGGATGGGCGGTCACTTGAGAATGGAGTATGACCCGGAAGTGTGGAACCGGGTTCGCGATTTGATCCTGGCTGAACTTCGTTCCTTCGACCCGACCAACTGAGTGAAAGAGTGGTTAGGCAGGAAAGAGAGAATCGGCTATCGATCTGATGACCTGTTGAAAGCACGTAACGTAGAGATTTCAGGTTCGCCACGATCACCAAGAAGGGCAGTTTTGCCGGGTTCCAGCCCCCTATTGGCCCCGCGCCGGTTCTTGAAGCTGCACTATCCAAAGTAGATGTAGCTACTGCGGGGCTGCGAGAACTTCAGTCGTTATTCCACTAATCACGCTGAGACGACGCTGGCTCGTCTGGCAGTCGCTCTTTGGCCACTGAACATCAACGCGGGCTCCGACCTTCACACAGGCGAGTCCACGATCAGGCGCTGCTCGGCAATCTGGACTCATAACTTTGGCTATGGCTGCTTGCTTCTCCGGGATTTACTTTTTGGATCACCGCCCGGTCGCAGCGTGGTTCCGGTTGCAGCCTTTTAAGACTCGACACGCTTCGGATCAGCGCAACGGACAATCTGTGACCCGACTCGTTCTCCCAAGTATGCCGTCATTGGGTCCATGTAGGCTTGACACTCTTTGCATTTGATCCGTTCTTCTGAGCCTCGAAACATGGCTAGATCAACACGAAGCGGACGAACCTACCTCGATGCAATTATGAGATCCGCATTTACGGCATTGGATGAAGACATTCATTCGTAGCCAGACAGTTTAACATCCAAAGGAGTCGTTTCAGTTTTAGAAGGAGGAAAGCCCTTGCTGATAGCATTCACCTGTACTGCTTCTGCCGTGGGTGGAACTATCTGGACCGTAGGATTGCTTGCGGTGGAGGCAGCTCATATCGACCTAAAGCGTAGTGGGCGAGGTGACGTTCATTGAATTCCTTCGCTTCGTACTCTAAATCGTGCTCCACACATCTTGCTTTGATTGCGAAGTCTTGCGGCGCTCCACGTCCTTCATCACAACCTCGTCGTTCACTGTGATCAGAATTCTAAGAGCAACCGGGCATGCTTGTCTGATCCGTGGAGCAAGGTTTGCCAATTCAGCATTGGGCGTGATGATGCGGGAGAACACTGGCCAAAGTTTCTGAACGCCGAAAAAAGGCAAACCAAATTTACAAAAAGTGTCCGGTGCGAAAGTTGGCGTGGCGGTGAAGGACAATGTGCTCAGGATCATGCAACACATTTCGGACGGCGACTTGCTGCTGTATTGTTTGGGCGTAATGCGGAATGAAAACGAGTTGAAGCCACTCGAAGAACATTCGCTCTGGTGCCAACAATGCCTGGACCGAGCGGAAGGAATTGATAAGCGAGTATCGGCGTCAGGTAAAGCGACAACGTAGTTTTCGCGCGAGTGGAAACTACGGCGCGCGCTCGAAGCTAGAACCAGTCGCTGCGATATGCAAACCACCAGCTCGCGACGCAAATGGGAATCATCGCTCCCAGCGCCCACCACAGTGGAAGCGCGAAATCGGCAATCAAACTCAAGATCGTAAATGTGGTCCAGAAGATCTTTCGCTGCACTGTCCTCAAGTCTAACGGAAACGACGCCCGCTACCCGCGTCGCCAAGTGCGGCGTTGGCTGTAATTTATCATTCCGGTCGGAGGATAAGTACTTCGCTCGAGCTCCTCCATTCAGCAGTTGAACCTGCAGACCTATGGGCAAGTGAATGCGACGGCGGTGAATGTGAAGCGGGTGCTTTCCAAGTAGCTGCGGTACAAGCCACAGCAGGTAACGGCCGGATACGAGTACGTGCCGGTGATGAACCTGGTGGAGAATGCGGAACGCAACCGGCAGGAAGTGTGGAGCACTTGGCGGCGCACCTCGCTTCGGACGTGACCGGCGTTTCACAAGAAGAATCCGTCAGCGCCCCCCGCACGCGGCCCGCGCTCTCAGCTGGACCAATGTACGAGTGGCGCGTCATCGGGCCACACTGCCGTCCGTCTTGGTTCAAGTCCGATTCTTCTGGAAATCACCTTCGCTTCGAGTTCGGACTGCTGTCTCAAGTCTGCATTCGCCAGGAAACCTTGCCGCAAGACCTTAATTGCGACTATGCGGTCTAATTGGAGATCCCACGCACCACACACCTCACTCGAGCAGCCAACTCCAAGCAGCGACTGGATCTGGTACCGACCGATTTTCATACCGGGCGCGACAGTCATATCAATCTAGCCACTTAACGTGGGAAAAAGTACGGACGGTCATTTAATCTGAATGTTAGCTCAGGTTCGGCCTGTGGTATCAGATAATAAGTCCATACGTCCACTCATTGCCTGTCCCTTTGTTTGAGTTAACCCGATGGGGTATCAGTAGCTCTCCGCTCGCGGCGAATGCGCTCAAGATTACGCTTCGCGGTTGAAAGATTGAGCGCCGCCGCTGCTTCGTACCACTTGGCTGCTTGGGACGAATCGGTGGGCAATCCACCTTCGCCGTCCTCGTACATTATGGCGATGTTGTTCATGGCAGACGGCTCGCCGCGGTCCGCAGCCTTCCTATACCAGTTCAGGGCTTGTGCCGGATCCTCGGCCATCCCCTTTTCTCCCTTGTGATATAGAACCGCCAGGCTGTACATTGCCTCGGCATCTCCCAATTCAGCAGCTTTGCGGCACCAATATACAGCCTGCCCGTCATCAGCAGTTAGACCTTCCTTAGCTCCAATACTCTTCACTTAACAAACATTTCTATGATATTCTGTTCTAGAGCGCAGCCTCTCCTAGGGGTCACTCATGAACGAAACGAGGTTGGAATCAACCACTCTGCGGGCACTTGCGTACGATGGCCGCCGCGGGATTTTGCAACTGGAGTTCCGCACCCGGGCCATCTATCATTACTACGGCGTTCCTGCGGCGGTCTATGAAGCTCTGCTGGGCGCTCCTTCCAAAGGCAGCTACTTCAATCGGGTTATCCGGGGACGCTTTCCCTATTCTTTGTGCGCAAGTGCGCAAACCGGCTTGGCGGGGAAGGACTGATGTCACGCACAGTGGCTTCATTACCCGCTGGCAGCCGCATTACCGACTACATCAGTCTGGGCGTGGTAGCCAAAACCTTTCCGCTGGAAAAGATTCGTGTGGCGCTGGCGGCGACGGGGAAAGAGAGTGTGCGGCAGCGCGACCTGCCGGCGCATGTGGTCGTGTATTACGTGATCGCGCTGGCGCTGTACATGCAGTCGTCGTATCGGGAAGTGCTGCGTTGTCTGCTGGAAGGAATCCAGTGGCTGGTGGAACCCGCGGCGGGAATCAATGTGGCTGGTAATTCAGGGATCTCGCAGGCGCGAACCAGACTGGGATGGGAGCCGGTGCGGCAACTGCACGATGAAGTGGTCAGGCCGGTCGCGGTGGCGGCGACGAAGGGCGCATGGTATCGAGCGTGGCGTCTGATCAGCGTTGACGGCAGCACGCTGGATGTCGCCGACGAGAATGGCAACCACGAAGCGTTCGGGCGTCCGGGAGCCAGCCGCGGGGAGAGCGCCTATCCAAAGATCCGCTTCGTATCGCTGGTGGAGAACGGTACCCATGTCCTTTTCGGCAGCCGGATGGCGGACTATGCGACCAGCGAAATCGCGCTGGCAAAGACTGTATTGCCCAGTCTCGACAAGGGCATGTTGTGCCTGGCAGACCGCGGCTTTTTCGGGTTTGAGATGTGGAAGCAGGCGGCAGCTACGGGTGCGGACCTGTTGTGGCGGGTCAGAAAAAACATCCAACTGCCCTGCGAAAAACGCCTGCCGGACGGATCTTATCTGAGTCGCATCTATCCGTCGCAGCAGGACCAGCGGCGCGGGCGCAATGGAATCGTGGTGCGTGTGATCGAATACCGCCTGGAGGGAGTCGAAGGGGCGGAGCCGTTATACCGGCTGGCAACCACGATCCTCGACCACGAACTGGCTCCGGCCGCCGAACTGGCCGCGCTCTATCACGAGCGCTGGGAGATCGAAACCGCGTTCGACGAACTCAAGACTCATCTGCGGGGCGCGCATATCGTGCTCCGCAGTAAAACGCCGGATCTGGTACGGCAGGAGTTCTATGGTCTGCTGATGGCACATTTCGCCGTGCGCGGCCTCATGCACGAAGCGGCGCTGCGTGTCGATAAGGATCCCGACCGACTGTCCTTCCTCCACGCCGTGCGCGTTGTCCGCCGCAAGATGGCCGCCTTCGGCGCCATTCCCCCCTCGGGGTCGAAAAGAGTTCCATAACGCGGTGCTGGACGAGATCCTCGACGAGTCTGCCGCTTCCAGCCGCAATCGTCGCAATCCCCGAGGGGTCAAGCGCAAGATGAGTAACTTTCCCCTGCGCCGCGGCTACAAGCGTTCGCCACTCAGCGACATCTCCGCAGCCATTAGGATCGTTAAGTGAAGAGTATTGTCCTTAGCTCCGCTGTACAGCCGCGCCAGGTGAAACATCGCGACGACGTCGCCGTTATCCGCCAGCTCACGGTGTTGGCGCACTAGTCTGTGCGCACTCCTCCTGTTGACCGTTTTTGTCAATGAACATCCCACCAGCAACGATCACGCAGACGAAAGCAAGCAAAGCCGCAGAAGGATGTCGCTGCCACCACGACACGGGCGGTGCCCAAAATAGTCCAATGCCAAGCAAACCACCCAAAATTGCGCACCCAACGGAGGCATACTGCTCAAAAAAATGCTCAGCTGGAGTAAGCCCTTCCTCGCATAGACTGCAGAATGGGGCGCGCACTGAGCCGTCATACCCGGCACGCCCATAGAATTCGCGTTTGCAACAGGGACAGCAAGTTCTTTTCGGCAGTCTGCGCTGATCCCGTTCCTTCAGCCACGCGCAGATCGGTCCCACGAAGTCCGGGGGCAATTTAGCGTTCGTGGTCAAGAGAATGCTTCGCCCATTTTCATCGAAAGCGATCACCGCACCCGGCCCTGGATCCTCGAAGTTAAGGTCGTAGCCGAGTCTTCCGAGTTCCCGCGAGAACTCTTGCCATCTCACAGGACGGATACCTTTTAGTCTTGAGAAAGCGGTTCGGAATGCGCGCGCGAATCTAGCGCTGTCGTTGCACATTGGCCGAGTCAGGATGAACAGCTTCTGCTGCATGCCTTCATCACGCAGGTGTCTGAACTCCCAGCGCAAGTTTTCGGACCGCCCAAGCTCGACGAGAATGCAGACAGCCCGTTTTGCAAAGTCATGCAGCAGTTCCCGCCAGTTGCGATCTTCGGCGTAGATTCTTACGGCACCTTCGGGAGCGATGTAGTCTTCCGGGCTGCCAAGGGCAACAAACGGACCAGCTTCTTGTGTTAGCGAGGCGGCAAAAAACTGTTCAAAGGTGAGGTGGACATTTCCGTAGCCGTCATCGAGGCCAGCTACCCAGCTTGGGGCATAGGAACCGTAGGTCTCCCTCGGACCAATCGCAAAAGGTTGCGACTCCTCCTTAAAGGAGCGCAGATAAAGTGCCCCCACGGCTGTATCTGTTCCCTTATGCAGCGCCGCTGTCATTGCGGACGGTTTTGACCGGCGGCCATGATGAATTAATGAAAACCCGAAAAAGAATACAAAGACATCAAGAGTCAACCCTGTGAGCGAACCAGAATAGTCCCTGGGACTCGGAATGAGTGCCAGTAGACAGAAGATGGCGATCAGAATCGCCATGACAACAATCGCCTGCCCCAACCGCAAAAAAGGAAATCGGGTCCGGCGTTCTCCGAACCTCCGGGCAACCCGACGGGGAAGAACAAATCGCGTTAAGAGCAAGCAAAAAGTGGCGGAGGAGAGCAGCGGAAGCCAGAAGTAATACAGGACGAAGAGGTATGCACCGGTGTTGTCCGTCCGATGCGCCAGGTCGTTGGGAGCTAAATAGTAGATCAGAGCGGTTACGACGGACCAACTACAGATCACCACCGCCGCTGCCGCCGGGGCGCGGTAACCTCTTGCCCGGCTCTGGTTGTAGCAGTAGAACAGCAATCCAAGGAACATGAACGCGATGGGAAAAATCAGCGCGAAGAAGAAGACGAAGTTTGTCACGGGGCACCCAACAGAAACCTCTGCACCCTGCCAATCTTTGCGGCAACCTTTAAATCCAACCAGAGACGGAGATCGCGGAGCTCCGAATCCTGGCCTCGTTGAAAACGAGGGAACGAACAAGATTCTATATCGAACGGGCAAGGTGCAGAGCGATGCCACGTCACTTGGTTGTTTGACGCCCTACCCGAGAAGTGCCGCCTCGCCGGTTCCCTTTTGTAGTCACCTACGCCGTGGCAATACGGCTCGGTCGGCTTATTCTCCTCGAACGCCGTATCTTGGGAGCGATCCTTAGCAGCAAAACAATCCAGCCCATTCTGTCGTTCGGTTGCCTAAATGTCAGAAAACTCCTCGATCGATGACTACTCCGCGCGTAGCGCATTCACCGGGTCGCTCATAGTGATGCGCAGGGTCGGCAGGTAACTGGCCGCCAACGCCGCCGCCACCAGGCAGGCGGATACGGCCGCGTAAGTCACCGGATCGACCGGCTTGATTTCAAACAGGAGCTTGGCCATCAACCGCATCAGTATCGCGGCGGCCGCCAGCCCGCAGGCCACGCCGGCGAGCGACAACCGTAACCCGTCGCGGAGGAACAAACGCGTCAACTCACCCTGCTGCGCTCCCAGTGCCATACGGATGCCAATCTCGCGGGTGCGCTGTGCCACCGCGTACGAGATCACGCCGTAGATGCCGATCATTCCCAATAAGAGCGCCATGCCCCCGGCGAGCGATAGCATCACGAGCGTGAATGAAATGCGTGCAAGGGATGTATCGTAAATGCGGCGCAAAAACTGTACGTCAGCCAACGGCAGGTTCGGATTTACCGACCAGACGGCGCGTTGGAGCTCGTTCAGGAAGCCTTCGCCGCCGGTGCGCCGGCTTCGAATCAAATAAAACATCGAGCGCCAGAGATAAACCGGGTGGCCCTCGAAGTGCGCGATCACGATGGGCCAGTAGGTAGTCGAGGTAAAGTTTTTGTCCAAACCGTCGTAGCGTACATCCTCCACCACGCCGACGATCTCGTGCCACGCATCTTGGGGCATTGGGCGAAGGTGCTTGCCAATGGCAGCCTGGGGCGCGCGCCAGATTTCGCGCGCCAGGTTTTCGGAGACCATTGCAATCGGCCGCTGGGCATAGACATCGGCCCAGGTGAAATCGCGGCCGGCCACCAGCCGCGTTCCGGTGGCATCTAGCGCGCCCGGTGAAATAAGCCGGTAATAATGCATAGGCGGAACTGTCCCGCTGGATGATCGCCGCCTTCGAATAAGATGGTGTCCCGCCAGCCGGAACCGTTTAGAGGGATAGCACTCGCGAGCCCCTCCGACTCCACACCGGGGATGGCGGCCACCTTTTCGAGAATGCTCTGCTCCATGCGTACCACCGCGGTCGCATCCTTCGCTTGCGATTCAGGAATGGAGACTTGCATGGTCTCGACCGACTCCGGGTGCGTGAAACCGGGCTGCACATGACGCAAGGCCTGGAAGGAACGGATTATCAAACCCGCGCTGACCAGCAGGACCAGCGCCAGCGCTACCTGTACCACCATCAGCGCGTTGCGCGAGCGGTGTGTCTCGCGGCTTTGGCTGAAGGTGCGGCCGCCGCCGTGCAGCGCCGCAGCCACTTGCGGTCCGGCAAATTTCCACACCGGAATGGCGCCGAACGGCAGCCCCGCTCCCAGCGAAACGCCCAGGGTGAAGAGCAGCACCCAGACGTCGATGCCGATCTCGCCTAGGCGCGGCAGGCTGGCCGGCCCAATGTGCACCAGCAAGCGCAGCGCGCCGTACGCCAAGCCGAGACCCGCCACCCCCCCCCGACACACCCAAAATGAGGCTTTCCGCCATCAAGTCCCCAGCAATCGTCCGCCAGCCCGCGCCCAGAGCGCTGCGGATCGCCAGTTCCCGCTGGCGGGCGTCGGCTCGCACGAGCAGCAAATTGGCCACGTTGGCGCAAGCGATCAGCAGCACCAGGCCGATGGTTCCCATCACCAGCCATAGCGAGCCGGCGATACTGCCAATGACATCCTGTTTCAATGGGCGGATGTTGGGAGCCAGGCGGGCACCCTCGAACATTTGCTTGGTGTATCCGGGAAACGGAGGAAAGCTATCCAGACCGATCGGGATCATACGCGCCGCGTCCGCGTTGTCCTGCGAAAGGTTTACGCCCGGCCTCAGCCGGGTCAACGCCTGGAAGCCGAACCCGCCCAGCATAGCTCTGCCGCGGTCGAAACGAAACGGCAGAATGAGCGCGGGGTGGTAGTCCAAAAAGTGAAACCGTGCGGGCATCACGCCGATGATTTCGCGCGGCCGCCCATCGCCCATGAGCCAGCGTCCAACCACCGAGCGGTCGCCTCCAAACCGGGATTGCCAGTATCCGTACATCAGCAGGGCCGTCTCGGGAGTGCCGGGGCTGTCGTCACGCCCGGAAAACCAGCGTCCCAGCGTGGGTGAAATGCCTAATAATGGCAGGATGGCGTCGCTGACCAGAAGGACGTTGATCTGTTCGGGTTCGGCCAGGCCGGTGACGCTCGACGACCTGGTGTCCCACATGCCGATGTCCCGCAGGGTGCGGTTTTGTTCGCGATAGGTGAAATACAGGAATGGGGCGATTCCCAGTTCGGCAACGTTGATCCCTTTCGCCGAGTGCCCGACGCTGATCAGCTCTTCGGGATCGGGATACGGCAGTGGCTTCAGGAGAACACCTTCGAGCACGCTGAAAACGGCCGAATTGGCGCCGATTCCGAGGGCCAGAGTGAGGACCGCAATCGCGGTAAAGCCGGGCGAGTGCGCGAGACGGCGGAGAACCTGTCGGTAGCGCATACGAAATCATACGCCGAAATGGCGCTCGATGTCGTGTACGCATGAGCGATCCCGAGAACGCTACCGAATCGACCCCGAAGCTACTCGCCAGCGCAACATTACCAAGAAACGGGCCGAGTGGTCCAACTCTCCGACCCGATTTGGCTTGCACGGATACCGTCACTCGCTGGATTGAGGGCTAGTCCCATTGGTGACGCGCCAACCGGAAATTGGGCTGTTCGGCGTCAAGTTGACGAGAAACGGCCTATCTGTCGAAGTGCCCTAACTGGTTCCGGGTTGATCGTCGTTTTAATCCGGCCAATCCTGATGTAGGTCTTTCGATTGGCCGAAGCGCCTAGGGTCAGATGGATAGGCCCTCATTTTTTCTTTTCGTTCGAGCATTCCTACGCGTGAGACCCGCTGAAGCGCCGTCTGAGTGGGCTCCCGGGATTGAAGCCGAGTTCTGACAAAAACCTCTTGCAGTGGCCATCCCTATTGTGCAGAATGGCAGTGCGAGGTTTGGAGTAACTCTCCTTTCCATCACGGAAGACCGGGCAGAGATTGGCCGTATAAGTCGGTCACTCGGACGCGGCGCTGGCTTTGTCCGGATTGCGTGATCCGTCCAGAGTTGCGCAGTCACGTGTCGGAGCGGGAATTCGTTAGTTCTTCGCCTGTACGAAGGGGATTCGCGACACTGGCCGCTTCGCGGCGATCTGTTTTCCCTACGCTTCTGATTCACGGCGCATTGCTTACGGGGGAGATATGCTCTGATCAATGCCTGCAGATGATCCTCGTGAAGCCGCAGTACCGGCGGAGATCGTATGGCCGACAAGAGAGCAGATGGAAAAAGGGTTGGCCCAGATCGAACGATACGCTCCCCTTTGGAAGGCGAGCCCGGCGCTTCTCGTGATCAAGCCGCATCATGGCTTGATTGTCTCTTTTGAGAGTATCGAGCACGATGAGCGCCACTTCGCGCTGGCCTTTGCTGTGGAGGAAGCAATCGTTGCGCCGGAGGCTTCGACAGACAAATCCCCGTCAAACTGAAGTGCGTCCGGAACCAACCTTACATGTCCCTGGGCGCTGACTCTATCAGTGCTCCGTATAGTTTTTACCTTCATTTCGGAGCCCATGGCGTGCAACGCGCCCGCGAATTCAGCGCAACGAGGGTTTTTGAAAAGCTGCGAAACGGTCCGATGCTCCTTGGGCTCTTGCGCGCCTGTTTTCGACCTGATTTCCAACTGCCCGCAGAGTTCCCCAAGGACGATACCGGCTGACACAATCCTCCTTCTCAGACGCAATGCCCGTCGCTGAGTTTTTTTGCGGCTCGAGCCGCGGCGCGATTTCATTCCTGCATCTGCGCAAGCGGTTTTTCTCGGAAACGTCGCATGCATGACGGGCGCGTAGTCGGCAATCCGAAAACAAATCCGTCACCGGTTATGTCGGGATGGCGCGTGAATCGGCCAGAGTGCGTTCCGACATTTCCCCCAAGAGGACTTTCGGCTCGCCGCGCCAAGAACCACTTTTCAGCATCTAGCGTTAGCACCAAGCCGCAAAGCGGCGTAGGGGGCTGAAGCGTCGCGACTTCGCCTATGATGACCCGATCTTTCCAAAGACGCCGTGATGACTGCCGGTTGTTCTGAGTCCGGAGGAATCGCTCGTATGATCGATTCGGCCTGGAAACTGATGCATCGTACGATCCTGATGCTCCTCCACAGCACAGGCATGCGGCGGACTGAGGTTTCCCTGTTGAAAGTGAACGATATCGATGTGAACGAATGGTGATCCAATTCGGCAAGGCGAAGGGTCACGATGCGCGCACAAAGCGGTTTACGAACAAGTTACCTCTCGAATGGAAACCTGGGGTCCGACGGGTCAGCACTGGTCCTGCTCAAATCGCGCAAAGTGGCTATTGCCCACCGCACCTTGCCGAGAGACACTGAAATCCTCTGCACTCGATGGCAAAACAACGCAGCACAGCATCAAATCTCGGGCTCTACGTCTACGGCGGAGCCGCCATCTTTCTCGGCCTCCTGGGCCTGCTCTCCGGCGACTTCGCCACCACCTGGCAGAACGTCGGCCCCGACATGCCTCTGCGCGTACCGCTCGCCTATCTCACCGCGGTCATTGAGCTCGCCGGTGGGATCGCGCTCCTCTTGCCCCGCACCGCGCGTGCCGGCGCCCTGACCCTGACGATTGTCTATTCTGTTTTCACGCTCATCTGGGTTCCCAAGGCCTTTGTGAATCTCGGCAATTACGACCCTATCGGCAATGTCTTTGAGGAGTTCTCCCTGGTCGCCGCTGGTCTGGTCCTCTGCGCGATCTTCTCGCCTGCCGGTTCATCTGTTGCGGGCCGCCGGCCCTTGTTCGTGCTCTTCTTCGGTCTTTGCCCTATTTCCTTCGGCATCGTCCACATCATTGACATGCCCGGCCTGTTGGGCTGGATCCCAGGTTGGCTGCCGCCGACCAAGATGTTCTGGGCCTATGCCACCACCATGGGCTTTTTCGGGGCCGCCGTAGCCATCCTCACCGGCATAATGGCGCCGCTTGCCGCGCGCCTCCTCACTGCGGAGATCGTGATTTTCGAATTGCTCGTCTGGATTCCGAATCTCTCCGCCGGGCCAAACAGTCACTTCAATTGGGCCGGCAACGCGATCTGCATCGCTTTGGCCGGCGCCAGTTGGGTCGTCTCCGACTCCATCAGCGCAGCGGCAAAAACCAAACCAATCCCAGCAAAATCCGCTGCAGGAGTTAGCATTCCCGCCTGAACTTGGACCGCAACGGGTTTCCCCTTCAGGCTAAAGAGAAACTCATACGCCTCTCCTTCGGTTGCGAAGTCGCGACGATACCCCTCCCGGCGCTGCGTCCCCCTGCCGTCGAGGACGAGTAGCTCAGTTCCGCGATTTACGGAGCCGAACGACTCCTTAACCTGAATTCCGAAATTGAACGTTGATCCACCTCCTGACTGCAGGATTTTGAAGAGCTGGTTTGGGCTGCCATCCGGGATCAGGTTACGGGTGCCGGTTCCAACTTCGGCGAAGTTGGAATTTGCCAGTTCAAGATGCTGTCCAGCAAGGGGATTCTTGTCTTCAACCCGCCCCAACTTTGCGATAGGTGAATCACCAGACGGCGGCCAGCCCGGCCGAGGATCGCGCCGCAGGTGAGGACCTGAGTCCGGATCGTGGCCGGCTCTCGATAGACCGGCAAGCCAGCCGCGCGTTGAAACTCGGACAGCAGGTTGAACAGCAGTAACACGGCGCGAAAAGCAGCCTCGGTGGCGAAGAACTGCTTCATGCAGAAGCCGTCGGCGCCCAGGTCGTGCTTCAACTCAGCGATGCGGTTTTCCATGTCGGCGCGGCGGTTGTATTCGCGCCAGATCTCCTGCGGAGGGTCGACGGCAACTGGTGACGAAGACGCGGAAGGTGTAGCCCGGCACGTCGATCAGCTTGCGGCCTACACTGTCGCGTCCCTCGCGCACCAGCTCGCGAATGACCACGAATCGCCGCTCCACACTCCAGCCATGTAGTTTCAGCTGGAACTCGCCCACGGCGTAATCGTCGTCCAAGATCGTCCATTGCTCCACCCGCTGGGCGGCGCGTTTCACCCAGGGAGTGAGCTTGGCCACTACAATATAGGGCAGCAGGCGCTGTTCCAAAAAGCTCAGCAGCTTGTCGTCGAAGAAGCCTGAATCGGCCCGTAGCAAGCGGATCTTTTCGCGCTGTCCCCACAGCGCGAGAGCTTCTTTGAGAAACTCCTCCACGCCACGGCTGGTACCGCAGTTGCCGCTGCGGAGCCAGCCGTGGAGGAGGAAGTGGGCTTCGCTCAGCACGGCCAGCAGCGGATGATGGCTGGGCCGTCCATGTTTGCGCGGGTTGTGTCCTTTGAGCGAACCCTCCTGCTTCCCGTAACGCTCGAAGACCGTCGAATCCAAGTCCAAGGCGTAGCCTTCGAGGCGCTGCGGCAAGCGTTCCATCTGCCACTCGGCTAGGGGTTCGTAGAGGCGCTGGACTTCGCCCATGCCGAAAGCGCGAAACAAATTGCGGATGGTATCGTCGGTGGGAAACCGGTCCATGCCCAGCAGCGCATGCAGCGCGCGATCGCCCCGCAGCAGACTGGCATGAGCGAAGCGCCTGGCTCCCACCAGTACCGACACCAGAAACGCGGTGAAGGTGGAACTGGGATCGATGTGATTCGGCGACTTCCAGCGGATCGGCATGTGCTGCCGAAGCGCCTCCACGAAGCCGATCTTGCTCAGAAACGAAATGAAAACCGCGATCCCACCAAACGGGGTCACGGCGCGTTGCGTCTCGCGCAGGATCAACCGCTCATCCGACAATAGGGCGGTGATCTCGCGCGGGACTGGTTTGTCCGTAGCGTTTGATTCCATTCCCCTGTTGTCTCAAATCCTTGGACGCAACGCTCTCGCTGAACTTCGTTTTTCGGGGTTAAGAAGAGTGTCTTGGGGCTGGGTCAACTCAAACAGTTTCTGTGTAGCCCTGGGTAGTGCGCCCCGCCGCTCTGTTGCGCTTTAGCCAGTGCCATCCAGGCTCGCGATAGCCACCGCCGCGATGGCGGAGTTTCCGATCTGAGTCCGCAGCCCAACACGACTGAAGCAGCAATGCCTTCATCAGATCGTGCGAAATCGCCAAGTCGCTCACCTGGAAGTGATCGGTAACGAGTCAGCGAGCGTCCGGTAGAGTGTCTAAGCGAACCCAGTAATCATCTCCCAAAATCAGACTTCCGGCTCGACGGTTCTAACTTCCGCCCTGAACGTTCCGTGAATGCAGGCGGAACAGAACAGCGTAAACCAGAAGAGAGGCCGTCAATCGGGCCGGTTGACGGGGCAACCGCATCGAATTCACGCACCGTGGGTCGTGCTCGTCCTGGCTATGAATGTCGCCCATACCACCCTGCGTCCGAAACGCAACAGGAGCCACGCTGTAATCGTCGCTAGGACGAGAGTACCAAGTAGTTTCCACTTCATCTGGCCCACGATCTGTCGAGCCGCCACTAGTTCATCAAACGACGTCCACTCCTCACGAATCAGACTATCGGTGATTCGCCAGACCGTAATGCCGCGCACTTCCACTTTGGCCCCCGTGGCCGGCAGTCCGTAGCCGGCGGCGGAATTCGTTCCCCTAAACGTCCAAACCACCGTCACCAGGTCGCCCTCAGCTAGCATCAGGTCAACGGTCATCCGTAGGTCGGGAAAGGCCTTTCTCTCTTCATGCACGGCCGCCTGATCTTCAGCGAGCGTGAAGTTCCGGTGCAGTCCCCGATTGACGAAGTCCTTCGCGTAGACCTCGTCCGCAACCTGGAATCTTCCTTGGTTGAAGATCTCGTCGAAGACTCGCCGCGCCACTGCCTCGTTCTTGGCCTCGTTGGAACTCGGACTAGATAGACTTTGGGACGGGCTAGCGGCAAGCACTCCGCCTGCCGTGCACGTCACCGTCAGGAACAGGACGATCATCTTCATCCGGAATCGACGGTCAGGCGTCATTGGAGGTGCATCAATCCGATGATATTCTCTTGGGCTTGCCATGCCGATGGCGTCGCTATGGAAGCTTTGTTTTCGCTCAAGCAATTAGAACGCGATCGTGTCCGTGGTGGTCGTCGTGGCCATCTCTTGGAGTCGTGCTTTCGGGAGGTCCCAGAAACGGTTTTATACCGGCCAATACTGCAGTAGGGCGCCTTTGCCTGGGAGTTGTTGCACACTCGCCTGCACTTCACGGTTCGGTCTCTTTCTCCTTTTCGTTTGGGTTAAACGGCGTTCGAGGAGATGCCGCCGCGCGATACGAATCGAGACGGCGTATTTGATTACAACCAGACTTTGGGCCCGATTGCGAACCCCAGAACGGGGACCGATGATACTTTCCGAGTGGCCCGTCACTGGCACAGAACCTCGGGTGCAAGGGCCATCTCGGTCCTGAACAGCCGAAACTTGCCTGTCGGGCTGCTTCACGAATGCCAGGCGACCGTGAGCTCTCCGGCGTTGCCGGTCGAAAACACAAATCAGAGATACTGGGAAATAATTCTCCAGACAGTTCAGAATGGGAGATCCGCCAGAGGCAACGACCATGTCAACCACTGACAACAAGAGCGTGATCAGGACGTTCATCGAAGACGTAATCAACCAGGGACGCCTAGAGCGAGCTGATGACATAGTAATCGGGGATTTCGTGGAACTCGATCCGCTTCCGGGGCAGGCGCAGGGAAAAGAGGGGTTGAAGGAGATGATCCGCCAAATGCGAAGCGCGTTTCCGGATATCCGTTGGATAGTCGATGAAATGTTAGCGGAGGGCGACAAGGTGTTTACCCGCTTCACATGGTCCGGTACCCACCAGGGAGCGTTCCTCGGCGTTCCCGCCACCGGGCGGCGGATTGCCGTCAAAGGCATGGTGATTGATCGCTTGGTGGCGGGCAAGATGGCCGACAGTCGTATCCTGATGGACACGCTGGGAATGATGCAACAGCTCGGCGCGCTGCCGGTTCCCGCGACCATCTAAACGTGTCTCCTCACACGGACGCAGCCGTTGACGAAGAGCGTACCGTCGCCGATTCGGAAGTTGTCCGGCTAAACGCGAAGTCGCGACGATACCACCCAGCGTTGCGCCTCCGGCCGTCGAGTACGAGTAGCTCCGTTCTGCGATATACGGAGCCGAAACGACTTCCTTGAGAAGAGTGTTGCTGTCTTATTATCTGTCGGTTGACGCTAATCCACGACCTCAGAGAATCGTCGGTAACGACCCGCCGGCATCACGGCACTGTTGACTCGATCTCTGGATAGGTGGATACTCGTTGCGGAGAGCGCGCTTTATGACTGACGCCCGCGTGCTTGCACTTCGAATTGCAGCCTTTGCTTTAGCGACCGGGCTTCCCGCCTGGGGACAATCCGTTGTTTCCACACATTCGGGGTTGGTCTACTTTTTCGTAGGGTCTGTCTTCCTCCGAAACGAGCTCCTGGAGCAGAAGTTCGGGAGATTTCCGGACATCGGCCAAGGCAGCGACCTGCGCACGGCGGTCGGCCGGGCGGAGGTGCTTCTCACCCCCGGCGTTTTCCTCCGCCTCGACGAGAATAGTGCCATTCGCATGCTCTCGACCAGCTTCCCGGATACTCGCGTAGAGTTGCTCGCTGGATCGGTGATTCTTGAGGTGACGGAAAAAGTCACGGATACGTCCGTCAAGCTCATTTTCAAGAAATGGCAGATACAAATTCCGCAAGAAGGAGTATGTCGGATCGACTCCGACCCGTCGCGGATACGCGCCTATAAGGGCCAAGTCGCCGTGACAGTCGATGGCAATACCGAACCGGTGACCGTGCACGAAGGAGAGGTTCTCCCCTTGGCTGCAGTGCTCGTCCCGGATCCATTCAAAGCCCCTGGATATGACGACTTTAAGGACTGGGCAATGAACCGGAGTCAAGCCAATTCCGCGGACAACACCATTGCCGCTGGCATCATAGACGATCCGAGCCAGACCAGCAGCTCCGGGCTTGCGCTTGGCGGCTACAGCTACTTTCCCGTCTCGGGCGGTCCGTATCTCGGTGTCGGCAACCCTTACGGCCTCAGTTTCTGGAGTCCGTTTCAATCTACCTTGGCCTCGACCTATTTCCCGCCTTACTCGTATGGAGTGCTCTATTCGGGATGGCCGAGTGGTGGTGGCCGCATTAATCCCCGCTGGATCGGAGGTGGCCGCATTAATCCCCGCTGGATCGGAATGCCTTCGCCCGTTGGGACGAATCCTCGGCGAACCGCTCCGCCCAGAGTTCCTCCGCCTGTTTATCATCCCGCTCCGCACCCGATCGTGCATGTCGGCGCTCACAAGTGACGAACGTTCGCGAGCCGCCGCCTAGTCGGAAGGCGCGTAGTAGCCGAGACGCCAGTGCGCTTTGATATCGGGAAGGCCCACCGGCTTGGTCACCTTCACTTCTACTCGGCGGTATTTCCCATCTCGATTCCGGTTCTTTGGCGAGTAGGCAAGAACATACTGGTTGCGCAACTCGATGCCAATCCTGACGGCGACACTGGGCAAATCACTGGGATCCGATGCGCTGAACGCTCGCCCCCCCGTCTGCTCCGCAAGCTCGGAGAGCAAGCGCGGACCTGAGACTTCCTCCTTGGTGAGACTCGGAAGAAGGGACTGCTCAAAGATGCCCATGGCATAGACCTGAACGTCGGCCTTGCGTACTAAAGATTCAATCTCTGAGACACTGTACTTACTATTGTTGTCACCGCCATCGGAAATAATAAGAATTGCTTTGCGGGAATTCTTTGCCCTCTTCATCTCGCGCAGCGCCATCTCGCCGGCGTCGAGCATCGCCGTAAGGCCGCTCGGTTGCGCTGCCTTTAGGCTGTTTTCAATCTCCTCAAAGTGGCTGGTGAAGCCCACCGCTAGCTCTGCATGATCGCTGAACTCGACTAGAAACGCTTCGTCTTGCGCGTTCATTGTAGTGAGAAGGCGAAGCGCAGCCTGACGTGAGGTTATCAGCTTATCGCCCATGCTGCCGCTGGTGTCAAAAACCAGGCCCAGCGATATCGGAGCATCTTCGCTGGAGAAGTGCACGATTGTTTGCTCGACGGCATCTTCGAAAAGATGAAAGTCCTGTTTCTGAAGACCGAGAACGAAGCGGTTCAAGGGATCGGTGACCGTTACGGGAATGAGCACGAGCGTGCTATCGACATTGAAGCGCGCGGTCGGCTGCTCGCTCCCGGCGCTGCCGGCCGCTTGCTGGCCGTTATCGTCTTTAGCAGCGGCTTCAGCGGTAGGAACTTCGCGCAGCGTGATGAGCAGAGCCGCAAAAACGATGGGACAGCCCGCTACGCGCAGCCACACAAAGGAACTCCTGATCAGACGAGAGTCTATCAGTTTAAGTCGGGCTTTGGCTTGCGCGAAGGGGATTTGTCGCCAACTAAGAAGGCAATCACCTCGCGGCTTCAAGTGCCGACGATTCAGCTCTTCGGTTATGAACCCAATGAGAAAGAGGTCAAGACGGCTGCCGCTTCCTCAACCGGGGCGAAGTGTCCGCCGCGCGGAACGACTGTCCAGCGGTGGATGTCATACACTCGCTCCACATACGAGCGCGGCGGCTCGCCCTCGGGAACGGTCTGGTGCGAGAAGACACCAAACGCTGTGGGCGTGTCCACGTACGAGCGATCCACCGGGTGCCACCGATGGTCCCAATAGTCACGCATCGACGAGGTAATGGTCTGCGTAACCCAGTACCGGGATCGGTATGGGCGGCTCTTAGGCCGCGACATCACCCAATCTGGATCCAGGGCGTGGGTTAACCCATGACAAGTAGCACAGCGTTTAGTAATCCCGTTTGGTTCGGCTGTTTGGGACGTTGACCGCCGTCAGCTGGGTAGAAATTCCCTTATCTACAGCGAGTTCGGCGAGAAGTGGTGGGCCGGCCAGCTACCGATATCAGGTATTAACGGCCAACGCCGGGTTCAGGAACAAGAACTGGCAGCACGGTCCGGATTTCTTGGACCAGGGATAGGGATCATAAGCGCGTGTCTCATTCCTAATCCAGCGCACCTGGCCCCTATGCCTGATTTCAGCGCGAGTTCGGAGAGCCGATGAACATTCGCGGCAGCAACGGGGACGCCGATCAGATCTCTGGGTCTCCGATTACTTGAGGTGTAATTCAAAGCTTCAGGCTAGAGCACTCAAATCGCTTCCCACACGCTCCTCATGCTTCGGCAGCGGTCCGGTCAACGTCCACAGGATCGTGGAGCAAACCAGCGGAAGAAGACCGAACCCGATAAACACGGGAACGTATGAATAGTGCTGGATTACCCATCCCGCGATCAGTGTGAATAGCATTCCTCCGAATCCGGCGCCCATACTGGCAACGCCCCAGACCGAAGCAACCGATTGTTTAGGAAAGGCATCTACCGAGAACGCTAACTGGGTCACGTTCGCTCCCGTGTATCCAGCCATAGCGACAGCAACAAAGCCGGTCGCGACCCACGGCGAGGCCGCGAGTACAGCCGGAATTGAGGACATCATCAGAACGGCGCAGACACTGACCGCCAGCTTTCGCGCCTCCGCTGTCTCGATCCCCCACCGCATAAATGCCGGCGACAGAAATCCTCCCAGGCCATTGCCGAGGGCCGCCACAAAAAACGGAATCCAAGCGTATTTTCCAATCGCCGCCAGGTTGAATTTATGGACCTGCTTCAGATATTCAGGGAACCAAAAAACATAGAAATACCAGGCAGAGTCAAGAAAAACTTTCGACAGCGTAAAGCTCCACACGAAGCGCATTCGCATCAGTTGCAGCACTGGCTGCGGAGACCGTTTGGAAACCAGGACGCCGGGCGGCGTCCGATAAATGGCGAGCCAAGCAATCAGCCATACAAAGCCAAGTGCCCCGGTGAGCAGGAAGGCAGCCTGCCATCCGAAGCCCAACACTACGGAAGCAATAATCGGCGGCGCAAGGATCACTCCAATCGTAGAACCGCTGTTGAATATGCCGCATGCAAGCGCGCGCTCGCGTTCCGGGAACCACTCCGCCACAACCTTAACGGCGGCCGGCCAGTTGCCCGCCTCTCCCATGCCAAGCAGAAAGCGGAACATGCCAAGGCTGAAAGCTCCCGTCGCGAAGACGTGCAGAATGGAACTGATTGACCACCACAACATGCACAGCGCGTAGCCGCTGCGAGTGCCAAGCCGGTCAATCAGCGGACCGGAAACGCCATTCATTATGGTGTATGCAAGCAGGAACGCAGACACCACACGCGAGTAATCGATGCTGTCCATGTGAAACTGATCCAACAGTACCGGCGCAGCCACAGACAGGGTTTGCCGGTCCAAGTAGTTAACTACCGTCGCAAAGAAAGCCAGACTAATCATGAGCCAGCGCAGGCATAGGCCAGTTCGTCTCTCACGTCGGCGGCCGCTCATATTTGCTCCCTCATCATATGCACATCAAGAACTCCGTCCGTGCTTGTGCACATTTCTTATACGGTGCGGCTTCTTCCCGCAGAGGAGAGTAGAGTGGCAGTTTATGATACGCTCCGTTGAAGTCGAGCGTCAAAATGGATATGCATGTTTGGATGGCGTCAACGATGCGTACAGTGCCCCTGCTTCTCCTCGCCTGCAGCGTTACCCTCCGACGGTTCGCTGCTATCGGAGTGTGGGCCGACACAGCAACAGTGGCCTTGTTGGCTGCCCCAGACGAGAACCAGGCAAGGCTTTCAGATCCAGCTCAGGGCTTTTCTCGGCTGTCTGGTTCGCTGTGACACCGAAGAGGGGAGAGATTTTTCACGTCGTACTCTGGCTGCACGGTACAGCTTTTTTTCACTCTTTGCGTTTTTGTCCATCGCCCAACTCCTACAGTTCCAGGCATGGTGGCAGATTCGGCAAGAACGCCCTTCACAGTGTCTCGCGGCTACCGTGCAAAGATTGTGGGCTCTCACGGAGATCGCCCCCGCGCCAATCGCGCTAATCATCTTCCTAACGGGCCTCCGACTTATTTGGGATAAGCCCGCGAAGAATGCACCGTCCGAACTCTGGCTGTCTGCCCTCATCGCCAGCTTCTCTGTTTTCTTTTTTGACGGCATTGTTGGCTATCAGCCTGCTGTGAGGAAAATGTTGCGGTACTGGAGCCATGCGGCCAAAGAAAACGTTCCGGTTTCCGTTGCGGCGCGGGCCTGGAACGCGACGTCGGATTCCGTTCAGCTATTCCTGCATTTCTTATCATGGCCGTTCGTATTCGCTTTGGGCGTTCTTCGACCGAGCCAACCGAATCCCATCGGCCCTGCAATCGCGCGTTTTCAAAGCCAGGTGCGCTTCTTACCAGCGGGTTGGCCTGAAGTGATTAGTGCCTTTGCCCTGTGGGCATTGATAGGAGCGTTGGTCCTACTTGTCCGGACTTCTTTGCGGCCCATCCCCCCGCAAAAAGGCAAAGATGCCCTCGGCGTTTCGTGGTGAGTCGAATCGTCCTCGAAAAAAGGGAACTGGACTCGATGACGTAGCGAATTTTGAGCAACGTCTTGAGGCTAAGACGGTACTGAGCCGCGTTCCAACGATTAAGGAGAGTGTGAGCTATGAACCTCGTGTTTGCAAGTGGGTTTTTCGTACCTCAAGCGGTCCTGGGAAAGGATTATTTCCGGGATCTTCCGCCAAGGTATCCCGATGCGCTGTTCGGCAAGGTGAGCGTGCTTGGCAGCATCGCCGACCGGGCAGGAGAACTCGCGGCCGCTATTGCTGCGAAGTTTCCCTCTGGCGATATCCATATTATCGCGCACAGCATGGGGGGTCTAGACTCTCGTTTCTTGCTGGCAAAGAACCTCAACAATCTCGCCAGCCGCGTGGCGTCGCTATCGACGGTCGCCACGCCGCACTGGGGCAGTCCGGTTGCGGACCTCCTGACCGGCCAGGTTGCTCCTCCCTTGTTGAGAGTTCTGGCGGAAAAGGCAATGGCGCAGTGGTTCGCGGCGTTCCCTTCCCTGAAGGCGAATACCGGAGCATTGTCCGACCTGACCACATTTTCCGCGCTGCAGTTCAACCGCAACTTCCTTGCTACCGCAGGCGTCGCTTACTATCCCTACACCGGAAATGGTCACGGCTCCGCTGCGCTGATTCCCACTCATCTTTTCATCCAGTTGCTCGGTGCCACGGCGCCGGAGCAAGACAACGACGGCTTGGTAAGCGGCGCGTCAGCAAGTTGGCCTGGACCGCTTGTTGAATCGCCCTGGTCCACCGACCACTTCGGCGAGATCGGATATGACCTCGACACGCTGAACCTCACAACTTCGTTTCCATACGAGGATGCTTTCGACCGGGTGGTTGATCGCGCCGCCGCATCTCCTTCGCGCAAATAGGTCTGAGTACTCAACGTTTCCGGGGGTACGCTCCAAACCTGCTGCATCACGGCGAAGTAAGTTAAAGGGAGGGTCCATGGCGACACTATCACGCATAGCTCCGGAGATTCCAGTCTCCGACTTGAAAGCCGCAATCGACTACTACTGCCAAAAGCTCGGGTTTGATTTGGTGATGGAACTGCCCTCGGGAGGTTACGCCATAGTAGAGCGTGATGGGATTGCCATTCACTTATTTGAAGAGAATGCGAAACCCAGCGTATCCGTCGGTGTTCACATCTTCACGCATGAGCTAGACGAGTTGTACGCTGAGCTGCACAATCGCGGAGCATCGATTTGCCAGGATATTATCCGCAAGCCTTGGGGTAACCTGGAGTTTCGGGTAAACGACTGCGCCGGAAATATGTTGAAATTCACCGAACCGGTTGCCGCGCACTAATGTTGCCTGTCATTGTGCCGTGAAGAAGTGGCTGTTTAGGATCGCTGCTGGAAAACGACCCAAGCCGGGAGTAGGCGGCACGGGTGCCTCGGACGCAAAGTGCCCGGCGAGTTTTTTTGAACAGCATCGGTCCTTTGCGCAAACACGCGCCGAGCGGAGATCCGGCCCACTTTTCGGTCTCCGCTTCCGGCATCTGTCCGACATGCCGACATTATTTCCGACTGGATAACTTCCGAGTGGCCGACCTTCCTTCCAAGAGGTCATTGACGGGCTGAGCGGGGGGAATAGATTAAAGGTGGTTGATGGCGTCGAGGACCATCTGCGGTCGAGCACGAACCCGCAGGTCCTCCGTCAGATTCACCCACCGGATCACTCCGCTGTTGTCCACAAGAAATTCAGCAGGCCGCGCGATGTCTTTGCCGTTTTCGCCGCCGCCCGGATGCAGCACTCCGTATTTGCGGATAACCTCCGCGTTTGAATCCGAGAGGAACGGGAAGCCGTATCCCCTGGCCTTGCAAAGCCTTTGTGACTCTTCAGGACTATCGACGCTAATCGCCAGTATTTCGACTCCGCGGTCATGAAACTCGCCGAGCCGCTGCTGGAAACTCCGCAACTCGGAGTTGCAAAACGGTCACCAGTAACCTCGGTAAAAAATGAGAAGAAGTGCGCGGTGGTTCTTGAGAAGCTCGGACGACGACAGCAGTTTGCCGGCGGTATCCGCCAGAGTGAAAGCAGGAGCGGGCTGGCCCCGACGCAGGGCGTTCTCGGACGCGGGGATTTGTCTGCCCCCATAGAGAATAAAGGCGACAAAGAGGCCAACGATAAGAAGGCTGAGCGCGCCAAGTGCGGACCCACTAATTTTACCGCGGTAGTGCGCTGGATCGCGAAAGGCGCGTTGGAGGCCAACCGCGAGCAGTGCTCCGCCCACCAGAAACAGGATGTAGTTTGCCCAGGGGACATCGCGCGTGCTGGCATAGACTGTGAAGATCGGAATGTAGCTTACGATCGACCCGACGACAATTAGAAACCCGATCCAGATGGCGAAATTAAAATGACGTTTCATCGACCGAGCAACTCCAGTTCACAAGTATAGGTCCGATTACCTACCCGGTGGCGGACTATTGCGCCATGCATCCATGACTTCTTTGCACGTTTTGTCGCGTACTGTTAGCCAATCCAGAAGATCGAGACTGCTTCAGAGTCCTAAGGGCGAACTCTCCGACTGAAATCCCGCAGAAACCGCGGCACGCGATCATGACGAGAGTGGAGACGAACCGATGCGTCGCACACTTACCGTCGCGTGCCTCATCCTTCTGTTAGAGGGGTCCTCCCTAGGCGACAGCCGCAACCAGGTTTTTTCGGATTTCACCACGCCGCTTCCTCTCGGCCCACAACAGACGTTGGTGTTGGGAATTGTCGGGGGGTGGGAACGCTGGGATAACCCGGATCGAATTACAACGCGGATTGCGCTAATGATCCGCAGTGCGGACCTGCCCGGCGTGTTCGTTGAGGCGGTCGAGAATCACAAGATT
Organism: uncultured Acidobacteriaceae bacterium; assembly: GCA_963771305.1. Classification (GTDB taxonomy): domain Bacteria; phylum Acidobacteriota; class Terriglobia; order Bryobacterales; family Bryobacteraceae; genus CAJCIT01. Next base: position 511,171 of record CAVYTS010000032.1, read on the forward strand.
GATTTGGCTGATGAGTTGATCCGGCGCGCATTTCCCGATCCGTCGAATGCAAGCATGGTCGTGTTCGGGCAAAGCCTCGGAGGTCCCGCGGCGATTCGTCTCTGCGAGCGGCTGAAGGAGCGTGGAATCGTAGTGAGACTCCTTGTGGTCATCGACGCGGTCGGTGAAGAGCGCCTCACGATTCCATCAAATGTCCTGGCGGTCGCGAACCTTTACCAGCGCTGCTCCTATTGGCCGATCGTGGGAGCGAAGCAACTTCGTGCGGAAGACCCTTCCCGCACGCGAATCCTCTGCAACTCGCAATATCGCTATTCGTATCGCCTGTGGACCGGCAAGAAAATCGAAAAATCGCCCTACGAAACGCCGCTGCGCTGGGAATGGATGGGCGGTCACTTGAGAATGGAGTATGACCCGGAAGTGTGGAACCGGGTTCGCGATTTGATCCTGGCTGAACTTCGTTCCTCCAACCCGACCAACTGAGGAAGGGTGGTTAGGCAGGAAAGAGAGAATCGACTATGGATCTGATGCCTCGGACGCAAAGTGCCCGACGAGTTTTTCAACAGCATCGGTCCTTTGCGAAAACACGCGCCGAACGGAGATCCGCCCACTTTTCGACCTCCGGTTCCCGCGTCTGTCCGACATGCCGACTCCTGCTCATATGGTTTCCGTAGAACGCGTTTCAAGGGAGGAGAGCAATCTCCCATAACCGGGAGAACGACGCCCGCTCCGAACCCTCTCCAGAGCGAGTCGGTGATACCGCAGCCCTGAGTTGTTGTTCCCGACTGCTACGTCTAGTCGTGCAGGCGTTCTCTTTCTTTAGTCCGGGACTGCTCGTTGGCCTGGATTAGCGGCGCTTGCTGAGGGGTGAAACGAAGTTGCCCCCGGATTCCACGCTGGATGTCGTTATGGCTCCAGTTCGCGCGCATGATGCCTTGCTCCGAATGCGCCTTAGGGCCAAGAAGCAGGTGCCCAAACTCATGGGCCACCGCAAGGCCTAGCAGCGTGGCGGGACTTACCCCTTCTTGCTCCGCTTTCACCTGAATATGCGCATAAAAGACACGCGCATAAACACCTCGGTCGGAGCCCCCCAACACCGATCGGCCGAGGACATCTTCGCTGAACATCTGGCGGTTATCCTCGGTGACGATCGTCAACTCCAGTCGGTCTGCCTCGGCTGTGCCCGTACAGACTGAGGCATTAATAGAGAGTTGGCAATCAATCCATGCCACCTCGACGCCCACGTGCCCGAGGATTTTCCCGGCCTGTTTCTGTGCGTCGTTTATCGTGTCGTCCGGCACTCCCGCGCTGTTCCGAACCATCACGAACATTCGGGTGCGTTGTGCGGCTGAAACATCGTGAGGCCGTGGATCTGCTGCCCACGAACCGAGCGGGATCAAGAACCCAACGACGATGCTCTGCGTGAAGATCCCGCGCATTTTGGCCCCACCTCGGGCCGGCTTGCGGGATCAGGATGCGACTTTAGGCGGGGAACTTCGATGGAGCGCCGCTGGTACGGGTCAGGTATTGGAGAGGCAGCCCATGTTGCAGATTAGAAGGGAGTTATTTCCCAGGCTGGCAGTTGGACGGCACGAAAATGGCAGACCAATTTGCCTTGTTTGAGTGGAGCACTTCAACTACACTTCCTCTAGTGGGCTACGTAACCCCGAGGTGATCAGTGTGCCCGTCCGTTTCGGAGTTTTTGAACTCGACACGCGAACTCGCGAACTGCGCAAGAACGGGCTCAGGCTAAAGCTTCCCGAGCAGTCCATCCAAATACTGGCGATGCTGTTGGAGCGCCCGGGCGAACTGGTGACCCGGGAAGAGTTGCCGAAGAAGGTGTGGCCAAATGATACTGTGGTCGAGTTCGACCACAGCATCAACGCTGCGATCAAGCGGCTAAGGCAGGCGCTGGGAGACACTGCCGAGTCACCGAGATTTCTTGAAACTCTGCCACGTCGTGGCTACCGTTTCGTATATCCCGTGCGGACCGAGGCGCCAATGCAACCGGCACTGGCCCAACCGAACGAGCCCGTCCAAGCGGCAGTGGTGGAGCATTGGGCCCCCCCAAAGCCGACGCACAGATTATTTCCGCGGAACGCGACGGCGACCTGGCCGGCCAAGCCGTTTCCCGCTATCGCAGCCTTGTCGAGATCGGGAGCGGTGCCATGGGCGTGGTCTATAAGGCAGAGGACACGCGCCTGGGCCGAAGCGTGGCTCTCAAGTTCCTACCCGACGAATACACCAAGGATCGTGCTGCTCTAGAACGGTTTCAGCGCGAGGCACGCGCGGCCTCGGCTTTGAATCATCCCAACATCTGCGTGATTCACGATGTTGACGAACACGAGCAGCGCCCCTTCATCGTGATGGAGTTTCTGGAGGGCCGAACCCTCGCGGAGCGCATCGAAGGGAAGCGGCTGAAGACGAACGAACTGCTGGAGATCGCGATTCAAGTTGCCGATGCGCCGGACCGCGCATTCCAAGGGCATCGTTCACCGCGATATCAAGCCGACCAATATTTTTGTCACCGGCCGCGGCCAGATCAAGATTCTGGACTTCGGTGTGGCCAAACTTATGAGGGAAGCCTGGGAGACGAAAGCCGCTGCTGCGGACGTGATGACCGAAGCAATACTCACCAGTCCAGGTAGCGCGGTGGGCACCGTTGCCTACATGTCGCCGGAGCAGGCCATGGGCGAACAACTGGATGCCCGCACGGATCTGTTCTCGTTCGGTGTCGTGCTATACGAGATGGCAACGGGCGCACGGCCCTTCACTGGAACCACTGCCGCCGCCGTGTCTGACGCGATCATGCATAAAGCACCGGTGTCGCCGGTGCGGTTAAACGCGGACACGCCCTTTGAACTCGAAAGGATTATCAACAAGCGCTTCAGAAGGATCGCGACGTCCGGTATCAACATGCCTCGGAGTTGCGCGCGGACTTGAAACGGTTGCAGCGGGACCGGAGTTCGGCCCAATCGGAAGCAACGGCCTCCTCGGAAGCGGCTGCCGAACCAGGTCTCGAAGCGCCATCGGCGCCTTCGTCACGGACGTCGGCGCCAGGCCCGCCGCCGTCGGATTCCGTCATCATCGGCAGCCCGCTCAAGCGGCGCCAGAGAGTTGCCGTGGGGAGCGTTGCCATCCTAGCGTTGCTGGCAGCAGGTCTGGCGTGGGTTTCGTTGCACCGGCCGGCGAAGAGTCCGGCGGTGTTCACGGAAAAACCGGCTCCCCAGCTGACGGAGAAACGGCTGACTTTTAATTCCTCTGAGAACCGAGTCCAAAGCGAGGCCCTTTCGCCCGACGGCAAATATCTTGCCTATTCAGACCAGGCCGGGATTCACTTACGATTCCTCTCCACCGCCGAGGAACGTCTGATCCCCAGGCCGGCCGGAGTCTCCGCCTCGGCTGATTGCGGCGTGACCGCATGGTTTCCCGACGACACACAAGTGCTCGCGTCTGTTCGGGAAGGTGACGGGCCGTCAAGCATATGGGTTGTCTCAATGCTGGCCCAAGCGCCACGACAAGTGCGCGAGGGCGCCCGTGGATTTGGGGTCTCGCCAGACGGGGCGCAGATCGCCTTCAGCCCAGCCCCACGCGAGGTCTGGGTGATGAGCACGCTGGGAGACAACCCTCGCAAGGTAATCGAAGTCGAAGACAAGGAATTGGTCGCGGGGGTGCGGTGGTCTCCCGACGGCCAGCGTTTGGCGGTCGGGTCTTTGGAGCACGATGATCACGGTTTCAAAGTGTCGATTGACACATGCGACCTTCATGGAGGGACCCGCACTCAGGCCGTGCCATCGACTGCGGGATTGAAGGATTTTCTCTGGCTTCCAGGTGGCGGGATTGTCTACTTGCAGCATGAGTTGTTTTCGGAGGTTGAAACAAGCCTGTGGCAAATCGGCCTTGATGCCAAGGGGGTACCTACCGGTAAAACCAAAACAGATCACTCAGTGGGTCCAAACATATGCCAGTGGCCTGAGCGCCAGTGCGAGTGGCAAGCGGCTGGCGCTCATCAAGTCTGCTTCCCAGTCCCAGGTCTACGTGGGTGAGCTTTCGGTAGGCGGAACACTCCTCAAGCCTCCTCGCTTGATGGCGGGGGACGGGGCGCTCAACGATCCCACGACATGGACGCCAGACAGCAGAGCCATCCTATTCACTTCGAACCGCTACGGCCACAATGGCCTTTTCAAACAAGGGATCGGTGAGGAGGGCTCCGAGCCGGTCTACACTGGAGCGCAAGACATTTACTACGTGCACGTCAGTCCCGATGGAACCTGGATCTTGATGTTGGAGATGCCCGAAACGCCGGGAGGTCCGAACAGGTTGCTGCGCATCGCCGTGAACGGCGGGGTGCCCCAGTTTGTGCTTGTGACCCAGAACGGGCTTGACTTCCGCTGTGCCAGCGCCCCCGCACGCCTCTGCGTTGTTTTCGAGAGCAGCCAGGATAAGAAGCACATAGTGATCACAGCGTTCGATCCTGTCAAGGGCCGGGGCAAGGTGCTCAAGACCGTGGCGGTCGATTCCCCCTACTATCGCGTGGCACTCTCTCCCGATGGATCAACGGTAGCCCTCTCGAAGGGTGAAGATGCGGAAATCGGCATTCGTTTCGTTTCTCTTTCCTCAGGCGGCCTGGACCGTGAAATCAAGGTGAAGGGTTGGCCTAACATCTCAGGTATAGACTGGGCGATCGATGGAAAGGGTCTTTACTGCGGCTCGACGGATGGCACCAAAGCCCTTCTTTCTGTCGATCTGAACGGCCACGCGCAGGTACTGTGGCAGTCCAAGGGAAAGGGTGGCGTGATCTGGGGCTTCCCCTCGCCGGACGGGCATTACCTCGCCATGATGTCTTACGGCCTCAGCGAAAATGTCTGGACGGTGGATGGGTTCTGAGCGGCGGAGGTGGGTTAGAAACCCGCAGCAGATAACGAACCAGGCACACGGTTTGCACCGGAAGGTGGGCCCATACCTATCGAATCAGCCGGCGGCTGGGTATCGTTGCTTAGGTCCAGCCCGCGGCTAGACGCATTCCCGTTAGCAATTTAGCCGTGTTGTCGCGAAGCGGCTTTATACCGGCCAATGCTGTGAATAGAGGAGTTGGCGGTTCGCGACGGAAGGCGATATTCTCTTTGGTTTGAGCCTGAGGTGTCGGGAGAGTGAAGGCCCGCCACAAGAGCGAGCCTGGCAGGGAACGGACAGCGGCAGGCCTTCACGCCAGCCGTGATTCTTTTTATCGCATTGCCAGAGGCTGAAAGCAAGACCGGTGCCGGCACGACGGCGATCCCGCTGCGCCTGCTGCCTCGACGGTGCCCCATCTGTGGCAACCGAACCATCGTCGGGCACGGGCAGCGACGCAAGCAAGCGCACGACTCGCACCGCGACTGGATCCGGATTCGTCGCGGGCGATGCGCTCTGCCGAAAAATCTTTACGGTTCTGCCCTGCTGGTCACCTCCTTACTGCCACTAGAGCATCGATTGCCGACAGCAAGTCTGGGACGAGGTGTGCGCCAACAACGGCATCGGATGGGAACGAGCCGCACCTCACTGCAAAGATCCCACTCGTTTGCCGTATTCGTGCACCCTGCGTCAATGGGCCTGCCCCAGGTTTGCGAGGCTGAGCCGTGAAATCATGGGCCTGAATCTTTCAAATGTCACTTGAGAAACGGCACTCTGGATTCAGCTTGTGCTCATTTGTTACATGAACGGGCACCCGTGCATGTATCAAACGCGAGTGGACTATGAAGCGGGAAGGCCGGCCAGCGCCTCCCACGCTCGCGGGTTGAGCAATCAGAATTTAGCCCCCGAGAGCAAACGCAGCACGGTGCGAAAAATGAATGTCAGCTGGTCAACGTCTCGTTCCATCAGGTCCCGTGACCGCCTCAATCGCCCGCCTCTCTTCGTCGGGGGGCAGTTCTCCGATCCACGAACGCATCACCTTGCCGTCTGCGTTAACCAGAATCAGTGTCGGTGTGCCCTGAACGCCAAGCGTGTCGAGTGGTGCCTGCTTGACGTGTTCGATCGAAACGCCCAGTGAGCTCAGGTACTCCCGGCCCTCTTCTTCGCCTTGCGGCAGCACGGCCACCAGTTGAAGCCTCGGGCTTCGCCTGGCCAACTCCGCCAGCCTTCGATAGAACGACGCGCTTTCCGAGCAAAAGTGGCATCCCTTTGAGAGCGCCAGCACCACGGTCCTGTCTCCTTCCTCCCATCGGACATCCTTCACGGTCAGCGCCGTTCCGGGCGATATCGCGCTCAATGGCGAGTTATCCCGGCCCCGCAGGCCGTATCCTTTCATGAACAGAAGTACCAGCACGACAGCCGCCGCGCCGATCGCGCCATTCAGAACAGATTCCGTCCGTCTTCTTGAAACCCACATACTCGTGACTCCTTTGTTGAGACAGCAAGAGGAGCACGCAATTTATGCCCCTCTCATTTTCAAGGAAATGCCTTTCCACACTCTAGAGTTGGGGTGGCGGGCAGTTAGCTGCGCAGGCGCGTTCCTCCGCCTGACACACCGCTGGCGAACCTCCAGAAAGCACGCAGCCGATGTACATCAAAGAACATCGCCCCGCACACGTTGAGGGCCCCGGTAAAGCAGCCTGCGCTGTCTTCATCTCTACGGCCGCGCCTGCAAGCAGCACGACCAAAACGGAAAGCTTGATCCAGATTTTTTTCGCAGTCGAAAGTTTCATGATTGTTCTCCTTGTTGAATATGCCCGCTCGTCCGGCTTCGAGCCTCGGAACTTCCGATTGTCAAACCCAGCAAGCTGCTTACTTGGCAGGGCGCGAACGCCACGAGGAATGCGCCATAGCCGGCAACATTTCTTTTGCCCGTCCGCTTGTCGCAAAGAAGCCCGCTTACGCGCCCTAATGGGTAACGAGCCACCCAGCGTTGCAGGCTCGCCACCCAAGGAGACAAGAAAATGAAACACAAAATCACAACCAAAACTTTCATCGCCAGCGCCGAAGACCAATCCCAGTTCCGGACCACGCTAAACGAATTGATCAACTCCGACGTTCAACCCGAACCGGCCGGCCAGGGCTGGTCCCTTAATCTCAAAATTCCGCAGTGGCCTAAGCTCGCCGCGTGCACTAGCGGGAATGGACTGAAAGCGATCGTTGTCCTCGCTTTGACCATCAACTCGCCAGTCCTCCGCGGCCAGACCACCGCCGTCCCTCAATTTGCCGCGCAGCAACAGGCCCTTGAGGAGTCAATCAAGCTTCAACAGCAGGAACTACAGCGTCTCAAAGAGTCCCAAGCTGCAGCCGGGCCCGGCCCGAAAAAGTCCGGTGTCGTCCGAGTGGGAATTGTCTCGCCCAAATCACAGATGCCCAGCTCCTCCGGCATCATTAACCTTTCGGAGCCCGTGCGTGAGGCTCTCATTCACTACATCAATGGCCCGCTTGTGGAAGCCATACCTCTCTCAGCCGGCATCTCCGTGCAGTACGAGGCCGAGGCTCGCCAGAAGGACTGCGATTACATTCTCACCAGCACGGTCACGGTAAAGAAGGCTGGCGGCGGCTTCGGGCGGTTACTCGCATCCGCTGGTCCGGCGGCATCCATGATGCCGATGCTTGGCATGGCGGGTGGAGTTTCCGGCGCCATAGCCGGAGCTACCGCTTCCACCGCCGTGAGCGCACTGGCGGGCACGGCCAGCCTGGTTCACGCGAAGGATGAAGTAGCGTTCGAATACCATGTTATGCCCGTGAGCGGCCAAACCGACCAGCCCGCAAGCACACTCAAGGCCAAGGCGAAAGAAGATGGCGAGGATGTTCTGGCGCCGTTGATTGAGCAGGCCTCAACGTCCATCGTTACGTCACTGGTTAAGAAGTAAGGTGGGTGGTCGCAATCTCAGACTCGGCAGGCGCAGTCGGGATTGTGGCTCGGTCCAGAAATCGCCTGCTGCGCCTGATCGGGACCGGCCGCACAAGGCGCTGAAGAGAGTCGCTTACACCAACTCAATTTAGCTCTGTCATCCAGATGTTGCCCTTCGTTTCAGCCAACGTCAGAATCACTTGGTTGGCGCGGATCTCAAAACCCGTCGTGTAGGGCAAACTCGTGCGGAGAGGGCCGGCAATCTTAGCTACCGTAAACGGGCTGCCGTTGGCCTGCCCGGTTAAAGGATCAACACGGAGTGCTCTGATCTGAGGCTGATTATGCTCTCCGGCCACCCAGTAAAAGATATCGGACGCAGGCGACCAGCTATACACCAGCGGCACCTCCGAACCACTGACTACGGTAGTCCGCTGCTTTCGCATACCCAGGCCGTATGGCACGATCACGAACTCTCTCGGCTCAGTCACGCTAGGCGTAGCGCACGCAAGCAATTTCTCGTTAGGAGCGAAAGTCGCGCACCCCCGAATACCCTCAGGTTGAACGATCTCAGACTTCGTACCACTAGCAAGTTCTATGACGAACGCTTCCTTTTCCGCCGTAGCGAATGCAACTCGGCGATCGTCTGCCGACCATTCCTGCGAAGCTACGTTCTTAGCGAGCAGTTTGCGAGTTCCGTCTTTCCAGTTCATCACAACGAGGTCGCGGTTCGGTGTGGAATACAAGACTAATTTGCCACCATGCGACAAGCTGGAACCAAATCCGTAGACTCTCCCTAGCGCCCGGTCTTCTCCCGTCAAGAGGTCCCGTACATGGAGGATGAAGTTGCTTCCTTGCACCACAACATATGCGAGAGTATTCCCATCGTCCGAAACGGACCCATTTTGTTCGATCAGCACATCGAATGTGAGCCTCTTGGGATCTCCAGTCAAGACAGCGTGCCTGGCATCGATGGGGAACGAGTAAAGGTCATAGTTAGTGGAACGGGAATCGAACACGAGACGGCCGGATTTGGAGGCCGCTCCAGTGCGTTGACCATCTGTCGTGTTGACGGCCTTCTCTGGTGACCCAGCGAGCATGAGCCGCTCCTTAATCGGAATACGCCAGAGCTCTGTTGTGTTGCCCATCAAAGTGGCATAGAGGTTTCCTCGATACACAAAGGCCGCTGACATGCACCTGCGCCGGAAGTCGTCGCCAAGTTGTCCAAAAAGTCCGCTCTTCGCCGCGGACGAATCGTTCACGCGAAATAGCCAAACATCGCCATCCTGCTCCGAATCGGTGCCGGCAAACGCCGCGACCGAAGCGCCGTCGGGTAGCCACGCCGGATATCCAAATATTCCGAAGTTTGAGCCCATCGCTTGGCTGAGTAATGTAGAACGACCGCCCTGGAATGCAATGACTCGTAATTCTGAGAAGACCCCGGGCTGAGGGTTAGAGGCAACGTAGGCAACCAGTGCTCCGTCGGGAGAAACCCGTGGATGGTAAGCGTTGGAGGCAAGTAAACGGGACGTCCCTCCTGATGTGGGGATGACGTATAGTGCGTTGTCCTCCGCGGAATGGTAAACGATCTGCTTTCCGTCCGCCGAGAACACCGGGTCCGACTGGTCGTATGAGGAGTGGGTCAATTGGACGGGCGTGCCTTTGTCGATCTCTTGCGCGTAGATGTTAAACGTTCCGTCTCTGTCCGCGGCGTATGCGACTAACTTCCCATCTTGAGATATTGCCGGTTCGCGTGCGGATCCACCCTCGAACGTGAGCTGTCTTAGTTGCGGAGATGACCTCAGCCCCTGAGGCGACCGGGTCCGCATAACCAATTCTGAAACCGCGACTGCGATTAACAAAAGTATTCCTGCGCCCGCCCAGATCAAACGGGCGCGGGGTCGAGACGATGCCGCCCTTCGAAGCCCCTCGCTGACCTCAGAGACACTCGCAAAGCGCGCCGCCGGGTCCAACTCCAGACACTTGGCAATCAATAAGCGCACTTGCTTGGACACTCCGGAGAGCTGCGACACCGGCGGCTCAGGCGCGGCGTTGAGAATTGCCTTGAATGTGTCCTCCGTCGATTTCCTGTGAAAAGGGCTCTTGCCGCTCGCCATTTTGTACAGCACGCAGCCCAGGCTGAACACGTCGGATCTCGCATCCAGCGGCTGTCCTCGGATCTGCTCGGGGCTCATGTAACCCGGTGTTCCCGCCACCCAACCCGCGGGGACGGTAGGAGAAGCCGGGGGCTCGTCCCCGTGAGCACCGGCCGCCGGCTCGCCAATGCTCCGCGCCAGCCCGAAATCTAACAGCACCGCGCCGCGTTCCGTCAGCATAATGTTGGCCGGTTTCAGATCGCCATGCAGAACACGTCGATCGTGGGCATACGTCAGCGCTTCGCAAATCTGTATGCCGATCGTTCGAAACTCTTCCACCGTTAGGGGGCTGCGTGTCAGCCTCTGGGCCAGCGTTTCACCCTGCAAACACTCCATCACCAGGATCGGCGTCGTTCGGTCCCAATAGATGTCATGTAGCGTACAGATTCCCGGATGATTCAATGCGGAGATGAGATGCGCTTCGCGGTCTGCCCGCAGCCGGATCTCTTCCCCAACACCGGACCACTGTAAGATCTTGAGTGCCACCTCTCGACCCAGCGTCTTGTCCTGGGCCCGGTACACCGAACCCATTCCCCCCTCGCCGAGGAATTGATGAATCTCGAATCGATTCGCCACCGCTTGCCCGGGCTGGTATCGCCTCCCCGCGGCGCCATTCCTTCCGTCCGTAAACGCGGTGAAGTTCGAAAGAACGGGAGCAGCCAAGAAGCTTTCCGTGCGGTCTCCTTGCCGCCACAGCGCCCACAGCCGGCTTCGTAAATGTTCGTTCGCCGAGTGCTCTTGAAGAAGCACCTCACGGTCAGTCGCCGTCAGTTGCTCACCCTTCAGATACAGAGACTCAAGGGCTCCCCAGTCTTCCCGGTCCGTGTCCATAGAGCACCCTTACCGTTCGTTTCGCATGCACTGAATCGCACCCAGCGAGGACGCCTGCGCGAGCGTCCATTCACGCGTCACGGTTCGTCCAATCGCCGATTCGGAAGCGGGACGGCAATCGTGCTGTTTCTCCGGATCGGACCATATTGGAGCAGTCTACCCGATCTCTTCAAAAAATACTCACAAATAACACAGGTTCGCCTTTGTCGCAGATCCGGCATACTTTCCGCCCATGTAGACACAACGGCGGCGCTGCCAACTCGAAGCGATAGTGCGGACGGGAGTGCGGCACGTTGAATTGAAAAGGAGCACCCCGATGAGAAGAACTGTTAACAAGTTGAACGAACTCGACCGTGGGAAGACAGCCTACGCTGTTTTTGTGCTGTGCGCGGCAACGGCGATTGTCCTTCCGGCGCAGACTCCCACCACATTGCACGCCTTCCATGGCGCGAACGGCGCAGATCCCTATGGGGCGCTCGTCCAGGCCGCCAATGGGGACTTCTATGGGACAACCGCGTTTGGCGGCAACCCGGCCTGCGCCCAAGGCTGCGGAGCCATCTTCAAGATCAGCCCGAGTGGCGCATTCACGACGATCCACAGGTTCTGCTCCAAACCCGCGTGCGCGGACGGCTCCAACCCCTTCGATGGGCTGATCCTTGGAAATGATGGGGACCTTTATGGGACTACGGCTCGTGGCGGGGCCAACGGCGATGGGACAATCTTCAAAATCATGCCAAATGACAAGCTGACGACGCTCTACAGCTTCTGCTCCGAAATCGGGTGCACCGACGGTGGCGCTCCCTACGGGGGCCTCGTCCAGGCTACCAATGGAGAGTTCTACGGGACCACCACGATTGGAGGTGGCAACGGCAACGACTCTGGTACGGTCTTCAAGATGACCCCAAGTGGCGCCCTGAAAACGATCTACAGCTTCTGCGCAGAAAGCAACTGTGCCGACGGCGGAAGCCCGTTGGCGGCACTTATCCAGGCCAGGAATGGGGACCTCTATGGCACAACCGTAGCTGGCGGGGCCTACGGCAACTCCGGCACGATCTTCAAAATCACCCTCAGCGGCAAGCTTACGCCACTCCACAGTTTCTGTGCCGAAGGGCCCGGGTGCGCGAACGGCGCACAACCCTACTACGGTTCGCTGGTGCAGGCTTCCAATGGGATCCTCTACGGGACAACCCTGGTTGGCGGGACCGGCAACAATGGTACGGTCTTCAGTATTACCCCGAGTGGCATGTTCACGACACTCTACAGATTCTGCTCTCAGAGCAAGTGCTCGGACGGAGCAGTCCCCTTTGGCGCGCTCATCCAGGCCACCGATGGAGAGCTCTACGGAACAACCTTTTTCGGCGGTGTCAACGGCAACTATGGCACGATCTTCAAAATCACTACGAGTGGCACGTTCACGTCGGTTTACAGCTTCTGCTCTCAAAGCGGGTGCACGGACAGTGAAAGGCCCTATGCGGGGCTCCTCCAAGCCACCAATGGCGACCTCTACGGGACAACGACAGCTAGCGGAGCTGATGGATATGGGACGGTTTTCAGCCTGTCTGAAGGCCTCGGCCCGTTCGTGAAAACGCAGCCTACCGCCGCCGCTGTGGGAGCGGTCGTCCAGATTCTGGGGAATGATCTGACGGGCACGACCACCGTCAGCTTTCACGGCGCCGTGGCTGTCTTCGAAGTGGTTTCGGATTCCGAGATCAAGGCTACCGTACCGGCTGGCGCGACCACTGGGAAAGTCACGGTGCTAACACCCTCGGGCACACTGACAAGCAACGTGGCTTTTTCCGTGGTGCCATAGAGCCCGCGCTTCTCCCGCCAGGAACACATAGTGGCTGGCAGGATTTCCTCCAGTGCCAGCCACTCTTCTCGTTCGGGCGTCGGCGGAAAGCCCGGTTCGGTTCTGCGGATGCCGGGACTTCAGCCTGGACTCGTTTTGCCACCTCACAACGCCGGTTGCCCCGAACTCGGTGTGAAAGGCGCAAGAGTCGCAGCCCAGTGCCCTCGGCGTTCGCCTCAACACTTCACTCTTCTTTTCGCAGGCTCTGCATGGCGTCCAGCAGAAAGGCTCGCGCGAAGCGCCAGTCGCGCGTCACTGTCTGGCGGTTAACTCCCAGCGCCGCGGCTGTCTCTTCTTCCGTGCAGCCGCCGAAGTAACGTAGCTCCACCACGCGGCACTTCCGTTCATCCAATTCCTGAAGCCGGTTCAAGGCCTCGTCAAGAGCCAGCACATGCTCGGGCTTAGGGAGCGTCCGGGCCGCGCCTTCGTCTAGTTCAACCGCACCCAAGCCGGCGCCGCGCTTTTCGGCTCTTCTGGCTCGCGCATGGTCCACCAGGATGCGCCGCATCACCTGGGCGACCACCGCCATGAACTGTCCTCTGCTTTCCATATCCAACTCCGCGCCCGCCAGCCGCACGTACGCTTCGTTCACTAAAGCTGTCGGCTGTAAGGAAAAGGCGCAGTGTTCGTTACGCAGTTGCGCTCGCGCGATCCTCCGCAGATCTGAATAGAGCAGCTCATACAGCGCATTCCTGGCCTCCGGATCACCCACCCGCAGGCGTTGCAGCATGAGCGTGACTTCTCCCGCGCCATCCATATCCTCCGCAGGATACCCCGATATCCACGCCGGTGTCGGTGCATTGCTTCAGGACGCATCGCCGTCGCGGGTCCAGGCCAACCTCGATAAACACCCTACTCCGGCGGGAGTTCTGCCAGCCAGATGTTTGCTTTGTTGTCTCGAATTTCGACCACAAGCTTGTCGCGTGCAACATAAAGCTTAAATACGTCCGAAATGCTTGGTTGGCCGTGGGCATGGTAAATCACAATTGGTCTGCCCATAGATTGTTTCCTGGATAGGCTGATCCGTTGGGCGTATATACACCGGTACCCGTCCTGCTTTGAAGAGTAATAAATGACTTGCCCGTCAGGCGACCAGCCCGCAGGACCGTAGTATCCCTCATCGTTTGTCACTGGGATCCAAGTGGCTCTTGGAATCCGGGCGGCGCCTTGGAAAGACGCTGCGTAGATTCTTCCACGGCGGCCGGGCAGATCATCATAGAACACGAAGGCGATCCACTTCCCGTCGGCAGAAAACCGAATCGAGCCGGTTTGTGAAGAGTCGCCCAGGATGTTCTGGTAGCGGTCCCCGCCCGGCGTTAAGAGGACTAACGATTCGTCGAGCCGCCGCGCGAATACCCACTTTCCATCCGGCGACCACTGTGGATCGGCACATCCTGAGCAGAGCGCCTCTTTCTTCCTCGTCGCGACATCTGTCAGGTAGATGGTCGCGTCACGATCGGCGGCCGTCGGCAACCCGGCGACCAATAATGCGTTCGGTCCGTCACTTGGAGAGAGTTGAAAAACATTCTTATTAGGCAGCTCGAGGTACTGTTCCTCACCAGTTGCCAAGTTGCGCAGATATGATCCGCCCTTGTGAGTGTCGGTGTATCTGACGTACGAGATGTTACTACCACTGGATGAAATACCTCCTAGTTCCGCGTCCATCATGCCTGGAAGCCGTTCCAACTGGACAACAGGCGTTGGAACATTCGGGTCGATTTGCAGCATGCCGATGCTAAGGTGCCAGTCGCCCGCGCCGAAAACCAAGTGACGACCAACCAGTGACCCTGAAGAGTCGGTGGGTCTAACTCCAGTCTTGAGCCGCTTGGGCTTCGAGTCTACGTGCCATGATTGACCCCTACCAATTCGCAGTTCCCACAGATCGAAGCTCTCACCCCAACTCGCGAAACAAACGAGTCGCTGTCCTTGCCAGGCAACCGGGTAGGTTAGGGCGGCTTCACCCGAAAAGATTCTCCGAATCTTAAGTGGAGTTGCCGGCCTCCCGTCGATAGGAACCACGAACCAATCGAACAGCTGAGCGTCCAGGTAGGAAAGACCGAGGGTGGCTCCCGGATATCCAGCCGAAATGACGGCAGAACTATCGGGGCTCCAGACTGGAGTGAAATAGGCGGTGTTGATCTTGGCTACATTCCTGGGAGTACCGCCTGAAGCCGGCATCACGACCAACTCGCCCTGGAAGTGGTTAATCCGTTTCGCGAAGGCAATCCATTTGCCGTTGGGCGAATACTGCGGGCGCTCCGCACCTTTCGAAAGCAGCTGCGGCGCGCCGCCCGCCGCCGGAACAGCGTAGATGTCCGGGCCATCGGCGCGATGCGACGTAAAAGCGACCTTGAATCCGTCGGCTGAGAAGGCGGGGCTGTCCTCCTCATATTCGTTGTCCGTCAATTGAAGTGGCTGACGGCTCTCGATCCGCTGGACCCAAATGCTTTTATGCCCTTTGCCGCCGCGGTCTGACGCGAATGCAAACATCTTTCCGTCCGTGGAAAGTGCTGGCCAATCACTAAATCCATCATCAAAGGTGAGTTGCCGAGCCACCAACGGCGGATCCTCGCGCCTCGTGCCGAGCCACACCGCACTCCAGATTGCCGCGCAAAGCAGAACAACTCCCGCCACGGTCAGCCGTGTCCTCACTCGCGACGATGTCGCCCGACGGAAGCTCTTCGTAACGTCCGCGACGCTTTGAAATCGGTCTGACGAGTCTAATCGTAGGCACTTTGCAATCAGTGAACGAACGCGCCTCGGTACGCCCGCGAGCTGAGCGGGCGGAGGGTCCGCTGCCGCTTTGAGAATCGCCTGGAGTGTATCGTCCGTGGATTTCCCATGAAACGGTCCCTTGCCGCTCGCCATCTTGTACAACACGCAACCCAGGCTGAACACATCCGACCTCGCATCCAGCGGCTGTCCTCGTATCTGCTCCGGACTCATGTAAGCCGGCGTTCCGGCAACCCAACCCTGGGGAACCGAATTGGAAGCCGCCTGCCCATCATCTTGAGCACCAGCCGCCGGCTCGCCAATGTGCCGCGCCAACCCGAAATCCAACAACACCGCGCCGCGTTCCGTCAGCATGATATTTGCCGGCTTTAGGTCCCCATGTAAAACGCGCCGCTCGTGCGCATAAGTCAGCGCCTCGCAAATCTGTAGGCCGATGGTGCGAAGCTCTTCGGGCTTCAAAGGGCCGCGTTCTAGCCGCTGGTCCAGAGTCTCGCCCTGCAAGCACTCCATCACCAGGATGGGCGTAGTTCGATCCCAATACATGTCGAACAACGTGCAGATTCCCGGATGATTCAACGCCGAGATAACATGCGCCTCACGGTCCGCCCTTTGCCGGATCTCCTCCCCAACACCCGACCACTGCAGGATCTTCAGCGCCACCACCCTCCCCAGAGTCGTGTCGCGAGCCCGGTAAACCGAACCCATTCCCCCCTCGCCGAGGAACTCCTGAATCTCAAACCGACGTGCCACCAATTGCCTGGGCTGAAACCGTGTGGCGTCGGCGACGGCTCTCCCGTCCGCGAACACAGTAAAGTTTGAAAGTACGTTGGCCGCCAGAAAGCTTTCGGTGCGGTCGCCTTGCCGCCACAGCGCCCACAGACGGCTCCGCAAATGCTCGCTCGCTGAGCGCTCTTGAAGCAGTACCTCGCGTTCGGCCGCCGAGAATTGCTCGCCTTTCAGATACAGCGACTCTAGGACTCCCCACTCTTCGCGGTCATTTTTCATAGAGCGCCTACTCCCCCTCGGTCTCACTCGATCTGGCAGCACAGAGCCCACCAGATCGAATTTCAACAATCATAGCTCCCAGGGGTCGCTCACAGAGCATGCTGCTCGACGCCTACAAGGGTTGGATTGAGTAAGACACGAGCTCGGTTGTTCAAAGCTTGGGCGTCACACCGAGATTGAAAAAGATAAAGGCATCCAAATCCGTTGTGATCTCGATGTTCTTCCCCACGCTGCTCGCCCAATGACCGGATTTCGTCTCGATGCGGATGAGCACGGGCCGCTCCGTCCTGGCAGCCTCCTGCATCGCCGCGGCGTACTTAAACGAATGCGCCGAAACGACGCGGTCGTCGTGATCCGCCGTCGTGATCAAGACCGCCGGATACTCAACGCCAGGACGAACATTGTGAAGGGGTGAATAGGCCCGGAGCGCCGTAAACTCGTCGGGATTATCGCTCGATCCGTAGTCCGGAATCCAGCCCGCGCCAATGGTGAACTTCTGGAAGCGCAGCATATCCATGACCCCTGCCTGGGGTGCCGCCACCCGGAACAAATCCGGACGCTGGTTGACCACGGCGCCGATCAACAAGCCGCCGTTCGAGGTGCCGTTGATGGCGAGATGCTCCGGCGAAGTGTATTTGTTCTGAATCAGCCATTCGGCCGCGCCAATGAAATCGTCGAACACATTCTGCTTTCTGAGTTTTATTCCGGCCTCGTGCCACTTCTCGCCATACTCCCCGCCGCCGCGCAGGTTCGCTGAGGCGAACACAAACCCCTGCTCTAAGAGAGCCAGGTTCAGCGGATCGAAGATGAGGTCCATCGTAATATCAAATCCGCCGTAACCGGTTAGCAGAGTTGGGTTTGCACCATCCAACTTCAGGCCTTTCTTGTAGACCAGAAACATCGGAATTCGAGTGCCGTCTTTGCTCGCAAAGAACACCTCTTTTGTTTCGTATGTCTGTGGGTTGTAGCCAGGAATGTCCGGGACGCGAAACGCGGTGCTCTTGGATGAAGCGATGTCATAGCAAAAGACCGTCGCTGGATAGTTTAGAGAAGTGAACACGTAGAAGGCGGACTTGTCATCATGCCGCCCGTCCAGACCCCAGACGGTGCCGATGCCCGGGAGCTCCATCTGGTTTTCGAGTTTGCCTTCCATGGAATAGACGTAAGCGTTCGTCGCTACGTCCTGGGTGTAGAGTGCAAAGAGTTTTCCTCCGCTGGTGGAGGCGTTCGCCAGAGGCTGCGGCTTTTCAGGAAGCACGTCGCTCCAAGTGGCCTTCGCCGGATCGTACAACGCCACCCGCCAGTTCGGCGCGTTGTGATTCGTTTGCACCAGGAAGCGGTCGCCTACATTGTCCACGACCCCGTAGGAATCGTCGCTAATTTCGGCGGCTATAGGCTGAAAGGTCGCACCGTTCCTATTGAGGTCGCGATAGAAGAGAGCGTTTCCCTTCTTCTCCGAATCTCCGATGACGAGAATCGCGAAGCGTTCATCTTCAGTTGTGACGACAGTATGAAATCGGTCTGGATGCTGGCGGTCCTGGTAAACAACCTGGTCATTAGCCTGCGGTGTACCGAGCTTGTGGAAGTACACGGCGTGGAATTCGTTCTTACCGGATAGCTCTCGGCCTGGCACGGGCTCGGGGTAACGACTATAGAAGAAGCCTTCCTTCGCCCAGCTCAAATAGGATGCTTTTACCCACTTCAATTGATCTGCCAAAACTGTACCGGTAGCTACATCCATGACATGTACGTCTTCCCAGTCGGAACCGCCGCTCGAAACGCCATAGGCGAGATGCCGGCCGTCCCCTGAAATACCCGTCGCTCCTAGTCTTGTCGTCCCGTCGCTAGAAAGCGTGTTCGGGTCGAGCAAGACTTTCGGAACCCCTTCCAGTCCTTTCTGGACGTACCAGACGGCTTGATTCTGCAGTCCGTTATTCTTCTGAAAGAAGAACATCTCACCGCGACGGATCGGGAGACCATATCGAGGGTAATTGAGCAACGACCGAAGCCGTTCCTGGAGTCGTTCGCGATACGGAATCTGATTGAGATAGCCGAATGTGACCTTATTCTCCGCAGCCACCCAAGCTGCCGTCTCCGCCGACTTGTCGTCCTCCAACCAGCGATATGGGTCGCTTACTTTTACGCCATGGTAGTCATCCACCTGGTCCACTTTACGAGTCTTCGGGTAGGTTAGCGGGGTGAACGGGGTTCCTGGAGGCGCCGCTGCCTCCGCCGGCTTCATTGACGGCGGCACGCCGATGGCCAGCGCGCCCAAAAGGGCCATGCTGATCCAGATTCGCTTCACGGTTGTTACTGACATCTTGGTTCTCCTTCCTAATCTCGCCCACTCATCCGTCGAGTTTGAGATCCCGAGAATGCGAGTTCTTCCCTCAAAAGCGGGTCATTTGAGAGGGCGTCGAAAGGGCCAGGAATGCGCCATCTAACGCCTCTTTTTGGCGCGCCGCTCTTGCCCGAGTCCAGTGGGCCAGTTCGGACATCAGAGCGGGAGACAAGAGATGGGAAGTCGGCCCTCACTCGAAACGGCAACGATTTCTTGCTTGATACTAGTAGAGGGCTGCGGGCGCTCAGGTATCGACGTCACACCCCCTTACGTGGAGAAACAAGGCAATGATTCGTGGGCTGCATGCGATGTTCTATTCGTCTCAAGCTAGCGAGCTTCGCGCGTTCCTGAGAGACAAGCTGGGGTTGACGGGGACGGACGTCGGTGAGGGCTGGTTGATCTTCAATGCTCCCGAAGCTGACCTCGGAGTTCATCCAACCGATGGAAAGGAAGCCGCGTCGGGCACAGCGAACGTCTCCTTTTACTGCGACGACATTGTGGAGACCGTGCGTGAGCTTCAGTCGCGAGGAGTCGAGTTCACCCAAGCAGTGGAAGACCGTGGCTATGGGCTCGTCACGTTCTTCAAGGTTCCTGGTGGATTCGCAATTCAGCTATATCAGCCGAAATACGGTAAGTGATATTACACTGGGCACCGCCGCCCAGGTCTGATGCTGGTGCGAGGAGGATAACCGCTTGTCAGCTTTTCCTTACGAAACGCGGCTCAACATTCTTTACTCTCCGCTGGAATTGATCGACGAGAAGGCGCTGGCAGACGCGTGCGAATACCAGTGGTACAACCAGTGCGCCTCGGCGTGGTGCAAGGGGAATACCACTGGCACAAGCACGACGGTGACGACGAATTCTTCTACGTGCTGGAGGGCCGCCTGTTCATCGATCTGGAAGGCAGGACGGTCGAGGTTGAGCCCCGAAGAGGATTCGTTGTTCCGAAGGGGGTCGTGCACCGCACGCGCGCCCTCGAGCGAACAGTGATGCTGATGGTCGAAAACGCGGGGATTGTCCCGACCGGCAACTGAGTCTTTTAGCTTTTGCGCCACCAACCGGTGAGGGATTGCTTGATGCGGAACTCCATTGACCTAGCAAGTTCGTCAATCCGTGACCTTTTCGGCCGTGCGCTAGGCTCCTCGCGCTTCGGCCAGTTGCAGGCGTGGCACTTAGGTTCGTACTTGAACTCCGTATAGTGCTTGCACCATTCGATCCAGAACCTCAGACTGACATCAAAAGGATCAACGAACACACGCGGTGTTGGGAAGCTCGTTGAGGTTGCATGCGTGACGAACTCATCCGGCAGCTTGATCCAATGGACTTCGACATAGTGAGACAATCCTTCGGGCCACGCCCAAACCCCATCAGTTAACTCTGTCGTTCCGAGGCTTCCGCAGCCGAGGCGGCAATAGGAGTACCCCATGTACTCTGACAAGGGGTTCCCGTGGTTCAGATAGGCGATGATCTGCGAGCGGCGACCCTTTTCCCACGGCGGATCAACGAGGCTCTGAGGGTGCGGAAGCTGGGCGGAGGCTTGTCCAACATCGTGCCAATAGCCAATAAGATTTACCACAAACAATGCTCGAAGAAAGAAGAGTCCGTTTGGCCCTTAATAGCCTTAATGTCCTTGTTGCGCTCTGCATTGCCTGGTGGCGCAAAGTGGCGCGGTACGAAGCCAAGAATATCGCAGCCAACGTGCGAGATCACTTCGCCACTAGCTTTTCCCCGCCCTTCGGTACAAGCTTCTTAAGACCGATGATGGACTCTGTCCACTCAGCCATAATTCCGGCAACCACCGGCTCAAGCACCTTCCGAGTCTTCTTGCTTCCAGAGTCGGAGCGCTGATCGCTGGCGCAAGACAAGACAGAGTATGCGACTGGTCAACCATAGGAGACCCGCCAACGAAAGCCGGATTGCCGAATACGAAGCCGGACATTCGAGCCATAGCCGGGCAGCGGAAGCGGCACATCTTCGCACTCGCCCTATCTCTGAACCGCGCGTAAAGCGAGCGGATACGAGCCGCTCCAGGGCTCGACGCGACGGGAATGCAAACATATGTCTGATGGCGAAGTTCAAGATGTGCTTGAAGTATGACTTTGAAGGCGTAGTCGGTTTGGGGCTCATCGCTTCAGCCGTTGGCATGTCAGCCCAGCGGCCGCCAGCCAGTGCGCCTCCGCCCCAAAGTCCTCCCGCACCAAGTGTGGTCCGCCGAATGGGCGTTTCGTGCCCGGTCGGAAACGGCCGCCCGCCGATCCCGCGCAGATCGCCCGGGGCAGGACTTATTGAGGTGCTCTGCAGCTTACATCACGAATATCGCCCGGAGAAGCAAGGCTGTCTAACCCCGAATCATTCCGGAGGACAAGTCCTTTTTTTGGTAGTACACTGCTTAAAAACACGGCCTGTAACCTGGGGGTAGCGCCTTAGGCGTTTGCCTCCACATCCCGAAAGAATCAAGCATTGGAGGTAATCGTGAGTCAAAAAAAACCCGAAGTTCTAGTTACTGTCGAGCTTCCCTCGAATCTGGGCCTTTCCGAAGCGCAACAAAAGCAACTTAAAGAAAAATTCAAAAATCACCTGATTGAAACGCTTACCGGCGGAAAGGTGGAAATAATTCCCGCCGCGAAGGTCGAGGTGGTAGCAAGAGTAAAAAACGAGGTTGTGTAGACGTCATAACCGAAACCCGTAGATTTTGCAGGACAAAGGCGATATTGCGTCTGCTTTGACGCGGCGAGGTGGGAACTCGACGCCTATGAATTGAGTGGTTTAGTGGAACGGAGGCAGGAATGATTCTGCACCCTTTCAAATTGTGGAACACAGTAGACGATCTTGCTGGAGCGAGAAGGGCGACTCCAAAGGACATAAGGGTGTGCCTGGTCACTGCACTCTCGCTGTCTGATTTCGTTGATCCGGAACTGACCGTCAGAGGCGCCGGCCAATTCATGGCGGGCAA
Source organism: uncultured Acidobacteriaceae bacterium (assembly GCA_963771305.1). Lineage (GTDB taxonomy): Bacteria > Acidobacteriota > Terriglobia > Bryobacterales > Bryobacteraceae > CAJCIT01. The sequence goes on from CAVYTS010000032.1 coordinate 532,840, forward strand.
TATCGGGGTGCTGACTCTTGCTGCCGTACTGCGGGAGAAGGGCCTGCAGCCCAAAGTCCTGAACCTCGATTCCTTATTTCTCGACTTCCGGGGAAACAATAGAACGGACCGCTTTTGCAAAGCAGACCGAACCGTTAGGGGAACTGACCTTTATTCGACCGCTTTGAACGACACCGTTGGGAATTCAACGTCCTTCTTCCAGTTCGTCATTCAACGTCTCGAACCGTTCTCTTGTGAATTCTTTGGGTTTAGTTCGATCTGTAGCTCCTATCCGCTTACACTGCGCTTGGCACAGTGGGTCAAGAGTCAAAATTTGGAGTCGCGCATCGTCATCGGGGGGCCTCAGGCCTCGGTTGTGGATGAGCCAACGATGCAAAACTTCTCGTGTGTGGATTTCGTCCTTCGCGGGGAAGCCGAGCACACTTTCCCGGCTTTGCTAGAGTGCCTTGCGTCCGCCGACGGGAGCAGCAAATTGGAGTGTCTTCCGGGGCTTACCTTTAGACGCGACGATCGGATCATTCGCAACCCTAATGCTCCCGTCTTAGAGGATCTGGATTGCCTGCCGCTGCCTGCGTTTGATCTTGATCCTGACCTCAAAAACCGCGAAAGCATCTATCTCGAATTGGGTCGTGGTTGTCCATTCGCATGCACGTTCTGCTCGACGAATGACTTTTTCAGGCGCAACTTCCGTCTGAAGTCCGCACCGAAAATGGTACTGGACATGAAGCTTATCAAACAGGAATCCGGTATTGGCAACTTCAGCCTGATTCATGACATGTTCACCGTCGATCGCAAAAGGGTGGTAGCGTTCTGTGAGGCAATTTTGGCCTCTGGAGAGGACTTCACCTGGGCCTGCAGCGCGCGCACCGACTGCGTCGATGATGAGTTGATTGCTCTGATGGCACGCGCAGGATGCCGCGGTATCTTCTTCGGCATCGAAACCGGATCTGAACGTTTGCAGCGCGTCATTCGCAAGAATCTGGACCTCCGCGCGGCCATACAGCGAATCGAATGCACGAACCGCCATGGAATCAAAACAGCGGTGGCCCTGATCACTGCGTTTCCCGACGAGACCTTGGATGACCTGAGAGACACCATTCACTTCTTCGTTGACTCGTTGCGATTCGACCATGCGGCTCCTCAGCTTTCTCTATTAGCTCCTCTGGCCGGAACGCCGCTTCAGACAGAGTATAGAAACGAGTTGGCTCTCGATTATGTCTTCTCCGACATCTCTCATCAGGGTTGGCAGCAGGACTCGACCGATCTGGAAATGATTCGGTCCTGTCCCGATGTTTTCCCGAATTTCTACGCCGTTCCGACATTTCATCTCCCTCGCAGTTATTTCAAAGAGGTGAGAGACTTCGTGACGTATCTGACCACTTGGTTCCGCTGGTTGCCCGTTGCCATGCTCCAGGATAGTGGGGATCTGCTGAAGGTGTTCGATGCTTGGAAAGAGTGGTTGCACGAAAGAAAAACTGATGAAGGAGAATCGGCTTTTTGCGCGGCACCGTATTACTGTTGTCGCCAGTTTCGGAACGACTTCCTGGAGTTTGTTCGAACTTCCTATCTTGATCAACTCGCGAGAGCGCGAAGCGTTATCCGTGTTCTCATTCAAACCGAAGGGGGCGACGAGGCGGGCGACGTGATCCCGGCAAGTGCCGATGCCGAGCCACCCGATGCACTTGATCTCTCATGCGTCCCTTTCAGACAAAAAGGCTTCGTCGCAATGGCACTCTCGCTCGATTACAAAGAACTGATTGACCGACTGCGGTCCAAAACAGACCTCGAGAGTATGCCGGAACAGAACGTTACTGTTTTGTTTCGACCCAAGGATCAATGGCGAACAGAGGTTTGGCAGTTGTCCCCTTCCTCGGCGGCATTGATGCGTCATTGCGATGGAAAACGGACGGTGCAGGAAATAATTGGCGAATTGGCTTGGCTCGGCGCCGATCAAGACGAACTTCCGCTAGAAACAGTCTGCCTTTTTGGGCTCGTGCAGCTCCAGCAGGAGGGACTGATAGGCATTTCTCACATTCCGCTTACTGAAGAAGAGCTCAAAGACCGGACCACTCCGATCGCAACTTCGATCATGCGCTACTCACCGCCTCCGGAAGCGTCCAACACGCAGCAACCATGGCCTTGGTTGACATAACGGGCTGCAGCGATCACGACGGCATTGTCAAATTGGGCAGCGCGACCGTTTTGGTTCGAAGTGGTCGGTTGTCGTTGAAATGGCTTAAGGTAGCTGGGACTGTCTGCCAGCTGGGTTAACGGGATCTTAGCGGGTACAACTTCGTCGTCGTGCTTCGTTGAGAAAAGCATTGTTCCTCTCGCCGGCACTGGGCGTAGCCACGGGCAGCTGTCCGAGCAGAGGCCGAGAAATGACGGCTTTTAATCGCTTTATCACGCAAATAGACTCCGACAACGACCCAAGCGCGGAATAGGGCTGATTATTTTTATTCGCAACCTATTGACTGACCGCGTTTTATTGTGATAAATATTTATGTAATAGGGTTGATCTCTGGTTCACTTTTCCTAAAAGTTGGGCCGGTGGTGTGTTTTCTAATCCCGCAAAACGCGGCTTCGGATCAAGCCAAACCCTGTCCTCGCGCAAGTGATTGCTGCTTCGAAGCGATCTGTTGAACAGCCGATCGCGAGGGTCCAGCCGGAAGACAGCAACACCTTCCCGCAGATCAATCTCCACTGCTCCTTCGATAACGTACCGCATCAACCGAGTTCTTCGAGCCCGACTGTCCTTCGGAGACGTTTTTTACACCCCCACCATTCTTTTGCCTCACTCCGCGGCTAGCGCCCTCGCTAACCGGCCAACCGAACATTCGTTTACCACTGCTCCTACAAAGCAGCGCCCACGGGAATTGGTAGCCCTTTCCCCGACCGGTAGTTGGATACCTAAGGCCACAAACACTTATGAAACCCCTACAAAATGCCCGTCCTGTCCTGCTCGAGCGGCTTGTCTCGAGCGCTCCCGACTACGCAACTGACCGCACAAGGAAGCTCGCCATCCAGTATTCCTGGAAGGCAGTCTACGACTGGGGTCTCCCTTACGACGATCGTGAAGATCTCCAGCGAGACCTTCACCTTGCCCTATGGCAAAAGCAATCGCGATTTGACGCACGTCGAGGTGAGTCAGCTGCGTTCCTCCGTCAAGTCGCCAAGAATGAGTGCATCAAGCTTCTTAAGAAACGAACTGCCGCCCGTCGGGACTATCGCTTGGACGTTACACTCGATGAGAAAGCCTGCCAAACAAAGATCGGCACTAGCAAGGATCTCCGCCGAGTCGAGAAGCGGCTGATTCGGGCAATTGATGTGCGTCGCGCCATCGCGTCGCTCAGCGCGATGCTCCGCCGAATCGCGATCGCGCTCCAAGAGTCGTCACCTGCAGATTTGCCCCTTAGTCTTGGGGTCTCCCGAGCGACTCTTTACAGGCTGATAGCGAGCATCCGTGCCAACTTCATGCTCCAGGGAGTAGATGAGATGATCTGTCAATTTGAGGCCTTTCGAGGATCGTTAAAGGAAATTACTGATCGCGAAAAAAGTTGAGACGGTTCTCAAGTCGAAAACGGTATATAGGGGGTAGACAGCCTTTTTTCAGGCTGGCACTTCGGGAGGAGTGCCGGACGTCAAAGGGGCGCATGTTGGCGATTCGTCGCCATAGCCGAGCAGAAAGTCCTCCCCGGGACGACCCAATCACCACCCTGCTGAAACTTGCAGGAAAAAGGAATGGCGAAGCTGCGCGGTGACCCCCACCCGGTTCGTCAGGCCATCCAGCCGTGCCAATATTGGCATGCAGAAGCACCGCGAGGGCTGCTGGTAAACAAGCGGCGTAACAGACATGCGGGCGCGTAGACGCCCAGAAGTTGCGGGTAACCGTAACGCCCAAGTCTACGGTGCGAAACGATGGGGCCGGCTCCATACCGAATTCGTTCAGAGAACAGAGCAAACGGGAGGTCAAAACCTCCCTGTGCTCACTCTGAAGCCTCACCACCCGAATCAACATAACACTCAACTCTTGTTGAATCCATTAGGAAGTTATAACGACGCTGAGCGTGTCTCGAAGTCGCAGAGAGTAGCAGACGAAACAATATTCTGCGCCCCTTCCCTCTCTGCTAAGCCAAAGAACCAAATCAGTCTGTGAGGTAGAACGAACAGCTTCAAAAGCTGAGTTTTGAATTCAAAGGAATGGAAAGAATTTGTCATGCGAAAAACATTGATATCTCGGATCGAGCTGCTCGAGGAGAAGGCAAATTTGGACGCCCCCACTTTAATCCGAATCGGTTGGGTTGCTCCCTTACCGAAAGACTACGTCGGCGAAAAGCATGTCGCGCTTTCACGACTCGACCCCATTCAGCCCGGGAAACCGTCGATCCAATGGTTCAGAGGAAAGGAAGTACCGGGACCGGCGCCATTGGGAGCGCGCGTGTTGGGGGATGAGACCCTGGCCCCATTTGGCCCCAAGGACGTGGTACGCGAGACAGCGGAAGAAGGTGCTCGAAATCCAAGCGACTCGAATCAGTTGCCAGATGAAGGCGGACTCGAGCTCGAAGACCAAGTAATAAAGGCTTAGGAGAAAGCTCATGAACATCGATATTGAGATTGAGAAATGCCCCGTTGATCGGCTAACTCCGCTCACCGGTAACCCAAGGACGCACAGCGACCAACAGGTCGAGCAGGTCGCAGCATCCATCCGGGAATTCGGCTGGACCAACCCAATCCTGGTCGGCGCAGACGGCGAAGTGATCGCCGGGCACGCACGTTTGGCAGCTGCGCTCAAACTCGGCCTGCCCAAAGTTCCAGTGATCCGGTTGCAGCATCTCTCGGAAAAGCAGCGCCGGGCGTTGGTGATCGCCGACAATCAGCTTGCGTTGAATGCCGGTTGGGACGAAGCGCTGTTGCGGATCGAGTTGATTCTTCTGCAGGACGCTGAGTATGACCTCGGGCTTGTCGGTTTCGAAGATGAGGAACTCGCCCGGTTACTCGCTGCGCAAGATGCAGCAGACGCTCTAACGGACGAGGATGCGGTTCCCGAACTACCGGAAACGCCCGTTTCGGTTCCCGGTGACCTGTGGATTCTCGGTGATCACCGCGTGCTCTGCGGCGACGCCACCAGTCAGTCCGATGTGGAGCGCCTCATTGGTCCCGAACCAGCAGACCTGGTCTTCACCGATCCGCCTTATAACGTTGACTACGAAGGCTACACGGAGGACCGCCTCAAAATCAAAGGCGATCGGATGACTTCGGAACAGTTCCAGCAGTTTCTGTTGGCGACCTTTGAAAGCTACCGGCGAGTCGCGAAGCCGGGTGCGTCAATCTACGTATGCCACTCATCCTCTTGGCAGCGAGAGTTCCAAGACGCTCTAGAGGCAGCAGGCTTTGACGTTCGTTGCCAGATCATCTGGGCGAAGAATACATTCGCTTGGGGATTTGGCCGGTACAAGTTCCAGCACGAGCCGATCTTTTATGCACATGTCGCGAAGCAGAAAGACGCCTGGTACGGCGATAAATCGCAATCGACTCTATGGGAGGAAAAGAAGCCGGCGGCGAATCGTATCCACCCCACTGCCAAGCCAGTGGAACTCGTCGAGCGCGCGCTCATCAATAGCAGCAAAGCCGGGGACGTCGTCGCGGACCTTTTCGGAGGATCCGGCAGCACATTGATCGGCTGTGAGCGGATGCACCGTAAGGCGCGGCTACTTGAGATTGATCCCAAGTATGTGGATTGCATCGTCACACGGTGGCAGGATCACGTCGGCAACCAAGCCACTCTCGAAGGCGATGGCAGAACCTTCGAGGCCATCGCCGAAGAGCGCCGCAAGGTGGCGGCATGAATCGCCCGATGCCAGCGCGAAATCGCAGGTGTCGAAGCCCAGCTTCGTAATGGGCACTCGGACGCGCAAGGCCTGTGCCTGGCTCTCGCAGACTGGTCGGCGGAACTCCGGCTGATCGAGCGAGAACGAGCCCTGAGGGTGCAAAGACGCTGACGGGAGCCGTCGGGCGCTAGGCTTCGATCTTGCACGTCACTCGGAAACCGCCGTCGGTGCCGCGGGCCCAGAGCTTATAAGAGTACGGGCAGAAACCAGGATCCTCATCCCGCTCGAGGCGTTCGGGCCTGCGGCGTAAGTCGTCTGCCGCGAGTTCTTTCGCTTCATTGATCGTGCTGACGTTGGCGACCGGCTCTTAGTGGCCTGCTTCGTCCTCGGCGATCAGCAGGCCAAACCTAAGTAAGTGTCGTTCTTCAACGGGGCGGCAAAGCCGCTGTCGCTTGTCTGCTTCTCAGTTGTCATGGTCATCGTAGTCACATTCATCGCTCTTTTGGGGCGCCAAAAGCAACAGTATAATCGCACCAAGAAACAGGTGAGCAAAACGACAAAAGCCCGCCGCGGCCGGAGCCGGGTGGGCATCGGACGGTCAATGAAGCCTACTGGTTAATGCGGTAGGTGCGCTCGCCTCCCTCGGGCTTGAAGGACTCGACGGTGAAGCCGGCCTTCTTCAGCGCGCCTGCCATGAACCCGCGCACGGTGTGCTTCTGCCACGCCATCGACGACATAATCTCGGAAATGGTGGCGCCTCCCTGGCGTTGGAGCATCGCGACCACTTGGGCGGTCTTGCTGCCCTCGCGCGGCCCTGTAGCTTCCTTCGTCTTGGCGGCTTTGTGGGCCCTGGATGCGTTCTTGCGGGCCTTGGTCTTCTTAGTCGAGGGCGCCTCTTCCGGCGCAACCTCGGTCGTTTGTGCCGCAACGGGCGCAGACGTCGCGGCTTCGGGGACCGGTGCGGGTTCGTTTGGAGCGGCGGCTTGGCCTAGGCTTTGAATCGCTTTCCAGATTCGGCTCACTGCCGTCTGGCGATCCTTGAATTTCTTAACCGGGCTCACGCCGGGCAGGCTGTTCCAGATCTCAACCAGCCGGAAAGCCGGCCAGCTGACGGCCAGCTTGGCCAGCCCTTCCTCATTGCGAAAGCGCTCGGCGTTCGCCACGGCTTCGGCTTCTTTAGCAGTGGCATGAACGGTGATGTTGTTCGTTTCTTGCTCGATCGTAAAGATCTTCATATTGGTTCTCCTTTAGCGGCGTCTGCCGCGGTGATCACATCGATCACTCAACTGGCGAAGACAAGCAAGCGAATTGTGCAGTCCGACAACATACAGGAATCGCTCAGAAATCCGAGCCAGATCACGACAGGAGTTGACAAATGAAGGGGCACGGCGCCAAATTTGGACGGAAGAAGGAAGACGCAATCATTGCGTTGATGACGCATAGGACCCTCGACGAGGCTGCCAATGCAACCGGCATTACAACGCAAACCCTCGTTCGCTGGCTAAAATTTCCGGAGTTCGACGAGGCCTATCGCGAGGCTCGCCGCGCTGCGTTTTCCCAAGCGATCGCTCGTCTGCAGCAGGCCTCGAGCGCAGCCGCGTCTACGCTTCTGAAGCTCATGGTGGATCCCCAAACGCCGGCCTCGACGCGCGTGCGGGCGGCCGACAGCATATTGAATCACACTAAGCAGGCCATTGGGATCGAAGACATGCAGGTACGGGTAGAAGCATTGGAGGAAGCAGCAAACGAGGAGTGAATTCGGCCATGCAGGGAGAAGACCAGCTTGGCACCCGCTTACTGTTCCCCATGTCCTGTTCAGACGATATTCCGTTCATTGCTGTGAGCAGAACGCGCCAGGGTCCAAGGAGGAGCCACCATATACGATTGGAGCGTTAAGGAGATCGACGAATTGGCCGAATACATTGGCGAGACCAGCTGAGCAGGCGCGGGGGTTCTTCTTTGCTTGAAAATCGCGCTGGCTCTCTCTTGTTGCCTGCTTGCGGCAAATTGGAAATCCCGGGTTACGAATTGCGGTAACCGCAGCAACCCCGTGCTAAACTTCCGAGGAAGCTGCAGTCGTTCATGAGGACCGCTTCGCGTAACGGCTGGCTGTGTCTTCCCCAGGGATTCCCCCCTTACCTGGACCCTAAATTGGAGAGTCAAAGCGTGGCTACCAAGGCCAGATTTCTCGGCGATTGCGCGTTGCTTTGCGCCCTGGCAGTCGGGTTATCCATTCCACGGTTTTCTCTTTGTATGGCTGCTCAAACGCAGACAGCTCGGCCCGGCATGCCGGCCGACCTGACGATTGTCCCGTATGTCTACAAGGGACAGAGCTTCGAAATCCGGCTGCTCCGGGGCCAGCTCTTCATGGTGGCCCAGAACGGGCTGCCTGTTGTGATGTACATGCGTGGCACGGTTCGTCCCATCAGCGCCGACCCCGCGGTTGTGTCGCTCGCTGAAGAAGCGGCGAAAGCGTATCAGGCCGGTGCACCGTCCGGCGCCGCGGGGACCGCCGGGCCTCCCTCGGCCGGGACGGCATCGTCGGCAGGATTGACGGTGGACGGGGTGATCTCGCTGCTTGGCGCAGGGATCTCCGACGACCTGATCATCGCCAAAATCCAGAAGAGCGGCCAGACCTTTGACCTGAGCACCGACGATATGGTTCGCCTGAAGAAAGCAGGGGCCAGCGATGCGGTGATGAAGGCCATGATGAGCGCCACGCCTGCTCCGGCAACCGTTTCCGCCGTTCCCGTAGCGGGCCCGAATGCCACTGTTGCACCGTCGACTGACGTTGCCCCGAATCCGGTGGCCGAAAACCCAAACATGGGCAAGCTCAAAAAAGAGGGATTCATGGCGACCATTGGGCATGGAGTCTCGAACGCCGTGAATGGAAAATCCGTCATTGACCGGCTAAGCATGCGAAACATCTTGCCGCAATGGGACCCGAACCAGAAGCTGAGCCAACAATATCCTCACATCGCCATCACGGTTCTTTATGCTCCGATGGGATGGACGGAAGACTACAGGGTGGTTCTGCGGAAGTATAGTAAGCTAGCGCCGCCTTGCTTCAAACTGAAAGCCCTGGTCTGGCTGGACGCGACCCGCTCGAAGACGACGGACGAGTTCGAGTGGTGCATCGAGAAAGACATGTTCATGAGTGAGCTTCAGCCGACTTACCTGTATAGCCTCGCTTCATCCAGGGCCGACCACGGGCAAACCACCGGCGTCAATCGAACCGATGGCCCTCAACCCCCGGACAAACTGCTGCCCAACGATCGCGCAACGCTCGACATGCAAGCAAAGACCAATCCCCATGGCGCAAGCAAGGACCTGAACCTGGATGAGAACAGTCTGTTCGCAATCATGTTTGCCAACGTGCGGAAGGATCTAGGTCAAACACTGGGATCGGATGGAGATTTCCGGGTTTGGATCACGACGATCAAGAAAGCCGCTGGACCGTCGTTGTTCTGAGTACCACGGGAGTGGAAGTCTGCAAGCGAGGAAATAGTGCCGCCGCTCGCATGCCTGACGACGCAAACATGCGCTCTACAAACGCAGACCTATCTCCGCAGGAGCTTTTCAATTGCCGAGCCGTAATTCCTGCGAAACGATCCCAGATTCCCTATGACGCAGCGATTGCGTAAACCACGACACGCGCCGCTACCGGTTGGTGGCCCGCGCATATTCAAACCGGCCAATCGTCATGCCAATCAGCCCGCCTATCGCAAGGCGCGCCGCGCTGCGTTTTCCCAATCGATCGCCCGTCTGCAGCAGGCGTCAAGCGCAGCCTTGTCTACGCTTCTGAAGCTCATGGTGGATCCCCAAACGCCGGCCTCGACGCGGGTACGGGCGGCCGACAGCATATTGAATCACACTAAGCAGGCCATTGAGATCGAAGACATCCAGGTACGGGTAGACGCGTTGGAAGAAGCAGCAAAGGAGGAGTGAACCCAACTCAGGACGGGGAGGACAACAAAAGCTCATGACTCGAAAGAAAAAAAGATAATCGGCAACGAAGCCGCTCGTCGTCATACCGCGGAGGCCCCGAAGGCCAGGTTTCCGAAGGTGCGACCTCAGTTCTTCCGAGGGAAGCGATACCTCCGATTTCTGCCGGCGGTGCAGAGCTCCAAGGGTGCCATGCCGTTCCAGCGAGTGCCGTGAAATCGTGAAAGGTGCGTTTATTGAACTCTACCCCCGAGCCTTATTCAGAGTCCAGTGAATCTAGGCCCCGTATTTCTCCACCACCCTTAATCCCAATCCCTGGAATCGCCCGCAATTCCGCCGTACTCCTCGGCTGATTCTCCGCAATTGCCATAAACACCCGATCGGGCAGCGGGACGCGCAGACGCCAATGGCAAGAAAAATTGCTTGCTTTTCGCTGCGCGGACGCCTACGATAGTGCTGCCCTTAAGCGGAGTTAGCGCTCCGGTGCGGCTAGCCATCCCCCCCCCCGTCCTGGATCGGTACCCGGAATCGGGACCTAACACCTCCGGCGGAAAGTTGGCGGAATTCAATGTCGCGCACAAATCCCGGGTTTGGTCCGGCTCGTTCCTTCTCGGCGATCGTTTTGATGTTGCTGTTTGGCGGAGCGACACTCTCGTCGGCTACGCCGACCGTCACCCGCACTCCGACCAGCGGCCCGCCCACCAGATCGATCAGCGTGGGTGGGGAAGGATTCGGCGCTGCGGAAGCCGTCGATATTTACTTCGACACCACCGACCTTGCCTTGGCCGTCACGAACAGCTCGGGCGCGTTTTCAGGCATCTCCATCAGAGTCCCGGCGTCCGCCGTACCGGGTGAGCACTGGGTCACCGCGGTGGGCCGACGTAGCCGCATGGCCGGTCAAAAAGCGTTCACCGTCCAAACGAATTGGAAGGAATTCCATCGAGGGCCTCTGAAAGAGGGGCATAACGACCTAGAGAATGTGCTCAGTCCAGCGAACGTTCCGGGACTGCACTCACTGTGGAGCGCCGCCACCGGACGTGGCATCGTTTCCTCGCCGGCGGTGGCGGACGGCGTGGTGTACATCGGCTCCTACGACTGGAATCTGTACGCTTTCAATCAGGCCACAGGGACCCTCCTGTGGCGCGTCGCTCCCAGCTTATTCCCCCTCCATTCTTCGCCAGCAGTGGCAAACGGCGTGGTGTACGTCGGCTCCACCGACTACAACCTATACGCTTTCAATGCGGCTACGGGCAGCCTCCTCTGGACCGGTGCTACCTTCGGGCAAATCAATTCCTCGCCGGCGGTGGCGAACGGCGTGGTGTACATCGGCTCCGACGACACCAACCTATATGCTTTCAATGCGGCCACGGGGAGCCTCCTGTGGAACGCTGGTAACGCCGGCAGCATCTTCTCTTCTCCGGCGGTGGCGGACGGCGTGGTGTACGCCGGCTCCTTAGACAACAGCCTGTATGCTTTCAAGGCTGCCACGGGGGTCCGCCTGTGGAGCGCCGCCACCGGAGGTCCCATCTACGATTCTTCGCCGGCGGTGGCGAACGGCGTGGTGTACGTTGGCTCCTACGACAGGAACCTGTATGCTTTCAATGCTCACACGGGGAGCCTCCTGTGGAGCGTTGCTACCGGAGCAGACATGTACTCTTCATCTTCGCCAGCGGTGGCGAACGGCGTGGTGTATGTCGGCTCCGACAACGGAGATCTGTACGCCTTCGATGCGGCCACGGGGAGCCTCCTGTGGAGCGCCGCCACCGGAAATGCCATCTATTCTTCGCCGGCGGTGGCAAACGGCGTTGTATACGTCGGCTCCTACGACAACAACCTGTACGCTTTCGCGCTCCCGACACCTGCAGCCGCCACTTTTGCGCCGCCGGAACGCCCCGAACCAACTACGTTGCGGCCCGACCTTAAGTTAATCGTCCGACCCTAGGGAGCGCGGCAGCAGTAATTACTTGCCTGTGTGTGCGCGGACACCTGGGAATCCGCCGCAGATCGGGTCATCTGTCTGCGGGGTGTTGAAACAGAACTTGACTCGGCCGAAATCGCTGAGTCCGTCGGCTTTGTCCACCGCCCAAAAAGAGGGCAGGTGCGGGCTGGACTCAAGCCCGTACGGATTCTAAGGAATGTCTAAGCGATCGCCCGCGCGTGAACTTCAACCTCGAAGAAATCGAGAGGCTCTGCCAATTCAGCCCGACTGATGAAGAGTTGGCAGCGGCGTTGGAAGTCAGCGCCAAGACGATTCAGCGCAAGAAAGCGCAGCCCGAGTTCGGGAAGCGATGGAACGTGGCAAGGCGCGCGGGCCGGATGGCCTTCCGCCGCATGCAGATGAAGCTCGCCAGCGAAGGCTATGCCACGATGCAGATATGGTTGGGCAAGCAGTTTGTTGGGCCAGCGTGACCTTCAGAGCCAGGAAGCCAATGGCGGCCCGACGAGCACGCAGATACAACTGGTGGTCATGCAGGCCGGTACACGAATCGATGCCAGGCCGGGGAGCACCCGGTGTTGGATATGCCGAGTCTCGTCGAAGAGTAACTCTTCGACACTGGGTGAGGAGAGAACCTACGACGGACCTGCGGCGCTGGCCGATTGGCTGCGTATCATCGCCGCCATTTTCTTCTTCATTTCTTGAGGGGTTGGCTCGGCCATGTGGGTGCCCAGCATCCATGGGTTTCCATCTGGATCGATGACCGTTCCGCAACGGTCACCCCAAAACATATCCATGACGGGCCCCGCTTGCGTCGCCCCTGCCTTGACGGCTTTAGCGACCACCTTGTCCGCGTCCTCAACTGTTAGATACAGCGTGGCCGGTGAAGCGCCTATGGTCTTGGCGCTGCGGGTACCGCGGGCGGCGTTCTCTGGTCCCAACATCAGTGTGCTGCCGCGCAGGGTCAGTTCAGCATGCATCGGTTTGCCGTCTGGCCCATTCATGATTCCGCGTTTTGTGAAGCCAAACGCTTTTTGATAGAAACTCACCGCTGCCTTCACATCGGCAACAGTGAGCACGACGGTTACAGCGCCGTACATTTTCTTGTTCAGGGGATCGATCTTCTTCGGCATTGGCGCTCCTTTGAAGCAGCGCCGCTATTCTACATGATTCGGAACCGATCAAACATCGCCACAAAATTATCCGTGGCCACCCCCAAACTTGTCACCATAGAAATGCGCTTCCGGTCCGTGAGATGCCGAGGATAGCCAGTCAAGCAGGAATTCCCTTGCGGCGGGCGTATAAACATCCGGCTCTACAGTCAGGCCCGCGAAGGATAGCCAATAATCCATGCTGATCGGAGCTTTG
>CAVYTS010000033.1:0-765556 GCA_963771305.1 uncultured Acidobacteriaceae bacterium
AGTATGTCGCAACAAGAACATCGTGGACATTCAAGAGTTCCTCAAGAGAGGATGTGGCCTCAGGTGCGCAACTGTACAACCGGAAATGAGTGTCTGCTGAGTACCGAGAAGTCCCGCTCGCGGCTGGGCTACAATCCCAATGCGGACGGAACCCACTTCTCGCTCGGTGCGATGTGGTGAGTGCTAAAAGTGCACTTTGTGACGGGTTGACAACTACCAGTGCTTACCTCGACCCAAACAAAGAGTACCGTAGCCGTGCCTGGGTCAGAGGCAGTCTCTGGGCGTTACCGAAACAACCTGCTTTCCAGTGCGAAACCGCTCCGTTGCAGCCTCTTCCTTGGCTAGCCAATAGAAGATGGAAGAGAGTACAAAATGCTGGGAAATTCTCGTACCCGCCTTCGTGCTGCATCATACGCAGCGGATACCAGAGCTCTTGCGATGGTTGCCTTCGATGGCAAATGTCCGGCGGGTTCATAGCCATAGGTAGGCATGTGCCGTCCGACCAGCCACTCGATCAGAGCCAATTGGTCGGCAGTCAGATGCTCACGCCACCTCCCAAGCCTGGCGGTAGTCACCGGTTCTTCTGCTCGTTGAAACCACGGACGGTCCGCGGAAGGATCGTTGTTCGGCACGAGCATGGCGGGAGGTACTCCTCACTAATGAAGTCACAAATACGGCGCAACTCCAGCTCCGGCTGGGTAGCGAGCCGTTCGTAACAAACCAGCAAGTACTGCGGACGATCGACGAACCGACGGGCGGCAACGTTACAGCGCAGCCACAAATGCGCATTGCCCAGAACGCTTTGATCGGCCCATTCGAGGCGCATCAACGATTCCACGACGTCTCGGGGGTCGCGCATAAGTGGATGATGCGTCCGGCTGGATACCACGCACAAAGTGTGCCGGTGAACAAAGGGTCGGCGCGTCACGTCGCCGAACCGGCTCTGACCTTGCGACTGCGCAAAGACGCGCAATATGGACGCGAAAAACGTTTGGTAACTGTCGCCCTCCCGTAATACAGTGGCCGCCAGAGCCTGCGGATCCATCTGGAAACGCCGAATGGACCAGATCGAAAGATACTCCTCCGCTAGTCGCAGACGGTTCCGCTGATTATCGAGGTTGCCGAATGCGCGCCGGCGCCGGTAAACGAAATGCCAGAAGTTCGAGTCGCGAAAGACTGCCAGCTGGGGATGGCGGTTCAGCATGTTGCGCAGCAGGGTTGTTCCGCTACGCGGCGCGCCAACAATGAAGACAGGCTCGTTCCAGCGTTCGATCACGCTCGTCCTTGCGAACTTCCAATTCTATTCAAAGTTGGATAGGCCAGTATGACATGCGTTCTAAAAATGAGAGATGTCGTGGCAGCATCGAGCTGGCGAGGCCAGCCGACGCGTCAAGCGAGTGATCTTAGTTTCTACTGAGTGCGCCTTGGTCCAATCCATGGCTTCCCTTCTGGCATTGCAGTGTTGCCACAACGTACGTATATTCTTACAAACGTCACGAATGCGTATCTCAACATCGTGGTAGCCTTGCTCACGCAGCTTCTACAGAGTCGCCGACTTGTTTGTCGGCACTTTCCTGCTGCTTCTCGCGTGCCTTGGCGACGCGGTCCTGTATCGCGCGGGTCAATTCTTCCTGCCGTTTCAGCTGCACTACCGTATAGTCGCCGGTCTGGCTCACCGTCGCGTGGCCGGCGATTTTGCTGGCTTCGATGGCGCTCCCGCCCTCCTCCTGCCGCATGGTGATGTTAGCGCGCCGGAACGAGTGCAGGCCGAAGCCGGGAAAGTCGCAGCCGGCGTCCACCGCGGCGATCTTGAGCGCCTTCCGCACGCCCGAGTCCCACATGGGCTTGCTGCGGTCGTCCTCTTGAAAGAAGATCCAGTCGTTGGGCTTGGTGATCTTCTTCGCCTTGATCCATGCCTCGTACCGATCGACCAGCGCGCCCAGCGCCAGCGTCCGCTTGCTGTTCTTCGTCTTCGGTTCGTCCACGTCGCCGCGGCAATGCCGTTGCTCGATCCGGATGGTGCCCTTCTTGGGATCGAAGTGCTTCAGTTGCAGGCCGACGGCCTCGGAGATCCGCGTGCCGGTGTCGAGGCACGTCTCGCAAATCAGCAACTGTGGATCCTCGAGGCGCGCGAACACGGCGGCGGTCTCATCGTCGTCGAGGATGCGCTCTGGGCGAACCGTCCACTTCCTGCCGACCTTCACGCGCGACATCGGATTCGCGAACGTCTCCGGTATGATCTCCCACTCCTGGCCGCGGGCGAAGATGCCGCTCATGATGTTCCGCAGGTCGATCATCATGTGCCAGGACGAGCATTCGTGCTGGAGCCAGTCGAGGATCTCCTTCGTGCGGAACTCGCCGAGCCGGGTGTCCTTCCACCGGGGCAGGATGTGGTTGTCGAGGCGAGTGCGGTACTTCTCGCGGGTGGGCGTCGCAAGTTTCACCTTTGGATTATCGACGTAATCCTTGCGCCACAACTCCGCGAGTTTGCCGAAGAGGATTGCCGTGACTTCGACGGGCTGGCTGGCAACCACCGCCGCTTCGCATCGCGTCGGCGCGGCATTCAGTTCGGCGAGAAATGCGTCGCGTTTGATTTCGGCCTGTTTCTTCGCGATGGCGTTCTCGCCTCGGCTTGGACCGATAGTGTGGAATTTCCGAGTGGTCTTGATCGATCCGTCCGGCAGCAGCTCGATCGTGCCGGTAGCGGAAGAACCAATAGTAGCTGCCGCGATCTTTCCGCTCGTGAACTTTCGGATGTTGGACTCGCTGTTTCAACTTGACGCCTCCCGTCAGCGACAGCAGGGTACCTTTGTGCACGGTAATCATTCAAGTCCTGCCATGTTTAGATCGACACAGCTGCGCTTTCGGCTGAGCAGATGTAGAGCGTTTCGCGGGCGCGGGTGGCGCCGACGTAGAACGTCCGGATCACCGAGTCCCTGGGCGGGCCGCACTGGTGATACTGGGCGTCGGCGGCCCTGCTGAGATCCGGGAAGAGATAGACCACGTCCGCCTGCCCACCCTTGACCGAGTGGATCGTCCCGACAACGACTTGCGGCGCGCCTCGGAGAGCTTGCGGACCGCGCAGTGCTGCGATGTCCGCCGGAAACTGGACACGCCTACGGAAATCCGTCGCCAGATGATCTCGCCACCAGCCCAAGAGCGCGCGGGGACTTTCTGAGAGCGATGCCACAAGCTTTCTGAACCCATCCGCTTCGAAAACGTCCTCTACTAGGTAGGTGGTGGGGGCGATGGCGGCTGCCAGTCCGGAGAGGGTTCCAGAATCCATTGGCCTTGCGATAGGGGTTGTGGAACGGAATTCCGTTCTTCCGCAGTACCGCGATGACCGGTCGCAACATGTAGGAGCAGGAAGCCAGCATCATGATGCTCTTCCCCTGCGCGAGATGGCGCTCGGCGGTTTTCAAAATCCCGTATTCCGGTGAACGGTAGCCACCCCGGGAAAGCCGGTGTACGTTACCGTCCTCGGGCCGTGGCATGTATGCTTTTTCTTGCCGGCGGCTTACTTGCCGAATGAGTCGCTCGGCGACAGTGTAGTTGGCCCGTTAGGCAGTGGGCTTCCGCTATAGGTTCGTTAATTTGTATTATCGGAAGTCAAGGGTGCGCCGCCCAGTGGCTCAGAATGGCGATCCGTCCGTCGATAAGACTAGCCAAACCAGTTTGAGACAAGCGCTCTGGCGGCTGAACAAAATCGTGTCCGGGCGTTACCCGCAGTGCGGAAGGCGGCCAAGAGGAACGGTGTGCTCTGTCTCGCCTGCTCCGAGCTACAAGCCAAGCGAGACAAGGCGGCCTATACGCGATTGAAGCGAGCGAGGATATGCCCTCATTGCCGCAAGTCAGCGGCGTCAGGAACCGTTCTGTGCGCTTCGCGGCAAAGAACAAATCCGGCGCCAAATGGTGATGGAATTGAGTCATGCGTAGAGGCAGAGGCGATCTTCGGCGTTGGCCACGTCACAGCGGTCTTCAGGCGCCCGGGTGTAACGTTGATGGATGCTTCCCTCTTACTTCCGGATGGGATTGGTGTCGCTGGCGTGCCTTTGTCCGGCAGCGGCGGGACTCAACGGCGCTTCGCGCGCCAGCAAGGCGGATGCGGTTTGGAAAACGACCGGTGCGGATGACGGGCTGCGGCAAGCCTTCGAGCGCGCGATGTACTCGCTGGAGGACTCGGGCCATGGGACCTGGCAGGGCGTAAACGCCGCACAGCGGTTTACGATCGACTTCGATAGCCGAGGAGCCTGGCTGAGCCATCCGGACGGCGGCGTGAGTTTCCATTTGAACGGATATGGCTACGGCGACCGGCTAGCGGAGCCAGCGAACGCCAGGCCAACCGCGAATGGCAATCGCGTTGAGTACCAGCGGGGCGATCTCACCGAATGGTACGTCAACGGATCGCAAGGCCTAGAGCAGGGTTTCACGCTGGCTCGACGCCAAGGGACGGACCTCGCGGGCGAGCCGTTGGTGATCGCGCTTGGCGTGAGCGGGGAATTGCTGCCGGCGCAGGAAGCGAATTCGGGCGCGGTTGTCCTCAGGTCGGGCAAGGGAGTCGTGCTGCGTTATGCGGGCCTGAAGGCGCTGGACGCTCGTGGGCGGATTCTTCCGTCGCGGCTGGAGGTGCGAAGCGATGAGATCCGGATGGTCATCGAGGACCACGACGCTCAGTATCCGTTGGTGGTGGATCCGACGTGGACGCAGCAGCAGGAGTTGACTGCTTCCGATGGCGCGGCGAACGATAAATTCGGCTACTCCGTGTCGGTGAACGGGGACACGGCGGTGATCGGGGCTTATGGCAAGACCGTCAATTCAAACGCCGGCCAGGGTGCCGCATACGTGTTCGTGCGCACCGGCGGAATCTGGGGCCAGCAGCAGAAGCTGACGGCTTCCGATGGCGCAGCGGGCGATACATTCGGCGGATCCGTGTCGGTGAGCGGCGACACGGCGGTGATTGGGGCTTATAACAAGACCTTCAATTCTTCGCACGTCGAACAGGGAACGGCGTACGTGTTTGTGCGCAGCGGCACGGTCTGGAGCCAGCAGGCGGAGCTGAGGGCCGTCGATGGCGCGGCGGGCGACTTCTTCGGGGCATCCGTGTCGGTGAGTGGGGACACGGCGGTGATCGGGGCCGTTTACAGGAATCCTGGCACTGCCTACATATTCATCCGGAGCGGCACAGTCTGGAGCCAGCAGCAGGAACTGACTGCTTCCGATGGCGCGAGATACGACTATTTCGGCGCATCCGTGTCGGTTAGCGGGGACACGGCGGCGATCGGGGCTCCTGGCGAGAATAGCCAGCAAGGAGCCGCGTACGTGTTTGTACGCAGCGGCACAGTCTGGAGCCAGCAGCGGGAATTGACTGCTTACGATGGCGCAGCGGGCGACTTCTTCGGCGATTCCGTCTCACTGAGCGAAGACACGGTGTTGATCGGGGCTCGGGCCAAGACCATCAATTCGCAAGTCTTCCAAGGGGGGGCAGCGTACGTGTTTGTGCGCAGCGGCGGAGTCTGGAGCCAGCAGCAGGAGCTGACGGCTTCGGACGGCGCACCGGCCGAGGGCTTCGGCGTTTCGGTGTCAATTAGCGGGGATACGGCGGTGATCGGGGTTCTCTCCAAGACCATCAATTCAAACGCCGGCCAGGGCGCCGCGTACGTGTTTGTGCGCACCGGCGGCACATGGAGCCAGCAGCAGGAGTTGACTGCGTCCGATGGCGCGACGGACGACGATTTCGGCTTCTCCGTTTCGGTGAGCGGGGACACGACCGTGATCGGGGCTTTTTTCAAAACCATCAATTCGCTGGCCCAATTGGGAGCGGCGTACGCGTTCGTGCGCCCCAGGCTGGGGACTAATGCACTGGTGGTTGGAAGCGCCGGAGGGAGTTCTTCGGTTGTCCTGTCTTACAGCGGCCCGTGGACTGCCACTGCCAACAATTCGTTTCTGCACATTTCTGACGGGAGCGCCGGCGGCAACGGCAGTGCAGTGATCGCGTTTACCTATGACGCGTTTACGGGTACGGGGACAAGAACCGGCACGCTGACGGTCGCAGGACTTACAGTCACCGTGACTCAGGCGGGAACGAACTATGTGGGGCCGGGTCCGGTGATCACGCTGGTGCCGCAAGGGACAACTCCTGTTGACGACGTGGCTGTGGACAGCAATGGCTACGTGTATATTGCGAACACCTTTGACAGCATGATCAAGGAGTGGAGGGCCTCCTCGAATCTGGTAACGGCTCTGGTGTCCTCCGGACTGGCGGGGCCGCACGGCATCGCGGTAGACGGTGCGGGCAACGTTTACATCGCTGATACGAATGACGGCGCGATTAAGGAGTGGAACGTCGTAGAGCAGCAGTTGATCACGCTGGTTTCGTCGGGGCTGGATGATCCCGTGGGCGTGGCGGTAGATGTGTTCGGCAACGTCTACATTGCGGACACCGGCAACAACGCCATCAAGGAATGGAACGCCTCGACACGTCAGGTGACTACTCTGGTGTCGGGGCTAAATGAGCCTTTCGGCGTTGCGGTGGACGTTGCCGGCAATGTCTATATCGCGGATTCTTACAACAACGCCATCAAGGAGTGGAACGCCTCCACGGGCGAGGTGACCACGCTGGTATCTTCCGGGCTGAGTTCGCCTGTGGGCGTGGCGGTGGACGGCTCCGGCAACGTGTATATCGCGGACACTGACAACAACGCCATCAAGGAGTGGAGCGCCTCCACGGGGCAGGTCACCACGCTGGTATCTTCGGGCCTGAATGTTCCTGGGGGCGTGGCGGTGGATGGCAATGGCAGCGTCTACATCGCGGACAACTTGAATTATGCCATCAAGGAGATTCCGAACGTGTTTATTGGACCGGCCAGCGTGACGGAGCCAGCCGCGGCCGGATCTGGCGCACTGCTTCCGGTGCTGCCCTCGACGGCCGCGCTGACCGGGTTCTTCGCGCCTTCCAGCGACCAGAGCTGGCTCACCATCGGAAGCATCACCAACAGCGCTATTGGCTTCTCATTCTCGGCGAACACGTCGACATCTCCTCGCGTGGCGCACATTGCGTTGCTGGGCCACCAGGCCGCGATTGGCCAGGGCTTCACGACCACGGCGGAGTTCAGCGATGTACCATCAACGGCGACCTACTTCGACGCGGCGAACCTGATGTTCCTGGCCGGCGTCACGGACGGGTGCGTGGGGTCGAGCGATCCCTCGACGCGCATGTACTGCCCCAACGACAGCGTGACTCGCGAGGAGATGGCGGCGTTCATTGTTCGCGCCGTTACCGGAACTTTGACGCCCGCCATTTACAACCCGACTCCGTTTTTCACGGATGTGCCGACCACGAACACGTTCTTCCCGCACATCCAGAAGATGATGGAACTGGGTATTACGGACGGCTGCGCAACCGGGCTGTTCTGTCCTACGGACACCGTTCCGCGCTGGCAGATGGCAATCTTCACGGTGCGTGCCCGGTTAGCGCTTTATGGGGCCAGCTTCAGCTATAACAGCACCCCATATTTCGCGGACGTGCCCACCAACGTGGAGGGCAATGGAATACCATTCCCATTCATCCAGCGCTCTTATGAGGAAAATATAACCGCCGGCTGCGGCACCAACCCGCTGATCTACTGCCCGGATGAGTTGGTGACGCGGGGACAGATGGCGTCGTTCATTATGCGGGCCTTGTTCAATGAGACGAGCACTTTGGGTCCGACGGCACCGATGCTCACGGGAGTCAGTCCGAATGCGATGGCTGCGACCGTAGGTGCTCAGATCACCGTGACCGTCACGGGAGTCAACACGAACTTCCAAACGGGGGATATGGCAACGGTGCCGAGTGGGATGCTAGCCGTGAGCAACGTTGTCGTGAATTCGGCGACGTCGATTTCAGCGACGCTGACGGCGAATGCAAACGTGGTGGCGGGACCACAGGCGCTGGTCGTGACTAGCGGCGGACGGAACCTGACGTTACCACTGGCGATCAAGGTCGGGACTTATTAATTAGTTCTCCAGAGCTGACCATGAATATTAGCCTGCTCGCAGCAGTCGCTGTGCCGCAGTCGTAGCGTGGCGATATCTGGTGTTATCGGTAGCCAAGAGAGGGCCGCACGCTGGCCCGCAATCATCCGTTGTTCTCCTTAAGAGACCTGGGTGGCGTATTGAGAACCGGACAATCGGCCTCTTACCCGACCACGGATCGTCAGTTGGTAGCGTCGATCAAATACCCGCCGACTCTGATGTAGCCGAGGCAATTATCGCAATTTCCCTTCCCCGGGGTGACCCATACGTTCGTGCCGGGCTCGAAAGTGAGAAATAATGGCTGCACGTCAAAGTAGGTCGAACTATTGTGAAAGGTGAATGGACCAAGAAAAAACAGCCTGTCGAACTGAAAATCGAACTCCGCGAAGGAAGCCGTTCCTATGCCTACCGACAACAGCTGTCCAGTACTGTTCATCCCGCCGAATACGTGGTTGACGATCAGTCGTTTGCCGCTGGGAACGATCGGTAGAAGGCCAAACGTGGCGCCCATGTCAAGTGCACTGCCAGGAGTGCAATTGAGATGGCAACCGAGTGCATTGTAGCTAGCGGTGAGGCTGGTGTATGGCATTCGGCCGGGTTCGTCCGAATTCTTCACTAAGGCGGGCCGGATCGTTTGGGCGAGGACCGGCACAGCGTAATACTTTCCCACGACCGCCAGGAGGGCAAGCACTACAGTTAGCGTCAATACCTTATTCTTCATGTTTTTCCAGATCTCCTTCGTACTGCTTAAACAATTCGAGTTCTTCGTTAAGCGGCCTTCAGCCGGCCGATTCGCGTGATTCCGCAAAAGATCAACCCGCCAAGAACAAGTAAGCTGAGGCTACTTGCCTCTGGGACGGTGGTGGTGGAAGTGAGGACTACGTCGAACGCGTAATGGAGATCCTCGCCCGCGGAGAGATTTCCGAGACCTGTGAAACCATCCGCAAGCGTTCCAACCCCGAGGTTCTCCGCGAAAGACTGGTTCAAATAGGCGCTTAAGACGATCTGGTAATCGCCGGTGGCCAGCTGACCGCCATCCAGCAGCACGTCGTAGCACTGGCCGCTTCCACTGTTGGTCAAGGCACCGGGCGGGCAGGTGGTTCCGAAGTAAGTGGAGGCCAGGACGTTTCCGCCCGAGTCGAACAGGCTTAAATAGGGCTCAAGGCCGCCCTGAGGTATCAGAGAGCCCGCCCCGTTGGTGCCTCCGCCATAGCTGAAGGTAATTGCAGTCATGCCCGACGGCGCCGCAACATTGAACGTACGAACCACGGCGGCGTATTGGGCGTATTCGGCGTCGGTATTGCTCGGTCCTAACGTGCAACCGGAGCCGCAACTCGTAACAGTGGCGTCCGTCCGCAGATCGCCCGTGAATGACAAGGTGGCGGCGCCAGCGATTGGAACCAACAGGACCACCAACAAAGCTGGCAGGGATTGCCCCAAAAACGATGTAAAGGACAAAGGCTCTCCGGCTAACGGGTAATCTATAGCAAGCTCTAAGAGCGTACCGGCTCTAACCGTACGGGAAAGGAGCTGTGCATGTCAAGTTTTGTAAATTGGTAATGGCTCGGCAAACCGCCCGAACTCAATCAGTCCAGTTTTCTCCGCATGTAATTCCAGACCGAACTTGGCCAGCCGTTCCCGAAAATCCTTCAGAAACCGCTCGGCGTCCGCCCGGTGTTCGAAACCCGCCACAAGATCGTCAGCGTATCGGACGACAATCACATCGCCCACGGCCACTTTCTTGCGCCAGACTTCTACCCATAGGTCGAATACGTGGTGCAGGTACACGTTGGCGAGCAGTGGGGAAACCACTCCCCTTACACAAAAGGTAATTTCGAATTTGAGAGGGTATTGTCGGGGTGGCGGGCTATTCGTCCGGAGCTTGACATGCGCCGTAAAAGGTAATATGTTTATGGCAGATGGCCCGGTCGACCAAAGCAGACAAATCTCGACAGCTGAATACGCGAGACAACAAAAAAATCGCTCCAATGGCTACCATGGGTACCACTCGACTGAGCCACAAGGGGTTAGCGTGTCATTCGTCGGTTACCACATGGTCCCCATGGGTACCACGAACGCAGCCTCAACAAGTTTGGACTCCATATGGACTCCGAGGAGGCACTGTTTAAGAGCCAGAGAGGAGCAAGTAGTTCCCACAAGTCTATGAAACTATGGGCTTTAGAGGTGGTGGCCAGGGACGGAATCGAACCGCCGACGCCAGCCTTTTCAGGGCTGCGCTCTACCGACTGAGCTACCTGGCCATAGGCGGAAACTTCAGTTTACCAAACGACAGCATCAATCAAGCACATTCAGCCCTATGAGCGATACCGACCGCTTACTTCGCTGCTGGCATCAGGCTTTCCAGCTCGTGCCCGGAGGCAGCCTCCACCGACTCATGCAGACTGTGGCCCTCTGAATCCATCGTCACAATGGCCACAAAATCGTTCACTTTGAGATGCCACATCGCTTCCGGGATGCCGAACTCAAGCAAGTGCACGCCCAGCACTTCCTCTACATTGCGGGCATACACCTGCGCCGCACCGCCAATTGCATTCAAATACACGGCGCCGGTTTCTTTGAGAGCCGCAAGCGTCTTTGCTCCCATACCACCCTTGCCAATGACCGCACGCACCCCATAGCG
The DNA here is from genome assembly GCA_963771305.1 of uncultured Acidobacteriaceae bacterium. GTDB lineage: Bacteria > Acidobacteriota > Terriglobia > Bryobacterales > Bryobacteraceae > CAJCIT01. The sequence goes on from CAVYTS010000033.1 coordinate 10,655, forward strand.
GCGCAGTATTTCCGCCTGATATGGTTCTTCGCGAATACTCGTGGTCGGGCCGGCTGCTTTGACTATCCACTGATCCCCATGCTGCAGCATCACTGGCCCACAGTGGTACAGCACTGAACCCTGCAGATCCACCGGTGGCGGGTTCTTCATCAGGTGCGCATGCACCGCATCTCGGCCCGTGTACATCTCACCGCGGATCAGCACCACGTCGCCCACCGACAAACTGCGGATCGTCTCCTCTGCGATGGGAGCCGTCAAAACCACTTCCCTGCCCGTCAGCGGGAATCCCTCGCGCACTGCCATCTTCTTCACAACGTCCGCCGGGTCCCGATAGAGCCATTTCGTAATCTGGCCGGTCTGTGGATCCAACCGCACGCCGAGTCGCCGGAAGGCCCAGCAGTCGTACGCTACCGAGACAAAGAAGCTGGCGGGCAAACGGTTCGCTGCAGTGACTTTGCAACCAATCAAGGAAACCTTTCCGCCGAAGCCCATCACTCCGATGCCCAGCCGGTTCGCTTCCTCCATCACTTCCTCTTCCAGCTTCGCTAGCACGGGATCGTCGTTGGTGTCGTCCAACGTTCGAAACAACTGGAACTTGGCGAGCACATAGCCGTGTGCTCGATCGCTTCCAATGCAAACCCCCAGGGCGCCCGGTGCGCAGCCCTGGCCTTGTGCCTGCCACACGGCATGGAGAAGGCACTTCTTCACGCCGGCCAGATCACGGCCTGCTCGCCCGACGTGTTCCAGATCGCAGGGAAGCGAATACTGAATGTTCTTGTTCTCGCAGCCGCCGCCCTTGAGGATCAGCTTCACCTCGATCTCATCCTTCTCCCACTGCTCAAAGTGAATCACCGGTGTCTCTTCGCCCAGGTTGTCGCCGCTGTTCTTGCCGGTGAGTGAATCCACTGAATTGGGGCGAAGTTTGCCTTGCTTGGTCGCCTTCGCTACGGCGTCGAGCACCGCCAGCTTGATGTGAATCTGATTGACACCCACCGGCGTGTGGATCACAAAGGTGGGCATCCCGGTGTCCTGGCAGATGGGCCCGGCATCCTCCTGGGCCATATCGATGTTCGAGGCGATGATATTCAACGCTTGCGACGCTTCGGTTCCGGGCGTTTCTTCCTCCAGGGCCATCCCCATTGCGTACCGGACATCAGGGGGAAGGTTGGTGGAAGTCTGAGTAATCAGCTCGCTGAGGCTTTCGTGAAGAGCATTCATAAATATCGTGAACGATGAGTGAGTTAGGGCGACTTCTGGAGCCGCGCCCTTCACCTTCATAGTAGCCCCGCCATCAATCCCCAGCGCCCTTCAAAGTCGGCCACGGGCTCTTTGATATACTCCGAGTTTCGGTCACGGCATGGGTGATTTTCGTTTAGGTGACGTAATTGACGACCACTGCATTAAGTGTCGGCGGGTTACGAACCATTCCATAGTTTCGCTGGTCAACGGTGACGCGGCCAAGGTTCGCTGCCGCACCTGTTACCACGATCACGACTATCGCCATGAGCAGGCGCCCCCCACCAAGAAGGAACTGCTGAAGCAAGCCGAAGCAGCCGCTGCCGCAGAGGCCGAAAAAGCAGCCGCTGCCAAAGATTCTCCCGAGATCTAGCCCCGCCCTTGGGCTACATTTTCATCCGACCGGGACGAGCGGAATCGGTCATCCCCGTTGTTGTAAGACGCAAAGCTGATTCTGCTTGCTCATCTGCCACACCTGTCCCCCGTGTGGCCGAACGCCATGCCGGACTCCTCTAGCTCGAATGATTCTTCAACTCGGTTTCGAGTTGCAGCATCACATCCGAGCCATTCTGATTCTCGAGGTCGCGTTCGAGTCGGCGTAGCGCCAAACCGACCACGTCCCGGTGGTGGAGCTTTGAACCGAGCGCATCGGAGCCACTGAGCCGTAACCAAAGATCGTGCAGCTTGTCCACATCCTCGGGCCAGAGTCGAGGCGGATGGGGTCCCAGGTTTACATAGGTCGACGGCCGGTCGGGGTTGATGATTTCAAGCGAAAATGGGTGCCGTGGCTCCGGTAATCGCTCCCAGGCAAGGCCAATGCGCCGAGCCAACTCATCGGACGTCATCTTAGACGAAACGCCGGTGACCAGTCGCGCCGCCTTTAGCTTATCGGCCGTCTGAACGACCGCGTCGAACGGATCGATGGCTGGCACAACCAGTAACTCAACCGTCTTCCCCTCCTTCTCGGCCAGCATCACAACACTCGAGAAGACCTCTTGTTCCTGGGGACCGAAAATCTGAGATTGCGTCAATTCGTATTCGCTATCAGGCGCGATCGTCCGCACGGTCATCACGACAATGTCATGCCGGCGCAGGTTGGTCTTTTGCAGGGACCGGCGCAAGTGCTCCATGTGCGTCTTGTCCCGCACGGCAACTAACACGCAGCCTGGCCGGGCATGCAAACAGCACGCATCGATTTGAGGTTGCTGGTCAAGATTAAACTCTTCGAGTGCGCCATCCTCGCTTGCGGGTTTGTTTTTGTCTTTGTGCCTCGCTTTATGCCGGCGCGAGTTAATTTTCTCGGATATGGTGAACAGGAGAAAGAAGGCGATCGTGAAGCCCACGCCATACTTCGTCGCGTTCTCCTTCGAAAACAGGTTGGCAACAGCGGTAGCGAGCAGAACCAGCGTCGTCACCCCGAGTCCGATGGGAACCTCCAGCCGCCCGATCTTGATGTTCAACGGTACTTTGTATTCCTGATCGTGCCGTTGGAATCTCAGCACCAGCACACCCAATGATTTCAGCGTGAAACTCCACACCACTCCAAAGGCGTAAGCTTCGCCGAGGAAATACACATCGCCCTTGCTGAATATGATGGTGGCGACCTGCAGGATCGTGATCATGTTGATGATCCGGAAGGTAGTACCAAATCGGGCGTGCGGTTTGCGGAACCATTCCAGCAGCACGCCGTCTTCGGCCACTCGATTCAGCACACCGTTGGATCCGATCAGCGACGTGTTCACCGCTCCCGAAAGAATCAGGACGCCCACGACCACAACAAAAATATGAAATCCCAGCCTCAGTAGCGGTGGTCCGGCCAAGCTCATCGCGAGCCCGCCAATCAGGTTGTCCACGTAGTTCGCGCGGACGTTGTCCGGGATGATCATGGCCGCAAACAGCGTGATCACGCCAGTGGAAAAAATTGCGTAAAGGCAAACGATGTTTCCCGTGATCTTCAGGTTCTTCAGCTTCGGATACGCGATCTCGCGATAGACCTGCGCCAGCGTTTCAAACCCGCTCATCGAGAGTAGCGAGTGTCCGAAGGCGATAATCACCGCCACAATGGGTATCGTCGGCCAAAACGTTCCGCGGAACCAGCCTAGCGATTCGTCGGCAAACTGCAGATTCCTGGGTATGGGCGCGGGCGGGAAATTCCAGGCTCCGTTCAAGAAGATGGTGATCGGACACCAGATCAGCAGGGCCACGACCATCACGGTCGTGATCTGCATAATACGCAACGCCTGGCCGCTGGATTCGTGAATGCCCTTGATATTGCTCCACCAGAAGTACAGCGTCACGGCGACGCCAAAGAAGGCTGCGAACGCGTTAGGATCGAGTCGCGCGGTCTGGTGGGCCGTTTCCATCAGCTCGTTAAACAGACGCCCCAGGTACTGTCCCGCGCTGACACAGCTGATGGGACCAGTCAGAATATAGTCAAAGACAAGCGAAGAGACAGAGAGGCGGGCGATCGCCGGACCCATGCTGTCGCGAACAACCACGTAGACGCCGCCGCGCACAAACATCCCGCAGCTTTCCATGTAAACGGCGCGGACTGCGAAGCTAAAGATCATGACACCCAGCACGAACCAGGCGGCGGATTTGCCGATGGCGTGCTCGGCGATGCCTCCGGCGTAGAACATGGAGGAGGCCAGGTCGCTGAGAACAATCGCGGCCCCGCGCCAGAAGCTGATGAAGGAAAGAGCAACTGTCGTAGCGACAACGACCTTCGCGGTCGTGACAGTTTTATTGCTGACGGTCATTGGCAGAGGTGTTGCCACCGAAGTGGCCACAGTTGAGGATGATAGCGAGAAACCCCGAGATGCACAACGGATCTGACCCCAATTCTATCGCTACGCGCTTGTCGAGCGAACGCCTCGCTATTCAAATTATAGATGGTCTCCATAAACGAGGACATCGGGCGTTCCTTGTGGGCGGTTGTGTTCGTGATCGTCTGCTGGGTCACCTTCCGAAGGATTTCGACATTAGCACCGATGCCCGGCCGGACCAGTTGCTGCAGTACTTTCCTACTGGGCGGCTGGTGGGCGAGCAATTTGGCGTCATTCTGATCCCCCACCCGGAAGCGCCCAACTCGCACGTTGAAGTCGCGACATTTCGCAGCGAGGGGCCTTACCAGGATGGAAGGCGGCCGGAGCACGTTCACTTCGAGACGGATCCCAAAGCCGATGTGGAGCGCCGGGATTTCACGGTCAACGCGCTGCTCGAAGACCCGATGGGCGAAGGGGCGTTGACGGATCGAGTCATCGATTACGTGGGCGGCATCACAGATCTAGCGCAGCGCGTGATCCGTGCGATCGGCGATCCGATCCTTCGTTTCGAGGAAGACCACCTGCGTCTGCTCAGGGCTGTGCGTTTCGCGGCGCGGCTGGGTTTCGCGATTGAGCCCGCCACTTTGGCAGCTATCCGCCGGTCTGCCGCCGACATTCAGCGCACATCGGCTGAACGCGTCCGCGACGAACTGGTTCGCATCCTCACCGAAGGCGGCCAGCGCCGCGGCATCGAACTACTCGATGAAACTGGCCTCCTGGCGGAAGTTCTGCCGGAATTGAAAGCCTGCCAGGGCGTTGAACAACCTCCACAGTTTCATCCGGAGGGCGACGTCTACACTCATGTCTTGCTGATGCTGGACTTATTGAAGCAACCGACGCCGACCCTCAGCATGGGCGTCGTGTTGCACGACATCGGCAAGCCCGCCACATTCTGCATCGCCGACCGCATTCGCTTCGATGGCCATGTGGAAATGGGCGTGGCCATGTCGCAAGTGATCTTGAAGCGTTTGCGATTCTCAAACGACCAGACGGAGCGGATTGTGGCACTCGTGGCGAACCACATGAAATTCAAAGATCTCCAGCAGATGCGCGAGAGCACCTTGAAAAGGTTCCTGCGGTTGCCTCATTTCGAGGAACATCTGGAGCTTCATCGCGTCGACTGCCTGGCGAGCAACGGCAATCTGGATAGCTACCACTTCGCGAAAGAAAAGCTAGCCGAGTTTGGAGAAGAACGTCTTCGTCCGCCCCGTCTCGTCAGCGGCCGCGATTTGATGGACCTCGGCTTCCATCCCGGCCCGGCATTCAGAACGGTGCTAGAAGAGATCGAGACCGGCCAGCTGGAGGGAACGCTCATGACCAGACAACAGGCGTTAGCGTTGGCACAGAAGCGGCTTTCGGAATTGGCCAAGCATCGTGCGGAATCATGATCGTTCGAGTACCCCGTCTACGGAGCAACTACTTCATCTTTCGCTGGAAGAAGTCGGCCGAGGCCTCGTAGGCCGCTAACCAGTCGCGATAGAGCAGGAAGTCGTGAATCTCGTTGGGGAAGATCAGCTGCTCGAAGTAGACCTTCTGTTTGCGCAGGGCCTCGACGAGCAACACCGTTTCGTTAAACGGAACATTGCGGTCGTCATCGCCGTGGATCAGCAGCACCGGCGATCGCCACGTGCTCACCGACGACAGAGGCGACGACTCAAACGCGAGCTTTGCCGCTGCCGCTTGCTTGGCGGGGTCGTACGCCGGAACAAAATTACTGATCACGTTGTTCCAATCGTGCACACCGTGAAAATCCACGCCCGCTGCAAAAAGATCAGAAGCCCGCGCCAGCCCGAGCGCCGTGAGATATCCACCATAGGATCCGCCCCACAAGCCGATTCGTGCAGGATCCACATCCGGCCGGTTCTTCAAATACAATCCGGCGCCGACCACGTCGTTGTATTCGCTCGCGCCGGTTGCCCCATAATTCAACGCTTCCCGAAACTTCATCCCGTACCCGATCCCGCTGCGATAGTTCACCGCGAGCACAATGTAGCCTTGGCTGGCCAGGTATTGATTCATCGCATACGCGTTCGAGTAGTAGTAGATGTAGTGGAAGCCCAGCAGCATTTGCCGCCGCGATCCACCATGAAAGAAGACCAGCGCGGGCCGCTTCTCGCCCGCTTTCAAGCCAGGAGGCAGGAACAACTGCCCATGGATCGCCATACCATCGGCAGCGGTAAGAATCACCTGTTGCGGTGCGACTAACTCGGCAGCCGGAAAATCGGCCGGTAGTGTGTCCGGCGCCAGGTCCTTCAATTCACCCTTCGGCAGCGCAGCCGCATACGACGGATGGCGCTCATCGGAAGCCAGCGTCACGACGCTACCGTCACCTGTCTCGACCGCTCCCCACTCAATCCCATGACCGCTGCTAACTGGCTGTAGTGGGCCGCCGGCTAACGCAACCTTCCAGATGTGGCGCCGGTCGATATCGCCGCGGTTCGAAGAGTAATAAACCCTCTTCCGGTCTGGCGATAAGGACACATGTTCGACCTCCGCATCCCCGGGCGTCAGATGCTTTGCCTCGCCTCCCTCCACCGAAACGGTGTACAGGCACTCAAATCCCGTTCGTTCCCACGGGAAAATCAGCAGGTCTCCCGCGGCCCAATACAGTTGTGATTCACTCGCGATCGGGTGGAACACACTCCCCTGCCCGGCGTCAGCGTGCCAGACCTCGCGACCTTTTCCGGTCGTCACATCCGCAAGGCGAATCGAGAACGGCTCAGCCTCGCGTTTCGGACCGAACATGAACGCCGTGCTGGAAGCAGGTATGCGAAGGAACGCAATCCGCCGCGAGTCCGGCGACCACGCGGGCTCACCATCGGAATCCACACTGGGGTCCAAGTAGTGAAGGCTGTGGTCGGGAAACCGGTACACGCCGATCAGACTATGGTTTGTTCGATCGTTAACGAAAGCAACTGAGGAGCCGTCGGGCGACCAGCGTACATTTTCGATCTTCCCTTGCACGGCCAGAACGGACGCCGCGGTCTTGCCATCCGGCGCCATCGTCCACATCTCGCCCTTCTTGATGAACGCCACCAGATCGCCGTTCGGCGAAACGGCCGGGGACTTGCCCTCGCCCAGCTTCACGGGCTTGCCTTCCTCGATCTTCACCATCCAGATGGATTGATCCGGAAGCGTCGCCTTGGCACCCGGGTTGGGATTCTCCCGCCCGGATTCGAAGTCTCCGCCACGGACGAAATACACGCTGTCTCCGTCGGGCGCCCAGGCAATTTCATCGATCTCCTGACCGTCGTCCTCGTTGAACTGAGTCAGAGGCCGCCCTGCCCAGGCCGGGCCCTCAGCCGTGTAGAGATTCCGCTTCCCTCCGGCATTGATGAGCCAGACCACCCGTGAGCCTTTCGGCGAGGCCGACAGCAGGGACGCGAATGGCGCGTCCAGCACCTGCCCAATCGAATAGGCGGCATGAAGAGGCGACGGAAAAATCGAAAGCCCAAGCAGAGGCAGGACGAGGGGCAACCGTTTCATCATTGAATTCATCGGGGTCTCCATATTCTGCCACTTCCGGCGTTGAAGCCGAAGTGGCGCGGGCTGTCGAGCCTGCTGAGCCGAGAGTAATCGCGGCTTTCGGTCGGCCATTCCCTGCCCTAAACCCCTGAGCCCGTTGATATTACACAAATCTTACACACCCCTGGTGAAATCGCTGGTAGCGTCAAATGAGAGGGGTCGAAATGACCACTCGCGGCCTGCTCCACGAACTTCGGTGCGGGCAAATCTCAACCAAGTTTTCCTGGAGATCAATGAGCACTGACGTCATTAACATGCCCCAGAACGAGCGCATGAACTGGATTACCTCGGTCACCCTGGTCATCTTTCACATTGGGGCCCTGGCCGCTCTCTTCATGTTTAGCTGGCGAAACCTCGCGGTCGCCGCTTTCCTGTATTGGATGTGTACCGGCCTGGGCATCAGCCTGGGCTACCATCGCCTGCACACCCATCGATCCTTCAAGGTCCCGTTGCTTGTTGAATACTTCTTCGCAGTCTGCGGTGCTCTGACGTTAGAGGGTGGCCCCATTTTCTGGGTCGGCACTCACCGAATTCACCACCAGAAATCCGACTTGCCCGGCGATCCGCACTCGCCCCGCGATGGCGGCTGGTGGGCTCACGTCGGATGGCTGCTGGTCGGTGAAGCCAAGCACAACAACACCCGGTTGTTGTCCAAGTACGCTCCTGATCTTGCCAAGCATCGTTTCTATATCTGGCTGAACAACTGGCACTGGGTTCCCATGGTGGTGTTAGGCGCCATCCTTTTCGCCTTCGGAGGCCTCTCCATGGTTCTCTGGGGCGTCTGCCTCCGTGTCGTTCTCGGCCTGCACGCCACCTGGCTCGTCAACTCTGCCACGCACATGTGGGGCAAGCGGCGTTTCTCCACTCGCGATGATTCCCGCAACAACTGGTGGGTGGCCCTCCTGACATTCGGCGAAGGCTGGCACAATAACCACCACGCTCATCCCACGTCGGCTCGCCACGGTTTGGCGTGGTACGAACTCGACATCTCCTGGCTTACACTCAAGGTTTTCCGAACCGTCGGAATCGCCAAGGCGATTCGCGTCGCCAAAGTCGACGCCGTATTCACCGAAGAAAAAGCCGCTTAGCGTCCTTACAGACTGTCGAATAAAGGCCAAGGGGTAGCAATGCCTCGCGGCCTTTTTCATTGGCCTTCGCTGCGGCGCCCAACCAATAAGCGTCTTCCCGTGGCGTAACCTGGATCTATGGTTGTAGCGGGTCGCCAGAAATCGATCGCTTTCTTCATCGCGCTCGGTGCTGGCCTGATCTCCGTCATCCTGCTGCTTTACATTGGATGGGTTCTGCTCAACTGGCGGCAGGGCATTCTGCTGTTCTTCGGCATTCTACTGCTGGCCATGATCATCGCCGGCGTGGTGCTCAACACGACCTTCTTGGTTCGCGAAATCCGTCGCAACGAAGAGCACGACGCTTTCATCAACGCCGTCACTCACGAACTCAAGACCCCGGTCGCCTCCATTCGCCTATATCTCGAAACCCTGCAAACGCGGAGCGTGGACGAAGAGAAACGTCAGGAGTTCTACCGCACCATGTTGGCCGATAGCGACCGCTTGCTCTCTACCATCGAGCAGGTTTTGCGCACTGGCCGATTGGGCCGCGGGGTCCCGCTGGCCTTCTCCTCGCCTATGAATCTGGTCGAAGTTGTCCGCGATTGTGTGACGCGCGCACGCACACTCCACAACCTGGGACCCGACAAGCTCTACTATGTACCGGCTGCGCCGGTTACGATTACCGGAGACATCGACGAGGTGCGCGCAGCCGTCTCCAACCTCCTGGACAATGCGATTAAGTACTCCGGCCGGGATGTTAAGGTAACAGTGACGACTGCCACACTCGACGGAAAGTATGTGGAAGTGCGCGTCACCGACCTCGGCCCGGGCATCCCACAAACCGAGTTGAAACGCATTTTCAAACGCTTCTACCGGGTTCCAGGACCCGTGGCGGCTCGGGTGAAAGGGACAGGGCTGGGGCTGTTTATTGTGCGATCGGTTGCCAAGCGCCACCGCGGGCGCGCCTGGGCGCAAAGTGAAGGACCCGGACGCGGCAGTACGTTCGTCTTGGAATTTCCCATATCAACATGAGCCGAGTTTTAGTAGTCGAAGACGAGCAGCATCTGGCCGATGGCCTGCGCTTCAACCTGGAAGCGGAAGGCTATGACGTGGAGACGCTCGAGACTGGCGAAGAAGCCCTCCAGCGTCTGAGCGCCAGCCCCCCTCCCTTCGACGTCATGGTTCTCGACGTCATGCTGCCCGGAAAAGATGGGTTCGCCGTCATGTCGGAGCTGCGCAAGGCCGGCCAGTTCATCCCGACCCTGATGCTCACCGCCCGGGGTCATTCCGAGGATGTCCTCAAGGGCTTTGCCGCGGGGGCGGACGATTACCTCACCAAGCCGTTCGAGCTCAAGATCCTGATCGCCCGCATTCGAGGACTTCTCCGTCGCCGTGACTGGTTGCGCTCCACCGCGAACCCCTCCCCGGTGACCGCGGCCACCGACACGTACACATTCGGCAGGGACGGCGAGAAGATCGTGAACTTTGATCTGCTCCAGCTAACCGTTCGCGGCCAGGTCTTTCCTCTGACCCTCATGGAAGCCAACGTTTTGCGCTACCTCATCCAGAACGAGGGCAAGCCGGTTTCGCGCAAAACCATGCTCGAACAGGTCTGGGGATTGCAGGAAGACACCGATACGCGCCCCATCGATAACTTCATCGTTCGCCTGAGGCGCTATGTCGAAGACGATCCAACTCATCCGCGCCACCTGTTGACTGTCCGCAGCGTCGGCTACCGCTTCATTGCGATCCCCGCGGAAGAGTAGTGTAAAGATTTCTCTTTTCACTCCCGCACTTTAGCGTTACTGTGTAGCTAAACCCGCATAGGAGCCAATCGCGGCCCTCCATGCAGTAAGCCCAACTCGGCTCGACGCCGCGATCAGGCTCCGCGAAACTGCGAGGAAGGGGGCACTATGTTTGCTGTCCGGCGAAGGTTCTTACTGGCACTACCTCTGTTTTCCTTATCCCTGCTTCTTGCCGCGGATTCAGACAAGCCGAAACTGGCCGGAACCTGGGACCTCGACGCGGCAAAAAGCCAGCTCGATCACAGTCCCGGCACGGTCCAGCTTGTCGTGCAAGATGCGGCCGGCAAGATCCAGTTCACCAGGACCGTCCACACGCCGGAAGGCAAGGACCTGGTCGCGAAGTTCGAATGCCTTCCGGGCGGTCCTGATTGCGCCTTCGATGAGGCCGGCCACAAGTCCAAGGTCTCTCTCTGGTACCAGGGAGCCGCGTTGGTAATTCTCAAGACCGACGGCCCTAGTGACGACGAAGTCACGCAATGGACTCTGAAGATGGACAACCACACTCTGCAGATCGAGGTGTCCCACATCACGCCGGTCGGTAAGACCGAGACGATGGTGTTTAATCACAAATCCGGCGCAGGCGGCTCAACGACGTAACAGATTTGAATCCGCGTCCATCGGTGTTTATCGGCGGCCATTACCGCCTGCTTCTACGACGCTGTAGTGGCCGCGTCTTCCGCGATAACATCCGTGGCCTTCTCGCTGATCATGTACACCGGCGTGACGATGAAATAGCCGGGAATCTTCGGGAAAACCGAGGCGTCTGACACTCGCAGCCCCTTTGTCCCGCGAACGCGAAAACGGCTGTCGAGTACCGCCAGGGGATCGGACTCGATCCCGATTTTGTTCGTGCAGGAGGCGTGATGCCCCCAGGCCTCGTTCTGAATAAACTCCCGCAGTTTGTCCGGTGTGTCGTATTGCCGCCCCGGCACTAACTCCTCCTTGATCAGCCCGAGCCTCGCCAGGTGCTCGTTCATTTCACGAGCGAACTGGACGCCATCCACCACCGCATCCAAGTCTTGCCCAAGCTGGTCTGTTCCCTCCCCGAAATAGTGGAAGTCAATATCGGGCGTGTCCCACGGATCGCCCGACCGTAAGCGCACCTGCCCGCCCGTGTTCGCCGTGCGGGCCTTCAGGACCGCCCAGGTGAACCGGTCGTGGAAGCGTTCAAACTGCGTCGAATACCCCGGAACGTACCCCTTGAAGTAACCAGGCAGTCCGAAGATATACAGATCCGGCTCGGTTTTCTCGCGGCTCGATCGCTTGATGATCCCGATCAACGCACCGTTTGACGAATAGATTCCTCGACCCTGCTTCCATTGATCGAAGAATGGATCGTCCGGGCCCCCTGGAATTGGCGGTGTGAATGCCGCTCCCTGCAGAAGAGTGAACTGGCGCAGGAATGTCGACACCACGCCCACCTCATACCGGTCCTGCAGATTTCTGCCAACGCCTGGCAGATCCACAACCACTGGAATCCCAAACTTCTCGAGCTGCGCCCGCTCGCCAATGCCCGAAAGCATCAGCAATTGCGGACTGTTGAACGCACCCGCCGCTACGATCACTTCCCGTCCCGCCCGTACCTGCCGCTTCGAAGCTTTCGCGGCTCCCCCGGCTTCCTGCGGATCGGCCTTGTACAGATGCTTTCCTTCCAGATACTCTACGCCGATCGCCCGGTTGCCCTCAAACAGTACTCGCGTCGTCAACGCACCCAACTGAATCGTCAGGTTCTTGGGATGCTGCTGTTGCGTGGCCAGCAGGTAGTCGCGGGGTCCCGTTCGTTTCCCGCCCGAAACCGCTAGCGGCGTGAACGCCAAACCCTCCGGACTATTGGTTCCATTCCGGCTGTCATTCGGATCGAGCCGTGTCTCTATCCTTGTGAACGGATTCCCAATGTGATCCCGCAAGGCCTGCTTCACCCCGCCAAATAGCAGCGCCACCAGCTCCGGATCCTTCAGCACCAAAACCGGATCCGCTTCGCTGGTCGTCAGCCAGCCGTTAAAACCATGTCCATGTGACCAGTCGCGCCAGTCCTCGCGATGCTTAATCAGCTCCCCGATGGAGGAGACCAATCCTTCCGCAATGTATTCCAGGCTGCCAGGTCGCGACACGTAGTGGCAATTCTCAATCCGCTGGAAGTACTGCCGCATGTGATCAGCCTTCCAGCTCGTGTCACCCGTCAGTTGAGCGATATAGTTCCAGTCTTCATCCTGGGGCAGCACGGTGATCATCGCGTTGTGAGCGGTGCATCCCCCCAGCGTTCCCGCTCGCGGATACCAGATCCCATCGTGCGCGGCGACATACTTCGAATCGCGCTGCTGTTGGACATCATCCGCGTAATGGCGGACGAAATAGTCCCAGGCACAGTCTTTGAACTCGGTCGAGAGTCCGTGGAAGATGGGCACCTCATACATCCAACGACCCATGTCCGTCTCGGCGCAAGGATCTCCACCGGCCTCCAGCAAGAGAACGGAGAAGCCCCGCTTTGCCAGATTGGCTGCAAGCGGGCCGCCGCCGGCGCCCGAGCCCACCACAATATAGTCAAAGTCCCCAGCCATACTTCGCTCCCTCTTCCGCCCTGCTAAAACGTTTTGAGAAACGCGATCAGCGCCTGCTTATCGCTATCAGAAAGCGCTGGTTCGTCTTTGTAATAGCTGGTTCCAAAATAATGCCCGCGGTTGATCACGAAGTCTGGGCACTTACTCAGCTCCAGCAGCGGACCGGCCAGGTTCGCCAGCACTTTGTTCGCTTCGTCGTCGGAAGCGCCGGCGGGAATAGCATTGAGATCGTGCTTCAACTTGATCAGCAGCTCCAACATCTTCTTCTGGTAGGCCAGCCGCTCCGTCTCGCTAGTGGTTTCCGGTTCCAGATTGAGGTTCGACAGGATATTCACCGGTGTACCTGCCGGTATCGGCCCGATCTCGATGCCTCCGCCGCCGAAGAAGTTAGGAAAGAATCGATCACCGAATCCGAGTAACGGCTCCAAGTATGACGGCAGGTATCCCGCCGGAACACGCAGGTAGCTCCTTGCCGTAGTGCGTGCTATGACGCCGGGAACCTTATCGCCAAGCATCGGGTCTTTATCTCGTTTCTCGGGCCATAGCATTTGCTCAATCGAGTTTTGGAACGACCCCATCCGCGCTTCCACCGACGGGCTGGGGTTGAAAGTCCCTACGCTGTTATTGAGCAGGAACGGTGCCGTGGACCAAACGCTGATCAACGACGCGGGCCGCGTATAGCCGCGGCCACCGGCGGGCATCTTGTAGGATCGCGGTTCACCGGTAAACGGATTGTGCACGGTGATGGTCCCGACCGATGGCAACTGCTTATAAGTCTGCGAAGAGAAGTTGTCCCAGATATTCCCGCCAATCGCGTTCGTCGCGAGCGGGCTGCAGGCGTTAGTCTCCAACAGCGTGACGGGGACGCGCAATTCGGTCGATAAGTAGTTCCCATCCAGGAAATCGTCTTTCAGCACAATGTCCCGCATCTTCTTCTTGTAATCGTCGGTCTTCGTCCATGCCCAATAACGGTTCCAGCAGTCCAGATAATTGGCGCCGGAACAGCCGCCCGGGTCGACTCCCTCGGCCGGTATAGGCGCTTTACTCGAATGGCATCGTGCGCAAGTCTCGGCGAACACGGTCTTCCCGCGCTTCAACTGTGCCGCGTCCTTCGAAAGGAAGGCCGCCCCGCCCGGCGCATCTTTCAGATGATGCGGGTCCGTGCTCTTCAAGAAGAACAGCGCCAGGTCGGGAGTCTGCGACTCAGTCGCCTGCCAGTAAGCGGAATTCTTCCTCGCCACGGCGATCTCGATGGGAGTTGTCTTCTTGCCTCCCACCAGTGCGTTGAAGTGCAGCAGCCACTCTTCGCTGAACAGACCAATATTCAGAAAGACACGATTCAGCGCACCCAGCGCGCCCACCGAATCGGAACCATCCTTCAAGACCCTCGGCGACCAGACCGTATCCGGCTTCTGATAGAACTCCGTCAATGGGCCAGTTGTCACGTAGTCGTTGAACTGCTTGTTATTCAGGCCGCCGCCGGCCAGCGTCTCCTTACCCCAGCGCTTCGCAATCGCCAACCGCGGCCCAAGCGAGTAGACCGCGTTCATCGTCCGCGGGTTGTTGATGTTGTCGGTGGAAACTAGGGACGTGTCGAGCGAGCCGGGCTTCGAACTGTGGAACAACTGGAACGCAAAGCTGCTTTGGTCGGCATCCCAGGAGAAGATCCGATCGATCCAGAAGTATTGAGCACCCACATTGGAACTGAGGTTTTCCCATTTCGGATTCTCGGGATCTTGCGGCGGCTTTATCGGGTTCGGCCCGACATGGCAAAAGCCGCAAGACATGCCCACCCGGTATGGCTTGATCAGCGTCTTGGATAGGTAATAGCTGGGATCGTCGTAGTAGCGCTTGGGGTCCCACTTCTTGGCGGCGGCTTCGTCGAAATCCGGATTCGGGAACAGCCGCAACCCCACGATCCCGCTCCCATAGCCATATAAGGACCCGACCGGCACCGTCTTTCCCCGCGCTCCAATCTGGACACCGGGATACTTCTGCTCGTTCTCGAACGGATCCGGTCCGCAATCAGCGCGCCGCTTATCCAACCACAGTCCATACCGGTTCGGGTCCGGCCCGGTCGGCTTTTCATAACAAGGCTCATTCACTAGGCCCAGGTAGTTCCAGCGGTTCTGCCGCCCGAACTTGAGCGTCGGATAAGAGGACACCGTCTTCAGGAAGTCCAGCGTTCCGACGCTATTCACCGAGATGGTGTCCCAGAACCGGTCGTTGCCCCCCGTCCACACGATCCACGTGTTTCGGCCCTTCGCCTCATCGGCCGTGAGCGGGACCCCGCTGTCCATGTCGTGGAAGTAGTCCTCGTCGGCCGCCGGAAGAGACGCCGGGCTTCGGTTCGCACGCATGGCTTCATCCTGAACCTCGCCGGGCTGCGGCTTAGGCTTTCCGCAGCCGCTCAGCAAACCCATCATAAGTAAGGCAGGAAACACTGCTACCCGCCAGGTCGTCCCTTTCATGCGCCCTCCGTCAACCGCAGCAATATGGTTCTGGATCTAGATCCTCTGCGTTTTCCCGGCCCTTGTCAAGCCCAAAAAGACAACCACAAAAGCAGTCGTCAGTCGGCCAGGCTCTTCGCTTTGCGACCAAGCAGTGCCAGTACATCGAAGATGCTTTGGGCCACAACCTCTAGTACTCTATCTCTATTTCGACCGGCCTGCGGGCGCGGGCCCATTCCAAGACGTTGAATCTGCGCCGTCGAGAAGCAAAACGGTAGTCAGAGAGAAATCCTGGCACCAAGCCACTAATTGATAGACAAGCGCGAAGCCCATGAGCTCACACACCATGAACGCCACCCTTTCCCTAGAAGTTCAGATATCACGATCCGTCAGCAACCGGAAACCCAACCGGCAGTCGGGTTCTTCTCAATGCGGGGAGTCGAGGTACCTCGGGTGGTGCTTCGACTCTCGCTCGCAATCCTGGTTCAGGCATGTGTCGTTGTGCTATCGGCGCGGCATGGGCTGGCGTTATCTAGCTCTGTACGAACTGTTCCCTTCCCAAACTCTCCGCCAAAAACAACGAGCGGGACGCTTGTACGCCCCGCTCCGCCGAACTAATAATCAAACCGCAGTTTAGTTTCTTACCCTAGTCGCCGTTCTTGGCGGCGTGATAGCCGGCAGCCTTTGCATCGGCTTCCGTCATGAACTTACCGGCCGACGTCGCACCATAATACTTGCTGCTGGAGCTATGGTAGACCTTGGTGTTCGTGTTGACCCAGACCTTCCCTGAGGACTTGGCAGCAGCGATGTCGGAGGCCGAAGCGACTTGCTTCGGCGGAGCAGTCGTGGCCTTTGTGGCGGCTCCAGCCATCTTATCGCTCGCCATCTTGCCGCTATCGGTGGTAGCCTTGGCTGCCGTCTTGGTTGTATCCGCCGCCATCTTACCGGTATCGGCGGACATCTTGCCCGCGTCCGCCGTCGTGTCCGTAGTCTTCTTCTTGGACGACCGGGTCGCCTTCGTTGCAGTTGTGTCGCCAGCCATCTTGCCCGCGTCCGTGGCCGTGGTGTCGGTTGTCTTCTTCTTGTGGGACTTCGTGCTCTTGGTGGTCGCGGTGGTGGTTGTGTCGTCCGTCGCCGTTCGAGCGAAGACACTCCCCGCCAAAGCGGCCAGCATCAGACCTAAAGTCGCAATTGTTAGCTTTCTCATACGTTCGTATTCTCTCCGAATTTGAATTGGATGCCGGTACGCAAGTATTGACGATGCGGGCCGGCATGGGACATCCCTGGTGATGAACCCAGGATGCAGGCAGAGACTCGCAAACGTCTTGTTAACCAGTCCTAGCCGACAACCATACTACCCGAACATAATACACGAAACACGGGTCTTTCGCCCCGGCGCTTGCCATGGGCCACAGCATGCAACCGGCTACGCCGCCACTGATATGGGACTTAGGTCTCATTCCTTTGTCATCCAAAAAGTCTTTACAAGCCCGCGAAGTTATTGAATAATCTCACCAGTCGTCTTTAATCGAGGCAATTTCCGGATCTCGATAGCAGGTGTAGGAAATCGATGGATCGTTCAGCTCAACGCTTCTGTCGATCAATCACGACGGTCTCAGTCAAGAACTTAAACTCATAGGAGCAATATGCAGAACACAATCTTACGGCGATCCCTCGCCGAATGCCTTGGAACATTCTGGCTGGTCTTCGGAGGTTGCGGCGCCGCTGTCCTGGACGCAGCCTTTCCGCAACTCGGCATCGGCTTTCTCGGTGTCGCTCTGGCCTTCGGTCTAACCGTCCTGACCATGGCCTTCGCCATCGGCCATATCTCCGGATGCCACCTCAATCCAGCCGTATCGGTCGGACTGGTGGTCGGCAAACGCTTCCCTGCCTCGGAACTTCTCCCTTACGTGGTCGCTCAAGTATTGGGAGGCATCATCGCGGCTGGAGTCCTGCTGGTTATCGCTAGCGGTAAAGCCGGGTTTGATCTGAGCGGCGGCTTCGCTTCCAACGGTTATGCCGCCCACTCGCCGGGAGGCTACTCCTTGCTGGCCTGCCTGGTGGCCGAGATCGTTCTCACCTTCATCTTTCTGATCGTCATTCTCGGTGCGACCGACAAGCGCGCACCGGCCGGCTTCGCGGGTATTCCGATCGGCCTTTGCCTGACGCTCATTCACCTGGTTGGCATACCGGTCACCAACCTATCCGTCAATCCGGCCCGGAGCACGGGCCCGGCCCTCTTCGTCGGCGGATGGGCGATTGAGCAACTCTGGCTCTTCTGGGTTGCGCCCATCGTCGGGGCGGCCATTGCCGGCGTCGTCTATCCCATCATTGCGGGCCGCGACGACAAGTAGAATGTCAGGCCTGAAAGGCCTTCTGAGGCGCTCCCAAAGTGGCCCGTCTCTGAAGTTCGCTGAACAACAACGTGTGCGGATTTCATCTCAATTCACAGACGAGTACCGAGTACAGCGATCCGAATGGGACGTCCTATTCCCGAGTTGCTGATCGCGGCGGAGCGGCGGACTGCGCCTCCCTGGGATTCGTTGCCTGCCTTCAGAGTACAATCTGAAGGCGTCACGGCCGTCTCCGTCTGAAATCTCTTAGACCCTCATCAGCAGTACCCAAGCAACGTCAACATGACACTCGGGTCGGCCAATCGGAGGTCCCCAGTCGTTGCACAACGCCCGCAGATCGCTGTCACGTCTCTCGAATAAACGGGGTTGATCAACAGATATCGGCGGGACGGAATTAGCTGCTGCAACAGATCTGCGGCTTCTTCGAAGCTCGCCGGCTGCTGTGGCTTTCGCTGATCCTGCCAGGTAGCCTCGACGTCGACTGGATCCACCAAATCAAGCAACCTCAGTAAATCGACAGCGTGCTTAGCCGGCGTCGGGACGCCTCCGGCCAAATCCAGGGCTAGTCGCGCCGTTCTCGCTACCAGGTCTTCGAGCGAGATGATCAGTAGTCTCCCCGGAGGAAGATCCAAATGGATTGCCCGCCGCAGCGTCTCGCCATAAGCCTGGAAGACATCCACGCGGACAATAGCCTCCGGGTCGATCGACTGCACCAGAGTCTGGCCCGGTGGATCGAACGGATGAACATGCCGGAACAAGAACTCACCCCCCAGGGTTTGCGGTATGTGTTCGAACGAATCCACAATAAAATCGATGTCGTTCAGTCTCCGCACGTCGGCGTCACGCCCACAGATCAGGTGGTGTATCTCAATCGCGAACCCACCGGTGAGAGCCCATTGAGATATGTCGTGGGCGGCAAGTCTCTGAAGGCACCGCAAGGCTCGGGCGGCATCGGCAGCCGAAAGAAATTGCTCAAGCTTCCATAGAGAGGCGATCTATTTCACGGAATGCGCACCGCGCTATTCTCGGCGGCCAGTTTCTGACCTTGGGCGTCGCGCACCACCACGCGCAGCACGTAGCCTCCGATCTTTGTGTCGAATTCAGCCTTGATGTTGATACCCGAACCGGAGCGCTCTTCGAAGCCCTTCAACGTTTCGTCTTTCAGGTTCAGCGTAACCAGCTTTTGCACGGCGCTGATGAAGTTTCCATCGTCGTCGAACAGCGCAAACACAATTGTCAGGTCATCCTGGTTGCGGCCGTCCGCCTTTCGAAACGGCAACTCCTTGAGGCTCACACGCGCATTCACCGTCAGCTTTGCGTCGGTGTCGCTCGGCTTGAAGAATTGCGTATGAATGTCGACCGGAATGTCTTTAACCACGTCCCGGGAGAACACCGCTTCGCGGATATCTTCCTTGGTCTGTTCCGTCGCGTCGCTCCCTTTCTTAGCAGCGTAGTAGCCGCGCCGCGCCTGCACGGTATCTCCCTTCGGCGTGACCAGCGTAACTTTCAGCTTGTGGTACGAGCCGTCCATCTTTAGATTCGACGGCACGAAACCCAGCACATAAATGAACTCCGGAGCGTCGGCGAGCCTCCGGTATCCCTCCCCCAGATCGTTGTTGTCGTGAAACCAGCGGCCTCCCGTTCCATCCGCCAACGAACCCAGCACCTCACCTTGAGCGTTCGCCTCAGCCGTGTAATATCCCGATGCGGTTACGGCCATGGGCGGCCCTCCGGTGCCGGCGGCTATTTGAGCCGAAAATTGAGGTGGCGTCCACACTCCTCGGGCGTCGAGAGAATTGATGATGACATTTGCTCGCACCGCGCGATCGGTGACGTCGGTTATGTCCTGTTGGTTGAAGAAGGCGATGATGAACCCGGGCGAAGTAAGAACGATGCTCCGCTGTCCCGGCGCCGCGGACAGACGACGGACAATCTGCTTCAGAACCGTCGTGGTCTGACGGCTCTCCAACTCTCCATCGGCAAGCGCGGTCTGGGCCGCGCTTATAGTTTCCTGCACAGTGATGTACGGGTTGCCGGTGCATTGCCGATAGTCCTGGGCGGCAAGCGCCAGCGCCCCTTGATCGTTTTGATTCACGATTCTGTCGGCCATGAAGTAAGTAATGTCGGGACATTTGATCAGGCCGCCTCGAGTTGGGTTGGGCTGCAGCTTTGCCTAGTGCCGCCTGGAATTCTTGAATATTGCTGGTAAATTCCAGCGTGTTCTTACCGGACGTCGAATAGATGGCCACTCGTTCGTTCGGCTGCAATGACTTTCCCACATAAGTCGCAACCCCCTGGCGGGCCCGCGCGATGTCTTCAAAGTGCAGATGCAGATCGTCAAACACATACGCGACGAAACGATTGGCAATCACCTTGGCCGGTCCGGCCGGTTTCGCCGAAGCGTCCGGCATATCGGTGTCCTCGTTCGTCTCGACGATCACGGGACTCGACGGTTTCTCTAGCGAGAACTTCGAGATCACTTGCGGCCTCCCGTTGTCGAACACGCGGAAGTCTTCTTTGGTCAGCGTGCCGATCGCATTCCCCTTTGCGTCGCGCACCACCACGGTGGCGGGAACTAGATTCACTTTCGAGGTGAAGGTTGCGGTCGTGTCCTTCGCCGAGACTTCCGCCACCGGAGCCTGCGTCGTGGTCATCTCCGGCTTGGCTTGCTCGGTCGTTTGCTGGGCCGGAAGCGCCAGTGCGCTCACGAAGAGAAAGCGGAGCAGCCGATCCGTCTTATGCATGCAAGTATCCTATCGCTCGAGCCTGGCAGTCCGTCGGATCACACGCGTCGAAAGTTGTCCGCGCGTCGATCGGCACGTATTATTGATCCTGATGCCCGAATCGCAGGCACTTCTCCAACTCGTCCTTCTGCTTCTCGCGCTTGTGCTGGTGCTGGGGGCGTTCGCAAAACGCTTGCCCATTCCCTATCCGATCGCGTTGGTGCTCGGCGGGCTGGTGCTGGCGCTGATTCCAGGACTGCCTGAAACACACATTAATAAAGACGTGATCTTCACCGTAGTCCTGCCGCCGGTGATCTGGGCCGCGGCGTATGAGAGCGACCTACGCCAGCTCCGCCGCAGCGCGGTCTCCATCGCCTGGCTTGCGGTCGGGCTTGTAGTAGTAACGACAGTGGCCGTGGCCCTGATAGCGCACTTCGCAATGCCGGAGATGCCCTGGGCCTCGGCGTTTATCCTGGGCTCCGTCGTGTCCTCCACGGACGCGGTGGCCGCCACCTCCGTGGCGCAGCGCCTCGGCATCCCACGCCGTCTTATCGCCCTGCTCGAGGGCGAGAGCCTCCTCAACGACGCGAGTTCGCTGGTGCTCTATCACACCGCAGTGGTGGCTCGAGTAACCGGCCACTTCACGCCCGGCGCCGCCACGCTCGCGTTCTTCTATGACGCCATCGTCGGGGTTGCGGTGGGCATCGGCGTGGCGTACCTGGTGTGGGGGATCTCGCGTTTGACCCGCGACAGTTTGAGCAGCGTCGCGCTGACCCTGCTCGCGGCTTACGTCTCGTGGATCCTGGGTGAGAAGGCAAACGCCTCGGCGGTTCTCTCCTGCGTAGCCTGCGGCCTGACCATGCGGCGGCACTTCCTCACCAGCTCGACCGCCAAGACACGCGTGAAGACCGCCGAAGTCTGGAACCTCTTCGTCTTCATCCTGAACGGATTCATCTTCGTCTTGCTCGGCCTGGAATGGCCGCGGCTGGTGGTCGACCTTCCGCCGGGCGGCCTGCGCAGCATAGTGCTGCCAACGGTCCTCGTTTGCATCACCGTAATCGTTGTCCGCCTGGCATGGACGCCGCTGGCGGTTTACGGGAACCTCTTTTTGTTGTTCGTGCCCCGGCATCGCCGCCCCCCTGCCCCGCCCAAAGGCTGGCTGCTGGTTTCGGGCTGGACCGGAATGCGGGGTATCGTCACCCTGGCCACTGCGCTCGCGGTCCCGACAGTATCACTCTCCGGTCAGTCGTTTCCCTACCGTGGCCGCATCGTGATCATCTCCTTCGCCGTCATCCTGGTCACGCTGCTGCTGCAGGGACTCACCCTGGCGCCGCTGATCAAGCGGCTCGGGCTTAAGGACGATGGCGAGGGCGCTCGCGAACTGGCCCTGGCCCGGCGCACGGCGCTCGATGCCTCGGTGGATAAACTGGACGAAATCCGTAGTGCGGGCCCACCTGACCCGCAAGTGGTTGAGATGCTACGCGCCTATTACGCTGCACGCGCAGCCCGGGCGCGCGAGATCGCCGATGATCATACCGATGAAGCCCACCTCCGGCACATTTCTCTTTTTTTACAACGCAAGGAACTGGTCGATGCGCAGCGCCAGGCAGTGATTCAGCTTTGGAACGAAGGCGCCATCACCGATCAGACCCTGGGAAATGCGGCTCGGGAAATTGACCTGGAGGAACTCATGTTCACGGCACGCGCCGAAGACGGAGGGTAGCCCTTAACGATGCCGCGGCACCTATTCCGGTGCCAATTTCAGCAGCAGCAACGTCTGATCGTCGGACTGTGGCCCAAACGCTTTCACCGCTTTGAAAATTTCGACGACGATCTGCTCCGGCGATCGACCGGCCATGTCGGTGAGCAGACGTTTAATGCGATCCGCGCCAAAGTCCTCTCCTTCCGCGTTGGTCACATCGAGCAGACCGTCCGTAATCAGCAGCAGCACGTCACCCGGTTCAATGACCAGATTGAACGCGGAGTAAGTGGCGTTCTTGAACAGCCCGAGCGGCAATTGCGGCTCTCCGGCTTCGACGACATCGCGATGAACAGCGCGGTAATGCAGCAGAGGAGGATGCCCGGCCAAGATGCCTTCAGCTGAACCAGCACCCAGCCGGACGCCGCCGAATGTCGCGTACATGGCCGCTTCCTTCACCTCGGGCAGAACGGCGTTGACGCGTTCCAGGACCGCGGCGAGCGAAGGCGCGTCCGACATGGCCGTTCGCAGTGACGAAACCAGCATGCTCATCAGCAGTCCCGATTGCAACCCATGGCCCGACACATCCGCGATGTAGGCGCAGAAGACGCCCGCGCGATCGACGATGGCCATCGAGTCGCCGCCTACCTCAGCGCTGGGCCGCGAGCGGCCATAGACGTCGAACGCGCCGCAGCGCAGCTTAACCGTCGGTACCAGGCGCTCTTGAATCCGGTGAGCTATAGAAAGCTCTGTAAGTGCCTGAACGTGCTGAACCCCCTCCTTTTGGATAAAGAACAAGAAGAACGCGTACGAGGCCATCGCGCATGCCAGTGCGCCGAAGCCAGCGAACTGCAGGCCGAAGGCTGGGTCCGGAACCCGAAATTGCGGCGGCCGGATGTAGGCTCTGGTCAGCCAGTCAAAGCCAACTGTGGCAACCGTCTGTGCGGCAATCAAGACGGGGAACCACTTTGGGCGCCGGGAGAGAATCACCAGGTAGCAAACGGCCACCGTTCCGGTGAAGAGCGACCAAAAAAACACCAGCGCGATCGGCATGCTTCCCGAGCGAAACACGTCGATCAGAAAACCCAACATGCTGAAGAGCAGAAACACGCCGATCAGAAGGGGCGCCAGCGCGCCCGGGCTGAGAGTCGTCCAGTAGTGCAGCCGCTCTCGCCGGCCTTTCCCGAAGACATCCTCGAAGGACATACGCGTCATTTCAGCACAGTGACGTTGCGATCTGTGGGAGGAACCGGAACCGTATGATATGCTGCTCAGCCGGTGAGGGTCGCAGCACGGAAAGCGGCCCGACACGGGGAGATAAATTTTATGCGCATGCTAATGCATGTCACGCTACCACTTGAGCCGTTCAACTCGGCCGT
Source organism: uncultured Acidobacteriaceae bacterium (assembly GCA_963771305.1). Taxonomy (GTDB): domain Bacteria; phylum Acidobacteriota; class Terriglobia; order Bryobacterales; family Bryobacteraceae; genus CAJCIT01. Next base: position 34,276 of record CAVYTS010000033.1, read on the forward strand.
TCATGACGGTACCATCGGGCCAAAGATGCAGAAAATCATGGACTCCATCAAACCAGAAGCCGCCTATTTCACCGAGCAGAATGGCAAGCGCGGCGCCATGCTGATTGTGAATCTCAAAGATCCGGCCGATGTCCCGAAGTTCGCCGAGCCGTGGTTTCTTACATTCAACGCCGAAGTGGAGTTTCGGGTTGTGATGTCAGCCGAAGATCTCGCTCACGCACACCTGGAGGTGCTCGGAAAAAAGTGGTAGTGAGGGATTGCGCGGCCGGCTCTCGTGAGGCGCCAGCCGCGCCGGACTGGGTGAAAAGGTCTGCACAGAACTCATCATGAGCTTTCGCACACCCGCAACGCTGAAAAAGGCTGGTGCGCGACCAGCACGTGGCGCGGGCCGCCAGGCCTGCCGAGCCGAGATTCGTCTCGGCTCTATCGGTTTCGGTCGCCCTCAAGGACATGTTTTCAGAGCAACCGCGCGCGTGAGCACGAGGATAACAAATCCTTGCACTGTCGTGAAACAAAGCTTTCTGAGGCGCGATAGTAATGCATCGACTCGTCACTCTCTCCCGGAGTTTTTACACACAGACTCGTCAACAAGCGGATTCGGTAACGCAGGAGTGCCGGAGCCTACGACTCCAGACGAGACCCTAATAGAGCGTCCTCGAACGTCTGCGCCTGACTTAGCCTCCAAAATCCGCGTTCATTGGCGTTTATCCGCGGAAATAATCCGAATTCTTCAGCCACTCCCGAGCCGCCTCGACAGATTCGAATACCCCGAAGTAGTCGCCCCGCTTCTCTTCGTCCGCCATCTCGCGGAACCGTCTGCTGAACCGAACACTGCCGGCAGGGCACACTACCGCAAGCCGGATCCGGTATGTTCGCAGTTTCTGCAATACGGACCCCGCTTCTCCCGAGCTCAAATCAAAGAATCGCGGTGTCAGGTTCGGCGCATACAGCAGCGCCGAATCGACCCCGGCTGCGAAGCATGCTTCCAGCACCAGCGTAGCGTCATCAACGGTACGCATAAACGCCTGGCCTGCTGGGCCCTCTACAAACCGGAGGCCCGCGTCTTCGATCACTGTGAATCCTGAGGGCGCGCTCCCAGCGTTGCTCATCAATTCCATCCTACGAGTTTAGGCACGCTATCCTGGGCGCAACGTCTGTAATCAGAGCGAGGCGAAACGATGTTATTCCGGGAGTTTGCCTATACGGCCAGGACGCTGTGGAAGAGCCCCGTCTTTTCCGCCACGGTGATTGTGACGATAGCGCTGGCGATTGGGGCCAATACCGCCATCTTCAGCGTGATGCACGCGGTGCTGGCGGAGCCGCTTCCTTACAAAGATTCTCAGCGGCTGGTGCTGGGCTACGGCGACCTGCGGCGACGCAATGTGAAGGACCTGCCGCTCTCAAACGCGGACTACTTCGACTTGCGCAATGGAACAACGACTTCGTTTGAAGATCTTGGGGCAGTGTTTACCGGCAAGCAGCTTCTTCCACAGGAAGACGGAACGCCGGAGCAGGTGCGATGGGCGTCGGTAACGCCGAACTTTTTCCGCCTGATGGGCGAGAAGATCGTAGCGGGCCGGGATTTTTCCGATTCAGATGGCCAACCGCCACCGCCGGCACCCAACGGAGGCGGCGCGAATGCACAGGCTCCCAAGGTCCCGACCTTCGCCATTTTGAGCTACGAATACTGGCAGCGGCGCTATGGGGGCAGTACAGCGGCGCTGGGCCAAAGCCTCGGAATAGGCGGCCCTGGCGAAGCCCAGATCGTCGGCGTATTGGCGCCCAGATTCGAATTGCTGTTCCCTCCCAGCCAGGGCGTGGAGCGGTTGCCGGACGTTTGGTATTCGGCGCGATTGGTTTACGACAACGCGAAACGTAAGGAGTTTGCGTACATTCCGGTCGGCCGCCTGAAGGAAGGCGCGAGCCTGAGGGACGCGCAGCGAGAAGCGGAGCGTGTGTCAACTGAAATCCGCAAGAACTTTGCAATTGAGAATACCGCCGACTTCCACATCCGGCTGGAGCCGATGCAACAGTATCTGGTGGCTCAGGTTCAACCCGCGATTCTGACTATGATGGGCGCGGTGCTCTTCCTGCTGCTCATCGCCTGTGCCAACGTGGCGAACTTACTGCTGGTTCGAGTCTCCCTGCGCGAGCGGGAACTGGCCGTCCGCACTGCCTTGGGAGGAAGCCGTTGGCGGCTGGTGCGGCAGATGCTGGCTGAAGCTCTACTGCTGGCGGCGACCGGTTCTGTACTGGGCCTCGGCCTGGCGTGGCTGGGCATTCATGAGCTGCGCTTGATTGCGCCCACGAATATACCGCGCCTGGATTCGATCGGGATTAACGGCGAGGTCCTGGCATACACAGCTCTGGCAGGGCTGGCTACAGCCATCGTCTTCGGCATGGCCCCGGCTTGGCGTGCCTCGCGCCCGGACATCATGCACGTGCTGCGCGCGAGCGGTCGCGTGAGCGGATTGGGCGGCGGTCGATTCCTGCGCAATGGCATCGTCATCGCAGAAGTGGCGCTGTCGTTCGTCCTGCTCATCGGCTCCGGTCTCATGCTGCGGAGCTTCCTGGCCCTGCAGCGCATTGACCCCGGCTACCAATCGCACGGCTTGCTGACGTTCAACCTGTTCGGATTGCCCAACGCAACCCCCGCCAAGAACGCGGCGGCGATGCGCCAAGTGAAAGACGCCTTGGCATCGGTGCCCGGCGTCGAGAGCGTCACCGCCGCGAGCCCGTTTCCGCTGGCAGATACGTTCTCTCCAATCCGCTGGGGGACCGCAGAAGCCCTGACCGATGCGAGCAAGTTCAAGGCAGTCGATAATCAGTTTGTGCTGCCCGGCTACTTCGAAACTATGCACACGCCATTGCTGGCGGGCCGGACCTTCACCGAGGCCGACAACGCCCCCGACCGAAATCTGGTGGTGGTGGATCAGTTTCTGGCCGCCAAGGCATTTCCTCACGAATCGGCCATCGGGAAACGCATCTTGATCCGCATCCGTACCCCGGAACCGGAGTGGGTCGAGATCATCGGCGTGGTCGCTCACCAGCGTGATAGCTCGCTCGCCGAAGCCGGGCGCGAGCAGATCTACTTTACGGATGGCTTTGTTGGACATGCTGCCGCGACACGGTGGGCCGTGCGCACCAGCGGCGACCCCGCCAAACTCGCCGGCGCCGTGCGGGCGGCCATCGCTAAGCTCGGCGGACAAATGTTGATCGTCGAGCTGCAGCCGATGGACCAGTGGATGGAGCGCGCACAGGCGGCAACCCGCTTTTCATTCTTGCTGATTGGCATCTTCGCGGCGATAGCCGCCTTGCTGGCAGGCGTGGGCCTGTATGGTGTGTTGTCGACCGCAGTCCGGCAGCGCACAGCCGAGATTGGCGTGCGCATGGCCCTCGGCGCGGTGCCTCGCAGCATCTTCAATCTGGTGGTCGGCCAAGGCCTGACTCTGAGCGCAGTCGGAATTGCCATTGGGCTCGCCGCGGCGTTCCTGCTCACGCGCCTCATCACCAGCATGCTGGTAGGTGTGAAAGCAACGGATCCAATCACGTTCCTGGCCGTTGCGTTACTCTTTTTCCTGGTGGCATCCGCAGCGTCCTGGATTCCAGCTCGGCGCGCAGCCGCACTCGATCCAACCGAAGCCCTCCGCGACGAGTGAGCCGGGGCTCGCTAGACACTCTGTGGTGGGGTAGGCCCCGGCCTGCAATCGACGCCTCGTCGATTCGTCCGGCCATTTGTAAAGGTCCCCTGTCCGACGCCAACCCCTGGCCCTCATTCCTCCTACCTGTCGCTTGAGACAGTTACCATCGGCCTCCCGTTGCCTCATACTCTTGAACGGGACGGCGAGCGAAAATGCGAGGCGGAAGCCGAACCCGGGAAAACGGCTCTGCGGCTCTGTCGAACGGGCCCGATTAGGAAGCTCGGTCGTGGCGCGAAGTAACTCTAATTCAATGAGATAGCGGCCTTATGGCATGCAAATCCAAGCGAAAACCCTGTTATCCTGAAACGTATGTAGAATTACGAGCGTCAATCTGCGTTGGCGGGCCCAGATTGATCCCAGCGAAGTGGGAACCATTATCAGCGCGAGTTGCCGACCGGGCAATTATGAACAGATCCGAAGAGATCGAGGATCGCAATCGATCTCACAGACAAATGAAAGGCAACTAAACATGAAACTGCGCACTATCATCGCGATGGCGATGTTCTCTCTTTTCGCCGCCACTGCATCGGCCCAAACGGCGCTTGATCAGGACTTCTCCAAGGACATATCCGCGGACAAAGACTGGCACTTTGAGATCACCCCGTACCTTTGGTTTGCGGGCATCAACGGCGACATGACGCTCGGTCCACACGAGATCAATTTCAATGTACCTTTTAAAGATATCTTTAATAACCTCAAGTTTGGCGTGATGGCAACGGAAGAAATCCGCAAGGGCCGCATCGTGTTCCTCAGTGATCAGCTCTACATGAAAGTGGGCGCGCAAAAGGTGAAGGCGGTGGAGGGCTTCCCCCAGGAATTGACCGTCAACGCGACCAATAGCACCTTCTATTGGGACAACGAAATCGGCTATCGCGGCGTGGCGACCGACCGTTTCAACCTGGACGCATTAGCCGGTATCCAGTACTGGTATGTCGATACGTCGCTCAGCGCGAACCCGCCTCTTACCGACAACGGGGGTCTCTCCAAATCGGTCAGTTTCGTGAACCCGGTCCTGGGAATGCGGGCTCAGGTCAAGATTTATAAGGGCCTGGGCGGCTTCGTCAAAGGGGACATCGGGGGCTACGGAGTGGGCTCCGATCTCACCGGCCAAGCCTTGGCCGGCATAGGCTTCCCGGTGAAGAAGATTGGTTTGGACTTTGGCTATCGGCGCTTGTACCTGAATCAGACACACGAGCGACTCTCCCAGCAAGTCACGATGCAGGGCCTTTTCATGGGCGTCACGTTCGGCATCAAGTAATCGCGGCCGAAACATCTGCGTTTGCCGTCGCGGCTCCACTTGCTTTGAGAGCGGTTCGGATAGGCACACGATGCGTGGATCTCTCAAAGATGTGGATTTATTCGAGGTGTTTCCGTATCGTTTGGGAGTGACTAGGCGGCCTTTTTGGGCTCCCCTGAAAACACCCTACCCCTGGCTCTCTGCCGCGGCGGGGATGACAGGGCTCAGTGTGACGGCATAACCGAGCTTTCGCAGAGCCTGAGCGAGCCGCTGAGCACGCCGTTTTCTGGCCTTCGGAGTCGTTTGATTGCCTTGTTCGATGTAACGGATGCCGTCATGAAGAATCTTCCAGGCGAGCTTACCCAGCCGGTGTGCCACCAGCCAGATGGCTCCTTTGTACCCTAGCTTCGGTACGAAACGGCGGAAGAGCGACTGAAAATGACAGCCCTTTTTCTTCACCGCGGCCTGAGCGGCTTGCGTCAGAAGCTTGCGCACATAACGGTTCCCTTGGGGAGAGCGCGAGCCGTGCTTCTGCTCAGCGCTGATGTTGGATCCCGGACAGCCGCCGAACCAGGAGCCAAATTCCTCGGCCGAGGGAAACGCCTCCGCATCCACCCCCACTTCGGCGATCAGGCGTTGCGCTGAATCCACTCCGAATCCAGGCGTTTCGGCCAGCCGGATCACCGCCTCTTCATGCTTCTTCAGTTCGCCTGCCATCAGTTGATCCAACGACCCAAGCATTTCGTCGAACTTCCGCAGCAGTTCTAGATGCAGTTTGAGGATCGCCAGTTGGATCGGCGACGGATGACCGCGCAGGGCATCCGCCAGCGTTTCCGGCCCGCACCGCAGGCTCCCGTCGCCCAGTTCGGCTAACCGCACTGGATCGGTTTCTCCTTCCGACAGCGCGTTCAGTATGCGACGGCCACTCACGCCGAACAGGTCGCTGATCACGCCCGACAGCTTGATCCGCATCTCCTCCAGCAGGGCTTCCACCCGGTTCTGCAGGCGGGCCCGTTCGGCCACGTAATGATCCTTGGCGCGCGCCAGTTCACGCCACCTGCGCTGCTCGCCATCCGGCACAAAGCTCAGCATCAACTCCCCCGCCAGCAGCCGCCGGGCCAGCCGTTTGCCATCCCGAAAGTCGTTCTTGCGCCCTTTCGGCGCACGATTGGATTGCGCCTGCGCCAGATGCAACTTCCCGAAGTGCGGCTCCAGATCCAGCCACACCGGCTTCCAGTACTGCGCGGTCGACTCCATCACCACTTCCTGCACTCCGCGTTCCTTCAACCAGTCCACCAACTGCTGGCGGTCCGCCTCCAGCGCCCCGAAGCGTCGGCCTTCGAATTCCAGCGCTTCGCCATCCGGGTCTTTAACCTGTTCGGACGCGGTGGCCACCACCACCATCAAAACCCTTTTGTGAACATCAATCGCTGCTATTGTGTAAGCCATCCTCTTCCTTTCCGCCGAGGAATGGCAGAACGCGCGACAGCCAACTTACGCACCCCTACGTGCTCTCGGCCTTCCTCGTCGGAAGGTCGAGTCACATTTATCGGTTCAGAACGCGCGATCCGGATCAAGCTCCAACACGGCCTCAATCTCTCCAGAGCGCTTACGACCTCTTCCACTCCTCGACCATAGAAATCGTAGCTGAAATCGCGCCGGTTTTCATCCGATTCGGTGGCCCGCCGGGCCATGAAAACTCCTACGAGGAACATATAACTAACGGCTGCGGGACGAATCCTTTGATTTACTGTCCGGACGAGTTGGTAACGCGGGGGCAGATGGCGTCGTTCATCATGCGGGGATTGTTCAATGAGACGACGATTCTGGGCCCGACATCGCCGCAGGTCACGGGCGTGAGTCCGAACGCAATGGCCTCGACGACGGGCACTCAGATCACGGTGACGATCATGGGCGTCAACACGAGCTTCCAAACAGGGGACACGGTGACGGTGCCGAGCGGGATGCTGGCGGTGAGCGACGTGGTGGTGAATTCGGCGACGTCGATCTCGGCGACGCTGACGGCGAACGCGAATGTGGTGGCTGGGCCGCAGGCGTTGGTGGTGACGAGCGGCGGCCAGTACCTGACGCTGCCGTTGGCGATTAAGGTGGGGACATATTGAGGGCATAGGGCGGGAGAGTCGAGCAGGGCTCGACTGCAGGCGAGGGCTCCTACCCTACATCCGCGCACGGCTTAGCCGATTGCTATTTACTAGCCCCCATGGAAATGGGGCGGGCAGGGTTTGTTTCTTACGCGGCTGGCGGCGAGCAGGATGAGGGCCAGTCCCGCCAGTACGGCCAAGAAGAAGTAGATGTCGATGTAAGAGAGCAGCCTGCTTTGCCTGATCACGTTGGCCTGAAACAACTGCAACGCTCCCAGAGCAGGATCGCTGCTGCCGCCGCCGTTGCGGTGAATCAGATTTGCATACTGGGCCAATGTGGATTGAAGGATCGGATCCAGGCGGTTCGCCAAATCCAAGATGCGGGAGGAATGGAAAGTCATGCGGTGGTCAAACATCACGGTGACAGCGGTCACGCCAAAGGTGTTGCCCAGCTGGCGAAGAAAGAAGAAAGCGGTGGACACGTCATTCACGTCGACCGGCGGAGTATTTGCCAGTGCGACCGTGGATGCGCCGCGAAGAACGAAACCCAGCGAAAAGCCTTGGCAGAAAATTGCCGGAACCAGAACTTTCGCCGGAGTGGTGGGGGTCCAAATGTAGACGAATAACGCACAGGTCGCGATGGTCAACAACAGCCCGAGGACCAGTGTACGAGGCCCTCCGAGCCGCGGTGTTACCAGGTTGACGGCGCCTAAGAGCCCAACGCCAAGACCAGCGGTGTAGATGGAGATAAAGGCGCCCGTCTGGGTTGCGCTGTAATCCTGCACGTATCGCAGGTACTGAGGCAGCACGAAAAGGCTGGCGCCCAGAATGCCTCCAACGATCAGGACTGTGCCAAAGGAGGCTCGAAAGGCGGCGTGCCGGTAGATGGTGCGCAGGTGAAAAACCGGCGACTCATTCGCGAGGCGGCTATCCCACCACAAAAATGCAATGAAGCAAATCGCGGCTGCACAGAGGGCGGCCGCAATCCATGGCGTCTCGAGCCATAGATCGCGCTCACCGCGGCTGGTCGCCGTTTGCAAGCATGCCAGCGCGGTGATCAGCAGGAGCGCGCCCCAAATATCAACCTTGGTCTGCTTGCGCCGAAACAAGAAACCCGGCGGAATGATCTTCACGATGAGGAACGAACCGATGGCCAGAAACGGAAAATCGAGTAAAAACGCGTAATTCCAATGCAGATGATCCGAAATTGCTCCCATCGCCACCGGATAAACGATCTCGAACGCATACACGACGGTGTATAGGCAGGTTACAGCGAAGATTTGCGCCTTTCCCGGGAACATGAGCCTTGAAAGGATGACCGCGCGAACCAGGAACGCGCCGCCGCCGAAGCCCATGATGATGCGTGACGTGAGCAGGAGTTCGAGGCTATGTGAACTCAGAAAACACCCGAACGCTCCTATGGAGTAGAGCGCGATCGAGGACAGTAAATGCCGCCGCGCTCCGATGACGCGCGTCGTCCAGGAGGCCAGCGCCAGGGAACAAAGGAATCCGAGATTGTAGAGAATTACCACCCAGCTGACTTCGTCGGAGTCGGCCGCGACGTTGCCCTGCAGGTCCGGAAGCAGAACGTTGATGGAGATGCGATTTGAGAGTTCGATGGCGGTGACCAGGGCCACGCTCAGCAGAAGGATCATCCTGTGCCGTTGGCTCAGATTGGACAGCGAGGCGCTGATGTATTGCCCTTCTTCTTGTTCCCATTCCTCTAGCGGTTCCTGTGTCGTGGCGCCGAAAAAGCTCATGCGTTCTCTCGAATCAGCGGGTGTAGATGGTGGCTTCCACGTTCATGCCCGGGCGCAACACCAGATGCGGATCGCTACCCGGCTTGACCAGGATCTTGACGGGTATGCGCTGCACCACTTTGATGAAATTCCCGGTAGCGTTTTGCGGCGGAAGCAAGGCCTGGCGGGAACCGGTTGCCCCCGCGATGGAATCGACCACGCCCTCGAAGTCCTGCGAATAGGTGTCGGCGTGGAGGCGGGCTCGCTGACCCGGGGCGACGTTGGCCAGCTGCGTCTCCTTGAAGTTGGCTGTGACGTAGACCTGATTGAGAGGAACGATGGTGAACAACAATTGGCCTGCCGACACGTACTGTCCGAGATCCACCGACCTTTGTGTGACCTGCCCTGAAATGGGGGCCGTGATGCGGGTGTAGGCGAGGTTCAGTTCCGCTTGCAGGAGGGTCGCTTTCGCTCGCTCGATGGTGGCCAGCGCTGATTTGTAATCGGCTTCGGTGATGGGCACCTGCTGCTCACGAGCTTTGGTTTCCAGGAATTGGGACTGAGAGCGCGAGAGCCGGGCCTGGGAGGAGCGGGTGTTCGCCTTGGCGATCGCCACGGCCTGTTGGGCGGCTGAGCGCTGCTGTTCCGCGGCATCCAACTCGCTTTTCGCCACCCGGGCCGCCGCGTCGACTGCATCGAATTGAAACTTGGAAACGTCGTTGGTGGAGACCAAGGGTTGATAGCGCGCCAAATCGCTTTGGGCGCGTTCGTTGGTGGCGCGCCTGGCGGCCACGTTGGCTTCGGCCAACTTCAGATTGGCGGTGGCGGCCTGCTCCAGTTGGGCCTGGGAACTGGCGTAATCGGCGGCATCGGACTCTTTTTGCGCGGTGGCTCCGCCGGTGCTGTTGGTGGTGGTTTCGCGGGTCAATCCGATTTGGAGCTTGGCCGAATTCGCCTGTGCGATTGCAATATCAAGGTTGGCCTTGGCCTGCTCAACTTCAGCCTGGTAGGGACGTGGATCGATCTGGACGAGGACGTCACCTTCTTTGACGACGGTGTTGTCGTTGATGAAAAGCTGCACGACATAGCCAGGAACCTGGGGCGCCATCGAGGTGATATGACAATCCACCTGCGCGTCGTCGGTGGTCACCCGGTTGGAGAACAGATACCAGGCCACGCCGAGCGCGAGCAAGATCACAACGGGAGTTATCAGCACGAAAGGATTTCGAAACCAGCGGCGCCTGGGGACGGATTCGGGCGGCGTAGGCGCAGGGGCATCCGGTGCAGGAGCGGATGGAGGGAGGGATGAAGAAGGGGAACTCATGATCCGGTACCTTTCACCTGGCGTACGCGTTTTCGATGTCGCCCGTGGCACGGGCGAGGGCTGCACGGGACAAGTTGAATCGAAACAGAGCGCTGATCTGGTTGTCGCTTGCGCGGGCCAAGGCGTCCTGTGCCTGGATGACTTCCACGTTGGTGGTGACGCCGGCTTGAAACCGGCGCTGCGCCTGCGCAACCTCCTGCTGGGCCAGTTGAAAGCCCAGGTTTGCTACATCGACCGCAGTCCGAGCGGCATTGAGTTCATCGAGAGCGGTTTTTACTTCCCTGACGATTCGGGCTTCCAGCAGGCGGCGATTTTCGGCGACGTGCTGTTCTTCCAGGCTCGCATAGCCCTGTTCGGCGCGGATCCGGCCGCCGGTGAACAAGGGGAACTCGAGTGACAACTGATACCTGTAGGCAGGGATGCCATCGCTGAAATGCTTACCTTGGTACGTCCAATAGCCGGAGAAGTCCAATTGTGGAAGACGCTGGTCACGGACTGATTGGAGCGAGAGTTTGGCAATGCGCTGTTGCGAATTGAGCGATCGAATCTCCGGCCGGGATGTCAGCGCCTGGTGGAGCAAAGTTTCCTTTTCGATGGCAGGAAGGTCGAAGAAGTTGAGTTGATCACTCGCTTCCACGGCCTGGTCGCGAGGGAGATCGAGGAGTTCGGCCAACCCGTACCTGGTAGTTCGGGTTTGCGTTTCCGCGTCAATCAGATTCTGGCGCTCGTTCTGCAATTCCACATTGGCGCGAACTGTATCGATATTCAGGCCGATGCCGGTTTTTTGCAGCTCGGTCGCCTGGTCGTATAAACGTTGGGCGAGCGCGACACGGGCGTTGGCGGCGTCGCGGGTCGCGAAAGCGCGAAGGACCAGGAGGTATTGATCGACGACTGCGGTCACCAGATTCTCGCGGATAGTCTGTTCGTCAGCACGAGCCTCGCGGGTTCCTTCCTTGCCGATTTGATAGCCGCGAATTTGCGGAAGGTTGAGGATGGTTTGCGAAAAGGCGGGACCCGCCTCGACATATCGGAAGGGTCCGGCGGGCGTTGGCTTTGGCAGTGATTCGACACTTTGAAAGTTGTACTGGCCGAGGGCGGCCAAAGCGCCGGCACCGACCTGGGGAAGGAGCGCGGACCGGGCGATCTGGCTCTTGCGATCACTTTCCGCAACCAGCAGCTGAGCGATGATGCGCTGCGGGCTCTGTTTTAAAGCGAGTTGAACAGCTTCTTTCAGCGTGAGGCGAAGGGATGCTGGCGGAGGGGCAGGCGGGTTCTGAGCGAACGCGGCGACCGGAGCCGATGCCCGCAGAATTACGAGGAGCAAGGTGGATATCCACAGGGATCTCGCGGGCATTGGTGGAACCTCCGAAACCAAGAAAGAGGCTGATGGAGAAAAATACGTATTATACGGGGTTTCGGGGTGCTGGACTTGGGAATGACTTTTGGAATGACTTTTGGCGGCCCGGCCGCTAGACAGCGGGGCATGAAAAAGGGCGCGAGCCGCCGGGCCTATTGTGGGCGCGTTAAAGAGGACCGACGGGACGTCGGTCGCGGGTCGGGGACTGTCGGGGACCCACCCTACAAGGCTAAGCACGACCGGCAGATCGGTGCTATGCAAGCGGTTGGAGAGCCTGGAACGTTCAATCAGATTCGGTGGATAGATCGGGGAATGAGGTGGCCCGGGCTAGCCAACCGTTGAGAAACATCGGATACTTAACGCTCAGGTCCTGGTAGTACTGGATGCGGCCTTGCTTATAGGCGTTGTATACGTCGACCTGAGAGTAGCTATTGAGGGCTTGCATCGTGGCGGGACCGATGGAGCCGTCGGCCAATATGTTCGCGCCCTTGCCTTGCAGGATGGTCTGCAGCAGCTTGCTGGCATTGGTGCCGGCGTTGACGTAGAAGTCGAAGACAATGTTGGCAAGCTCCTGGAGGGTGTATGCATCGCCCTGCACCTTGTTCCAGTAGTTCGCTTTGTAGATAATACCCGCCTGCGCCGGCGTCAGGGCTTTGAGATTGTCCGATGTCGGGTCAATTCCCAGCAGTTCATGGGAACTCTGCTGGAAGGTCGCCATCGTGATCCCCAGGTTGGTTTCTTTACCGGGATCATTCGGATTGTTCACATACCCGCCTTCCCACTTCAAGGTAATCGGAAGAGCTATGTCAAAACTCGCCATGAAAGCTCCTTTTGCTTACGGTTTTAGTGCCTTTTTCAACTCCGCCACTCGGGCCTCGGTCATGTCCGCCATGACGGTGATCTGTATCAGAGGCGCGAGTGTTCCGCCCCTGGCGAGGTCTGCCTGAAACTCTGCATTCGCTTTCCTGAATTGGACCCAAGCCACCTGGGCTGCCTGTAGCTTGGCTTTGCCGGTTTCATCCAGCTTCTGGGAAAGCTGGGAACGGACAGCCTTCAATTGTTGTTCAGCCTTGTCATATCGCATCCCGGCACATTCGCGCATGGCCGCGGTGGTGGTGGCGTTGCCGCAGTCGGGCTGGCGGGAGGCAGCCTGCGCCAGTGCGGCGGAGGCGAACCCGCACAGGACCGCAAGCGCCACCAGCAGGATGCGGGCCAGCGAACGAGGATTGGGTAGGGAATAAAAAGGCATATATTGCGTGTTTCGACTCTGGCTAGAGATGTGCGAATCGAGTGTATCACTCAGCCGGGTTCAAAACTTGATATCGATGCGGATGAAGTGGGTGGTCGTGGCGCCGACGTTTTTCACGTCGTGAACTATGGACTCGTTCCAACTGGCTGAACCTTTGGTGGAGTGGTGGCGCGTGGGCTGGCCGTCGGGATAGGAGCGGGTTTCGGTGTCGCCGTCTTCGATCGCAACGACCACGCCGTGGGGGTGGTGGTGCTTGGGCTCAGAGACACCGGGCGGGATGACATCGTCGATTACGCGAACGAAGGCATTCTCGAAGATTAGCTTTTGCGTTTCGCGGCAGATGACGAGGGAGTCCAGGGTGTCTTGGGCCGTGAGTCCGCGGACCACCAAAGCTGCTACGACAAGGAACAGAATCGCGGCGACAATTTTGGGTCTGAGCATTTTCGTATTAGACCACCGGCCCAGGACTCGGGTGACTCGATATGGATTCAGCTAAGAGCCCCGCGCTCAAGAGGGCGGGCGAAAATACGAAAATGAAGTATCCGCAAGGATCTAACGAAGGGGGCCGAAGGGTTCAAAACTGCGAGGGGGACGGAGCAGTCCGGTGCTTTCGGGCATTTCGCGAAGTCGTTGACTCTATCATCTGGGGCGCGGAGTTGCTGTAGGTGTAAGTCGTAATCGCGCCATAAGGCCCGGTGGCGGTCTTGGGGCGGGCGGCGGTGGGGTCGTAGGCGGTGGAGTTGACATCGCCGTTCGGCCCGGTGGACTGCGTTGGCGCGAGGAAGGTGCTCCAGTTCAGGGATGTGGTGAGGTAAGTCGCGGTAGGGACGGCGGACAGATGCCGGAACTGAGCATGACATTGGGCCGGGGTGCCCCCAATCAGATGAGGGGCGCGCGGTTGTCCGACGAGCACCAAATCCTTTTCAGCATCGCTCGTCGTGCCAAGGCTCATGCTGAGATCTGTGGTTGGGAGTTCGCACAGACTCGCAGAAGCTTCCGAGAAAAGACGGGTTACATAATACGTAAACATACTTGCGGGGCAGCTGGTGCGGGCCTACACTTGGGGCGGAACTCTTCTAAAGGCTTCGTGAGCCCTGAGAGGGATCGGGCATTTTGTATGCAAGGCGAGTGGTTTGGGATGCGGCGGCGGACATTTTTGGGCGCCGCCGCGGCGGCCGCGGCCGGTGGAACCGCCATCATGTGGCGAGCGGCCAAAAACGGATCGGCCTGGCGCTTCTTCACTTCGGACGAAGCGCGGACCGTGGAAGCCATCTGCGGGCAGATCATCCCGGCCGACGGTGATCCTGGGGCGAAAGAAGCCGGCGTCGCGAACTACATTGACATCCAACTGACGAAGCATTTCAAGAAGTACCGGCAGGTTTATCGCCGTGGCATCGCGGACGTCGAGGTAGCGAGCCAGAGAGCGTTCGGCAAGCCTTTCGCGGATCTGCCTTCGACTCAGCAGATCGCCGTGCTTGAAGGCATCGAGAAGCATTCCAGCGCATTCTTCAACCTGATTCTCGCGCACACGATACAGGGGTTCTACGGCGACCCTCGGCACGGAGGGAACCGCGACATGGCCAGTTGGAGAATGCTGGGGCTGCCCTGCCCGCCGGTGCGTGGCCGCATGCATTATCCAGTAGAGCCGAAGGTTGGATGAGCGATGGCACTGAAGCACGTTAATGCAGTGATTGTCGGCTCTGGCGCCGGCGGCGGTGTCGTCGCCAAGGAACTGTCGACGGCCGGTTTGAGCGTGGTGCTGCTGGAACGCGGCAAATGGTACAGCGCGGCCGACTGTCGCAAGGACGACCTGCATAACCAGCGCACGACGGTACTGGGAAATGCATTCGGTCCGGACGACGAACGCAACCCGCGCGTACTGGTGGACAAGCGTGGCGAGCGAATCGTCCTTCCCAGCGAGGGCGAATACAGCAATAACGCCGCCAGCGTCGGTGGTGGAACATTCAGCTACGGCGCGCAGGCCTGGCGTTATATGGAAAAAGACTTCCGCATGCGCTCGGCGTACGGCGCGGTGGCTGGAAGCACGCTGGAGGACTGGCCGATCTCCTATTCCGAGATGGAGCCTTTCTACGAGAAGGCCGAATGGGAAATGGGCGTCTCCGGCGACGATACAAATAACATCTTCAAAGCTCCGCGGCGCAGGCCGTTGCCCATGCCGCCGCTGGCGCCGAGCAAGGAACATCTCATCCTGCAAGCAGCGGCCGAGCGCATGAAGCTGCACCCATTCGATATCCCCATGCTGCGGAATACCGTTCCGTACAACGGCCGGAGGTCGTGCATGCGCTGCCGCTGGTGTGTCGGCTTTGCGTGTGAAGTGAACGCCCGGACCGGAACCCACAACACGGTGATACCGGCCGCACTGGCAACGGGCAATTGCGAGCTGCGCACCGAGTGCATGACCCGCGAGGTTCTTTTGGACGACCACGGCCGGGCCACCGGCGTGACCTACTTCGACGGCCGCGACCGGGTCCAGACGCAGACCGCGGACCTGGTGATCGTGAGCTGCGGCGCTATTGAGTCGGCGCGGCTGCTACTGAACAGCAAGCACAGGCTTTTCCCAAAAGGCCTCGGGAACCGTTGCGACTGGGTAGGGCGCAATTTGCAGGGACACGCGTACCCCGGGGCGGTAGGTCTCTTCGCGGAAGAAACCTACGACGACCTGGGCCCGGGCGCGTCCATCGCCATCTGCGATTACAACCACGGCAATCCTGGATTGGCCGGCGGCGGCATGCTGGCCAATGAATTCATCCGCTTGCCTTATCACTTCGCGACCATGGCTGGCGGCTTCTCTCCCCGGTGGGGGCAGGCCAACAAGGACTTCGTGCGGCATGGCTTCAAGCGGTCCGTCGTGATTATGGGACCGGTTCAGGAGATGCCGGTTTTCGACTCGCGCATACAGATCGATCCCAAGGTAACGGACTATTGGGGCATTCCCGTGGTGCGCATGTCCGGGGGCAGACACCCACACACCATCGAGATTTCGAACTACATGGCCGGTAAGGCTGAGGCATGGCTGAAGGAAGCGGGCGCCGTTCAGGTTTTCCCGCGGCGCGTCTCGGCCTCGCTGAGCGGAGGGCAGCATCAGGCGGGGACGTGCCGTATGGGCAATGATCCGAAGACTTCCGTGGTGAACGCGAATTGCCAGCTACACGACGTCGACAACGTTTATGTGATCGATGCGAGTTCGCACGTAACCAATGGAGGATTTAACCCGGCGCTGACCATCCTTGCCAATGCCTACCGTGCATCTCATAATCTGTTGGAGACCTGGAAGGGCACGCCGGTGCACGCGTGAAGAGAGCCCTGCTTTACTCCGCGCTGGCCGTGGTGGCAGTCGTTCTTCTTGTGCCTGGAGCGAGTTTGTATTACGAATCGCGTGCGGGGCGCGGCTGCATTAGCTGCCACGAGATGCAGCCCATGTACGATCAATGGCACGCCTCCAGCCACCGGAACATCGCCTGCGAGAAGTGTCATGGGGGCGCGCTGACGACGGAACTGGCGTTCCATTGGAACAACGCCATGCGCGTGTACGCGCATGTACGAGGAGACCTGCCGGAGCAGATCGGTTTCTCGAACAAATACGTGCAGGAGATGACGGGACGCTGCGCCGGCTGCCACCGACAGGAGTATGCTTCCTGGCACGCCGGAGCGCACAGCGCCAGCTATGCGCGGATCTTTCTCGACAAGAATCACAACACGCAGAACATGCTGATGGACGATTGCCTGCGCTGCCACGGAATGCATTTCGAAGGAGGCGTCAGGGACCTGGTTGCGCCGATCGACCGCAAAGGTCCGTGGCAGCTGACGCCGGCGGGGTTGTCGGCCAAGCCAGCCATACCTTGTCTGACATGCCATCAGGTCCACCGGGAAGGCCCGGTGCTGGAGAAAGCCGGCTCGAAGGGCGATGTGCCAGGTCCGACGCAAGACATCGCGCGTTCCTCGGTGGCGTTCTTCGACCGGCGCACGCAACAGTACGTTCCCTTGAGGGACCTGCCTCTGCCGGCAGTTCTAGAGGGCACGCGCACCATTCGTATGAGCCGCGATCAGCGGCAGGCGCTCTGCTACCAATGCCATGCGCCCGTCTCCACGATGCAGGTTGCCAGCGGCGACGACCGGACCCCAATCGGCGTGCATGAAGGCATCAGCTGTGTGGCCTGCCATTCGCGGCACGAACAAAAGACCAGAGCGTCCTGCGCGACGTGCCATCCAAAGATGTCGAATTGCGGACTGGATGTCGAGAAGATGGACACGTCGTTCCGGTCGGCTAACAGCCGGCATAACATCCACCGGGTGAAATGTGTAGATTGCCATGAAAGCGGGATTCCAAAGCCGAAGCTAAAGGCGTTGATGAGAAAGGCTAAATTCCAAGCACCGAGAACCACAGCTAAAGGCTGTGCCACGGATCAGTGCGCGACGGGCGGCGCCAGCATGAGCTTACTCAGGAGCGATAGCGGAAGCGCGCCCTCTTTTAGTGCGTGCTCATGAAACTCGGCAAGCTTAAAACCTGCGCCTTTTGACTTCTGATACTCGGCACGGAGGGATTCCCAGCCCTGCCACCCAACGAAGTAGGTGGGCAACTGGCAGGAGTTCAGCTTGGCGCGCTGCAACTTCTGCGTGGCCTCTTCCTTTTCCTGAAAGGTCTCCTGAATCATGAGGTCGAGCGCCTGCTTATCGGACATGTGGCCGGTGTGCATCTTCACATCCAGAATAGTGTTCGAGGCGACGCGAAGCATCTGCTTGCCGAACATCATACGCATTTCCGGAGAGTCCGAGAAGCCTTGATCGATCATCAGTTGCGTGGCATATACGGCCCAGCCTTCGACATAGGGACCATTGGAGAACACGGCTCGCACTAGACCTCGCCATTTGGGCTGCACATCGTTGGCATATTCGCTCTGCACATAGTGGCCGGGCATTGCTTCGTGAATGGTCAGAATTTGAAGGCCCCAAGTGTTGTTCTCGCGAAGCTTGGATTCAACGCGATCGGGCGTCATGTCGGGCGCAATCGGAGTGACCCAATAGAATGCGCCCAGCTGAGGCTCGAGCGCCGGAGCAGGCGAGAAGCCGCCCACGGAATAGACTCCGCGCATGAACTCGGGTGTCGGGATCACCGTGAGATTGCTGCGCGAAGGCAGTGTCAGCAGGTGATGATCCTGAACGAATTGCGTGGCTTGGGCCAGATCGAGTTTCGCGTCCTCGAAGTACTGGGCGGGCGCGGCGTGCTGTTCGGCAATGAAGTCAAGCACGGCCGCCACGAGATCATTGGTGGCCGCAGGCGCTTTCTTTCCTGGGTAGTACTTCGGGAACAAAGCAGCCGCTTGCTGGTGCATGTCTTCGCGGATCGATTGAAGCTTGGTTTCCGCGGCGGCGAGGATCTGGTCCGGGGTCTGACCGGCTGCCAAAGTGAGGCGCAACTTATCGGCGTAATTGGAGCCTAGCCGCCAACTCGCTGGATGACGGCTGAGGTCTTTCTTCAAATACTCGTTGAATCCGCGCAGAGCCGCGAGCGCCGGTGCGGCTGCATCGTCGTATTGAGGCCGCAGACTAGCGGGCACCTTGGCACGCACCTCCACATCGATTAGGGCAATGTTGCCGTCATTTTCCTGTTGGGCAACCGTGTTCCAGATCTCCGGCGAATCGACGAGGTTCTTCTTGGCTGTGTCCAAGAAGGCCGGCAGTTTCTTCAAGCGTGCGATTATGTGGCCAAAGCGCTGCGATTCCGGGGCGTAGTTCAGAATGAACGGCGTGTCAATGGCGTTGCCGATCTGTTCCACATAAAGGGTCGGATTGTGTTTGAAACTCTGGATGTGGTCTAGATCGAGTAGTTGGCGCTCGCATTCGAGACGCATGACGTCGATATCCGCCTTGGCTTCGGGTGGGAGTTGGAGTTTGGCAATCTCGTCGGCCTGGGCGTGGGCTTGATTGTAGAAAGCGCGTTCGCCGTCGATCGCGGATGGCGAGTAGTCGTCCAGCAAGTCATCGAGGTTCACGGCCTGATGTGAGTGGTAACCGGCGCCGGTCGCGGTGATGGGCGAGAATGCCAGGCTGGTTTGGACGAAGTCTTCCGTTTCACGGTGCACCTGCTCTTCCGGAGAGAGCCGGTTGCAACCAGAGAGAAGCAATAGCCCGGTGGCGAGGAGGGCCAGCAGGAGGAAGGCTAAGTGAGCCGTCTGACTCAATGCTGATTGTTTGAAGAGCCGGACGTTGGCGTCCGGCGCGGACGTAGGCGACCGCCCCACGCGCTCAGGCGAGGACATTCTTTACCTTTTCCAGATCGGCGGGTTCGCCGAATTTGGCGCCGATGAGGGTGGGATTAATGCCGCGGCACAGGCCAGTGAGCACCTGACCTGCGCCCACCTCCACGAACTTCGTAACGCCCCCGGATGCGAGCAAGCGAACCGATTGAACCCAACGGACGGGATTGGGCACCTGTTGATAGAGTCCTTCCCGAGCGGCAGCGGCGAAGCAGATCTCGGCTGCCTGCCAGTTATTAACCAGGGGAATCGAGAGGTCGCGGAACGTGGTTGCATCCAGGTCGACCTTGAGGCGATCCTGGGCCGGTTTCATCAAGGGGCAATGAAAGGGCGCGCTGACGGGAAGCGGAATCGCCCGTTTCGCACCAGCGGCCTTAGCGAGTTCCATCGCGCGTTCGACTGCCCTGCGGTGACCTGCGATGACGACTTGATCCGGCGAATTAAAATTGGCAGCCGTGACGATTTCGCCCTGGGCCGCCTCGGCGAGAATGCTCTCTAGTTTGTCTTCCGGCAACCTAAGCAGCGCAGCCATCGCGCCGACGCCAGCCGGAACCGCTTCCTGCATGTACTGGCCGCGCTTGCGCACAAGACGCACCGCGTCGACAAAGCGCAGCGACCCTGCGGCGACGAGTGCGGCGTATTCGCCAAGGCTGTGTCCGGCTACGATGGCCGGGCGAATTCCCTGCTCTTCCAATACGCGCAGAGCGGCGACTGAGACGGTCAGCAGCGCCGGTTGCTGGTTGGCAGTCTGTTTTAGTTCCTCGTCGGCGCCATCGAAACAGAGCGCTGACAAGCGAAACCCAAGTGCATGGTCAGCTTCTTCAAATACTCCGCGGGCACTCTGGAACTGGACGGCCAGTTGTTTGCCCATGCCGGGATATTGAGATCCCTGGCCGGGGAAGAGAAAGGCTAGTTTAGACATGAAGCATGAAGAAGTGGACGGGTGCGAGACGGGCCGCGTTGCTAGAGATATCTTATCGTCTAAGCCAGCGGGCAAATGGGAGTTAGGCTAGCCTGCAGCGTCAAGCATCTTGCGTAGGTATACAAGTTGGCCCAGGTGATACGAGTTGTGCGATGCGACCAGCAGGGCTTCCCGCAATAGGTTCTGGCCTTCTCCGTGAGCGAGCGGCTTGAAGAGATCACCGGACGGATCTTGGACAAGCGCGTTGAAAGCTAAGCCGTCGCGGCGGACGGCGGCGACGCTTTTGTCCCAAGCAGACGCGCTGGGTGGCGCTTCGGTGGATGGCCAATATCCTTCCGGCCATTTCGGAGACTTATGAGTGGCATCGCGCGAGAATGCCAGAATGTCGTGCTGGGCGATGCGAACGTGCTCCAGAAGCTGCCAAGCGGTGTGGGTTGCTCCGGGCGGCTTCACGCCACGGAGATTGGCCGGGAAGCCCTTTACAGCGGCGTCAAAATCGAGATGCGCCTGGTGGCCACGAATTGCGTCGACAAGCTGCTGGCGGAGTTGAACCGATTCGTCGTTTTTCATAGCTGGTGCTCACTTTTACGATACGCCGACACACCTCGGCGAACACGCCGCTCGGAAGCAGCTATTTCACGCCACCGATGCCGATGCGCATACCGCCGAGTTTCTCCGGATCCAGCCATTCAAAGGAGTAATCAAACCAAGTGGAGCTTCCGCGCGTGACAAAGTGTCCTTGACCGTTCGAGGCAATCACAAACGCACAGGGAGCGTCGCCGAAGTGCGCGAGGCGTCGGCCCAGCCAGGATTCGGCGCTCAGTGCGCCAGCTAGGATGACCGGAGAATCCTGGAAGGCGGCCAATCGGGCGCCGAGCATGGGATCGTTCTGAAAGGCCGGTTCAGGAAGCTGAAATACCTTGCGATACTGCTCAATCGCCGAAGGCAAATCACGGACCGCGATGACCACCCACAAAATACCTTTGATGTCAGAGTCGCTGGGCTTCCCTTGCGGGAACGCCCGACGGTCGCGAGACGTGAGGTCGTGAATCAAGAACGGAAAGAAGGTGCCTTGCGGCGCGGACCCGATGCGCAACGTTTCCCAGGCAAGCCTGACGCCATCGGGGCGGGCTCGCCCGCCTTCTGTAACCGCCGTGGGGATGCCGAGACTCTTGAGCCGTTGTTCCGGCACCGCGATATCGTCCACGGCCACGGCCCAGGCGCAAGGTCCGGCATCGCCGTCGATGAACGTCGCCCAGTAGTGACCCGCGGCTCCCGTGGGCTTTTGCGCCGCGATCAGTTCAAGATAAGAGCCATCGGCGAAGCTTTTGAGCGCCATCTCCGTGAGGCCGCCGGTGTGCTTTCCACCATATTGCGTAGGGAACTGGACGGACGCAAACATCGCCTGCATTTGTTTTACGTCGCGGCCGGCGATGGTGACGTGATCGACCTTGAGTTGCTGACCAAAGCAGACAGCCTGAAGAAGGGCAGCCGTCAGCAAGCGGAGGGGCAACCTAATTCGTGAGCGGGGCATGATCCCCAGTGTGCCGCAATTAGGCGACCGGCTGTGTCGCTTCCTCTGCGAGGCATGCCGGTATCCCCTCTCTATAGGACGGGTGTCGCAATTCAAGGCCAAGCAAACGACGGATCGCTGAACCGTCCACACGGCGGTCGTTGCGCAGCGTCTCATTCAGCAGTTCTAGCGGGGCGGCAGAGGGAGTGGGGAAACCAAGCGCCCCAGCACAAAACTCGGCAACCTCCAGCGAGGGACAAGGGTGTTCGTCGGCCACCGGAAAGGCGCCCGTCACGCTGGACAACAGTCCCTCGGTAACAATCTCGGCGACGTCATCGACATGAATGCGGCTGATGGATCCGCCACCGCCTTCCGGCACGCGAAATGTGCCGTGCCGCATCGACTCGTGGACACCCCGTCCGGGGCCGTATATGGCCGCGGGACGCAGGATCAGAGAAGACCAGGGACCGGCGGCTACGGTTCGTTCGGCATGAAGGCGCAGAATCTCGCGAGGCGTGCGTGGCGCGGGCGGCGTCCGTTCGTTAATGATGTGGCTGGCGCCGTAGACGCTGGTGCTCGAAAGATAGAGAACGCGCGCGGGCGGACGTTCTTCAAATGCACCAAGAATAGCTGGCGTGGGATCACGCAATCCTGAGCCGTACTGCAGCAGCGGAATGCAGTGAAGGACCGTCAGGCCCGGTTGAATCCTTTCCGCAAAATTGGCGAGACTTCGTTCATCGTTGACGTCGAGAGGCAGCACGGTGACGCCGGCAATCGGAGAAGTCACCCGGTTTGTCGCGAAGACTCGAACACCCCGATTGAGTAGCTTCGTCGCGACGCGCTGGCCAACGAACCCGCAGCCCAGAATGAGCACGTCGGAGAAAGGCATCATTCGATCTTCGCACTTGTCTTTTCACCGACGGCGGGTGAATTCGCTTCAATTGCCTTGCGCGAGGCGCAACTCGTCTTCCAGTTCGTATATGCGATCTTCGAGCGTCTTGGTTGGTTTACCGGCTTCCTTGGTGTCGGCCAGTTTCTTTTTCTGCCGCTCAAGTTGCTTTTGAATACCCAACACTTTCGCGGAGACGGGTGCAGGGGCGGGAACCGGGCCGGCCGCGACTTTCTTCACGGGCTTAGGCTTCTTGCCCTTGGTGGGAAGTGGGACCTTCTCGCCGAAATCCTCCAGCAACTCGCGCTGGATCTGGAGCATTTCGTTTGCGACCTCGTGGAATCGCGCGATCAATTCCTTCTTGGCCTGATTTCTGAGCTTCAGATAGTTGTTCTTTGCTTCGCGGTACTGGTCAATGGTTGTGGACATGCGGGTGTAGGAGGAGAACTCAGATTATATAGAGCGGGCTTGGGCTGCGTTGACCGCGTGCGCTTGTTCAGCCAGCACAATGGCGCCAAGAACGCCGGCGAGACCGCCCAATTGAGGCGGCGCGATGTATCGATCGAGATGGTTCAAAACTTCATCATGCTGAACGTAGCCGTTCAAAAGACGGGCTACTTCAGCGCGGATCAACGGAAAGATCTGAGGCTGCTGCATAACACCGCCGCCTAGCAGAATACGTTGCGGAGAGAGTATGAGGATGAAGTTCACGATCGCCTGTGCGAGATAGTGCGCCTCGAGCTTCCAGGCCGGATGATCGGAGGGAAGATCCTGCGCAGGGCTGCCCCATCGCGCCTTAATCGACGGACCGGAGGCGAGGCCTTCCAGGCAATCGTAGTGAAACGGGCAGTGCCCTTGGTAGGGATCGGTTGACAGATCGTGTGGGATCCGGATGTGTCCCATCTCGGAATGGATCAAACCATGAAGCACAAGGCCATGAACGATGGCGGCCCCGCCGATGCCGGTGCCCACCGTCAGGTAGAGAGAATCGGAAAGGCCCTGCGCGGCGCCCCAGCGCGCTTCGCCGAGGGCGGACGCCGCCACGTCGGTATCGAAACCAATCGGAATCGGAAACGTTTGACGAATCGCGCCGACCAGGCTGACGTTCTGCCAGCCGGGTTTGGGAGTAGATGTGATGCTGCCGAAGGTGGCCGAGGCAGGGTGAAGGTCAACCGGCCCGAACGAGCCAATGCCGATGGCTGCTAAGGAGAGGCCGGCCTGTTCCTTGAAGTACTGCACAACGCGGGACAAGGTCTCTTGGGGGCCAGTGGTCGGAAACTGCGCGGTCCGCAAGTCGTGGGGTCCGGTGCCGATGCCGCAGACGAACTTCGTGCCGCCCGCTTCGATTGCGCCATAGAGGTTGGTGCTCATGAGGATCTGCCGTCGTAACTGTTATACAAGTACCCGGCGCCGAACACAAAGCCTGAACTATTGGGTTTGCGCAAAGCGACGGAAGAAGCTCGTCTGTTTCCACTGCGGGCGAGTAGGAGCGTCGGCAACGCGCTCCGTGAGCTTCAGTAAGAGTTCATTGAAGCGGGCAGCCGCGACAAGGTCCACCGGCTGGTTGACGTCGTCGGAGGGAGCGTGGTAGCGGTTTGTAAGCCAGTCTTTGAACAGCTGCTCTTCGGGCGTGCCGGGACGAGGAGCAAAGCCGTTAGCGATGGAGGGTACGCCCTTACGAATGAAGCTGTATTGGTCGCTCCTAATGAAGATGTTGCGATCGGGCTGCTGGTCGGCATGGACATGTACGTCCATAGATTCAGCCACGGCTCGAATATCGTCGCCGAGAGTGGATTCCTCGAGACCCCAGACAGTGACGTTATTCAACGGAACGATGGGCAGAAACATGTCGGTGTTCAGATCCGCCGCAATGGCGCCCGCCGAGATGGTGGGGTGGCCGGCGAAGTAACGCGATCCGAGAAGACCTTTCTCCTCGCCACAAACGGCGATAAACAGGACCGAGCGCTTCAGTTGCGCGTGCGAATCGTGCAGGGACTGAGCGATTTCAAGAATGGTTGCCACGCCGGAAGCGTCGTCCATGGCGCCGTTGTAGATGCGGTCGCCATTGATGGGCTCGCCGACGCCAACGTGATCGAGGTGTGCGGAGATCACGACGTATTCGCTCTTCAGCCGCGGATCGACGCCGGGAAAGATACCGACGACATTGGGTGACTCCACCTGGCTGGATTCGGTGGTCACGCTGGCTTCGATGGATCCGATGAGCGGGAATCGAGGGAGCGGGTTGGCGGCATCCGCAAGCGCGAACAACTCAGGGAGGGTGTGGCCGCTACCGGCAAAAACCTGATCAGCGTGGGCGGGATTCAGGGTCGCAGTGAACATCGGGCCATTGGTGTCCTGAAGAGCGGGATCTGCCAAACGCATGCCTGATTGAGAAGCGGCAAGCGCCATACGCGACCATGGGATGTCCATCGATTTTGGATTCGGAATGGTGATGACCCCGACTGCGCCGGCATGTTGTACAGCTTTCCAAAACTCTTGCGCCGACCGCGCGTTTGCCTTAAGCGGGCCGGCGATATCAGCCGGGCCGCCGTTGAGGTAGACGAGGATTTTGCCTTTGAGGTCCTGGCTGGCCAAATCGTCATAGCCAACGTCGGGAATGTGAAGGCCGTAACCAACGAAGACCAATGGGGCCGAGATCGACTTGGGCTGCGGAAGGCGGCTGCCGAGGATGGCGTCTTCGCCGAGCACGAGGGATTGGCGTTGAACGCGGACCAGCGTCAGCGAGGACTTCGGCGCGAGGACATGCTGCACCTCAAATCGAACCGGCTGGAAATAGCCTTTCGTCCCAGCGGGTGTGAGGCCGTAGGCTTTGAATTGTTTCGCGACATAATCCGCAGCCTTGAGATAACCCTCCGAGCCAGTAAGACGGCCTTCGAGTTCATCGGAGGCAAGGAATTGGACATGCGACCACCAGTGCTTGCCGGCGGCTTCCCAATCGGTGGATGCCAGAAGCGGAATCGCGATTAGCGAAGCAATCAGTAGCTGGCGGACGGTTTTTTTGCGGCTGGAGGTCTTCATGAGTTTTCGTGAATGAATCAGGATATCGCGGGACCAACCAGAGCTACTTCGATTCCTCTTTGGGCGTGATGGCGCCGGTGGAGGAATCGACATTATAGAGCCGGCAACGATCGGTCTTGACCTTGAAACGGAATCCTCTACTGAAGAAGAGTGCGCGGCCGTTGCCGGTGCCTTCGATGAAATTAGGGATCCAGACGCCGTCGGGCTGGCGCTGCTGGGTGAGGTGAAACTGGAAGCCTTTTTTTAGATTGCCGACAAAACCGAAGACCTTGATGTCGTGATCGGTGAGAACTCTGAGTTCGAGCAATTCTCCGGTTTCTTCATCGACCCACACGCGGCCATTCAGCGATTGAGCGACCTTCTCTTCAAGGCTCTTGGGGTGGAAATCCGGGTCGCCGGACAAGTCGTAAACCACGATGCTGCGGCCAGCCCGATACTCACGGTGTCCATTAGTGTAGCGAAGCGCTTTAAGCAGAATCTCGGCCTGCTTCTCATCTTCCTGCTCAGCCTTCTTCACCTGCTTGGGATCGCTGAACTTCTTGACCTCTTTATTAACGCGGTCCTGCTCTTTCTTTTCGTCCTCGCCGGTCAGGGTTTTGCCATCCCGAGCGAGCACGTGACTGATCTCCTGGCCATTTACAAAGAACTGTTCCATCTCGCGAGAACGGTGTTTCTGAAGGTGATCATTGCTATCAAATTCGTCAGACTCCTCGTGGACGTCGCAGAGATAGCGCTCCTTATCCTTCTCGGCTTTTTTCTCGCTCGCCATGACGCGATCTTTCAACTGCCGCGCGTCAGGAAGCGGCGGTGCGGCGGGCGACTGGGTTTGAGCCTGGAGGGATATGGCGAGCGGGGAGGCGCAGCAAAGCAAAAAGATCACGTACTCTCGGCTAGACAAGCGGCCCATGACCGATTGTAGGTGGCGGATTTCTGCGGCCTACTTATTCGCTCGCAGACGAAGCACGTAGATAGGGACGCCGGCAAGGACGATCAGGAGGCCGGGCCAGGTGCTGGCCGGGCGGTAGACGAAGAGGCAAACGAGCACCAAGGTGGCTCCCAGAATGTAGAGCAGGGGGATGACCGGGTAACCGAAGGCCTTGTATGGGCGAGGCGCATCGGGCCGCGTGAAGCGGAGCCGGATCACGCCGGCAATGGTGAAGATGTAAAACAGCAGGGCCGCTGAGATGACGTAATCGAGCAGATTGCTGTAGAGATTTCCATACTGGCCGGTCGTCACATTAAACGTTCGAGGCAGAACCAGGAAAGCAGCCCAGATACCTTGCACGAGAAGTGACCAGCCTGGTACGTGGGCACGGTTCAGGCGCCCAGCCGACGCGAGAAAGAGTCCATGCTTTGCCATCGCGTAATAGACCCGCGGCCCAGCGAGCACGAGGCTATTGATACAGCCGAAGCAGGAAACCATAATGGCGGCGGCCATAATGCCGCTACCCCAGCCGGGAATGATCTTCTCGAGCATTGCGGTCGCAACCCGATCCGAAGGAGCGTGCTGAATGGCCTCGAGTGGCAGCGTGACCAGATATGCCACGTTGGCCAGAAGGTACAGCGTAATGGTGCCGATGGTACCCAAAGCAAGCGCTCGAGGTATGGTCCAGCCTGGATTGTGAACTTCACCGGCGGCGAAGGTGATGTCGTGCCACGAGTCCGCGGAAAAGAGAGAGCCCGATTGAGAAATGCAGATCGCCACAAGCAGGCCCATGGACGTCGCCGCATTTAAGGTAGCGGTGATAGGAGAGAAATCATGGACGGCCCAGGGGTTGGCGCCGAAGTTGGCAGCGATCGCGTCGTGATTCCAGCCGAAGACCAGGCCGGCGATGATCAGACCGGCTAATGCAGCGATCTTTGCGGACGTGAAAAGATTCTGGACTATCTTGCCGTAGCGAACGCCCTGTGTATTGGTCCAGGTCAGAACGGCGATGACCGCTATCGCCACCAGTTGAGCAGTCGACAACGAGACAGCGTAACCGCTGGTGATATGGAGGGGAGGAACAATATAGTTCTGTTCGGAAATGGCTGGAAGCAGGACACCGAGAAAGCGCGCAAACGCAACAGCAACGGCGGCGATGGTGCCGGTTTGAATGACCGTGAACAGCGTCCAACCATAAAGGAACCCAAGGATGGGAGAGAACGCTTCGCGCAGATAGACGTAGACACCGCCGACGCTGGGCAGCATAGCGGCGAGTTCACCGTAAGAGACGGCCGCGAAAACCGTCAGCACGCCGGTGAAAAGCCATGCAACAAGGAGCCATCCGGAACTACCTATGTTGCGGGCCATGTCGGCGGGCACGATGAAGATTCCCGAACCGATCATGACGCCGATGACAATCATCACCGAATCAAAGAGACCGAGCTCGCGAACAAACCCGGTTTCTTTGTCGAGGGAACGTTTTGCTGCGGGAACGGCAGTGGATTGATCCATGAAGTTGGTATCGGCTCGAGTCGACTAAGCCGGCTGGGTAACGGCCGCGAGCTTTGGCCGTTGCGCTTTGGCCTGTTGCAGGATAGCGCGCACCTCCGCTAATTCAGCCGGAGAGAGTTCGAGGCGCGGGGCGCGGACACGGGCAAAGCCCTGGCCGATCTCCTCCTGCACGGCTTTGATCAATTGCACAAACTTGGGAACTGTGTCCATTCGGAGCAGAGGGAGAAACCACTTGTAGAGCTCGGTCGCTTCGGCGACATTGCCAGCCTTCGTCAAGTTATAGAGATCCACCGACTCCCGCGGAAACGCGTTAACAAGGCCCGCGACCCAGCCGTTGGCGCCGACGAGCAACGCCTCGACGATGAGGTCGTCAACACCAACCAGGATATTGATTCCGTCGTCTACCAGTTCGCGTAGCGCGGCAATGCGGCGAACATCGGCGCTCGATTCTTTGATGGCGTTGAGGTTCCCATGCTCGGATTGCAGTTCGACCACTTGGTGCGGAAGGAAATCGACCTTATAGGCGATAGGGTTGTTGTAGAGCATGGCAGAAAGCCTGGTGGCGGATAAGACCGCGCTTACGTGAGCCTTCATCTCGCGCCAGTCCCCGACGTAGACATAGGGAGGCAGGACCATCAGGCCGCTGCAGCCATGATCCTCAGCGACTTTGGCGATTTCAACGGCTTCCTTTGTGGTGAGGGCGGAAACGGCCGCAATCACGGGTACCTTGCTGCCAACAGCCGTGGCGCAGGTGCTGAAGATCTGGGCCTTTTCCGCGATGCTCAACGAACCGCCCTCGCCCAACGAACCGCAAGCGACGATACCAGTACATCCTTCCTCAACCAGCCAGTTGGCGTGTCTAGCGAGGAAGGCGTGGTCAATGGAACCATGCTCGTTAAAGGGCGTTGTGATGGCGGGCATCACGCCAGCCCAAATGAGGTTGGATTCAGATTGGCTCATGTTAGGACTCCGATCTATTTTGGATCAGGCACAACTGACACTGAGGCTGCTGCGGGATCCATATTTAAATGCATTTCCAATTCAGTAAGGTTACCAACTGCGGTAGGGAAGATCGGTGGGCGAACCGATTCCGAGCCCCAGCCTTTCAGGAATTCAACGGCGGGTCCACAGATGCGCCCTTGGCACGGGCCCATTCCACAGCGCGCATGCAGTTTGGCCGAGCGCCACGACGTCTGAGCCTGAATTCGCCCCCAGGTAACATCTTCGCAACGGCACACGATGGTGTCAGCGTGAACCAGCGAGCGCAGCTCGGGCCGAGGCGCAAAAGCGGCTTCGAGAGCGACGGCGAAACGTCGCCATCGATCTCGGGCTGGCTGTCTGGACACGGCCTTGTCGAGGAGGCCCGCGGCCGCGTAGCCGGCGATCTCACCCTCCGCCAGAGCCAGATCGACGCCCCCAATGCCAGTGGGCTCACCAGCGCAATAAACGTCCTCGACAGTGGTCCGCTGCAGAGCGTCTACAACAACGGCGGATCCGCGGACGACGCAGCCGAGCAACGCTGGCAACTCGAGATTCGGATGGAACCCGTAGGCGACGGCCAAGTAATCACAGGGCTCAATCCAGCGACGGTTCCCCCCGCGAATGGTGACGGACTCAACCTCACGGTCACCGGCCGCGGACGCAACCCATGCACCCCAGTGATACGGCACGCCGATCAGTTTGGATTGAAGCTGAACAGCTTCGGAGATCTTGCCCGGAAATCGGAAGAGATGCCGCGAGAAACCCGCCAGCGTGCGAAACGAGGCCTGTTCCGCGATCAAGACGACTTGTGCTCCGTGGGCGCGGAGATACGCGGCTACTGCCAGCAGCAGCGGGCCAGTACCCGCCACGGCAACACGTTTCGTCTCGAACGAAAGGCCAGATTTAGCCAGCGCTTGAATTCCGCCGACGCCAAAGACATTGGGCAATGTCCAGCCGGGGAATGGCAGGAACAGCTCGCGCGCACCGGTGGCAAGGATGAGGCGGCGATATCGAACAACGCGGACTCCCTGCGGGTCCTCGATCAGAAGCGACTTGGCCATGGGGCCATGCCCAATGACGCGCGATCCAGCGTGCAGGCGTGCGCCCGAGCGCTGAAACCGGCGGAACCAGGTGCGCGCCGAGTCGCTAGCCCCAGAGGACAACGCGTCCATACCGCGCCAGATCTGACCGCCCGCACCGGGATTGTCATCGAAAACAACGACGCTGCTCCCGGTCGCCGCCGCACTGCAGGCGGCGGCAATACCGGCAGGTCCGGCGCCGACGACGACGATATCGACCCTGCCCGGCGTCATTCGCTTTCGATGACCATGCCTTCCGCGCACAGGACCTGGCAGCTCTTCTGGTGGGCTCGGCCGTTAATAATGACTCGGCATTCCATGCAAACGCCCATTCCGCAAAGGGGCCCCCGAGGCTGATCCGACACGGACGTTCTGAAAGCCGTTTGTCCCGCGGCGAGCATCGCGGCGGCAACGCTCACGCCCGGCGTAACCCGGATTTCTTCTCCGTTGACCGTCAAACAGACGCTGGCAGCCACTTCACGCATGGAGCGAAAAGTTCCTCTCCGCCAGGTAGGGCTCGCAGGGTATGACGGACGGGCGATGGAGGATCTGATCGATCAGCAGTTTGGCAGTGCCGAGCGAAGTGGTGATGCCAAGGCCCTCATGACCGGAGGCGACGTAAACACGGCTGAATCCAGGGGCGCGCCCGATTAGCGGCAGCTTATCGGCTGTGGCAGCCCGGAAGCCAGTCCAGACGCGGATGCCCGACAGCGGCGCCAGTTCCGGCATGTACTCGACCGCACGCCGAAGCATGCGGCTGAGGATGGGATAGTCGACCGCAGGGTCCTCGAGGCCATACTGGCGGGAGGATCCGATCAGCAATTGGCCAGTGAGCCGAGGCTGCACATTGAAAGCGACCGAATCGGACTTGAGGCTGTGAGCGCTCTTCAGGTATCCCAGCTCAATGAGCTGATGACGAACGAAGCCCGGGTAGCGATCGGTAATGAGCAAGTGCCCCTTGCGTGGCTGGATGTCGAGTCCCGGGATCAGATCGCGGGCGGCAGTTCCAGCCGCGTTTATCACCACGCCAGCGGCCAACGATGTGCCATCCGACAGGTTTGCGCGGCCCTCCTCAATCGACAACACGCGCTCACCAATGAGGAGCTTCGCCCCCCGCTTCTCTGCTTTCCCCAAGAGGTAACAAGCTACGCACGGAGAATACACGACGCAATCGCCGGGTACGAGCAGGCCGCCGGCCAAGCCGGGACGAAGTTTCGGCTCAGCCTGAGCGATTTCATACCCATCCAGCACATGGCTGACGACATTGCGTGAGGAATAGAACTGATGTTTGCGCAGCACCTCTTGAAACTCTTCTTCATCGGCGGCCACCCACATCGTGCCGCAAGGCAGGTATTCGCAATCGGCTGGAAGATCGGGAGCCAGTTCATGCCACAGCGCTTCCGAGTAATTCGTGAGCTGGAACTGGGCCTCCGAATCGTCCATCACTACGATGTGGCCCATGCCCGCGGCAGTGGCGCCACCTCCGACGACGGCCGGTTCCACGACCGTAACCGTCAAGCCGCTGACAACGCACTCGAGAGCGCAGGCCGCCCCGACAATGCCGGCGCCAACGATCAGGACGTCGGGTTGGGCGTTCTTCTGGGTCACCGGCCAAACTCGCTGGTGTTACTCATGGAATTCCCCAACAGAATGGGTCGTGCTCATTGAGGATTAGGTCCGCTTCCGCGTTCACGTACGCCGAGCCCGTGATAAAGGGGAGAATCTCGCCTTGCACGATTTCGACACGACCCTCAAAAACCGACCCGACGATGCTTTCCTGACGCCACACCCCTCCTTCCTTCAGCTTGCCGTCAGCATAGAGGCACGCGAGCTTGGCGCTGGTGCCCGTGCCGCAGGGGGAGCGATCATAGGCCTTGCCCGGACACAGCACAAAGTTGCGGCTGTGAGCGGTCGGGGAAGCAGGATCGCTAAAGATCTCGATATGATCGATCTCCGCGCCGTTCTCGCCCGTGATTCCATTGCGTACTAGCGCCTGGCGAATTCGCCATGTGTAGCTCGTGAGTTCCTCAAGATGAGAGAGACGAAGGGGGTACGGGCTGCCTTGCGACAGGAAGAACCAGTTGCCGCCCCACGCGACATCGCCTTTGACCTGACCGAATCCCTCAACATCAACGGTCACATCTTTGCTGAGACGGTAACTCGGTACGTTGCCTATGGTGATGGCACCATCGACACCGAGCTTCGCGCTGATTTCACCGACAGGCGTTTCGAAGCGATGTGTTCCTGGCTGGATTCTTCCCATATACGAAAGCGTCGCTACCAGCCCAATGGACCCATGACCGCACATGCCCAGATAGCCGACGTTATTAAAGAATATGACCCCGGCCGAGCAAGCTGGATCAACTGGATCGCACAGCAAAGCACCGACCACCGCATCCGAGCCGCGCGGCTCGTTGACGACGGCCGAACGAAAGGAATCAAACTGGCTGCGAAATCGCTCCAGACGAACAGCCAATGGGCCCAAGCCAAGGTCGGGGCCACCCTGCACCACGATGCGAGTGGGCTCGCCACCCGTATGCGAGTCGATCACATGGACCTTCATCACTCATCATGGTACTCAGCCAGAGATCCCGGAGGGCATCTGAAGTTTAAGAAGTCGTGACCGAGCAATCCAGGGAGGGCTGTTCTTCGTAACCCAGATATGGTGTAGTTTGTTTCCCGAAGCCAATGCTGGCGGGCGGGCCAGATGGGCTATCGGGCAGCTTCGGATTGGGCATCCGCGCCGTTTTCGGTCGAAACCCCAGCGCCCTCGAGAACGGCAGCTGAAGGCATGTGGTTTAGTTTCTTGAGCCAGGCTGGGGGCCGGCCACGGCGCTTGGGAGTAGCGGCGGAAATTCGTTCGAGGGCGGAAATGGCATCGTCAATCCGGCGCTTTTCGTCCCAAAGTTCGGATAATATCTTCTCTAAGTTCATGGCTGGTATAGCGGTTTTGGATGCGTCTTGAAAATAGAGTAATGGATTCGTGGCAGAGATCGAAAGAATTTATCGCTTCAAACGACATTTTATTTTGAGACCGTTAATCCGGATAATAGGAAACGTATTTTAGATTACTAAGCAGCCAGGCCTTGGTAGTCGTCATAAGGGCGAGTTGACCAGAAGGCTGTACATTGGAAAGGGCAGGGGTAGCGTTTAAACGGTGCAATGTCTTGGGTTTGCGACTGAGGAGTACGATCTCTACGCTTTGGGAGCCCTCGAGCCGGAACCGGCTGCGGAGATCAACGTACACCTGGCTTCCGCTTGCGACGTTTGTCAGAACGGAGTTCGGCGGAGCCTCCATTTTTGGTCGCTCTATGGCGCCACGCTTCCGCCTACTGCCGAACGCCCGGCACGTGGACACCTCCAGGTGCTTCCGGCCAGGCGCCGGTCATTGCCAAATTATCTGCGAATGGGGGCAGTGGCTGCGGCGGTCGCCCTTATGGCGGGCTCTGCGGCTTGGTTTATAACGCGTGGAGCCGATCAGCACACCTTGAAGCAGTTGACTGCGCAATTGGCCCATTCGGAAACGGAATTGAATCAGCTCCGTGCGGCAAAGGAGACTCAGCCGGCCGCCGCGCCGCTGCAGCGGCCGATCGAAACCCAACCACCCGATCTGGGCCGCATTATCGAGCTCACGGCGCAATTGCGGGCACGGGAACGAGAACTAGGCGGTCTGCGCAAGTCCCTTGAAGAGGTAGACGTACGCTCTCAGCAGACAACTGCGGCGCTCGCCGCGGAGAAAGCGAACACAGCTCAGCTGGCTGCTGCACTGGCGCTACAGAAGGACCAGCTCGAACGAGGGACTACGGAGCAGCGGCGCTTGTCGGCTCAGATACAAACGCTGTCGGCCTCGCTGCAGACGGCTGAGGAGCGAACGCGCCGCTTGACCGCGGAGACGGTATCGCTAACCCAGGAAAGAGCGCGGTTGCTGGAGACTGTGCAAAGGATGGAGATGCAGGCGGGCCAGGGCCGGAATATGATCAGCATGCTCTCTTCACCCGGCGCGCGGTTGGTTCCGGTGAACGGAACGGAGGCTGCGCCTAAGGCACGTGGATACGCTCTAGTCTCGGAGAAGAATCGCGTCGCCTTCTTCGCTAACGACCTGCCGCCGCTTCCCGGCGGACGCGTTTATCAGCTCTGGCTGATCCGGGACAAGAGTCCGGCTATTGTTAGCGCGGGAGTGTTTGAGGCGCAGGCAACCAGGGCCGCTCAAGTTGAGTTTGCCCAAGCGGATCTGGTTCAGGGCATCACGGCGATAGCGGTCACCGATGAGCCGGCAGGTGGGAGTGCTTCGCCGACCGGCCACAAACTGCTGGCCGGATTGGTCAAGTCCTAATCGCACACCCCGTTTGAGCAATCGCTCAGAAGTGAAATCCAATACGGCTGCCAAGCGTTGTAAATCCACCGTTGGAACCGGCAATGCGATTGTACTGCGCATCAAAACCAAGAGAGATGTCACGAGTGAGCCGGTAGGTGATGCCGGCCGCAGTGTGCAGTCCGAAATCAATGTTCCCGTTTCCGGCCGGCAATCCTCTGGCAACCAGCTGTGAGGAATTGGAAATCTGACCGGCCACCAGTGTGGCCCCGAATGGCGCTTGTCCACCGAAGGATTGCTGAAGAAGCGCCAGCACCTCCGGCGGAAGGTTCGCATCCGGGCGAACACCATAGGTGGGAGGCGTTCCCCTCGCAGGATTCTGGCTGTCGATGGTGACAAATGTGCCAAAACCGAGTACGGCATACGGTCGCAGACGAATTCGGTCAAATACCGTAGACGTGTATTTTATCGAGAAAGGGACTACCTCAAGCAATCGCAAGCGTGTGCTGGTTGACATGGTCGTGTAGAAGGGAGCGGAGCCTGTGCCGCTGGCTGCTTCTTGCGCGTTCTGAAGGCCGCGGGCTGGATAAACGGTATCCAATACCGCGAGATTCGCCACCTGCGCGACGTTTGACGTCGTATTGAAGGTGGTATTCGATTGTGAAAGTCCAATAGAGATCTCATAGGACAGCCTTCCGTGAAGCCAGCGAGGACGATCCAGGAGAGGCAGGTCAATGAATCCGCCGGCGAACTGCCCGGCACTGAGCTTGAAGGGATTCAGGGAACCGCTCAACAAGAGGCCAACCTCGGCCCCAATCTTTCCGACCTCCGGCACCAGCTCAGGCGGCATCTCGAATTTTGGCTTTTGGTCCGGTTGTGGCCGTGCGTCGGGTACTGCGGCGGCGACCGGCGTGGAGACGGAGGCCAGCAGTTCCGGTTCCTGAAAACGTGGGTTGGCTGAGACCGGCGCGCTTGGCGCATGCGCGGCAGTGTAGGTGACGGGAGCGAGCTCTCGATCAGCCAGCTTAGCCACTACCGCTTCGAGCCGCGTGACTCGCTCTTCCAGCGCCCGAATCTTCTGCTCGTAGGCCTCCTGCTGGCTGGGCGACAGACTGCCGGCGTCTGAACTTGCGCCGCACAACAAGCCGTGTTGTAGGAAGATGGAGCACAGGACGGTTGTGGCGCCCCGGAAAAGGCAAGCGCAATGGTCTCGCAGCTTTGGCGTTGTGGTCCCCTGGGGACGTAGGGCATTTCTGGTGATGGAGGTTCTTCGAGTCATGTCGTTTCAACATAGCGCTTTGGCTGTAACCTCGTGGGACGATGTAACGTATACTCATGGTCCTTACTCGAAAAGCGCCGAAGGGCAGTCTGCTTTCGGGATGAGTAGTCAGGAGAACGATGGCTGAAACACAGGCTCCTCTCGCTGAAAGGCGAACTCAAGCGCTGTCAGGCGAAAAAAAGTTGCCCGAGCGTCTTGTCTCGCTGGATGCCTTCCGCGGTGCGACGATCGCACTCATGGTTCTGGTGAACAGCCCAGGCGGCGACGCCAGCTACGCTCCGCTGAATCACTCCGAGTGGAACGGGTGGACGATCACGGACATGGTGTTTCCCTCATTTGTCTGGATCGTCGGCGTCGCCATCACCTTGTCACTCGGCAAGCGATTGGCGGCGGGTGTTCCAAAGTCACAACTCTTTTGGCAAATACTCCGGCGGGCAGCGGTTATTTACGTATTAGGCCTGATCACCTACTTGGCGCCCGCATTTAGCTTGGGAACCCAACGCATTCTGGGTGTGTTGCAACGAATCGCGATCTGCTACCTGATCGCGTCGTGCATCTACATGACGACTCGACTGCGCGGACAGATTATTTGGATCGTTGGCCTGTTTGCGAGCTACTGGATGCTGATGACGCTGGTTCCCGTTCCCGGCTACGGCACCGGTAACCTCAGCGTTGAGGGCAACTTGTCGCACTATGTAGACAATCTCGTGCTGGGACGACACAACTATGCCGGTACCAAGACCTGGGATCCCGAAGGGATTATCAGTACATTGCCGTCGATTGGAACCGCGTTACTCGGTATCATGGCTGGCCACATCCTGCGATTAAAGAAAGAACTGGCCGAGCGCACGATTTGGTTATTCCTTACGGGTAACGTGCTGATCACGATTGGACTGATCTGTGACATTTGGATGCCCATCAACAAGAAGCTGTGGACGCCGTCATTTAGCCTGTTCATGGCGGGCTGCGATTTCGTGATCTTCGCGGGATTTGTCTGGCTGATCGATGGCCGGGGCTACCAGCGATATGTGAAGCCGCTGGTGATCATGGGCATGAATGCGATTGCCGTCTACATGGCTTCCGAATTGATCGAAACCGCGTTGAGCATGGTATATCCAGATGCTAGCCGGCCGAGGCTCTCGCTTCATGGCTGGCTTTACGAGCATCTGTTCGCGACTTGGGCGTCGCCGATGAACGCATCGCTGCTCTATGCAATCACATACGTCCTGCTGATGTACCTGATCGCATATGGACTGTACAAGAAGCGCTGGTTCCTTCGGGCCTAGGTAGCGACAGCCAATCTGATTTCGTCGAGGATCTGCTCGCATGCCGCACGCGGATCCTGGGCGCGAGTGATCTGCCGGCCAATCACCAAATAGTCAGCACCATTCTCGATTGCCTGGCGAGGCGTTGCGACACGCTTCTGGTCGCCGACGCCGGCCCCGATTGACCGAACACCGGGCGTCACCAGTTTGAGCGAGGGTCCGCCGACGGCCCGAACGCTGGCTACTTCGAGCGGGGAGCAAACGATTCCATCCGCCCCCGCCGCGGCCGACTGTCTTACGCGCATCGAAACCAGGTCGGCGATGGGCATTGCGTAGCCTTGTTCGTCAATGTCCCGCTGGTCAAAGCTGGTCAGAACACTCACCGCAAGAATCTGGGTTCCGCTGCTTCCCCGCCCTTCCACGGCACTTTCGATCACGGGACGAATAGCGTGAACGGTAAGAAACGTAGCCCCGGTTCTTACAATCACCTTCGTTGCGCGCTTCACGGTTTCGCCAATGTCATAGAGCTTGAGGTCGAGAAACACCTTCTTGCCTGCGCCGGTCAGTTCT
Organism: uncultured Acidobacteriaceae bacterium; assembly: GCA_963771305.1. GTDB lineage: Bacteria > Acidobacteriota > Terriglobia > Bryobacterales > Bryobacteraceae > CAJCIT01. The sequence continues at coordinate 71,546 of CAVYTS010000033.1, forward strand.
TTAACGAAGTCATTGCCGGTGGCCGAGTAAAGTTCGAGGCCAACTTTGTACAATTCCGCACTGGGACCGATTCGTTGGACCAAGGAACGTGCTTCCTCGATGGTCTCTACGTCGAGCGCGATGATCAGGGGATTGTTTGGTTTCGTGGCAGTCATAAGTTTCGGTTTTCCGCATCCACTTGCTTACGAGTCTGTGTGAGAACGCTTGGACTGGGTGACGAGTCGACTGTATGGAATCTTGGGACAGGCTCGCTCTGTCCACGCGGCGATTGAGCTTGAGTCGACAAGAGAGGATTTCGTGATCGCCTTGGGACAGAGACGCCTGTCCCGGTCGTCCTTGTGGTGGGTCCGCTCGCTGACGCTCGCGGTTCAGTACTAGAGTTTTCACACAGACACGCGCGGTTCTGTGCTGGTTTGCATCGATCTCTAGGCATGCACATCCAGTGGCTTGCGTCCGCGAGAACGAACGGCGCCAATCACGTAAGCGTCGGGGAACTCGTCAATGAAGGCAGCCGCGTCTGATTCCGGAAGCGCCGCCAGCAGGCCGCCCGACGTTTGCGGGTCATACAGGAGTGCTTCGATCTCGGACGGTATCTCATCCGATAGCATTACGCAATCGGAGACGAAATCGCGATTGTTATGAAGGCCACCAGAGTGTGCGCCGGCCTTTGAGTATTCGATGGCGCCAGGCAGATATCGCAACGCGCTCGCACGAATCTCGAGCGTTACGCCGCTGGCAAGCGCCATCTCCCGGGCATGCCCGAGCAAACCAAAGCCAGTGACGTCGGTGCAACCGTGCACGGCACGGCTCAGTAATAATTCACAGGCCTGCTTATTCAGAGTGAGCATTTGCCGGATCGACGCCTCGATGTGTGCCTCTTCGACGAAGCCCTTCTTCAGCGCGGTCGAGATGACGCCCGTTCCAAGGCGCTTCGTGAAGACCAACACGTCGCCCGGCTTTGCTCCAGCATTTGTCCAGACTCGGCTTGGATCAATAAGCCCCGTGACCGCGTAACCAAACTTGATCTCATCTTCGGAGATGCTGTGGCCCCCGAGGATGACGCAGCCAGCCTCGTGGATCTTGTCGGCGCCGCCTTTTAGGATAGCCTCCAGATCGGCCATTTCACCGTTCGCTGGAAAGACCAGGATCGAGAGGGCCGTGACCGGTTTGCCGCCCATGGCGTAGACATCACTGAGCGCGTTGGCGGCGGCGATGCCGCCGAAGCTGTAGGGATCATCAACGATCGGCGTGAAGAAGTCGACCGTCTGGATCATCGCCAGAGGTGTGGTGCTGTCCGGAGTAAGGTCGTAGACACCAGCGTCATCCGCTGTGTCGAATCCAACCAGCACGCGGTCGTTGCTCTGGCGAGGAACCGTCGCCAACGCCCGATGGAGAATCTTTGGGCTCAACTTCGACGCGCAACCTCCCGCTTTGACGTTGGCGGTGAGCTTGGTGGGCATCAGAACCAGTGTAAGCTGCGAGAACTCTGGCTGTTTGGAACGGGAGCAGGCCTGGTGTGCCGTCAATCTGCCGCGATGGAGACAGCCTGCTCAGCAAAGCTCCACTCTCGCCAGGCGTCGAGAAGAGGGAAATAAAGCCCGAGCATGACGGGACGATCCTCCCGCATGCTGAGCAGTGCCGCGTAGACTGACATTTGATCGGCGTAGCGACGTTGCTCTTCGGCAAGGAACTTGTCAAGGGACCCTCCCCCGTGCTCGCCGGTTTTGAAGTCGATGATCCAGCGACGTCCTTGGGCGTCGATGAGCGTTCGGTCCACGATGGTGTCAAAGAGTTTGCCATCCACCACACCGCTAATGGCCCACTCACTGCGGGCTTCTGGCGCGGGCGAGAGGATCCAGCGTGCGCGCTCACTCTGAACGACGTTTTCGAGAGCTCGCATAACCCTGGCTGCCGCTTTATCGAGTTCGTCCAACGGCGTTCCCAACCGGCGCAACTCGGATTCGATGACTCGCTGTTGCGAAGTTAGACGCCGCATCGTCCAGACGGCGATGCCGTCTTGGGCAAAGTGTCGCAGGTACTCATGAACGACCGTACCAACATGGCGCGCGACATCACTCACCCATTCATAGGTGACTTCTCTCGAGGAGGCAATACTGCGGGCCATCGGCATAGCGGCAGATACGGCCTCCGGGGCGTCGGGCACATGCCAGTCAGCCGGCAAGCGGCGAAGGATGGTTTGCGGCGGCGCGACCAAAGGCAGCGATTGCTGCGCGGTTTGGCTTTTCTGCCAGGCTAGCCACGCGGCATCGAAGACGGGCTGCGCGACGGCCCAGATGAGCTTGAGAAACCCGTCGCGCGGAGGGCTGTAACTAGAGCCTTGATTGTTCTGTCTGAGGTTGCCGGAGAGATACAGGAAGTTCCTGGCACGGCTAGCTGCTACGTACAGTAATCGCTTTTCCTCGTGCTGTTGCTTCTTCGTCATCTCGCCAAACACGAAGTCGTACAGCGTATCGGGCTCGCCTGCTTTGGCGCGGCCGGCCATCAGGACGCCGAACTCGCCATTGCTATTTCTGCGCTCAATCCAAGCCAAGAGGCCTTTGTCCTCGGAGCGGTGCCCGCTCTGCAATTGGGGAAGAATGACGGTGTCGAACTCTAGACCCTTAGCGGAATGAATCGTCATGATTTGCACACGGTCGCCGCCGGTCTGCGGCTTGGCGTAGAGAAACTTCAGACGATCCTTAAGAAGGCTGAAGTCCCGAATCGCACCGCCCTCATCGAAGTCGTCGAGGACGCCGAGCAATACTTCCACGTCTTCGAACTGAGAACTGTGCGTCAAGGTGGCCGGGCCGCCCAGTGCAAGCCATACGGATTCGACGATCTTTCGAATCGGATGGTGGCCGATTTGATGGACGGCCGCCTCCAAGATCTCGCCCGTCCGGATGGCCCGTTGGCGGCCATCGAGCGACAAAGCGCCGAGACGCTCCGGATCCTTGAGCAACTCCAGCACAGAACGACCGCGCTGGCCCTCGGCGAGAGCTGAAAGGTCGGCCAGGTTTAATCCGCACCAGGGCGCTCGAAGACAGGCCAGCCATGACAGCCGATCGCCGACATGGAGGACAGTACGGGTCAATGACAGGATGTCCAGGACGTGCTGCTCATTCTGGAGCTCGTCGATCTCGCGCGCCTCGTACGCGATGCCATGCTTTCGAAACGCCTGGATCGTTCTTACGACATGAGGCCGGGCTCGAACAAGGACGGCCACGGTGTGGTTGGACGCGAGATGCTTGCTGGCGACCTTCGCAATCCACTCGGCTTCTTCCCCGCCCAAGTTGTCTTCGATAAACGGCCGGATGACGGAAGCGGAACTTGATTCCCTTCTGCTGGCTTCGGATGGCTGATACTTTACCCCACCGTGCTCCCAGTCATCTTCTTGCATTACCTCTTTAAAGGCGTTATTCACCCAGTCGACGATAGAAGGCGTAGAGCGGAAGTTGGCGGTGAGTTGCAGGTGATCCAGCCGCACCGAACCGAAGATGCCTCGCGCCACCTCGAGGAACAATTTCACTTCAGCCTGCCGGAATCCATAGATGGACTGCATGGGATCGCCGACCAGAAAGAGCGTACGGTTGTCGCCGTCCGACCACGGAGCCGTGAGGGCCTCGAGGAGCCGATATTGGGAAATCGAAGTGTCCTGGAACTCATCGACCAACAGATGTTCAATGCGGTAATCGAGGCGATAGCTGAGATCCGTGGGAAGGTCGGCTGTTCCCAGCGCTTGTATGGCGGCGCGAGTGACCTCCGTGAAATCGACTTCGCCGCGCTCCTCGAAAACGGTGCGCAGCTGGACAACTGTGTAGAACAGCAAGCTGACAAAGTCGCGCACCAGATCCCACTGGCTGTCGTCAATGGAACTGGGAATGCCCTTCGTAATGCGATAAAGCGCTTCGCAGAATTTTGGAAGGCCGTCAAGGATCGGATAAAACTCACTGCCTTTGCGAGGTTTCTTCTTGCCTTTTAGTAGATGGAGCTCCGCGAATCGTTTCCATTTTTCGCGAGACTCGAGTTTCACGGGAGGCCGATTCGGTATGGATGGCGGCCAGAGCCAGTAGGCCTTCTGAATCAGCACGAGGTGACAATCTTCCAGCGTGCGATCGATGCGATCCCTAGTAATCTCGCCGCCATCCCTACCTGCAGTTAGTCCGAGCCACTGGTCGCGCTTGCCGAGCATCTGAATGAGTTGGTTCTCAAGGCTTTTCAAATCGCTTTCAAAATGGCTGACAACGTTGCGGAAGATTTGCTTTTGTTCCGGCGGTCCCGCGGCAAGCATGGCCAGCGTGCGTCTGGCTGCCACACTGTAGAGCTCATCGGCGTGCTCTTCCACACGGGGGCTGCCGCCGAAGTCAGAGAGCAGCGGCATCTGACGGGTGAGCATCGCGCAGAGGGAATCGATGGTTTGAATCTGAAGGACCGACGGGTCTTCGAGCAGGCCCCAGTTCAGCCGGGCATCGCGCCTAAGCACTTCGAGCGCCAAGGCTCGGGTGCGTTGGTCATTTTCTTGATCGACCTTCTCTCCGCGTTGGGCGGCCAACAGCGCTTCGACGATCCGCTGCTTCATCTCGGCCGCCGCTTTGCGCGTGAAGGTCATGGCCACCACTGACTCGGGCCGCTCGACAGTGGCGAGCAGACGGAGGTAACGCTGTATCAGTAACTCGGTTTTTCCGGAACCGGCGGGGGCCTCAACAATGAAGGAGCGGGAGGGGTCGAGTGCAGTCTCGCGGACGGCTGCGTCGGGCGCAACACTCATGCGTCATCACCGCCTTCATTCGAACGCGCTTCCTGTATGCGACAAAGTGGCTTGAAATCGCAGAACTCACACGCCTTGGGGCCCGGGCTGACGGCAGCGAAACCGCTGCGAAACTCTTCCGCGAGATGACTGACCGTCTCCGTCCAGTCGTTGCACTGGGCCTCCCACGCGCCACCCAGAACTTCCACTTTGTTCGTATCGAGGTGCAGTTCCCTGGTGAATCCAATCAGCTCCACGCTGCGTGGTTTCACCTGCGCGAACAAAACTCCATCCACTTCCCGGCCGAGTGAAGCGGCATAAACGAGTAGCTGCGGCTCTTTGGGCCTATCGCCCTTGAGACTTCTCGCATCCTGCTTTCCACCCTTGTAATCGATCAGCAAGAGTTTGCCGCTATCGAGCCGGTCGACGCGGTCCATGCGGAGACGAATGTTGACGCCATTCAAATCGAAGGACCGCTCTTCCTCGATCTGAACAACGCGAAAGGGCTGAGTTCTGCGCTTATCCACCTCCAGCCATTCAAGAGTCACGGCTCGAAGCCGTAATCGTTCAGCTTCTGTCAACTCGCGATGGAATTCGTTATCCGATGTTCTCCTGGACAGCGCGGTTTGAATGGCAGTGTCCACGATAGCCTCCAACTCTTCCTGCGACGTTTGCTTCAAACGGTGCTGAGTTTCGAGCTGGATCCAAACCGCTTCGAATACCCGATGCAAGAAGCCGCCTCGTTCACGCGGATCGAAGCCGAAGGTGCCGTCCTCCGGACCGCCAGCCTCCAAGCGAACTTTAGCAAATGCCCGGAATGGGCACGACGATTGGTCTTTGATCAGGCTGGTACCACCGCCCAAGTGCGTTGCTTTGGGGGGCGGGGCCTGTGTATCAACAATCGAAGTGACGCAGTCTGTTAGGACGTACGCGCTCTTAAACAACGGGGAATCCCAGCGGGGGAGCGCTGGCTGATCACAGTCGGCCGAGATGGGAAGCGGCGTGCCGGAGTAGCTTGCCACCACATCCGGCGCGGCGTGCAACAACGCCTTCTGGGAAAGCGCTTCCTGCACGCGCCGGCTGGAAGCGGAGGCGCCGGGTATGGCGAATTCCGCCTGAAGAGACCTGGGAATGAATGGCGACGAATCGATCCGGAACTGCCAGTCATCGTGCGACAGCCCCGTGATCCAAAGGTGGTCGAACTGAATGCCTGCCGCTTCACGGGGGTCAAGAATTTGGACAGGAGAACTTGCATCCGCTGCTTGGGGCTGCTCCGCGGTAAGCATTCCGCGCAATTGAGCGACTGCAACTTCCCACGGTACCGGGCCCGAAACGAAACCCAGTGAGGCAAGCGTTCCAAGCGCTTTTTGCCATTCATCCAAGACCTGTTGTTCCCATGCCCGCAGCTCCGTGTCGCCCGGCCAGCCCGCCAGCTTCAGCAGCTCAGCGATAAAGCGGGTCCAATGTGGAAACTCCGTGGAATCCGGTTTCGTAGCAAGAAATCGGCTTATCTTGTAGCAGAGCTTGAGAGCCAGCGGTGAGTTCTTCGCGGCCCTTTCGAGCTCACGAAGGCCCACTTCCAAGTCGCGGTATTTACGCAGTTCAAGATCCGCTGTCGCCCGGAGGTAGATCTCTTCCTTCGCTCCGGCAATGAAAGGCGAGCGCAGGAAAGCACTGGCATCACTGATAGGAACTCGATCCGCTGCAAGATCGAGCACCAGCAGCGCGGCAGCGATCAGGGGATGGTTGCGAAGCGGATCGGCGTGGTCGATGTGGATGAGCGACTGGGGTTCATCTGGCTGTCGGAGAACCGACAGTACGTGTAGCGGAGAGAACACGTCATCAAAGATGCGGAGCACCTGCTTACGGCGCTCAGCGAAGCCGGGAACGATGACGCCCACCGACTGCGCGCCCTCCTCGACCCAGTGCCGGGCCCAGCGGGCAGCCTCCTCCCATTCCTGATCGAACGACTCACAGGGTCTCGACTGGGCAACGGGATGGGCCTCGGTCGGCTCGGCCAGACTGACTTTGCCGCCGCTCTCTTCAATGGCCTCGATCGCTGTGCGCATGGCAGGAAATTGAGGCTTGAATCCGACGAGCAGCAAACGCACATCGTCCTGTTTTGTGGCGCGTATCCAATCTGGCGCCGCGCGCCAAAGGCCGGCCCTCGTGATCCAGTTCTCCGCGGCGCAGCGGCGCCGCATTTCTGCCAGCCAGTTCGAGAATCGCTCAGCGTCGTGGTGGGTCTGCCAGCGCCCGTCCTTAAGAGGAACCTCGTACTGTGCAAGCGCAATCGACGCGCGGCGAGCGGCGCGGGCTGTAGCAGCCAAGTCCAGAAGCCGCACCACATCGCGCTCGATCACCTGCTGCCAGAGAAGCAGTTCCTGGGTGGTTGAGAGTAGCGTCGGCGTCGACGCATCCCGATATAGACGCTCTTTCCAGAGCTTTGTGAGCCAGGAGTGGGCGTTCAGAATCGCGGGCCGATCCCACGAGCCGACGTTGTGGGTCAACTGTGCGGTTCTGAATTGCGTGGATACTGTCGCCGCCAACAGACGGCTTGAGGCAACAACGGTCCAACCGGCCGACAACAGCTTGAGCGTATCGTCTGAAAGACACCGCATGGAAGGATGACGACTCTATTATGACTGGCGGGCGTTTGAGGTCATCCCGGTCGCAGCGCGTCATCTAGTCTGGATAGGTGGAACCTCTTAAGACCTATGTTGCAGGCAAAGGGCTGACTGAATACATCCGCAGAGTCAGCGTGGACGAAGCGGACGTGCTGCGGAGACTCCGCGAAGAAACGGCCGCGCACCCGAAGGCGTTGATGCAAATACCGCCCGAACAGGGACAGTTCTTCCGCGTCCTGGTGGGAATGCTGCAGGCAAAGAAAACGCTGGAGGTCGGAGTGTTTACCGGATATAGCTCCCTGGTAACGGCGCTTGCGCTTCCTGCGGAAGGCCGGATGGTTGCCTGTGACATCAGTGACGAGTTCACTTCGGTAGCGCGGCGCTATTGGCGCGAGGCTGGCGTCGACCAAAAGATAGAGCTTCGCATTGGCCCGGCGGAGGAGACCTTGATGTCCCTGCTTGCGGAGGGCCACGGCGAATCGTTTGACATGGCGTTTATTGACGCCGACAAGACCGGATACGACACGTATTATGAGCTCTCGCTTCAGCTGGTGCGCCCGGGTGGCGTCATTGTCCTCGACAACATGCTGCGCGAGGGGAACATCACGGACCCGTCTACCACCGACCCGAACACGCTTGCAATTCGCGCTCTCAATCAAAAACTTGGACGGGATTCGCGCGTAATTTCGGCGCTGCTTTCCATTGCTGACGGTGTCACGCTGGCTTGGAAGAAGATCGGGTAGTTATTTGTTTCCGAGCACAAACTGATTTCCGTCCGGATCTTTGAAGATGCACGACGTTCCCCACGGCTGCTTCACCGGCGGTGCGGTGAATTCCACACCCTTGGCCTTTAGTTGCTCGTAAGTTGCTTCGACGTCATCCGTCCAGAGCGAGGCGTTGACGAAGGAACCGACCCGATCCTCCTGGCCTTTCGGCGTAAAGAGCACCACGCCGGTGTCCGCACCGGGGATGCCGAGCTCGATCCAGCGTTGCCCGCCATCGAAGGGTTGGTCGGTCTGAATCGTGAATCCGAGTTTCTGTGTGTAGAATGCCAGCGCGCGGCCTTGGTCGCTGACGCATATGCCTAAGAACTTAACGCCTCGAATCATTTTGTCTCCTTGAACTCAGCCTATTCTGCAACAGGAATGCTGCCGGCGCAATCTGCCATCGGTTGCTATAGTATTGCTTAGTATAGTAATGAAAAATAAGGTAGCAGTTGACGAATATGTATTCAACACTCTCATGCGCGACTTGGTCGGACATGACCATAGCGCCTCGAGTTTCTTGGTTTACGTTCTGATTTGGGGTAAATCGAAGGGCCGCGAGCGCAATCGAGTGGCGCTGAGCTACCAGGCTCTCGCTGAGGCCACCGGCCTCTCAAAGAGTGCGACGCAGGGCGCCATCAGGCGTCTGGTTCGTCGTCAATTGCTGACGGTAAGGAAAGCAGGGCCCACCGCGACTCCGCAATATTCGATCTTGCGACCTTGGAAGCGATGGGCCAAGCTACTAACTTGACTCGTCACAAAAAAAGGGCGGCATCCGAAGACGCCGCCCTCACATCATTTTTGCTGTTCCCTCTCAGATTTCTTCGGGGGTGCTGACTTCCTCAACGGGAGCGATCTCTTCGCTTAATCCGCCCGTGTAGATGCCCCGCGTTTCGTCGTTGTAATCGCCCAAAGAGTCGCTAAGCGACAGGTCCTGATCGGGTGCCGGCTCTTCCTCCACCACATCTTCACCGGCAATCTTCACGCGCCGATAGTATTCCATGCCGGTTCCGGCAGGAATCAGGCGACCCATGATGACGTTCTCCTTGAGACCTCGGAGATAGTCAACCTTGCCATTGATCGCGGCTTCGGTCAACACACGCGTTGTCTCCTGGAAGCTGGCAGCCGAGATGAACGAATCGGTTGAAAGCGAGGCCTTGGTGATACCGAGCAACAGGGGTTTGCCCGTTGCCGCGGCACCGCCGGACTCGATCACCCGCTGGTTTTCCTCACGGAAACGGAACTTATCCACGACTTCTTCCGGCAGGAATTCGGTATCTCCGATGTCCTCTACCTTGATCCAACGCATCATCTGGCGTGATATCACCTCAAGGTGCTTGTCGTTGATGTTGACACCCTGCAGGCGGTAGACTTCCTGGATTTCGTTGACGAGATACTTCTGCAGCTCCTTCTCGCCAAGCACGGCAAGAATGTCATGCGGGTTGCGCGGGCCGTCCATCAAAGGATCGCCCGACTTCACCCGCTCGCCCTCCTGCACGTTGATGTGGACACCCCGAGGGATGGAGTATTCCTTTTGAGTACCGTCGTCGCCAACGATGTACAGTTTGCGTTGGCCCTTGGTCACTTCGCCGTACTTCACGTTACCGTTGATCTCAGCGATAACGGCCGTCTCCCGTGGCTTGCGCGCTTCGAACAGTTCCACCACGCGCGGCAGACCGCCCGTGATGTCCTTGGTCTTAGTGGTAGCGCGAGGAATCTTGGCGATGACATCGCCGGCGTGTACATCTTCACCGTCGGTCACCATTAAGTGAGCGTGAGTCGGCATGAGATAGCGTTTCTCATCCGCACGGGTTCCGCCGCCCGGGCGCACGATAACGGTCGGCATGCGCTTCTCGTCGGGCGAATCGGTGACAACCACCTGCATGTTGCCGGTGATTTCGTCCACTTGTTCCTGAGTCGTGATGCCATCGACGAGATCCTTAAAGTGGATCGCACCGCTGACTTCCGTGAGGATGGAGAAGGTGTATGGATCCCACTCAAGGAGAATCTTGTTCGCCTTGACGGCTGCGCCCTCTTCGACATTGATCTTCGCGCCGTAAACGACCTGGTAGCGCTCACGTTCGCGCTGCTTATCGTCGACGATGGCAAGGATACCGTTGCGGTTCATCGCGATCAATTCGCCGCGCTTGTTGCGGACCGCGTTAATGCCGATGAACTTCGCGAAGCCGTCCGACTTCGCATCCTGAGTGGATTGTTCGCTGACTCGAGTGGCTGCGCCACCGATGTGGAACGTACGCATGGTCAGCTGGGTTCCGGGTTCGCCGATGGACTGCGCCGAGATGATGCCGACCGCTTCGCCGCGCTCGACCATCCGGCCGGTAGCGAGGTTGCGACCGTAGCAGAGCTGGCAGACACCGCGCTTGGATTCGCAGGTGAGCACGGAACGGATCTTCACCCGCTCGATACCGGCAGCCTGGATCGCGCTGGCCAGTTCTTCCGTAATCTCCTGGTTCACCTTGACGATGATGTTGGTCTCGTAATCGAGCTGGTCTTCCAGCGCAACGCGGCCCACAATGCGGTCGCGCAACGGCTCGATGATTTCGCCCGATTCGATAATCGGTTCCACGTAAATGCCATCCGCCGTACCGCAATCGGTTTCGGTGATGATGACGTCCTGGGCCACGTCGCAGAGGCGGCGTGTCAGGTAACCGGAATCGGCCGTCTTCAAAGCCGTATCCGCCAGACCCTTACGAGCGCCGTGCGTCGAGATGAAGTACTGCAGCACAGTCAGGCCTTCGCGGAAGTTCGCCGTGATGGGCGATTCGATGATTTCGCCCGACGGCTTGGCCATCAGGCCGCGCATACCGGAGAGCTGACGGATCTGTTGCTTCGAACCGCGGGCGCCGGAATCGGCCATGATGTAAATCGGGTTGAGGACGCGGCCGGTGCGATCGTCTTCCTCCATGGTCTTGAACATCTTGTCCGAGACCGCTTCGGTAACTTTCGACCAGATTTCGATGATCTTGTTGTAGCGCTCCGACTGGGTAATGGCGCCGTCCTGGTATTGCTGGGTCACTTCGATGACCTGCCGTTCGGCCTCTTTGACCAAGGCGGGTTTCTCTTCCGGGACAACCATGTCGTCGATGCCGATGGAAATGCCGGAACGAGTCGCGTACAGGAAGCCGAGCCGCTTCACTTCGTCCAGCATCTGCACGGTCACCTGGAGACCAAACTTCAGGTAGCAGAACTGAACCAACTGGGCAAGACCCTTCTTCTTCAGCAGGCCGTTCACAAACGGCATCTGCTTCGGCAACACATCGTTCAGAATGACGCGGCCCACGGTGGTTTCCATGTACTGCTTGGCAAACTCAATGGGCTCCGTGTGCATGACGTTCTGGCTATCGAACGCCTTGGTCAGGTCAATGACGCGGCCGGTGTAACGCAGCTTGATGGGCGTTAGCGTTTCCACTTCACCCATTTCCAGTGCGATCAGCACGTCGTCGATGGAAGCGAACGTACGGCCGGCACCCTTGGTGTTGGGACGCATTTTGGTGAGGTAGTAAAGACCAAGCACCATGTCCTGAGTCGGGATGGCGATGGGCGCACCATGCGCAGGCGACAGTATATTGTTCGAGGCGAGCATCAGTGTGGATGCTTCGATCTGCGCTTCGGGCGACAGCGGGATATGGACCGCCATCTGGTCGCCATCGAAGTCGGCATTGAAGGCCGTACAGGTCAGCGGATGCAGCTTGATCGCTTTGCCTTCGACCAGCACCGGTTCAAACGCCTGAATACCCAGACGGTGCAGGGTGGGAGCGCGATTCAGCAGGATGGGATGATCCTTGATCACTTCTTCGAGGATGTCCCAGACCACGGGATCCTGCTGCTCAACCAGTTCCTTGGCTTGCTTGATGGTGGTGCAATGGCCACGCTGCTCCAAGCGGTGATAGATGAAGGGCTTGAATAATTCGAGCGCCATCTTCTTCGGCAAACCACACTGATTCAGCTTCAGTTCGGGGCCCACGACGATAACGGATCGGCCCGAGTAGTCTACGCGCTTGCCGAGCAGGTTCTGTCGGAAACGGCCTTGCTTGCCCTTCAGTGTGTCGGAGAGCGATTTCAGGGGACGATTGTTGGCGCCACGTAAGACGCGCCCGCGGCGGCCATTGTCAAACAGGGCGTCAACCGCTTCCTGCAGCATGCGCTTTTCGTTACGGACGATGACGTCCGGGGCATGCAGTTCCATCAACTTCTTCAGACGGTTATTGCGGTTGATGACACGGCGATAGAGATCGTTCAGATCGGAGGTGGCGAAGCGCCCGCCATCCAGCGGCACCAGGGGGCGCAACTCCGGCGGAATCACAGGAATCACGTCGAGAATCATCCACTCGGGCTTGTTGCCCGACTTGCGGAAACTCTCTACGACGCGCAGCCGCTTGGCATACTTCAACTTCTTCTGCGCCGAGATCTCCGTCTTCATCTTTTCGCGGATCTCAATGCTCAACGACTCGACGTCGATCCGCTTCAGGAGTTCCTTGATGCCTTCGGCGCCCATCATAGCGACGTACTTGCCGCCGAATTCCTGATCCACTTGGCGTTTGCGCTCGTCGCTGATTACTTCACCGGCATTGAGGCCAGAGCCTTCGCCCGGCTCGATGACGACGTAGGCCTCGTAGTAGAGGACGCGCTCCAACTCGCGGAGAGTGATGTCGAGCAAATAGCCGATGCGGCTCGGCAAACCCTTGAAGAACCAAACGTGCGAGGACGCGCTGGCTAGTTCGATATGACCGAGGCGCTCACGCCGGACGCGCGACAACGTTACTTCGACGCCGCACTTGTCGCAGATTACGCCGCGGTGCTTCATGCGCTTGTACTTGCCGCACAAGCACTCCCAGTCGGCTACCGGTCCGAAAATACGGGCGCAGAACAGCCCATCACGCTCCGGCTTGAAGGTCCGATAGTTGATGGTTTCCGGTTTGGTGACTTCACCGTGAGACCAGCTCCTGATCTTTTCCGGAGAAGCCAGACTGATTCGAATCGAATCGAAATCCGCAATTAAATTGGCCCTGTCGTAAGGAGAAGAACGATACATGAATGATCCTTAGTAACCCTTCAGCACCCGTCAGAAAATGGAGACAGACGCCATTTCCTTCAAACCAGCATCAGAAATTCCAGCGTGGAGCGCGACGTCTGCCGGCCCCGCTCCACACCTATTGAGAGCTAATCCGCCGCGTGCGCCAGATCCGGCAACTCACGTGGCTTCTTCATCAGTTCCACGTCGAGGCACAGGCTCTGCAGCTCGCGTATCAGCACGTTGAACGATTCCGGCACACCCGGTTCGGCTGCCGCTTCGCCCTTGACAATTGCTTCGTAGATTTTGGCGCGTCCGTACACGTCATCCGACTTCGCCGTCAGCAACTCCTGCAAGATGTACGCTGCGCCGTAAGCTTCAAGCGCCCACACTTCCATCTCGCCGAAGCGCTGACCGCCGAATTGCGCCTTGCCACCCAGCGGTTGCTGGGTGATCAAGGAGTACGGTCCAATCGAACGTGCGTGAATCTTGTCGTCCACCAGGTGCGACAACTTCAGCATGTAAATGTAGCCCACCGTGATCGGCTGCTCGAACGGCAGCCCGGTCATGCCATCGTGCAAGTTGATCTTGCCCGAGGTGGGCAACCCGGCCTCGCTCAATCGGCTCTTGATGTCTTTTTCGGTTGCGCCGTCGAAGACCGGCGTCGCGAAATGAAGACCAAGCTTTTCCGCAGCCCAGCCCAAGTGCGTTTCCAGAATCTGACCCACGTTCATACGGGACGGAACGCCGAGCGGATTCAACACGATCTCCACCGGCGTGCCATCCGGCATGTAAGGCATGTCCTCTTCGGGCACGATGCGGGCAATGACGCCCTTGTTGCCGTGACGGCCAGCCATCTTGTCGCCGACCGACAGCTTGCGCTTCATCGCGATGTAGCACTTGACGAGCTTGATGACGCCAGGAGGCAACTCATCGCCCTTGCGCAGCTTGGCAATCTTCTCTTCGGTGATCTTCTCGAGCACTGCGATCTGACGCGAGGTCATTTCCTCGATCTCGTCGATTTGTTCGTTCAGCCGTGGATCCTTGTTGGACAGCCGCATGCGCTTCAAGTCGCGAGCGCGCAGTTTTTCGAGCACGTCGCGTGTCAGCGGCATATCCTTCGAGATCAGCCGTTTGTTGGTCTTTTCGTCGTGCAGGTCGGCCTGCAGTTGCTTGTCGTGAAGCAATCGCTCCAGACGCTTGGCGCGCTCGTCATTGAGAATGCGCTTTTCGTCCTCGAGGTTGCGATGTAAACGCTCTTCCTGCTGAGTCAGGATCTGCTTGGAGCGTTCGTCGAGCTCGGCGCCCTTGCGGGAGAACACCTTGCAATCAACGATGGTGCCTTCGATTCCCGGCGGGCAATATAGCGAGGCATCCTTCACATCGCCGGCTTTTTCGCCGAAGATCGCGCGAAGCAATTTCTCTTCCGGCGTCAACTGAGTTTCGCCCTTGGGCGTCACCTTGCCCACTAGAATGTCGCCCGGCTTCACGGTTGCGCCGATGCGAATCACACCGCTTTCATCCAGGTTGCGCAGGAAAGACTCAGCGATGTTTGGAATGTCGCGAGTGATCTCCTCCGGTCCCAGTTTGGTGTCGCGGGCCTCGATCTCGAACTCCTCAATATGGATGGAGGTGTAGTAGTCTTCCTTCACCAGCTTTTCGCTGACGACGATTGCGTCTTCGAAGTTGTAGCCGCGCCAGGGCATGAATGCGACCAGCACATTCCGGCCGAGCGCTAACTCGCCGCTCTCGGTGCAAGGCCCGTCGGCCAGCACATCGCCCTTCTTCACCTTCTGGCCCTGGTGCACGATCGGCTTCTGGCTGATACAGGTGTTCTGGTTGGAGCGCTTGAACTTGGTCATCTGGTAGATGTCCGCACCAACTTCGCGCGACATCTGTCCTTCATGACCGCTGCCTTCGACGCGAACAATAATGCGTTCACTATCTACCGAGTCGACGACGCCGGCACGTTTGCAAATGACCACTGCGCCGGAATCGCGCGCCGTGACCATTTCCATGCCGGTACCGACATACGGCGCTTCCGCTCGCAGCAAAGGCACGGCTTGACGCTGCATGTTCGAACCCATGAGAGCGCGATTCGCGTCGTCGTTCTCAAGGAATGGGATCAGGCTCGCCGCTACCGAGACCAGTTGCTTCGGGCTAACGTCCATGTACTCCACTTCGTCCCGATGCTTCAGGACAAAGTTGCCGGCCTGCCGTGCGTCGACCAGGTCGTCGACGATGCGTCCGACCTTGTTGATGGTTACGTTGGCCTGCGCGATCAGATACTTGTCTTCTTCCCAAGCCGAGAGGTAATCGCAATGCGCTTCCGTTTCGGCGTGTTGCTTGGTGGCTGCGAGGGCCGAGTTGGCCTTGTCGATGTCCGCGCGGGAAACCACTTGGCCCACTTTGAAGTGAGTATCGCCCGGGTTGAGGATCTTGACTTCGTCGACCAGCGTGCCGTCTTTAACGCGGCGGTACGGGCTCTCGATGAACCCATATTCGTTGATCCGCGCAAAACACGACAGCGAGGAGATGAGACCGATGTTCGGGACCTTCCGGCGTCTCAATCGGGCAGATGCGGCCGTAGTGGGTCGGGTGTACGTCGCGAACCTCGAAGCCCGCGCGTTCGCGGGAGAGACCACCCGGTCCAAGCGCTGAGAGACGCCGCTTGTGCGTAATCTCAGAGAGCGGATTGGTTTGATCCATGAACTGCGAGAGCTGGCTCGATCCGAAGAATTCGCGAATGGCGGCCATGACCGGCTTGGCGTTCACCAGGTCGTGCGGCATGGCCGTCGACATTTCCTGGTAAACCGACATCTTTTCCTTAATGGCGCGTTCCATACGGACCAGGCCGATGCGGAACTGGTTCTCAAGCAGCTCACCCACCGCCCTGACGCGACGGTTGCCCAAGTGATCGATGTCATCGACGGCGCCGATACCCCGGCGCAGTTTCAGCAGGTAGAGGATCGTGTCGATGAAGTCATGCTGATCGAGCGTCCGGCGATCGAGCGGCGTCGAGTCAGCCTTGTCGTAGAGCTTGATGTTGAACTTCATCCGGCCCACGCGCGAGAAGTCGTACTTGCGCGGATCAAAGAACATGCCCTGGAATAACTGGGTAGCCGTATCGAGCGTGGGCGGGTCACCGGGGCGAAGCTTACGGTAGATTTCCAGCAGCGCGTCGTTCTGGCTCTTCACGCCATCTTTGCGGAGGGTGGCGGAGATCACATTGCCCGCCTCATCGCGTTCGGGGAAGAAGATTTCAAAGTCGGTGATGCCCGCATCCGCCAGCTTGCCGATAGTGGTCGACGTCAGATCGTGGTTGGCTTCCACCAGCACTTCGCCGGTTGACATGTCGATGACGTCAGCCGCAACAAAAGCGCCTTCCAGATCGTTCGGTGCAACTTCCACCTGCTCAATCTTGTGCTTCTGGATTTCGCGGAAGACCGAGTTGGTGATCTTTTTGCCCTGCGCAACCACCGTCTCGCCCGCTTTGTTGGCAATGAGGTAAGACAACTTGGTTCCGATGAGGCTTTCGTTGACCTTCCAGAACAGCTTCTTGTCCTTGAGGCTGATGTTTGAAAGCTTGTAGAACGCTCGGATGATGTCGGAATCGGTCTTCAGGCCCAAAGCGCGGAGAAACACCGTTCCATAGAACTTGCGTTTCCGGTCGATTCGGACATACAGGAGGTTCTTATTGTCGTACTCGAACTCCACCCAGCTTCCGCGGTAGGGAATGATCTTGCCGAGGAAGTAGCCCTGTGCCTGGACGCGTTCGAAAAACACGCCGGGCGAACGATGCAACTGTGAAACGATGACACGCTCGGTGCCGTTGATGATGAAGGTACCGTTCTCCGTCATCAGCGGAATTTCACCAAAGAATACTTCCTGTTCCTTGATATCGCGGACCGTCTTGTTCCCGGTCTCGGGATCTTTGTCGTAGACCGTCAGGCGGATCGTGACTTTCAGCGGCGCCGCGTACGTCATGCCGCGCTCTTCGCACTCCGGCACTTCGTACTTCAACTGTAGGGCCACGGGATCGCCGCAACGGTTGCAGAACGTAACGATGTTCTTATTGAACGTGCCGCATCTGTGGCACAAGACATCGCCGGAATGGAACGGATCTGTCTTGATCTCCGCTCCGCAGTTCGGATTGCGGCAAATGGTCCGAAGGTGATGCAAGCCCTTCAGGTTGCCGCACTTGCACTCCCAGTTGCCGATGGAATAATCGACAAACTCGAGTTGGCTCAGGCCACGGAAGTCGGAAATCGGAAAGACGGAACTAAAGACGCTCTGCAGACCGCCGTCTTCGCGTTCCTTGGGGAGCAGATCCATCTGCAGGAAGCGCTCATAAGAACGCTTCTGCACTTCGATGAGGTTAGGGATGGGAATCGAAGTCTTGATCTTCGAAAAGTCAACTCTCTCGCGGGGAGAACCGTATGACACGTTTGGCATCTAATGCTTTTCCTTTGGGCTCCTAGGAATACGCCCGGCAACGCTCGGCGCAGCGCTTGGCGATCCCCTTGTCTGTGTTGTCCAGCCGCCGCGGTGCGGCCAAACAAATCCTTTGAAAACCGATGGCACGAAACAAAAGCACCATTTTCTGCCCGAGACCACCAATGGCTCGACCGCGTTTCACCACGCCAGCGCGACCGAGATCGTCCCGAACAGAACTTGGTGCCATGCGCATCCTGATCTAACCGAACGCCGGAAAAACCTACGCGACGTTCACCACCTGCCACGAACCGGGGCGGTCCGTCAACAGAAGCTTGCGCAGTCCCATGGGGTGCGCGGGGAAAACAGCTCTAAACGATAAGCCAGAAACAACCGATAGAGTTCTGCCGGACATCATTTCGACTCTGGCCTCGGGAATTCTTGGCGAACCTCTCGGGAAAAGGGCAAGCACACCACTCCGCCGGGCATTTGGGTCGCAAATTGGGCCGATGAATTTTGGGCATGCCAAATTCCCGCGCTGTCACCCAGACCGCGCGGGAGTCTACACAGGAAGATGGGATCACGAGGCGAAGCCGGATTTCTCCGGGAACTACCCCTCGAGGATAACAGCAAAGGGCCGACCGAGTCAAATGACACGATCGGCACACCTCTCCTGACCGGGCGTTAACCCGCAACCTCTACTTAACTTCAACAGTGGCGCCGGCGTCAATAAACTTCTTCTTGATCGCCTCAGCTTCTTCCTTATTCACGCCTTCCTTGATCGGCTTCGGAGCGCCGTCGACGAGGTCCTTGGCTTCCTTCAAACCGAGGCTAGTCACTTCGCGTACCGCCTTGATAACGTTGATCTTATTGGCACCGACGCCAGTGAGAACCACCGTGAATTCGGTCTTTTCTTCGGCCGGAGCCGCAGCTGCCGCACCGCCGCCTGCCGGAGCTGCCACGGCCACACTCGCCGCTGCCGCCGACACGCCCAGCTTCTCTTCAAGTAGCTTAACGAGCTGTGACGCCTCAAGCAACGTCAGGCCCTGAATCTGTTCTGCAATCGCGTTGATATCCGCCATATTTCCTTACCTATACTCCCTAACAAATTAAAGTTGCTTAATTGCTCTCTGCTGAATGGCGAACCGTTTGAGGTCCCGCCAAGACAGAATTGTTACTGCGCGAACTTGTTTTCCTGCACGCCCTGGTCGATGACCACTGCCAGGTTGCGTCCCACACCGCTCACCGAGGTGACCAGGCGGGTTGCAGTTGCGTTGATCAGATACAAAAGCTTCGCGTAGATGTCTTCCTTGGGTGGCATGGCAGCCAACTCGGTGATCGCTTTAATGTCGATCACTCGGCCTTCCACCATACCGGCCTTAAACGTGAAAACCGGGTTTTCCTTCGCGTACTTGGTCAGCGCCTTCGCCAGGGCCACCGGATCCTTGGAGGTATACGCCAGCGACGTCATGCCCTTCAGATCGCTCAGAAGGTTCGCTGCCGCTGTGCCTTCAGATGCGATCGCCGCCAGGTTGTTTTTCACTACGTTGTAGTTGCCGCCCGCATCGCGAATGGCGCGACGCAACTCATTATCCTGGGCCACGGTCATCTTCTCGTAGCTGGTCACGAAGATGTTCTTGTTCTCTTCGATGTGCTTCTTGAGCGCTTCCAGGTCTTTCTTTTTCTCGTCTTTATTCTTCATACGGCGCCTGTCTTGTCCTTAAATCCCTGCCCTTCGCCCGGGGCTAGAGCACCTTGGCGTTGAAAGATGTCACGTCAAGTTGAACGCCCGGCCCCATGGTCGAGCACAGCGTCGCGCTCTTGACGTATTTCCCTTTAGCGGCCGAGGGTTTTGCCTTGATCACAGCCTGAATCAGACTGCTTGCGTTCTCAAGCAGCTTGTCGTTGGCAAAGCTCACTTTGCCGACCGGCGCATGCACGACACCCGTTTTGTCGACACGGAACTCGACTTTACCGGCCTTGATTTCGAGCAGGGCCTTCACGACGTCAGTCGTCACGGTTCCCGTTTTCGGGTTGGGCATCAGGCCGCGAGGACCGAGCACCTTGCCGAGCCGGCCGACCGAGCGCATCATATCCGGCGTTGCGATAACGGCGTCGTAATCGATCCAATTTTCGGTCTGGATCTTGGCGACCATCTCGTCGCCTCCGGCGAAATCGGCACCGGCTTCCTGCGCTTCGCGAATCTTGTCGCCCGATGCGATCACCAGCACCTTCTTGGATTTACCGAGCCCATTCGGCAGAACCACCGTGCCTCGGACCATCTGGTCGGCATGCTTCGGATCCACGCCCAGGCGCATGTGCACCTCGACGGTCTCATCGAACTTCGTGAACTTGATTTTTTG
Source organism: uncultured Acidobacteriaceae bacterium (assembly GCA_963771305.1). Lineage (GTDB taxonomy): Bacteria > Acidobacteriota > Terriglobia > Bryobacterales > Bryobacteraceae > CAJCIT01. The sequence continues at coordinate 91,510 of CAVYTS010000033.1, forward strand.
AACGAGCGTAACGGCTTCAGCGAGTTGATACGGCTTTACTTGAACCTGCTGAGCCGCGGCTTGATACTTCTTACCGGGCTTTTGACTCATAATGTGAATGGTCCAAACGGCTTAGGCTGTGTCCGCAACTTTCGAACACACCTTTACCTCCCAAGGTGAAATTGCTAACTCGTAGGATAGCAGCCTCGTCGTGCCAACGCAACCTGGCTGCCACGAGATTCTTCCGGTGGACCGTAAACTCCTGATCTCACGGGTTCCAGACACCGACAACTTTTTGGCCTTACTGAGCATCAAAGTGCTCGATCGGAGTTCTCGGATGGCAAGCGTAGTGAACGGTTTTATGCGTGAGCAGTTGCTCGACCGGCGAGCGAAGCTTAGGCAGGCCGAAGAACGAGCAGAGAGCAACGGTCACCTGCGACACCTGCTCGAAGAGGTCGATGACGCGCTAAGACGGCTGGAGGACGGCTCGTTCGGAATATGCGAGTCTTGCCACGACACGATCGAATGCGAGCGTTTAATCTCGGACCCCCTGGTCCGGTTCTGCCTCGATCACATGAACCGGCAGGAACTGGATGCACTGCAGGATGATCTTGAGCTGGCCGCTCAAGTCCAACGCGGCCTCCTACCGCATCAAGACCTGGATCGCTACGGCTGGCAGATTTCCTATCACTATGAGCCTGCCGGGATTGTCAGCGGCGACTACTGCGATGTGATCGATGCCGGCGACGACGCCGGACTGTACTTCATGGTGGGAGACGTCTCTGGAAAGGGCGTCGCGGCTTCGATGCTCACCGCGCATCTCCACGCCATGTTTCGGTCCTTGGTGCCAATCAGGCTTCCGCTCAGTTGCATGTTGCAGCGTGCCAGCAGGGTTTTCTCCGAAAGCACGCTCCCCTCGCACTACGCCACCCTTGTGTGCGGGCATGCGTTTCCTGATGGACGAGTTGAACTGGCGAATGCCGGCCACCCGGCACCGCTCGTCCTGATCGGTGGAACCGTGGCGCCACTGGAAGGCTCAGACCTCCCTGTCGGCATGTTCGCGAATGGGGAATTCGCAGTCACTGGGTTACGCCTGAACTCCGGCGATGGCCTTGTTGTCTACTCCGACGGCGTATCGGAAGCGACGGACTTACTGGGCGACGAGTATGGAATTGAGCGAATCCAAAACCTGGTAGGCGGGCACAAAATGGTCGCCGCCTCGACCTTGCTTGCTGACTGCCGCAACGACTTCGCCCGGTTTAGCTACGGAGCCAAGAAGCAGGACGATGCGACGCTGTTCGTAGTGGGCCGAGGCGCCTGAAATCGGAGCTTCGATTTCCGGGCCTGTTCGTCAATTCTCTGGTTTCTGTGTCAAGCATTGGCAAGTTTTGACACCAGACACACCTGCGCTGTGGAAAGCGATTCGCCCCCGAATTCGACGGTATACTGCCGTTCTCGGAAACCGCCATGTTGGGGAACGAAAGCAGCCTTGCCGTCCATTTCAAAATAGACGGCCAGGCCCTGTATCGCTATCACGCAATAACGGTGGAGCGATTCGTACCCTGGGGACCGGAAGCCGGTGCTTGGCACCTCGCGACTGGCGTCTGGCAGCCTTTCGACCCCCACATTGACATTGCGGCTATTGAAAAGAGCGCCCGGCAGGTGGGGATCACGCGTCGAAACCGCGGCTGCAGTGCAGCCTGCCGCTTCCTGGTCGAGCGCTGGCCGGAAGAAGTGCGCGACGCCGTTCGCGGCTTTCCTTCCGCGCACTGGCAGTTGCTTCAGTTCGTGAACGCGGGCGCGGCGCCGGCACTTGATCTGCTGCGTTCCAATCCGGCGCTCGGCTATCTGGCGGCTGCGGCGGGCGCGGCCGGCCAAGTTGGTTTTCGCCGGCGCTCGCTTGCTGCCCTCTGCGGCTTTCCCGAAACCGAGCATTCCGTGCGACTGCTTCGGAAGGTGCCCGCCGCCTGGATTTCCAATGAATTTCTGATGCAACTGCGCGCAGCGGTCATCGACGAACGCGGGGCGGATGCCGTTCTATCGCACTTGGTGCGAATCAATCCGATCGCGTTGGGAGTAGCACGCGATCCTGAATTGCGGGACCTCGTTGAACCGGATTGCCTCGCACGCCTCAGTCGTGTGTCTGCCGCAGTGTCGCACTGCGATCTGATTGCCCGGATGCGCGATTTACTGGCGAAGGCACGCGGCCGGGCATTACCACTACCACGCTTCCAGACGCTCTCCGATCTGGACCAGCCTGTGAGCCTCCCTCCCATCGAACCGCGACGACGGGTCCGGGCTGTCGCTGTTCCCGATTGCCCTGTGGGCCCTGCGCACATACCAGTGCCGCCGCCACCGCGGCCAGCACAGCGAGCCAGGCCCTTGGTGTTTCCCGCACCACCTCTCCGGGGCCTCGCCGTCCCGGGCGTCCATATCTCCGCGATCGGCAGCCACTCGGAACTCGTCGCTGAAGGCGACGTGATGCAGCATTGCGCGGGCAGCCAGAAATCGTATGCGCGCCGCGTCGCGTCTGGCCAGTTGTATTTCTACCGCATGCTGCGGCCCGAGAGGCTCACCATCGCCATTCGTCCCGGATTCCTCGGCTGGACCGTCGAAGAGATGAAGGGTTTTCGCAATCGCTCACCTCTTGATTCGTCCCGCACGCTAGTCTTGAATTGGCTCCGACGGTGCAACGAATCGTCCGGCGAGACAACCCGCGACGATCCTCCGGTTTTCGGAAGGCCGAATCCTCCCGCATTCCGGCCAATCGGCCGTCCCCGCCACCGCACGCCCGCGAATCAGCTTTCGTTCGACTTCAGCGTCGTCAGCGGCCCGGCCTAAGGCTGCCTGGCGTCGCTTGCCGTCTGCACTAACTTCCGCTGGTGAGTGCGACCCGCTGAACCTTAGCCAGTTCCTTCCTCAGCAACGGGTTGTCAGGGTAGGCGGCACTCAACTCTTTCAAGAGCTTTTCCGACTCCAGAGGCTGTTTCTCGCGAAGATAGATGATGGCGAGTAGGATTTTCGCGAAAGGCGCCAAATAGTGACCGGTCTGTGCCACTTTTTGGAGTTTGGTGATGGCTTCAGTCTTGTTTCCCTCGGTATTGTCGAAATGCGTGAACCACTTTACGAAGAATGGCAAACTGCCGACCAGGTACTCACTGAAACCGGTGGTGAGGTAGGCGTCGCCGTAGTTGGGGTTGATCGCCAGCAAACGGACTGCGTAGCCTTGTGCCTCCTTTGCATAGCCGAGACTCGCTATGTTCTTCTTCTCAATGAGGGAAGTGAAATCGGTTAACAGGCCGCCGGAGATGGTCATCACAAACAGCGCGTTTTGATCGTTGGGATCCTTCGCCAGTTTGGCCATTGCGAGCTTGCGTGCGATGTCGATTTCGCCATAGAACTGTCCGCGGACAACCGGGTCGTAGTGAAGGCCCTTCTTCTCGGCAAACTTCTTGTCATCCTCGAAAAACTCGCTTTCCAGGATCTGCAGCCGGGCAAACTCGCCGAACATGAAGGTCGCCCCTTGCAGAGCGTGACCTAGGGCATCGTCGGGATGAGCGGCATTGAAGGCATCAAGAACCCGGTGGGCCCCCGTGAAATCGAAATTGTAGAGACGATTCATGGCGGCGTCGGGAGTATCGGCAGCCGGTGTATCGGCGGCTAGCGGTAGAGAGATGGCCAACAAGACGCCGAAGGCCAAGGCCACTGCCCTTGTGACACTAACAAGACCGATAGCTTGAGCTGATGAGTGAGAGAAGGCTGTGCGTGACAAGTAACCTCAACATAACAGACGCCGGAGCGCCCAGATTGATCTACAGACTAGCTGAAGATCCGTTCAAATACGCCCCTGGTCCGATCTGTAAGGCTTGCCAGTTCGGCTTCAATGTCCGTGAAGCGCCGCGATTCAGGCGTCCAACGATTAAGGAGTTCGCAAACCATCTCGAGTTCCACGCGAGATGAGGGAAGCTTTCCTTCGGCATGGCCGGTGACGAGCCGGATGGCGTGATCGAGCGCTCGGTAGAAGGTGGTGGCATGCAGGAGAAATTCGGCGTCGAAGCGATCAAGATGACCCATTTTCTCGACAATGTCAATCCGTTCGGGCGTATTTAGAGTTTTGAAAAAGAGACCGGCGCCCCGCAGTCTCAGGTACATGAGGATGAAGTCCGCGTCGTAGTAGCCACCCCGGCCCGCTTTCAAAGGGCTCGCGCCGCCCTGTTCGCGCTCTAAGCGGAGGCGCATCTGCCGCAGGTCGTGTTTGGATCGGCCCCCTTGTCCATAGCGGCGCCAGTCAATCTGCTGCAGTTCGCTGAGGAATTTCAAGGCACGTTCGGAATCACCGGCAACCGCGCGCGCTTTCATGTAGGCGATCCCTTCCCAAGCCTCGCCCTTCGTGGTGAAGTATTCCCGATAGCTGGATTCGGTTTGAACCAGCGGCCCTTCGCGACCGTTCGGGCGAAGCCGGGTATCGATGGAAAGTATCGTTCCGTCGCCGGTATAGGCGGTGAGGATTTCGATCAAGTGCTCGGCGACCCTGGTCCAGAATTTGTGCCGCTCCAACTCGGAATCGGGGATGATGAACAGGAGATCGGCGTCAGAGGCCAGATCAAACTCACGCATCCCGAGCCGGCCGAGCGCCACCACCATCATTTCGTCACGAGGCTCGACAAACGGTTTTAAGGCGGTAGTGCGACGCTGGCCGTGCTGAATGGCCTGCTCCAGCGTGATGCGGTAGGCACGGGCGATCACGAATTCAACCAGGGCAGAGGTGCGATCGAGCGTTTCGAAGACAGGCTCGGGAAGGCAGATGCTCAGGGCCTGTATGCGAACCATTTCGCGCCGGTAGAAGCGGCGCAGGGCGGCGATATCGTTTAAGGGGGCGGCCAATCCTTCAAACGACCATCGCTTGAGAGGATGATCGGCAACGCGGCGTATTTCTTCCAGCAGGATAGGCTGCCGCATGAGCTGTTCCGACAGGAATGGAGTGGTTTCGAACAACTGCATGACATAGTCCGTCAGCAGCCGGTTGGAGTCCAACAAGTCCAAGGTCGGCACATCGCCAAGTAAGGACTCTAGAAAATGTTCGAAGGCAGGCCGCGCACGACGCAGCCCACGCTGCCGAAGCTGCTCCGCCAGTTTTGGCGCTCGCTGTTCGAGGGAGTCGAGAAGTGGGCTGGAAATGACTCTCAGCGGATCTTCGGGGGTCCCAGGAGACGAAACGATCGGCACAGGTAGCGCAGATGTGTCCAGGGATCTTGGCGAGTTCGACAGCGGCCGTTGGGCATGGACGATGCGATCGTAGATTGCTTGAACACTTTCCAAGTGCTCATTCAAATCCTGAAGGAGATGGGTGGACAGCGCCACTCCCTGCGATGCCTGGCGGAAAGCCGGCATGCGCTTCGCTACCCGTTCCAACTCGAAGGGATTGGTAGGAAGGGTATGAGTCTGGCGATCGTCCTCGAACTGGAGGCGGTGTTCCAAGTGGCGTAGGAACTGATAAGCGTTAACGAGGCGTGAAAACTCGTTGACGGAGAGCAGGTCCTTGTCCAGCAGGCGCGACAGCGCGAGCATCGTCCCGCCATGCCGGACCCACGGCTCACGACCACCATGGAGCCGCTGGAGGCACTGCACCAGAAACTCGATGTCGCGAATTCCACCACGCGTGAGTTTGACGTCGTATTGGCCGGGGCGCAAACGCTTGCCGGCCAGCTTTTCGCTGATCCGCTCACGGGTGGCGGACATCGTCTCGATGGCCGTGAAGTCGAGCGTCGTGGAGTAAATGGACGGCTCCACGAACTCAAGTAGCGCATGGCCGGTAGCGTAGTCGCCCGCGGCGACCCGCGCCTTAACGAGCATCTGCAGTTCCCAATCGCGCGCTCGTTTGGCGTAGTAATCGCGCGCGCCATCGAGCGAGATGCAGACTTCGCCCAAGCTTCCTTCCGGACGAAGGCGCAAGTCGACCCGGTAGCACAGCCCGTCCGTGGTGTAAGTGGAAAGCAGAGCGGTAAAGCGATTTGCGACGCGCTTGGCAAATTCCTTATTTGACACGACGTCCGGTCCGGTGGTCTCACCGTTCCCGGTGTAAAGGAACATGAGATCGATATCGGAGCTGTAATTCAGTTCGCGGCCTCCTAGCTTCCCCAACGCAATCACCGAGAAGCCGCAAGGGGCCACGCTTCCGGTACTGGCTGGACAGGACGGAAGTCCAAATCGCCGGCCCGCCTCGGAGATCACTGAAGCGAGGGCCATATGGAGAATCGCGTCGGCAAGGTTGGACAGCTCCTCCGCGATTTCGGAAAGAGTGGCCAGATTTAAGACATCGCGCAGCACGATGCGGAGCATTTCCTGGCGGCGGAAGAGGGCCAGATCCAGCGCTGAGGCGCGTCCGGACTGAGGGGTGACGGCAAAGGAAGTGTGACGCCGTGCCAGCAAGGTCAGTAACCGGTCCCGGTACTCCGCCACGGAAAGCACGCGGTACAGATCGGAAACGTCCAGGATCCATTCGGGATGTTGGAGCAGTTCTTCCGAGAGAAAGTGGCTATAGCCGAAAATAGTCAAAAGCCACTGAAGGCGTTGCGGGTTTTCGTCAGCAAGTTTTCGAAACAAGGTCGCATGTCGGGATTGAAACTCGGCAACGTATTGCAGGACCCGATCAGGGTCGGGGGAAGACTGGCTAATGTTTTCGATGGCTTGCCGAGCGGATAAAGGGAGATCAGCCAGCGGCGTGCTGGTCTCGACTTGGGCGTACTCTAGGCGCTCGTCCGACGGGGGCGACATATTGGTCAGGCCGACCCTGCGATCCGCCTGCTAGACAACCTGGTCTAAGCAAATGATTATATCGTTGTCGAAACCAATGTTACGCGATCGCTGCCGCGGCGCCGGCTGCCAAGGGCGGTTCCGCGGTGAGCGATGCGATTCACAAAACTTGGTTTAGATGTCGTAATACAGTGCGAATTCGTAGGGATGCGGGCGTAGGCGGATGGCATCGGCCTCCGCTTTTCGTTTATAGCTGATAAACGCCTCAATCAGTTCGGCTGTAAAGACCTCACCTTTGAGCAGGAATGCGTGATCCTCTTCCAGGCAATTCAAAGCCTCCTCGAGCGAGGCAGGCATAGACGGGACCATCTTCAGTTCCTCAGGCGACAGGTCGTAGATGTCCTTATCGAGTGAAGAGCCTGGATCGATCTTGCTGATGACACCGTCCAAACCCGCCATCATCATGGCAGCGAAAGCCAGATAGGGGTTACAGGCAGGGTCGGGGGGCCGGAACTCGACTCGCTTCGCCTTCGGACTCGCGGAATACATGGGAATGCGGACTGCAGCGGAACGGTTGCGGCTGGAGTAGGCCAGATTGACCGGCGCTTCGTAGCCAGGTACCAAGCGCTTATAGCTGTTCGTGGTGGGCGCGATGATGGCTGAAAGCGCACGAGCGTGCTTCAGCAAACCGCCGATGTAGTAGAGGGCCGTTTGGCTCAGCCCCGCGTAGCCGTCGCCTGCGAAGAGAGGTTTGCCTTCTTTCCAAAGGCTCTGATGGGTGTGCATACCACTGCCGTTGTCGCCAAAGAGTGGCTTAGGCATAAAGGTGACGGTTTTGCCATACTGGTACGCCACATTCCGCACAATGTATTTGTAGAGCATCATGTTGTCGGCGGATTTAACGAGCGTGTCGTACCGCTGGTCAATTTCGCACTGACCGCCCGTGGCGACTTCGTGATGGTGGCATTCGATCGCGAGGCCGCACTCGATCATCGTAGCGACCATCTCGCTCCGAAGGTCCTGATAGTGGTCAGTCGGCGGGACCGGGAAATAGCCTTCCTTATAGCGGGGACGATAGCCGAGATTATTATGCTCCCGGCCGGAGTTCCAGCGGCCTTCCTCCGCATCAATAAAGTAATACCCGGAGTGCTGATTCTGATCGAAACGGATATTGTCAAAGATGAAGAACTCGGCTTCCGCCCCGAAAAACGCGGTATCGGCCACGCCGGAGTTCTGGAGATAGAGCTCAGCCTTTTTGGCGATCCAACGAGGATCGCGGTCATAGTGCTGGCGAGTAATGGGATCAATCACCTCGCCCAACATCACCAGGGTCCGGGTTTCGGCAAACGGATCCATGAACGCTGTAGTGGGGTCTGGAATGATGAGCATATCGCTCTCGTTAATGGCCGCCCACCCCCGGATGCTGGATCCGTCGATACCGAAGCCGTCCTCGAAGGAGCCATCGTCGAGCATGTTGATGGGATATGAGATGTGCTGGGAAAGCCCCGGCAGATCGGTGAAACGCATGTCAACCTGACGTGCGTCATTTTTCTTGGCGTAATCAAGAACTTCTTTCGGACTCATTGAACCTCCATGCGTGGGACAATACTGATCGGGCAGCGAAAGCCCCCACGTCGAGCCGTCGACTTGCTGACAGAGACCTTTCCAGATGCACACTAACCGATCGCGACGTGGCGTCCGGCGGTTTCCGATAGCCGGTTAAAGAATAACGAATCGTCATCCGCGGAGCAACCGCGAAAATCGAGTAGATCGAAAAGATGGACTAAGTCACAGTGTTTGGCGAAATCAGCCCTCCGACCGGCCAATTGAGTCTTTCGCTCGAACCGACGCGGCGCATATACAGCGTCAGCGAGTTGAACGGCCACATTCAATCGTTGTTCGAGAGAGAATTTCGCGCGATATGGGTGACGGGCGAGGTTTCCGGTTGCCGGCAAGCGACAAGCGGCCACTACTACTTCAGCCTTAAAGATGGGACGAGCCAATTGAAGTGCGTTCTCTTTCGGGGGAATGCGCGGCTGCTCAAATTCCGGCCGCAAGATGGATTGGCCGCGCTGGTGCGCGGCAGCGTCGAGATCTACGCCGAGCGCGGCGAATACCAGCTCATTGTGGAATTGCTGGAACCACGCGGCGCGGGCGCGTTGCAGCTCGCGTTTGAACAACTGAAGAAGAAGTTGGACGCCGAAGGTCTGTTCGACGCGGCTCGCAAGCGCTCGTTGCCAACGCTTCCCCGCCGGATCGGCATCGTCACGTCGCCGACCGGCGCGGTCATCCGCGACATTTTGCACGTCTTGGAGCGCCGTTTCCCTGGGCTGCACATTCGACTCTTCCCCGCCCTGGTACAAGGCGACGGCTCGGCGGAACAAGTGTGCCGGGGGGTGCGGTATTTCGGTGATGGCGGCTGGGCGGACGTGGTCATTGTGGCTCGAGGTGGCGGCTCGCTGAATGACCTCTGGACGTTTAACGAGGAAGCGGTGGCCCGGGCGATTGCGGCTTCGGGAGTGCCCGTGATCTCGGCCGTGGGCCACGAGACGGACTTCACCATCGCCGATTTCGTGGCTGACTTGCGCGCGCCAACGCCCTCGGCTGCGGCCGAGATCGTAGTCCGCACGCGCGAAAGCGTGGTGGAACTGGTCGACGCCGCGCGGGTCAGACTTACTCAAGGGATTCGGTACAAGCTGATTCTGTGTTCTCGGGAATGGCGGCAGCAGGGTCTGGAACGAGCCGAGACGGTGATTCACCGGCTGCTGGGACGGCGGACGCAGCAGTTGGATGACGCCGATTACCGGTTGCGCGAGACGGAACGAATGTTCCTGGGGACAAAAGACCGGGAATTGAGCACCGTGTTTCACCGACTAAGAAGTATGGATTTGCGGCTACGTTTCGCGCGGTTTCGCGAAGCGGCCACCACGGCTGAGCGAAGGCTAGTGATGCTCATGCGAGATGCCATCTCGCAACGCCAGCGGAAATTCGAGCCGCTGGAGGCTCACTTATCGCAACTAAGCCCGCTACGGATCCTGGCACGCGGATACGCCATCGTTGAGACAGAAGGCGGTCAAGTGCTACGGGATGCGAAAGAGACCGAGGTCGGTGAAGTGGTCCGAATTCGTTTTGGCCGCGGGAGGGCCGAAGCGACAGTTACTAGAACGGATTTGGGAGAGACGCCGGTCTGAGGGGCGCAAACAACAACGACTACTCCAGTCGGTAGTTCGGCGCTTCCTTCGTGATGATAACGTCGTGGACGTGGCTTTCGCGCAAGCCTGCCACTGTGACCCGGAGGAACTTGGCTCTCTCTTGTAGTTCCGGGATGGTGCGGCAACCGCAGTAACCCATACCCGCGCGGAGACCGCCGACCAGTTGATAGGTTAGATCGGCCACCGGGCCTTTGTAGGGTACTCGCCCTTCGATACCCTCCGGCACGAGTTTGCCATTCGGATCCTGGGAGTACCGATCTGAGCCGCCCTGGGTCATGGCGCCCATCGATCCCATGCCACGGTAGCTCTTAAAGGTGCGGCCCTGGAAAAGAATGGTCTCTCCCGGGCTCTCATCGGTGCCGGCGAACAGGCTGCCGATCATGACGCAATCCGCACCTGCTGCAACGGCTTTCGTCACATCGCCTGAGAACTTCACGCCGCCGTCCGAAATGAGCGGTACACCAGCATCTTTACAAGCGCGTGAGCATTCAGAGATTGCAGTGATCTGAGGCACGCCTGCGCCACTGACTACGCGGGTGGTGCAAATGGAACCGGGCCCAATGCCGACCTTGACGCCGTCGGCGCCCAGTCGAATCAGGTCTCTGGCTCCTTCAAACGATGCAACATTTCCGGCAACGACCTGCGTATTGGGGAGAAGCTGCTTTAGCTTCTTGACGGCATCCATCACGCGCTGGCTGTGGCCGTGGGCGGAGTCGACGGCGATAACATCTGCCTTCATCCGAACCAACTCCTGGGCACGTTCGAGGAAATCGGAAGAGGAACCTATCGCAGCGCCGACACGCAGCCGCCCTTGAACGTCCTTCGCCGCGTTCGGGTACTTCAGCTTCTTTTGGATGTCTTTGACTGTGATCAGCCCTTTCAAGGCGAAGTTGTCGTCGACCACCAGCAGTTTCTCGACCCGGTGTTTGTGGAGAATGTTCCGCGCATCTTCAAGAGTAGTGCCCACCGGAACGGTAATCAGGTTGTCCTTGGTCATTACTTCGGAGATTGGCAGGTCGTACCGCGTTTCGAACCGAAGATCCCGATTGGTGAGGATCCCGACCAGTTTGCCGTGAGTGGTGACGGGCACACCTGAGATCCGGTAACGAGACATCAGTTCGAGAGCCTCTGAAATCTTACGCTCCGGCTCGATGGTGACCGGGTCTACGATCATGCCGCTTTCACTTCGCTTTACCCGGTCGACCTCTTCGGCTTGACGATCGATCGACATGTTGCGGTGGATGATGCCGATGCCGCCCTGCTGCGCCAGCGCAATGGCGAGGTGCGATTCCGTCACTGTATCCATGGCCGCGCTGACGATCGGAATATTCAATTCCATCGTCCGCGTAAAGCGAGTCCGAGGATCGGCCTCGGCAGGGGTCAATTCGCTGTGGGCGGGCTGCAACAGAACGTCATCGAACGTTAGGCCTTCCTGGATCGCTTCGAAATTCATTGGGTGTTCCTATGGTAACAAGCGAACACTCATTTCAAGGCCGCGCGCAACAACTAGGAAGACCAAAAACAGGCCTTTATAATGGAGGAGCGTGCAGCAGATAAGCCGCTACGAGATTGACAGCGAGTTGAATCGTGGCGTCCTCAGTGCAACCTTCCGCGCACAGGATAGCTCCGGAACTGCCGTTGCCATCCGAACCGTTCACATCGCTGCCCTGGAAGACGAAACCGAACAGAAAGAGCTGCGAAGGGCGCTGCATCGGGCAGGAAAAACTCAAGCCGGGTTCCGGCATCGCCACGTAGTTCCCGTACGCGAGGTGATCGACGAACGAGACTTTGTCCACTTGGTGAGCGAATTTGTTGAGGCTCCGCGACTGGCAGGCACCTTGCTCGGAGGGACAGCGATTCCAACCGGGATCGCCATCAACTGGCTGCAGCAATTGGCGGGCGCCCTCGACGAAGCGCATCGGCGCGAAATCATTCACGGAGCCCTGTGGCCCAACAATATATTTGTTGAGAACGCGCCCGCCTCGGACGCCGAGCACAATGATTCACTTCTTCGCGTTTCCGATTTCGAGGTCGCGAGGCTGGTGGCAAAGTATTCTCCCCACACCGATCCACAGGAAGAAGCACTGCGCTTCTTGTCGCCGGAACAGATCCAGGAAACCGCTGTTACGGGCTCGGCCGACCAGTTTGCGTTGGGGGTGCTGGCGTATCTGTTCCTGACGGGAACCAGACCGTTTGATGCCGACCACCCAGCCACGCTCTACTTCCGGATTTGCAAAGAAGAGCCGCGACCAGCGAAGGAAGTAGCGCCCGCCTTGAGCGGCGGAGCGAGCGAAGCAATCGCGAGGGCTCTGTCTAAATCGCCCGAGCAACGATTCTCGAACTGCCTGGACTTTGTGAACGTGCTCGCTGCCTCGGTCGGGGTTGTAGCGGACCGCATAGTGCGTCCCGACCTCCCGGCGGCCCCCACCGCCATCGCTGCTCCGGCATCGTTGCCTGAAGGGGAAGCGCCAGTTCCACCAGTGTTGCCGCCACCCCAACCGCACTCAGGGGACCGCGCTTATTTACTCCCGGAGAAAAGCAAAAGCGGACGAAGGCTGGCACTGGCATTCGTCTTCGGAATCCTGATTGGGGCGGGCGTTTGGGTGAGCCGCTACTGGAAGCCAAGTGCACCGGTGCCGGTTCAGGTAGCCGATCCTGCACGCTCGCCTTCCTCAGCGCCGCCGGCGGAGACCGCGAAGGCTGTTCCGGAGCAAAGCCCCGAAGTGGGGTCTGCAAATGCACCTGCGGAAGAGGATTCGTCGCCAGCAAAACAAAACTCCGAAGAGTCTCTCAAGAATTCGACAGAAGCGGCACGCCACGAGGCGAAACCGCCTGCGGATTCCTCGGTACCCTCGGCCCTTGCTTCGAAGCCGGCCAATCCGGTGGTGAAGGGGCCAGCAAACGTCGCCGGTTCGGACGCACCTCCCGATTCTCACGGGTTGACCAGCGTTCAGCTAGTGAGCGATCCGGTGGGCGCACGGATCTCGGTGGATAACGACGATGCCAATACCTGTATCGCACCGTGCACTTTGAACCTTGGCTCGGGGCGCCACACGTTAATAGCGACCATCGCCGGATCGGCTCCGGCGCGAAGAATCTTCCTTGTGCCGCAGGACAAAGCGGTCACTGTCGTCATGCCGCGAAGTCTGGGCACACTGTTGGTCGCCTCTTCTCCCTCCGGCGCTCAGGTCCTGATTGACGGTCAGAGCCGGGGCCAGACGCCCACCAGCGTTCGTTTGCCGGCAGGACCGCACAGACTTGTCGTGGTCTTAAACGGTTATCAACGGGCAGAACAGACCGTACTGGTTGAAGAGGATCAGATCGTCACTCGGACAATCCGGTGGTGACGGCCCACCTCCGAACGCGCTGCTAGAACGAAAGAAGTCGATCGCCCTCTTTGACGAGATCGTCCACCTGAGGCAGAATTTCATTTTCGAGCTGCGGGTTGTAACCGACCCACGTGTCCAGGGCCGCGACCCGGCCGACTGGCGCGTCTAGTGACGTGAACAGTTCGCTGGCGATACGCGCAGCGATTTCGGCTCCGTAACCCCAGGAGAGGGTGTCCTCATGAGCGATCATGACGCGACTGGTCCTCTCAGCCGACTCACGAATAGCATCCCAATCGTACGGCGAAAGCGACCGCAGATCGATGACTTCAATTGAGGTACCCGACCAACGTTGCTCGAGTTGAACAGCTGCCTGCAGAGACTTCTGCACCAAGGCGCCGTAGGTGACGATGGTTAGATTCTGTCCCATCTTCACGGTCTTCGCTTTGCCGAACGGGATCGTATAGTCAATTCCGGGATGCGGCGCCCGGTTATACGGCTCCCGGTAGAGACGCTTATGCTCCAGGAAGAGGACCGGGTCGTCGCACCGTATGGCGGTGCGCAGCAGGCCGCAGGCGTCTAGGGCGTTGGACGGGAACAAAACCCGCAGACCAGGAATATGAGTGAAGGCGACCTCACCGCACTGGCTATGATAAATCGCACCACCGTTCAAGTACCCACCGATGGCAACACGAATCACCATCGGGCAGGAGAATGCATTGTTGGAACGCCAGCGGATGTTTGCGAGTTCATCGCGAATTTGCATCATGGCAGGCCATATGTAGTCGAAGAACTGGATTTCAGGAACAGGCTTTAGTCCCCGCATGGCCAGACCGATGCCGCGGCCGACGATGGCTGCCTCCGCAATCGGTGTATTAAAGCAACGCCGCGACCCGAACTCAATTTGCAAACCAGCGGTCGCTTTGAAGACTCCACCTTTGCCTTTAACGTGGTTCAGGTTCTCCTCTTGGCTGCAGTCCGCGACATCTTCGCCAAAAACAATGACGCGATCGTTGCGGCGCATTTCCTCAGCCAGCGTCTGGTTGATGGAATCGACCATGGTTCGAGGTTCGCCTTCAAACTTGGGCTGCCGGTCGAATTCTTCGGACGAGGGATCTACTTTCCCGGAGTAGAGGTTTAGCAGAGCGGAGCCACGTGCCGGCGGATCTTCCTTCAGAACGCGGTCCGTGGTTCGACTGAGTTCTGAGTCGATTTCGTCCTCAATCTGCTGAAGCGTGTTGCGATCGATAATTCGCTCACGAATCAAGTAGTCGGCGAAGTTGACCAGTGGGTCGCGGGCGGCTTCCCGCTCACGCTCCGCCGTCGTTTTGTAGAGGCGTTCATCGTCAGAGAGGGAATGTGAGTAGGGACGGACGACCGAGGCAAGGACCAAGGCTGGCCCCTGACCACTTCGACAGTAGTCGGCAGCTTCATTGAGTACGCGGTATGACTCGATAAAGTCGGTGCCATCTACTTCGCGTCGCAGCAGGCCCGGAAACCCCTCAACCAGCCGTGCGATGTTCCCGCCAGCCGTCTGGCGCTCGACGGGCACCGAGATGGCGTAGCCGTTATCTTCCACCAGAATGAGCAACGGCAAGCGGTCCAGACAGGCAATGTTTAAACATTCCCAGAACTCACCCTCGCTGGTCGCGCCTTCGCCGGTGGTGACGAGAGTGATCTCGCTGCTGTCCGGAGTCAAGTACGATTTGGCGTTCGCGCAGCCCAGTGCCTGCAGAAACTGGGTACCGGTTGGCGAAGAGCCGGTGAAGATGTGCAGCTCCGGAGAGCCCCAGTGGGACGGCATTTGGCGCCCCCCTGACGACGGGTCGGCGGCCGCCCCCACGGCCTGGAGCAGCATGGCCTCGGCAGTCACACCTAAAGTCAGGGCGAGAGCGCGGTCCCGGTAGTAGGGGAACACCCAGTCGACCCCGGGCCGAAGCGCCATACCCGCGGCGATCTGAACCGCCTCATGGCCCGCTCCACTGACCTGAAAGAAGATTCGATTCTGGCGCTTGAGCAGAATCTCGCGGTCATCCAGGCAGCGAGATTCGTACATCAAACGAAGGGCTTTAATGAGACTCGGGTGGTCGAGTCCCTGTGGGACGCGCACAGAAACCGTCTGAGATGTAAGTGGCGTCACCAACTCGTCATTATCGCGCGAGACGCCTAGCTATTCCAAGCGGCACCCGCGGAATGCGACAGGGGTTGGAGTGAGCGGGGCTCTGGTTGCGGCCAAAAACCTTGGATTGTGAACCCAGATCGCCATCCCTTTCCAAAACCTGCGGAGCGGGTTATAGAATCGAAGACGGGAGCGATCACACAAACTTCATGGCGATTACTGGAGCCGGCCTCGAAGGTGTAGTTGCCACAACGTCGAGCATTTGTTTTATCGACGGCGAGGCGGGGATTCTCAGCTATAACGGCTACAACATCCACACGCTAGCCGACAACGCCACATTCGAAGAGGTGATCTTCCTCTTGTGGAACGGGAAGTTGCCGAACCAGGCGGAATTGGCGAACCTCAAATCCGAGCTAGTGGCAGACCGGGAAATCCCTGCCGAAGTCGAGGCGTTCCTCAAGAACGTGCCCACGGCGCCGCCCATGGACGTTCTGCGAACAGCCGTTTCGATGCTGGGTCTGTACGACCCGCTTGTTCGCGACACCTCCGACGCGGCAAACGTCGAGAAGGCCGCCAATTTGATGGCCAAAGTGAGCACGCTTGTAACCACCTTCTCGCGGCTGCGTGAGGGCAAGGAAGTAATCCCCGGTGACCCAAACCTCGCTTACGCGGCGAACTTCCTTTACACGTTATTGGGCAAAAAACCGAACCCTGTTATGGAGCGGGTATTCGACATTGCGCTGATTCTGCACGCCGACCATGAGCTGAACGCATCAACGTTTGCCGCGCGCGTCACTGCGGCGACTCTGTCGGATATGTACTCCGCCGCCACCTCAGCGATCGGGGCGCTCAAAGGTCCTTTGCACGGCGGTGCGAATGAGGACGTAATCAAGATGCTGCTGGCCACGGGGACGGCGGATGATGCCCTGCACAAGGTGCAGCGCGATTTAGTCAATAAAGTGAAGGTGCCGGGTTTCGGACACCGCGTATATCGTGTGCTCGATCCAAGGGCGATCCACCTTCGGAAGCTCAGCGAGGAGCTTGGCAGAAGCACTGGGCATATGGACTTCTACGAAAAGTCCGCGCTTGTTGAGAAGTTCGTCAAAGAAGAAAAGGGACTGAACGCCAATGTCGACTTTTATTCGGCCTCGACGTACTACTCGCTGGGTATTCCCGTCGATCTATTCACCCCCATATTCGCCGTGAGCCGGATGTCCGGCTGGACAGCCCATATTCTGGAGCAGTACAGAAACAACCGGCTGATCCGTCCCCGGGCGGAATACACGGGCGCTCCCGACGGTCAGCCGTGGGTGCCGCTTACGGAAAGGCCGTAATGCAGCAGCAGGAGTTCGAAGGCTAAAAGTAATTCGGGCTGCGCGGCTGCGGGATGGCCCGGCAATTCTCGGCAAGTGACTTCGCCTAAAGGCGCCCGGGCGCCTTACCTGAGCTGATTCTGAAAGAAGGCGTGATCCCCAATGCACGATCTCAATTCTTTTCGCTCTAATCTAGAGACATTCCGTCAACGACTGGCGACGCGCGGCTTCGACCTCGATGTCGCCGCGTTTCAGAGCCTGGACCAGCGCCGCCGCGAGCTGGTGACCGAGAGCGAGCAGCTGAAGGCTGGCGGTAACAGTGCGACTGCGGAGATCGGAAAGCTGCGGCGTGAAGGCATCGACACGACTGACCGCCAAACGGAGGTGCGACGACTGGCGGAGGAGTCCAAGGGGCTAGACGAGGGCGTGAAGCAGGTCGATGAGGAGTTTCGGCTCTTGTTGGCGAGTATCCCCAATGTGCCGCACGAAAGCGTCCCCGTAGGTCACAGCGCCGAGGACAACGTTGAGGTCCGTCGTTGGGGAACGCCCCGCGAGTTTGGCTTCGCGCCGAAGGCTCACTGGGATCTCGGACCGGAGTTGGGCATTCTCGACTTGGAGCGGGCAGCCAAAGTAACCGGAGCCCGGTTCGCTGTCTACGCCGGCCTGGGTGCGCGCCTGGAGCGGTCCCTGGTCAGTTTCATGCTCGATGTTCATACACGTGAGCATGGATACCGGGAAGTGCTTCCACCGTTCCTCATCAATTCAACGAGCTTGTTTGGCACAGGCCAATTGCCGAAGTTTGCTGAAGACCTGTTTAAGTGCGAAGGCCACGACCTTTGGCTGGCGCCGACGGCGGAAGTGCCGGTCACAAATCTGTTCCGCGACGAGGTGCTTAACGCCGGCAGTCTACCTATCTGTCTATGCGCCTATACGCCTTCTTTTCGTAGTGAAGCGGGATCATATGGAAGAGACGTGCGAGGCATCATCCGGCAGCACCAGTTCCAAAAGGTCGAGCTCGTCAAATTCGCGCAGGCGGATCACAGTTACGAAGAGCTTGAAAAACTGACCAGTGACGCCGAAGACATTCTGCGGCGCCTGGAACTGCCCTACCGAACCGTCGTGCTGTCGACGGGAGACATGGGGTTCGGCTCCGCAAAAACCTATGACATCGAAGTGTGGCTTCCCGGCCAAAGCGCCTACAAGGAGATTTCGTCCTGCTCGAACTACGAGGCGTTTCAAGCGCGCCGCGCCCAGATTCGGACCAAGGGCGCGAAGGGCAAAAACGAGTTTGTGCACACGCTCAATGGCAGCGGATTGGCGGTCGGGCGGACTTGGGTCGCAATCATCGAAAACTACCAGCAGGCTGATGGGAGCGTTCTGATTCCAAAAGAGCTGCAGTCTTACATGGGCGCGGAGCGGATCGAAAGGTCCTTGATTCTCGGTTAGCGCCGCCAACCAGCGTCCCGTTCGGGCCCTCGGTTCGGTGGCCTGAACGAGATAATTGGGTGATGCTCATAGCGAACCGTCTACTTTGCCTGGCCGTGTTGGCCCTGATCCTTTTGCCATTGCAGGCGGACGTCCGAAACTGCAATTGCGATGTGACTAAGCCAATCGACCTCGAGAAGCAACGCGAATGCAGCCTCTGCGTTGAAGCTGAAAAACAGCCTGCCTATATCGAGGTCTTCTTTCTTAAGGACAAGAATCCGACCAAGCCCAATCGCCTTCTCGCCTTACCTCGGGAGCATGGCCCGGGCGGCCAGCCATTGTCCTCCCTGAGCCCCGAAACCCGGCATCTGTTGTGGGCGACGGCGATTATGCGTGCGCAAGAGACCTGGGGCAACGACTGGGGGATTGCGTACAACGGAGACGAACGAAGGACCCAATGCCACGCCCATTTGCACATCGGGAAACTTTTGCCGGATCAAGAGAACGATCACTATACCGTGGTCGACTCGGCGGCCTCCATTCCAGTGCCGAATGGAACCGGGCTCTGGGTACATCCGGTTGGTGGAAAACTGCACATACACTTGGGGGAACAGGTGAATGAGACCGTTTTGATGCGGTGAGCTTCCCACGACGTGAAACCCCAGAATTGGCCTGTACACTAAGGAGATATATGCAAGTTCGTGTTCTTCCAACCGCCACGGCCGCCGTGATCATCTGCCTGGCTTCCGCGGCGCAGGCACTCCTCGCTGCCGCACCAGAGCCAATGCCGAAAGTGGACAAGGCCAGGATGTTGGCGTACCTGCGCTACGCGGAAGGCTGGTCGGACAAGGTAGAAGCAGTGATGGACGATCCGAAGGCGAGCGTCTTTCCTGGCTATGCTGAATTGGACGTTCATTTGACGTTCCAGAAGCAGAAACTGGATCGGGTCTACTACGTTACAGGCGACGGCCAGCGGATCATCAGTGGCACTGTGTATGACGTGAACCAAAGCCCCTTCAAGGCCACGCTAAGTAAGCTGGACATTAAAGGGGCACCGTCCTTCGGGCCAGATTCAGCCCCCGTCACGATCGTGATTTTTAGCGATTTTGAATGTCCGTATTGTCGCGACGAGGCCAAGACCCTGCGGGAGAGCCTGGCCAAGAAATACCCTAACGAAGTACGCGT
Organism: uncultured Acidobacteriaceae bacterium; assembly: GCA_963771305.1. GTDB lineage: Bacteria > Acidobacteriota > Terriglobia > Bryobacterales > Bryobacteraceae > CAJCIT01. The sequence goes on from CAVYTS010000033.1 coordinate 110,822, forward strand.
CGTCTTTAAGGATTTTCCGCTGGAGGCGGTCCACACCTGGGCGAAACGCGCCGCGATTGCCGGGCACTGTGTCATCGAACAAAACCCGCAGACTTTCTGGCCGTATCACGATTACATGTATGAGCATCAGAAGGAGATTTCTGGCGCGAACCTGGATACTAAAGTCCTCGAATTTGCAAAGCAACAGAACCTCGACACGCTTCAGCTCAGCAGTTGTGTCCAAAATGGCGCGACCGCCAAGCTGGTGGAGGACAACCTAGACCAAGGCCGGGCGCTTGGGGTTCAGCAGACGCCGACGATGTTCTTGAACGGGCGCCAGGTTGCCGGAGCAGTGCCGTTAGAACAGCTGGATCTGGTTATACAAATGGAGCTCACCCGGAAGCAGCAGGCGGGGCACAGCGAAACAGCAAAAAAAGACGAGAAATGCTGTGAAGTGAGCCTCCCCGTCGTCGGGAAGCAATAGCTCTCGCCGTTGCCTCTGGCAACCGATCACGCGCGTCATCTCATCCATCTGCCCCCGGGGGTTCGCAACAGCCGCCCATGACGAATTCCCTCGGAATCCTAGGTTTCTTCATAGAGCGCCCGCGGATGCCGATAAAGACAATGGAGGGGCCGACTTGCTAAAACCAACGAACGCGGCGCGCCTGACCGTTGACGCGAGTAGGTAGTCTGGGCGGCTTATTCAGGGATAGGGCGAGGGCGTATGAGTAAACCAGAGGCCGACAGATGCAAGCTGCCGCCGCTGATTCTGCACCCGTTCCCTGCACCGGAAGAGGCGAGTGTCCTGGCCCAGAGTTCCCGAGCCAACCTGATTCTAAAGGGTTACCTGCCGTCTCAAGTGGTTTCAGAGTGTGTACTCGACCAACATCTTCTCCGGGGACGTTTCGCGGAACTACAAATGCTCTTCTATGTGGGAAAAGACCTGGAAAGGTGGATGGAACAGTGCGTGGAACTGACGGGCACGCGCCAGGACTTCGCACACCTCGGCCTGGGCCGTGAGGCGTTTGCGAAGCTGCTGGTTGAGGAGGCCCCGGCACATGTCCATAAGAAGCTCGAACTTTGGGGGTTCTCGACTATCGCGCTCTGTTCCGGCGGGCCATGGGCCTGCATTGCGTGTTTAGAGAGGTCCCGCCTGCCCAATGCCTCAGCGCCGACTTTCTGAAGCGCTATCACCGGCATGCTGACCGCTGGTTCGAGTCCTGGCTCTTCGTGTGTCCATTGCCGATCTTTGACTGGTGTGACTTTAGCTTCGGTCTATATGCCTCCGGAGAGTACCCGCTCATGCTGGAGCATTCGTGGAACGAACAATCCGATCAGTAGAAGCCGTTCCCAAACTGAAAAACCGGCCACGCTGGCGCTTCCCGGCACCGCGATTACTGGCTCCTCTCACATCACGCGGCCGCAAGCGGACTCATGGATTCTGAGCGCTTCCTCATTTGGTCACTTAAGTTTAAGATATTGAAATTGAATAAGATAGAAGATGGGAGCTCGCTATGACCTGCCCATTCTGCGGCCATCGGGAAGATAAAGTCATTGACTCGCGCGAAAGCAAGGAGGGAGATTCCATCCGCCGGAGGCGGCAATGCCTTGCCTGCGACCGTCGCTTCACCACTTACGAACGCTGCGACGAAGTCCCGTACATGGTCATCAAGAAAGATGGCCGCCGAGAGAAATTTGATCGGCAAAAAGTCCTGAATGGTCTACTGAGAGCCTGTGAGAAACGTCCAATCAGTATGGGAAAGCTGGCCGACTTGGTCGATGAGGCCGAATCCATGCTCTCCGAGAGTCCGGAGCGTGAACTGGCTACCACCCTGGTCGGTGAGCGGCTGATGGAACGGCTGAAAGGCTTGGATAAGATTGCATATGTCCGGTTTGCTTCGGTTTATCGGGATTTTCAGGACGTAGAGGAGTTTTTGGGCGAATTGAAGAATTTGGTGTTGACACGCAAGTCCTGAACTGTTAAATAAGTTACAAAAGCTGACATCGCCTGGACCGTGAAACGTCGCTGCTCCACGGCACGTAAGATTTGTGAAACCAATCACTTTGGTGGACATCTCCATATTAGGGACTTAACTTCGGCGGCGATTCAGGTTATAATCAGGGCGCATTACGCGCGCTTGGATGGCGTTGCTTTGTTTATGCGCACTCCCGGTCGTGGCGAACGTCAAATTCCTCCCCTAAGGCAGGCGATTCTCAAGAGGACCTCGTGTTCTGCGCAGAACCAAGGCTCTGCGGTAGGTGTGCGAACCGTTATGCAAGTTGAAGGCAGCAAAGAGAGTAGTCAAGAGGTGAGTAGATAAAGGTGGATCATTTCGAAGATCAGTTTTTAGCTGAAGTTCATGAGCCCCTGGGCCTGCCATTCGACGAGGAAGCGAATTTCTTCCATCCCGAAGAGGTACAGGACGGGGATGAGTTTCATGGCGCTCAGCCGGTAGAGGAATCGATCTACACAGACGACCCGGTTCGCGTATATTTGCGCGAAATGGGGTCCGTTCCCTTGCTGACGAGGGAAGGCGAGGTGACGCTCGCCCGCAAGATGGAGCGCGGCAAGTTGCGGATGCAGAAGGCGATCAGCCGTTCGCCGCTGATTCAAGCACTTGTGCTTGAATTTTCAGAACTAGTCCGCAAAGACAGCGAGGACGTGGATTGCTACGTCGACTTGGGTCAGAGCGATGCCGAAGAGGGCAGCGCCGCCGACCTGAAGCGCCGAAATGAAGTGAAGGATCTGTTTTTCGCTTATATCGCCGCTCACAAGAAACTTCTGCAAACTATTGACAAGCATGCAGCGGTACCGGCCGCTAACAAGAAGCTCCGCAAGAAGTGGCTCGGCAAGGTAGCTCGCGCGAAGGTGGAACTGTCGCGATCGCTGCGGACCATTCCGTTTCTGGTTGTGCGCTGGAAAGAGTTTGTTCGGACCATTGAACGGGCAGCCGACGAGATTTCGCTGCTGGACGCGGAAGTAAAGCGGCTGGAAGTGCGGAATTCGGCCGCGGCCCAACTGAAGTTGAAGGAACTGAAGCGCGAGTTGAAGAAGAAAGAAGGCGAAGTTGGCGCCTCACTTCCGGACTTGCGTCACAGTCTCTCCGTAATACGTCACGGTGAAATTGAAGCCGAGCGGGCGAAAAAGGATCTGGTGGAAGCCAACCTGCGCCTAGTGGTGTCGGTGGCGAAGAAGTATGTCAACCGTGGCCTCCATCTACTGGACTTGATTCAGGAAGGCAATATCGGCCTGATGCGAGCAGCGGACAAGTTCGAATATCGCCGTGGCTACAAGTTTTCGACCTACGCTACATGGTGGATCCGGCAGGCCATCACCCGGGCAATTGCCGACCAGTCACGTACAATCCGCATTCCAGTTCATATGAACGAGAGCATGAACAAGTTCCTGCGAGCGACTCGCGAGTTAGAAAAGGAACTAGGCCGTGCGCCTACCAACGAAGAGATCAGCCGGCGGATGGACATTCCGGTCGAGAAGGTCCAGAAGCTGAAGACCATTTCGCGCGATCCGGTGTCGCTGGAAACACCAGTCGGCCGGGATGGTGAATCCGCTCTGGGCGACCTGATTGAAGATCGTTGGGTAGGGTCGCCGGTGGATGCAGTCATCGATTCAAATGTCCGCGATGAGACGGCCAACATCTTGAAGACGCTGTCACCGAAGGAAGAAAAGGTGATCCGGCTTCGCTTCGGGATTGGCTGTGAGCGGGAGCATACGCTGGAGGAGATCGGTCAGGAGTTCGATGTAACGCGCGAACGGATCCGGCAGATCGAGGCCAAAGCACTGCGCCAACTGCGCTCGCCGGAGCGGGCTCGCCACCTCCGGGCACTGCTGGCCGCGCGCTAACACCGTACCTTCATTCTAGAAACAAGGGGCCGCCCTTGAGGTGGCCCTTTTCATTTTGCCGACCAAGGGACAAGGCGGCGCTTCCAGAGCCGGTGCGACAATCGGGAGTTGCCGGCACACAGCCGGCTATTTATGTCTCAAGCCCCCTACGAGTCGACGCGACGCCCGGTTGCCTATCGGGATGAGGCTTTCCTGGACAGCCACGAAGGCCGGCCGCTGCGCATCCTTTCGGAGTATCTTTGGCCGTACGCCCATTTCCAAGAGGAGAAGATCCAGGACACAATCGTGTTCTTTGGATCGGCGCGTATTGAAGAGACGGGCGCGCTCAGCAAGTATTACGAGGAGGCTCGTGAACTGGCGCGGCTGGTTACCGAATGGAGTTCGAGCCTGCAGGAGCCGACTCACCGGTTTGTCATCTGCTCCGGAGGCGGACCAGGAATCATGGAAGCGGCCAATCGCGGAGCGAGCGAAGCCGGTGGCAAGACGGTGGGCCTGAATATTGGCTTACCCTTTGAACAGCGACCCAATCCGTACATCACGCCTGAGCTTTCCTTCGAGTTCCACTACTTCTTCATGCGCAAGTTCTGGTTCGCCTACCTGGCAAAGGCGCTGGTTGTATTCCCGGGAGGGTTTGGCACGCTGGACGAACTGATGGAGGTTCTGACGCTGGCACAAACCAAGAAACTAGAGAGCCACATTCTGATCGTTCTTTACGGTTCGGCTTTCTGGAACGAGGTACTGAACTTTGGGGCCTTGGTGAAACACGGAGTAATTGCGGAATCCGATCTGAACCTGTTTCGCTTTGCAGATGATCCGCACACCGCGCTGAGCATTATCAAGGAAGACATGACACGCATTTACCTGGAGCCGGAAGGCGCGCTGGGAACCCCGCTCGAAGAGGCGCCCGAAATTGCCCGTTCGCGGACGTCCTAGGCTCGATCCGCCGGCTACTCGTAACGCAGCGCTTCGGTGGGATTCAGGCGCGACGCGCGGTTGGCCGGCAACAGGCCGAAGCCGATTCCCACGGTGAAAGAAACGAGGAACGCCGCTAGCACGGAGAGCGGGGAGATCGGAAGGCGGATCGAATCAGTCACCACTCGGACGTCGAGTGGCAGGGCCGTTTTTGCTAGCTGAGCGCCGAGCGGCACAGAGATGCCAATGATGATGCCGATGAAGCCACCGATCAGGCTAATCATGACCGACTCGGTGAGAAACTGGCCCAGGACGTCGTGCCGCGATGCCCCCACAGCCATACGGAGGCCGATCTCCCGCGTACGCTCCGTAACGGTGACAAGCATGATGTTCATGATGCCGATCCCCGAGATGATCAGCGCAATGGCGGAGACAATGATTAAAACGATCGTCATGACTGTGGCGATCTTATTGGCCGTCTCGAGAATCGACGAGAGGTTCTGCACGGTATAGTTCGCCCCCGGTCGATGCAGGCGCTGCAGTATCTGTCGAATTTCATCGGTGACCCGCGGCACTTCGTCGGCAAACTTAGCTTGAACGTAGAGCGGATCGATGCGCTCAACGGGCGTGAAGTAGTGGCTAACCGTAATAGGGATGAGTATGGTTTCGTCGAGCACTTCGGATTCGCCGAAAGTACTGGTCTTTTCCCGGAACGCGCCGATGACGGTGAACTGAAGCTCATGGATCTTCACCTTCCGCCCAATGGCAGCTTGCGAACTACCTGCCAGCCGCTTCGCGAGCTTTTCGGTTACCAACGCCACCCTGGAACGAAGAGCAACATCGCCGGGGTCCATGAGACGTCCAGCTAGAACGACGATATTCCGCACGTCGGGATAGTATTCATCGATGCCGTTGATGCTGACATCGCGCTCCTTGCCGTTGATGACAATGCGATCATTGCTCGGCATTACGGCCGTAGCGGCGATGATGTCGTGCGAAAGCTCTTCTCGGATCGCTTTTACATCGGCGAGTTTGATGAAGTCGGAGTCTACTTTCGCCCCGCTCTGACCGCCGGCTTCGTATTGAGCATAGATAAGGTTCGACCCGATCCCACGGATCTGGTCCAGAATCAGATCTTTGCTAGCAAGGGAAATAGTGACAACCAGAATCACCGACGCGTTACCGATGATCAGTCCGAGCGCGGTGAGGAAGGTGCGGAGGCGGTTCGCTTCGAGCGCCTGCAGGCTGAAGCGTATCGCTTCAGTAAGATTCATGCACTTTGAGTGTACCGGGAGACGACTTCGCCGTTAGGCGCCGGTCGCCTGTTTCAGCAGAGCTTCGGCCTCTCGCCGCGGGGGATCGTCCACGGTAATTGGGGCCTGCAAATACTTGTGTAACAGCTGCTTCGCCTCATCGAGGTTGCGCCGTTGCTTCACCAGAACCTTGGCGTGGGCAAACCAAAGCCCGGGTGAATTAGGAAACTCGCGCTCAGCCTTCGAAAACAGGGCATCACTTTCGCTCGTTCGGCCTTGATTCGCTAGAAACTTGGCTAATTCGATGACCTTCCCGACTTGGCGTGGTGCGGACTCGGCTGCCCTGCGCAAATCGCTCTCGGCATTGTAATAGTCCTTCTTCTTCTGGGCGAGGCTGGCCCTCGCGAAGTAGCCCTCAGCCGGCTCAATGGCTGCAATTTGATCGGCCACCCCGACTGCCTTGTCATAACCGCCCCCCAGAAAGCCGGGAGCCTCGAGGTAGTAATCGAAAAGGTCGCTCAATGCTTCCTTATTCTTGGGATTGAGTTTCACGGCAAGCTCAAAGTTCTGACGAGCCTTCGAGGCGTAGCCCGGAGCTGCGAACGGACTGGCCGTTTCAGCACAGCGTCCGTAAGCACGGCCAAGCCACATAGCCTGATTGCTGCTGGTCGGATCGGCCGCAAGGGCTTTGGCGAAATACTCGGCGGCCTTGTGGAATTCACTCGTCATGAAGAAGTCCCGGCCGATGAGGTTAAGAACCGCAGGGTCGGTGGAATGCTTGTCGAGAAGCGCAAGGGAACCCGGGTAGTCCGTGCGCGTGTAAAGCTCCTCTGCCTTCGGATTCACAGCGGCAACGGCCGCAATAACAAACAGCGACCAGAGGGCAGCAGTTGCGCCCGCAAACCATTGAAATCGTTTACCCATTAACCTCTTGATTCTTATTCTACCCATTCGCCGCTTCCAATACCATTTTTGATGCGTGTTGGAGCGTCCAGGTTGCTTTTCCCGGAACCGAGTTGCCACACAACAAGCTCGAGGGAACCTAGCGGGTTGGAACAAAGATTGTTTTAGGCGACTAGCTGGTTGAAAATCCAGGAACATGCGTTCCGGAAACGAACGGCGAAACTGATGTGTAATACGTTATTGTCAGTTTCGAGGGTAGGCCTAGTGTAGTATTCTGAGGCTGAATTATTCAAATAAGGAGAGTCCAACCCATGATCGCCCAGTTGCGACGATTCACAGTTTCCGCCGGTTTGCTCGTGGCGCTGTCCACCGCCGTGTTTGCCCAAATCACCACCATGGAAGGTGACGTGAAGGGCGAAGATGGCCAGCCGTTGAAGGGCGCTGTCATTCACCTGACGCGAACCGATGTGAAAGGTAACTATAAAGTGGCGTCCGATAAGAAGGGCCACTGGTTCTATACCGGCCTGCCGCTCGGCACCTATGACATCACCTGCGAAGTCGACGGCAAGGTTGTCGATTCCATGAAGGGAGTCCACTCGCGGTACGGCGAGAACACGACCGTGAACTTTGACGCCAGGCAGGCGAAAGCCCAGAGCGCGGCTTTGGCCCAGGCCGCCGAGACCGGGACACTGAGCAAAGAACAAGCACGGGGCATGAGCGCCGAAGAGAAGGCCAAGCTCGAAAAGCAGGCTAAGGAACGCGCTGAGCAGATGAAGAAAAACAAGGAGCTGAACGACGCCTACAATGCGGGGGTTGCAGCACTTGAAGCTGCCCCGCAGGGTGCGGATTCGGCTGCGAAGGCCGCGAAGTATAACGAGGCGGTCACCAACTTCAGCAAAGCTAGTGAATTGGACCCGACGCAATTAGCGGTATGGGAGAAACTAGGGGCTGCTTACCTTGGACTCGCAGCCGTTGCGACCGGAGCTGACAAGACCGCCGCTTTCGACAAGGCGATTGATACCTACAAGAAGGCACTGGCGCTTCCAAACGTTGACGCACCAACCCAAGCTGGGTTCTATAACCAACTCGGCAATGCTTACGGCGCCGAGCGCAAGATTCCGGAGGCAACGGAAGCCTTGAGTAAAGCAGCTCAGCTCGATCCGTCTATGGCAGCCAAGGCGTACTTCAACCTGGGCGCAAACCTCGTCAATAGCGGGCAGAACGACCCGGCTGCTGAATTCTTCAAGAAGTCGATTGAGGCGGATCCGAGCTATGCGGACGCTCACTATCAATACGGAATCTGCCTGTTGTCGAAGGCAGCAGTCGATCCGAAGACCGGCAAGATTGAACCGCCGCCCGGTACGGCCGACGAATTCCAGAAGTATTTACAGTTGAAGCCGGATGGCCCGTTCGCTCAGCAATCGAAGGACATGCTAGCGACGCTTGGCGAAACGGTGCAAACGAATTACAGCAACCCCGCGGCGCCGGCAAAGAAGAAGAAGCCCTAGGTCGTCGTTTGAATTAGCGGGCGTAACGGCCAGGCGCGGAAGCGGACCTCCGGCAGCACGCTCATTGGCCCTGCGCTCATTGAGGCATCCTGAGCGCAGGTGGCGAGGGTCTGCCGCGGCTGAGCGATCATAGGAGAAGGAGATTCCGCCGTAAATGTTCCGCGTCTTTCGCATTATCCCGATCCTTCTGCTCATCGTGATGTTAATCACGGTCCTTCGTTCGGTGATTGGCGTTGTGATGAAACTGTTCGGGAATCTTGTTTCAGGGCCTGGGAGTGCGTCAAACGGTGCGAAGCGCCCCACCATGCAGGTGAGCGGGGAATTGCACCGGGACCCGGTCTGCGGCACCTTCGTAGCAGGATCGACGGCATACCAGCGCCAGGACGGAAAGCAGACGTTTTACTATTGCTCGGAAACCTGCCGTTCGCAACACGCGCTCGTATCGCGTTAGAGCAGCGGCCCTTTCTGACCCTGCCCGATGAATGTTGTCGCCCGGGGTGTCCCCACGGCTGGCTGATCAAAGCGTGGGCAGATTGAATGGTGGATATGATTTCCTTTTCGTTGGGCGAACTCGCGCAAAAGCTTGGGTGCCAACTCGTCGGCGATCCGGATATAAGGATCACTGGGGTGTCGACGCTGGAACAGGCAGGGCCCGAGGAGGTAAGCTTCCTGGCCAATCTCAAATATGCGCCCAAGCTGAAAGCCACAAAAGCCGCGGCGGTGCTGGCGGCTGAGCCAATAAAGAATACCGATTTCGCGACGCTGGTGTCGAGTAATCCCTATCATGATTTCGCGCGCGCACTAGCCTTCTTTTACCAGCCGACGCGCCCCGTCCCCGGCATTCACCCGACCGCCGTAATCGCAGGTACCGCGCAGGTAGGCCCGCAAGCGTCTATTGGGGCGTACGTTGTACTCGGCGAGAACGTTCGCTTGGGGGCGCGGGCGGTCATCCATCCGCACGTTGTTCTCTACGAGGGCTGCGAGATCGGCGATGATTTCACCGCCCACTCGCATGTGTCGGTGCGCGAACTCTGCCGCGTCGGTAACCGGGTGACGCTCCACAACGGCGTGGTGATCGGAGGCGATGGATTCGGTTTTGCCAAAACCAACGCGGGCGACCAGTTTAAGATCGTCCAATCCGGCATCACCGTGCTGGAAGATGACGTGGAGATTCAAACTCTCACTTCGGTCGATCGCGCGACGCTGGGCGAAACGCGAGTGAAGCAGGGAGCAAAGATCGACAGTTTGGTGCAAATTGGCCACGCGTGCGTAGTCGGTGAACGAAACATTATCTGCGCGCAGGCCGGACTTGCTGGGAGTACAGTGCTCGAAGAAGACGTCACGATGGCCGGCCAAAGCGGCTCGGCTGGGCACCTGACGATTCACAAGGGTGGCACAGTGTACGCGCAGGCTGGTGTTGGACACGACGTTCCCCCGGGTGCCGTCGTGGCAGGGTCGCCGGCGTTCGAAGTACACCAATGGATCCGCGCTGCGACTGGTTTTCCCAAGCTGCCCAACATGCTCAGTCACCTCCGCGACCTGGAGCGGCGCGTGAAGGAACTCGAAACATCGCTGGCAACAATCGCCGTTCGGGACGCAAGCGAATAAGGCCCGGCTCGGCCCAGCCTGGGAAGGCGGAGCGAAACTTCAGGGGTAGGATTGAGGTGTGTTACTTCCGAAAACCCTGATTTTTCCTACTCCGGCATTCCGCCCCACTCGCATTCTCTCGGCGTCGCCAGGCTTCAGCGCCTGGGCTCTTGTCATAATCCTCCTCTGCTGGTGTTCAGCGGCTTCGGCCGAAGTACACACGCTGACACTGCGCCAGGCACTAGATTTTGCGGCGAAGCAGAACTCCGACGTCCTTCTGGCACGCCTCGATGCCCAGCGGGCGGAGCAAGGCATCCGCGTTGCGAAGGACCCGTTTTCACCAAAGGTCTACGGAGGAAGCGGGCTCGCGTGGACGTCCGGGTATCCCAACACGATTGACGGGAATGCGCCGAGCATTTTTGAGGCGAAGACCAACCTGTCTCTGTTCAATCGTCCGGCGACCTATCAGGTGGCGGAAGCGCGGGAAAATGCGCGAGGCGCGCAAATGGATGCGCAAGCCAAGTCCGACGAGGTTGCCTACCGGACGGCGATTCAGTACCTGGATGTACTCGAGATGGCGAAGCAAGTTGAGGTCTTATCACAACAAGTGCCTAGCCTTACCAAGGTCGTGGACACCATGAGAGCCCGGGTCGAGGAGGGATCCGAACTGAAAGTGGAGTCCAAACGCGCAGAGGTAAATCTCGCTTCAGTTCGCCAGCGTTTGGACGCGGCAACCGCGGACCTCGACTATTCGGAGATGCTGTTGGCCGTTACCATTGGGTACTCGGCCAGCGATCGTGTCCAAGCGGTCCAGCCCGAACCCCTGGCCGCTACCGAACTAAAGTCCGAAGAGGAATGCGTTGATCTGGCGCTCAAGCAAAGCCGCCAACTGCAGCGTTTTCAATCGACCGTCTTGGCCAAGGAGTTGGAGATTCGGTCTCAGAATGCGCAAAGGCTGCCACAGGTTGGCTTGGTGGCACAATACGCGCTGTTCGGGCAATATAACTATCAAAACTACTTCTCCAAATTTCAGGCGAACAACGGCCAACTGGGCGTTTCCATCACCATTCCCTTGCTGGTGGGCTCGGCGGCCAAAGCGCTGGCCGACCAGGCCGCCACAGATATCGCCAAGCTGCGACTGCAGATGAACGACACACGCAACCAGATTTCGATGAATACCCGCCACAGCTACCAGCAGTGGAAAAAAGCCGAAGGAGCCCGCGCCGTGGCGCAAATGCAATTGGAGTTGGCGCGTGAAGACCTTTCGGTACTAATAGCGCAAATGACGGAGGGACGCGCACTTTTGAGCCGGGTAGAGCAGGCAAGAGTAGTGGAAAACGACCGCTGGATCCAGCTTTACGCCGCGGAAACACAACTGCAGCGCGCGCATCTAGCGGTTCTCCGGGACACGGGAACTCTGGTCGCGGCGTTACGAGCCGGGCCGGAAACGCAACAGCCCTAATGCAAAGGGTGCTTGTGCCGTTGGTTCTTAGGTGGCTTGCGCGATACTCGTAGAAACGACATGGCGGACGATTCTCATACGGAGGCGCCGCTTCCCGGCGAAGGTTATCCGCTATCGTCGACCGCAGATCCAGACCCACCTGTTCCGGCGGGTGAGGCTCTGGTTCGTGCCTTGGTTGAGCCGCGGGCGCCAGCTATTGAAATCGTAGAACTGCGCAAGGACTACAACGGATTCTTCGCCGTTGACGGTCTTACTGTCACCGTACCGGCGGGCTGTTTCTTCGGATTTCTCGGACCCAATGGCGCAGGTAAGACAACTACCATTCGCATGTTGATGGGTCTTGCTCAACCCACCTCCGGCTCCATCAAAGTGCTCGGCCTGCCGCTTCCCGAAAAGTCATACGAGATTCGGAAAGAGATCGGGCTGGTTCCCGACGACAGTCTTTTGTTCGATCATCTGACAGGCACCGAATACTTGCAGTTTGTCGCGCGCATGTATGGCCTGCCGCGCCCCGTGGCGATTGAGCGGGCTCGGGAACTGATGTCGCTATTTGAACTCGACGAGCGCGAAAAGAAGCTCATCGGAGAATATTCCAAAGGTATGCGCAAACGAGTGGCCATGGCGGCCGCTCTAATCCACCGCCCTAAACTCTTCCTGATGGATGAGCCCTTTGAAGGTGTGGATGCGGTCGGCGCCAGGCTGATGAAGGACATCTTGCTAGAACAGGTGCGCCGCGGCTGCACCATCTTCCTCACATCACACGTGCTGGAAGTGGTGGAGCGACTATGTGACCGCCTGGCGATCATCAATCGAGGCAAGATTCTGGTTCAAGGTACGCTGAACGAATTGCGCGCGCAGGCGGCGGAATCTTCCAGCACGCTGGAAGAGATCTTCGTGCGGGTTGTCGGTGCGAAGACTTCCGAAAAGCTCGACTGGCTCTAGAGACTGGTCCCAAGTTTATGTCCCAACAGATCCGCGCCATTGTTTGGGCCCAATTCCGGACGATTCGGAATTATCTGCCCAGAACCAGCTGGGGCGCGGTTCTGCTTGCCCTTCTGTCGCTCCTCTGGTATAGCCTTTTCATCGGCCTGGGAGGCCTGCTGGCGGTGCTTCTTCCGAAGGCGCCGTTCTCCGGGTTGAAGGAATTCCTGCCGGCGGGGCTCCTGGGTCTTCTTATTCTCTGGCAGGTGTTTCCGGTGATGACGATGAGCAGCGGCTGGTCGCTGGAATTGAACAAGCTGCTTGTCTACCCGATCCACACCAGCACGCTGTTTCTGGTGGAAGTCCTGTTGCGGCTGACCACCGCGCCCGAAGCGGTTTTCGTCCTGCTTGGCGTCGTCATTGGCCTTCAGCGACACCCAGCCATTCACGGAGTGTGGCCGCTGGCGCTATTGCTGTTTCTGCCTTTCAATCTTTTTCTCTCGCTGGCGATCCGCGAATGGATGCTCCGGCTATTCAAAAAGAAGCGTCTGCGCGAAGTACTGGTGCTGGTCATTGTCCTGATTAGCGTGCTTCCACAGTTGCTGACGCAGACTTCACTAGGCAAGCGAGTGCAGCCGTTCTACATTCTGGCGTCGCGGGGATCCGTTACGCCTTGGCACGAATTCGCAGTGACAGGCCTCGGCGTGCCGACTGTGCTTTCGGTTTGTGCTGTGCTGGCTTGGGTAACGCTGGCGTATCTTTTTGCAAAGCGGCAGTTCGCCCGCTCGATGCTTGTGGATTTCGGCACAGCCGAGGCCTTTTCCACCAAGCAAGCGCCGGATCTACCCTCGAAAGCGACACCGATTTCGGCTTTCGGTGCGTTTGTGCTTGGCTTACCCGGGCGGCTCTTTCGCGACCCCTATGCGGCGTTGATTGAGAAGGAACTGCGATCGCTGGTTCGAACCCCACGCTTTCGAGTGGTGTTCGGCATGGCCTGCGTGTTCAGCGCTCTGATCTTCTTTCCTATGGCGTTTGGAACCAGCGGCGCCCGTTTTATGGCACGCAACTATCTCGCCTTCATCAACACGTACGGAATGCTGATCGTTGGTGACGTGCTTTTATGGAACATCTTCGGCTTCGATCGCCGTGCAGCACAGCTATACTTCGTCACGCCAGTAGGTTTGGCTCAAGTGATCAAGGCCAAGAATTTGGCGGCGGCGATTTTCATCGCATTGCAAACCATGCTGGTTACCGCCATCACGTTGATCCTTCCGGTGCATGTTTCGATGAGCTCGATTTTCGGCGGTTTGGCTATCTCACTGGTGGTCGCCCTGTTTTTCATGTCTATGGGAAACTACGCCTCGGTTACGAACCCGCGTCCGGTAGACCCGAACCAGACCTTTAAACGGCAAGCGGGAGGCAAGGCACAACTCATCTTGTTGGCTTGCTACTTGTGCATGGCAATCCCGATTGGCTTGGCCTATCTGGCGCGCTGGGCAACCGGCCTGGAATGGACTTTCTTTGCTGTTCTTGCTTTCGACATTTTCGCGGCCACGGTGTTTTACTTCGTGTCATTGGATACAGTCATCGCCAAGGGTGAACGAAACCGCGAGCAGATTATTGACGCGCTCTCGAATGGCGCCGATCCGATAGGACTTGGGCTGTAGCCGAGCGCTGCCCTGCTAATGTATCCGTCATGCGAGCTGCCGTTTTCTTGTTATGCCTGTATCCAGTACTCCAGGCGGCCGAGGACACTGCCACACGCAAACTGGACATACTCTGGAGCAAGCTCGCACAGTCCATCGAAACACAGGATAAACAGCTCGATGGAGTGCTAGGCGTCGCCATTGTGGATCTCACTTCGGGGCGCGAGTGGATGTACCATGCCGACGAGGTTTTTCCGACCGCCAGCACGATCAAGTTGGCGGTGCTTGCGGAGTTGTACCGCCAGGACGAACTCGCGGCGCAGGGCAAGCCCGGTAACGCCAAGCTGACCGATCTCTACACCGTTCGCAAGGACGATATTGTGGCGGACAGCGCCATCCTGGAGAACCTGACCCCGCGCGTGACGGTTCTCACAAATCGGGACTTGGCCGGAATCATGGTTGCGGTCAGCGACAACTCAGCCACCAACATTCTCATTGACCGGGTTAAATTCAAACGGGTAAATGATCTGCTGGACAGTATTCAGGCGCCCGAGACGCGCTTGCAGCGAAACATGATGGACCTGAACGCGGCTCGCGAAGGCCGCGAAAACATTGCAACGCCGCGCCAAATCGCCAAGCTGCTTACGGCTGCGTATCAAAACAAGCTATTCAGTCCCGCGAGGACCCAAGACTTCTTTCAGGTGCTCGAAACAACCAAAGACAGTTTCATTCCAAAGTTGTTGCCGGAGGGCGTGAAGATCGCCAACAAGCCCGGCGAGTTGGCGGGCGTGCGAAACGACGCAGGCATCGTTTTTGTACCGAATCGGCCCTTTGCGATTGCGGTCATGACCACCTACGACCACGATGAACGCGCCGCAGGCGAGACCATCAGCAAGATTGCGCTGCTGGCTTACCAGCTGTTCGATACGCTCAGTGTCTCGTCCGAGTACGGGCGCCAGATCACCGAGCGCAACAGCCACTAGAAATCTGAGAACTCAGGGCCAGACGGACTTCAGCCGCGCGATCTTCAGTACCTTAACCTGCGCTTCGCCGCCCGTAGAAAAGAAGCTGACGCCCCGGCTGCTGGCTGAGGGGAAAACACGTTCCGCCAATGTCGTTTCGCCGTCGCCGGCAAAGACTTCGACGCCGGACCAGTCCACATAAATCCGCAGCTTCACGGTTGCGCCGATGGTGAGCGGGCCCGCGTCGCGACTGGAAAAGCTCTTGTTGAAAGAGACATCGCCCGACTTGGTTCGGTCAATGAAGACTTTGGACTTGGCCGGATTCACTCCGATCATCGTTTTCTCGTCCCCGCCCTGCAACACAGAAACGCCGAACTCCTTGGCATTGCCCGATACAAACTCGGCGTCGATCTGCAAGGTGTTGCCGCGTAAGTTATCGCGCCGAAGTCGCGCGTTTATCTGCTCGGTCGTCATGTTGCGCAACTGGTAAATGGGGCTCGCCAAGGCGTCGAATTCCTTCACGGGTAGCTGTTTGAGACGGATGCCGGCGCTAGTTTTTTCGAGCGTCACGCTTCGAGGCATAGCCATTGCGCCGCGCCAGGTGGTCTCCGGTGTGTCGTTGGCGTAGAGCCAATTGGAATACCAGCCCAGCATGATGCGCCGGTTGTCTTTCGGCGGCCCACCGAAAAACGAGATGGTGGCGTAGTAGTCCTTGCCGTAGTCAAGCCAGAGCTCTGTTTCGGGTTTGTTCTCGTTCGTAAACGCCTTGCCGTCAAACTGGCCGACGAAGTATTGTCCACCCGACCCGCCAGCAATCCCCCCCGGGTTGATATTCACCACCAGCACCCAGCGATGTTCCGTCGTGCCCGCGACCGGAAGTTCGAACAGGTCCGGGCATTCCCACACTCCACCGGTGGCGCCCTGCGGGCCGAAGTCGCTGAGCTGGTCCCAATGAATCAGATCCGGCGAGCTAAAGAAGCGGATCTTCTTTTCCTGCGACACCGCCGTGGCCATAATCCAGCGTTTGGAGGGTTCGTACCACAGCACTTTCGGATCGCGAAAGTCCTTCAAATGCAAATCGATGACGGGGTTGCCCTTGTACTTCGTCCAGTTGCGTCCCTGATCGTTGCTGAACGCGATGTTCTGGGTCTGCAGCGTATCGGTGTGTCCCGCATAGATGGCGATCAGGCAGGACTGGTCCTTCGGATCGGGGTTCTTGCACAAGCCGCTAGTATTGTGTTCGTCCACAACCGCGCTGCCGGAAAAGATCATGATGCCGTTCTCCTCCGGAATCGCAACCGGCAAAGCTTTCCAGTGGACCAGGTCGGGACTGACGGCGTGGCCCCAACTCATGTGGCCCCACTTGGCGCCAAACGGGTTGTACTGGAAGAAGAGGTGGTATTCGCCTTTGTAGTAAACGAGACCGTTGGGATCGTTCGTCCAGTTCTGCGGGGGCGTGAAGTGAAACTGGAGCCGGTAGGGCTCGTGATATAGGGTGGCAGCGGCGAGAAAAACCGACGCTGCCAAAAACAGGGCGACTTTCTTCCCAAGTCGAGGTCGTTTCATTCAGGGGTCTCCCGGTTCGAATCGTGGCGTAACAAAGTAAGGTTCTTTAGAATTGCGAAGGTCGCCAGCGCGAGGGCCGTCAATGCATAGATTTAAGTAAGGCGTGAAGGGCGACGGCGCATAAGTATCATCGGCCGAAGCCCGGCCGGCAGCTAGAAAGCACAATAGGAACGTGGCCGAAATCAGAACGGCATCCCAGGCATTTGCACCGTGCTTTTTCTTCCGCCTCATCACTACGCATAGAAGCGCTGTCGCTGAGACCCACCCCAGGAGTGGGATCGGATCCAAGCTCCAATACCCGCCCCAACCCAGCTGAGTAAATGCCCATCCAACCAAAATACCGGCATTCTGAAGCAGCCACGTCACAATAACCCACCGTCGCGTTGTTTGGATCCATGGCGCCTTGGCCAGTTGCCCAGTGAGCAGGGATGCAATGGCAAATGCAAACGGCACAACATAGCCGACAAATCCCAGGTAGGCCATACACAGCGTCGCGGAATGGATACCCACCGCCCACTGTTGGAGAAGGGGATTCAAGGCCTCGTTGTTAGGGTCAATGGGTCCCGCCAGGAACGGGTTGACGACAAACGTGATCAAGCTGCCTAGGAACGCAAGGGTCGTCATCATGATTGCAATCACGATCGGCATGATCTGCCGGAACCTGCCACGATTCACATAGACGATCGCGGAAGAATACGAGGCCGGCAACCAAGCCCAGAACAGGACGGAGCCTCCCCGACGGCCAAGGAATGCATTGCGCGCAAAGATTCCCGCCGATGCATTGTTGCCATCGAGCAGACCATGCGCTAGGAGGCCCAGCAGGCCCAATGCCAGCGTCAACAAGCACCACACGGCATGAACCGACAGCTCCGCACTCAAGGCCGTGAATGGGCGACGGCCGTATTTTCCTGCCAAGGCGGCGATCACCGCAAACAAAGCTATGCAAGAGGCAAGCAGAACGGAGAGCGAGCCTATATTCTCCACCGTCGTCGAGGTCTTTCCCGGTCCCGTTCAAATCAGGAACTCGAATGTCGGATCCGGTGCATAGTAGAAGGTACGTGAAAGTGTATTTATACTACATCGGCAAGGCACGCAGCCTGCATGCCAATACCATCGCTTCGGAGTTCCTGAAGCGTTCGTCCCGATACGCCAACTGCGAGATGCGAGAAGTTGTGCCGGGACGATTCGATTTATTCGCAAAGCACCCCTCGGCGCGTCGGGTTTTCCTGGACGCTTCCGGCAAGGCGTTCGATTCGGCCGGGTTCATACAACTAGTGCAAGAGGCAGAGCATCGGGCCCAGGACCTGGTGTTTCTGATCGGCGGGCATGACGGGCTGCCCGAGGAATGGAAGCCAAGGGCCGACGTCCTGCTGTCGCTATCGCCGATGACCTTTCCCCACGAACTGGCCCGCGCTATGCTTGCCGAGCAGATCTACCGTGCTTTCACCACTCTACGCGGACACCCGTATCCGCGTTGAGGATGTAGCCTGGAGCCCATGTTACCGTAGTGGCTGATTAGAATGGCGTGGTTCACTCGGCAAAAACCGTCGATGGAAGGCGGAGGGGACGCGGAAAAGAGCGTCCGCACGGAAGGCCTCTGGCAGAAATGCGACGGCTGCAATCAGATCATCTGGCGCAAGACCCTCGAAGAAAGCCAGATGGTTTGTCCCAAGTGCGGTTTCCATTTCCGCATTGATGCTCGAACCCGTCTTCAACTTCTTTTTGACGACGGGCAATATCAGGAACATGACATCGGGCTGGTATCGGCCGACCCGCTTCACTTTGTCGATTCGAAGCCCTATTCCCAACGCCTTGTGGATATGCGGGCCGCCACAAAACTGCCCGATGCCCTGCTGTCAGCAACCGGCAATCTGAATGGACGGCGCGTCCAGATCTGTGCTTTGGAGCTGAAGTTCATCGGCGGCAGCATGGGCGCGGTGGTTGGTGAGAAAATCACTCGCGCGATTGAGAGATGCCTGACCGAGAGGATTCCGCTGGTCATCGTTTCGGCTTCCGGCGGCGCACGCATGCAAGAAGGCGCGATTAGCCTGATGCAGCTGGCCAAGATCTCTTCGGCTCTCATGCTTCTGGACGAAGCGGGAATTCCCTACCTGAGTGTGCTTACCGATCCCACCACAGGCGGCGTCACGGCGAGCTTTGCCATGCTGGGTGACCTTAACATCGGCGAGCCGGGCGCACAAATTGGCTTCGCCGGCCCTCGAGTAATTGAACAGACGATCCGCCAAAAGCTGCCGGAAGGTTTCCAACGGAGTGAGTTTCTGCTGGAACACGGATTCCTGGACGCCGTCGTCAAACGCGCGGAAATGAAGGACTATCTCCACCGCTCCCTCGATTTCTTTATCGGTTAGCGACAATAGGATGAGGGGCGCGGTTATGCCTCCAGACGACCGATGCTGCAACTCACCGGGGCCGGGAAACGCTTTGGCCCGAAACTTCTCTTTGACAACCTCGACTGGCTGATTACGCCCAAGGAGCGTGTCGGGCTGGTTGGCGGCAACGGCACCGGTAAGTCGACGCTGCTCAAGATACTGGCTGGGCTCGATTCGCTCGATTACGGCTCGCTCACTTCAATGAAGGGCATCCGCATCGGCTACTTGCCGCAGGACGGCCTGAGCATGACGGGGCGCACGGTGTTTGAGGAGTGCATATCCGTTTTTTCCGGCTTGCTGGAAATGGAGCGCGAGTTGGAGGCTCTGACCGGCAGGATGAGCGAACTCGATCCGGCCGGCGAAGAGTATTTGCAGGTTGCCGAGCGGTTTAGCCGGATCGATGGCGAATTCAGGGCTCGGGATGGATATGCGCTCGACGCGCAGGTAGGTGCTGTCCTGACCGGTCTTGGATTCAACAAGTCGGACTGGGCACGCCGCACGGAAGAGTTTTCGGGTGGGTGGCAAATGCGCATTGCCCTCGGCAAACTCCTGCTCGAACAGCCGAACCTGTTGCTGCTCGACGAGCCCACCAACCATCTGGATCTCGAGGCTCGCAACTGGCTGGAAGACTATCTGAGGAACTACCCAAACGCGTTCATTCTGATTTCCCACGATCGCTACTTCCTCGATGTAACGGTTACCAAAGTGGTTGAACTGTGGAATAAACAGGCGCATTTCTACACCGGCAACTATGAGAAGTACAAGAAACTGAAAGCGGAGCGCCTGCTGCTGTTGGAGGCTGCTTACAAGAATCAGCGTGACCGGATTGAGCAACTGGAGTCGTTCATCAACCGCTTCCGCGCCCAAGCCACCAAAGCCAAACAGGTGCAGAGCCGCATCAAAGAGCTCGAGAAAATCGAGCGCATTGAGCTGCCGCCTGAGGAAAAGACCATCCACTTCTCGTTTCCGCAGCCCAAGCCTAGCGGCAGAGTGGTGGCTGAGTTTAAGAATGTCTCCAAGAGCTTCGCTGAAAAGCGCGTCTTTCGCGGCGTGAATTTCACCATCGAACGGGGCGATCGCATCGCGCTGGTAGGCGTAAATGGCGCCGGAAAGTCGACCCTGATTAAGCTGCTAGCCGGCACCGAAGCCCTGTCTAGCGGCGATTATTCTCTGGGCCACAACGTGGAACCGGATTATTTCGCGCAGGACCAATACAAAGTGATGAACCAGGACTCGCGCATTCTCGATGACATCAGCGAGCTGGCGCCGCGCGCTACGCAGACCGAACTGCGAAGCCTGTTGGGATGCTTTCTGTTTAGCGAGGACGACGTCTTCAAACGCATTGGCGTGCTCTCGGGAGGCGAGCGCAATCGCTACGCACTGGCGCGCTTGCTTCTTCGACCCTCCAATTTCATCCTGCTCGACGAGCCAACCAACCACCTCGATATGCGGGCCAAGGATGTGTTACTCGAATCTTTGGAGACCTTTACCGGGACGGTTGTCTTTGTGTCGCATGATCGTTACTTCCTCGACCGGTTGGCCACGCGCGTGTTTGAGATCGGCGGAGGTGAAGTTCGCGTCTATCCGGGTAACTATGAGGATTACGTGTGGCGGAAAGAGGGTGGCCATGAGCAACCGCCTACGCTGGATGACATCTTGAATGGGGTTCCTCCCGCGGTGCCGATCCCGATATCGGCGCCACAGGACGCAAATACAAAGCGCGTAAATCCGCTGAAGTTGAAGCAGATGCAGGAACGCGTCAAGCAGCTTGAAGGTCGAATCGCCGCCCTGGAGGGCTCGATTCAGACGGCCGAACAGGTACCCTACATCAGCGCCGAGGAATCATTTCGAGTAGCGAATCAACTGGAACAGCATCGAGCCGACCTGGAAGCCGCGATGGCGGAATGGGAGACCCTGACGCAGCAGATTGAAGCAACTGCGTAAGCACGGAGTCTCTAACCGTCCGCGATCCCCGCCTTCTGAAACACGGCCCTCGCCTTTTCCAACCCAATTCGCGCTGCGTCCTCCGGCGGCATGGCCCGCACCGCCTTACCGAAAATCTCGATGCTTAGTGCATCCTCATATCCGATTTTTTGCAGAGCCTGTAAGAATCCCACCAGGTTGATGACTCCGTCACCGGGCATCAGACGTTCGTCGTCCCGCACTTGCTCCGGTGGCAGGTTGGCCGAATCATCAAAGTGCACGTGCACAATTCGATCCTTGCCCGCCTTCAGGATGTCCTCGGTCGTCGCACCGGCATGGTGCCAGTGCCAGGCATCCAGCAATAATCCGACGTTCGGCCCGCACTCCTTCGTGAACTCCAGCATCTCGTTCATCTGCCAGATGAATTCGTACTTGTTTGCTTTCCGAATATGGAGCGGTCCGAGAAACTCGAGTCCCAATCGCCCGTGCGAACGCGCCAAAATGTGTGCACAGTCCGTGAAGCGCTTCTTGTAGGTCCGGCGCAATTCGTCCTTGGGCGTGTCGGTGGAGGACATGATCCACGTGATCATTCGCGGACAGCCCAACGCGGCCATAAACGGCGCTGCCTCTTCCAACTTCGGCAAGGAGGCCCGGAATGTCGCCTCATCCTTGCGAAACTCAACTGGCAGGTCGGTCACCGCCGGCCGGACGCGCAATTGCTCTAGCA
Source organism: uncultured Acidobacteriaceae bacterium (assembly GCA_963771305.1). Lineage (GTDB taxonomy): Bacteria > Acidobacteriota > Terriglobia > Bryobacterales > Bryobacteraceae > CAJCIT01. The sequence continues at coordinate 132,423 of CAVYTS010000033.1, forward strand.
ACGTCTGAGTCGCTTTCAGGCCTCCCCTCTGCGCTCCCGCCAGCATCACGTCCACCCCTTTGTAGCCCACCTTGGATGCAAGCTGCGCGAACTCGGGCCACGGCACGCGGCCGGCCACTAAAACGCTGTTAAGGGCAAGATACATGCGTTTATTAGATCGCAGATCGCATTTCCGTCAAAACACCTGGCTGCCAGTTTCCCGTCCTCATCCTTAACTCTTTTGCCACGGTCCAGCCGAAAAAGCCCTTCAAAACATTCCTTATACGGTCTGTTTCATCGGGAATTCATCGAAACCAAATCGCGCTGTAAACCTTTCCGTCGCATTCTATGAATGACTCTGAAACCGAGACTCTATGAATGCTCCTATCCAATTCCTCTGGCGGGATCGCGGTATCAGCAAGGAGTTCCAGGCTGGCGTCTCCTTGCACAGTCACACCATGTACTCCGAGGAGAGCCTCGCCCTGGTCCCGCACTATACCGCCAAGGTCCCTTACCTTGGCGCGGCCATTCGAAAGCACGCGCAGGAATACCATTTGGCAAAGTCCGACCGGCTCGACTTTGGCCGTGCTTTTTGGACGCCCCCCCTCACTCCTCGCCAGGCACACCGCCTTGAGGAAAAACAGATTCAGAGCGCCTTTGTTCTACCCGGCCTCGTTTCGCTCACGGACCACGATGACATTCGGGCCGGCTCGCACCTCCAATTGCTGGAGCGCTTCAGCCACGCTCCCGTCTCCACGGAATGGACGGTTCCTTTCGGTCCCACCTATTTCCACGTCGGCGTTCACAATCTGCCAGCGGTCAATGCCACTGTCATCATGGAGGAACTGAAGGCGTTCACCGCGAACCCCCAGGAGGTCCGGCTGGGCGGGTTGTTTTCCATGCTCAACACGTATCGCGACGTACTCTTGGTTCTAAATCACCCGCTCTGGGATGAAAAGAAGATCGGCGTTTCCGAGCATGCTCAAGTATTAGGTCGCTTGGTTGAGCGGCACGGACGGTCCTTTCACGCTTTGGAGCTGAACGGCCTTCGTTCCTGGGAAGAGAATCGCCAGGTTATTTGGCTCGGACGCCAAGCGGGTCTGCCCATTGTGGGAGGCGGTGACCGTCACGGCCTGGAACCGAATGCTATCGTCAACCTGACGCATGGCCGAAACCTGGTTGAGTTCATTCATGAGGTTCGTTACGCTCGCTTTAGTCACACCGTATTCATGCCGCAGTACCGCGAGCCGCTGAAACTGCGGGTCCTGCAGACAATCGCCGACGTGGTTCGCGATTATCCGGACAACTTCGAAGGTCGCCGTCTCTGGTCCGATCGTGTGTTCTTTCGCCCGTCTGGTGATGCCGAGCCAATCCCGATTGGATCAATGTGGAAAACAGGAGGACCCACGGTGGTGCGCCAGTTCATCGGGGCTATGCGTTTGATCGAACGCCGTTCCGTGCGCTCTGCGCTGCGCCTCGCCTTGAATGATCGCGCTTCCGTGTGGTCCGATCAGGAGGTAGCTGTTTGAACCGGTACCTTCGGGCAGCTTTCTTGCCCGACACATTTCACGAGGTCAATGGCGTCGCTCTCACCAGCCGACAGTTCGAGTCCTTTGCTCGCCGTAAACAGATTCCGTTCTTGAGCATCCATTGCGGAGAGCAGACCTCCACCACCACTGACGGCGCGGTCACGGTGATGGAATTAAAGCGCGGTCGGGCTTCGATTGGCTTGGATGCGCAACTCGATTACGACCCTTTCCTGATTCGATATTTCGGGCGCGTTCGCCGGCAGGTCAAGAGCTTCGGGGCCGAGGTGATTCATGTAACGGGTCCCGGAGACATGGGATTCCTCGGTCTTTGCGTGGCTATGAGCCTGCGCATCCCGCTCGTGATTTCCTGGCACACCAATCTGCACGAGTATTCAGGACGCCGACTGGAGCGGATACTCTCGTCCGCGCCACGCAGGTTGCGAAAAGCAGTTGCTCACTTCGGAGAAATGGGCTCTCTGCTCATTCTGCAATTCTTCTATAGCTTTGCTCGTGTTGTCCTCGCGCCCAACAATGAACTCGTTCAGCAGTTGCATGAGCTCACCGGCAAGCCTACGTTCATCATGCGCCGTGGCGTGGATGCCAACCTGTTCTCGCCCGCACGCCGTAGCCGCACTTCGGGCGCCTTCCGAATCGGCTACGTAGGTCGTCTCACCGCCGAAAAGAATGTCCGCTTCCTGGCGGACATCGGCTCGGCCCTCTTGAAGGCGGCCCGGAAGGATTTCGAATTCGTGATTGTTGGTCAAGGCAATGAGCAGCCCTGGCTTCAGGCCAACTTGCCAAACGCCCGTTTTACCGGCGTCCTGCGCGGAGAGGAACTTGCAAGGGAATTCGCAAACATGGATCTGTTTGTTTTCCCGTCTACCACAGACACGTTCGGCAACGTCATCCTCGAAGCAATGGCCTCCGGCGTCCCTGCCGTCGTGACGTCGGAAGGTGGTCCCAAGTTCCTGGTCCAGTCAGGCGTCACTGGTTACGTGGCCTCTGATTTCAGTAGCTTCAAGCGCTGTGTCAAGGGCCTGCTGACGAATCTCGATACGCACCATGCCATGCGTGAAGCGGCTCGTCATTACGCCAGCGGTCTCTCCTGGGACTGCGTTTTCGAGAAACTGTTCAGCACATACCACCACTGCTACACCCAGGCTCGTCCCTCCGGCGCCAAGTCGGCCACTCGTCCTGACACGGCTCGCTTGCCTGCCTAGTCTCCAACGCTCTCGCCCGCGCTCGGCTCCCGATCCAATGGCATACTTGTACGAACTGATGGACACGCTTCTGTGGCGCAGGCTGTTAGCCTGCCGAGCCGAGATTCGTCTCGGCTTTTCAGGGGCGAGGCGACCAGCGTTCGAGAGGACTCGTTTAATACCCACACGATGCTGAACTGGCTGCTTGTGTTCGTGCCGATCGCTGCCGGCTTAGAGTTTTTCGCACCCCACCACCAGAGTTGGATTTTCATCACCTCGTGCATAGCGATCATTCCGCTGGCCGGCTGGTTGGGCGAAGCAACCGAACACATCGCAGAAAAGGTGGGCGAGGGCGTCGGCGGCCTGTTGAATGCGACCTTTGGAAACGCCGCCGAACTGATCATCGCCTCGGTTGCGTTGAGTAAAGGCCTCGACAGCGTGGTGAAGGCATCGCTAACGGGCTCGATTCTCGGCAATACTCTTCTGGTATTAGGGGCCTCCGTTCTGGCGGGTGGCCTGCGGCACCGGATTCAGAGCTTCAACGCCGTTGCCGTCCGGAGTCAAGCGTCGATGATGACGCTAGCTTCAATTGCGCTGATCGCCCCGGCCCTGTTTCACTATCTGGCGGGAGCCGCGGGCAGCGGGAAAGAGCAGGGGCTCAGTCTCGAGATCGCTATTGTTTTGGCCATTACCTATGTATTGAGCCTAGTGTTTTCATTGCACACGCACAAGCGGTTCTTTGCCGGCGAAGTGCCGGTCGCCGACGGCGACGACTCGCCTACTTGGGGAATGCCTCGAGCGTTCCTCGTACTGGGGGCGGCAACGGCGCTGATCGCCTGTATGAGCGAGATCCTTGTCGGGTCGGTGGAGGCGGCAGCGGCAAGCCTCGGGATGACCAGCGTCTTCGTAGGTGTGATTGTCGTAGCGATTGTCGGCAACGCGGCCGAGCACAGCACCGCTGTGATGATGGCCATGAAGAACCGGATGGACCTGACGTTCGGAATCGCTCTGGGATCGAGTGTTCAGATTGCCATGTTCGTCGCGCCGGTGCTGGTAGGCCTTAGCTACTTCGTTGGACCGCATCCGATGGACCTGGTGTTCTCACCGGCGGAAGTCCTGGCAGTTGGGCTGGCGGTGGTGATCGCCGGAGAGGTAGCCTCTGATGGGCAATCGAACTGGCTGGAAGGCGTTCAGTTGCTTGCGGTGTACCTGATTCTGGCCTTGATGTTTTATTTTCTGCCCGAAGCCGCAGTCCCAGCGGGAAAGACGCACTGACCAGCCTCGACGGCGTTAGCCGGTTCGATCGGCCCTAGCCGACGGTGGAGACAACTTTGCCGCCGTTGACGCATCGATGCTCCGGACATGCAGGTCCCGCTGCGGGAAAGGAATCTCGATGCCGGCGGCCGCCAATGCCCTGCCCACGGCTACCGACACATCGCTCTTGAGTTGAAACCAGATCTCCTGCCGCGCGGCCCAGAAACGAAGCTCGAAGTTCAAGGCACTGTCTCCAAAGCCCAGGAAGAACGCCGATGGCTCGGGAGACCGCATCACTCCCGGATAAGCGTTCGCCACTCCAACCAGAAGCTTGATTACCTCTTCAGGATCCGTGCCATAAGCGACGCCCACCGGTATATCAACGCGCCGCCACGGTGAGGACAGAGTCCAATTGATGACTTGGTTTGCGATCAGGTTGCTGTTGGGCACAATCACCTCGGCGCCCTGGAAAGTCTGGATGGTACTGGAGCGAGCGCCAATCCGCCGGACCGTGCCCACCAATCCGCCGACCTCCACGGTATCGTCGACACGGATAGGCCGCTCAAACAGCAGAATCAAACCCGAAGCGAAGTTATTGACCACATTCTGCAGGCCGAAGCCCACGCCGACGCCCAAGGCGCCGGTGATTACGGTGAACTTGTTCAGCTCAATTCCGGCATTGGCCAAGGCCGCCAGGAACACCAGGATGATGAGTACGTAATACGCCATCTTGGAGGCGGCGTATGGCAGGCCCCGCTGCAAGGTGAAGCGGGTCAGCAGTAGCCTCTTCAATGCATAGCTGGAGAACTTCGCAATCCCAAACCCGACAAAGACGATCAGCAGCAGGCTTAGAACACCGGCCAGCGTGATGTGTATCGTTCCAAATCCGATCGGGTAGGCAAGAGTTTGTGTTGCGAAAGTAACTGCGCTGTCGTGGATCGTAAATAGAATCAGCACTGAGTCGAGCCATAGTAAAGTCGCGCCAAGGCTCAGGATGCGCTGGCCCCAAAGCAAAACGCTCTTGCGCGGGATGGGCCGTGCGAGTACCCATGGGCTAGCCAGGAGCGTGGCCAAAATCAAGGTAAGAATTCGCACCGTGCAATAAAGAACGACCGCGATAAAGGCGCCGAGCAGAGTGCTGATCCCCAGAATCTGGGAAAGGGCGATAAAACCCAAAATATTGGCGGCAAGGGATGCGGCCAGTAAGAGCAGCGCGAGTCGGATGGCGGCTACAAATAGAAAGAGGCTGCGCTTGGACATCCGCAATTTGCGTATCTTCGCCGGACGCGCGAGCCACGCGAAAACGATCAGAGCAGCGAGAATAATCAAGGCGAACAATTCGCGCTTTGCCACTGGCGACATTCGAGTCGCCACATGCAGGCCCTCGATGACAGCGAAGATTTCCAGCGCGTGGAGAAAGGGCAACAACCCGGGCTCGATGAGAAGAGGAAGCAAGCGCAGTACGAGAATCGTGTAGAGCAGAAGAACCAGGAAGCCGACTCCCACCGGGGCTGAAGTAACTCGGCCAATAGTCAGGAGCAGGGCCGCCAGCAGCGCCAGTCCGAATGGTCGGTGAAGGATCGCGGTTGCTTCCGGAGGAACCTCCGGCCAAGATCCGCTGTCGACGGCACGTTTTACTTTTATTGCGGCCAAGAAGGCCAAAACGTAGAGCGCCATGAGGCCGAGCAGACGTAGTTTATGCGCCTGTATATAGTCGCCGGCGCTGAAGAACTCCCGGTTCACGCCGCGCTGGAAATCAGGGACGATCGGCTGGTCCAACTGGCGCAGCTCGCGGGCCGCCCAAAGCGGATGGGCGTCCCGTTCGAGCAGGTGCCCGCGCAGGCGCTCCTGCGCAGCTTCCAGCCTGACAAGCACCTCGGAGACTTGCTGATCCTGCTGGGAGATGTGGTTCTGAAGAGTCAGGACGAGATTCAGTTGCTCCTGCGCTTGAGCCCGGACGCGGCCCATCTCCTCGACCTTCTGCCTGATGCGATCCACTACGGATTCGATGCCGTGGGCCTCTTTAATCGCATCCAAAGTGGTCTGCCATTGTATTTGTTGTGCCTCAAGCGATTGAATCTCCGTTTGGAGACTAGTAGCTCGGGCCGCTAAAACCTTCCGCTGGCCGGCGTATTGCTGACCCAGCGCGCGCCAATATCGGTCTTCCTCCTGAAGGTCGAGGTTGTTCGGCGCCCCGGCGAGCATCTTCTCTACGTCTCGCGACCTTTCATTGATTTCATCACCTTGCACTTTGGTCTGTTTGTCGGATTCAAGTAGTTCGGATGTGGAAGCCAATTCCTTGGAAATCTCGCGGAGCAAACGGTCGAGTTCTTCGGCGCGGTCGGCGATCTGCGGCAAGGGGATCGTGAGATCGGAGGGCGGTGCTGGAAGAGTGGCAGGCGCTGTCGCCGGCGGTTGCGCCGGCGGAGGTGTGGCAGCGGGCGAAAAAATCGACTTGGGCAACCCTTGTGCATGGGCAATGATCGCCAGCGCGGCACACAACACGAGTAGCCAATTGCCGGCAAGGCGAATCGAGGGACGAATGAACATTTCAGGTGGCAACGGGGGCCGCCCACTATTATCGCCGCCTGACCGTTCTAAGTCGCCCGTTTTACGGAGCAGACTCTGTGGAAGGCTGCTGCGCCACTCCCATTTTGGCGAGGTTGCCGGCGGCCAAGCGCCCGCTCTCGCGGTTGGCCCCGTACTGGGCGGCGGTGGTCCAATACTCTCGGGCCTCATCGAGGTTGCCGCCATTCGCCGCAATGAGTCCCAGGTTGTAGAGCGCATCCACTTGGTGGGGGTCCTGTCGCAAGACCGCTTGGTATTGCTTCACCGCTTCCGCGACGTCTCCAGTCTGCGAACAAACGAGACTGAGTTCAAGCCGGGCTTCCATCGCACTGGGGTCACTCGCAATCGCCTGTTCAAGGTGCCTGCGCGCTTCAGCGTTCTGGCCCAGGGAGCACTCTACTTGGGCGAGCCTTACCAAAAGCGGCGCGTTGCCGGGATTCTTCTGCAACTGCGCCTCAACGTACGCCTTCTGGTGGGCCGGGGTTTGGCTGGCGCCACTGACCACGCCGGAGGGGTCCGCCGCATTGCCGGCTCGGACAATGAACCACAGCAAGACGGTGAGGAACAGCCCGAGGGCGCCGGCGATCGCTGCTGATTTGCTTTTACTCATGTGGCAGTGAGGCGATTCACAATTTCCGCTCTAGCTGGAGTACGCCCAATCTGGCGTTCATTCGATTTTCAATACAGCGTTGATTTCATCGCGGAGTCGGGTTTCACTCATCCGGTATGGCTGATAAAGCCGAACAATGCCATGACGATCGATCAAAACCAGAGTGGGGGTGGAACTAACGCCGTATTCGACCATGGTGGCTTCTTCAATGGGATGCAGTGTGTCGCCGAGGCCGCCATAAAACTCCTGCCAGGTCTTCTCGATTTCTTTGTCCTCCTGCTCGACCGTGGCTTTTTCCGAGTCGGACGTGGAGCCGTAGCGGCGAGTGGGCGCAAGGATGAGTAGGCCCTTGGCCGCGAAGTCCGCCTTGATGCGCGCCATGGTGGGCGCTTGGGCCCGGCAGTCGGCGCACCAGTGCGCCCACAAGAACAAGAGGACGGGCTGGCCCGGGTGTTTTCCGCCGATACCGGGTGCAGGTTGGCCAACCAACGAAAGCAGGTTGACGTTTTTCTGGATACGGCACTGCAGCGCTATTGGGTAGGGCTTGGCCTGCTCGCGCTGGAGGAGTTGGAGCGCCTGTGTGCGCTTGCCCTGCTGGGCGAGCGACTGCGCTTCCACCTCGACGGCAGCACCAACCGCCGCCTGAAGGAACGAATCGTCATCGACCTTTGTGTTCTTGAGTAGCGCAGTAGTAAGACGATTAGTTTCGGCCAAATACTTTTCGACCGCCATTGGCTCGCGTAGCATCAGGGCGCCTCGTGCGAGCCAGGAGACTGCGGCGGCATATTCGGCGGTGTCGCCCGAAGTGTGATGTAAGTCTTCCACGATGGCTTCGGCGCTTGAGAGATCGCCGGCCGAGAGCTTCATGCGCTCATCGCCGATCACCGAAGCGGTAGCGGGAAGAACGACTAGCAGAGCCGCCGCCAAGCCTATTTTGAGGCGAATGAGGATGTTCATGTTCCGCCTTGGTCAGGCTTCTCCGCGCACGATTCGAGGCGCCGGGATACCGGAGACGAGGCGGCTGTCGGGAAAGGGCTCGCCGAAATGGGGCTTCACCGGGACCACGCCGGCCCAAACCGGCAGAGAGTAGTCTTCTTCGTCGTCGATGGGCGGGCCGGTGCGAATCTTCGCCGACACTTCATTCAAGGGCAGCACCAACACGGTGGTAGCCTTCATTTCCTGCTCGGTTGGCTGGCGGACTTGTTCCCAACGTCCAGCAACGACGTGGTTCGTGAAGCAGCGCAGGGCCGCCCATTTTTCTTCCGAATCAGTAACGAGCTGGGCCTTGCCAAGCACGACCACCGAGCGATAGTTCATCGAGTGATGAAACGCGGATCGGGCCAGAACCAGCCCATCGAGAAGAGTTACGGTCACGCAGACGTCTATGCCCTGGGCCACCGTGCGGAGCATCCGGCTGGCCGCGGAGCCGTGGATGTAGAGTTTTTCGTTGGAACGAGCATAGCCGGTTGGGATGACGTAGGGCTGCCCATCCATCACAAAGCCGACGTGACACAGAAAACCTTCGTCGAGGATGGCATGGATCTGGGGCTGATCATACGACGCGCGCTTCGGAAGGCGCTTCAGTTGGGTCCGCTCAGTGGGCGCGTACATGATTAGAACCAGTGTAAATGTTGGGCAAGTGGAGCCCCGACGCCCAATTGAATGGAACCTACTTGGTGACAGCCACGCAGTGCAATTCGAGCCCGACCGCCCAGCGCCGTTGAAACCCTTTCCAAACGGTCTGGTTGTCTTTGGGATCGCCCGTGCTGAAGTTCCCGCCCACGTTCTGGCCCGGCGGAACCGTCCACTTCCCATCGTTCGATTTCTCGATAGCGGGGTGTAAATAGGCCCAGCGTGACACGTCGCCCTTTAAGTAGACATCGAGAAACGCAGTGATGAAGTGCTGGTTGATGGCGTTGATGCGTTCGTGCCGCCATACGGGCTCATCGAAGAATTCGCGCGTGACAAAGGAGCCCTTCGCCTCCGGAGGCGCGGGATTACCGCCGATATTGTGGCGGGCGTTCTCATAGACCAATAGACAGCGGTCGGAGTTTACAGCGCCTTCGAAAGCGCGCTTGACGCCCAGTTCATAGCCCGAGATGTCATCCTGGTCGCCAACGAGGAACAGGGAGGGAATGCGAATGCCCGCCAACCCTTCGGCGTCCCAACTGTTGTAGGGCGGCTGCTGGCCCCAGGGAGAGATAGCGACAACCGCCCTCAGGTTTTGCAGGGCGCGTGCCGCAAACTTCGGTGAACCAGCAAGTAACCCTGCCGAGTATTCCGCGGGAAGTCCTTTCGCCAGGATGGAGTTCTTGCTGTAACCCGCGCCGGCACTCGCCAGTGCACCGTACCCGCCCATGGAGTAACCGACAATAGCGACATTCTCGGCGTCCAGCAATCCGTGCAGGAAGTTGCCGGGCTTGGAGGCCTGCTCCGTAAGAGCTCGTATGGCGAAGAGTTGATCGCTGGAACGATTGAACAAAGTACTGGGGAAGGGCTTGATGTCGCCCCACACGGAATCCGTGTGATCGATGGCGGCGACCACGTAGCCTTTGGACGCCAGGTTCTCTGTCAGGTACGTAAGAAAGGTGCGCGAGCCGGGGTAGCCGTGGGAAACGACGACAAGCGGAAACGACTTACCGGAAACGGGCTGCGCATCACGCAGCGCCTTCCCAGCGGTGATGAATATCTTCGGGGCTCCGGGCGCCGGCGGAAGTGGCATGGCCGCCTCGTAGTAGGTTCGCTCCTCGGCGCCCGCCGGGATGGTCGCGGGGTACCAAACTTCGATTTTCAGAGGTCTGTCGTAGAGCGGGGCCTTGCCGGTCTTGGGATCGAGCTTCAGAATGTCAACCTGCTGCGGGTTGGCCAGGTCGACAGTGCGCACACCCACGGAGTAGGAGCCGCGCGCGGCAAGTTCAGGAGCGTCCACTGGAGGCACGCTGTAGAACGTGGTCTGCCCTTGCTGCGAGGAGCAGACAGCACTCAGGCAAACGAAGACGGTTATTATGGCGAACAGCCGGCGTGGACGCATCTAGACATAGTGTCATCACAGCGATCATCCCGCCACTGTTTGGAAGCTGAAAGCTACTCGGCTTTGTTTGCGGAAGGCGCCAGTTCGGCGTCCAGTTGGTGAAGAAGTGTCGCCAAGCTTCGCGAGCGCTGATCGGCAGACTCCCGCAGCGCGTTCAGCTTGGCTTGAGAGTCACGGAGCTTATCGGCTAGATGCAGGCAAGCCAGAACGGCGGTACGGGTGGAATCCAGGTTGCCACCACGCCGCGCAATGGATGACATCAGTTCATCTACCTCATGTGCCGTCTGGATCGTCTCTTCCGGGTCACCCGTCGTAGCGACCGTGTAAACCTGGTTGAGTATCGTGACGCGCACAGTCTGCTTACGGGATTCGGCGGCGTCCATTGACCACTAGGTTAGAACAACCCAGCCCGGAAGGTCTATCGCCGAACGGCGCTAGCCGGTCAAGATAGCCTAGACGTCGCTGAGCAGGTCCATCTGGCCAAGCAGCTTCTCGATGCGAGTCTTCACCTGTTTGCGCTCGTTACGAAGCTCTTCCAGTTCCTGCGCCGCATTCTTCGCTTGCTGTTTGGCGGCCGTCAATTCCTGTTGCCCACCGGCGAGCTGTTTCATCGCGCCTTCATGCTCCTGCCGGGCTTCGGCAAGTTGCTCCTTCAGCGATTCGTTCTCCGCCCGTAAGGAGGAAAGGAGCTCCAGTACTCGTGCAATGCGGTGTTCCAGGCTGGCGAGAGTATCCGCGCCTTCTTCTACGACTTCAATGCTCATAGTGGTTCACAAATACCAAGCGAAAGGCGCCAGATGTACTGGCGCCGATGTTGTCCCTGATCGTCAAATAACAAGCGGCTTTGGCCCGCAATTCTCAAACCTGACTACTGCACTTGGGCCTGATGCGCGGCTATCGCCTTCTCCACCAGCGTTTGGAAGCCGGTCGCATCGTTGATGGCGATATCCGCCAGAACCTTGCGGTTCAGATCGATGCCCGCACGCTTCAGCCCGTTGATGAACTTGCTGTAAGATATCTGCGAACTACGGCAGGCGGCATTGATACGCACGATCCAGAGAGAGCGGAAGTTACGCTTCTTCAGACGGCGGCCAACATAGCCATATCGGAGAGCCTTTTCGACCGCTTCCTGCGCGGACCGGTTCAGCTTTGACTTGGTGAGAAAGTAACCCTTCGCTAAGCGCAGGGTTTTGTGGCGATAATCTCGCCGGCTGGTTCCTCTTTTTACTCTAGGCACGTTTTCTCCTTATTTGAGTGATCGCCGGTTGGCCGGCGGTTGGGAGAGGTGACAGGCACGTGCGGCGCGCTGGACCCACTCCAAAATGCTTTTCGCCGACCCTAGTAGGGAAGCATGGACCGCAGCTTGGCTTGATCGGTCGAATCCGCGACGACCGTTTGGCGCAGCTTGCGCTTCCGGGAGCGGGTCTTGGAGGTCAAGATGTGACGCGCTTTGGCATGTCCGCGGGTGATCTTGCCGGTTCCCGTCTTCTTGAACCGTTTAGACGCACCTTTATGTGTCTTTAACTTGGGCATATGAATTCCTGAGCTTCCGGGTTATTGCGAGACGCAGACCTGCACTCGCCTCTACAGGGATGTAACTGTAGCGGAACTACTCTGAAAGTATAGCATGGCCGAAAGAGGCCCCTGCCGCGCGACTTTCAGCTTCTATAGAAGCCCCTCGCGCATTCAACGCGCCCACGCAAGCGAGCAAAAGTCTGCCCGCTGCCTTCGCCCCTTCTTCGTCACTGTCAGCCGCCGGTTCGTACGAAGCAAAACCGATGGCGCCAATCGGCAGGCGCAAGGCAAATTCACGAACAATCGACGCGATCTGCTCCACGCTTAAGCCGCCCGGCGAGGTCCAACTGTTCCAGGAGGCAATGCTGGAATCCAGGGCGTCGAGATCGAAATGGATATATAGCGAGGTGCAGTGGCGCGCCGCTTCGGCGGCAGTCTTCAGAGCCCCTAAGTGGGCCTCTTGCCGCACCGATTCGGCCCGAATGACGTGGATGCCCGACCGCCCAAGGTTTTGTTCTTCTTTGGCTCCCAGTTGCCGTACGCCCACCAGGGTGATGTGCTGCGGCGGAATTGGGCTGAATCGAACAATCTGCTCCGACAGATTGCGCCAGCAGGCACCCGTGCCGATCGCGAGCCCCATGCCGTCCAGGAATCCGCTGCGGGTGGTTTCGGGTGTTTCAAATTCACCGTGGGCATCGAACCACAGAACCGCCGTTGACGACGTGCCGAGTCCGGCGATGGTTCCCAGTGCGCCATTGCAATTACCACTGAGGACAACCGACGCACCGCCGAGCGCGTGAACTGCCGAAACCCGTTCCGAGATTTGGCTGGCGAGCGTGAATGTGCTGCGGATCTCGGCCATGTGCTCATCGCGGCACTCCAGAATCTCGCATGTGTCCGCGAGGCCCAGCCCCGAGACAATCTCATGCAGGCCGGCGCCAAGCAAGGCGGACGGACCACGACCCATGCGTTCCTGCTTGCGACCGGAGTCGTAAGGAACGGCCAGAAAGTGAAAATGCATTGATCGGTCCATTAAAGCAGTTTCGGCAACAAATTGCGAAGGAATTCCTGAAATCGGGCCGCAACGCGGTTGCCCACGTCAGTGACGTCATCCTGAGACAGCTTATTTGACGTAAGTCCAGCCGCGATGTTCGTAACACAGGAGACGCCCAGAACCTCCAACCCAAGATAATTGGCAAAGATTGCCTCGGCCACAGTCGACATGCCGACGAGATCAGCACCAATGGTCCGAAGGTAGCGGATTTCCGCAGGCGTTTCATAGCTGGGACCGAGCAGCGCTGCATAGACGCCCTCGCCCAGCCTGAACCCCTGTGCCGCAGCCGTATCTTTGGCCAGTGTGCGGAGGCGCTTTGAATAGACCTCGCTCATGTCCGGAAAGCGAGGTCCCAGTGAATCGTCATTGGGACCAACCAGCGGATTCACGTTTTGCAGGTTGATGTGGTCGGTGATTAGCACCAACCCACCTTCGGCCAAGGCGGAGTTGATGCCGCCTGCCGCGTTTGTTAGCACCAGCCGCTTGATTCCCAAGGCGTGAAGAAGGCGCACACCGCTGACGGTTTGTTGGGCCGTGTAACCCTCATAAAGATGGAATCGCCCAGCCATGATTGCCACGGCGATTTCGGAGCCCCGCGCGCTGGGTAGTGTGCCGATGACGAATTCGCCCTTGTGCCCGATCGCGGTGGAAACCGGAAGCCCTGGAATCTCGGCATATGGAATTCGAACGGCCTCTTCGAGAGACTCGGCAAACGCGCCCAGCCCGCTGCCCAGAACGACGCCGATCTGCGGCCGGAGAAACGATTTCGATTGTACGAACCGGACTGCGTTCTGCATCTCCTCAGAGTAGCCTTGTGTTTTGATGAAAATGTATTGCCGACCTTAAATGACAAAGTCGCCACTACAATCTGAGACAACTGCGATCCCTTTCATTCAGCGCAGCTGGAACTATTTCGCGAAGTGGGCGCACGACCTGCGGCAACGCGAGGGCCAGCTCTTCCTGGTACTTTCGCTGGTCATCGGAGCGTTGGTAGGCGTGATCGTTGTCGCCTTCATCCTGGTGACCGAGAACCTGGGCTCGCGCATGTACCCGCATGGCGGCGCCGCTTGGCGGCGGCTGGTGACGCCGGTGGTGGGCGCTCTTTTCTCTGGCTTTTTGCTCCAGCGGTTCTTTCCCGACGCGCGCGGCAGCGGCATCCCTCAAACCAAAGTGGCGCTGTTCATTCAAGGCGGGCGAATAAGAATGCGCACCATCTTCGGAAAGTTCCTTTGTTCTTCGGTGTCACTTGCAAGTGGCCTCGCGTTGGGTCGAGAAGGACCTTCGGTGCAAATCGGGGCGGGCGTCGCATCGGTGATTGGCCAGCGCCTCCATCTGCCGCCGGAACGATTGAAGCAGTTGTTGCCCGTGGGAGCCGCGGCCGCGCTCGCGGCGGCATTCAACACACCCATCGCCGCCGTGCTGTTCTCACTTGAAGAAATCATGGGCGATTTGCACGCGCCCCTACTGGGATCAGTGGTGCTCAGTGCGGCAACCTCGTGGGTAGTACTTCACCTCTTCCTAGGAGACGAACCTCTGTTTCATGTGCCGGCCTACCATTTGACGCACCCCGGTGAATTCGTCGCATACGCCATTCTTGGCCTCGCGGGTGGTCTTCTTTCTGTTGCCTTTACCAAACTCACGCTCTATTGGAGGCTGCAGTGCCGCCGGCTTCCCGCATGGACCATCTGGTTTCAGCCGGCCCTGGGGGGTCTGTTGGTGGGCGTGCTGGCAATATTTGTCCCGGATGTGCTCGGCGTCGGCTATGAGTTCGTGGGCCACGTTTTAAGCGGAAACTTCGTGCTCAAAACGGTCGCTTTGCTGGTGGTCTTGAAGCTTGTGGCTACCGCCGGGTGCTACGCAACCGGGAATGCGGGGGGCATATTCGGACCAAGCCTCTTTCTCGGCGCGATGCTTGGCGCCGGCTTTGGAAGCATTTTGCATCAGTGGCTCCCTCTGTACACGTCCACTGCGGGAGCTTACGCATTGGTGGGAGCAGGCGTCACATTCGCCGGCATTATCCGCACGCCCCTGACCAGTGTTTTTATGATCTTCGAGTTGACGCGGGACTATTCCATTGTCGTCCCGCTGATGATCGCGAATCTGACCAGTTTCTACCTTTCCAAGCGACTGCAACCGAAGGCGATTTACGAAGCGCTGGCCGAGCAGGACGGAATCCATCTGCCGCACGGCGAAGCCGGACGAAAACACACGCGAAGGGTAATCAGCGATCTCATGCGGCCCAGCCCGCCTTTGATTGACCCGCAGACGAAAGTTCGCGACCTGGAGCCTCATATCGACGCGTACTTTGTCGGCAAGGACGAGCTGCTTTGGGGAATCGTGTCCGCAGAAGATCTGGCGGATGTTGGCGATGCAGATGAAAGGCCGGTCGCCGACCTGGTCAAAACGGACTTGCGGAACGCGGACCTGCTCTCAGAGCCGACCTTTCCTCACGTGCATGAAGATCAAACCGCTGCCACGGCACTGGAGCGGATGTCAGCTCACCATCTGACTGTATTGCCGGTGGTGGACCGTGCCAATGTCAGGTGGATGAAAGGAATTGTAGACTTCGACGATCTCGTTGAGTCCTACGGAGTGGGACGACGACTTGAGAAGTCTCGCTCTCGCTCCTAACTAACAGCACGCGCTTTCACAACTGACCGACAGTTCAGCACAGAACCGCGCGCGTCAGCAAGCGGAAACTCGGCAATGTCGAGAGGGCCTCAGTCGCCCTTCGTCACCGGCCTGACGTAAACCTTCGCCGCCGAGGTTAACTTGACCCCGGCAAGTTCCGTCTTGACGCGAACGTCTTCCAGCGCGGCTTTTGTCCCGTCGTTAGTTGATTCAAACACAATCCGGTATTGATTGTTGAGCTGTTGCTTGAAGTCGTCGAGATACGGTATCAACGAAACCGGCGTGGTGAAGCCTTGATTGTAGGCGAGTCCTCCGGTCTGTTCAGCAACAATGCTCAACTTACTCTGGCCCTGGCTAACTCCATAAATAGACCGGTCAAGTCCACCTTTTCCCGAGAGGTAAATCGAGTAGACCTGAAGGCCCGCCCGCTGCGCATCCGCAACCGAAGCCTGCAAGTAGATGTCGTTCGACATATCCACGCTTGTGTCATACGGATCGATGCCATCCGTTAGCAACAGCACAATCCGACGCACGTTGGAACTCGGCGCAACTGGCCAGTGTTTTGCGAGGTCCGATAGCGCAAAGTAAGGGCTGGCATTCGAACCTACCGAGCCGCCCGGCAAGCTCACAGCTTTGGCCGCGGCTTCATGATCGGTCGTAAAGCGTTCGGCCAACTGGACTCTGCCGTTCGTCATGTAACCAACCGCAACACTGGCATTGGGAGGAAGAGATCTCATAAAACCCTGCAACTCGGCAATATGTGATCCGATCGCATTGGTGCGCGATGAACTGTCGAACACAACGAAGAGTTGCATCGCGGCATCCTGCCCTTTCAGCGCCGACCATGAGACGACGTTGGCTCGGTGTCCATTCTCGTACACCGCTACATCTTGCTTCTCAACATCCGGAGCAGGCTCGTCGTGATGCTTCGATTGCACTGTGACAATCATTTGAGCCGTAGTGCGGTCGTCCGTATTCTCGGAGGCAGCGGCGCGCCCCGGCAGGTTCGCAACACAGATCATAGCGGCGAGCGCGGCTGAGCCAAACACAATAGATCGCTTCATATAACTACGCCTATTAGTGTGATTACCGAAGCCGGCTCGGCGTTCCATCTATTTGCCCCCGCGCCGGACTAATACCGTTTGATTAGTGTGGGGCACGATGGAATCCTGCAGGCCGGTTGTTAAGCGGTCCGCTCGTTACGACACTCTCCCACTACGGAGTCAGTACATAATGCGCGGAAATGCTTTCAAACGCTTTCAATTGATCGGCTTGCCACGCCTCGTCCCGGTCTAGTTCCCGCGCCATGATCCGCGCGACCGCCGGCGCCATCTCGCGAGCTGCTCGCGCATTCAAGAAGAGTGCTCGCGTGCGGCGGGCTAACACATCGTCCACTGTACGAGCCATTTCTTCACGGACCGCCCAAATCACCTCCGCAGCACTGTACGGCAGTTTGGCATGAAGCTGTTCGGCGCAGCGCGAATCCTGCGAAATGAGTGTCTGAATAGCGAGCGCATCGGATCCATAAACGCCAAGCTCACCAAACTTACTGGCTTGCGGGTGGAAACCGTGAACATTCAGGTGTTTCGTCACACAATCCACATCCGGAAGCCGGGCCAGCATGGCGGCCTGGTTCACGCAGTCTTCGGCCATGTGGCGGTAGGTGGTCCATTTTCCGCCCGTGATCGTCAAGAGACCGCTGTTGTCGATGTGGATGGTGTGATCGCGTGATAAGGCCGAAGTGTTCCCGCCATCGCCTGATTTCACCAGCGGGCGAATTCCGGCAAAGACGCTGAGCACGTCGTCGCGAGCGGGCGCTTTCGCCAGGTAAAGCGCAGCCGTTTTGAGGATGAATTCGATCTCCTGTTCCTGCGCGATCGGCTCGAGCACCGGCCCCGGTATGGCTGTATCGGTGGTTCCAACCAGAGTGTGATTGTGCCAAGGTATGGCGAACATCACCCGGCCGTCGGAGGTGTGGGGCACCATAATCGCCGTGTCGCCCGGTAGGAACGCGCGATCGAATACCAGATGGACGCCTTGGCTCGGCGAAATCATTGGCTTGACGGACGGATCAGCCTGCCGCCGGATATCGTCGGTAAATGCGCCAGTGGCGTTGACGACCACGCGTGCCTGGACCGTAATCTCGTCGCCGGATTCCGATTCCATCGCGACCACGCCGTTCACGACGCCTTCCGCATCCTTCGTAAGGCCCGTGACACGCGTGTAGTTGAGTAGCGTCGCGCCCTGTTCGGCCGCTGTAGTAGCCAGGTTAATCAGCAGGCGAGAATCGTCAAACTGCCCATCGAAATACACCACCCCGCCGCGCAGCCCCTCGGTCTTGATGGTCGGGAGGCGCTGCAGGGTCTCCTCACGGGAGAGGATTTCCGAGGACCCGAAACCATACTTCCCTGCGAGCAGGTTGTACATCTTCAGCCCGATGCCGTAAAAGGGCGCTTCCCACCAGTCGTAGTTCGGAACCACGAATCCCAGGTTGCTGACCAGGTGCGGGGCGTTCTGCAGCAGCAGCCCGCGCTCCCTGAGCGCCTCCATAACCAAAGAAATATTTCCTTGCTCGAGGTACCGGACACCGCCGTGAACCAGCTTTGTGCTGCGGCTGGACGTGCCCTTGCCGAAATCGGATTGCTCCAGCAGCAAAACATCGTACCCGCGCGAGGCCGCATCCACCGCGACACCCACACCCGTGGCGCCTCCACCCACTATCACCATGTCCCAAGGCTCCCGGTGGCTTCTCAGACGTTCAATCATGGATTGTTTATTCATAGTTCGTTCGGCCTCAATTTAGCCCATGGAGTTTTCTCTGCCGAACCGGCAGTTTTGACGCCGACTATAGGACAATCAGTACGGCAAGCATGAAACCCCGCTGCTAATAGCCGTATCACACCGCAAGGGCGGAACCGGCATGCCGCCATCTGGAAAGGAATGAATAGCATATGGCCGCTTCTTCACTCGTCTTTCTGTTTGACGTCGATAACACTCTGATGGATCATGACCACGTCACAGCCGACTTGCGCCGTCACCTGGAAAGAGTGGTTGGACGGGAGAAATCCAAACGCTATTGGGAGATCTTCGAGCAACTGCGGAGTGAGTTGGGATACGCCGACTACTTGGGCGCATTGCAGCGATACCGGGTAGAACACCTCAGCGACTACCAATTACTTGAGGTCTCGTATTTCCTCATCAACTATCCGTTCGCGAACCGTTTGTTCCCGGGCTCGCTTGACGCCGTGGCATACGCGCAACAACTGGGCGAAGCAGTCGTGCTGTCCGACGGCGACGTGGTCTTTCAGCCCCGAAAAATATACGGTGCCGGACTGTATGAGGCCTTCGACAAGAAGGTGCTGATCTACATCCACAAGGAGCAGATGTTGGCCGATGTGGAACTGGCCTACCCGGCCGACCACTACGTCATGATTGACGACAAGCTGCGAATTCTGGATGCGATGAAGAAGACCTGGGGCAGCAAGCTGACAACCGTGTTTGTCCGGCAGGGCCACTACGCCCACGATGTGAAGAATAATGCTCGGTTTCAGCCATCGGACATAGCACTGGAGCGTATTGGTGAACTTCCGGAATTGGACCCGGCCTTGTTCCACCAGGCAGTGAACGCGGCGAAGGTGTGAGCGGGCTAACGGAATAAGCGATGGACTGGGTGGCTCTTTCAGCACTGGCGTCCTGGCGGCTGGATTGGGGAATCCTGGTTCCGTTGCTGGTGACGGCGGTGCTGTATAACCGCGGCTGGCGCATCCTGCATCGCGAGCAGCCCCATCGTTATCCGCCTTTCCGCTGGTGGTGTTTCTTCGGCGGCCTCGCGGTGCTCGTAATCGCCATCCTCTCGCCGCTCGATGCATTCGCTGCTCTGCTGCTCCAGGTACACATGGTCCAGCACTTGTTGCTGTTGATGGTAGCGCCGCCGCTACTCTGGCTGGGCCAGCCGATTTTGCCGCTGGTGCGCGCCGTACCGGCGCGATTTGTCCGCACAGCCTTCGGGCCGTTCCTTCACTCGCCGGGTTTACGAAAGTTCGCTGCGTTCTTCCTCCATCCGGTGGTGGCGTGGCTGCTTTTCAACGGAATGGTCATCGGCTGGCACTTACCCCGGTTCTACGACCTTGGATTGCGTGACCGCAGTTGGCATGAGTTTGAGCATGTGTGTTTCTTAACCACGGCCCTGCTGTTTTGGTGGCCCGTGATTGAGGTCTGGCCCAGCCGCCGCCACTGGCCGCGGGCTCTGATGATCCCCTATCTTCTGCTGGCGGATTTCGTAAACACCGGCCTATCGGCATTTCTGGCTTTCTCCGGCGGTGTGCTGTTCAGCACCTACCAAACTGGCCCGCGGCTGTGGAGCATTTCTCCAGCCGATGACCAGGTCACGGCGGGAGTCATCATGTGGGTCCCGGGATCAATCGCCTATCTGCTGCCGGCAGTGGTGATCGCAATGCAGCTGCTGACGCCGGAACGAGATCGGCGGCTGGTATCCGGCAAGAGACTTGGTACGTATCCGCTTGCTCACGCTCGCGGTTCAGTGCTGGACCTTGCTGTCAGCCCGCGAGCCGCGAAGCCTGTTTCGCCGCGATGGGACCTGCTCCGTGTGCCCTTCGTGGGCACTCTGTTACGGCAGCGATATACACGCCGCATCATCCAGTTCGTCATGCTGATGGTGGCCGCAACAGTGGTTTGGGACGGCTTCTTCGGGCCGCAGGTCAGCTCGCTGAACCTGGCCGGCGTGACGCCGTGGATCCACTGGCGCGGCCTTTTGATGATCGGCCTGCTGGCGGCGGGCAACGTCTTCTGCATGGCCTGCCCGTTCATGCTGCCGAGGGAGTTGGGTAAGCGCTTGTTCCCGGCGAAACGCCGTTGGCCCTACTTCTTAAGATCAAAGTGGCTGGCGGCGACGTTGCTGCTGGCCTACTTGATCGCCTACGAGGCTTTCAGCCTCTGGGACCGTCCATCCTGGACCGCCTGGATTATCGTCGGGTACTTCGTCGCTGCTTTCACAGTGGATGCTTTCTTCAAGGAAGCCAGTTTCTGCAAGTACGTTTGCCCCATTGGCCAATTCAACTTTGTGCAGTCGCTGATCTCGCCACTCGAGGTGAAAGTACGCGAAGCCGCCGTTTGCAAGAGCTGCAAGACCTACGATTGCATTCGTGGGAATGAGAAACAGCGCGGGTGCGAACTCTACCTCTTCCAACCGAAAAAGCGGGGCAATCTCGATTGTACGTTTTGTCTCGATTGCGTGTACGCCTGCCCACACGACAATGTCGGCATTCTGCCGGTTCTGCCAGCGGCCACCTTGCTTGCCGACCCGCAGCGCTCATCCGTCGGGCGTTTGTCGAAGCGATTCGATCTGGCAATGCTGGCGCTGGTAGTGACGTTCGGCGGCTTTGCTAATGCCGCGGGCATGACGGAACCGGTCATGACTTGGATGCGCGACTGGCAAATGCGGTTGGGGATGGCTTCGCGGCTGCCGGTTGTTGTGGCTTACTATGCGCTGCTGTTTGGATGCGTCGCCATCTGGATTGGCGTGGGCCGGCTATTCTCTAGGGCATCGGTCGGCAAAGATCGCGGCACAGCCTGGAAGCGCCTCGTGAGCAGTTTCTCATTTGCGCTGGTTCCGCTGGGGTTTGCGATGTGGCTGGCGCACGTTCTGTTTCATCTCCTCACGGAGAAGATCCCACTCTCGGCTCTGCAGAGGTTCCTTCAAGATCATGGCCAGTCTTTCGGAACAGCCCTCATTCGCGTGATGCCGTTGCCTACGCCGGATGGCTTGTTGTCACTACAGATGACGGTGCTCGGCGTGGGGCTGCTCTTGTCGCTCTACGTTTGTTGGCGAACGGCCGTGCGCATTGCCAACCGGAGCTTGCCAGTTTGGCGAATTGGCATGCCCTGGATGGCATTGGCGCTGGCGCTCTATGCCTTCGGTATCTGGGTGCTATTCGAGCCGATGCAGATGCGCGGAGCCGATGCCGGGCAGTTTGCCAACACCGCCCTCGATCGAGCGGGAGGCATCCGGTGATCCCGCGATCCGGTCGGTTGCTGATGCTTCTCTGTGCGCTGGCAGGCTTGCTGGCTGCCGATGGCGGGACACTGCAGGTGCGGCAGACTTCCGGGCCATTCGTCCTCTCGGTCTTCACCTCGCCGGCGGTGCTGCGCGCCGGAAACATAGACTTCAGCGTTTTGGTACAACAGGCCGCCGGCCTCGACCCGGTGCTGGATGCGGTTGTTGAAGTCCGCGCGGAGAACGGCGATGGCATCATCGTGTCGAAGGCGGCCACCCACGACAACGCCCAGAATAAGCTGCTCTACGCGGTTTCGCTGAACCTCTCCCGGCCGGGGGAGTGGGCTTACAACGTGCTCGTTCATCAGCACGAGCAGGCGGCACACGTCTCCGGAAAGTTGGTCGCTGCCTCCAGTGAACCGCGCTTCCTGGCCCACTGGCCGCAGTGGGTCTTCGTCCCCGCGCTGGTGTTGTTGTTCACCTTTCATCGGTGGCTGAAGAGTCGGCAGCGCGTGCCGGCCTAAGTCCGGCCTAAGCGCCGAAACTGGAGGCCGGCAGCGTGGTTCCGGAAGCAGTTCGAGTGATCGAGTAGCATATCTTCAAGGTTCGTCCGCATCACGGGCGACCAGCAAGGGAGCTATGGCAAACAAAAAGAAACGCGCCACAAAACGGACCGTGGCAGCAAGCGGGTCGAAATCGGCCGCGCTCAAGACGAGCAAGGTGCTGGTGATCGACATCGGCGGCACAAACATCAAGCTACTCGCTACCGGCCAAACGGAGCCCACAAAGATACCGTCGGGCCCGGACATGACACCGCAAGCCATGGTAGATGCCGTGAAAACTGCAAGCGCCGGGTGGGGGTTTGACAATGTCGCCATCGGTTACCCAGGAGTGGTCGTGGACGGACGCCCGCTGCTTGATCCGGCAAACCTCGCGAAAGGTTGGGTTCGGTTTGACTACGCCAAGGCGCTGGGACATCCGGTGCGGGTCATCAACGACGCTGCCATGCAAGCGCTGGGTAGCTACGAGGGCGGCCGGATGCTCTTTCTGGGATTGGGTACGGGGTTAGGCTCGGCCATGATTGTGGAGGGGCAGCTTCAGCCTCTGGAACTCGCCCATATGCCCTACAAGGATGGGCTTACTTACGAGGACTTCGTCGGCAAACGCGGTCTGGAGAAATACGGCAAGAAAAAATGGCGGAAGTTGGTCTTCGAGATTGTCGAGCAATTGCGGCACGCGCTGGAAGCTGGGTATGTGGTGCTGGGAGGAGGCAATCTAAAGCTGTTGAAAGAACTACCGCCCGGTTGCCTGGCGGGGAACAACGCAAATGCCTTCGAAGGTGGCTTCCGGCTGTGGGGCAAACCCATTCCCGTGAAGGCTCCATCCTAACGTCCTGGTGACGGGCCATCCTTGCCGTTGGTCCAGTGGAGCGATTATTCATCTACCGACGATGCCGGACTGGCGTATGCTTGTCGGAGTCACACTCCAGCAACAATCCGTAAGTATGCTGATGAAGACCGCTCGGAGGAAAAATGCCAAGTTTAGACGAATTGAAGCAGAAGTACGATTCCGTTCTGCAGCTCATCAAGCGACAAGGGGTGGTGCTCTCGCACCTTCACGTACAAGACGACAAGCTATACATCGAGGGCGCTGCGCCGTCCGAAGACATCAAGAATCAGGTCTGGACTCAGATCAAAGCGGTAGATCCGAGCTTTAGCGATCTGACTTGCAACCTGACTGTGGATTCGACCCTGCCGCAACCGGCTCCTCCCGGTCCCGCCGATCAGACTTACACAGTGGTGGCCGGCGATTCGCTCTGGAAAATCGCGTCGCACTTCTATGGCGCCGGGAACCTGTGTCCAAAGATCATTGCCGCTAATCCTGGGAAGCTGGTGGACGACAAAAGCATCATCCATCCGGGCGACGTGCTCAACATCCCACGGAAAGGCTAACCAGAAAGGAAAAGAATCATGAGTTTTCTATCTTCAATGGGGGGCTTGGGCGATCTGCTGCAGAAGATCTCCTCCGGCAACGCCGCGCCCCACGAGCAGTTTGATCAAGTCGCGCAGGCGGCGCCCCAGTCTTCGCTGGCTGCGGGCATTGCCTCCGCGCTGGGTAGCGGTGGTACGGGTCAGTTCGCGCAAATGGCCACGCAGTTATTCGCCAATGGCAACGGCGATCAGAAATCGACCATGATCAACTCGCTGCTGGCGACGGCCGGACCCGCGCTGCTCTCGCAGTTCGGAGGCGGCGGCGGTCTGGCATCGCTGCTTGGCGGCGGCACGACATCGGTAACGCCCGAGCAAGCCGCGAACATCTCGCCGGAAGCCGTGCAAGAGCTGGCGGCGAAGGTTCACCAAGCTGATCCGTCGATTGTCGACAAGCTCGGTGAGGCGTATTCGGCGCACCCCGATCTGTTCAAGACGCTCGGCGCGGCAGCGATGTCGATTGCGGTTGCGAAGATCGCCGAGAGCCACAAGGCGTAAGGCTGTTGGCCTGCCTGGCTCGCGCTAGCCAGGCATCGGCCAGTCGAACAATCTCATCAGCCTCGACTTTCGCTACTCTCACGCGGCATGACTTTGACGGTCGCGGCGCGCGCCCGTGCACCGATCATCGGGCCAAGGTACGGGCTCTCACGGTACTTGGCCCGATAGGCGTCGTCGATGCGGTCGTTGATTGGGCCGTCCACCGGCTCGAAGGCGACCTCCTTCGTCATGCCGGCAGCGATGATCCGCCCCGCCTTCTGCTGCACCGCAGCTTGGTACCAACGAGATTTGCGCCCGTTATATCCGCGCACGTAGAGAGCGTCGTCAACCGCGACGGACCAAATCCAAGTCGGCGTGCCATACGTCAACCCGTCTTCACGGAGCGGAGAGATGTGGAGGTCATCGGCCTCAGCAATCCTGCGTAGTTCGTCTTTCAACCAGGTGGTCATTGTTCGTCAATAACGCTCCCAGTTAACTGACCAATGTTCGTCCGGCTGAGGCGACTTGATAATCAAGTGCCCGTCCGTGCTGAACTGGAACACGCGCGGCAAGTCCTTGCCGACAAGAAGGCCGCGAGTATTCGATCCCTGTACGTGATGAGTCACCGTGTGAGTTACTTCGTTTACGACGTAGCTTCCGAAGGAAGCCTCGTACCCATCCAGGACGTACTGATTGGATTGTGCGTTTGCCGACTTGGGGTACATGAGCTGCACCGACACGTGGCCATCGCGGGTATAGATCAACATGCCTACCGGCAGACCGATTGTCACGGGCTTTCCGTCTGGTCCTACGATGGAAGTCAAGTGCCACGCGCCGATCAACCTCTCCCTGTCAGCGGCTTTCTTCTCCGCGGAGCGTGCTTGCGAAACTGAACTGAGCGCCACAACAATGGCAAGGATTCCAAAACGGATCGTCTTCATCGCTATCGCTTTCCAGCCGCTCACCGGCCCACGAGCTTCTCGTGAAATTCCGGATAACGCGCCCCTTCCAGCTTGATGTGTGAAGAGGCCGTTTCGATCGCGCTGAGATCTGCAGGAGTCAGGACGACGTTCAGCGCCCCGAGATTTTCGTCAAGACGATTGAGCTTCGTTGTACCGGGGATCGGCGCGATCCACGGTTTCTTCGCAAGCAGCCAAGCGAGCGCGATTTGCGCGGGTGTCGCCTTCTTCTGTTTCGCGAATGTAGTGAGCAGGTCCACCAGTGCCTGGTTCGCTTTCCGATTTTGCTCGCTAAACCGAGGGATGGTACAGCGAAAATCCGTGCTGTCGAACTTGGTCTCCGCGGTGATCGTGCCCGTGAGGAAGCCTTTGCCGAGCGGGCTGAATGGAACGAATCCAATCCCGAGTTCCTCAAGCGCCGGCAGGATCTCCTGTTCCGGCTGTCTCCAAAAGAGTGAGTACTCGCTCTGCAGGGCAGTCACGGGCTGAACGGCATGGGCGCGACGTATGGTTTGCGCTGCTGCTTCCGAAAGACCGAAGTGCTTTACCTTGCCTTCCTG
Source organism: uncultured Acidobacteriaceae bacterium (assembly GCA_963771305.1). Taxonomy (GTDB): domain Bacteria; phylum Acidobacteriota; class Terriglobia; order Bryobacterales; family Bryobacteraceae; genus CAJCIT01. Next base: position 157,790 of record CAVYTS010000033.1, read on the forward strand.
GATGAGTTCTTTCACCGCTCCCGCCACATCTTCAATCGGCACGTTCAGATCGACGCGATGTTGATAGAACAGGTCGAGCGCATCGACCCTCAGGCGTTTGAGCGAGGCGTCAGCAACTTGCTTGATGTGCTCGGGCCGACTGTTTAGTGCGCTCCACTTCCCCCCGTTGTCAGGATTGGCTTCCCACCCGAATTTGGTGGCAATCACCACTTTCCCGCGGAACGGAGAGAGGGCTTCACCCACGAGTTCTTCGTTCGTGAGCGGACCATACACTTCTGCCGTGTCGAAGAACGTGATGCCGCGCTCCACGGCGGCACGCAGGAGAGCGATCATTTCCTGCTTGTCCTTTGGCACTCCATAGGACCAACTCATTCCCATGCAGCCGAGTCCGATCGCCGAGACCTCGAGACCGCTGTTTCCAAGTTTTCGCTTCTTCATTTCTAGACTCCTTCTATGACAACGTTTGGGTTTTGGAACAGATAATGTATGTGTTGACCGTCGCTCCTCGCTCTCGAGTTTAAGCCCGACGGCGCCATCGGCGCTGATCTCGTGGATCGCGCCGTAGAGCAAGAGTCCTTACAAATCTGCTCGACCTACCCCGGGAACCGGAACGGAAATGGCCACGGGAGCGGCCAGAACCACCGAAGAGGCGTGAACGCCGTGATGCCGAGCGTCGGAACGTACGAAGCCGGCAGCGCGACCGTAGCCACCGGGTTCGGCGTGAAGAACGAAACGACGGTGCCTTGGGGAAGGCCGGTCTCTACCTGGATTGTGTAGAAGGATACAGAAACGCCGCTTCCGGTGACATTGGCTACGGCGAGAAAAGGCGCAATCGCCGGATTGTGCATGAACTTCACGGCGGTTCCCATGCTGCTCATGCCTGGCTGGAGCGAAGTCTTGATCGACCCCCTTGGGAAACTGGTCGGATAGGCGTAGAGGGTGAACCACCCTACTCCGCCCGCCGCTACGAAATATCCGCCAGCGGGAATTTCCGCGGCCGCAACTGAGGTGGTCAACTCTTTATAGGGGACTGGCGGCAGCTCGGTCGTTGTAATGCCGGAGGTACCAGAACCTGGATCGTTGAATGGGGCTAGCGCATAAGCGTTGATCGCTCCGAAGACGGACACCGCCGCAGTCTGACCATCGAAGTCGGATGGACCAGCCGCATTGTCCGTCAAGGGGCTCGGAACGGCGCCCACGGGTGGATCTTTAAAATCCAGGACGACGGCGGCGTCATCGCCGCTGGCTACGGCGGCGGGACTTCGAAGCGCGACATTGCTGATGATGTTGAGCAAAGGCTCGCAGTCGGATACAGAAAGGAGGTAAGGGCTAGCCGGTTTGCTAATGTCGATCAGCGCAACGCGCGACCCGTTCAGTTCGCCAACGAGCACATAGGAACCGTCAGTTGAGATCGATCCGATTTGCCAACCGAAGCCCGACTCGATTGTTCCGGTCACCGCTCCGATCTGCACAGGCAACTCGGGCCTGGAGATGTCGAAAAGCGCGACCGAACTGTCACCGTATTCGCCCACCGCAGCCAGCGTCCCGTAGCAGTCAACCACGTTTCCGTTCGTAAAGCCCGACGTCATCACGACTGTCGGCGGCGTATTGCTGAAGTTGACAACGGCGAACTCCGAACTGCCTGGGCTAGCAACAGCCACCACCAAGACAAGCATGTTCTGTCCCCGCGAGGTTTGAATCATATCACCATTCGCGCAGCAAAAAGGACCCTCGGTGCGTGTCACGCCTTGCGGCTTTCTTGCCTCACGTGGACAAAAATCGCCTGGTCGGTAGCGCCGCCAAGGCCTTCCTTCCGGACCGTCTCGACATCACGGCCGGCCTGCTCAAAGAGATGAACGGTGCGCGAACCGAAGTCCTCATCCAATTTGAGTCTCATGCCGCACTGCTGCCCGGCAAATCCACAAAGCGCTCGCGGGTCATTTCGGCGCCTTAAGCGATGGCCGCAAGGATATCGTTGCGTTGCAGTTGGGGGTACTGGTCGAGGACTTCGTCGATGGCGGCGCCACTGGCGAGAAAATCCAGGAGCAGGGAGACCCAGATTCTCGTTCCGCGCACACATGGCTTACCGAAGCAGACGTTCGGGTCGACTGCAATCCTGTTTAGAAGGGGGTGCATGGCGGAATCGCCTTTCGTCATTCGGATATCAACGTCACCCTTTGATTGCGGTCGCTTGGTGCATGCGACAAGCACGGCGCTGGGGCATGTTTACGCCAATCGCGCAGCCAGGTGTTTCGCCGTCAGCGACTTACTCGCCTTCACCAGTTCGCGCGGTGCTCCCTCAAACACAACTGTGCCACCTTCGGCGCCCGCGCCCGGCCCCATGTCGATGATCCAATCGGCGCGCGCGACAACATCCGGATTGTGCTCGATCACGATCAAAGTGGTTCCATTGTCGGCCATCGCGTCGAGGAGGGCCAGCAGGTTCGCCACGTCGGCCATATGTAGACCGGTCGTCGGCTCGTCGAGAACCACGATTTGCGAAGGCTTCTGGAGCTCACTCGCCAGTTTCAAGCGTTGACGTTCGCCGCCCGACAGCGTGTTGAGTCTTTGCCCAAGCGCGATGTAACCGAGTCCCACGTCTTTCAATGCCTTCAGCGTGCCGAGAATCGGTTTCTCGGTAAAGTAAGACAACGCGTCCACAACGGAGAGGTTCAACACTTCGTTGATGTTCTTCCCGCGCAGTTTCAGCGCGAGAACCTCGCCGGTGAAACAGCGGCCTTCACAGCTTTCACAGCGAACCGCGACGGGATCGAGGTGCTGTAAATCCGTGTAGATAACACCCAATCCTTCGCATGCGAGGCATGCTCCCTTAGAGTTCGCGCTGAAGAGCGCTGGCTCAACCTTGTTGGCCGTCGCAAACGCTTTCCGAATTGCATCCGCCATTCCTGAGTACGTGGCCAGGTTTGACCGCCGCGATCCCGCCGCCAGCGATTGATCGACGCAAACGGCATCCGGGTAATGTTTGGGAAGACATCCGTGAATCAGCGAGCTCTTCCCGCTGCCCGCGACGCCGGTGACGACCGTAAGAACACCCCTGGGAATCTTTACCGTGACGTTGCGGAGATTGTTGAGTGTCGCGTTCGCGACGAGAAGATGTCCTTTCCCGGCTCGCGGTTTCTCTTTCAACGCCTGACGCTTGGAAAGGTGTTTTCCCGTCAGCGTGCCGCTTTTCTTGAGCTCTTTGAACGGGCCTTCGAACACAACGGCCCCACCGGCCCGTCCGGCGCCTGGCCCCATATCGACGATGTGATCGGCAATCGCCATCACGTCAGGCTCGTGTTCTACGACCAGAACTGTGTTTCCCACATCCCGAAGCTTGGTCAGTGTATTGTTGAGTCTTTCGATGTCGTGCGGGTGCAAACCAATCGTTGGCTCATCGAAGATGTAGAGCGCCTCCGTCAGGCTCGACGACAGATGGCGCACCATCTTGACCCGTTGCGATTCTCCACCGGAGAGTGTTGCCGTCTCACGGCTCAAACTTAGGTAACCAAGTCCGATCTCGACGAGATGATCGAGCCTTTCCGCCAGACGAGCCACCAGCGGAGCGACATTCGGCGCGCGAACCGAGTGAATGAACTCAGCGAGCTCACTCACTTGCATCGCTGAGCATTCCGCGATGTTCTTTCCGTTGACGCGGCAGGCTCGCGCGAGCTCCAACAAACGCGTTCCGCCGCACGAGCTGCACGGCCCCTGCGTGACAAGCTTCTCAAACGCCTCACGAAGATGCGTCGGCATCTTCTCCGCGCCTTTGCTCAGGTAGAGGCGCTTGAATTTCGGAATCAGGGCGTCATAACCCGAGCTGAATTTTAGCCCTTGCTTGTTGGATTTGATCTTCGTGTCGTCGCGGTAAAGAAAGTCGCGCCACTCCTCTTTCGAATATTTTTTGAGTGGCTTTTTGACGTCGAAGAATCCAGACTTGACGAAGGTGTGCAGATTGTAACCGCCCACGTTGAAGGTTGGAAATCGGACTGGGCCTTCTTCAAGGGACTTGCTCTTGTCCACCAGTGCCTCGATATCGATTTGGGAACCGCGTCCCAGTCCCTCGCACTCGGGGCACATGCCCATGGGATCGTTGAATGAAAGCGCCAGGGCGTGCGGAACCGCGGGCTTTCCAAGACGAGAAAACAAGACCCGCAGCAACGTGTAGATGTCGGTCACCGTGCCCAATGTCGAGCGCGGATTCCCCCCGAGGCGTTGCTGATCGACGATGATTGCCGTCGAGAGATTCGCGAGAATGTCGACGTCAGGCTGACCATACCGTGGCAGAAAAGTCTGCACGAACGTGGGGAACGTCTCATTGAGCAGACGTTGGGACTCCGCGGCGATCGTATCGAACACCAGCGACGACTTCCCGGAACCCGAGACGCCCGTGAAAACCGTGATTCTCCGTCGAGGAATGTCGAGGGAAATGTTCTGGAGGTTGTTCTCGCGGGCGCCGCGGACCTGGATGGCGCCAAAGCGATCAGATTCAGAAGAGGAGGGGGACATTTTGCTCCGCAATTGCGACACCCCGATGGCACACCTTCCGTCCGGGTGTTTTCTTCGCAAGGTTGAAACTGACAGACCGATTCGGTGACTTACGCCTGCGAGAGGACCTGATTGCCATCAGGTCCTCAAGATTAAACCACTTTACACCTCGCGCCACGTTCCGTTACCGGCCGGCCGGCAGTGCGGCGCGCGGCTTGGCAATCTCATCCAGAAGATCCGGCTTCGACTGGTCCCGCACCAGGTGCGGATATCGCAGGCCGCCGTGGTATTCAACGGCGCAGGTCCGGTAGTAGTCGTCATGGACCACCAGCAGCGAAATCGGGGTCTTGGGGTCTTTCGATGCCTTGATCGCGTCTTCCAGCAGGTCATGTTTGTACAGCCGGCCGTTCACGCCCACCACTTTCATGCCCGGTGAGACGCCTGCCCGGAATGCCGGTCCGTCAATGAGCGAATCCTCCACGGCGCCGTCGTCGCCGAGATGGAGGCCAATCGAATACAGATCGTCCGGCGCGCCGTGCCTTCCGGGGAACTTCACCGGCTTGTCATTGAATTCCACCCGCCAGCCGCTGTTGCGAATGCCGCCGTCCGGCATATCGGGCGCAATCGAATTCACCCGCTGCTGGAAGAACCCGGCCCAGTCATACGGCGCAACCTGGTTCAATGTGTCCACCAGTTCAACCAAGGTGTACGGCTTCACTTCCGCGCCGTGGTTCGCGCCGCCGTGAAAAATGCGGCAGAAGTCATCAATGGATTTCTTTCCGTTAGTCTGCCGTTCGATGACGGTGGCCACTTCCAGCCACAGTAAGTTGCCTTCATCGTAGTAGTCGGCCGACCGTCGCCAGTTCGTCCAGCCGTTTCCGCGGCTACCCGGCCCCGCAATCGCCGTCGCCGTATCCACCAGCGGCCGCCACTTCCGCCCTGGACGCCCGGGACCCAGCATGGCCGCCGTACTGGCGAGATACTCGTGGTATTGCTCCGGCGTGAAAAGCCCGCTCCGCGCCGCAAGCATCGGTCCGAGGAAATCAGTCAATCCCTCGTACCCCCACAACAGTTCATCCTTCATGGGCGTCTCGAAATTCGGCGTGGCAATGTCCGCCGGGCGCCGGTACTTTCCGTTCCAGGAATGGGCGAACTCATGGGGCAGCAGTGCGCCCACGCGCGGACCCGCCTCGTCCTCCTTCAACAGCACGCGTTCCGGCAGCCGGCTGTCATTCGAATCGTGATGCTCCAGTCCGAAATGCGCCACATGGTCGCTGAGCGTCAACAGGAAACGATATTCGCGGTAGTGACGCGCGCCGAAGAGTATCCCCGACTCCGCCACCAGATTCGTCAATCCCTTTTGCACGGCCGGGCTCATCGCCAATGCCGGCTGGCTATCGGCTACCAGGTCGATTTCGTGGTGAATCGCTTCTCCCGGCGGCGTCAGGTCGATGGCGCGGTAGTACTGGCCCGCAATCACCGGCGAATCCACCAGCATTTCGAGCGACATCGGCTTGAACACGATTTGATTCGCCGACTGCGACGCCACGCTCATCGTGGTTCCATACTTCCAACCCGCGGGCAGCGTGAGCCGCGCCTCGTACATCAGTTGCGCCGAAGGAACATCGGCGGGATAGAGCACCACCTCGTTCCACTCCAGCACCAGCACTTTGTCCGAGGCGCTCATACCCTGCGGCTCCAGGTAGTCGTAGGACACTTGCAACTCGTTGACGCCAGCCGGAACCTCAACGTGAAACTTAAAGACGTCCACCGGGTCGCGCCGCCACGGGATTGTTTTCCCGCCGGCCTCCATCCGCAAACCGGTTAGGTTGGCAATCGGCCCGTCGGGCCCGTGTTCGCCGGGAATCCACTTCGGATAGTAGAGGGCCAGCGGCCCCGGCTTCACCGGAACGACTTCCTTGGCGTGCATCAGCATCTGCGGGCTTTGCGTCGCGTCTACGCTGAGCGAGATGGCCCCCGCGCCGTACGCGAACGGGCACAGGCCGGCCAGGGCGAACACGCCGAGTGCCGGCGAAACGAACCCACGCGAAAGACGTAATTTCAAAGGATGACTCATCAGTATCAATGTACTGAAGGCCGACGCCAGCTACGCTGGGTCTGACTCATTGTGGCGCCAAGTCGACGAATGGAACCGAGGCTTTAGTGGCGGAACGATTCGTTAGGATACCCGACGGACCAGGGATTATTCCAGATTCAGTCAACGCAGGCGAAGAAGATGACGACTCAAACGCATAGGCCCGCTCGTCAGGGGATACAAATCACTTGGCTCACACAGCCTTTGGATAATCCAGATGAGTCTGAGGCTGCTCAGAGTTAACCTCCGTCCGCCCCTATTCGCTTTTTATTTGTTCTTAATGGAAGTTATTGATTTTACAGGTCGAAATGACTCGTACCTGGGTTTGTCGAGCAGGGCAAAAAAATAAGAATTCGAGCAAGCCGAACTCGGGAAGCGCTGCCATGTGGGTCACCGGGCTCACTGAAGCAATTGCAAGAGGCAAAGGCCGTCAATCTGGACTACTGTCTTTACATCTTCGGCGCAGATAAAAAAGAGCAGAATGTTGGATCAAGCGCTGAGTCAGCGAAGTTCCAGGCATGCCTGAGTACCATTAAAAAGAAAACGGGTGAAACACAAACTCGCGCAAAGTGGTCCAGAACATAGATTGCGAAAAATGTTTGAATACGGGACGATGACCTCTGACCAAGGACTGCCGCAAGGTGCACACGATGAGAGTGTCATGAACGGAGGACCGATGAAACGCTCCCTAGTCGCGGCCGTGCTGCTCCTGGCGTTGCCGCTATGCTCATTCGCCCAGACCAAGCCGCGTCAGCCGAAGCTGTTCGGCCTCTTCTCGGGAAGCTATGTGCCGCATCTGCTGGATGGCGGAAACTACAGGACTATCATCTACATCCAGAACTTCGGCACGGCGGCGGAGTCGTTCGTTCTGAACCTGATGAACGAGGATGGGACGCCCGCGTCGTTCCACATCGCGGAACTGGGCGGCGTGAGCGGATCACTGACCGGCACGTTGCAGCCGCTGGCTGTCGCTGCCTTCCACACGAATACCTCGGCAGTGCTTCTCGTGCCTCAGACCGGATGGGCGCAGTTTGATACGTTAAGCACCGGCCTCGACATTGCCGTTTACGAGATCATCGAGAGCGCCGACCCGTTCACGGGAGCCTGGACGACGCAGAGCATGGTCGTCTCGAATGACCTATACGTTTCAGATACCCAGCAGCCGCTGCTGCTGTTCGATCAGACGGGCGGCGTCGTGTGCGGCGCGGCGGTAGTCAACACCGATCCGAGCACGCCGGCCTCGCTTGTCCTCCAGGTGCTCAACGCGAGTGGAGTAGTGGTCGGCACGACGTCGCTCACGATTCAGCCGATGAACCATGTCAGCTTCAAGCTCACAGACGAGGTTCCAGCGAGCATCGGCATTACCGGCAGTGTCCGTTTCTCCAACACAACGACGGGCCAGATCGCAACACTGGCAATCATGGGAATAAAGGCAACGGCGTACAAGAGCGGCTGGACTCAGACCTCGCTGCCGGTGGTGCAGTAGGCTAGCCGCTCCCGGTTCCAAACAGGTGGCCGCGGCTGGGAAAACGGGGTCAAAGACCACTGGCACCTAGACCCAATACTCTTCACTTAACAAACATTTCTATGATATTCTGTTCTAGAGCGCAGCCTCTCCTAGGGGTCACTCATGAACGAAACGAGGTTGGAATCAACCACTCTGCGGGCACTTGCGTACGATGGCCGCCGCGGGATTTTGCAACTGGAGTTCCGCACCCGGGCCATCTATCATTACTACGGCGTTCCTGCGGCGGTCTATGAAGCTCTGCTGGGCGCTCCTTCCAAAGGCAGCTACTTCAATCGGGTTATCCGGGGACGCTTTCCCTATTCTTTGTGCGCAAGTGCGCAAACCGGCTTGGCGGGGAAGGACTGATGTCACGCACAGTGGCTTCATTACCCGCTGGCAGCCGCATTACCGACTACATCAGTCTGGGCGTGGTAGCCAAAACCTTTCCGCTGGAAAAGATTCGTGTGGCGCTGGCGGCGACGGGGAAAGAGAGTGTGCGGCAGCGCGACCTGCCGGCGCATGTGGTCGTGTATTACGTGATCGCGCTGGCGCTGTACATGCAGTCGTCGTATCGGGAAGTGCTGCGTTGTCTGCTGGAAGGAATCCAGTGGCTGGTGGAACCCGCGGCGGGAATCAATGTGGCTGGTAATTCAGGGATCTCGCAGGCGCGAACCAGACTGGGATGGGAGCCGGTGCGGCAACTGCACGATGAAGTGGTCAGGCCGGTCGCGGTGGCGGCGACGAAGGGCGCATGGTATCGAGCGTGGCGTCTGATCAGCGTTGACGGCAGCACGCTGGATGTCGCCGACGAGAATGGCAACCACGAAGCGTTCGGGCGTCCGGGAGCCAGCCGCGGGGAGAGCGCCTATCCAAAGATCCGCTTCGTATCGCTGGTGGAGAACGGTACCCATGTCCTTTTCGGCAGCCGGATGGCGGACTATGCGACCAGCGAAATCGCGCTGGCAAAGACTGTATTGCCCAGTCTCGACAAGGGCATGTTGTGCCTGGCAGACCGCGGCTTTTTCGGGTTTGAGATGTGGAAGCAGGCGGCAGCTACGGGTGCGGACCTGTTGTGGCGGGTCAGAAAAAACATCCAACTGCCCTGCGAAAAACGCCTGCCGGACGGATCTTATCTGAGTCGCATCTATCCGTCGCAGCAGGACCAGCGGCGCGGGCGCAATGGAATCGTGGTGCGTGTGATCGAATACCGCCTGGAGGGAGTCGAAGGGGCGGAGCCGTTATACCGGCTGGCAACCACGATCCTCGACCACGAACTGGCTCCGGCCGCCGAACTGGCCGCGCTCTATCACGAGCGCTGGGAGATCGAAACCGCGTTCGACGAACTCAAGACTCATCTGCGGGGCGCGCATATCGTGCTCCGCAGTAAAACGCCGGATCTGGTACGGCAGGAGTTCTATGGTCTGCTGATGGCACATTTCGCCGTGCGCGGCCTCATGCACGAAGCGGCGCTGCGTGTCGATAAGGATCCCGACCGACTGTCCTTCCTCCACGCCGTGCGCGTTGTCCGCCGCAAGATGGCCGCCTTCGGCGCCATTCCCCCCTCGGGGTCGAAAAGAGTTCCATAACGCGGTGCTGGACGAGATCCTCGACGAGTCTGCCGCTTCCAGCCGCAATCGTCGCAATCCCCGAGGGGTCAAGCGCAAGATGAGTAACTTTCCCCTGCGCCGCGGCTACAAGCGTTCGCCACTCAGCGACATCTCCGCAGCCATTAGGATCGTTAAGTGAAGAGTATTGCACCTAGACCCGCTTTAACTGCCGCAGCCTAGCCCAATGACCGCCAGCAGCTTACGTACTTTCTGAGGGTGCCTCTTCCTCTGCTGCACCCTCTCGGGCGGGCATTCAGTAAGGTCAGTCTTTGAAGCGGCCGCGCCGTTTCGCATCGCGAATCCGGTCCTCGATCTGGGCCTGCCGCGCCTTCGGAAAGGTAGCGTTCCCAACGAGCTGGCTCAAAGCGAGACTGCCAACCATGACCCCGTTTTCCCTAAGCTCACAAGCCCCGCTTACTCTCGGTGCCAGTGGTCTCTGACCCCGCTTGCCCCCAAAAAAAGACGCGTAAACTGTATCGTAGGCTTCTCGAGTGGTCGATGAACCGTCTCACAAAGGGTTTTGAAGCGAAGCCACGATAAATGTGTCTAACCTTTTTTCCTCGACCCACTTTCCGTTGCTAGCATCGACCGATGGATTTATCCAATGGGTACGAATCAATCTCGGCAGAATTCCTCGCGCGTCGTGGCAGCAGCAGGACGCGCTCTGATGCAATCGGCGTGAAGGAAGTGCGGGAGTGGGCGAAGACACTGCCTGGCGGCAGCAGCGTTATTGATTTGGGTTGCGGACCCGGCTTCCCCATCACGGTGGTATTGGTCGAAGAAGGACTTCAGGTTTTCGGGATGGATGCAGCACCATCGTTTGTTTCGGCATTCCAGAGAAACCTGCCCGGCACACCAATTGTTTGCGAGTCCGTACTAGAGTCGACCTTTTTTCATCGAACCTTCGATGCAGTCGTGTCAATTGGGCTGATGTTCCTTTTCAACGCTGAAGAGCAGCATCGTCTGATCCGGAGATTTGCGGATATCCTAGTGCCGGGTGGCCGTGTCTTATTCACCTCAACGGCGAGGCCCCACGTTTGGACCGACGGAATGACGGGGTTGGAGTCAATCTCGCTAGGGGCCGAGAAATACAGGAAGCTACTCGGAGCCGCTGGCATATCAGTTGCAGCGGAATACGAGGATGTAGGCGAAAGCCACTATTTCGATGCTTTCAAGGGGAAAAGCACAACGTAATCCTCCCTTTGAGCTCGTCTCGTCGGCTAGCAACTGTCCCGCAAGCCGGTTATTGGACACCATCGCAAGTTTCACAAAGGGTGAGTTTCGGGACAAAAAACCGGACCGGGAAACTGGGACAGTACACTCGTTTACCAGGTTTCTGAATTCAGATACCGGCCGATATACCGTCACTTCGTACGAATCGCAGACCGTCACCCACCGGCCGCCCAACGCCGGCAAGCCGCTCACGAAACCTGGTAAACGCGGATACACCGCGGGTTTCTTCCTGCCCGGCGGCGCGCCAACGAGCTGGGGGGAATATGGGTGTGGCGGGGTGATGCGGCCAGAAGCCTCGCTCTTGCTGCATCATAGTTGGGTCACGGGAGCGTTAAGCCGCGCGCTTGAAACAGGCTCCTGATCGCAGACCTCAAACTTCTGGCGGAGGATCAGCATCGTGATTGAAAACCGGCGGTCGTTTCTTAAGCTGTCCGGCCTGGGGTGTCTAACGGGTGCGGTAGCGGATTTCACGCGCGCTGCCGGCCAACTCACACCAGAAGAGGCCGACTACACCCTCCGTATGGGAACCGGGCTTGTCGAGTTGGGTCCCGAGCATATTGTCTCCACCACCCTCTACAACGGCCAGTTTCCGGGACCGTTGCTGCGGTTCAAAGAAGGCCAGCGGGTGGTGGTTGATATTTACAACGACACCGATACACCCGAGCTGGTCCACTGGCACGGGCAGATGATTCCAAGCGATGTGGACGGGACGGCAGAGGAAGGATCGCCTTTCATTCCGCCACATCAAATGCGCCGGATTGCCTTTACGCCGAAGCCCTCTGGTTTCCGCTTTTATCACACTCACGTTGCGGCCGGAGGAGACCTGAATCGGGGCACCTACACGGGGCAGGCCGGAGCGGTCTACATTGACCCGAAAAACAATCCAGGTGGGTACGATCGCGAAGTTTTCCTCGTGATGAAAGAGTTCGCGCCCACCTTCAGCCGCGGCGGCGATATGGCGATGGAGGCTTTGGTGGGCGAGCCGGTAAAAGCACTCGAAGCCATGGGTAAGGCTGCCGACGATGAAGCCCAGGAGAAAACCAAGGGCTTCGAGGTAGGCTATGAACTCTTTGGTATCAATGGCCGCATGCTGGGTCATGGCGAACCGATCCGGGTGAAACTGGGCGAACGCCTGCTTTTCCACGTGCTCAATGCGAGTGCGACCGAGATCCGCAGCCTCGCCCTGCCCGGCCATGCGTTCCGCGTGGTCGCGCTCGACGGGAATCCGGTGCCTGTGCCGACGGAGGTGCCGCTGCTCTGGCTCGGCACAGCGGAGCGTGTTTCGGCCATTGTTGAGATGAAACGCCCTGGAGTTTGGGTGATGGGCGATCTCAACGATGACGATCGCAAACACGGCATGGGCATTGTGGTGGAGTATGCTGGGCAGAAGAGCAAGCCTCTGTGGGTGAAGCCGAGACCTTTCCGCTGGGACTACACTCGTTTCGGCAAGACGAACGCCTCTCCGGTGGCGCCCGATGAGACGATCGAGATGACCGTGCTCAAACACAACGGCGCGCTCAAAGGCTTCAATCAGTGGACCCTCAACGGCGAAGCCTTTTCCATGGAGACGATGAAGCCGTCTTACACTCTGCATCAAGGGCGACGCTACCGTTTGAAATTCCGCAATGCGAGCGACGACATCCATCCGTTGCACTTACATCGGCACAGCTTCGAACTGACGCGCATCGGAGGGAAACCGACGGGCGGCGTATTGAAGGATGTTGTCATGCTAGGCGGCTTTCAGGAGCTCGAGTTCGACTTTGTGGCCGATAATCCCGGGCTCACGCTGTTCCACTGCCACCAGCAGTTGCACATGGACTTCGGGTTTATGGCGCTTTTCAAATATCAATGAAACTACGCGAGCGGCAGCCATTCACCCCAGATTGTGAGAGTGTGCTGGTTGTGCGGCGGGGCGGCACCAAATCGGGCGCGGTGCCGATACTGATTCCAAACCTGTTTCGGCGAGGCTAACAGGTTCAGGAAAGAAATAAGATAGGGCTTGTTATGCGCCCGGAGGGGGTCGAACCCCCGACCTAATGATTCGAACCAATGAACGGACCTAGAATCAATAACTTGCAAGGATTGCAATGCTTCGCTAGATACGGTGACAACTTGCTAGTGCTCAAGGAGTTGGCCCGATTCAGGACGGTTAAGCGAGCGATGCGTAGTGACCCGTCCGAACGTAGGGTGGGCACAAAATGGGGCACAGTCGCGGAGCCGTTCTGCGGTAGATATCATGACCTTCAAACTGCAGCGTGAGTGAGCATTAGGATTCTCGTCTTCTGAGCCGTTTTATCGCCAGCTCCCGACACCAGAGCCGAATCGAAGATGCCCAGTTTCCAAACTCTAAAGGGCAAAGGCATCCAGGCGATAGTCGGCTATTTGCAGTCCCTGGCGGGTCACAAGAAACTGGCTGCGCCGCTTTGACACCACAGTGAGACTGCGTTCGTGCTGGCTAAAGCCAACCGTGCTGTTCGTGCTACGATCCCGCTGGAGAACTACTCATGGCGCTTCCTCATGTCGATTATCTGCAGATTGATTCCATGCTGACGGAATCTGAGTTGATGGTGCGCGCAACGGCGCGGCGCTTCACGGAAGAGCGGGTGAAACCGTTTATCCGCGACTGGTGGCGCGCAGGGCGTTTCCCCTCAGAGCTGATACCTGAATTTGCGGCGCTCGGATTTCTAGGCGCGCCATTCGAGGGCTACGGCTGCGCCGGTGTGAGTGCGGTGGAATACGGCCTGATCATGCAGGAGTTGGAGCGCGGGGATACGGGCGTGTGCGATTTCGCAGTGGCACAGAATGCGCTGGTCATGCATCCGATCATGCAGTATGGGTCGGAAGAGCAGAAGGCACGGTGGATACCGCGGCTGAGGGCGGGCGAGGCCGTCGGCTGCTTCGGTTTGACGGAGCCGGACTTTGGCTCGAACCCGTCGGCGATGAGAACGCGCGCGGACAAGACTTCGACCGGCTGGACGATTACGGGCGAGAAGACGTGGATTACGAACGGCACGCTGGCCGATGTCGCCATTGTCTGGGCGCGCACGGACGCGGGGATTATTCAGGGCTTTCTCGTCGAGCGCGGCACACCGGGCTTCACTTCAAACGATATCCACGGTAAGGCCTCAATGCGGGCGTCCGTGACGTCAAGCCTTGTGTTTCACAACTGCCATGTTCCGGCTGATGCGTTACTGCCAGCGGCGCGTGGGTTAAACCGGACATTGGCCTGCCTTTCCGAGGCCCGATTCGCAATCGGCTGGGGCGTGATCGGCGCGGCGCTGGATTGCTATGAGACGGCACGGGCCTACACGGTGGCGCGTAAGCAATTCGAAGGGCGGCCGATCGCGAGCCATCAGCTGGTGCAGGAGAAGGTGGCGTGGATGATCACCGAGATCACCAAGGCGCAACTGCTGGCGTTGCACTGCGCGAAGTTGAAAGATGCGGGCAAACTGGAGCTCGGGCATGTTTCGATGCTCAAACGCAACAATGCGGCGATGGCGCTGGAGTGCGCACGGATGGCGCGGGACCTGCTGGGAGCGAACGGGATTACGGACGATTACCCGGTGATGCGGCACTTATGCAATCTCGAGACGGTGAAGACATACGAGGGCACGGATCACATCCACGCGCTGATCATCGGCCATCGCGCAACGGGGATTACGGCGTACAAGTAACCGAGAAAAAGAGGATTTGTGGTGCGCCCGGAGGGGCTCGAACCCCCGACCTAATGATTCGAAGTCATTCGCTCTATCCAACTGAGCTACAGGCGCACTACTGGCATTATAGCCGCGAATGCCACAATCTCTGTATGCAGAGACCATTGGAAACCGAAGTCAAGATTCGAATCGCCGACCTGGCCGGCACATGCCAACGGATCGAGGCGTCGGGCTTTCAGATCTCGCAACCCCGCGAGTTTGAGTCGAACACGCTCTATGACACGCCTGCCAAATCCCTGCTCTCGTCTGGCACGCTGCTGCGCCTGCGGGAGAGCGGAGGCCGGTACTGCGTCACGTGGAAGGGCCGGTATCAGGTAGGACCCCATAAGACGCGTCCAGAGTTGGAGACGACGCTGGGCTCGCTCGAGACCATGGCCCGGATCTTTGGCGAGCTTGGCTATGAGCCGGTGTTTCGCTACGAGAAATACCGCCGGGAATACCGTGTTGCCGGACAGCCGGGTGTGATCACCGCCGACGAGACGCCCATCGGGAACTTCCTCGAACTGGAAGGCCCGGGAACCTGGATCGACGAAACGGCCCAGCAGTTGGGGCTGGGACCCGCTGACTACGTTCTGGAGAGCTACGTACGGCTTTACTTGAAAGATTGCGAGCAGCGCGGGATCACGCCCAGCAACATGGTTTTTGGAAGTTGAAGAGACAGGGCCGCCGGAATGGCGGAAGCCAGAAGAATATTGGCCGCCGATGAACACGGCGCGGCGCTGCCGCAAACGGGATGGAGAAGTGGGGCTGGACGCCCACGTCCGCGTTAGTCGCCCACGACCGGCTCCACTTCGCTCCGCAAAAAAATAGTTGCTCCGCGCAAAGAAACAAAGATTTAGTAATACGGAAGGCCTTCGGTCACCCTGGTGAATGAAAATGGGCGTTCGAAGACTCCAGTATCCGCTTGCTTTACGCGCGCGGTTCTGTGCTGGAGCTTTCAAAAAGGCGGCAAGGAAGGTTGATGGCCACTGAGCCGTTATGAACGCGCCCCATGGCTCCGATGCGGAGGGCTACTGTCGCGCCTCAGAAACCTTTCTGCGCCTCATCGGCTGTGATGTGTTTTCTGAACAACGCTTGGCCAGAGCTGGGGTTGCCGGCGGGCGCGCCTCGGGGTTCGCCAACACGGTTTTCGCCCGCTGAAGAAACATCGCCACGTAACACTTCGGGCGACGTCTTCTAGAATGAGGTAAACATGACAAAAGCCTCGGAAGACGCGGCCGACATTGCCGGCGCCACCCAGTCACTCGCCCAGGTGCGCGATGAAATCGCGAAAGTAATCGTTGGCCAGCGCGATGTGATTGATGGCGTTCTGATCTGTCTGGTGGCAGGCGGACACGTGTTGCTCGAAGGCGTTCCGGGCCTGGGCAAGACCACACTGCTGCGCACGCTGGCGCGCGTCATGCACCTCAAATATTCCCGGATCCAGTTCACGCCCGACCTGATGCCCGGCGATATCGTCGGCAGCATGATCATGGAAAGCGATGACCGGGGCAACAAGGCGCTGCGATTCCAGCCCGGGCCGATTTTTTCCAACCTGGTTCTGGCCGACGAAATCAATCGGGCCACGCCAAAAACGCAGTCGGCACTCCTGGAAGCGATGCAGGAGCGGACCGTGACCAGCGGCAACAGCACCTACCAGTTGGAAGCGCCATTCCTGGTGATGGCCACCCAGAATCCGATCGAAATGGAGGGTACTTACCCGCTGCCCGAGGCGCAACTCGACCGGTTCCTGATGAAGATCCTGGTCACGTACCCGTCGCGCGAAGATCTCAGCCGCATTCTGGATGTCACCGTGAAGCAGGAAGAAGTGGATCTGCGGCAGATCATGAACCGTGAGCAGATCGCCGAACTGCGTGCCGTGGCGAAACAGGTGATTGTTGCGCCGCATGTGCAAGAGTACGCGATTAACGTGGTGATGGCGACGCAACCGGGAGCGGCGGTGGCTCCCGCTATCACGAATAAGTACATCCGCTATGGGAGTTCTCCGCGCGGGGCGCAGGCGCTGCTGGAATGCGGCCGTGTACTCGCACTAATGTCCGGCCGCGTCCATTTGAGCATGGAAGACGTCGAGAAGGTGGCGCCGGCCGTGCTGCGGCACCGCATCATACTCAATTTCGACGCCCACGCCGAAGGTGAGTCGACAGAAACCCTGCTGAACAAGATTCTGGCCGGCCTCGCGGTTCGCGCTTAACGGCGCGCCGGGGCCATCGCACTGGACCATGCCCGCACCGCTGATTGATCGCGATTTTCTCGAACGGCTGGAGCGGCTCACGCTGCATTGGAAGAAATCGTTTCCCGGGCTGGTCGGCGGGCACAACGCGTCGCGGTTTGCCGGTTCAGGGCAGGAGTTCCTCGATCACCGGAACTTCCATCATGGAGACGACCTCCGGGCCGTGAACTGGCGCGCCTATATGCGGCTCGAGAAGCTGTTCCTGAAGATGTTTCAGGTAGAGCCGCGGGTGCCCGTGCGCCTTTTGCTGGATATCAGCGCATCGATGACGGCAGGGTCTTCTCCCGCGCAGCCGACTAAGTTCGACTACGCGAAGAAAGCTCGCCGGGGCACTGGCGTACATTGGCTTGGTGCGCCTGGATAGCATGACCCTGCAGCCGTTTTCGGACCGGCTGGCCGATCCCTTTCTATCGAGCGGCGGCCGCCATCGCTTTCAGCCGGCAGAGGAGTTTCTCCGCATGCTGCCCTCAACGGCCCATACAAATTTCCACGAGGTGGCGCGCAAGTTCATTTCCACGTACCCGCAGCGCGGCCTGATCCTGGTCATTTCCGATTTCCTCGACGACGGAGATTGCCTCAAGCCCCTCCAATATCTGGCCGACTTTGGCCACGAGCTATTTCTGATTCAGCTGTGGGGCGATGAAGACCGGGAGCCTTCCGGCCATGGTGAGCTGGAATTAGTGGACGCCGAGACCGGCTCCACAGTGAAGATCGCACTGGACGATGAAGCGCGGGCCCGATACACCGAAGCCTTCGACAGCTATTGCGAGGAAGTTCGCAGGCTGGCGCTCAGAAATGCAGGCCGCTACGTTGGAGTCTCCACCAGCACGTCCGTGGAAGAGGCGGTATTCGGCCCGCTGGTGAAGTCGCAGGTGGTGTACTAGCGACCCATGTTTTTCCTGAACCTCAGCCTCGGCGAATTCCTGGCGCTGGCTGGCGCGATCTCCGGCATCGTTACCGCGCTGTACCTGCTCGACCGGGCGAAGCGAAAGAAGGTTGTCTCGACGCTTCATTTCTGGACCGCGGCGACCCGCGCCGAAGAAGAGCAAAGCCGGAGGCGTGTGCGCGATCCCTGGTCGCTGCTGTTGCAGATCTTTTCAATGGTTTGCTTGCTTCTCGCCATCGCCCAATTGGAATGGGGCAACCGCGAACGCCGAGGCCGCGACCATGTGCTGCTGCTCGATACGTCTTCCTGGATGGCCAGCACCGCCGGCGGTGGCTTGATGCCGCAAGCAAAACAACGCGCGGCACAGTACGTGAATGGGCTGCCGTCCCGCGATCGTGTGCTGCTGGTGCGGGCGGGCGGCCTGATTACGCCCGTGACAACATTTACGCCCGATCATCGCGAGCTGCTCGATCGTATCAAAGAATCCCAACCCGCGTACACGGCGCTCTCCCTATCGGACGCGATCGGTTTCGCTCATCAGGCGCAGTCGTGGTCGGGTGGCCAGCCGGGCGAAATTGTCTACGTTGGGCCGGAGCGTGTCCGTGGCGAGGACGACGTCGCGGGGCTGGTGAAGAATCTGCGCATCTTGCGATTGGCCGCGCCCCAGGGCAACTGCGGGATTCGCCGCATCGGCGTGCGGCGATCGGATGAAGCGCCGGACGTCTGGGACGCCTCCGTTTCCGTGAAGAACTATGGAGACCAGACGCGGAACCTGCGGCTCAATCTGGCCTTTGCCGGTCTTCAATTCTCGCCGCGCCCGTTGACCTTGGCGCCCAGTGAAGAAAAAAGCATCGCGTATACGTTCTCTACCCACGTTGCCGGAACGCTGCTGGCGTACATCGAACCTGGTGATACGCTGCCGACCGACGACCGCGCAGCGCTGGCGCTTCCCAAGCCGGGACTCTTGCGCACGGCTGTTTACACCAATCGTCCGGATGTCTTGAAGCCGTTGCTACAGGCCAACCACCGACTGGTAGCGGAGTTCCTGCGCCCCGACCAATACATCCCGAAGCCTGCTGCCGACGTGATGCTGTTGGATCAGTTCGCGCCACCGCAGAACCCGGGAATACCCAGTCTATGGATCAAGCCCCCTGCGGAGCACTCGCCGGTACCGGTAGCAGCACGCGGCCAGGACGTTACCGTGTCGCACTGGAATTCAGAATCCTCGGTGGGTGCGGGCCTGCATGCCAAGGCGATGAACCTTCCGGAAGCTGAGGTCTTCGAGACCTTCCAGGGCGACATTCCGGTAGCTGAGACCGACAAGGGACCCGTAGTCGTCGCACGGCCATCGAGCAATGGAACGCCGCGTCTGGCAGCGATCGGCTTCGATCCGTTGGCCGGCGACCTGCGGTTTGAACTAACCACGCCGCTACTCTTTGCGAACCTCACGCGTTGGTTGGCGCCTGAGGCATTTCGTGCGTCCGATTACACCGCCAGCACGGTGGGCTCTATTTCGTTGGCGCTCGACCCCAACGAGCGCGCGGAGCAATTGAGCGTTACCGACGACCGCGGTTACCATGTGCCGTTCACGGTCCGAAACCAAACCGTGCAGCTCTACGTGAGCCGGCCCAGCTTAGTCCACATCGTCTCGCCGGAACGTGAGCGTATCTATTCATTCACCCTGCCGGAGATCGCCGACAAGCAGTGGACGCCGCCCGCCGCCGTGGCGGAGGGCCTTCCGACGCCCTCTTCTATATCGCCTTCCGCCGTTGATCTCTGGCAATGGCTGGCATTGCTGGGCGGAGTCGGGCTCCTGGCTGAGTGGCTGTGGTTCGGACGGAGGAGAAAGCAGGCAAAGGCGGCCGCGAGATCGGCGATGCGGCAGGCCAATGAAGCTCGGGCCGGCGGACGGGCTCGAGAGGTGGTGACGAAGTGACGTTCGCTCATCCCTGGATGCTGCTGCTGATTCTGGCCCCGCTCGGCTGGGCTGTGCGTGAATGGCAGGTGAATGCGCGACCTTTGAATCTGGCTATGAAAGCGGCCAGCTTCGCCCTCATCCTGATCGCGCTGGCCGAGCCCTCCATCACCATGCCCGAGACGAAGACAGGCGCCGTGGTGTTAGTGGACACCTCGGCCAGCGTCTCAGATGCCGATCTGCGCCGTGAATCCGGCATTGTCTCTGGCATTGCGGCCAGCCGTGGGCGGAACTGGATGCGGGTGGTGCCCTTCGCCCGCCGGCCGCGAGAGATGCAAGCGGGCGAGACCTCGGCCGGTTGGCACATCCAGCACACGCCCGGCGATGAAGGCAAGGCCACTGATCTGGAAGCCGCTCTGCGAGACAGCATGTCAGCCGTTCCGTTTGGCCGGATTCCGCGGTTGGTGCTGATCAGCGACGGCAATGAAAACGAAGGAAGCAGCGCGCGCGCCATTGCGCAGTTGCAGCGGGTCGCGGTGCCAGTGGATACGTTCGCGCTCGACGGCCGCGTTCGAAGCGGGCTTCAGCTGGTATCGGCATCGATGCCGCGCCAAGCCTATGCCGGCGAGCAGATTCCCATCGACCTGCGGGTAGAATCGCCATCTGATCTCGAAGCCTCCATCGACATCACGGCCGACGGCAAAGAAATCGGCGCGAATCCAGTTTCGCTAAAGGCCGGAACGAATGAGCTGCGTGTGCATACCCGGGTGAAGACAACAGGCGCGGTTGCCATAGCCGGCAAACTCACGTCGGCGGCGGGCGGCGATGTCGAGTTCGAACAAGCTGTCGAGTTGCGGCGCGCCAAGGTTTTGTATCTTTCGCAGGACCCGCCCGGCTCGGAAACCAACCTGTTGCAGGCGCTCAATGAAGGGCAGTTCGATTTGGTGCGCGACCGCTCTTCGCTCGATAAAGGCCTGAGCGATATTCAACTGATCGTACTCAACAACCTCGACCTCAACACGTTCTCCGCCGCGGAGAAGAGTCGCATCGAAGAGTACGTGAAAAGCGGCGGCGGATTGCTGCTGATCGGCGGCGAACGGCAAGTCTACAAGGAAGAAAAACAAATGGACGCGCTCGACCGGGCCTTGCCGGCGAAGCTGGCGCCCCCGAAATCGCCGGAAGGAACCTGCGTGGCGCTAATCATCGACAAGTCGTCCTCCATGGAAGGCCGCAAGATCGAACTCGCGCGGCTCTCGGCGGTGGGTGTGGTGGATCATCTACGGCCCGTGGATCTTATTGGCGTGTTGATCTTCGACAATTCGTTCCAGTGGGCAGTGCCGATGCGGCGCGCGGAAGACAAATCGCTGATCAAGCGGTTGATCTCCGGCATCACGCCGGACGGCGGAACGCAGATTGCCCCGGCACTCTCCGAAGCCTACCGCAAAGTGCTCGCGTCCAAGACAACCTATAAGCACATTGTGCTGCTGACGGACGGCATTTCCGAAGAAGGCGACAGCATGGAGCTGGCGCGCGAAGCTCAGCAGCACGATGTCACAATCTCCACGGTCGGGCTGGGGCAGGATGTGAATCGGTCGTACCTTGAGAAAGTAGCTGCCACGTCGGGCGGCAAGAGCTATTTCCTGAACGAGCCGCAAGGCCTGGAGCAGATTCTCTTGAAGGACGTGCTCGAATACAGCGGATCCACGGCGGTCGAGAAGCCGCTGACGCCCATCGTCAATGCCAAGGAGGAAGTGCTGGAAGGCACCGGCATCGAAACCGCGCCTCCGCTGAAGGGCTACGTTCGCTTTGAGACTAAGCCGGCCGCGGAATCGCTGCTCTCCATCGACACGGAGAAGAAAGACCCGCTCTACGTGCGCTGGCAATATGGCCTGGGCCGGGCCGCCGTGTTCACGTCCGACGCCAAGAGCCGTTGGGCGGAACAATGGATGACTTGGCCGGGCTACGACAAATTCTGGATCAACGTGACCCGCGATCTGCTTCCGCGTTCGAATGCCACCGAAGCTGCAGCTCAGTACGATGCCGCAACCGGGGACATCGTGGCGGAGTACCGCATCGGTGCCGGAATGCCGGAGCCTGCGAACGCACCGGAGATCTATGTCATCGGCCCAGACGGCTTTCAGAAGCCGATTGAAGTGCAAAAGGCAGCTCCGCGACTGTATCGGGGACGGCTTCACATCGGCTCTCTGCGAGGCCTGTTTCGTATCCGGCCGCTGACCGAATCGCGCGAGTTTCCCGAGATCGGCCTCTACCGCCAGCAGGAAGAGATGCTGGACTTTGGCGCGAACCGGCCGCTGTTGGCGCAAATCGCGAATCTGACGGGTGGACGCTTCAATCCACCGGTCGCGAGCATTTTCGACGCCGGTGGCCGCGCGCTTTCCACCACCTGGCAATTGTGGCCAGCTCTACTGGCGCTCGCGATCGCGTTGACCATCGCCGAACTGGTCGTGCGCAAGTGGTCGGGCTTGGTTGGGATGTTCCATTAAGCCGGCGTAGGCCGCGTCGCAAACGCCCGCGGCTCAGTTCCGGAGTTTTCAAACAGATTCGGGCAACCGCCCCGTTACCGTCGCGGCTCGGTAGGCTTTGCGAAAGTTTTGAGCTATCAGCAACACCCGTAAAGAAGCCACTCATCTTGTGTTCAAGTGCACCACCGTCTCGAAGTGGAAGGTCTGTGGAAACAGATCCACCAGAGTCATTCGCTCGACGGAGTACTTCGCCTGCATCAGCTTCAAATCACGCGCCAGCGTCGCCGGGTCGCAGCTGACAACCACCAGCCGGGGTGCTTCGATACGCAGCAATTGTTCGGTTGCCTCTTTGCCCAGGCCTGCACGTGGAGGATCAGCCATGATGCGGTCCGGCGTCGCAGTGACGCCGCCTAGATAGTCCTCGGTGGCCGATTGGATGGCTTGGACGTTGCTGTTCAACTGCGCGGCGTTCCACTCCAGATCGCGCGTCGCGGTCCCGCCCCGTTCCACCGCAATCACACGCTCGAAGCGTGCAGCGAGCGGAAGTGAAAACAAGCCGACCCCGGCATAGAGATCGATCGCGGTCCCGCTCTTGGCGGGCTCTCCGTCGATTTTGCCGACCACTTCGTCCACCAGTGCGTCAACCAAGTACCGGTTTACCTGGAAAAACGAACCTCGGCTGATGCGGAAGCGGTGGCCCGCCGCGCCATACTCGAGCGCTCCCGGAACGAAACCGGGCAGGATTTCGGCGCACCACGTGAAAAACCGCGCCGCCACCGGGCGATTTGACTCAATAATGTGCAGCTGAATGTCCGTCTCATTGGTGAAGACTTCCAGGCTGCGCAGAAAGTCGGGCCACTCCCGACGCGCCACCGCCTGGTGCAGAATCGCAATCACCTCATTCAGCTTGGGCGACGAAATGGGGCAGCGCTTGATTGGGCAGAGCTCGTGCGACTCGGCTCGGCGGAATCCCATCTTCAGTCGCTGATCGAAGTGAAGTTGAATGCGGTTGCGGTAACCCCATGGCTCGCCGCTGATGGTGTGAATCTCCGCGTCGTAATCCAAGCCGCCCAATCGCTTCAGTGTTTCGCGCAGTATCGCCAGCTTCTGCTGCAGCTGGTACTCATACGTCGCATGCTGATAATGGCAGCCGCCGCAGTTGCGGAAGTACTCGCAAGCTGGGCTTCACGCGGTAGGGTGAGGACTCAATCACGTTCGCGGCCGAGCCGCGCAGCAGGTCGCCCTTCACGCGACGCGTCTCGACCTCGGCCAATTCCTCCGGCAGCACAAACGGGGTCAGGACAATCTGCCCGTCCTGCCGAGCCAGCGCATCGCCGCCGTACACCAGTTTTTCAAAACGCAACAGCTTTTTCGGCGTCGCGTCCTGTGCATTGCTTTGCGGTTGATCAGATTCCGGGTTTGCCATCACTTACGATAGAAGTTTCGCATCAATAATCGTCGGGCAGGAGCTAAAGCGCGTCCGCCCCACCCATAAGCATGAAAGCACGAGTACTCTCCGGCGTCCAGCCCAGCGGCCAACTTCATCTCGGTAATTACCTGGGAGCCCTGAAGAATTGGGCTGAAATTCAATCCAGTTACGAAAGCATTTTCTGCATCGTCGACCTGCATGCGATCACCGTATATCAGGATCCGGCCGAACTACGTTCAAAGATCCGCGATACAGCGGCGCTCTTCATCGCTTGCGGCATAGACCCTGCGCAATCGTCGATCGTTGTGCAGTCCGATATCCCCGGGCATGCTGAACTCGCTTGGCTGCTGACCTGCGTGACGCCGCTTGGCTGGTTGCAGCGAATGACGCAGTTCAAGGCCAAGGCCGAAAAGCAGGAAACGGTGGGCGACGGGCTGCTGCAGTACCCGGTGCTCATGGCCGCCGACATTCTGATCTACCAGGCGAGCGTCGTGCCAGTGGGAGACGACCAGTCGCAGCACCTGGAATTAGCGCGGGACATTGCACAGCGCTTCAATTCGCTCTACGGCGATACCTTTGTGATGCCCGCCACCAGCCTTCCCTCGGTCGGCGCCCGCATCATGGGACTGGACGATCCCACTACGAAGATGAGCAAATCAGCAGCGGGCGCCAATCATGCTATCGCGCTGTTGGACCCTCCCGCTGTCATCCGCAAGAAGATCGCCCGCGCCACCACCGACTCCCACCCCATCGTAGAGCCAGGTGCAATGGGGCCGGGCATCGCGAACCTGTTTGTCATTGGGCAGGCTTGCGATCCGTCGCTCGCCCTGGAAAGGGTCTCCGGCCTACGGTATGGCGACTTCAAGAAACTGGTCGCTGAGGCAGTCGTCGCGCGCCTCGAACCAATCCAGCGCAGGTACCAGGAAGCGACTGAAGACCCAGGCTACATCGACAGAGTGCTCCGGGAGGGGAAAGAGCGCGTGCTGCCCATCAGCGAGGACACCGTAAGAACGGCGAAGATGGCAATGGGTCTGTACGTGCCGTCGCGTCAGTAACGGCTGGGGCGAGCACTCCCTGACGGCCGGGCAAAAGGGCCTTTTTGCGCCTCCGCGGGCCTGTCACCGAGACTCAGCACTTCACGGGCGCTTGCCCAGCACCACTGTATGCGGGCCATTCGGCACAGGCTGCCCGGTGACATCAACAAACCCGGCTTCGTGGTACATCGCCGTCAGTGCGCTTAATGGATACGCGTCCCCTGCCGGCGTCGTCAGCAGCATTGTGAGGCTGAACCCCGCGCTCATCGGCGGCGAGACGCGGTCTTCGTTCGGTACGAATTCCAGCGCGGCGAGACGGCCGCCGGGTTTCAGCGCAGCGTGAATCTTCTTCAGAATCCCGACGCAGGTCGGATGGTCGAAGTGGTGCAGGAAGTTGGTTAGCAGGGCGATGTCGTAAGGTCCCCCATACGCGACGTAAAACGCGCTGCCAGGAAGTGCCTCGTAGCGGTCGTCCACCCCCGCCTGTTGCGCGTTGCTTTTTGCGACTTCCAACACATTTACCCAATCGACGGCCACGATGTGCGCTTCGCGGTTCAGTTTCGCCACCGCAATACCAAACAAGCCGTGGCCGGCAGCGATATCTAACACTTGCACCGGCCCCGTGAAGCCTTCCAAAGCAATGTTCCCCAGTGGAGCTGCCATCGGCGCCATCATGGGAGCCATGCTGTGCGCGAACTCGACCCACACGGGATTATCCGGCTCTACCGTCCCATCTCCGGGGAGAAGGGTGCGGCCGCCCCGCACGATCTCCGGCAATCGCCGCGCAATGTCCTGAATTTGCTGATCGCCCAGAAAGCGTGAAATTGAGGCCACGCACGCAGGCGACCGAGGATCCAAGAAGAGTTCGCTGGTCGGCGTGTGCCGGTAGCAATCGTTTTCCTTGACAAGGAATCCATGAATCGTCAGGTAATCGCAGAGAATTCGAATTCCGCGCTCCGAGGCGGAACACTGGCGAGCCAGCGAAGCGACGTCGCCCGGGCCCTCGCCAACCGCTCGAAACACATCGAGTTCTATCGCGGTCCGTAAGGCCGCGGTCTGCTGAAAAGCCAGCAAGGTGTCAAAAACAATGCCAGGTGACGGCGCTGCCATCGCGTGGTGGCCAGTTGCCATGTAGTTCCTCCGAGCCGGTGCACAAAGACCGGCAGGAAGAAATATAGCAAAGATGACGGAAACTACTGATTGGGCGGCTGATTCGGATCGGGCGGCTTCTCGCCCGGCCTGTACAGACTCGGGATCTTCTTCTTTTGATTCTGGTCCTGCTGGTCCTTTTCCTGCTTCTTTCGCTCCGTCACTTCCTTCGTCGACATCGACGCTTCCCGTTCCTTCTTCTCTTTTTCTTCGGCCGCCAGCACTTCGGCCTGCCGCTTGGTTGAATCCTCTTGAGAAAGCTCCAGGCTATCGGAAGTCGTGTCGATCGCCTGTTTCAGGACAAAGTCATAGCGGCTGATGTCCGGCGGGTTCATCGGTTCGACTTTGTTTAGCTTTTCAACGAATTCTTTCTCGGCCTCCGCCACCGCGAGCATGCCTTTGTCGATGGGCACCTTGCGCCGCAGGGCATCATCTGCCACGGAGTCAATCGCCTCAATGATGCGCGAATAGTCTTCCAACGTGTCGTGAATGAACGCGCTGCGCCCGGGCTTCGGCTTCTGCAGGGTTTGCATGAGTATGTCCAACCGCAGCCGGGCGAATTTGACATATAGTTTCATCCGCTCGTTGGGCTCCTGAACATCGCGGATCTGGTCTACTTCGATGGTGCTGAGGTAGTCGCGTGTTTGGGCCACTAAGCGCGGCGACAGCGAGATCAGAAGAAGGACCGGAGCGAGCCACTTCATTTTTTCATCACTCCACTTAAAAGCTTATCGTGAATGCTGTCTACCTGCCGAAGCGTGTACTCGGCCCACCCGCGGTCGTCCACGGCCAGATCGTCCGTCAGGGATTGGAGCCGCCGTTGTATGGTCGCAACACGGATCTCTGCTTGCTTGTAGAGATTGGCTTTACGGGTGGCCTCCAGGGCCGAGACACAGGCATCGAGAAGTTTCGTCATATCGTCCAGATGTGCATCGCCCTTCTTGATTTCGCCCGCACCGTACGACGCTTTGGCCTTCTCGAACGCCATCTCCGCCAGCGCGACTGCTCGTTGGGATCGCTTTGCCGGGTCATGTTCGGTGTCCAGTTCGGTGAGCGGCGATTGTGCCCAAACCGTCTGCCTCGACCCGGTGAGGAAGAGAAGCACCGCCAGCGAGCCGGTTCTCAAGATGCCCCGGCAGTTGGACGTCCGTCCCCCCATTAGCGATTCACCTCATGCTCCAGGATTCGGACTCGTTGCCGGGCCTTGAATTCCTCGTCGGGACTCTTCCCTTGGCTCAGCTCCAGAAAGCGCTTGTAGTTTTCCAAGGCGGCCTTGTTTTGTCTTAGCTTATCGAGAACGATGGCACGCAAATAATAATGGCCGGGCTTCTCGGCGTTCAGCCGATGGATCTGGTCGAGGGCCGCGATCGCTTGCGGATACATTTCCGCAATGACCGAAGAGCTGGCAATTTCGCTCCATACTACCGGGTCGTTTGGTTTCAACTTTGCTGCGACATAGAAGCGATCAACCGCTTTTTGATAGTCTCTCCTATCGCGCCAGATACGGCCCAGAGCCATCTGGACGTCATAGTCGTTCGGATTAGCCGCCAACGATTTCTCCAGAATCGGCGCGGCCAGTTCCTCCTGGTTGTTCTTGATGTAAGCCGTTGCCAAAGCCATCTGGTTGCTGAGATTCGGAGACTGCTTCGCCGCCAGCTCAAACTGCTCTACCGCGAGTTGAGGCTGATTGGCGGCCAGGTAAAGTTCGCCCAGCTGTTTCGCGGCGCCGGCCGTATCTGGAGATTCCTTCAAAATCGCTATGGCGTCTGTGGGACGCTTCGTGTCGGCGTAGGCCGCGGCAAGTTCCAGTTGATACGATTTCAACTTCGGATCCAACATAGTCGCTGCGCGATAGTGCTCCGCAGCCTGGTCGAGTGAACCCAAGTGCAACAGGCTTTGTCCCAAGCCGAGTTCGGCACGCGCCAGCTTTGGATTCAGCTTGAGTGCCGCTTCATAAGACTTCGCGGCAGCGTCGTCTTTCCCGAGCGCCAGTTGATTGTCGGCCAAGTACATCTGTACCCGAAACTCGTTGGGTTTGAGGCGAACGGCCGCCTCGAAGTGCGGTTCGGCCTCAGCGACCTTGTGGCTGCGGAGGTACAAGAGACCCAGGTTGAGTTCGGCTTCATAAAGCTCGGGCTTCAGTTCGAGCGTCTTCTGGAGGTGTTCGATCGCAGCATCGTACTGTCTGCAGCGCTGCTTCCGAGAGCGCCAGATTAAACCACGCCGTGTAGTCCTTCGGGTCATCGGCCGCCAGCTTCGTAAAGATCTCGAAGGCCTGTTGAAAATCCTTCCGATCCATCGCCTTGAGACCCTCTTCCTCCGAAAAGGCGGTGACCGGATTAACAGGCAATGTGGTTTGGGACGGTGCACGTGTCCCGGCGAACAAGACCAGCAGGACCAGGAGAATTGGGCTGCACATCGTTCTCGGCGTCATTTCGAGCCGCTGCTGCCGGCCGCGGTGGTCGCCTCCCTGTGCAGGTGAGAGATCTTAATTCCCGCGAAACCGACCACGAAGAAGCCCACCACCACCAGCGGAAAGAACATCAGGCCCCAAAGGACCATTGCGAAATTACTCGCCAACGGCCGAGCGATGCCCGATAGCATCACCGTTCGCACTATCACCCATTGGGCCGATCCAAGGTTGCCGGGGGCTTGTGGCACGACGGCGCTCAAATGCAGCATCACCATCATCGTGATCGATGCCAGCCAGGGTACCGGCAGACCGAATGCCCGCACGATCGCGTAGACCGGAATCACCTGGACCAATAAATACAAACCGCTGACGAAAAATGAATAGTAAAGGTAGCGGGAATGCCCGATCAGGTGCAGATCGTCGATCAGTGTGGTAAACCACGCCGGCGGTTGAATATCAAAAAACAAACTGATGCTTTGCTTTCGGGCATACATGCCATAGCTGATCAACAGGGAAAGCACGACCACCATGATTCCCAGCATGTAGCCGCCTTTAATCATGACCGGCGGCAATTTGCCGATTCGAAGCGCCACAAAGAAGCTGGCCACCAGCCAAACGCCGTCGAAAATGCGCTCGATCAGCGCCGAGGCGAAGGTTACTGAAAGCGGGATCTGGGTCGAGCGCGAAACCATGAAACAGCGGATCAACTCGCCGGCCCGAAGCGGCAGGATTTCGTTGACGTACAAACCCGTATAGATGGCGCGCATGAGCCGCCAAAAAGAAACGCGCTGGATGGGCTGCAACAGAAGCCCCCAACGCCATCCTTGAACCAGGAATACCAGCACATCCGAGACGATCGCGACCGTGACCCAGGCCCAATGCATGCGCCGCATTTCACCCCAGAAACGCGGCAGGTCCATCCCGTGCAGAACCCAGACAATGCACACCAGTGAGAACACGCAGGTGGCGATAATGATGACCCACGACCGCACCTGCCGGGAGCGTTCCGACGCGATACTGGGGACCGATGGGACGCCCACGCGACCATGATAACGTCGCTTCATCCAGCCTGCTGAAATTGCTTCAAAGCGGGTTTCGCTATCCGCAATGTCGACTTCGATACACTCTCGTTAAAAGACAGACGAAACTCAAATCGATGCGCGCTGGCCTGCGCAATTGAGGTGTGACGAGTCTTCGAGGACGGACGTGTGATGAGAATTCGAAAAGTAGCTGTGTTGGGTGCTGGAACCATGGGGTCGCGGATTGCGGCCCACTTCGCGAATGCCGGAATCCAGGTGCGGCTCCTGGATCTTCTCGATGACGGCGCCGACCGAAACGCAATTGCCAAGAAAGGCATTGAGACTGCTTTATCGCACCGGCCGTCTGCGTTCTTCGCCGGCGTAGGGACGCAGCTGATCGAGGCCGGCAATTTTGACGACGACCTGCCGCGCCTGGCCGACTGCCAGTGGATCATTGAAGGGGTCGTCGAGAACCTCGAAATTAAGCGAGTGCTCTGGAGCAAAGTCGCGCTCCATCGCGATGCCGGTGCCATCGTATCCACCAATACCAGCGGCATCCGCTTAGCGGAAATCTCACGCGATTTCCGGGCTGACTTCCAGCAGCATTTCCTCGGCACGCATTTCTTTAATCCGCCGCGCTATCTGCACCTGTTCGAACTAATCCCGGGACCCGCCACAGATCCGAAGATCCTGAGCTTCGTTCAGCACTTCGCTGAGAGTGTGCTGGGCAAAGGCGTGGTTTTCTGCAAGGACACGCCGAACTTCGTTGCCAACCGCATCGGCAGCTTTCTCGGCGCGGCCGTGCACCGTGCCATGCTCGAGTTTGACTTCAGCATAGAAGAAGTGGACGCCCTCACGGGGCCGCTGATTGGTGTTCCCAAGAGCGCCACCTTCCGCCTGCTCGACATTGTCGGCCTGGATATATGGCACCACGTGTCGCGGAATCTTTATGAAGCAGCGTCCGATGACCCATGGCGCGAGTGGTTTGTGGCGCCGCCGTTCATGGCCAAGATGGTCGAGAACGGCTGGCTCGGCGAGAAGCGAGGCCAGGGTTTCTACAAGCGCGTTGGCCCCCACAAGGAAATTCACGTGCTCGACTGGAAGACGCTTCGAGTATCAGCCGGCCAGAAAACCAAAGTTCGAAAGCGTCGAAGCAACGAAACCGATCACAGGTTTCGGCGAACGTCTGCGCGCCTTGATCTCTCGCGACGATCGAGTCGGCCGCTTCCTTTGGAGCGTGCTGCGTTCGTACTTTGAATACTCGGCGGCGATGGTTGGCGAGATCTCGGATCGTATCGTGGAAATCGACCGCGCGATGCGTTGGGGCTACGGGCATCGCCTGGGTCCGTTCGAACTATGGGATGCTCTGGGCTTTGAAGCAGGTCACCCGCCGTATGCAGGCCGAGCAAAGCCGCCTGCCGGAATCCATATCCCAGATGTTGTCGGAAGGTGCGCGCTCGTTCTACCGGCCGGCCGACCAGCATGGCTTCCCGCACACGGAATACTTCGACATTCCCCACGGCATCTATGCACCACTCGAGGGCCGGCCGAACGTCATCGTTCTCGGCGACGTTAAGCGGGCTCGCGGCAAAGTCGCCGGAAACCCTGGCGCTTCCCTGATTGATCTAGGCGATGGCGTCTTGTGCCTGGAGTTCCACAGCAAGATGAACGCCATTGGCGAAGATGCGTTGCAGATGTTGGACCATGGCGTATCGCTGCTGGAGTCGAAGTTTGAGGCGATGGTGATTGCCAATCAGGGCGAAAACTTCAGTGTCGGCGCCAACCTCGTGCTGTTGCTGATGGCGGCTCAGGAAGAAGACTTCGATGGCATCGCCACGATGATTCATCACTTCCAGCAATGCATGTTGCGAATCAAGTACGCACCGCGCCCGGTGGTGGCAGCGGCCTTTTCCCGGGCTTTGGGCGGCGGCTGCGAGGTGGTGCTCCAGAGCCACCGCGTGCAGGCCTCGGCCGAGCTTTACATGGGATTGGTGGAGGTCGGCGTTGGGCTGATCCCAGCGGCCGGCGGCTGCAAAGAGATGGTTTTGCGATCTGACGATCCCATGAAGGCGTTCGAGCTGATCGGACAGGCGAAGGTATCTGCGAGCGCAGCTCGACGCTCGGCAACTCGGCTACCTTCGGGACCAGGACGCGATCTCCATGAATCCGGAGTTCCTGATCGACGACGCGAAGCGATTCGCGCTCGCCTTGTCGACTGAGTACCGCCAGGGAGCGCCTCGGACCGACGTGGTCGTGGGCGGCGAGCCGGCGTACGCCAAGATGCGGTTAGCTGCCTGGTCGATGCACGAGAGCGGCATGATTAGCGAGCACGACCTCGCTATCGGTGAAAAACTGGCCATACGTCCTCAGCGGCGGCCGGGTGGCCGCCGGCAGCGTTGTCACCGAGCAGTATCTGCTTGATCTCGAGCGCGAAATGTTCCTCAGCCTCTGCGGCATGAGTAAGTCGCAGGACCGGATCCAGCACATGTTGAAGAGCGGCAAGCCGCTCAGAAACTAGACTCCGGAGAGAATAGATCATGGAACAGGCAGTCATCGTAGATTGCGTTCGAACGGCGGTGGGCAAAGCGCCTCGTGGGTCGTTGCGGAGTGTGCGGCCCGACGATCTGGCCGCGGTCACCATCCGCGCCCTCATCACTAAGCATCCCGGGATGGCGCCGGAGGACATCGACGACGTCATCCTCGGCTGTGCGATGCCGGAGGCCGAGGCGGGACTGAACATGGCCCGAATTGCCGGCCTGCGCGCCGGGTTGCCCGATAGCGTTCCGGGGATGACCATCAACCGGTTCTGCTCATCTGGATTGCAGGCCATTGCGTTGGCCGCGGAACGTATTCAGAGCGGCTCCGCGCAAGCCATCCTCGCCGGCGGAAGTGAATCCATGAGCATGCTGCCTCGCGCCGGCAACAACTTCTCACCGAACCCTTATCTGGTGGATCATTCTCCCGAGGTCTACATGGGCATGGGGCAAACGGCCGAGCGCCTGTACCGCGGCTTCGCGATTTCCCGCCAGGACCAGGACGCGTTTTCGTATCGCAGCCATCAAAATGCCCTGGCCGCTCAAGCGGCGGGGCGCTTCGACGACGAGATTGTGCCCGTCGACGTAACGCAGAAGCACTTTGAAAACGGTGCTGCCGTCACCCGCACCGTCGAGTT
Source organism: uncultured Acidobacteriaceae bacterium (assembly GCA_963771305.1). Lineage (GTDB taxonomy): Bacteria > Acidobacteriota > Terriglobia > Bryobacterales > Bryobacteraceae > CAJCIT01. Next base: position 190,166 of record CAVYTS010000033.1, read on the forward strand.
TCGCAAGGACGAAGGCCCACGCGCCGACACCTCGATGGAAGCTCTCGCCAAGCTTAAGCCGGTATTTCATGCCAAGGGCTCTGTGACTGCCGGTAACTCCTCGCAAACCAGCGACGGCGCAGCGATGGCGCTGGTCACATCGCCGCAGCACGCCGCCAAGTGGGGATTGCGGCCCATCGCGCGCTTCGTCAGCTTTGCGGTAGCCGGCGTGCCGCCCGACGTGATGGGCATCGGTCCGGTCGTGGCCATTCCGAAAGCTCTCGCGTTGGCAGGGCTTTCGCTCAAAGACATCGGGCTGATTGAACTAAACGAAGCGTTTGCGGTGCAGGCGCTGGCGGTCATCCGCAAGGCCGGTCTCGACGAGAGCATCGTTAACGTGAATGGTGGCGCCATCGCGCTCGGCCATCCGCTGGGATGCACCGGGGCCAAACTCACCGCGACGCTATTGCGTGAAATGCGCCGCCGCTCGGTGCAGTTCGGCTTGGTCACCATGTGCGTTGGCGGTGGCCAAGGCGCCGCCGGCATTCTTCGAACTCTTGTAGCGCAGACTGGTGTAGTGTTGACTAGTATCGAGCTACGCCAGCACAGAACCGGGCGCGTTGGCAAGCGGATGCAAACGGAGCCGTGACCGTCAGGGAGCGGTGTTCGGGATCAAGGAGGGTTGGATGGCGACCATTACGGCTCCTGCCGGGAGCGCCCTGCGCGGCGGCGAATTCCTTCTCCGCGCCACCAGCGCCGGCGATATATTCACACCGGAAGACTTCACGGAGGAACATCGGGCCATCGCCCGCACCACCGAAGAGTTCTGGCAGTCGGAGGTCGTTCCCAAGCTGGAAGCGATTCAGCACCAGGAAGCCGGCGTCGCAGTCGCATTGATCCGAAAGTCGGCCGAACTCGGACTCACCAGCGTCGTCATCCCGGAAGAGTACGGCGGCATGGGTATGGACTTTACCTCCATGATGATCGTGGCCGAAGGGGTCGCCCGTGATGGTTCATATTCTGCCTGGCACGGGGCACATACCGGCATCGGCACCTTGCCGATACTGTTCTTCGGCACCCCAGAGCAGAAACGGCGGTACCTCCCCAAGCTCGCGACGCTGCGAGATGATTGCCGCCTACTGCCTGAGCGAAGCGCACGCAGGTTCTGATGCTCTCGCTGCCCGCACTACCGCTCAGCTCACACCCGATGGGAAGAACTACGTGCTCAACGGCCAGAAGATGTGGATCACCAACGGCGGCGCCGCCGATCTGTACACGATCTTCGCCAAAGTGGATGGCAAGCTGACCGCGTTTCTCGTCGAGCGAAGTTACGCGGGCGTCAAGCAAGGCGCCGAAGAAAAGAAGATGGGCATCAAAGGCAGCTCAACATGTGCCATTTACCTCGACAACGTTCTGGTCCCGGCTGAAAACCTACTGGGCGAAGTGGGCCGCGGCCACATTATCGCTTTCAATATTCTGAACCTGGGCCGTCTGAAACTCGGCCCATTTGCGGTGGGCGGCGCGAAGAATGTGCTGGCAGCATCGCTTGCCTACGCTCAGGAACGCATTGCGTTCGGCAAGCCCATCAGCCAGTTTGGAATGATCCAGCAAAAGCTGGCGCAGATGGCCACGTACCTCTTCGCTGCTGAATCGATGAGTTATCGCGTCGAGGGCATGGTCAGCCAAGCCGCCGGCGAACTCAACTGGCAGGAGCCCGATGCAGGGGCGCGCATATTGAAGGCCGCCGAAGAGTATCGCCATCGAGTGCTCATTCGTAAAAGTGTTTGCCTCCGAGATGCTCGATTTCGTTGTGGATGAAGGCGTGCAGATTCATGGCGGCTATGGCTACCACCAGGATTACGCGGTCGAGCGAGCCTATCGCGATTCGCGTATTAACCGCATTTTCGAAGGCACGAATGAGATCAACCGCCTGCTCGCCACCGGCATGCTCTTGAAGCGCGCACAGAAGAAACAATTGCCGCTGGTGGAGGCGGTCGCCAAGCTGCAAGCACAATTGCTGGAGCCGCTCTCAGCCGCCGGCGCCACGCCGTCTTCGCCGGAACAGTCGCAGGTTGAACAAGCAAAGAAGATTGCGCTCCTGCTCCTCGGGCTGGCGTACCAGCAGTTCGGCGCGGCCATTGAGGAGCAGCAGGAAGTGCTCGCCGGCATCAGCGACGTGATGATGAACGCATTCGCCCTCGAGTCCGTTGTGTTGCGCGCAGCGAAAATGGCTGCCCGTGGCGCCGGCCGCAACGCAGCTGCCTACGTGACGTTGTTCTCTCACGATGCCATGAATACAATTGAGCGGGCCGCCACCGACGTCATCACCTTCTGCTCCGACGGCGACACGCGGCGCACAAATCTGGCCGTCTTGCGCAAACTGACCCGCCGCGAGATTCCCAATGTGATCGAGCTTCGCCGAGACGTTGCCAAGCGGCTCCTCGAAGCCAAGCACTACGTCATTTAGGTGCCGCTGGCTAGAATAAACGAGTGCCCGCCGCCACTCACGTAGAACAACACTTCACGTCTTCCGAAGTCATTCGCGACATCGTCATCGGCATGTCGGACGGACTCACGGTGCCATTTGCGCTCGCTGCGGGGCTTTCGGGCGCGGTCGACGTTACGCGCGTCATCATCATCGCCGGCTTGGCCGAGATTGCGGCGGGCTCAATTGCCATGGGCCTCGGAGGCTACCTCGCCGCGACCAGTGACGCGGAACACTATGCCAGCGAACGGCGCCGCGAAGAAGAAGAGATCGTCGAAAAACCCGCAGCAGAGATCAAGGAAGTGACCGATATCCTCCAGGGCTACGGCCTTAGCCGCGAACAGTGCGCCCCGATCATCGATGCCTTCAAGAATGACCACCGCGCCTGGGTGGAGTGGATGATGCGCTTCGAACTCGGGTTGGAAGCGCCCGACCCGAAGCGGGCGCTCAATAGCGCCATCACCATCGCAATCTCCTACATCGTGGGCGGCTTTATTCCACTCATGCCGTACATCCTGATGCACGATCCGAAGCAGGCGCTACTGGTGTCCGTCGCTGCAACGCTCGTGGCATTGTTCGTCTTTGGTTACTTTAAGGGCACCTTCACCGGCACAAGGCCACTCCGCAGCGCTTTCCGTACAACCCTCATTGGCGGACTCGCCGCCGCGGCTGCCTACGGCATCGCACGGGCCATATCGTAGGCTGCTGGGGAGGCGATCAGCGCGCAAACCGAGGTGGAACGGGTCCCTCGACCTGCGCCGGGTGCGCACACCTGGCTCTGCCAATGCAGTCTAAACCGGACTTCATAGTTGGGCACCAACGCCAGAGGCCCGCCTTCACCACGCCAGTTCTTTCCCAGCATGCGTAAAAGTGCCGCTCGGGCCATCGGCCGGCAGTGTCGCCAGCAGAACCGCGGTCTTCGCGCCATCTTCCACACCCAACGGCGCTTCCTGTCCACCCATATCCGTCTTGACCCAGCCGGGATGCGCCGCGTTCACCTTTACCTTGGTCTCTTTGAGACCCTGCGCCATCGCCACCGAAAGCATGTTCAGCGCTGCTTTTGACGACGAGTACGCAGGTACGAGCCACTTCCCTGCGCCTCCCGAACTGACCGTTTCGAGCGAGCCGAGGATGCTCGATTGATTCACAACCCGTCCTGCCGGGCTCTTCTCCAGCAGCGGCAACAACGCCTTTGTAATCGCGTACGGAGCGAACACGTTCACTTCGTAGGTGCGTTTCAGAATATCGACACCATCTCCCTCGGGGTCCAGGTTCACGCCGGCATTATTGACCAGAATGTCCAAGCGCCCAAAGGTCTTTTCGAAGTAGCCGGGCAACGCCGCGATGTCCGCCGCGTTGGTCACTTCGAGTGTCAGCGGATGCGCGTCGATTCCTTCCGCCTTCAGCGTCTCCGCCGCTTTCTTCGCCTTGTCTCCGCGTGCGCCCAGCACCACTGTGATGCCCTGCTTGCCCAGTTGGCGCGCGATTTCTAGTCCTAAACCTTTGTTTGCGCCGGTAACCAGCGCCACTTTCTTTTCGCTCATGGCGGGTTGGATGCCAATCGGCAAACTTCAGATTCAACTCCCTCGATCACAGCCCATCCTTCTGGTTTTCTCAGCGCTTCCCCGCCCCGGCGGAAGACGTTGCCCTAAGCAAGGCGCCTCGCATTGGCAGCAGAATGCCCGATCCTTCCTGATATGCTGGCAGCGAATTGGGGGACCCGGTATGACCCACAAGAATCAACACGCACTGCTGTGGCTGAGCGGTGCGGCCGTCGCCGCGCTGCTTGTCATATCGCCGCTGCTCGCCCAGCGGCCCAGGCAGCAACCGGAGCCTGTGAAAGGCCCTTGGATGGACAAAGGCCTATCAGCCGACCAGCGCGCCGACCTGGTCATAGCCCAGATGACGCTGGACGAAAAGATCTCACTGCTGCACGGGTTGGGCTGGTTTGAGAGCGCCGCGCATTCCAACGGCGGCGCGGGCGTGATTAATGGAATCCCGAGGTTGGGTCTCCCTGATTTACAACTAGCCGACTCGGCTGTCGGTGTGAGAGACGCGGCGAAGATGGGCCGCTACTCCACGCTGCTGCCTTCCGCCGTCGGAGGCGCAGCCACCTGGGATCTGAAACTGGCTTATGAATACGGTGCGCTGATCGGACGTGAACTCCGCGACCAGCGCTATAACGTCACCCTCGGCGGCGGTGTCAACATCACCCGTGAGCCGCGCAACGGCCGCAATTTCGAATACCAGGGCGAAGATCCTGTCCTGGCCGGCAAGATGGCCGCCCAGCTCATTAAAGGGGTTCAGGATCAAAAGATCATAAGCGATGTAAAGCACTACGCATTCAACGACCAGGAGACCGGCCGTAACATCGGCAACGTGTTCGTCAGCAAGCGCGTTGGCCGCGAGACCGACTTGCTGGCGTTTGAGATCGCCGTGCTCGAAGCAAAGCCGGGTATGGTGATGTGCTCGTACAACAAGCTCAACGGCGATTGGGCCTGCGAGAATAGCTACCTGCTCAACGATCTGCTGAAGAAGACCTGGGGATTCCAAGGGTTCGTCATTTCCGATTGGGGCGGCACGCACAGCACAACCAAGGCAGTCATGGCCGGCCTCGATAACGAACAGCCCGAGAGCCGGTATCTGGGCGACGCCCTGAGGCAGGCTGTCGACAAGGGGGAAGTTCCACTCTCCCGCGTCGACGACATGGTGCACCGCATTGTGCGAACGGAGTTTGCCTCGGGCGTCTTCGATGATCCGCCCAAGGGTCGCGTCGTTGATCCCTTCCGCGGCGCCGAAACGGCGCAGACCATCTCCGAGCAAGGTTCGGTTCTATTGAAGAACGCCGGCAATCAACTTCCGCTCACCGCCGCAACGATCACTTCGATCGCCCTCATTGGCTCGCATGCCGACACCGGTGTCTTATCCGGCGGCGGTTCGGCGCAAGTCGATCCTCCAGGCGGTTCTCAAGCCGCATTCGGTGGCCCGCCGGTCTGGATTCCCTCCTCGCCTTTGAAAGCCATTCGGGCCAAAGCGCCCCACGCCAAGGTCGAGTTCAACGATGGTAGCGACCCTGCGGCCGCGGCCGCATTGGCCAAATCCGCCCAAGTCGCCATCGTGTTTGTGAACCAGCCAACCAGCGAAGGGAAAGATCTTCCCACGCTGACCTTGCCTGATAGGCAGGACGCGCTTGTCAGTGCCGTCGCCGCGGCGAACCCGCACACTATCGTGGTTCTCGAAACCGGTGGACCGGCCACCATGCCGTGGATCGGCCAGGTGAGCGCGGCGATTGAAGTCTGGTATCCCGGCATTCGGGGTGCGGAAGCACTCGCCAACATTCTGTTTGGCGACGTGAATCCATCCGGCAAGCTGCCGGTATCCTTCGCGAAGTCAGACTCCGAATTGCCTCATCCACAGATTGCCGGCAGCGATCTAAAGGGTCCGGCCAACGCACCCTGGAAGCTGCCCGACTTCAACATCGATTACACGGAAGGCCTCAAAGTCGGCTACAAGTGGTTCGACGCGGAGGACAAGGTGCCTCTTGTTCCCGTTTGGCCACGGACTCTCGTATACGACCTTTACGTATTCCGGCCTGAAAGCCGATACTGGACAAAGTCTCCTTCACTGTCCGCAACACCGGCAAACGCGCCGGGGCCGAGATCGCTCAGGTTTATGTCGGGCTCCCGGCCGCCGCCAAGGAACCGCCGAAGCGTCTTGTCGCGTGGGAGAAAGTGGAACTCGCGCCGGGCGAATCGAAGACCATAACCCTGGCCATCGAGCCGAAATTCCTCTCGATCTTCGACGAGGAGAAGAATGACTGGAGCCTGTTGCCCGGCGAGTACAAGTTCCTCGCTGGTGGCTCATCACGCAGCACGCCGCTGACGGCGACCGTGAATCGCTAGCAGCCGCGTTTAGGGGGCTTGGTCACAGTTGATCATCCACGGGATGCCGAATCGATCCACCAGCATGCCAAAACCGGCGGACCAGAAAGTCTTCTGATAAGGCAATGTGACGGTCCCGTTCTCGGCCAGTGCGTGAAACGCGCGCTCAGCTTCTTCCGGCTTCTTGAAAGCCGATCGACACCGAGAAGCCTTTGGGTTGCTGGTAGTGCCCCGGCGGGTTGTCGGAGCCCATCAATTCCCGCCCGCCTACCACCACCCGTGCGTGCATCAGCTTATTGCGCCATTCGGGGGGCACGTCCTTCGCCATCGGCGAACCCTCGAAGGTGAATGTTGATTCAATTACTCCGCCGAGGCACTCCGCGTAGAACTGAAAAGCCTCCGCGCAATTGCCGTTGAAAGCCAGATAAGGACTAAGTTTCATGCTGTTCTCCCTAGAGTGTGCAGCCTGTGTGAAAACTCCCGCACTGAACCGCGCGCGTCAGCAAGCGGATGCTTTCGGAGCCGCCGTGCCCACCTCTTCGATTTTCTCAAAATCCGTCGTGTTGTCACCGCGCCTTAATTCCGAACGCCGGATACATTTCAGATGGCCGGTAGACCTCGCCATTCTTTATGACGATGTCGATGCGGCGAATGTCGCCGATGTTTTTCGTTGGATCACCGTTAACGAGAATCAGATCAGCGTACTTTCCGGGCGCAATCGAGCCCAGTTCCTTCTCCTTTCTCATCACCTTCGCAGCCTCGAAGGTCGCCATCCGAAGAACCTCAGTCGCTGGAAGGCCCGCTTGATTGTAGATCTCCAATTCCCGGTGAAGGGCGTATCCGCTAGCCAAGTCAGTGCCGGCGACCACTTGCACGCCACTATCGTAGAGCTTCTTGACCATTCGCACCATATTGGCGTAGGAAGCGCGATACAGCTTGTCAGCCTCCGAATCAGGAATTGCCAGCGCCTCACCACCGCTCTTGGCGCCGCGCTGCGCCTGCACCGGCAGGCGATCGAACATCCATTCGTCCATCTTTGCAACCTCGCCGGGCCGATCCACGTAGGTCGCTTCCCAGATAGCCATCGTGGGATCGACCACTGTGTGATGTTGCTTCAACAGCGCGATGAAATCATTCACTGGCTGCGAGTTCAGGTCCAGACCGGCAGCGCGCTTGCCCGGCTCGATGAAGCGCGCCGGCGTGCGCGTCTCTTTCACGTCCGGCATGAAGTTGAGGAAGATGAAATTCATGTGCTGGATCTCGTCGGCGCCGTCGCGAACAAACTGCTCGGCGATCATGCCGGATGGGACGTGCCCGCTCACGCGTAGCCCGCGCTTGTGCGCTTCCTCGATAATCACGGGCACCAGTTCAGGCTTCACGGAACTGTAGATTTTGATTTGCACGTAGCCGAGGTCGGCATAATGGTTAACCCACTGCCTTGCCTCTTCAGGCGTCGCTGCCAGAATTTTGACTGGCGCTTCAAACGGACCCGGCCCATCGATGAAGCCCGCCAGCACGACGCGCGGACCAATCTCGGTTCCCGCGGCGAACTGCTGCCTTAGTTTCGTCAGCTCATCGATTGAGTTGCCCAGGTCTCGCACTGTTGTCACACCGGAGGCAATGTCCAGAAACGCATTATCGGCACCCAGGTGCTGGTGCATGTCCCACAAGCCGGGCAACAGCATCTTGCCCTTGCCATCGATGATTTGCGCTCCGCCCGGAGTTGCTTGCCCGCTGTCCGGTTCCACGCTGGCAATGCGGTCTCCCTTCACGGTTACCCGCTGGTTCGGCAGCAGGCTCCCATGCTCCGAATCGAACACGGTCACATTGCTGATAATCAGGCTGCCGGTTGGTTTGTGGGTAAGCGTCTTTGCCAACTCGGCCGCCCGCGCGACTTCCACTTTTCGTTGCGACTCCAGCAGCGCATCGGCGCTGGATTCGAAACCGTGCCGGATGACGCCACCGGACCCCTCGATCCTGGCGAAGAACTGCTGCTCTTCGTCCAGCCACAAGTAGGTTGGCGTAAAGCCGAGGCCGCTGATCGCGTACAGAGTAACTGTGTGTTTTTGTCCGCCGGCTTCCACCGGAACCGATTGCATCGTTCGGATACTCGCTGTCCCGCCGGGAAGCAGGTCGAGCTTGCCGTCATTCTTTGACTGCAGCAGCGCCCGTGCGAGAATCGATTGCGATTCAGACCCGCCATTGAGGTCGAAGTAGAACTTGCCCGCAGCGTTGGCCTGTTTCTCGTTCTCCGATTGGTTCGTCCAAGCCGCGGCGCCGGATACCAGTGAGAAGTGCTCCTCCACCTGTTTCTTCTTGTAGTCCACACCCTTGGACTCTTCAGACGCGATCAGTCCCTGCGGGTCAAGCCGGTACACCGTGTAGATCTTAGGCCCTCTTCCGCGGTCGTTGAATTGGAAGAACTCATGGATGGTCCCATCCGGAGATCGCCAGACGGCATCCTGTCCGGCGGGAGTTTTGTCGCTCAGCACCATGCTGATGGTTGCGTCCCTCGGTACGTCGGACGGGAGTTCAGGCATCCGCGACTGCCCCATCGCAACGAGACCGCCGGCTAGAGTAATTGAAAGTAATTTAACGATTCGGAAGATACCTGGAGCCCCTGTTTAACAATACTGAAGTCCGCTTGCTGACGCGCGCGGTTCTGTGCTCATGGATTTGTTGGTAGTCGTGACAGCGTAAGAGCGGAGTAAGACAGCCTTTTACATTAACGTCTTCAGCCCGTGAATTATCTCGGTAACCCGTTAGGACAGAGACACTCCCAACTTACTTCCCCACCACCAGAATCGAGAACGAGTCCGGCACCATCTGGCCGCGGCTCGGACGTCCTCCGGCTGGCGGCGGTGTCGGAGGCGGCGTGAAATCAGCGGCAATCAAGTAAATCTGGCCCGTCTTGCTGTCCAACGTCAACGTCTTGGCGCTTGGCTTCGTTTCCAGCGTCTGTTCCACCGCGAAGCTGATCGGGCTGTTTTCTTTAATCACGGTCAGCGTACCGTCGCCTTGTGAGCTGAACGCCTCCATGGTTTTCGGATTGAACACCGCGCCATCCACGCCTTTGCCGATCGGTAGCGTGTCGAGGATCTTGCCGTCCTTCGCATCCAGGATCACCATCACTTGCGGGTTGCGGCAGCCGGCAAACAGAATCTGATTCTTAACGTCCATCGCCAGCCCCGCGCAAGCGCCGCCCTTGCCCGCGAGATCGTAATGCGCAGTCACCGTCATCGTCTTTGCGACCACTACCGCGATGTTGTCTTTGTCTTCGATGTCGACATATAAGTGGCCTTTGCCGTCGCTGGCGGCCTGTTCGGGCGCCCCGCCCAGGTCGATCGTTCCCACCAGGGACCCATCCTTCGCATCAATCACCGTCGTGTTCGGCGCGCTGTGGCTGAAGACGTACACGCGGCTATTAAACGGATCGAACAGAATGCCGTCCGGGCCGCCCTGGACATCAATCGTCTTAATCGTTTTCAGATCCTTGGTATCCCACATTACCACCGGCTTGCTGGTGGCGAAACCGTGATGGACCTTTGGATCTACCGCAACGCCCCGCGCGTTAGCATCGGCAATATCGCCCACCGGCTCCAACGTCTCCAGGTTGAACACAGTCACGCGAGCCCCGGAGGAACCAGTTCGTGGAATGTACAACCGGCGTCCCTCGGCGTCCGCATAAACGTAGTCGAACCCACCCGCACCTCCAACCTTGACCGTCTTCAAGACCTTATAAGGTCCGGGCGCGGGCGCCTGAGCCAGTCCGAGAATCGCCGCCGACAATGCAATGCTGAACGCAAGGACCACGCCAAATCGTTGCATGAGTTACTCCTTCCTAAGAGTACAGGCGCGGCCATTTGATAGCGGCCTTTTGCCGTCCATCTGCCGTGTTTTCATCCATTCATTCTTCGGGTACGCGGTCCGTGTTAGCGGCGTTTCCGTGTTACGCCGCGCTCTCTGAAAGCTTCTGGTCGAGCAATATCACTAAGGGAATTCACCAGGGAAGACTCGCGATTTGACGAGTGGATCAGCAGAAACCCGAACATGCCCCGCCAATCAAATGGCAAACCGATGTATTGAAAAGCGAAGCGCAGGGCGGCGTCCTCTTCTTCCTGGGTAGCTGGAATCTCCACCGATTCCCAGCGCAGTTGCGTCGGCTCACGGCGTATCCCTCTTCGGTTGGGTCGATACACCCAAAAAAAGACGGATCCAGGGTGCAGCTGAGAGATCCTCTCGGTGAATCAACCATTGTTTCTAAGGCGATAGAGAACGGGACCTGAGGTGCACAGTAAGGTGAAATTAACATGAGACTCATATCTATTTTCTCGTCTTCCCCAACAAGTCATAACGGAGGGACTTTCAATAAGCCACCGCGCCAGAGCGGACCTGGTTTGACCGGCCTCTCTTCTTCAGTCCGCCGAACCGTATTCGCGGCTCCGCCAGGCCGAGGCACGGTGGACGGAACCGGCGAACGCGCGCCTTCACATGGCCAGACAGGAAGATCGTTCCCGCAGTCCTCGCTGAGGAATGCTCAGGCTCCCGCGCACAGACACCCCTCGATACTTCACCGCTTCGTCAAGAAGATCCATTTGCAAGTCGCACCACATACATAGCGCGAGGCTACATCGCTGTTGGCGTTTGTGATTAGAAAGTCGCCGGCCCGGATCCGGGGACTCGCTATAGAGCGGCTTGCCCGAATGGCCGGAGAGATTGAGAAGTGCCCAGCGTGCCCGCAAGAGTGCCCGGTATCGGAGGAGTCGGTGCGAGTAATTGGCCGTTCCAACACCAATAGAGTGCAGAATCATTTCACGTCGGCACCCATGTCAAAGGTGGGCTGAGAGCACTCCTCCAACGGGCCGCTGCGATCACTCCTCAGCGCCAGGAGCGACTTCACGACCTCGGGTACTCCCGCGGAAGAAGAAGGGCATTCGCATCTGTCCACCCCGCTCCCGAGTTCGACTGTATCCAGGGCTCCTGCACCTGTCCCAGCTGTCAGTGCTCTCTCCAAATTGCCGCGTCGGCGATAATGAGCGTTTCACCAGGAGTGCCTGTTACGAATGTCCAATACTATTAAGAAACTGAGCCTCACAGCCGTCGCGCTGGTCTTAGCTATCGCTTCCGTCCACGTCTCGGCGCAGACCAAACCCGCCCCTCCTACCGCAACTGGGCCCGTCTTCCACTACGTCCCTCGCGACCGAGGGTTGGATCACTCCTACCGGCTACGACATGCCGGCGGTGGTCCAGCGCTATTCGACCGATCTGGACACGCTGGAGCATTACTACCAACACCATGGCTCCTCGGAACGTCTTGCGGCGGAAGATCAGTTTGCCGACACCTGGTTCGCCGTCCTGGACCCGATTCCTTTCGAGTCGCTCTCCCTGGACGCGCGCGTCGATTACCTCTTGCTGCGCGCCAGTTTGCAACGTGGCCGGCAGGAGCGCGTCAATCTTCGCAAGCGCGAAGCCGAGATGGCTCCGCTGGTTCCCTTCGCCCCCGCGATCCGATCCCTGGACGGCGACCTCCGGCGCCTCGTGTTCATTGATGGACAGGATGCTGCCTCGCAGATCGCCGCCATCACCAAGCAAATCGAAAAACTCAGTGCGGACATCAACGCCGGCACAGTTGAAGGCTTCCGTTCCGTCGGCGAGGCGTGCCGGGCGCACCACCCTCGCCCTGCGCAAAACGCTCAAAGGCTGGTTCGATTTCTACAACGGATACGATCCGGTCTTCACCTGGTGGGCTAGCGAGCCCTGGAAACGGGCCGATGCTGCTTTAGAGGCGTACGCGGTTTTGGTCAACGAGAAACTCGCCGGCATCAAGGCCACTGATAAGGACACCATCGTCGGCGACCCTGTCGGCCGCGACGCGCTCGTAGCCGCGCTCTCCGCGGAAATGATTCCCTACACCCCGGAAGAACTCGTCGCCATCGCCCGCAAGGAATTGGCATGGTGCCAGGCGGAGATGGTCGCCAATTCTCGCGAGCTGGGCTATGGCGACGACTGGAAGAAGGCCTTGGAGCACGTCAAGAATGACTACGTGAAGCCAGGCCAGCAGCCTGCGTTAGTGCGCGACCTTTCGAAAGAAGCCGTCTCCTTCGTTACACAGCGCAACCTCGTCACGGTTCCCGAGGCGGCCCAGCATTCCTGGCTCATGATCATGATGTCGCCCGAGCGCCAGCGCATCAATCCGTTCTTCACCGGCGGCGATGTCATGAGCGTTTCCTATCCCACGGCGGATATGACCGAAGAGCAGAAACTGATGAGCATGCGCGGCAACAATATCCACTTCGCCCGCGCCACGGTGTTTCATGAGCTGATTCCGGGCCACTATCTGCAGCAATATATGGGCGACCGTTACCGGCGCTGGCGCGGAGTCTTCGATACGCCTTTCTGGGTCGAAGGGTGGGCCTTCTATTGGGAGATGGCTGCTATGGGATCTCGATTTTCCGCGCTCTCCCGAGGACCGTATCGGCATGCTCTTCTGGCGCATGCACCGCGCGGCCCGCGTGATCTTCTCGCTTAGTTTCCATCTCGGCCAGATGACCGCGCCGCAGGCCGTCGATTTCCTGGTGAACGATATCGGCCATGAGCGCGACAACGCCATGGCCGAAGTCCGCCGGTCCTTCGAAGACGAGTCCTACGGACCTCTTTATCAATGCGCTTATGAGATTGGCGCGCTACAGTTCCGCGCCCTGCACGCGCAACTGGTGGGATCCGGCAAAATGACCGACCGCCAATTTCACGACGGCGTCCTAAAACTGAACTCGATTCCCGTTGAGATGATCCAAGCCTCGCTGCTCGGCCAAAAGCCCACCAAAGACTTCCAACCGGGCTGGAAGTTTTACGACCAGGTTCCAGTCGGCAAGCACCTCACAGGGAAGCAAGCAGCGGCCCGGTCAGGGGAGTAGTGGACCGTTCTTCCGCTTATGGAGTTGGCCCTTTTTTGTAACGTTCCAGCATCGCGGTGGTGATTTCTGCGCTGGTCGGCCAATGGCCCCGACGTGTCCCGGCGTGGGTTCGGAACTCCTGCAAACGACCCGGACCAGGCTGCACCACATTGCCATCTTTCAAGAACAGCAGCCCCATCTTGTCGGTGGGCATTTGGCCCACAAACGCCTCAGCTTCATCGAGGGCGGAACGGAGCCTCGTCGTAATGGCTTTTGGGTCCAGCGGCTCGCTGGTCTGCAAGGCACGCCATTCGGCGGCCGGATAGTTTGCGTTTCTCCGAATCTCATTGATGAGTCCCTCCGGCGTGAAGCCAGGAGATTTCTCAACCGCTGCCCAAATGACGGCTCCGAGTGAAAGGACGGTCTCATGAATCGTTACCAGGTCAACCAGGTCCCGCACCTCGCGTCGGCCGGCTGCCGCCATCACCTTGTTCATCGCCAAATCAACCGGGTGCAGAAGGTAGCCGAAAGTCTCATCTTGTAGCGTCGGGAAGAAACGGAAATCGCTGTCCACAACCCATTCGAGCCGCGTGCTGGCGTCACCGCTCATCACTTCCGCCGTGTAAATCAGCGGCAATTGGCGGAGCCAGGAAACACGGTACCCCACCGCCCTGAGTGCTTCCACGTCGTTCAACGCAGCACTCGCAACCCGTTCCTCGCGATCGTGGAAGATGTCAATGTCGCCGGAATAGCGCAATGCGTCGCGATTCAGAGGCGTTCCGCCGGCAACATAGCTCTCCGGGTCACGGTGCGACGCAACCTCCCTGAGAACGTCGATCTGAATCTTAGTTAGCGGCACGGCAGGCTCGCTCGATTTGCTCCGCCAGATACCGGGCGTCGCGGTTACCCTCAATCCGCAAAACCCGTGCAACGACCAGAGCGTCTTCCGGAGTTGGTGCTTCAAGTGATCGCGTGCTCCATAGCGCCCGCGCACCATACTCGGCGAAGGCGCGGCGGTAAAGGCTTACGAAATCGGCCGGTTGTGCGGGCTCGCTGTGCATCGTCGCCTCGTTGTAGCACGGGCAAGACTGCGCACGCAACCAGGACTGCCGAACGCTGTGAGATCTGCGTCCCGCTTCCCTTCCTACGCCCACTGGGGTTTCGGCCTGAACGCAGAAACCCGCGCTTCGATGCTCGGGGTTTCCGCGCCTCCTGACTGCGGACCGCCCGGCCTCGCGCCGCGGTTCAGAGGGCGCATTGAACTTCGAAGACGGCCTCTGCGTATCCTTAACCATGCTCTTGCCGATACACATCGTCGCAGGAGGGCTGGCCATGATCTTTGGCGGTGTGGCGTTGGTTGCGTCGAAAGGGGCCTGGCTACATCGGCGAAGCGGCCTGCTGTTCGTGTATGCCATGCTCACCATGGGAATCAGCGGGTCGATCCTGGCGCTCCACAAGAGTCTGACAAACGCGAACGTTCTGGGCGGCTTCACGGCAGCCTACTTTGTGATAACCGGGCTGACGACCGTGCGTCCTGTCTCTGCCTGGACGCGGCGGCTGAATTCGGTGGCTCTACTGGTGGCGATCGCGCTCTTGCTCATCGAAATCGGTCTGGGGTTCAAGGCGCTCGCCAGTCCCGGCAGGACGATCAACGGCGTACCGTTTTTCATGCTTTTCTTTCTTGCAACGGTCACGGCCTTGGCCGCCGCCGGTGATCTTCGTTTGATGCCGCCACGGGCGTTACCAGCACCAGGCCGGCTCGCTCGTCACCTTTGGCGCATGTGTTTCGCGCTGTTTATCGCGGCCGGATCGTTTTTCTCGATCCGCGAGCGCGTGGCAAAGATCCTTCCCGAGCCATTCACAAACCCTCCGATGCGCGCCCTGCCGATCGCGTTGGTGTTTTTGGCGATGTTCTATTACCTGTGGCGCGTCCGGACCCGGCGGACGTTAGCGCAGGCGCCATGAACCGCGCACGGGTTCGCGGGCACCCTGGGGGATGAACAACGCCTTGGGACAAACCTGCAGCGTTGAGCCGAAATGGGCGACCGCTCTATTACTGTCGCGCCTCGGAAAGCTTCCCGTGCCCCTCAGCTTTAGCGTGTTTTCAGAGCAAGGCAGAGTAGGCGTGTTGGGTGAGTTTGGCGCGTGTTGGGTGAGTTTGGCGGCGGCCTAACTCGACCGCGTGCTGGTTGCTGCCGCAACGGTGGCTCGTTTTGCGAGTGCAGCAAAGGTCGCCCTTAATTCCGCAGGCTGACGCACTACAATCCGGCATCCCAGGCTCAACAGCATCGACGCGAAGGCTTCCAGGTTGTCGCGCCCGCATCGAAGCGTCGTTCCACCGTTCTCTTCGGACATTGAAACCCGGTACAGCGCAAAGTGGGAACGGGCTTCCGCCGCCGGCATGTCCAGCCACACTTCGATCGCAAACGTGCATTGAACGAAGGGCAGGCAACTGTTCAGATACGCCTTGATGTCAAAATCGGCAGCCGGTTCGAAGCGCTCATCGCGGATTTGCGGTTGTGAGACCCGGTCGAGGCGAAAGGTTCGAAGATCCCGCCGTAGCAGGCAACGGCCTGCAACGTACCAGCGACCGTCCAGGTGGACCACGCCGTATGGCTCAATTTCGCGCTGCGAAGAAGTCCCCCCATGCGACTGGTAACCGAAAGCGAGCCGTCGCCCTTCTCGCACCGCGGTTGACACGCAGATCAATGACTCAACCGAGGTGGAGACCACCCATGGGCCTGGTTCGAGAGCGACCACCTCATCCACCATCTGAATGCTGTTCCGCACGGGCTCCGGGAGAACACGCGCCAGTTTCGCGGCGGCACCCTCCGTGGCGGGAGCGAATGCCGACAAACCTAAGTGCAACAATCCCCTTAAGCCGAGCGCGACTGCAAACGCCTCTTCATTCGTGAACATCAGTGGGGGCAAGCGAAAGCCCGGTTTCAACCGGTAGAAACCGCCCACGCCACGCACCGATTCGACGGGAACACACAGATCCTGCAGCCGCGCGATGTAGCGCTGCACCGTGCGGAGGTTAACCTCAAGACGAGCCGCCAGTTCGCTGCCTCCGACGTGATCACGAGCTTGTAGAATCTCGAGTACGGTCAGTACGCGCATGATCGGGTCGTACATGAATCTCATTTTGGCATTGAATTACGACAGGGATTGTCGGTAATTGAGTTCAGAATTGGTACTGGGCCCTGAAGCCCACAAAAACACAAGGAGATTTGCAAATGACATCCACTCAAAACACATCGGAAGCAAATGTGGCAACGGTTGTGACAGCGGAAGCGCTTTTGGCGCACTGGCAAGGACATCGCCGCCTCACACGGCGAGTCATTGAGGCTTTTCCGGAAGACAAGCTTTTCAATTTTTCTATTGGAGGTATGCGCCCGTTTTCCGTGATGGCGATGGAATTCTTGAAGATGGCGGCACCGATTGCGCGCGGGGTCGCGACCGGCAAGTGGGTTGGGGCGGACGACTTGCCAACGCCGGGTACCAAGGCTGCGCTGTTAGTTCTTTGGGATCAAGCGACCGAAGAAATCAACCAAGTATGGCCGACGATTCCGGCCCATCGTTTTGCCGAGGTCGATAAAGCGTTCGGGCAATGGGAGAACAGTGGAATCAATACGATTCTGTATGCCATTGACAACGAGATCCACCACCGCGGGCAAGGCTACGTCTATTTGCGCGCGCTGGGCATCGAGCCGCCGGCTTTCTATGACCGGAGTTGATGAAAGGGTCCCGAGAACGAGGGCCGTCTCGGAGTTCGATCAATCGGAGTTGGGCTAGCTTAACCTATTGAGACGACTCTAACCCATTCTCTATCCAGCCATCGCAACCGAACGACAGCATGCCTTGTCTTAGGGGTGAGGTAAGACAAGCATGAGCGCTACAATCGGCGATGGTCTGGAGGCACTTGCGTTGGCGGGGGGTATTGTTGGTTATCTCTACGTAACTCGGCGGAGCGCGCAAAAGAGGCTCGAGATCATTCATCAAGAGCGATTGGCGGGGATGGGAAAAGGCATACCGTTACCGGAGTTTCCGCTGGTAAAGGAGCCGCATTGTGCCGGCCGGGACAACGTAGTGCCGATTCTGGGAACCATCCTGCTGAGCCTTTCGGTTGGAGCGATGATTGTGCTCTATCTGAAGCGCAATAACATGTTTTTTGGGTATCGCCCTTGCCGTTCGCCTTTATGGGAGCGGGCCTGCTCGCGTTCCATTTCCTGAGGCGCGAGCCTGGACGCTGACCCTGGTGGAGAGTGACTCACAACTTGTGTCCCGCACACAGGGCGGCGACCAACAGGCCTTTGCCAAACTGGTTCATCGTTACACCGCTCCGGTGTTTCGGCTTGCCGTTTCGATCCTGGGTCAGGGGTTTGCGGCGGAGGCGGCATTTTGCCACCCAGCCTATTCCGCCGAGTCGCCCCGGGGGATTTCACCCCGAGGCGCTCACAGAACCGTGCATGACAGTCTCCCGTCACACGGCTCGTGCCATCCAGTAAGAGCTGCCGCCCTCCGCCACAACCAATCGGCTCCTCCTGTTGCCAGTTGACCAAGCTGATCATGACGCGAATGGCCTGCCCCCTTCGCTCCACGGGCATTACCCCGCTTCATGGCTACTACGGGGCAGTCCGCCCCTGTCCAGCGAATCAGTACTTTCGGCCTCGCGGAGCTGCCGCTTGGGCCTTTTCCCTTATCTCCGCCGAACAGGTTCTCAAGTTCCGGACCAGAGCCAAAGCCAGAGTCACGCCACCTGTACCCCGGACACCGCATAGCCAGTAACCAGGTTTCCGCTATGCTCCTCCCGGAGAGCGGGGGCGCTCCGGTTTTGATGCCATCTGTAGATCTGTTTCGAGGCCTCATCAGTGGTTCACTTGCGTTCGTCTCTCTAACTCACACATGACGTGATTTCCTCACGCCTTTTCCGTAACGTTCACCACCACCGTCATTGAACGGCAGCAGCTTACGGCTGTTTGAAACCAGCTCCTGTAAGCCGGTTTCGAAGGGCCCCCCTTCATCTCTGGTACAGCATTGCGCTCCTCGCGCATTCTTGACACAACCCCGCCCTAAACCGAACTTCTTTTGTGGAGTTTGCGGTAATCAACAGCAATGATTGAAGTTACGCAATCTTGCGGTGTCGCCTACTGGGTACAGCTACAAAGACGCGGAGACCTGGAGTAATTGGAAAGCGCGCAGTTGGACGGGTGTTGTATTGGCTAACAGGCGGAGGTTTTGAGCGCCGACGCGAACCTCGTTGAGCGTCAGGGTGGCAAGATCTTTCAACAGAGTTTGAAAGCTGTGCACGGGTAAGTGATCAGCGGTGATCTTGGTGGCATCCTTGCGCTTGGCTTTGTCCGATCGCTGGGCAGGACTGACGATGCTGCTGCGCGCGGCGTCTGCCGCCTGCGCCTCGTCGTCGTCGAAGAGCAAAGGAGACAACTCTCGTCGCATGTGCCACTCAACGTAGTAGGCCAGCATGCACAAAAAAACATGCGCCCGCACTCGATCGGCCAGGTAATGATAAATGGGGCGGACCTTCAAATCCACGCTCTTCAGACTGCGGAAAGCGCGCTCGACGTCGGAAAGCCCCTTATAGTGACCGACGACCTTCTGGCTGCTGAGTGCCTCGGCCGGAACGTTGGTGCGGATGACGTAAATGCCATCCAGGGCCGCTTCCCGTTCAATGTTGTCCGGCTTGCGCTCGAAACGAAAACCGTCATCCTCAATGAACAGCTTGAAGTGTTTGCCCATCTTGTAGCGGCCTAGAATGCGGCCCACGGCCAGGCCGATCTCTCTGCGGCCGCGCAATGGTTTTTTCTTTCGCTGAGTAGATTTCACAATTTTGTTGAGCTGCTTTTCAGTGGCCTCCAGTAGTTCATTACGCTTACGAGTTCGCTCTTCAGCGAGCAGCGGGTTGAGGCAGGCAATTAAGCGTTCACCTGGGAAGGATGGATGCTGGATTTCCGCCATGTCCTGTTGATCGAAGAACGACAACTGCAGTGCGCCTCCCGTTATCAGTTTCTGAATCTGGACCGACTTGAGGGCCGAGATCCATTGCAGACCTGCATGCGGGTTAAGGTCTTCGCGGATGCGTGCCGAAGTCAGCATCCCGCGGTCGCCGACCAGGATCACTTTCTTCAGGCCAAAACGGAGCCGCAGTTTGTCGACTTGCGAGGCGACGGTCTTGGGATCGCCTGTATTGCCCTCGAAGACTTCCACTGCGATGGGGCGACCTTCCGAGGCAGTCAGCAGTCCGAAGGTGATCTGCAGATTACCACGGCGCTCATCGCGCGAATGGCCAAAGCGGGCCAGCGGGCAGTGACGGCCTTCGAAATAGGTGGAACTGAGGTCATAGAGGACCAGAGAACCGTCTGACAAGTGGCGCTTGGCGAGAGCATTTTCGATGCTGGATTGGCGGGTAAGCAGCCAATCCAGGGCATTGTAGAGTTGGGCCTCCTGAATGTCGTGACCCAGTCCGAGGAGGGAGCCAAGCGAAGAGGTGGCCGTTTCTTGTCGGAGACCGCGACAGGTGGCGAGTTTGGAGGATGGGGCAAGGATCCGAGCCACGATCAAGGCCACCACCAAATCACGTTCGGGGCAACGGGAGCGAGACAAGATGGGCTCAAGACCGAGCCGGCGAAGGGAGCCGAGGACAGCGGCAACATGACCATGAGGCAAGGAGCGCTGAATCTGGAATGCTTCCGACAAAGGAACCAGAGATTCGCCTTTCAGGACACGTCGAAGAGAATCGAGCTGGGATGCAGGCCAGTGGGAGAGATTGGCGAGAGTGGTTTTGACAACCTTGCCGTCCAGCCGCTGGGCTTGACGGAGGAGAATAGCGGGAGGAGAGTTGCGGTTGGGGACAGTCTCCACGTACATGGGAACATGATATCACAAATAACCTGACAATACAAATTAAATATAGTAATATACATGGGTACACAACTAGAGTTGTAACGATGCTCTATTTTGGCGAAACTGCTGATGGTTCAAAGACTTAAACGCATAGGGAGCCCAAACCGGCGCAAGAAGTTCGGACTATGCGATCGCGCCGTTTCGAGGCGACGCCGAATTCAGTTCCTAGATCTATCGGGTTGCGTTCAACCACGCAGTGAACCTAAATGCGTGAGTTCGCTTCCGAAGGCCCCACGTGGATGACACAGTGCTTACTCAGGCAGTGGCGCCTGAGCCCGGGCCGTATTCGCAGCTGGAAACAGCGCGGCGCGACGAAGCCCTTTCGGAGTGCATGCAGACACTCCCCGAGGTCTACCAATCGGCTTTGCGGCTGTGTTATTGGCTGGGCGCCGGCGTGGCCGAGGTGGCGGCGTTGTTTGACGTCCCCGAGAACACTGCCAACTCGTATCTCCACCGCGCGCCAACTTCTGCATGGCATGCTGAAAGAGAGAGGATACTCTTGTGCCTGAGATGGATCGGAAAGACGCCGAAATGGATAGTCTGCTGCGGCGTTGTTTGTCCGCCCCCATTCCGGGCTTATCGCCGGATTTCGACGAGCGCTTGTCGCGAGAGCTGCGCCGAAGTGCGCAGCCTCTCAAGCGGAACGCGCGGATGCTGATCGTCGGTTACGCGGTGCTATCCGCTGTAGTTTCCGTTGTGGTGATGCGCGGCGAAGGACTGGGCTGGGAAGAGATCACTGTGATGACACTTGGGCCCCTCGCCTTCGTCGCGGCGGCCCGCTCGCTGCGCCGCACAAAAACGTCTTCTTCACCAGGTTGACTCAGTGATCACAAGCTTATTAGGGACGGAGACTAACTCCGACCACATCAGAAGCCCAGCTATTCTTCCGTGCCTTTCAGAAACCTGCCGATGAACTGGTCGTAGACAACAGTTCCGATCAGTCCACCCAGAATCGGCCCCACAATCGGCACCCAATACCGATTGGTTCCGTCCGTTAGCCCATTGTTCGAGAATCCTGCGACGACCGTAAACAGCCGCGGCCCGAAGTCGCGAGCTGGATTGATAGCATACCCGTGCATGCCGCCGAAGCCCATGCCGATAGCAACTACGCTGGCTCCCACCAGGATCGGTGCGTATTTCGCCGAGGGCCCAACGTTTCGGCTGTCGGTTACCGCTAGAACGCAAATCAGCAAAAGCGCTGTTCCGATAATCTGATCGAGCAACCCTGCCGAAGGCATGTTGGGGAATGCCGGGAACGTCGTGAAAACTCCGGCCGTGTGGTCGCGCAGCGGGTCAACTTTATTGAACTGCGGCAGGTAGTTGAAGAACACCACCGCAGCGCCGCAGAAGGCGCCGGCGACCTGGGCCACGGTGTATGGGATGACCTTCTTCCAGGGGAACCCGCGAAAGGCCGCTAAGGCAATGGTTACGGCCGGATTCAAATGCCCGCCACTGATCTTTGCGGAGACGTAGACACCGAACGTCACCGCCAGTCCCCACCCTATGGTTATGTTTGTGTATCCGCCTTTGACGATTTCGCCGGGAATGTTGTTGCCAAACAGGACCACCATGGCCACCACACCGTTACCGAACAAGAGAATCAACATGGTGCCCAGGAACTCAGCTAGGAGTTCGGCGGTCAATGAGGGCACGGCAGGAAGGGGCTTAGACATTCCAGCAGAGCATATCAGACACGCCTAAGAAGTCCGCGTGGCGCTAGCCCGTTGGATCGCCGTGGATCTCCACGGCTTCGTCTTCTTCCACCAAACGCGGCTCTGGCAGTTTGCCGCTCCAGTTCGCCCAACCCCAGAAAATCGCGGTCGATGAGCTCAGCAGCCCGGAGACGGCGCCGATCAGCCGGATGGGGTAGGACACGGATGCAATGCCGGCGCCCATCATCGAGAGCAGCATGGTGGACCAGTTCATGGTCTCGACGGTCGAGAAGACTCGCCCTCGATAACGATCCTCAACGTGCTTCAGCAGGGTGGACCAATTCAGCACGGAGCTAACCGCCACCGCCGCGCGAGACAGACACATGAACCCCAGTGCCCAATACCAGTTGGTCATCTGGCTGAACACGATATAGGCGCCGCCGTGGATCAAATAGCAAAAGAAGACGGTGCGTTTGTAAGCCTCGAACTTAAGCGTGCGGCCCAGGCGGTTCCCGATGATTCCACCAATCAAAAGACCGACGCCCGCGATTCCCCACAACTGGCCCAAACCGGTTGCACCTCGCTTGAACACCAGTTCGCTGAAAAGTGTAAAGAGAACCTGCGCCGCTCCGCCGCCGCTGGCCCAACCCACCGAGATCAGTCCAATGCCCAGAATCAGGGGCGACGCCCACATGTACTTCAGGCCTTCGGCGTATTCGTGCCAGGGCCGAACCACCTGTGTTTCGTTGAGCATCGTATGCTCGGCACGGAAATGGCCCTTCGCGGTTCGCAGCCGCCAGATGCAAAATGCCGAGACCAGAAACGAAAGCGAATTGAAGACGAAGGCGATCTGGTAGCCAAACTGATCCACCATCGTGCCGCCGAAGAAGGCGCCTACCGCAAGCGTCATCCAGCCGGTCGTCTGTGTGAGCGAGTTTGCCGTATGCAGCTCTTCCTTGGTGGCGATAGTCGGCAGGATGGCCGAACGTCCGCTGGTGAAAAACGGCGATGCCAGCATCAACAGCGCGCTGAGCAGGTAGAGGAGCCAGGTCTGGCTATAGAAGATGGCCAGAATGAAGCCCAGAGCGATGCAAGCCCGGACCAGGTCGCTCGAGATCATGATCTTGCGCCGGTCGAAGCGGTCGAGCAATACTCCCGCCAACGGGCCGGCCAGCACCGCCGGAATCGCCCGTGACAGCATGATGCCCGAAATCACATCACCGCGGTGCGTCAGGCGGATGGCCAAGCTCAACACGGCGACATTGTTGAAGTGATCGCCGATCTCGCTCACCACTTGGCCGGCCCAGGTGTAGCGGTAGTTGCGATTCTGCCTCAGAAGTTGGGTGAATTCCGACACGTTTTGAGAGAAGCCGAGACGCGAGACCAGGGGATTTTCGCCAGACACAGCAAACGCGTTCAACATTGAAACCAGGCGCTTGTTTGCGACGACGAAGATGCTTTTCTAGATTGTCTCAGACCGTTTTTCGGCACTGCAAAAGCTGGCCCACTTTCTAGACCACCGTCGGGTTTTGTGTCCTAATAGTTCGACAGACTCATGCGAAACCGAACTTCAACCAAAGCCCTCCTTTTCCTGCTTTGCGCCCTGCGTCTGGCTGCGGCCGCGGATTTCTCCGCTCGCTTCGAGGAGATCAAGCAGGCCGCCTCTCCGGCCGAGCTCTATGCGTTCCTGTTTGATCTGCCCAAAGGCGGCGACCTCCATCACCACAACTCTCTCGACACCTACGCGTCAGTCTGGTACGCCACCGCGACGTCGCCCAAAACGCTGGCGCGGAACGCGTTCTACACGCTCACTCAGTTTGAGAATTGTATCGGCTCGAACGATTCGTTACCCCACTTCTACAACATTCAGCGCTCCACTTATTCGGCGCTCAGCGATTGCGAAAAGAGCCAGTATCAGGCATTGGCGGGCTTGCCGCCGGACTTGAAGGCTGCTTGGATATCGTCGCTGATGCTCGATCATCCGGGTGAGGGTCGCGATGAGTTCTTCGAGCGCATCGTCCCACGCTTTGGCGATCTTACCCGCGATCCCTATCTAGTTTCAGACGTGATGGTGGAGAACATGCGTTTCTTCGGCGAAGAGAGAGTGCGCTACATCGAAACGCAAATCGTTACGGAGAATTTCATGGACGCTGACGGCAAGGCGATGCCGATGGAACAGACGAGCCAGATTCTGTGCAACCGACTGCGGCAGCCCGACGCCATCGCCACCGGCGTTCAGATGCGCTTTATCGACGTCATCATTCGATTTCTGCCTGATGCTGAGCACAAGCTGGAAATGGCGTACGCCTGGGTGTCGCAGCATCGCGATCAATGGGTGGGCATCAACATGGCCGGCCGCGAAGACAACGACAAGGGCTACCCGCTTCGCTTTCTGGAAACCTTCCGAAAAATGCGGCGGACCTATAGCGACATCCCGCTCTCTATTCATGGTGGCGAAAAGGACAATCCCGGCCACGACGTCCGCGATACGTTACTGCTCGGCGCTACCCGCATCGGCCACGGCCTGAACCTGATTAGCGATCCCGACACCATGCTGTTGATGCGCGACGGCCATTTTCTGGTTGAGATCAACCTGGTCTCGAATCACGTGCTGCAGTATTTTCCAGACATGTCCAAGCACCCGTTCCCGGAATACCTCCGCTTTGGCATTCCGGTCTGCCTGAACACCGACGACCGCGGCTCGTGGGATTCAAATATGACGGACGAATACTTTACCGGGGTAACGACGTTCAATCTTACGTGGAAGGAGATCGTGGAATTGGGCCGCAACAGCCTCACCTACTCATTCGCCGAACCGCCCCTGAAAGCTAAGCTGTTGCACGATTACGACGCCGCCGTGGCAGCTTTTGAGACTCGTTACGGGACGTCCGGCTGGCGCGACACATTGAAACCGGTGAAGCCCTGGGTATCGGGCTACGCCCAACGCACTTGGGGCTTTCATGAATAAGTGGCCGCTGTGTGTCACCGCAGCGATCGCGATTTCTTCCACCGCCTGGCTCGACGCGCAGCCATCGAAGCCCATTCCTATCAAAGTGGTCGTCGTTACCATGTTCGAACGCGGCGAAGACACCGGCGATGCGCCGGGCGAATTCCAGTTCTGGGTCGAACGTGAACACCTCGACCAGGTGTTGCCGCTCGCCTCCGGCTATCATCACCTCCGAGCCAATAAGGATGGAGTGCTTGGCATGGTAACCGGCGTGGGGACCGCGAAAGCGGCAGCTTCCGTGATGGCGTTGGGCACGGATCCCCGTTTCGACCTCACGAGATCTTACTGGCTGGTCGCGGGAATCGGTGGTGGCGATCCTGCGGACGTATCGCTCGGCTCGGCGGTCTGGGCCGAGCATGTCATCGATGGTGACCTCGCCTATGAAATCGACACGCGGGAAATCCCTGCCGATTGGCCGACCGGCTACGTGCCTCTTCGCAAGGCCACGCCTTATGAGCAACCAGTCCGGCGCGAACTCGAGGGCGAGATCTACACGTTGAATCCGGCATTAGTCGCCTGGGCACTGAAGATTACTCGAAACGCGCCGCTCGCCGATAGCGATACACTCCGTACCTCCAGAGCCCGCTTCCCTGGCTTTCCGAATGCACTGAAACCGCCGTTCGTGACCAAGGGAGACGCGATCTCAGCCAGCACTTTCTTTCACGGCAAGCTGATGGATGAGTGGGCAAATGCCTGGGCTAGCTACTTCACGGCCGGCCAAGGTAACTACATGATTTCGGCCATGGAGGACACTGGCACCATGCAGGCGCTCACGTTTCTCCATCAAGCCGGACGCGTTGATTTGAACCGCGTTCTCGTCTTGCGCACGGTGAGCAACTACGATCGCCAAGCCCCGGGATCCACCGCCGCCGAAAGCCTCAAAGGCATGACCTTCGGTGCCTACTCCGCCTACCTCCCCGCCCTTGAGGCGGCACAGCGAGTCGGTTCGACTGTTGTTCACTACCTGATCGAGCATTGGTCCGAGTGTGAATCGAAGATTCCCGGCTCGGAGTAGACGCTACTCGATGATTTCCGTGAGCACTCGTCCCGACGAGCCGCCTGGCGTCTCAATGTCCAGCATCGTCGCGAGTGTCGGAGCGATGTCATTGACAGCTATCGCCTGGTTGTACCGCCTCGGCTTGATGGCGTCGCCAAAGAACAAGACGGGGACGTGCCTATCGTAGCCCCAGGGTGAGAAATGCGAAGTCCCACCTTTACCAAGCACGAAGTAGGGATCGTAGACGAGATTCAGGTCGCCGCTCCGTCTTGGATAAAAGCCAAACATCTCGGCCTGCGCAACTTCGTCGCCGGCAACTCCGTTCTCCAGCTGATCGTAGCTATAGACCCGAGCCACATGCAGTTGCGGATCCGAAAGCAGGGCTTGCCTGGCCACGCTGTATATTTCCTGCAGATCGATCCTCCGGCCATCGGCGGTTCTGAAATCTTCCACCGTTTTGCGGTTGAGATACAAGCTCACTTCGCTCACGCCTGGAATGAGCCACTCCGCTTTGCCAAACCGATTCGTCAAGGCCGAGTTCACCACCGCCTCGGCGTTTACGGACACGTAGCCTCCGGGCATGTGGCGTTGTTCATCGCCTGGCAACGGTGCGACGCCATGGTCTGCCGTCAGCACAATGAGAACATTTGCCAGACCCACCTTCTGGTCGATCAACTGAAAGAGTTTTGCAAGCTGTTGGTCAATACGAATTGCCATGTCCTTGACTTCCGGAGCGTCCGGCCCGACTCGGTGGCCCACGTAATCGTTCGAAGAAAACGAAACGGTCAACAGATCCGTTGTTCCGCGCTGTCCCAGGTGTTCCGCCGTAATGATCTGCTCCGCGAAGCGCTCTATCAATTCGTTGCCCCAGGGGCTTGCAGGCAATTTTGAATACGGCGTTTTGCTATTAGGATCAGGCCGGAACTCCCATTTGTCGAACCCCTCCCATTTCTGTTCCGCGTACTTGGCCGCAAGTTTCTGATCGTTGAAAGCTTGAGCCCAATCGGGCAAGGCCTTCATGTAATATGTGCTAGTTGCAAAGTTTCCAGTGGCATCATCGAACCAAAAAGCGCCGTTGGCGCGATGTCCCGCCGGCAGAATCGCTCCACGCGGCTTAATTGAAACGCCATAGACCTTGGAACCCTCCGACACATTCCTCAACTCGTCCCCGAGCGTCGTGACCACCATGCGCCGTGGTGACCCGGGGTCTGCATCCGTGCAGTTCCTACCCTTTGCCACTTGGCGACCACCGACCGTCTGCTCGTTCCAGTCGCAGACACTGGTTACAATCTTTCCCTCCTCGCGGTCATACCAGCTGTTCCCGACCATGCCGCTGACAGACGGCATTGCACCCGAGAGGAAAATGCTATGGCCGACCGAGGTTACGGTGGGCGATTGCCGGTAGTAAGCGTTCGTGAAGTCCGCCCCTTTTGTCAGCAGCATGTCGAGGCCGCCATGGTAGTTGGCGCGAAACCGGGTCAGATAGTCGTAACGGAATTGATCGACCACAATCGCTACCACCAGCTTCGGTTTCGGGCTGGGCCTGGCGTTGGGGGCCTGACTGAAGGCAGATAGACAGAGCGCGCCGCCCAGGACGACGGTGGCGGCAGGTGATCTCGAAATACGCATGCGGCCTCAGCTTAGCAAAGCCAAGCAGCGACCGATCCCGCCGAGCCAAGAGTCAGGCTGAGAGACTGTGGCTAGGCCCATGAATCGCAGATCAGCTCTCCGGCTTCTCGCCGCAGCGTCCTTCGGCTCAGGCACATTACCGCCTCTCGCATGGGGCCGAAGCGACGCACTCGATCCGCTGAGTTCAATTCCTCTGAAGCCGCATCCACGACTCCTCGCTTCCGCGGACCGCGTCACGGATATCCGCAAACTTGTGCGAAGCGATGCCATCGCGAAGGCATATTACACCGACCTTCGCGACCGGGCTCGCCAAATCATCACCCAGCGCCCCGTCGAATACAGGCTCATCGGCCCGCGGCTGCTGGATAAGAGCCGGACGTGTCTCGAGCGCGTGTACGTGCTGGCGTTCCTTTGGCGCCTCGATGAAAGGCCGGAACATCTCCGCCGGGCACTCGCCGAACTACATGCGGCTGCGGCGTTCCCGGATTGGCACCCTCCACACTTCTTGGATGTTGCCGAAATGACGCACGCCTTCGCTATTGGTTACGACTGGCTCTTTGAAGGCCTCAGCCAGCTGGACCGGGAACTACTCGCCAAAGCGATCATCGAGAAAGGCCTCGACCCAGGCTTGGCTGCTTACGCATCCAATGCATTTTGGGTGGCGCCGCGCAACAACTGGAACCAGGTCTGCAATGGAGGCCTAGGGCTCGGGGCGCTTGCAATCGGCGACGTCGACAAGAATAAAGCAAACGCCGTTCTCAACAACGTTCTGTCCTCGCTGCCGCCGGCCATGGCTCTCTTTGCGCCAGATGGCGGGTGGATCGAAGGCCCCGGCTACTGGGCCTATGCGACGCAGTACGTGGTCAACCTGATCGCGGGTCTCGACAGTTCGTTGGGCCGCGACTACGGCTTGTCCGAATCTGCCGGCTTCCGTCACACCGGCGACTTCCGCCTCCAATCCACCGGTCCGCTCGGCCTTGCCTTTAACTACGCGGATGCCCACGAACAGACGGAACTAGCGCCGCAGTTGAACTGGCTATCGACCCGGTTCGACCAGCCAGCTTACGCGTGGCAGGAGCAGACCTTCGCGTCAAAGAAGGGCGACGCTTCGCCTCTCGACCTGATCTGGTTTCCCCGCGTCACCAAGACCCCGGGAGAGACTGGCTTCCCCCTGGCCCAGCAGTTTCGGGGCGCTAACGCGGCTTTCATCCGCAGCTCCTGGACCGACCCGAAAGCTCTGTACGTGGGCGCCAAGGGTGGAGACAATGCAGCCAGTCACGCACATCTTGACCTCGGCTCCTTCGTGTTCGATGCCGCCGGTGTGCGCTGGGCGATGGATCTTGGCCCTGACGATTACAACCTGCCTGATTACTTTGGCAAGAAGCGCTGGACGTATTACCGCCTCCGGACCGAATCACACAATACGCTGCTCATCGATAACGACAACCAGTCGGAAACCGCCAAGGCGTCTCTCCATCTCGCTGGTTCCTCGATCGAGATCGATCTCGCCGATGCGTACCCCGACCGGCTGCAGCGTTGGACACGCCAACTCTCATTTCTCGACGACCAGACGTTGAGGATCGTCGATGAAGTAGCCGCCACGCGCCCCATCGCGCCCGTGTGGGGCATGGTGACTTCGGCCAGCGTTGAGGTCTCGGACCGTAAAGCGATACTGCGTAAAGACGGCAAGACCCTCCTGGCGCGAATCGAATCCCCGGAGACCGCGCGCTTCGATAGTGTTTCAACGTACGCTCCCGCGCCGCAGAACCCGAATACGGGTACGACAAAGCTCGTTGTCCGGCTGCCGGAGAAATCGACCGAAATCCGGATCGACGTCCGGCTCACGCTGAACGCGAACGGCGACTAGCCCAAACAGAGGGCGACAGCTCTTCCGTGGTCTGCCAAAATGACGGTGATATGCCAGAAACCGTCATCTACGTCGCTAACGGGGATCTTAGGCTGTCCGCCAACCAGAAGTGTTGGCCCGCACAGCAGAAGGTCGAGCAGGCCTTGGTCCATGCCGTTCAGAGCTTCGGGTTTGAGATCCAGCGCGGGCATCCCGTCGATCCTGTGAAGCAGCATGGCTTCGTTGACTCGCAGAAGAACGGCATGGAAGTCTTCCGGCACATTCCGCCCGACGCGCCGCTTATCGTTGTGGAAGCTGTGTGGCAATACAGCCATCACGTCCTCCACGGCCTCATCACGCACAAGGGGCCGATCTTGACCGTCGCGAATTGGAGCGGCGAATGGCCCGGTCTGGTCGGCATGCTGAACCTCAATGGCTCACTTACCAAGGCGGGGGTCAAATACTCCACGCTCTGGTCCGAGGACTTTACCGACGAATACTTTCTGTCGCGTCTGGAGGCTTGGCTCAACGGCCGGCCGGTTGAGCATGACGCCAGCCACGTCCGACCGCTCAGCCAGGTCCAATTGCCCGGGGCCGCTGAAGAAGTCGGTGCGCGTTTGGGCCGCCAGCTGAAGAAAGATAAAGCCATCATGGGCATCTTCGACGAAGGATGCATGGGCATGTTCAACGCCATAATCCCCGACGAACTCCTTATGCCGACCGGTGTCTACAAGGAGCGGCTTAGCCAGTCTTCACTCTATGCCGCGATGCGCGAAGTCACCAATGACGAAGCTCACGCCATCCGTGTTTGGCTGGATGCAAAAGGGGTGAAGTTCATCACTGGCAAAAACGCGGAAACCGACTTGACCGATGCCCAGATCCTGGATCAGTGCCGCATGTATATTGCCGCGCTGCGGATTGCGGACGAATTTGGATGCGCCACCATCGGCATCCAGTACCAACAAGGACTGAAAGACCTTGCACCGGCCTCCGATCTCGTCGAAGGCCTGTTGAATAACCGGGAACGACCACCGGCCTATGCGAAAGATGGCCGCGTCCTTTACCCGCGTGAGCCGCTACCGCACTTCAACGAGGTTGATGAATGCGCCGGGTTGGATGGCCTCGTCACCTACCGCATCTGGAAGGACATCGGACTACCACCGGAAAACACGCTACACGACGTTCGGTACGGGGAAGCCTACAACGGCAAGTTTGTGTGGGTCTTCGAAATCTCCGGCGCGGCTCCGCCCGAACATTTCCTCGGTGGTTTCCACGGCACTGTCAGCGAGCGCCAGCCGCCCATGTACTTCCGTCTCGGCGGGGGCAGCTTGAAAGGCATCAGCAAACCGGGCGAGATCGTCTGGAGCCGAATCTTCGTGGAGTCCGGCAAACTCAGGGCTGATATCGGCCGCGCCCAGGTGGTTGAGCTTCCTCGCGAAGAAACCGATCGCCGTTGGCGTATCACGACGCCGCAGTGGCCCATCATGCACGCTGTGACGTATGGAATCTCGCGCGATCAAATGATGGCCCGGCACAAGGCCAACCACATCCAGGTTGCCTATGCGACCGATGCCGGCCTCGCGAACTTCGCGCTTGCCGCGAAGGCAGCCTTCTTTCGCGAGATTGGTATCGACGTCAGTGTCTGCGGTAGCGAAACGGGCCTCTAATGCGAGTCGGGATCATCGGCACCGGCGCCATCGCGGATAAGCATGCTCAGGCGTATCACAACATCGGTTTCACCCTGGCGGCGTGCTCCAACCGGACGCAGGAGCGCGGCCGCGCCTTCGCGGCGCGCTGGAATACGGAGTTCATCCCCGATTACCACGATCTATGCCGCCTGCGTGGGCTAGATTTCATCGATGTTTGCACGTTCCCGGATTTCCGCCTGCAGCCGCTCGAGATCTGCGCGGAGATCAAGCGGGCCATTCTGGTCCAAAAACCAATGGCTACCGACTTGGATACAGCGCGCCGGATGCTCCGCATCGCTCGGGGGGCCAAGATCACGTTCGGCGTGGCGAGCCAACATCGCTTTGACGACGCGACGCTTTTTCTCAAGCGCGCTTTACCGGCCGGCCGGCTCGGCAAAATTCTCGAAGCGGACGCTTACGTCAAGTGGTTCCGCAGTGATGAATACTACTCACGGCCTATTAAGGGCTCGTGGCATACCGAAGGCGGCGGCGCGCTCATCAACCAGGCGATCCATCAAGTCGACATTCTCCTCCATCTTGCGGGACCGGTAAAGTCGGTCAGCGGCATGTGGCAGCTTGGTGCGCGCCACAAGATCGAATCGGAAGATGTTGTCAACGCTTTACTCCAATACGCGTCTGGCGCAACGGGTGTCATCCAGGCCTCCACCGCCTTCTGGCCCGGCTACACCGAGCGCGTGGAGATTCACGGCGTCAAGGGCACCGCCATCATCTCCGGCGACCAGCTCACCCAGTGGGACGTTCTCGATGACGCCGAAGCAAACGCGCAGGACCCTGCGCCCGTTGCCTCAAATGTCTCTTCCGGGTCATCCGACCCCATGGCCATTGCTCTCACGACATTCGAGCGGCAGTTCATCGATTTCGCGGAGGCCATCCATCACGACTCTCAGCCCTTTGCGGACGGCGAGTCAGGCTATCGTGCCCTCGAAGTCGTCATCGGCGTGTATGACTCGTGCCGGAAGGGCCACCGGGTACAATTAGGCGTCGGATCCTAACCCAATGATGAAGCTTCATCCGCAATGAGCTGGCGTCTTCGCGTTCCGGCATCCAGCGCGAACCTCGGCCCCGGTTTCGACGCGCTTGGTCTCGCCCTTGACATCCACTTGACCTGCACGTTCTCGCCTGCCACCGCGCTGCAGATTAGCGCCAGCGGCCTCGATGCCGCGGAGATTCCATTGGACGAGACCAACCTCATCTGGCAGACCGCGCTGCGCGTTGCCGATGACGTGGGGCTAAAACTGCCTTCGCTCAACCTGCACATCGCGAACGACATTCCGCTTGGCAAGGGCCTTGGATCCAGCGCCGCAGCTCTCACGGCCGGCGTCGTCATCGCGGATAAGCTGTTGAACCTGAATTGGTCACGTCACCGCATTCTTGATGAAGCCGCGCAGATTGAAGGCCATCCTGACAATGTCTCGGCCTGCGTGCTGGGTTCGATCGTTGCGAGCTCCATCGATTCGAAGGGCATCACCCATGCCGTGCGCCTTGAACTGCCGTCCAATTATGGTGTCGCCGTCGTGGTGCCGGACTTTCCGTTGCCGACGGTGCAGGCCCGGGCCGTCTTGCCGGCCTCGTACAGCCGCGAGGACGTTGTGTTCAACGTCCAGCGCTCTGCGTTGCTGATTGCCGCCCTGTGCACCGGCAGTACAGAATCGTTCTCCGCCGCGCTCGAAGACCGCGTGCATCAGCCGTATCGCGCACACCTCATCCCGGGCTTCAGCGAGATGCTGGGGTTAAAAGCGCTCGGCTTACTTGGTTGCGCCCTCAGTGGCGCCGGCCCGTCGGTTCTGGTCTTCTACGAGCGAGGCAAGGAGCACGTCACCGCGCTCTTTGAGGAATCCTTCGCCCGCCATGGCCATGCAGCCAAGACCTTCTTCACTGAAATCCAACGTACGGGCTTCTGCATAGCCGAGGTGTAGGCCAGTGGATTTCAGACCCCGCGCTTCGCTCCCCACAAGTCCACATGCAGTCGCGGGCTGAATCGGTATCCCGTTCGCTTGCAGACTTCCGTCAGCCATAATCCGCGTTGCTGCAGGGAGTCGCGGTCGATGCCTTCCGGCATCAGAATGACGTGCTTTTGCGGCGCACCCAGTTCAAAGCACATTGCCTCAATCTCGGGTAGATCTTCCTCTGCCGCCACGACGAACTTCAGTTGGTAAGGATAGTTAGTCATCAACTGCTTGAGCACTTCCGGCTGATAGCGAAGTCGTTCGTGTTGCCCCGCCCAGCGGCCGCCCTCGCGCTCGGTGGGCACGGAGTTCTTTAGCTTCGGGCTGATACTCATCAGGTCACAAGCCAGCGGAACGTGAACGGTCCCGGCGGTCTCGATCGTGATGTGCAGCGCCTGTTGGCGCAGACCGCCAGCCAGTTCGCGAATCTGTGGAGCGATCATTGGCTCACCGCCGGTTACCACCACATGTCCAGCCCCAAACTCGCTCACCTGTTGCAGAATCTGTTCAACGGTCAGGTCTTCGCCTTCTGGAGCCCAGGAAGTGTAGGGAGTGTCGCACCAGACGCAGCGCAGGTTGCAGCCGGACGTTCGCACGAATACCGACGGCACACCTACCAGCGAGCCTTCGCCTTGGATCGAATAGAAGATCTCCGCGATCTTCATGCCACCGTGTACGCCAGCGGATCGGGCACGCCCGCCTCTTCAAAGCCCTTCTTCCGCAGCAGACACGAATCACAACGGCCGCAAGCCCGACCATCGGCATCCGGATCGTAACAACTGTGCGTGGCTCCCAAGTCCAAGCCCAGAGCCACAGCTTGCTTCACGATATCGGCTTTCGAGAGCCTCGCCAGCGGCATATGAATCTTCAGCTTGGTTCGGCCTTCCACGCCCGCCTTGGTAGCGAGATTGCCCATCCGCTGAAACGCCTCGATGTATTCCGGCCGGCAGTCGGGATAGCCCGAGTAATCGATGGCGTTCACACCGATGAAGATGTCCGAAGCCTCTAGCACCTCCGCGTAAGCCAGCGCGAAGGAGAGAAAGATGGTGTTCCGGGCCGGCACGTAGGTGACGGGAATGCCGTGCGCCAGCGCATCCACGCTGTCGTGCTTCGGCACCGCGATGTCGTCCGTCAGCGCGGAGTGCCCAAAGATCCGCAAATCGATGCGTGCTACTTTGTGTTCTTTCGAACCCAGGCTGGCCGCAATCTTCGCTGCTGCCTCCAATTCAACCTTGTGGCGTTGGCCATAGTCGAACGATAGGGCATAGCAAGTGAACCCTTCCGATCGTGCAATTGCCAGGCAGGTTGCGGAATCCAATCCTCCGCTCAACAAACAAACAGCATTCGGCATAGTCCGTCGCCTCCAGTATAAAGACGCTTGTTCGACCGAAAGTTGCCATACTGAAGTCGCGTGCGGCTTTGCTTCCTCACTTCGACGCCCTTAAACTTCGCCTCAGGCAGCGGTACATTTACGGGCATCACTACTCTTGCGAGTGCACTTACGAGTGCGCGAGTCCAAATCGACATCGTGAACGGAACGCAAGACGCCTCGGCGGAGGCTCGCCTGGCGTTTAATCGCGATATCGCGCAGCGTGACTTCAGTCGCTACGACGCCACCATCGGCTTCGATCTGGACGGGTTCCTGCTGGCCCGCTCCGGGCCGCCCCACTTTGCCTGCTTAAAAGGGGTCATCGCTGATGAGCTGCGCTTTGAAACCGGCAAGGTGCGGGAAGCGCTAACGGTTCAAGCGGACTACGAACGGCAGAATGTCGCCCGGGCCACCCGCATTGTCACTTCCAGTCGGTACTCAGCTCATCGCATCAAAGAGTATTACGCTCCAACGGCGGAGATCAGAGTTGTTCCCGAGCCCATTGATCTCAACTCCTGGTCGTCGCTTTTCGAAAAGACCCCTCCTCGCCGACCCGCTTCCGGTTTCACGCTGCTCTGCGTCTGCCGCTTTTATCCGCGCAAGAGACTCTCGTTGCTGCTCGACGCCGTTGCTCTATTACCTAAGCTTTCGCAGCGAGCCGATATTGCACTCCGCATTGTCGGCAACGGCCCGGAACATGCTCATCTTCATGCCCAGGCCCGTTCACTCAGCCTCGGCGCGGCTTGCCAATTCCTCGGCGATCTCGACATCCGCGAACTGGCTTCCGAATATCAGAACTGCGATGCCTTCGTGTTTCCAAGTGCGCAGGAGGGATTTGGCATCGTTCTGCTGGAAGCCATGGCTGCCGGGAAGCCGATCGTCGCGACGCGCTCTGCCGCGATTCCCGAGGTCGTTCCACATGCCCTGTTTGCCGCGAGTGACCATCCCGAAGATCTGGCCCAAGCCATCGTGCGTCTAGCAACCGACGAACAACTGCGCCTGAACCTCTCTCGGCGCAGCCGGCAGCGGGTCAAGCAATTCGACGCCAGTCGAGTAGCCCGGCAGTTCATCGAACTGATTGAAAGCACGCTGGAGCTTAGTACAGCGCCGGAGCACCGGGAGGCCGCGTTTTCCATCGCCGATGGATCCACATCCATTGGTCGGGGTATTGCCGGATAACGGATTCAAAAAAAGAGTGAATGCGCTGAGTGTCCGCCGTGGCGTCGCCCGTCATCGAAATGGCCGGGTAGAAGCGCAGCACGTACTTCCGCTGCTGGCCTTCCCAGAAGGCAAAGCCAGGAATCACGGTTGCTCCCGTATGCGCCGCCAGCTTCGCAAAAGCGGAACTCGCGCAAGCCTTCTCGCCGAAGAAGTCAATAAATACGCCATCCGCGGGTAAGGTGTTCTGGTCGATCAGAATGCCCACCGCTTCGTTGTCGTGGAGAGACCGAATCAACATCCGAGCCGTGTCTCTCTTGCCAATCACCTTGTTGCCGGATTGCCGCCTGCGCGACTCGACCAGCGCATTCACCCTGGGGTTATCGAGCGGCCTCACCATGACACCCATGGTTTCGGTCATCAGCGCATGAGCGAACGCGCTCAACTCCCAGTTGCCAAGATGAGCCGTGGCGACCAGCACGCCGCGGCCTCGAGTCTTCGCGCACTGGTAGTGCTCCAGGCCTTCATACTGAATCCAGTCGTGGACATTGCGAGCGTTGATATCGGGAAACCTGGCAAAGGCCACCAGCACCCGGGCCGTGGTCCGAAAGACGCCGTCGATGATGCTCTCGCGCTCTTCCGCCGATCGCTCCGGCAGCGCAAAGGCCAAGTTCGTACGTGCCGCGCGCCGAAGCTTAGGAACCACCTTGTCCAGCAGTCCAACAAAGCTTGACGCTACCGGTTCGGCGACCGGCCGAGGCAACCGTCGGAGCAGCCCTAACAGCGCGCGTACGGCCCAATATTCAGCTTCGTTCTGAAATGCGCTTCGCCGTTTCGCCACGTTGAAGTAGCCTAATCGATCCAGCCGCCGCCCAGCACCAGGTCCCCGTCATAAAAGACAGCCGCTTGTCCCGGCGTGATGGCTCGCTGCGGCTGGTCGAACCGAACCATCACGCCCGTGTCGTCGCCTACCGGAATCAGCGTAGCCGGGGCCGCAGCGTGTTTGTTGCGGATCTTCACGGATGCGTGTCGCTCTTCGCGGATCGGGCCGATGGAGATCCAATTGACCTCGCGGGCCGTGAGCGAGTCGCGCAGCAGATCGTCATTGCGCCCCACAATCACCCTATGCGTGGCAGGCTCGGTGGCAATCACATAGAGCGGCTCGCCGGCCGCCACACCGAGCCCTCGGCGCTGACCGACGGTGAAATGATGCGTGCCTCCGTGCTCGCCCAGCACGCGCCCGTCTGTGTCCACAATGTCGCCCGCCGTCCGGTCCGGCTGAATGCCCTGCTCGCGGAAGTAGGCGTCGATGAATGACGCGTAGTCTCCGTTCGGTACGAAGCAGATCTCCTGGCTGTCGTTCTTCTCCGCTACCGGCAGACCAAGTTCTCTGGCCAGCTCACGTACATCCGGCTTCTTCATGCCACCCAACGGGAACAGTGTCCGCGCCAACTGGGGCTGCGTCAAGCCCCACAGGAAGTAGGTCTGGTCCTTGCCGAGATCGACGCCGGTCCTCAACTCATAGCGGCCGCTGTCGGCGTTGTAATCGATCCGCGCATAGTGGCCAGTGGCGATCTTCTCCGCGCCGACTCCGTCGGCCATCTCCAGGAACTGATCGAACTTGATGAAGTTGTTGCAGAGCGTGCAGGGAATCGGCGTGCGCCCGTGTAGGTAGTCGTCCACAAACGGCTTCACCACGTGATGCTCAAAGCGCTCTTCGAAGTTGACCACATAGTACGGAATGCCAAGCAATGATGCTACGTAGCGGGCATCGTAAACGTCATCGAGCGAACAACAGCGACCGGTCGCGCCTTCGGTAGCAAGCTCCGGCAGGCGGCGCTGATTCCACAACTGCATGGTGAGTCCCACCAATGTAAAACCCTGGCGCGCCATGAGTCCCGCGACGACGGAGCTATCGACGCCACCCGACATCGCCACGGCGATAAGCCCCGGCGCTTTCGCGGCAGTCTGCGGCAGCTCGAGTGTGTTCACTTCAGACACCGGCATACTCGGCCGCCTGTCGAGTCTTCTGTGTCATCCTCAGCTGCTTTGCCGAGGTGATGACAGCCTCCGCGAGCGCCAGCACTTGCGCCTTGTCATTTCCGCGTCCCAACGAGAACCGCACACACGAGCGCGCATCCTCGTTCGACCTTCCCATAGCAATGAGGACCGGCGACGGCTCGACGGACCCACTCGAACAAGCGGCACCGCTCGACACAGCGAAGCCCTTCAGGTCGAGCGCAATCACCATGGATTCGCCGGCGATACCGGGTAGCAGCAGGTTGCTCACGTTCGGCAACCGCTCCTCCGTATCTCCGTTTACTTTGGCTTCTGGCAGCTCAGCCAGGAGGGTAGCCTCGAAGAGGTCACGTAACCGGGCTAGGCTCCAGCTGTCCGCAAAACCGTCCAGTTCCGTGGCCCGGGCCATGGCCACCGCTCCCGCGACATTCTCGGTACCCGGGCGTCGCTCCCGCTCATGCCGGCCACCGAACACGATTCCACGAAGCGGCACGCCCTTGCGAACCCATAGCGCGCCAGTACCTTTCGGCGCATAAATCTTGTGCGCGCTGATGGAATACAGATCAACACCCAACGCGGCGACGTCCACTGGCACTTTGCCAAATGCCTGCACGCCATCTGAGTGGAACCAGATAGGCTGACCATTCTCTCGCGCCTTGCGCACCATGGCCGCAATTTCGTCGACCGCCTGAAGTGTGCCCACTTCATTATTGGCGTGCATTACGGTCACGAGTACCGTTTCTTCTCGGATGGCACCTCGGACAGCCGCGCCGGACACTTTGCCCATCGCATCCACCGGCATGATGGTCAGAGACACGCCTTCGCGCTCCAACTGCCGGCAGGCTTCGAGCACCGATGGATGCTCGACAGCAGCCGTGATCACGTGCCGGCGTGCAACATCCAAACTGCGAACAAGCCCTAGGATCGCGAGGTTGTTGGCCTCGGTGCCCCCGCTCGTGAAAACAATACCTGCCGGATCGGTGCCCAACTTCGCCGCCACGGTCCGCCTCGCGCTTTCCAGCAACTGCCGCGCCCGCTGGCCCTCCCGGTGAATACTGGATGCATTGCCATAGCCCAGCCGCAGCACATCCGTCATCGCGGCCAGCACTTCCGGCGCGACCGGTGTGGTAGCGTTGTGATCAAAATAATAGCGAGGCATACTGCAAGGTTCCGGAACAGCCAGGCACTGGGTACAATTGAATGCTCAGTCTCCTGGAGACCGGCAGTGACACGAGGGCTTCCTCAATTTTAGCAGCCTATGAAGACCAGCCGGACCGCGCCGATCATAACTCTCACCACGGATTTCGGGCTCTCCAACCACTATGTTGGCGTCATGAAGGGCGTGATCCTGGGCATCTGCCCGTCCGCGCAGATCGTCGATGTCACCCACGAGATTCCCGCGTACAACATTCTCGCGGGTGCCTACGCCATTCAGCAGGCCGCCGGATTCTTCCCTTCGGAGACCATCCACATCGTCGTTGTGGACCCGGGCGTGGGCACCACACGCCGGGGGCTGCTGGCCGAATCCCGCGATCAGCACTTCATCGCCCCTGATAACGGAGTGCTCAGCTTCATCCTCGGCCGCGATCCCAGTGCGGTCATCCGTGAACTAACCAATGCGGATCTCTGGCTCAAGCGAGTCTCCGCCACGTTCCACGGCCGCGACATCTTCGCGCCTGTGGCTGCTGGCCTCGCTCTCGGAAAGGTGAAGCCGAAGGATGCCGGGGCCCGGGTGGAAGCACCGATCCTGCTCGAATCCACCCAACCTCACGAAACCCACCCCGCCGGTACATGGCATGGAACGATTTTGAGCACAGACCGTTTCGGCAACATCATCACGAACTTTCCGCAAGAGTCCTTTGCCGCCCTTCCCGAACGCGGCTTCGAGATCGACCTCGGTACCGGCGTGGCGCGCCGGAAGACCCAGCGCTTCCGCACTACCTTCGGCGACGCTAAACCCAGTGAGTTGTTCGCCTATTTCGGTAGCTCCGGCTTCATCGAACTGGCCATCAACCAGACGTCCGCCGCCGCACGGCTCGGTGTCTCGGCCGGCAGTCCTGTCACCCTGCGCTGGACCAGCCGGGGCTGAAGTGGCGCGGGCTGTCAGCCTGCTGAGCCGAGATTTGTCTCGGCTTTCGCCGACCGCCCTAAGCCACTTCCTCACCCGTTAGCCCCCGACCATCGCGGTACAATCCGTTTATAACGCGCATTGAAGTCCTGGCGGGCATCGCGAGCACCGTGATGACTTCCACCGCCGTATACACAGATAACCATGACCGCAGCCGAACCAACCACCGCTTCCCGAGCCGCCGAGTTCCGCCGCAAGCTGGAATCCGGTCTTGTTGTAGCCGACGGTGCCATGGGCACCATGCTCTACGGCAAGGGTGTCTTCATCAACCGCTGCTTTGACGAACTCAACCTTACGTCGCCGCAGATGATCAAGGAGGTCCACCAGGAGTACGTCAAGGCGGGCGCCGAAATCATTGAGACCAACACGTTCGGCGGCAATCGTCTGCGTCTCACCGCGTTTGGTTTGAGCGAAAAGCTGAAGGCTATCAACGAGACCGGTGTACGCCTGGCGCGCGAGGCCGCCGGCGAAAAGGCCTTCGTAGGGGGCGCCATAGGCCCGCTGGGTGCGCAAATCGAGCCGCTGGGTGCAATCTCTTTTGCGGAAGCGCACGGCATCTTCAAGGAACAGGCCGAAGTGCTGGTTGCCGCGGGCGTCGACCTGTTGGTACTCGAGACATTTTACGAGCTCGACGAACTGCGCGAAGCGATCTTCGCGGCACGCGAAGTGGCGGGTCCGGGGATGGTGATTATCGCCGAGGTCGCTGTGGATGAGGAGGGCAATCTGCGCGATGGAACGTCGACTCAAACCTTCACCTCCCGATTGAACGAGTGGCCCGCCGATGTTATTGGCGTGAACTGCTCGGATGGTCCGAAGACGGTGCTCGAAACCATCGAGAAGATGGTGCCTTATACCTCCAAGCCCCTCAGCGCCATGCCAAACGCGGGCCTGCCGGCCAAGGTGGAAGGCCGCAACATATACCTCTGCTCACCCGAATACATGGCGCAATATGCGCGCCGCTTCATTCTGGCCGGCGCACGCGTTATAGGCGGCTGCTGCGGCACCACGCCGGAGCACATCAAGCTCATCCGCAGCGAGGCAAGGTCGCTCCAACCCGCGCAACCCACAGACCACCACAAGCCGGCGCAGGCTGCAGTGACAGTTGACGAAGCGAAACCCGAAGTCAAGAAGCTGCCCAAGGCGCCGGTTGCGGAAAAGTCGAAGCTCGGTGCAAAACTCGCCGCCGGCAAGTTTGTGGCCTTCGTTGAGATCCTCCCGCCGCGCGGCATTGACGCATCCAAGGAGATCGCCGGCGCGGTCTTATGCCGCAACAATGGCATCGACTGCATCAACGTGCCGGACGGACCCCGTGCCAGCGCCCGGCTGAGCGCCCAAGTCACCTGCCAGCTGATTCAACAGCAGGCTCAGATTGAAGCCGTGCTCCATTTCTGTTGCCGCGACCGCAACATTCTCAGTATCCAGTCGGAATTGCTCGGCGCGCATACCACCGGCGTGCGCAACCTGATTTGCATCACGGGCGACCCGCCGCGTATGGGCACCTACCCGGACGCGACCGCGGTATTCGATGTCGATTCCATCGGTCTCACGAACATCGCCAACAATCTAAACCAGGGGCTCGACATTGGCGGCAATCCGATCGGCTCGCAGACCGCGCTGCTCATTGGCGTCGGGGCCAATCCGGGCGCTCTGAATATGGACGAAGAACTGCGCCGCTTCGAGTGGAAGGTTGAGGCGGGCGCAGAGTACGTGGTGACGCAGCCAGTCTTCGACCTGAACCTACTGGAACAGTTCTTGCTCAAAACCAGGCAGTACAAGCTGCCCATCATCGCCGGCATCTGGCCGTTGACCAGCTACCGCAATGCCGAGTTCATGGTGAACGAACTTCGCGTGCCTGTACCCGAGCAGTACATGCATCGCATGCGCGTTGCCGATTCCGCTGAGAAGGCGCGGAACGAAGGCATCGCCATCGCCCAGGAGATGGTCTCACGCGTTCGCAAGATGGTGGAAGGCGCTCAGCTGAGTGCACCATTCGGCCGCTACGATATGGCAGTGAAAGTCGCCGAAGCCATGGGCGAACGATAGTTCCAAGCCCGCCGAAACGCCTCCCGGTGAGGCTTTGCTCCGAATGGGCTACTGGCTGGAAGCGCATGCGCCCAATGATCTCCCATGACGGCCGTCTTGGGGTGGCGATCAATGCCTCCTGTCGGCCACTGCACACTCCTAAGCGATGCGAAGAGTTGACGCATGAAGACGCCGAGAAGATTGCTGGCGGCTGGATCTTGAGCACCAAGAGAGTTGGGCTTTAAACGGGATCTAGTGCCAAGCTCGAGTGGGGCAGCGACACCGTCTGCCGGGTAGCACCTTTGTCCCAAGTGAGCAATGGCCGCGACCGCCAAGTCGCGCTTTCTGCTACAGACTAGGGATCACCCACCTGTTTACGCAGCTTGGCTGTGAGGAGGGTCAAAGATCTCTGGCACCTAGGCGCGCTTTAACTGCCGCTGATTAGTTCATGACTGCCTACAGTTTGCGTACTTTCGAAGGACGCCTCTTGTCCTGTTGCGGCCCGCCCTACCTCCGCCGCTATTCCTGTTTCCGCAGCCATATGCTCGCTCCGCAATTCTTCAGACAGATCGGGATCCTCTTGGCCAGATTCGCCGCGTAAAGCCGCTTAACGAGGTGATTGAAGTAAATGATGCGGAATCGCGGGTTGTACTGCAGAAAGGAGCGCAGCAGGTAAGCCTCATTCCAAGAGCGGTTCTCATCCACGATCCAGGCGGGCCCGTACTCAAACGGATAAGGAATATCGTGGATGTGGATCACGACACCCGCCTTGAGTCTTGGCAAGATGCGGAACATATAGTCGTTTACATCGGAGCCGAGCTTCGAAACGTGCGATGAATCGATGAACAGAATGTCGTTCGCCTGAAGGCGCTCAAAAACCTCGATACTCGTATCCTGAATGCGGCTTGGCAGAATGCACTGGCGGTACGGGTCCTGATCGTCCAATAAGCCAAGAAGAATTTCTGGAAACGGATCGATGAAGGTGAGCTCAATCAAAGCATCGAAGAAGCGATCGTTCGTGTCCATGGCGAGGCAGGAAGAGAACCCTGCGCCAACTTCAATAATGCGGCGCGGGCGCAGCCAGCGGATCATTGCAAAATAGATCGTTCCGTCGCCATACGAAAAGGCAGGATTTTCAAAATAATATCGCGCGTCGTCGGTCTTGCTCGGCGGGAAGGGTATGTCGGCACAAAGCGGAGCAAGCGTCACAAGGTGATTGAGCATGGCCGCCTCGTCGATGCACAGGCTGTCGTCGGGCGCAAGCCTTGTCTGGTCAAAGCCGGCGAGGGTCTGGGCAACTACCGCATCAGTCGGGTCGACGATCGGCGAGTAGAAATGGCCCGGTGGCGCCCACGTTGTCAGGGAAGGCGTTTCGCCCTCGCCCGCACTATCTGTTGAATTAAACTGCGAGCTCACAATAAGGTCCTTTGCCGCCAACCTCTGCCGTCAGTATAAGCCCGCAGCGAATGGGGATCCCACTGCATTACGGACGACATGCCCGTTTCCCGGTCCAAGTCCGCCTCAAGGGCTGCACCGTCGTGGAGATCGGCCGTCAGGTGCCACCTTTGTTGGCTGCTATACCGTTGGGCGTGACACCCATGCAGAAGATCGGCTCCATACTTGTGGCCGATGCGGCACAGATGAAGAAGTCCGGGCGAACCAGGAAACGGCCTTAAAAGAAACCGACTCGGTGTCGAGTGAGCAGTCCGCGCCACCCAAACCAACCAAACCGAATCAGGAACCCGCGCCAACCAATGAGAACGCCGAGAAAGACAACAGCCCGGAGGTCGATGCCCGCACGGCGGCCAATAGATTCCAAACGATGCAGTAGTACCTCGAATAAATCAGGGCGACAAAGAGATAAACGAGACGTGTCGAAGGCGCGGTTCAGTCCGAAAGCGTTCTGCCGCGGAACACCTGGATCTATCACGCGCTTAGTAGCGTTTTCACGTAATCGGGTTTCAGCGGAATCCGGCGCGCAGTCTTGCCGGTCGCATCCAACAGCGCTCCGGCAATGGCCGGGGCAGCCAGAGCATTGGCCGCCTCGGAACCCTGGCCATACTCTACAGCCCCAGGCTGATTTATCAGCACAACTTTGATCTCAGGCACATCAGCCATTGTCAAAATCGGGTAGCTTCGCCAGTCGCTTGTGGTGACTCCGCTTTCGTCGAAACGCACTTCTTCCAGCAGCGCCATACTCACTCCCATGACGGCGCCACCTTCCACCTGGCGCTTCAACTGTGCGGGGTTCACGACGATCCCGGGGTCCACCGCTACCGTGATCTTCTCAACTTTGATCGCGCCGCTGGTCATGTTGACTTCGATGTGCGCCACGCAAGCCCAGTACGTTCCGGCTCGGAACATCACCGACACACCCTGGCCCCGGCTCACACCGTTGCTAACGCTCGGGCGCTTAGACCGCGTTTCCCACCCCGAACTCTGCCGAACGGATTCCAAGACTCCGACCAGCCGTTTCTCGTGTGCGTGTTGAATCCGAAATTGAAGCGGGTCAACTCTGCCCAGTACCGCCGCCTCCGTGATCGCTAGTTCGCGCGGGAAGTTCTGTTGATACTGCCCCGGCGTCCTCAAGCTGTGATCGCGCAGGCCGACGTTTAGCGGCGAAGAGCTCTGTCCGACCTGGAATGTTCCATAAGCGCGTTCCAAGACCACAGGCGTGGCGTCGTAAACCCACGGGTCGTGCATACTATTGGCGATGCCGAATAGGGACCCCTTGTCACCGGGAGCGGGAATGGTGGGAAGACCAGCCAGAATCGCGCCCACCAATCGGTCGTCCTGCATGGCTGGCATGTAGTGGTTAATCTCGTACGCGCTTAAACTGCCATTGGCATCCAGACCGACTTGGACCTCGGAAAAGGCTGCCGACGATTGCGTCGACCACTGGAAATCATCCGGGCGCATCCATTGCACCCGAACAGGCT
This sequence comes from uncultured Acidobacteriaceae bacterium, assembly GCA_963771305.1. GTDB lineage: Bacteria > Acidobacteriota > Terriglobia > Bryobacterales > Bryobacteraceae > CAJCIT01. The sequence goes on from CAVYTS010000033.1 coordinate 234,746, forward strand.
TGCCCACTGCCTGCGACAGAATGACAGCTTCGTCTTCCGCCCCAGCGTTGCCGCCGTTGGAGCGGCCATAGTGGCCGGCCCCCGCGGACGTGCGCACGACGACTTTGTCCACCGAAGTCGTGAGCATATGCGCGATCCCAGTGCGCAGGGCTTGTGCGTTTTGGGTGTGCGTGTAGACGTAGACGCTGCCATCGGAACGAACGTCGGCTACCGCCATGGTCGGCCCAATCGGCGCGTGTTTGAGATACGGAAGCTGGTATGTCGCCGAGAACTTCTTCGGCGAGTTCGCCATGGCGGAAATCACATCGCCCTTGTTTGTCTTGCTCGATGGCGGCAGGAGCGGTCTTCCAATCCGCATCCTCTTTCAGAAATTGGAACAGGCGCTGATCTCCAGGTAATCCCTTCCACTCCGTCCACTTTGTGCCCGACGCTACCTGCTGCGCGGCTTTGATGGCCTCCCATTCCGTGGGGGCAACCACGCCGACCAGATTCCCTTTCACCACCACCTGCGAATTCGGAAATCGAGCCTTGTCGAGAGGGCCTGCCGAAACCAGTTTTGAGCCCAGCGTCCTGGGATGGACCATGCGCGCATGCAGCATCCCTGGGAGCCGCACATCAGTAACCCACGTCTCCTTTGCCGTGACTTTCGAAACGATCACGGAGTTGGGGAACGACTTGCCGATGATCGTGTACTGGCTGACCGGCTTCAGCGGAGGATTTCCGTCTACCGTCAATCCGAACATACTGTGGATGTCGCCCTTGACGGGGATGGTGAGGTTTAGCTTCTGCCCCTTGACGAGCTCGCCATACGACACGCTCTTGCCGCCGCCCGAGACCACTCCATCTTTCACCGAAAGCTGATCCTTCGGCACGCCGAGCCGCTGCGAAGCGAGATCGAGCAGGGCTTGATAAACATACGCCGCGGCCTTTCGGAGATTCGGCATGCCTTCTCCGAGCAAACCGAACGTGCCGCCGCCGTCGGGCGTTCGGTCCGTGTCGGCCGACACCACAGTGGTGATCGCTTCAAAGCGTGCGCTGAGTTCTTCCGCCACAATCTGCCGGTAGGCTGTGAAGATTGTGCCCTGGCCGAAATCGGACTTGCCGGTACGCATCAGGATCGTATTGTCTTCGTGAATCTCAATCCATGATTCAGGCAAAGCTGGATTGAGATCGCCGCCGCTCAAGGCTGCGCCAGCCTGCGGCGTGCCTTGCGCGCGGGCGAACCCGAAGCCCGCCAGCAGTCGCTCCTCCGGCTTTCACGAAGCCGCGCCGCGAAAGAGATGCACCAAACACGTCGCTGGAAGGGTTGGCCATTTGCTCGAGATTCGAGGTCATGCGTCGCTCCTTTTCGCCATCGTCGTAGCAGCCCTTTGCACCGCCTGGATGATCGCCGTATAACTCCCGCAACGACAGAGATGGGGGGAGGTACCAGACGTTGTGAATGCCTCCTTGATCTCCGTAACTGTCGGCGACCCCACGCGCTCCAGCAACTCCGTCGCTTTGATCATCATGCCGTTCTGGCAGAACCCGCACAGCGGCGTCTGTTCTTCGATCCACGCCTCCTGCAACGGGTGAAGAGCTCTCGCCGCATCGGCCTCGGAAAGCCCTTTTTGCTTGGCCCAGCGCGCCGGAAGACCCTCCAAGGTCGTGACCTCTTTGCCGGCCACGGACCCCAGAGTTGTAATGCAGGAGCGCACTTCCTTGCCGTTCAGCAGCACCGAACAGGATCCACATTGCGCGAGCCCACAACCAAACTGAGGGCCAGTAAGCTCCAGATCGTTTCGCAGTACGTAAAGCAACGGCGTATCGGTCGGTGCCTGCACCTCGCGCTTTACACCGTTAACGACAATAGTGGTCATACAAATTTCCTTCTAGAGAGGTCCATCGCAATTCAAAGCGGCGCAACGCCACTTCAATTAATATGGTAGTCCTGTTTTGCGCCGCGGATAATCGTGCTTCCTTGGAGTGACTGTAGGCGCACGAAGTTGCTTGCGCTGAGTTGCCGCTTCCCGACGGCGAGAGCGGAGGATGCTGCCTTTTTTCGACATCGTCCGAAGTCTCTGCGACGACAGGCGGCTAGATAATCGTTATCGACGTTACCGTGATGGTGTCGCCACTGAGCTCGCCGCTGACTTTCACCTTCAGGTTGTCGGCCTTGTCTGTCTTCTTAAGTGCAGCCACCACTTTGTCGGTAGCGCCCTGATCGAGTTTTATGTACTTGTCGTCAGCCGTGATGATGCCGTAACCGCTCTTCACACACGCAGCCATCAGTGCACAGTCTTTATCGTGTTTCAGAGCAGCCTTTTGACCGTCCTTGGCGCTGTCGGCGGCGCACGCCTGATCCATCAGGACGCCTTCGAACTCTGCGGCGGAAGCGATTACTAGGGAGGCGGCGGCGAAGACGGCCAAGCCGGTGAAGCGAAGCAGCGTGCGTTTCATGAGAGTGATCCTTTGGTTGTGGGTTGGACTTGCAGTTCTACCGATGATCGCATGGTTTTGGCGAGGCGTTGGCTAGCCAAAGCGCCCTGATGCTTTCTCCGATGCCTGGGTCGCGGGCGGCGCCTTTCTCCACCGGACGCGCCAGGGGCAGCGTGTTGCCACCGTAGATTTTCTTGAATCCATCGCGGAGTACCCTTCTCCAACAGCGCGCGCGTTAGCACTGGAAAACTTGGAGACATCATCCAGTTGCAGTTGCGAAGTTCAGGGCAGCCTCTTGCGTTTACAATTGAAAGATATGACTTCGCAGGTCGTTTCAGCTGCCGATCTTCCGGAATTGAGCACAAGCTCCTGGAAGAACCATGTGGCTTTGGTAGCGGGAATTCTACTGGGCCTTATCTTCCTGATTGCCGGTGCTTGGAAAGTGCTGGATCCGTTCAAGACGGGTGAGTTGTTGGAACAGGCAAAAGTACCGGCCGGGTTCGGCGTACTCGGAGCAGCATCTCTGGGAACGCTGGAGTTACTGGCTGCCTTTTTCCTGTTCACGCCAAGGTTTCGGCGCTGGGGCGGGCTGCTGGGCGGCGCACTTATGCTGTTCTTCATCGGCTGGGTCGGTTATTACTACCAAAACCTGGTGGGACAGGAATGCAGTTGTTTCCCGCTCATCAAGCGCGCCATTGGCCCCGGCTTCTTCGTTGGCGATGGCGTTATGTTGCTGCTCGCGGCCGTTGCGTTCTTCTGGGCGCCGGTATTGAATAAGAGCCTGCGAGTTCCTCTCATTGCCTTCGCGACCCTCGCCGTCGCAGCGACGGCTAGCTATGCGTGGGGTGCTTCGCAGCATACTGGCCTCGAAGCGCCAAGCCCGATCATCGTCGATGGAAAGCCCCAGTCGATCCGCGATGGCCATGTATTTCTCTTCTTCTACGACCCGGTCTGTATGCATTGCAACGCGGCAGCGAAGTTCATGTCGGGCTTCAATTGGGGTGACACCAAGGTCATTGCGATTCCCACCACCATGCCTGAGTTCGCGGCGGGCTTCCTGCACGATAACGGCTTGAAAGCCGGAACTGCGCTGGAAGTGGAGAAGCTTCGGAAGACATTTCAATTTGTGGACCCACCGTTCGGTATCGCGCTGGTAGATGGCAGAGAAAAGGCAGCCTTCGGACAAGCACAGTTCACGCCGCCGGCTCCGCAAGCCGACTTAAAGAAGCTCGGGTTCATTCAGTAGCAGTCGGTTCCGCTGCGTTCGCGCCCGGCGTCTATCGAGGCGGCGAGAACATTGACTCGGGGATGTTGATGTTTTGCTGCAGCTTGTGATAGCGCACAATGTGTTCGATGTGTACCGCTCGCGGGTCCGCGTTGGGAAGTGCAACGATCTCCCGTATCGCGAAGGGAAACAGCACGCCGTCGACTTTCCGGTAGTCCTCGAACAGGTAATGGCGCGGCCCCGTTTCGTCCTTGGCGCCCTCAGCCGTGATCTCGGTTAAGAGGTGAGATTTCGGATCGAAGTAGAAGCGAAGTGTTTCCTCCCGGCCACGATAAATCAAGCCTGTACCTTTGGGTGCGTCTTCCGGAGGCTCCCTGTCAAGCGTGACATCCGGGTATAACTCCGCCAGGCGTGCATACCGAAGAGGGTTCGCGTCTCTCAGCAACAATTCGAGACTACGTCCGCTCACGCGCTCGATGACGCCCACGTACTCCGATCTCCAGCCCGCCTTCCCATCAAAACCAAGCTCAACATCTTCGCCGTCTGATTCCACTCTCATCCGACTGAAGTCGGGCGCCCGCCAGTAGGTGATGAACTTCTGGCCGCCTTCCTTGCGATTCGCCATTTCAACGCGGCCCTCGGCCTTCCGGCTGGTGATTTGGGCTAGCGCTTCCTTGCCTCCAAGTGCTGACACATAGGCGCCGATTACCTGTTCCGCGGTTTGCGGCGCGTCCGACGCCTCCGGCGACACGGCCTGAATGAGTCGCGCTGTTGCCGGCCAGCTCGCCAAAAGGAATAACGCACAGTATGCGAGCCATCGACGCGGTTCGCTAGCGGGGATTCTCGAACTGGATGTCTTTGAGTTTGACATTGAAGTGCACTTTTTCGATGTGAACCCCGTTGGGCTGCGTGCCGTAGGGCGGATCCTGCTCGATCTCCGTCGGCATCTTGACGTCGCCAAATACCTTGTAATTCGAAAAGCGGGTCAAGCGCGGCTTGTCGCCGCTCTTCAGTCGATCTTCCAGCCGCACAAGGAAGTGCGTTTGAGAATCGAAGAAGAAGCGCCGTTCGCCCTCCCACGTGTGAGCAAGGACGACGTACACCGGTTGACCATCCAACTTGGTTTCGCCTTCGAGTGTCGCGCCCGGGTAGATTTCCTGGAGATGTACGAAACGCAATGGATTACAAGTAAGCATCAGAAGATCTGCCTTCTCCTGTGTCAGGTGGTGACTCTTGCCGTGTTGCGGCAGGTACCACCCTTGCTTGCCGTCGTAGCCGGTTTGAATCACGGCGAAGGTCGATTTTGAGACCTCCAGAGCCTTGCCCGGCGCCTTCCAGTACGCGACCAGACCGGTACGACTCATCGGGCCAGAGCCGGGAGGTTTGCCTGTGATCTGCCAGCTGGAGATGCCGTCCAGTGCGGCTTCCCCACCAATCGCGGCGGTATAGCTCTCGATCACCTGGCCGAGCGTCTTGGTGGATGCGGGTGTCGTGGTTTGAGCCGAAGCAAGGGCCAAAATCAAAAAGAATACGGCGAGACGCCACGGGCGGCTCTTCTTCAAGGATGATGACGCCATCAAAACAGAGAACAAAGCGTCACTGCTTGGCATAGAAGGTGACGCCGTTCCGATTTTCCGCGAAGACAACTCGATCCCCGATCTGAACGCGACCACCGTCCGGGAGAATTCTAGCGGTGAGGCGGCCGCCGTCGTCCAAATCGACAATTGCCAGTTGATAGGGCGCGTCATTGACATACTGTTCGGGCGCCGAAAACACGACGGTTTCGGTGTAGACGGTCCCGCTACCCGGATAGGTTTGGCCCATGTTCCTGATTTCGCTCCGTTCCGTTTCACCTGTTGCTAGGGCGCTCCCAGGATCGTAACCACGCAGGTGGCGCCTGAACCGCCCAGATTCTGGGCCAACCCGATACGATGGCGGCGCACTTGGCGCGGGCCAGCCTCACCGCGCAGCTGCATGACAATGTCGCACACCTGTCCGGCGCCGGTCGCTCCAACCGGATGCCCTTTTGATTTCAGTCCGCCGCTCGTGTTGATGGGGAGGCGTCCGTTCAGGGAGGAACACCCGGCGGCGGCGAACGGGCCCCCTTCGCCGCGAGGCACAAAGCCTAAGTCTTCTGAGGCAATCACCTCGGCGATCGTGAAGCAATCGTGGAGTTCCGCGAACTCAATCTGTTGGGGAGCGAGCCCGGACATCTCGTAAGCTTTCTGGCCGGCGAGACGGACAGCTCGGAATGTCGTGATATCGTCCTTGGCATCCAGCGCAACGTGGTCCGAAGTTTGGGCGATACCCAGAATGCGTGCGAAGCGGCCAGAGAACTCATGCGCCCGGCTGAGCGGAGCCAGCACGACCGCTGCGGCACCGTCGCTCACCAGCGAGCAGTCGTAGACCGTCAGCGGCCCGGCAACCGGTTTGCCGGCTAACGCTTGCTCGATGGTGATGTTCTTTCGCATGTGCGCCAGCGGATTCAGCGCTCCGTTGTCATGATTCTTCACGGCAACGGCAGCCAGTTGTTCCCGCGTGGTCCCAAACTGATACATGTGGCGGCGGGCAATCATCGCAAACAGGGCTGGAAATGTGGCGCCCGCCTTCCCCTCACCGGTCATGTCGCCGGCGCCTGCCAGAATTTCCGCCACCTTCGGGGTGGTCTGGGAGGTCATCTTCTCGACCCCTCCCACCAGAACCAGATCATAGAGCCCGCTGGCGACGGCCTGCCACGCGTGAAAAAGTGCTGCACCGCTGGAGGCGCAAGCGTCTTCAAAACGGGTGCATGGGATGCCGGGCGACAGCCCAGCGGCCAAACCAACATAGGGGGCGAGGTGATTCTGTCCAACAAACGACGGACCGGCGAAATTCCCGAGATAAAACGCTTCAATCCTGGAGGGCGGAAGAGAGGCATCCTGCAGCGCATGCTCAATGGCCTCAATCGCCAGCGAGCGGAGGTCGCGGTCCGCGAAGGCCCCGAATGCCGTTTTACCAATCCCTAAGACGGCAACAGGTCTCATATAAACTTAAGGATAGCGCCGATGCCCCGCCGATCCTGCACGTTTGCGCCGCAATGCCGTCTAGTCTTCAGGGACGGATGTATCGCAACCAGAACATTGTCGCAACAGCCGCTCATGCCGGCTTCGAGTTCGAGTTGCGCCGCCGCGAGGAGCTTGTGAACGATCCGGCGCGCAAGCTGTCCGAGGCCCCGGCGGACGCCGGCACCGATGCGCAGACGCGTTTCATCCAGGAGAACTTGCGGCGGGTCTTCCTGCTGATTTACCGCATCGTGGGCAGTGTCGACGATGCACAGGATCTGACCCAGGAGACGTTTATCAAGGCCCTCCAACGGCAGTCGCAACTCAAAGATCTGGAGAAGGCCGGCCATTGGCTGTCGCGCATAGCCAGCAACACCGCAATCGACCATCTGCGCCGGAATCGGAAGATGTCGTTTAGCGATGTTAGCGACCTGCCGGACGGCGCCGCGGTCTCCAAAGGCGAATCGCCGGAGCAGAGTGTGTTGCGAGGAGAACGAAAAGTACACCTTGACGGTGGATTGGCCTTGCTGACAGAACGGGAGCGAATGGCAATTTTGTTGCGCGATGTCGAGGATATGCCGGCCGATGAAGTGGCGAGACAGATGAATTGTTCCATGGCGACGGTGCGGTCGCATATCGCGAACGCACGGGTGAAGTTCAGGCGATACCTGGAAGGAAGGAAGCCATAGTGGCCAAGCAGGATCCCGTGGTTCATCCGGGTAACGAAGCGTTGGCCCTCTACTCCAGAGGCGACCTTTCCTGGAGACTGCGATGGAGTGTGCGAAAGCACGTTCAGCGATGCCAACAGTGCGGATATCAGCTGGAACAGTTCAAATCGGCAGCGGCCGCGCTGCGCCAGGAAACAACGGAAAAAACGCTGAGCGATTCGGAGGCCATCGCGAACTGGAGCGCACTGGAGCGCGAGATGGTCGGCAACATCAAGGTCGGTTTGGATGCGGCCCGCTGCATTGAGAACGTTGGCCGACGACACTCCGCGGGCTGGCGCGTGGCGTTGACAACCGGGCTGCTCTCGGTTGTCCTGACGGTTGGCTGGATCATGAACATTCCGGCTGCGCAGCGGGGCCACCTGGAGGAATCGCTCAGGCGGATCGCAGGGCTGTATCCCCCATCCCTAGGCGGCACCGTCGTCCAGACTACGCCTCTGGGCATCGCGGTGCGATCACAGGGCGCCACGCTTACGTTACTGAACCCTTCGTCGGCCACCGTTTCGCTGTCGGGCAAATCGGCGGTGGGCGCCCGTTACATCGATGATGAAACAGGCCAAATCACCATTACGAATGTATATGGGCAGTAACTCCTCATCACGCCGCTCATCGACACCTGGTTTCGGATGGTTTGCAAGTCTGCTGAGTTGCTCGAAACGGGCAAGCTTGCTGGTGCTGATTCTGCTGGCGTTCGCGGCGACTGGATTCACAGAGGATCGTGGCACGTCGCCGTGGCTGCATGTTGCCTTCCCTCGTGACTCTCCGGTCGGTTTGATCGACATCAGCCTCGGCGATTCGACTGCCGGAGTTCGCGGGATGTCGATACTGCTTGATCTCCACACCCAACTGCTCTTACGCAATAGCGGTCCGAAGGCGATTCGCGGGCTGATGCTGCGCGTCGAGGCGCAAGACGTCACACCCGGCGGCCAGGGCTCAGTGACTGTGCCCAGCTTGAACGTGCCTGCCGGCGAGTCGTTCTCTGTGCGAATTGACTTGGAACTGCTGCGGCCGTTCCCGGTCTCGAAAGGCAGCGGGCCGATGGTGCAGGTGACGCTGGACGGCGTCATCTTCAGCGACCTGTCGTTCTATGGCCAGGACAAATTGGATTCGCGGCGAACGCTCACTATCTATGAACTGGAAGCGCGCCGTGACCGCCAGTACTTCAATAAGCTCATCGAAACTGGGCAGATTTCCGCTTTACGCGAGGAGTTGAACTTCGGCTTGATTGATCTGCGGCCTCCACAGTTGGGCTTGGAATTGTTGCGGGACCTGAAGCAAAAGGCGCGCCCGGACGATCAACCGGTCCAGGTTTCGTTCGTCGCCTTTCCCACATCGCCTGTTCAGCCGTTAACCGGCGCCGCTCATATTCAAGGCAACGAGGTGCGTGAGCCGCACGTGGAAGTCAGGAACAACTCCACCAAGGCCGTGAAAACGATTGAACTTGGTTGGATTCTTCGCGACGATCGCGGGCGTGATTACATGGCGGGGTCGCTGCCGGAAAACCTGCAGTTGGGTCCGGTACAGACCGGTCGGCTTTCCCAGCAAGGCGTGCTGCGTTTCTCACATCCTTCGGGCCAGCCGATGCTCATTGGCTCGGTCTCCGCGTTTATCAGTAACGTCGAGTTCGCGGACGGCAACCTGTGGATACCAACGCGCACCGACATTTCAAATGCCAACGTGGATCCCGTGGTTCGACGAGGCATGGGAGCGTCGCCCGAACAACAGCGGCTCACCGACATCTATCGCAAGAAGGGCCTGACCGCTCTTGCGGCCGAGCTAAAGAAGGTCAACTGAGGCGTGGTGGCGCAACATAAGAGTCAGGTCGAGATGGCCAGGAAGTTGATCGGCCAGCCCTTCGACGGACTGACTTTGGCTGACCGGTGGAAGTTCAGCGGCGTCTGGATAGCGCTCGAGGTCTATACACCTCAGACGATGCCTTTGCGCATGATCGAAGCGGTGGGCGGAAGTGCTGCCGAGTGCATCCAGCACCTGATTTCGCAGGGTCTTGACGCGAGCCGGTTCGAGTTCATTCCCCTCCCGCAGCCTTACGAAACGTAGCCCTTTTCAGCCGGAGAGCAGCGGCTTTTCCGCGCATCTTGCTAAACTAGGTCTGTTCGGGGCGTGGCTCAGCCTGGTAGAGCGCCTGGTTCGGGACCAGGAGGTCGGAGGTTCGAATCCTCCCGCCCCGACCATCTAAACCTTCCCGCTGCATTTCGTTAGCGGGATTCCCAGCATCACCCTCTTTTCCCCCCGTTGCTTCACTGTGCCCAGAATTGTGCCCACCCCGGCCCATTCGCGCGCGTGCCATCGCGTCCCGGATTGTGTGCGCCTGCGGATGAACGTAGCGCCGCGTAGTCGAGAAATCGCTATGCCCTGCCAGATATGCCAGTGTGTAGGGGTCCATGTATTCGGCCCAGCGGGTGAGACAGGTATGGCGGAAGGTATAGAGCACGAAGTAGGGGACCTCCGCCAGCTTGCATGCGTTCGCGTGTCTCTTCTTCAAGGTGGACTTGCCGATATGCCCGCTCCTCGTCGGCGCGGGAAACACCCATTCAGTTTTCGCGACGGCTCGCCGCATCTCCAGGAATGCTGCCGCCCGCGGCGTCAGCGGAATGGTCCGCCGCGCGTTCTTTGTCTTCCCGAACGTGACGTTGAGCGCATCGTCCCGGATTTGTTCCCATCGCAGACGAAACAACTCATCCGGCCTCAACGCGCAATCCATCAGCAAGGCCGCAGCGTCTCGAAGGGTGAATGGGTCTTCCGGCTTGATCGGCTCTTCGCCGCGCATCGTCGCGCGGATGCCCTTCAATGCGGATTGATACGCCAGTTCAATGCCGTTTCCGATTCCGGTGGCCGCGTCGAGATACCGGGTTTCTTCTTCGTCCGAAAGAACACGGTCCCTGTGAGTCTCGCCGGGTAGCATCTCTACTTTCGGAAGCACCTTCTCAACCTTGCCCCACTCGGCCGCCAACTTAAAGGCGCGTCTCAGTACCTCTAGCCGCCGGTTGATGCTGCCGACAGCGAAGCCTTCCTCTCGCAACTTCGCCACGTACGCGCCGATCTTGTCCGCGGTGATTGTGTCGAGAGTGGCGCCGGCCAGTGGTTCGAAAGCGTTCAAACCTCTTACGCCGTTCTTGTAGTAATCAAGTGTGTTCGGCTTATCCGTGAAGCGGGCCTCGATGAAAGGGAAGAAGTCCAACGTCAAGAAATCCTTCAGCGTGGGTATATACTTCTTGTCTCTGAGCCCTACTTCGCCTTTGGCAAGCGAGGTTTTGTGGGCGGATTCGATTTGTCCCGCTATTCGCTTGTTCCCCTGTTTCGTGCTCTCGCGAATGAGTTCGCCGTTCCAAGTGAACTTGTACCACCAGACTTCGCCACGCTTGTAAACCATGTCCCTATTCCTGTCCTTCCTGCGCCTTCAGAATGCGATTTATCATGATGCCGTGCCAACGGCCCCGGGTCCGCGTCTCGATGCCTTCAGCGTTCATTTGTGCTGCAATGCGGTCGAACCCTAAGCCGTCCGCTCTCAGCGTCTTCATCCGTGCGACAACTTCAGCCTCGCCTTCGTAGAAGCCGTATGGCTTCCGGCCTTCGCAACGTCCTTCGGCGGCCTTCTTGCGCATCCGGGCGCCGCGGAGCTTGGCAACGATTTGCGACTTGTCGTACTGGGCAACGGCGCCCATCAACTGCCGCATCAGAACGCGTGTTGGATCGCTCGCCATCAGGTCCGGCTCTGCGACCGAAACCAGCGTGAAGCCGTTCTTTCGAAGATCGGCAATCGCCGTCTCTTGAATCATCAGGTCGCGAGCCAGGCGGTCGAGCTTTTCAATCAGGATGGTCTGCACTCCGTTACTGTGAAGCGCTGTCATTAGTTCCTGCCAAGCAGGCCGGTTCATATTTTCCACCGTGCCCGAAACGCCTTCCTCGCGGAACACGCGAACAATCTTGACACCGTTTGCCGCCGCGTATGCCTTGATCGCCGCAAGTTGCCGCGTGAAGCCGTCGCCGTCTACTTGCCCCTTGCCGCTCACTCTCAGGTACGCAAACGCCTTGTTCATGTCCTGAGTATGCGTTGTTATTCATTGCTAGTCAATACTAATTCTGTAGATACAGTACTAGTGCTGAATTCAAAGAACCTAATCGTTTTCAATTCCCCTCTCGACTTTGGCCGCGAGACGAGAGTTCGCCAGCGCTTATTCCCTAAACCCCGCCCGTCAGATTGTCGGAGTCCCGCCGAGCCTCCCCGTGGGTGGGCGGGGCCTTGATTTGCAACTTGTGCGTGGCTGATGTAGCCGTATTGCCCACGCTGAGTTAAACGTCACTATAGGTTTTCGTGTCTTGCTCCTGCGAATTAGGCGAAATAGGCGAATTAGCTCGACTTGTTTCGCTTAGTTCGCTTATTTCGCAGTCAGATCCTCACAAACACACCCCCGCATATACAACTTCCGGCCGTCTGTGCGTTCACCCGAATACTCTGAAGACGCGCCGCGAACTCTTCGAGGTCTTGGTCCGAAAGATTACCGCCGAATGGCAGCAACTTCGAGCGTTCTGTGTAAACCCACAAAAAACGATTTGCGAAGCCGTTTGCCGCTTCGGTCGTCGTGAGTAGCCGAGTCAACTCGGCCGCGGTAATGTGCCCAATGATTGCAATGTGAGCGTTCGTCGAATTCGCGGCCTTGTTCTTGGTGAGGATGTTCAGTGTCCCGGAATCCCAAGCCTCGCGGATGACGGCGCTCGCGATGTTCGTATCCCGCTGGCAGTTCTTCAGAACGCGGGCGAATTCCGGCTCTTGTACGAGAAGCCGCTTGTCGGAGATGCCTGGATCAGCAATGATTTCCTGATACTCAACTACCCGACCTTTCTCCTTCACCGGATTCTGTTCTCGAATCTCGTCGCGGACGGCCCAAATGATACCCTCCCCTGAACTAATGCCGCTGGTCATGTTTGCCTTGGTGAAACCAGGGTCCGCTATGGTGAACAGCCTGCGGATTTGACCCCAGCTTGTCCCTTTTCGGCCCTTGCTGGTGTCGCCGACTATGACCGCAAAGAGGTTCGAGTAATGTCGGTCTCCCTCAGTCTGGTAGTAGCCGGTCCTACCGACAAACAGCCCTGCTGCTATCAAGAATTGAATCAGCAAGGCCGCTATTCCCGACTCGGTTTGAGGCATGATCAGGCTAACTAGTGTTTAGTTGCGTAAGTTGACAATGGTATTTCGGAGCTGGCTTCCCTTGACCTCGCGTTTCCGCCAGCGGAACGGTTTGGCGTGCTCGTTGTGCCTCCCGATGAAAGCTTCAATCGCCTCACGTAGCTGATCTTTGGTCTTGAAGCTTCCTCCGTTGAGTGTCTTGCGTTGCAGCAGGCTGAACACGATTTCAATCTGGTTCAGCCAACTTGCCGAAGTCGGCGTGAAGTGAAAGCGGACTCGTCCCTCGAACTTCGCAAGCCAGTCGTCGTTTCGTTTATGAGGGGAATAGTTGTCGAGGATGACGTGGATTTCTCGGTCCTGCGGCTGATCGGCCAACACGCCGTCCAGAAACCCACGAAAGTCCTCCCGCTTCTTGTTCTCGGTGAATTTCGTGTGAACCTGGCCTGTGTCGACTTCAAGAGCCGCGAACAGATTGAGCGTCCCATGACGCTTATAAGTGCTCTTCAGCGCTCGCACTACTTTACCGCTGTCAGTCTCAACATAACCGGAGGCCCGTTCGATCGCCTGGATGCTCGGCTTCTCATCCACGCTCAGGACCACGGCGTTTAATGGCGGGTTCAAATATAATCCCACTACTTCGGCGGCTTTGGGAGCAAACTCCTTGTCGGTGCTCACGCACCAGCTGCGTCGCCGTTGCAGATAGATTCCTTCGCGACGCAGAACACGCCATACCGCATGCACGCTGGCGTCGAGCCTTTCCGCTACCGCCGGGCCGTCCCAGTGGGACATTCCGGGCGGCGGTGTCTCCTCCAGCAGGGCCAGCACCCGGTTGCGAAACGCCGTGTCATATCTGACTGGTTTGCCCGGCCGCGACCGGTCGCGTAGTCCTCTCAGCCCCCATAGCGAGAAGCGTTGGCGCCATTTGGAAACGCAAGGGATAGAGACCCTCAGTTCCCGAGCCACTTGCTGAATCTCCTTGCCCTCCAGGCAAGCCAGAATGATTCGAGCCCGCTCCACGGCACGTGCCTCCGTCGTACGGCTCTTTGTGAGGGCCACTAAACTCGCCTTGTCGTCGATCGAGCATTCCAGTTTAGGTGCATGTCTAGGCATCTCCCAAACATTTTAATACATAAATGCATTACTGCGATTAAGCACTAGCTCGCCTGTGATGCCGTGTAGAGCGTCTGCGGCGATCGGCTGAGGTTTTCTCCGTGGACCAGTGTTAGGCGCTGTTCTTCGCTCCTGAGGCTCTTCAGTGTCTCCGCGCAAGATGCTTTCAGCGAAAGGGTCGATTCGCGTGGGGTTCCGTCTCATGCGGTCGCCTTCAACCGGGCCCAGGTGCAAATGACTCGGGCAAGATGCAGTTGAGAATGTCGCGCCTCTCCGATGCAACTCCTGACAAACATCGGCCTTCTCCGCTCGAATTCAGCCATAAAGCCGACTGCTTCGCAAACTGTCCAGGTGTTTACCCGGCTGAGTAGGTCAGTTACTTGGGCGATTATCGAAGGGTCTTCGAGAAGTTCGCTCCAGAGCGCCTCTTTGAGTAGCGCCAGATGCCTTTCGAGCCTCCACCGAAAGCCCACGCTGAAGAGTTCCGCTTTCGCCAAGTCGGCAGCTGAGTGCTTTGACTTAGCAGGCACACCAGGTTCTAATACATCGCGGCCGATAATCTCGCGTATGAGCCGGCAGGCGTCTTTGAAGCTGGTGCCGGTGCACAACATCGCAAGAGAGATGCAGTCCCCCCCGTCGCCAGTGACGAAATCGTGCCAGATGCCCCGTTCAAGGTCCACGGCGAACGCAGTCGGATTGTCGCCGTTCCGGTACGTCGCCGGCCCTCTGTATCGGCCGCGTCGGTCGGCTCTAAATCCCGGAATGAAGTGGGCGAGGATGAGAGCCGCTTCCTGTTGGCTGAAGGTGATTCCCGAAGGCATGGCTAGTGCCCTCCTGTCGCGAGAATCTGCCGCAGGCTTACTCGCCCCACTTCGAGCACCAAGAGCCCTACTCGGATGTCTGGCGACTTTGCAGCCTCGTCGAGTGCGGCTTGTAGCTCCTGCAGGTGTTCTCGGTTTACAATCAGGGTGGCTGTTTTATCTAAGCGGGTGGGCGCCGGTCCAAGGCGCGGCCCGCTTTCGTTTTGAGGCATGGCTCAGCGTGCCTCCTGTTGTCCACCGCCGGTGGGGCGCGACCCAATCCATGCTGCGACATCTTCTGGGCGATATTTCACGCTGCTGAAAATTTTCAAGTATTTCGGACCCTGCCGAAGTAGCCGCCACCGCCGGACGGAGGCCACGGACAAGCCCATAATGCGCGCCACGTCATGCTCATTCAGAAGGGCTTCAATTGCGTTGTGAAGTGATTCCATTTCGATCCTTTCGGATGGCTGCTTTGCCATCCACCCGAAGGATAGAAACCGAAAATTGTTTTGGAAACTTTCGCCGTCGAGACCCAATAAACACATGGCTTCCGCGAGCAATGGGTGGGTCCGAAAGTTGGCGAAAATTAGCCGAGAGTTTCGAGGTCGGGCTTAGTTCGTCGCTTTGCTAACTTGAGGCGATGCTCGATCATCTTGACGGCGATTGGTCGCTCGGCTTCCGTCCACTGCTTGTGTCCCCTCTTGTCTCGCCATAGCTTCGGTATTGGATAGTCCGCCTCATCGAGCGCATCGCAGATCTCATTGACCTTCGAGCGCCAACTACCGTCAGGAGCGACGCTGGCGACAATCCCCGCCAGCAGCGCGGCACTATCGTAATCGGGACTTGGGCCGCGTTTCTTCTCGCCGACCGAATCATCAGTTAAAACGCCTTCTGCCGGTTCCACATTCCGGATGGGCGCGGACGCTGGGGCCCCTTCCGCACTGTCCGGTCGGAGCGGCTTCTCCAAGTCGACTATCACTTGCTGCTGGCGCTCCCGGATCTGTGGCATGATCTCGGGGAATACGCCAGCGTAATCATTTTGATCCAAGTGTGAGATGCGATGAGCATACCGAAACCATCCACTCGGAAGAACTCTGTCGATGTAATCTTTCAGTTTGTGCGCCCGTTCCCTATACCGCTCCCAAATATCCCAGTCGTCCATGCCGGGTTTACGGACGATGGGCGGCTGAGCTAACAAGCAACGACGATAGAAGCGCACAACCGCCTCGACCATCTCCTTCAGGACGCGCTTACGGAGGGGATTCTTTACTTTGAGGAGGGTTCTGTTGGCGCGGTCGAACTCTTCATTCAACAAATCCCAATCTGGAGCCAGGGTCTGGTAACGCTGGCGCTCGGGCTCTTTGTCGGGATAAAGGAACCGTGGTTCTTTGGGTTTGCTTTTCATCGCTCCCTATGCGATTCCCTAGGGTGGAGTGCCGCCAGCCGGGTAGGGTTCCCGGCTTGTCGCCCCGTCGAGCTAGGCGGCTACTGTCAGGCTACAATCTTTCGCCAGAGTGTTTCAACGGTACGAGACGGCGACGATTGATTCCTCTCACACGTGCGCGTGCGCGCAGGTAACTCGAAACGCACAATTGCCGCGCTCGCGCGCTGCGACCGCTGAAAGGCGAGGCATAAACGGCCCATTTTTGAGGCTAAAACCATGCCTTCATGCCGCAACAGACCCATCAAAAAAAGGGCAACGTGATGGGCCGTTTTCAATCAACGGCAAGATGCGTGTAAACCGTCATACAGGCGAACTGAGACTTGATTCGAGGGGTTTTCAAACTGTGCCACTTCTTTCGTTCGTAGTTGCGGAACACTCGGTAAACGGGCGTTGTTCTTGCGGCCTGCCTACCCTCTGGGTTTCAAGTTCCCCGTTAGCTGGTACTGCCGCCTCCGTCAATGAACGGTGCCGAGATACACCACAGGCAGCGCGGTCTGAGTCCAGCCCACGGTATAGTTGGTTGCCTTAATGCCCATGATGGCCATCGTTAGAACGTCACCGGAATTCGTAGGATGAAAGAGCAAGGTTCCGGCGATTCCAATGGTCTTCGGCGACTCGGTGGTTAGGAGCTTCTGATAATGGGAAAAAGGCAGGAGAGTGTAGTGTAAGGTATCGACAAGAACGCTACTAGTTACGTCGAGGACATCAACATCAAGATAGGCCGTCGTCGGAAACAGGTTCACGGCTGCAATGCCACAGACGATGCCATTAGTCTGGTCGAATGGAACATAGACCGGAATTAAGTTGCTGACGCCCATCGAGATGCTCGCGACTCGGCTCTGCGTGGTCCAGTTCAGCGTCGTCGGGTCCGAGCTCTCGATGATAACCCAGACCGAAACGTCCAAGCCGGTGTTGAAAGGGTCGAGTTTTGCCCAGCCAAGCTGACCCTGAGGGGGGAGCGCTGCGCCGCCATTCGTGTGGAAGATGGCGACGGCCAGCGGCTTAAGCGTACCGCTCAGCGACCCTGTCACGCCGCCTACCTCGGCGACGTGAAAGAGTGCCGCTGTGCCGTCCTCGTTCATCATGTTCAACACATAGGATTCCGTTGTCGTCAGACTGAAGTTCTGAATATAAACGATGGTCCGATAGTTGGTCCCGTCGAGTAGTTGTGGCACCACGGTGGAGGTCTGGGCCGAAGCGGGGCTAACGGCAAAATTGAGCGAAAGAGCCACCAATGTGATGTGAAAAACTGTCTTGATGTTCATACTGCGCCGATAATATGCTGGTGACGGGTCTGGCGCAATAAGAAAGTACTTTGGTGTTCAAAGTAATTGTTCTAGAGTAAAAGCAGAGTAGTTTGATTTTTTGAAAAAACGGGAGATTCCCAGACATGACTCGTGGTGGAGCAAGGCCTGGCGCGGGGCGAAAGCCAAAGCCAACAGTCGTGCTGCGGCGGACGATGGCGGCGGAGATTTTGAGCGCCGTCGATGAGGTTGAAGTCTGGAAAGGGCTCATCGAGCGTGGTGACTACCGGACCATTTTGGAAGCAATGAAATACCTGACTGATCGGCGTGACGGGAAGGCTCCCCAAGCGGTCATCAGAGTGGAAGCTCCGGCGATTGACTGCGCGCCTGCCCCCTACCGGCAATTGGCCAGTTAGGGTTACAGCTT
Source organism: uncultured Acidobacteriaceae bacterium (assembly GCA_963771305.1). Taxonomy (GTDB): domain Bacteria; phylum Acidobacteriota; class Terriglobia; order Bryobacterales; family Bryobacteraceae; genus CAJCIT01. Next base: position 252,329 of record CAVYTS010000033.1, read on the forward strand.
TATTGCGGCCGCTTTTGTTGTGGTTAAACTCGGCGGCCCCAGCAGTCCAAGTGTGGGTTGGTATGCCTCAATTGACTTCCAAAAACTTGCGTCGCACTGTTTCCACTGGATAAAATTTGGTAATGGACCCCCTAGTCAAGAAACTTAAGGACGAGAGTGAGTCCAGAGCGCGGCAAAGCCAAATCGATGCGCAAGTGAGACTCCTTCGTCATCAGCACCTGACCGCTAAGGCTCCGCGTTTTTGGGAGTTAACATGCCAACACGTATGTCAAATCGGCATGGAAATGCAGCAGAACCTGCCGCCAGCCGAATGCCTTAAGACCGAGCGTCATAGCGGTGACATCACTATACGCGGAACGTCTTATCCGCGAGTCACGCTCACTGCGTCACTATCGATGCCCCTGCAAGAAATCCAAATAGACGAGGACACGATGTATAGCGCCGGGGATACACCCATTCCGGGAATGTTTGAGGGTCAGACCAAAATTTTCCTTGGTGATGATGAGGAAATTCGAGTAACGTTTAGGGCGCAAACGTTCGACGACCCCCAAGGTTTTGCACGAGCCCTGGTCGAGCGCGTCGTGTCGGCATCTAGGGAATTAAGACACCACTGATCTAATCTGCCTTGCGACGTTCTGGTTTCTGGGCACTGCGTTTCCTAACGGCTTACGTATCGAGCCTGCGGGCTGTGCCCAATTTTGTGCCCACCCTACGTTCGGACGCGTCGCGATAAATTGCCAGTCTGCGGGTTTCACCTGCGGTTTAGGCCACGGCCAAGCCCTTGCACGCTGGCAAGTTATCGCAGATTGTAGCAAGGTGTAATCCCACGTCTGTGCCCATGGCTAAGTTATTGATTCTTAATCGGTTCTTTGTTCGGGACCAGGAGGTCGGAGGTTCGAATCCTCCCGCCCCGACCATCTAAACCTTCCCGCTGCATTTCGATAGCGGTAATCGCACGATCAGCGTTCTTTAGCTTTGGGCGTTACTGGCCTCATGGCGACGCCAGAGACCTAGCAGTAAGACGGCGAGACCGGCTCCGCCGCCGGTGGAAGATCGCCGAACTGCGCGTGTTCGGATCTGCTCTGCGCGAGGATTTTTGCCCGGATAGCGATCTGGACTTGCTGGTAGGCTTCGCACCGGAAGCAGACCGGAGCCTGCTGGATCACGTCGCGATGGAACAGGAACTATCGGGCATCGTCGGACGCAAGGTTGATCTCATCTCGCAGCGCGCCATCGAGTGGAGCTCGAATTGGATTCGGCGCAAGTCTATCCTGGAAAGCACGGAGCCGTACTTTGCCTCGCGATCAAGCGCACCTCCTCGACATTTTGAAGGCTGCGCGTCTGACCGTAGAGTTCAAGGGGACGGCGGAGAAGGACGCGTTCCTGGCTGACGCGAAAGCCCGTCGGCCGTACTGCACCAGCTCCTGGTAATTGGAGAGGCGGTCAAGAGATTGTCGCCTGAGTTCCGGGCGGCGCATCCCGGCAGTGCCCTGGAAGCTGATCGCCGGAACCCGCGACAATCTCATCCACTTTTATGAGGGTGTGGACCTGGAAGAGGTCTGGAAAATGCTGACCTCGGATTTGCCTGAGCTAATTCACTTGATTGAACCCTTGGCCCCTGATACGGGTTGAAGGGGATGAAGCCATGGTGGTCGAACGCATCACAGCTTTCACAACGCCGGCGGCGGATGATCAGGCGCTTGCCGAGACGGCGCGCCGTCTATTCGCCGGAACGTATCTATCGGTTCGGCCCCGTGGCTCGCGGCGACGCCAACCCAAAGCCTGTGGTTGGCCTGTTCAAGCGGGATGGCGTTCCCCTCGAACTCCGTAGACCTTGGCGGGCTTATCGAGGAGCGGGAACTGCTCCGTATGCATCCTGGGGAATTGCCCTTCGTTGAATGAGTACACCACCGAGTCCAATGAAATGCGCGTCCCGTCCACGTAGTAGCCTCCGTTGCGCTGTTCGATGTACTCGCTCTGCATGGGCTGGTCCTGTTTCGATTACAAGGGACCAATCAGCAGGCGGGAGGGCAGCACGGAGAAGCTGCGGCATACTAGCAGACATGGCAACCTCCACCCGGAAGACGAGCAGCCGGCCCAGCCGGCCGAAGGCACAGGTTCAACAGGAATTCGGCGAGATACGGAAAAAGGTGGCCGAGGACGCGGAGGACGCGGACGCCAAAATCATAGCCGCCGAAAGGCAACGGGAGTCTGAAGTCCGGCAAGCTGTGCAGGATCTCGCTTCCGACGATGTAGTGCGGAATATCAGCAACCTCGGGCTGGATATTTCCAAGACACTGGCGGACCTCACACGGAAATTGGTAGACGAAGTGAGCCGACTGGGTGTGGTACGCGAAGCGGTGGAATTGGAGCGCCGCGAACTGGAGCGGCTGCACAAGATCGATGTGGCGGCAACCGCGCTGGACCAAATGGTGCAGGATTACAACCGTGAGAAGGAACGGCTCGACGCTGAGATTTCCGTCCAACGGTCGGTGTGGGAAGAGCAGTTGGCCGACGCGGAGCGGGAGCGAAAGGAACAAGAAGAGTCCCTCAAGAAGCAGCGCCAGCGGGAAATCGAGGACTACGAGTACAAGAAGGCCCTCGAACGCAAGAAAGCGCAGGATAAACACGAAGAAGATCTGCGTCTACAGGAGAGAAAGAACCTGGAGAAGCAAGAGGCTCTGGAGAAGAGTTGGCAGCAACGGGAATCCGCTTTGAAGGAGCGGGAAGAAGAACTGGCCCGGCTCAGGAAGGAGTCGGAGCAGTTTCCGGCACGGCTGCAAAAGGAAACGGACGCGGCAGCGACCAAGGCCCGCGCCGAGACGCAGCGTCAGTTCGAGCAGCAAGTGCTGCTGCAGAAGAAAGACAGCGAGGCCGACCAACGGCTGGCACAAGTCCAGATCAAGACGCTGGAGGAGGCGGTCGCGCGGCAGTCGGTTCAGCTTCAGGATTTGCAGAAGCAGCTGAACGAAGCCAAGCAGCAGGTACAGGACATCGCGGTGAAGGCAATTGAAGGAGCGTCAGGCGCCAGGGCACTGACGCATGTGAACCAGATTGCGATGGAGCAAGCCAAGCAGCGGTCGCCACAGGGCTGAGGTACAGGGCGATGTTGCGACGCTCGCGTTCAAGTGGAATAAGCCGTTAGCCGCTCGCCTACTGCCCGCGCCCTGATGAAAAGTCGGCGAAATGACGGAGTTTAACGGCGCCCTCGCAAACGCGATTATCCAGCCACTCATCGGTTCTCCGAGAAAACAGGCACAGCGCGGCTGTTTCGGAAGGACATCGACCTTGTGGGCACCGCCGCTCGCCGTTTCGAGGTGAAATCAAGACCCAGAGCGGTTCGGCGGCCGGTTGCTAGCATCGAAACAATGCGAGATTTGTTACGCCGCACAGCGGACATCGCGTCGCGCTACCTGGAAACTCTGGACGAGCGCGGCGTCGCACCGACACCGGACGCATTAGCGCGGCTTTCGGAGCTGAACGAACCGCTGCCCGACAAGCCGGAGGACCCCCAAGCCGTCCTCGAGATGCTCGACCGGATCGGTTCGCCGGCCACTATGGGGATGGCCGGGCGGAGATTTTTCGGTTTCGTCATCGGCGGCTCGCTTCCAGCCGCGCTGGCGGCGAACTGGCTGGCCGGCGCGTGGGACCAAAACCCGGGACTCTTTGTCGCATCGCCGATCGGGACCGTGCTGGAGGAGATCTCGCTGGGATGGCTGCTGGATGTCCTCAAGCTGCCGGCAGGATCGGGCGGGGCGTTTGTGACCGGTGCGACAGTCGCCAACTTCACCGCGCTGGCTGCCGCCCGGCATGCTGTCTTAGAACGCGTCGGATGGGACGTGGAGGCCGATGGGTTGTTCGGTGCGCCGCCGATAACGGTAGTTGTAGGAGATGAGGCCCACCCATCCTTAATCAAGGCGCTGGGTATGCTTGGCCTCGGCCGCTCACGCGTAATACACGTTCCCGTTGACAGTCAGGGGCGGATGCGCGCCAGCGAGATGCCGCGCCTGCCCGGACAGGCGATCGTATGCATGCAGGCAGGCAACGTGAATACCGGCGCCTTCGATCCGGCAGCCGAGATCTGCGCGCGAGCCCACGAAGCGGAAGCGTGGGCACACGTCGATGGGGCGTTCGGATTGTGGGCAGCGGCCAGCACAGCACACGCGCACCTGGTTCTCGGCGTCGAGAATGCCGATTCCTGGTCCACCGACGCGCACAAATGGCTCAATGTTCCCTACGACAGCGGCTTGGCCTTCGTCCGCGATCGAGTCGCGCTGAAGCGAGCCATGTCGCTGAGCGCGGCGTATTTGCCGCAGGGCGAGCATCGCGAGCCATCGCAATACACACCGGAGCTTTCCAGACGGGCGCGCGGCGTCGAAATCTGGGCCGCGTTGCGCTCATTGGGCCGGGCGGGGCTGAGCGGCCTCATCGAGCGGACCTGCCGCCTCGCCGCCCGTTTCGCGACGGAACTGCAGCGAGGGGGTTGCGAGATTCTCAACGAAGTGGTGCTCAATCAGGTCCTGGTCTCTTTCGGCGATCCCGCCCGAACGCGCCAGGTCATCGAACGCGTGCAGCGGGACGGCACCTGCTGGTGCGGGCCGACAGAATGGCAGGGCCGCACGGCGATGCGCATCAGCGTCTCATCATGGGCCACGCGGGACGAAGACGTCGATCGGAGCGTGGCAGCGATTCTGCGCGCGTCAAGTGATTAGTCCTGAGCCGTAAAGAGATCACACAACGTTCTCTTCATGGGCTGTGGAATCGGGGTGTGCCTGGCTGAAAATAACTAGCCACGACAGTCATATCGTTCTGAATTCGGGCCGCGCTAGCTCCCGGGCCTCGAGAACGGTTGCTGATGCGGCCGGCGAAGTCTCGGGCCCTATTGGTCACGCAAAGCGGTGTTCGGGTCGACTCGGGCAGCGCGGCGGGCAGGTACGTAAGTCGCAAATGCCGTCACCAGCAGAATGGCTGCCAAGACGACCGGGTACAGTTCGGGCGCGCTAAAGTGTGTGCCCTCGAAAAGAGCATCGAAGATTCTCGGCAGGGGTAGGGCCAACACCAGCCCAACGGCCGAGCCGATCGCGGCCGTCTTAAACCCTTGCTTCAGGATCATCCATAGGATGTCCGATCTTGCTGCTCCCAGGGCGATGCGGATACCGATCTCGTGCGTGCGCCGGCTCACCGAATAGGCAATGAGCCCGTAAATTCCTATGGCGGCGAGGAGCAGCGCCAGCAAAGCAAAGGTGCCCAGCAATCGTATGAATAACGGATTCCCCGCGCGCTGGTGGTCCATCACGTCTTCCATGCTCATGACGCGAGCCAATGGAAGCTCAACGTCCAGATGTGCAACCGCCTGACGGAGAGCGGATGCGAACGTATTGGGTTCGCCATTCGACCGAAGCACAATAGAAAAAGACGGAAGTGGGCGCTGGAGGAAGGACTCGTAAATCTCGGGATCAACCCGCGTTTCTTCGGAGTAGCTCTTCACGTTACTCACCACTCCCACAATCTCGCTCCACGCTGGCGCAGCCCCTTCCCTATCCACTTGGATTCGCATTCCCAATGGATCTTGGTGCTCAAAGTAGCGACGGACAAACTCTTCGTTGACCAACACCGCGGGCGGTGCATTGGCGTCATCGGTCCCCGTGAATGGGCGGCCACGTTGCAGTGAGACTCCCACGGCGTGGAAATAGGATGCCGTGACGACAGCATCGAGCGCGGTTCGCTGTTCGTTACCTGCCGATTTGGGCTCGCCTGAAAGATGGATGGGGACCGTTTGAGGATTGGTGGCCGGAAGATCGGAAGCAACGGCTGCATCCTCGACGCCGGGAATCTGATCGAGACTACCGATCAGGCTGCGAACAAAGAGGAGTTGCCGAGAGGCATCCTTGTATCGCGCATGATCCAGCGCCACGCTGGCAGTGAGAAGATGATCTGTCCGAAACCCTAATTGTTGATGATCAATCAAGAACACTCCCCGGATCATCAGGCTGGTTCCAATTAATAGAAACAGCGCGAGGGCAATTTCACAGTTCACCAGGACGGCGCGCAGACGGCTCTGCGAGCGGCCGCCAGAGGTTGTGCGGCTTTCACTCTGCAGGCCCGCATTAGTATCCGACTGCGACGCCTTGAGCGCGGGAGCAAGGCTCGACAGCATGGCGGAAACCAACGAAACAGCCAGCACGAATAACAAGACATTGCGATCCAGGCTCACGGGAACGGCGCTCATTGCCTCATGGAAATTCATGTGGGCTCGAACAAAGTTGATTCCGAAATAGGCCAGGAGCAGGCCGACACAGCCGCCGAGTATCGCAATGACCAAACCCTCGGTTGCCAACTGCCTCACAACGCGCCAACGCCCCGCGCCAAGCGACACGCGAATCGCCAGCTCTTTCTGACGTCCGGCCGCGCGCGTCAGCAGCAGACCTGCGACGTTGGCGCACGCGATCAGGAGCACAAAACTGACCGTGGTCATGAGGAGTGCTAATGCCGTGCGAATGCCAAAAGTGTAAACCAGGAAGTCGCCCAATGTCCGCGCCGATGCGCCCCATCGCTGTTCGATGGTCGGAAAATCGGTTTCAGCTTGCTTTGCCAGGATGGCTAGCTCCGCTCGCGCCTGCTGTAGGGTTACGCCTGGCGCCAGTCTCGCGAACAGAAACAGAAAGCGTTGCTTGCGTCCAGCCACCGTCTGATCCGCGGCGTTTAGCACCAGCGGCGTCCACATCTGTGGCGTGAAGCCAAGGAGCCGAAAGTCCTCTCCCATTACCCCCACAACCATGTAGTCCTCGCGATCCATCCGCACGGTTTTCCCGATAATCGACGGGTCCGAACCGAAACGACGCTGCCAGAGACCATGGCCGACGATGACGACGTGGTCGTGTCCAGGCTGATCCTCTTCCGTTAAGAAAGATCGCCCGAGCTGCGGAGCAGCGCCGAGCACATTGAAGTAGTTCGGTGATACCGCCGCATAGCTAACCGTTTCCGGCTGCCCTTGTCCTGTCAAACTTGCTGTTTGATATTCGTTGGAGGCTGCCATCGAAGCAAACAGGTGAGTATTGGCGCGCCACGCAAGATAATTCGGAACTGAGACTGGATTGGCGTCCTCCTGGAACCCCCGGCTCGGATTCACCGAAGAGACGACGACCACGTTTTGCGGATCTCGCCCCGGCAGATGAGGTAGTAGAAACGCGCTGACCAGGCTAAACATGGTGGCGTTGACGGCAATGCCCAGCGCTAGCGTCAAGACGGCAGTGGTTGTAAATCCCGGGGCACGGAGGAGCTGCCGCAAGGCAAACCTCACGTCGGCCCAGACGCTATCGAGCGTCGGCCATGCCCACACGTCGCGACTGCGTTCTTCAATCAGTGTCACGTTGCCGAACTCCCGGCGCGCGGCGCTCTGCGCAACCTCGCGAGACATGCCGCCTTCCATGAGCTCCTCGATCCGCTCTTCGAGATGTTCTTTGATGGAAATCGCCAAGTCATCATACCGGCGGCCGCGGGCGAACAACTGTTTGAGCCATTGCATACGGTTTTTGCCCTTACGCCTCGGCGACGGCCAGCACCCGAGTAATCCCGTCCAGCATCTTCTCGAAGCTGGAGACTTCCTGCTCCAGATGCCGGATACCTGTATTGGTGAGCCGGTAAATGCGAGTGGGGCGGCCTTTCGCTGAAAGTCCTGGTTCCGATTCCAGTGATCCTTCCTTGAGTAGGCGTTGCAATGCCGGGTAGAGAGAACCCTCCTCGATTTGGAGCAGGTTGTCGGATACCTGCTTGATATGCTTCGCGAGAGCATAGCCATGCATCGGCTTCAGCCGCAGCGAATGGAGAATCATGAGCTCCAAAGCGCCTGCGAACAGATCGCGCTGTTCGGGATTCTTTGCCATCAACGGAATGTTACCACAAAATAGCTATTTTATAAATAGTATTGTGGCGGCTAGCAATATCGGCTGTTTTGAGGCGGGGATCCACCAGAAAAGCCTCTGCTTCCGGCCGCCCCGGCAGCCTTATGTTCAGGAAGATCGCGAGGATTAGTACGTCCCCACCTTGATCGCCAGAGGTAACGTGAGATGCTGGCCTCCGCTGGTAACCACCAGCGCATGTGGTCCGGAAGCCACGGTCGATTTCGCCGTCAGCGTCGCTGAGATCGAATTCGCCGAATTCACATTCACGTTGCTGACCGCCAGCATCCCGCTCGGCTCAGTCACCGTGTCGACACTCCGGAAGTTCGTATTGACTCCGGTGATGGTCACCGTGATTTGAGCACCCACGGTTGCCGCCATCGTATTCGGACTGACTCCCGTCAAAACCGGCGCCGTCGGGCCCCCCGGCATCGTTTCATTGAACAATCCCCACATGATGAATGACGCCATCTCCCCCCGAGTTACCATATCGTCTGGACAATAGATTAGCGGGCTGGTCGCGCAGCCATTCGTCATGTGCTCCTCATAGGCTCGCTGGATGAACGGGAACGGCACGCCATTTCCCTCCACGTCCGCTGGCACGTCCTCAAAATACGGCGTCGTTGCCGTCGTGAAACTGGCGCCGTACAACGCCAGCCGGGCGCGGACCATGAGGATCGCTATTTGCCACCGCGGAATTGTGTCCGTGGGACAGAACAGCCCCGGTGCACAGCCGGACGTGATCCCCAGGTCCACCAACTTCTGGATGTGTGGGAAGAATGGATTCGTCGTTGGCACATCAGTGAAATAAGGAGTGGGATTGTAAATGGCCGGCGTTGTCGAGCCGGTAACGGCACGGACGATGAAAGCCGCCGTCTGTTCGCGGGTGACGTTGTCATTCGGGCAAAAGCTACGCGTTTGCGGCGTGCTGCCCTGTACGCACCCGGTCGTCACCCCGGCCTCAAACATCAGGTTCGCTGCGTCAAAGTATGAAGCACTTGGCGGCACGTCATTGAATTCGGCGCTCATCGAAGGCGAAACGCTAATTGTGGCGCTCTTCGAAACGCCGCTAACAGTGGCGGAGAGGGTCGCGCTCTGACTGCTGCTGACGTTGCCGGTCGTTACGCTGAATGTGGCTGACGCGAAACCGGCGGCGATAAAAACGAGAGCGGGCGCGCTAAGCGCAAGATTATTGCTGGATAGGGTGACGGTGGAACCGCCCGTCGCAGCGGCCTGATTCAAGGTAACAGTGCAAGTGCTCGATGCATACGGCCCTAAGCTGGCGGGGACGCAGCCTAGCCCCGATGGGGTGACTGGTGCGGCGGCTCCAGTAACGACACCACCTGCAGGCAGAACCGCGATGCCGTTGCCAGAGGCCGACGAGCCTAGCGCGTTGCTCAGACCGATAGAACTGGCTGACACTGCGGCCGCCATCGTTAAACCCACGAAAGCTACGGTACCGTTCGAGATGGTCGTTGTGTTCATGCCAGAAACTACGCACGCATAAGTGCCTGAGCCGGCAAAACAACTCACGGTTTTGCCTGCGGCGGCAGCCGCCGGTCCGGCGGTTACCGATATGGCGATGACATGACTCTGCGGAAATGTCAGAGTCCATTGAATGCCCGCCGGCTCATTTCCAGCCGGTGAGGTCAGGTTCAGGTTCAAAGAAACCGTTCCATTCGATGCGGAGCTTCCCGAGGACAGAATCAAAGAGTCTGTTTGCCCAAAAGAGAGATGCGCCGCTACCACCAGCGTGACAGCAAGTAAAGGATTGACGTTACTTGTCATGAAATCCTTCTTATATGCTTATCGAATGCCAAACACGCCAAGGCTCAAAAGCGCCTCCTGCAGTGTTGTATCGGTCCTCCCCGGCATCGAAAATGGCCACAAGCTTCTCGGCACGGCACGAATGTGTAGTCTCCATCATCGCATCGGGGATCCTACAGCATCTGATCCCATCTCCTGAACTCCTCTCTAAGCGAGTTTTGATTAAGCTCCCGCGCTTCAATTTCAGATTCAGGTCCTAACCAACGATCGCGCGTTCTCAGGTGCAAGGCCGTCTGGTAACGTTGCCGCTCTGCTGCGGACTCTGTCGATCCGAGGTGGCTGCACTCATTCTCAAGCATATCCAGCAGCGGGACAGCCGGGCAGCTTGAGCACGCAGCGCGAATCCTGAAGCGAATGCCCCGGCGCGGGTGCTCGCTAGCACCGAACGGACATCCGACGACCTGGGTCGCTAAAAAGTAGAAACGCCCCTGGTTCCTATACAGGCTCCAAGGGCGCATTCGTTGACTAGTGCGCGGATAAGGAGCACTAGTGTGAGTATTGGCTAACGTAGCATAGTTCTAGTGAAAACCCTAGCGTTATTTGGCGTACCTCTGGCCGGGCAGCGGAATCGCCGCCCCGCGAAATCATCGCGCACTGCCGACCCGTCGTGGCTCTGCCTAGTATTACTGTGTTATAAATTACTGAGCCGATTGAGGATGATGGCAAAGCCCGGGTATCGTGTAGGAGATGGGTGTCATCCAAGCGAAGATTCAGACGGTCGAGGATATTTATCGCGTGGTCCGGACGGCTGTGGTCAGTAAGGATCCTATTCGTGCCACCTATCACGACAGGGATCGGTGGTTCTGCCCGCATAGGTTGGGTCGGAATAACGAGGGCCAGGTTCGTGTACTTTGCTATCAGTATGCTGGGGAGAGTTCGAGTGGATTGCAAGCGGACGGCTCACCGGAAAACTGGCGCTGCCTTGCTCTGGAGAAGCTGTCTAGAGTGCAATTGCTCGAGGGTTCATGGCACACCGCGCCCCATCATTCCCGTCCACAGACCTGCATGGTGGATGTAGACGTGGATGCTGAAGATTAACTGCTCCCGCTGGCTCCGCAGAAGGGACAATGAGGCAACTGCCCGAGCAAGTGGCGGGCGGTGACAATCCGCAGCGTGGCAATTGAGCAGGGATTATGTCGTTCGGGACGGATCCGGCGACCCGCGCGGGCGGAAGTCCGGTGGCAGCTCCGGGGCTGATAGTCCAACATGGTCGACGCGGATTGAGGGGGAAAAACGGTTCCGCTCGCCGATCAGGAACCCGTAGGCGGCGATGCACAAAGTGGCGTGATGGTGAAAACCGCGCCAACCCCGACCTTCATAATGGCCTAGTCCCAACTCCTGCTTGAGTTCCTCATAGTCTCGTTCAATAATCCAGCGGTGTTGGGCTATCTTTACCAGAGTTTTCAGGGAAGTCTTCCCCGGCAAAGTGGAGAGCCAGTATTTGGTAGGCTCCGATTCTTTCTTCGGCCATTCGATCAAGAGCCATTCTTCCGGATATGGCTCAGTGCGCTTGTAATCGCGATGGGCAGGACGCACGCGGACTGCGGCAAATCGTGAGTGTAAAGTTTCTTGACAGCCTTGACGCCAACCGATGTCCTTCCATGTCGAAGACGGCAACTCGAGAGCCAACTGCTTTACCGAAATGGGTTGATGATCCGCATTGCGCTGTAGTCGCTTAGCTGGCGCTCCCCGGCCTGGCTTCCGCGCTGGCGCCGGTAAGGGTTGTTGTCCAGGCTCCCACACGGTGGCGTTAGATTCAATGCCCACTATATATTGCAGTCCGAGTTGGGTGAGATCAGTGCGGAATTGCGTGCCCTTCCCATAACCCGCATCTGCCAGTACCACTCCTAGGGGAACCTTCTGTTCCAACGCCTGCCGAATCTGCTGCAAAGCAATCTCTGGCTTGGTTTGAAATTCAATCGACTCGGGCACTCCAGCCTTCCGGCAGCGCTCCTCATCCTGGCACCACACCTCTGGCAGATAGAGTCGCCAAGCAATTGGCAAACTCGAGCTCCATGTGCTCACTGATAAACTCACCGCCACCTGGCAGTTATCTTGTTTGCCGACCTGACCGCAGTACTGCCGAGCGACTCCGACGGAATGCTTCCCCTGCTTAGGAAAACCCGTATCATCCACAATCCATGCCACCACTGGACCGTGCTTCTCCATGGTTGGCAACACAAATCGCCGCACCTCGGCCAGCATCTCCTCGTCATTCCAGGGGGCGTCCGCCACCAAGTGATGGAGTGACTGATGCGTGCGACGAACATTGTCGGGAGCCAAGCGCGCGGCCATCGGCTCCACACTCTTGCGCTCCCCGGGCAATAACAATCCCGTGCAGTAGCTCTTCAACGGTATGTGCCGGTCGGCATGCCCCGCGGCGTCTGCCAGACCCTCAATATATGCCGCGAAGCGCCTCTGCTGTGGGCCTGGCGAGGAGAGGCGTGATCCCACAAAACAATTCTACATTAAAATGTTCGTTTTTAACACAGTAGTACTAGGCCGGAGCACGTAGCTCGAACCCGAAAGCAACGACGGCCAGGAGAAAGTCATCTGGCAGCTGCTTCGGCCCTGGGCCGTGGCGCCGGCGTTCCGGGAATCGCGCCGTACGATTTAAGAAGATCATGCGCGAAAATGTGCTGCGGCGCCGGCAGAGAGTTGGTGCATCCAGTTACTGCTTCGCCCCGCATCCGTTCCGACGACCGAGCGCGACCTGGGCACGAATGGGCGCCTGTGTCCGGTCGCGGACTCACACGGAGTGTCGAGCGGCGGCGTGTTTCAGTGTAAGTAACTCGATCGCCGCAACTCCTGTCTATGGATGTGGTCCGGGTTACACTCTATCCCAACGACTGTCGTTAAGCTGTTCTAGAAGATGCGGCATCCCTCTGATCGGTTGCGAGGGCATTGCCTATTCGGGGTGACGCGTGGAAAGCAGACTTGTCGAGAGCGTTTCTCAAGCCCGTTGGGCGAAATATGGCTTCGCTCTTGTCGCAGCGGTCCTGGCACTTCTGATTCGGTTTCCAATTGCGCCGGCCGTCGGCGCGAAGGCTCCGTACCTTACATTTTTCGTGGCGACCGCCGCCAGTGCGATTCTTGGCGGATTCGGACCCGGTATCGCGACAACGATTCTGGGAGCGCTGCTTGCCGTTTCCTTCATTATTCCCGACCCGTTCAGATTCGCCGCCCTTGAAGAATATCTAGGTTTGGCCCGCTTCATAGTGGGCGGCGTTGTCATAAGCTTTCTCACCGGGCGTCTCACGGAGGCGAGAAGACGCGAAATCGCGTTGCGGCAACATTCCCAACAAACACTTCTCAGCATAGGGGATGCTGTGATATCCACCGATGACGATAAGCGAGTGCTGTTGATGAATCGGACGGCCGAAGAACTGACCGGATGGACTTTAGCCGAAGCCAAGGGCAAGACCATCGAGGAAGTCTTTCGGATTGTTCAAGAAGGATCGGAGCCACCCATTCGGGTCCCAATTGAACGAACCCTTCTCACCACGAAGTCGGCCGAATTCGCTAATCACATGGAATTGATCAGCAGGAACGGGAACCGTGTTCCAATCGAAGATGCTGGAGCGGCCATCCGAGACGAGCATGGAGTCTCTGCCGGGATTGTGCTCGTCTTCCGGGACATCTCGCCTCGCCGCGAAGCCGAACGATGCCTCGAAGATTCGGAACGGCGGTCTCGCGCGATCCTCGAGAGCATCATGGATTCCTTTGGGCTACTTGACGCGGATTGGCGAATTGCCTATGTCAATCCGGCAGCAGAAAAAATGACGGGACGCTTTGCCCCTGAACTTATCGGCAAGAATTTGTGGGAAGTGTTCCCTGGTGCGCTTGGAACGGTTATCGAGAGCAGCTTCAAACGAGCCATGGCTGAGCGCACGTCTGTGTCTTTCGAAAACTACTATGAGCATTGGAACCGGTGGTTCGATACATCCGCTTACCCCTCCGACATCGGGCTCTCGGTCTACTTTCGGGACATAACGGAGCGGAAACGAGGCGAACAGGCTCTTCATCGGTTGAACGAGGACTTGAAGCAGTTCACTTACGCAGCCACGCATGATTTGCGCGAGCCGCTTCGGATGATGACAATCAATGCCCAAAAGCTCCAACGTAGAGTCGTACCGCAACTCGATCAGGAGAGCTGCCAGTATGTCACCGATATCGTGAGTGGAGGGAAACGGATCTCGCTGCTGATTGACGGCCTTTTGCAGTTCTCACGAATCGGCGAGGTTGGCAAAACGGAGCCTATGCCAGTAGACACAGAAGCTGCTTTCGGCGAGGCCCTACTGGACTTGCAGATCGTAATCAATGAAACGAACGCCACCGTGGCTCACTCCAAGCTTCCAGACGTCATGGCGGACCGCGCACATGTTCGCAGGCTCTTTCAAAACCTTGTCGGCAACGCGATCAAGTACCGCAAGGCCAACGTTCGATCGTACGTTCGTGTGTCCTCCGAGCGTCAGGGTGACCAGTGCGTTTTTTCCGTTGAGGATAACGGTATTGGCATTGATCCAGAGCACTACGATCATATTTTCGTGCCGTTTAAGAGGCTTCATGGCCCCGAGATCGGCGGCTCGGGAATTGGCCTTGCCACTTGCAAGCGCATTGTTGAACTGTACGGCGGGCGCATTTGGGTAGAATCCCATCCGCAGAACGGTTCGATCTTCTTTTTCTCCTTGCAAGCGGCGGAAAAGGTGAACCATGCCGGTAACTAACCGCCCATACCGGGTTCTGGTCGTCGAGGATAACCCGACGGACGTACGGCTGATCGAGGAAGCCCTAGGCGAGCATCAGGTCTGGCATGAAATGGTGGTGCTAAAGGATGGGGAAGAAGCATCACAGTACTTGAAAGACCTTGCCGATAATTCCAAGCCCGATCTGATCATTCTTGACCTTAACCTTCCGAAGCGCGACGGATTTGGGGTGCTAAACGAATATCGGGGGAGCCCAGTTCTGTCGTTTGTGCCGATCGTAATTCTTACCTCCTCGGATTCACCGGCCGACCGGTTGCGCGCAAAGAGGATTGGGGTAAATGCGTTTCTTCAGAAGCCTATGACCTTGGAGGAGTTCATCGCGCTCGGCCCGAGGTTCAGGGCCATTCTTCAAAAGGACTATATGTACCCCCCGAACGACTAGCCCAACAATGAGTTGGCGAAAGTTCTTAGATCTGAAACTGGGCGACCGTTTGGCCAGATAACGTCAAAATGCCGAAACATTGTCTGTGCGAAGTCCAAACGATGCGATTTCAAAAGGAATCCGGAGAGATACAGATGACATCCAACCCTGATATTTTCCGCCAAACTAACTTAGCCAACGAATCAAGCGAATATATCGCCCAGCGCGATCAACTTCGGCTTGCAGAAATCGAACTGATGCGCCACCAGGAGAAGGTGGCGGAAATGCGGCGGCAATTGCCGCAAGGTCCCGAAATTCAGGACTACGTTTTCGAAGAAGGCCCAGCGGACCTCAATGCCGGTGATTCCCCCGTCCGAACCACTCGCATGCGCCACTTGTTCACCGCGGCTGATCGGGCTCTGATCATCTACCATTTCATGTTCGGCAAGAAGAACACCAAACCCTGCCCGATGTGCACCGCCTGGATCGACTGCATGAACGGGATTGCCCCGCATCTCGCGCAAAACGTCGATCTCGCTATTGTGGCTGCGTCTGATCCGGCCACACTGCGCGCTCACGCCCGCGCCAGAGGCTGGAATAAGCTGCGGCTGCTGAGCGCCG
This sequence comes from uncultured Acidobacteriaceae bacterium, assembly GCA_963771305.1. Lineage (GTDB taxonomy): Bacteria > Acidobacteriota > Terriglobia > Bryobacterales > Bryobacteraceae > CAJCIT01. The sequence continues at coordinate 267,802 of CAVYTS010000033.1, forward strand.
GAACGAATTCCTTCAAATATGATTTGGGCAGCGAAGACCGCGACGGCAATCAGGATTCAGAGGTCTCGGTGTTCGTCCGGGACCACGGCAAAATCCGCCACTTCTACAGTAGTCATCCGAGTATGTCCGCCGAAATTAAGGAGCGCGGCATCGACCTGCGGAATCCCATCTGGAATCTCCTCGATCTGACACCGCGTGGCCGGGGCGATTTCTACGCGAGCCTTGCCTACGGCACAGAGGGCCGCGGGTAAAACGGAACTTGGAGTTGGAAAAGTGGCGGCCGTATTGGCCCTGGGTCTCGATCCGACTTTCGCGGATTTCAAGTCGATGCCTGGTCTAACACCTGAGCCCCGCCTGTTGAGTGTTACCTCGCAGCGAGGCGGACGGGTTGGGCGAAGTGGCCTAAAATAGGAAACGCCGAACCCCTATTTTCGAATAACTTACAAACGGACCGCCGGATGCACACAGTTCGAGTGAATAACGCCGACCGGCGTGTGCGAACAGAAAGGCATTGCATGGAACACCCAACCGACGCGACCGGAAACACCGGCGCCCGCGCTGCTGAAACCAACCTATATCTGATTGGTGGCGGCATCGCCTCATTGGCGGCGGCCGTCTTCCTGATTCGAGACGGCGACATTCCAGGTCACAAAATCACCATCTTCGAGCAGCTCGAACATCTGGGCGGCAGCCTGGACGGCGCAGGGTCGCCCCAGGATGGCTACGTCATCCGGGGCGGGCGCATGTTGGAAAGCAAATATCTCTGCACCTGGGATCTCTTCTCGTCTATTCTCACTCTGGACGAGAGCAAGACCGTGACCCGCGAAGTCTTCGACTTCAACGGCACCCTGAAGACCTCCTCCAAATCAAGGCTTTTTCGTGGGGGCCATCGGGTAGATGCGCCCGAATTCGGACTCAGCGAAAAACACATCCTCACCCTGGAACGCCTGATGTTGGAGCCCGAGGCCCTTCTGGGAAGCAGCAGCATCGCCGACCAGTTCGACTCCTCGTTTTTCCAAACCAATTTCTGGATCATGTGGTCGACAACCTTTGCGTTCCAGACATGGCACAGCGCGGTGGAGTTCAAGCGCTACCTGCTGCGTTTTACCCACATGGTCACCGGGTTCAACCGGTTGCAGGGGATCATGCGCACAGTCTACAACCAATACGACTCCATGATTCGTCCGCTGTTCAAGTGGTTGGATCACCGCGGCGTGCGATTCGATGTCGAGACCCGCGTAACCGATCTCGGCTTTGGCGAGGATGCCGACGGGAAGCGTGTGGACCGTATTCTCTGCGAGCGCGATGGAAGTCGTTTGGAAATCGGCGTACGGCCGGAAGACCGCGTGATTGTGACGCTGGGCTCCATGACGGAAGGTTCCAGCCTGGGATCTATGGACGCGGCGCCCGTGCTTAACGGAAAGAGGGACGGCGGCGCGTGGACGCTCTGGGAAAAAATCGCCGCCGGCCGGCCCGAGTTCGGACGCCCGTCTGTTTTCACCGATCACATTGATGAATCGAAGTGGGTGTCGTTCACGACGACCCTGCACGATCCCGACTTCTTCCGTATCGTGCGCGACTTCCCCGGCAACGTGGAAGGCGAGGGCGGCCTGGTCACGTTCGCACAATCAAGCTGGCTGATGTCGATTGTGCTGCCCCATCAGCCGCACTTTGCCGGCCAGCCGGAGGACGTGAATGTCTTCTGGGGCTACGCCTTGTTCGTGGACAAGCCAGGAGACTTCGTGAAGAAGCCGATGTCGGCCTGCACAGGCCGCGAAATCATGACAGAGGTCCTGGGACATCTGCGGATTGAATCGGAAGCATCGCGGATCATGGAGAGCTCCGTTTGCATTCCCTGCATGATGCCGTTTATCACGAGCCAGTTTCTGCGGCGGGCCAAAGGCGATAGGCCGCAGGTTGTGCCCGAAGGATGGACGAACCTGGCTTTCACCGGCCAGTTCTGCGAGATCCCCGATGATGTCGTGTTCACCGTTGAATACTCGATCCGATCGGCACAGATGGCCGTCTATAAGCTGCTTGGGCTCAAACGCGAGCCGCCACCTGTTTATAAAGGCCAATACGACCCGCGCGTTCTGTTCAAGGCTTTCGCAACGTTGCACGACGTCGGGGTATAAGCAACTTGGCCTTATTCGCGGCCTTCGCCCGAGTAGATGGATACTCGCTATAGGTGTGAACTTCGTCCATGAAGACCATGAGCGATGCCTCTAATCGGCAAGAGATCGTGACGCGAATTGGCAAACTGCTCCCCTCCGATACAGCAAAGTGGGGCAGGATGTCTGTGCATCAGATGACCTGCCATCTTACTGACTCCTATCTTTGTGCGCTGGGCGAAAAGACAGCCAGTTCTCAGACTGGCTTGTTCCAGCGAACGGTCATGAAATGGTTTGCGCTCAAGGTTCCCCTGCCTTGGCCCAAAGGAGTTGCCACCCGGCCCGAGATGGAACAAGGCAAAGGCGGATCGGCGCCGGTTGCGTTCGACCACGATCGTGTTGCGCTGGTAGGGGTTGTAAACAGGTTCTGCGATCAACTGCCACACCCTGCTCTGCAGCACCCGATCTTCGGCCCGATGACGCCGGCCGATTGGTTTCGCTGGGGCTATTTACACGCCGATCATCATCTTCGACAGTTCGGGCGGTGAAGCAACAGGGAGACATGACTCTCTTGACAGCGCCGGGAAAATACGGGACACTCTTCCTATAGCTATCTATGGAGAGATCTGCTAGTGGGTAAAGCAAAGAACGACATTCTCCAGGGCACGCTGGCTCTGCTGGTGCTGAAAACCCTGCAGGCAGGTCCGGTTCATGGCTGGGGAATTACCCTGCACATTCAGAAGATCTCAAACGAAGTGCTGCGCGTTGAAGAGGGATCACTCTATCCTGCTCTGCATCGCATGGAGCAGGAGGGTTGGATTGCGGCCGAATGGGGGCTCTCGGATAATAATCGGCGCGCCCGTTATTACCGACTGACGGCAGCAGGGCGAAAACAATTGGCACGGGAAGAAGAGAACTGGCAGAGCCTGACGGCTGCGGTAGCGCGCGTTCTCAATTTCGCAGGCGAAGTAAACGCTTGATGGGAGGATTGCCGTGGGATTAATTCGTCGAATTCGCAACCTTTTCAAACCAGATCAACTCGCGGACGATCTGGATGCGGAACTGCAGTTTCATCTCGCTATGCGCGAGCAGTTGAATCGAGACCAAGGTCTGCCGGTGGGGGAAGCGCGGTTTGACGCGCACCGCCGCTTCGGCAACCCGACCCTGCTGAAAGAGCGCACCCGAGACATGGACGTCCTCACCTTTCTTGAGACGGTCTTTCAAGACCTCCGCTTCGCGGCGCGCATGTTGGCGAAGCACCCAGGCTTTAGCGCTGTCGCGGTCCTGGCCTTGGCTGTGGGGATCGGTGCGAACACGGCGGTCTTTACGGCTTACAAGGCGGTCTTGTTGCAACCGCTCGAGGCAAAGGACCCGGCCCGGCTCGTCAACGTCTATCGCACTACTCCGCAAGTCCCCTTTGATCCGGTCTTCAGTTATCCCGACTATGAGGGGTATCGCGATCAGAACCGCGTGTTTTCTGGCCTCGTCGCGACTGCAGCCGACGAGCTCGCGCTTACCTCTGCGCCCAACACAAGCGGCTCGGGGGGCTCCAGCGCAGGCGCCTTGATCGGCGCTTTTGGATTTCAGCTCCCCAGCCAGACGTCAGGTGGCGCTCAATTCGTTTCCGCGTTAGCTGTGTCGGAAAACTATTTCTCGGTTCTCGGCGTGAATGCCATCCGAGGCCGCGTTTTCCTGCCACAGGATGCCGCCGATCTCGAAGCACATCCCGCGTTGCTCATCAGCGAGAATTACTGGCAGCGGCGTTTTGGCGGCGATCCTGCGCTGCTTGGCAAGAGTGTGAAGCTGAACGGCGCTGCATTTACCATCATCGGTATTACGCCGCACGATTTTATGGGGACGAACATCAACGTTCCCAACTTTTGGATTCCTCTGCGTCTTCGGCCGCTACTACATCAAGGTACGGGGTTCTTGCACGATCGGGAAGATAAATGTTGCGTTCTTCACGGCCGGCTTGCACCGGACGTTACCGCACCGGAGGCTCAGGCCGCGATGAGTTTGGTCACGGATCATCTTCGGTCCCTGCACGCCCCGCATTCGAATGGGAGCAAGCCGGCCACCATCAGCCTGACACCCGGTTCGAATCTCGGCCAGCCCGCGAGCCTTGCCCATGATCCCGGCCTTGCCTTCGCCATTCTGCTAATCATGTGCGCGGTCGGCTTAGTCTTGTTGATCGCCTGCGCCAATGTGGCGAGCCTGCAATTGGCTCGATCAGCAGCCCGGCAGCAGGAGATGGGAGTGCGTCTGTCGGTCGGCGCCAGCCGCGGCCGGATTATCCGACAGTTGCTGACCGAAAGTGCTCTGCTCGGTTTGCTGTCAGGCTGCGCTTCCCTGCTCATGGCTTGGTGGGCGCTGCGATTTCTCATGATAGGAATCGCAGGCAATCTCCCGGTGGAGTGGGGTTCCCTGGCACTGCATTTGGAACCCGATGTGCACGTGTTCCTTTTCGTGTTCTGTGTCTCTCTTGTCGCCGGCGTTCTATTTGGACTCGCTCCGGCACTGGAAGCGTCGCGCCCCAGTCTTTCCGCCGCACTCAAACAGGAAGGCAACCGATTCGGATTCCGGCTCGGGAATGCCGGCCTCCGCGACCTCCTGCTTGGACTACAAGTGGCTGTGTGCCTGTTCCTACTGGTCTGCGCCGGCCTTTTGATCCGCGGTTCAGTCCGGTGCACTACCCTTAGCCCCGGATACGAAACCAAGCGCACGGTTTGGGTGTCGCCCAATTTTCCAGACGGCTTCGGTTATGCGCATCCAAAACAACTCGCCGAAATCCGTCAACTGCAAGACCGGGTTCGGCAGCTGCCGGGTGTTGTGTCCGTCTCGTCCGGCAACGCTCCTGATGCTGGTGGTCTCCGCGACGCGGCCGTCAGCCTGAATGGCAATCCGCCACCCGCCGATAACTCTGCTCGAACATTGTTCTATAGCTATGTCGCAGCTGGACACCTTCAAAGTGTGAGTATCCCGCTCGTGCGGGGACAATACTTCTCGGAGGGGTCAGGCGACCTCGAAGCCACCGTCATCCTCAGTGAATCGGCGGCTGAAGAGCTCTGGCCCGGCGTTGATCCGGTCGGGAAAACACTCATGCTGGATGCCAAGCATCATTGGAAAGGAGAACTCGCTCCGCAGGGACGCTCCTATCAGGTCATTGGCGTGGCAAGAGACACCCGTGGCATCATCCCCGGCGGCCGCGACGCAGTGAAGGCCTATTTGCCCCTACCTGCCGATCAAATCGACACGGTTCCATTCTTGATCCGAACGGAGGGCGACCCCAAGGCGCTGATCGCGGAGCTAGGCAAGCAGGTCAAAGCGGTGGATCCAAATCTGATCGTCTATTCCTCAACGCTGGACGATCTCCTCACTTCTACGCCCACGTTTGTGATGTCTCGCCTTTCAGCCATCTTCGCAACGATCATTGGCGGCCTTGGCCTAGTGCTGGCGTGTGTTGGCATCTACGGCACGGTCAGTTACGCGGTTGTGCGGCGCACACGTGAGGTGGGAATCCGTATGGCCCTCGGTGCGAAAAAGGCTGACGTACTGGGCCTAATCCTGCGCGAGAGCGGCCGCCCCGTCTTCATGGGTTTGATTGCCGGCATTCTCGCTGCGGCGGGCGCTGGTCAACTGTTACGCGCGCTGCTCTTTGGCATGAGCACGCTCGACCCAGTGTCGTTCGTAGGCGTCGGCGCACTGTTCGCGCTGATCTCGATGCTCGCCGCGTACCTACCGGCCCGGCGAGCCACAACCGTCGATCCTATGGTGGCTCTGCGGTACGAATGAGCAGCGCGCCCAACCTCAACTCGCGCTTGTGCCAGGACTCAGTTGTCGCGCCACAGGATCGCAGCAATTCTGCCTGGGTCCTGAAATACGCTGATCACGCCAGCCAACAGATTCGCGCCAAGATCGACGTTGTTCACCACCAGTTCGAAAACGAATTGCCTGCCGCTCTTGGCGGTTACATAGCCGCCCAGCGCCTGACCCTTCAGGAGTATGCTCGTCTCGGTAGCTTGCACGAAAGTTCCCGGCTTCGCATGTACTTGCCCGGTGGCTCCGGCAAGCGTGGCGTCCGATTGGAAATCATTGACGAAGCCAAGCGAGCCGTCTACGCCGAGTATGGGGAGCGCGTTGAAGAAGTTTGAGAAAGCAGGTCTTTGTTTCATATCGATCAGCATTTGGGTAACGGCCCGGTTGGTTGCCGTTGTATTCCCGCCGCCGCTTCCGTCGATAAAGTGATACTCGCCTTTCGGTATTCCGTAGTTCGTCGCCAGATTCCGCTGTTCCAGCACGAGGGCCTGCGGCATGTTATCCACACCCTGTGTAAGTCCGAACAGGACGAGGCTCGTGTCGGCGCCTATGTTGTAGCTCACCTTTAGAACGAATTTCGCATCGTCGGAATAGGGCACGCCGGTCAGTTCCGCCGTTTTCTGGCCGGGCAGATAGGAATTCTTGGCTGGCAGCAGCTGCACAGGGTTCGCGCCTGCGGGCGAGGCGTTCACGGCTACCCCGGCGGCTTGAAGCGCCTCAAGAAATACCGTGTGCGCATAGTTGGAAGGCTGCGTGATTCTGACCGTCTGCACCAGAGGATACGCGTTGGTCAGCGGAGGAACGAAGTTCGCCGGCAGATCTCCTCTAATTGCCGCCGAGCATCCGGCTTGGCCGATGCAGGCCGGGAAGAGTGGATCCACATCAAGAGTCTTCGGCGTGCCGGCTGCACTCACCATTAGCGTGCTCTTGATGTCCAATGCCGAGGAAATCGGCCGCCAGTTCACCACGGCGCGGCTACCCGCGGTTGCCGGAGAGATAGTCACATCTACGACATCGTCGTTGACGAATGTCGGCCGAACGTCGAATTGCCCTCTAAAACTGAACGGTTTAAGTAGCCGGTCGTCTATAACGACGTCGCCCGTGATCCGCGTTATACCGGACGCGGACACCTGTCGCGCCAGTTCGGCGTACCCTGCAAGTGGGTTGGGCGCGGTGAGTGTGGCGTTGCCCAATGCATCGGCCTCGTTGTGATCGAAGTTGCTGAAGGCGATGCTGCCGTCCGGGTTGGTCCTCCCGCCCATTGTGAGGTCGCCGGATGCGACCAGGATCAGATCTCCGTGCAATACGCCCGCCCGATCTACTGCACCGTTGCGGTAAACCGGTGTGTTGTAGCGGTGGGAGGGCCCAACTTCGTTCAACAGCGCTCCAACTGAAAAGACCTTGCGGACCGAGCCAACAAAGAATTGACACTGTGGCTCCAGGTCGATCAGGACTTTCCCATTGCCGGGGTCGACGACGCGAAGCCCCCAGTTTGCCTCCTTGTACATAGGTTTCTGGAAGATCGCCTGGATGTGGACAGGCACGCCGGCAACGCTGGGGATGCAGGCGTTCGCGCCTTGGGCCAGGCCAAGGCCCGATGCGAGAGCAAACAGCAGGAATCGTGAAAGCTTCATCGTTGTCTCGTCATTCGACTCTAACCTCAGAACTCCTATAGTAGGGGGTCAGTAGATGGGGTGGTCTGGTTAACGTCGAGGAGTCGGAAGGCGAGGATTGACCAGTACGCGCTCGGTCCCCTGGTCGCCACACGGGCGACCGGCGAGGGGCCCGTTGAGAAAGATGCTGCGTTGATCGTCAGCATCCACAACCTCAAGACGCGGGAACTGCGGAGTGAAATCGAAGAGGCCGGGAGCGGAAGCAGACATGAACAGGTATAGCCGGCTGGATGGAACTTAGCAATACTTATTTAACAGTAGGTATTTATTCGCTCAACTCTCCGCCAATGTGAGCTTTTCAAAAGCACGTCACCCTACTATCGGAGTTCTGAACTAGGTGGCGCGAACCGACGGGGCCTTGCTCATCCCAACCGCCTAGTGAGACAATCCTGGCCATGACACGCCGCGAACTTCTACTCGCCGCTGCCGGATCGCTTGTTTCTTCGGCCGCCGTCCCCAAGTCTGAGCTTTCCGTCGAAGGCTACATCTTCATGCAATACGCTCAGTCGTTGAAGAAGCCGTTGGCGGACGTCATCCCAGAAGTTCTGCCCATGGCCCGTTCGGCAGGCTTCAACAACATCGAGCTCAATCAGGCTTTCTTCCAGCCGGATTTCCGTGATCAAACGCTGGCCCTTATTAAAGCGCAAGGCCTGAGCATGCCGTCGGTTTACGTCGGTGGATCGATGCATGAAAAGGATGCCGCCGATCAGACTATCGCGCGGGCTCTCGAGATTGGCCGACTGTGCGCACCATTCGGCTGCACAGGCATCGTCAATAATCCCGATCCCAAACCGAAAGAGCAGCCCAAAAGCGACGCTGAACTGGCCGTTGAAGGGGGCTCACTCAATCGCATGGGTCGCGCCTTGTCCCAAGCGGGTTTTGCTCTCCGGGTTCATCACCACACACCGCAACTGGAAAACAATGCGCGCGAATGGCGCTATATCCTGCACAATACCGATCCTGAGTTCGTACATATCTGCGTCGACGTCGATTGGGCTTATCAAGGCGGCTTCGAGCCGCTTGCTTTTCTCGAAGAGGTCGGCAGCCGGCTGCAAGAACTTCACGTGCGTAGCGCGAAGAATAAGCTCTGGCTGGAAGATCTGGAAGACAGCGACATCGATTACTACAAGATCGCTGGTTACCTCAAGCAGCGCGGCCTCCGCCCGCTCATCGTCGTCGAACTGGCGTACCGTGCGGCGACGACTATTACCCGGCCGCTCGCGGAGGACCTGCGGGTGAGCCGCCTCTATGCAGAGAAGGTTTTCGGGAACCTTGGTGATTCGTCCAGCCAGCCCCGCTCAAGGGGCCAGCGTCGCATCTACTCGAGCTCCGGAGTATCGAAGGAAATCGCTTAAGCCGGCGTCCAGATACTTGTCGCGGTGCAGCACGACCGTGATCTGACGGCGAAGATCGAGCCACGGCGCGTGCACACGCCGGAGTTGCCCGGCCCGGATCTCGGCCACTACGGCGGAGCCGGACATGCAGCCCAGGCCTGCGCCCGCCGTCACTGCGCGTTTGACCGCTTCGATTCCTGAGAATTCAGCGGGGATACGGTCGACCCGAAACTTGCCTTCGATCGCGCGCTCAAAGACCGCACGCGTGCCCGATCCTTTCTCGCGCAGCACCCATGCTGCTGCCGCCAAGTCCTCAATGGTCGCCTTCCGCCCCGCCAGCCGATGGTCGCGCCCAGCCACAATCACCAGCGGATCCTCCCGCCATGGGAATGCGATCAGGGCGTCGTCTTCTACCATTCCCTCGATCCATCCGGCGTCGCTTTCAAAGTGCCGCAGGGACTGGGCGACCTCCTCTGTGTTTCCGATCGAAACGTGGAAGCGGGAGTCCGGATGGGTGCGGACGAATCGAGAAATGATGGCGGGCAGCATATAGTTGCCTGCGGTGAGGCTGGCATATAGAGCCAGGTTGACCGGGTGCCGGGCGCCGGAAGATTCGATGTCGCGAATGCGGTCGAGCACTTCTATCGCAGGCGGAAGCAGGCGCCTGCCTGCCGCGTTCAGCAGGAGCCGGCGGCCGCGCCGGTCAAACAGTTTGCGCTCGAGCAGGTTCTCCAGTTCTCCCAGCGCCTGGCTCGTGGCGGCCTGGGATAATCCCACGCGGGCGGCGGCCGCGGTGACCGTCTGCTCCTGGCAGATGGCGGTGAACAATTCAAGCTGGCGTAGCGTTATGCGCATATTGATCCGACCGAACAAGTATATAGATATTATCCGTTTTACTTATTTGAGAACGGACGCTAGTCTGAGGCCATGTCGATCTTCAAGACGTCGGCGAAGCTGAGCGGTGGGGTTTCCCTATCGCTTTTGGCGGCGCTGGCGGTTTGGTGGGGGGCCTCTCTCAACTGGAATCGCAGCCTTCATCTCAGCCCCTTGACCTTGGCGATCCTGATAGGCATGCTCTTGGGTAACGCGATACCTACCCGGTTCCTCGATGAATTGCACCCCGGCTTACGATTTGCCCAACAAAAGATCCTGCGCTTCGGCATCATCCTCTATGGGCTTCGCTTGACGTTGAGTGACGTCTTTCGGCTCGGGCCCGGAGCCGTGGCGCTGGATGTCACCATCATTGGTTGTGTAGTGCTGGCTGGCTATTGGCTCGGAACGCGCGTGTTCAATCTCGATCCGGACACGGCCTTGCTGATCAGCGCCGGCAGCGGCATTTGCGGCGCGGCGGCGGTGCTCGCTACCGACCGCGTGATCGATAGTGAGTCGCACAAGGCCAGCATTGCCGTCGCGACGGTGGTCGTCTTTGGAACCATCGCCATGTTTGTGTACCCCTTGCTCTACCCGCTCACCGGGTTCACGGAACGCCGGTTCGGCATCTACACCGGCGCGACCGTGCACGAGGTTGCTCAAGTGGTGGCTGCGGGGCGCGCGGTCGGTCAGGTGGCCGGTGACACCGCAGTCGTCACCAAGATGCTGCGTGTGTTGTTGCTGGCTCCGGTCCTGTTGCTGGTCGGTCGCGTACGCCGGACGCGAGCGGCAGGGGCTACCAAGTCAATCTCCTTTCCCTGGTTTGTGCTTTGGTTCGGCGTCGTGATCGCCACGCAGTCGCTGTTCACTCTGCCTTCTGGAGTGCGGTCTGGGCTGATCGAACTCGATACGGTATTGCTGAGCAGTGCGATGTTTGCGCTCGGTGTGGGCACACGATGGAGTCAATTGTCACGGGCAGGAACACGCCCGCTGCTTCTGGCAGCCGTGCTGTTTGCCGGCCTTGTCGGAGGCGGCTTCCTGCTGACACGCCTGCTCATCGGTTAACGGAGACTATGGCGGTGATAAACGCCGATCAATGCGGATTTAGCTCGCCGACTCCGAAGCTTCCGAGCGCGCGTCAGTCGCAGCTGGTTTCGGCGTAGATTTCACCAAACTGGTCAATAGCGCGGCGGTGAGCCATGAGAGCGAGACGATCAACACCAAGGCGTGATTGGGATCAAAGCGGGTGCGCAGGTAACCAATCACGGCTGGACCGACGAAGCCGCCGAGATTGCCGACGGAATTGATGAGGCCCACGGAGGCCGCTCGAGCAGGTCCGGCGGAAATGGAGGTTGGCAGCGTCCAGAAGCCAGGCATCCAGCCGAACACACCACTGGCGCCGGTGAGGCAGACCCACGCGAAGACTAACCATACTGATTGACCGGCGACGGCGCTCAACGCGAAGAAAACACCTCCACAGAGCAGCGGGATACAAGCGTGGAGTTTCGGCCGGCCGGTGTGGTCGGAGGAACGGCCCGCCATCAACATGACGACGATGGCCATTGCCCAGGGAACACACGAGGCGGCATCCGCGGCGCCGGCAGTGAGCTGTAGAGTACTCCGAACGGTGGTCGGAAGCCAGAAGATATAGCCATAGCCGGCGATGTTAATCAAACCGTACGCGAGGCACAGGACGATTACATTAGGATCGCGAAGCGCCTGCCACCATGCATGACCGGACGATGCCTGTTGGCGGGATTCCAGATCGAGAGCATCCTGAATGGTTTGGCGTTCCTGCGGCTCAAGCCAATGGGCTACACGTGGCGAATCGGTCAGATACCAGAATGTGATTGCACCGAAGAGAACAGCGGGAACACCTTGCAGGATGAATACCCATGGCCAGTTGCTCAGCCCTAACCAATGGATTTGGAGGATCAGCGCCGAGAGCGGTCCGCCAATGGCTAGGGAGACGGGCGCGGCGACCATGAAGCCCGCCATGGCACGCGAGCGGTCACTCTGGCGAAACCACTGGGTTAGGTAGACGACAATGCCGGGAAAGAATCCAGCTTGAGCAACTCCGAGCAAAAACCGCCCCGTGTAAAACTGTCCCGGGGTATGGACGAAGGCAAACAGCGCCGTGACCAAGCCCCACGTGACGAGAATGCAGCCGACCCAGCGACGGGCGCCCCAACGTTCCACAATCAAAGCGCCTGGGATTTGCAGCAAGAAATAACCAAGAAAGAAAACTCCCGAACCGACCCCATAGACGGCCTCGGAAAAGCCGAGTTCCTCCGACATCGGAAAGCGGACAAACGAAACGTTGGTGCGATCGAGGTAGGCAACGACGTAGAGCAGGAAGACGAAGGGAAGAATACGGCGCGCAACTCGACGGCGAAGGCGTTCGTTCTCTGTCGCGCGATGGGCCGGGGATAGCATGAGCTGGGCGTTAGCGGGGGAAGCCCGTACAGCGTATCACCACTGTCCCGCTCGCCTGCGGCGGTCCGTCCGGCCAGCTGGCGACTTGTTTGGATAGACTGGTGCCGAAATGGACAACGAGAAGTCTCCAAGACGCCGCAGTGAGATCTGGTTCAACGATCGGTCGGAGCCGGGCGAGACGGCGGTCTACGTCGAACGCTTTGCGAATTACGGCATTACTCGCGAAGAACTGCAGGCTGGACGGCCGGTGATCGGGATCGCGCAGTCGGGCAGTGACCTGACGCCGTGCAATAAGATCCATCAAAGCCTTGTAGCGAGAGTCAAAGACGGGATTCGCGACGCCGGTGGCATCGCGTTTGAGTTTCCCTTGCACCCGATTCAGGAGAGTTGCCGCCGGCCTACTGCGGCCCTCGACCGCAACCTCGCCTATCTCGGGCTGGTCGAGATCCTCTGTGGCTATCCCCTCGATGGCGTGGTGCTGATGACGGGATGCGATAAGACGACGCCCGCGTGTCTGATGGCGGCGGCGACAGTGAACTTGCCTGCGGTCGTTCTTTCAGGCGGGCCCATGCTGAATAGCTACGTCAACGGAAAGCTCGCTGGATCGGGCGTGGCGTTATGGGAGTCCCGACGCCAGCTTGCCGCGGGAAAGATCGACGCGGAGCAATTGATGCAGAACGTTTGTTCACCCTCTTCGGTGCCGAGCGCGGGACACTGCAACAGCATGGGAACGGCGTTATCGATGAATTCGCTGGCGGAGGCGCTGGGGATGTCGCTCCCGGGCTGCGCTGCGATTCCGGCGCCGCATTCAGAGCGTGCCAAGATCGCCTATCTCACAGGGAAGCGAATTGTCGGGATGGTCGATGAAGACTTAACGCCGAGCCGTATCATGACGCGCGAAGCATTTGAGAACGCGATCGTGGTGGCATCCGCGATTGGCGCTTCCACCAATTGCCCGCCCAACGTCACGGCTATCGCTCGACACGCCGGAGTCGCGCTGGATGTAAAGGACTGGGAAATTATAGGCCACAATGTCCCCTTGCTGGCCAACATTCAGCCTGCAGGCGAATTTCTGGGAGAGGACTTTCACCGCGCAGGCGGGGTGCCGAGCATTCTCGGTGAGCTGATCCGCGCGGGAAGAATCCACGGCGGCGCAATCACGGCGAACGGGAAGACGATTCAGGAGAACTATAGCGAAGCGCGAAGCCCAGAGCCGAACGTCATTCGACCGTATGATCAGCCCCTGATGAAAGACGCGGGGTTGATGGTGGTCTCCGGCAACCTGTTCGATTCGGCCCTGGTGAAGACATGCGTAATCAGCGAGGATTTTCGGCGGCAGTATTTGTCGACGCCGGGCTCGGAAGAGTGCTTCGTGGCGAGGGCAATTGTTTTCGACGGTCCGGAAGACTACCGTCGCCGGATCGACGACCCGGAGCTGCATATCGATGAGACCTGCATGTTGGTGGTGCGCGGTGCAGGGCCCGTGGGCTATCCGGGTTCGGCCGAAGTGGTCAACATGACGCCGCCCGGCAGCCTGGTGAGCCGTGGGGTGAAGGTGCTGCCGTGCCTGGGCGATGGAAGACAAAGCGGGACGTCCGATAGCCCTTCAATTCTTAATGCGTCACCCGAATCCGCAGCCGGTGGAAACTTGGCCATTCTGCGTACTGGCGACATGGTGAAGGTAGATTTCAAGAATCGCCGGATTGATTTGGTGGCGAGCGACGAAGAGATCGGCCGGCGCAGGGACGCGTTGAAGCCTACCGAACTCAGGGACGACTCGCCCTGGCAGCAGATCTACCGCGAAAACGTGGGGCAGCTTGACACAGGCGCCTGCCTGGAGTTCGCAGTGGATTACCACGATCTGCGCAAAGTTGTGCCGCGGCACTCACACTAGCGGCCAGGAACCCTTGTGAGAGCGATCCTGATTCCTCACCCCGCGCACTTTGAGTTCACAACGGTGGACGATCCTCAGTGCCGTCCGAGCGAAGTCGTCGTCCGCACCGCCTACTGCGGCCTGTGTGGCACGGATATCGAGATACTGCGAGGCTCCATGCCAGAAGGCTTCGCGCGCTACCCCGTGATCCCCGGACACGAATGGACAGGTGTGATCGAAGCAGTCGGGAAGGATGTGACCGAGCGCCGCGTTGGTGATCGCGTCTCGGTAGAAGGCTACCTGCCCTGCGGCAAGTGCGCACGGTGCCGGGCCGGAAGCAATAATTTGTGTGTGAAGCACGAGCAGATCGGCATGACGCATAACGGTGGGTTGGCGGAGTTCGTAGCCGCGCCGGCGCGTTCCTGCCATCTAGTGGCGGAGCATGTCGGACTCGATGAGGCCTTGATGGTTGAGCCCGCGTCGACTGTGGTTCGCGGAATTGAGCGGGCTAATCCGCAACCTGGATGCCGGGCCGCCGTGATCGGCTGCGGTCCCATCGGACTGATTGCCGCAAGAGTTATTACGAACCACGCCCCCGCGGCGCTGCTCGGGATTGATTTGGCCGCTTCACAGGCCTCGATAGCGGAGCGCGCGGGCTTCACGCAATTCACCACCAGCCAGGATGCCAGAGACCTGAAGGATCGCAGCGGTACGGATGGATGGGACCTGGTCGTCAACTGCGCATTAGGCGCGAAGCCGATCGGGTTGGCGTTCCAAATTGTCCGGGCCGGCGGCACAGTGGTCGTGATTGGTGGAGCGCCGCACGCGCAGCAGTTGGAGATTCCGGCCAACCTGTTCGTCACGCGAGATTTGCACGTGGAAGGCCTGCTTGGCTATACCACACAATCTTGGACTCGCACGCTGGACTTGGTTGCGGCGGGGCATCTAAGGCTGGGTGACTTGATCACGCATCGAGTCCCCTTGAGCGAATTCGGACGGGCTTTGGAGTTAGTAGAGTCGAGGCGCGAGCCCACCGGGAAGGTTGCCATTTCGTTGTTCGGATGAGACGGGCGTTGCCTTCGGCCACCCAAGCGCTTGCTGACGCGCGCGCCTCAGAATGCTCTCCACGATCATCACTCTATTCGTTTTCAGAACAACGGCTAGGCGCTGCCGCTCGGTTCCTTCAGCAACTGGCGCACTCCGGATAGCCTTTTCTTCGCCGCTGTCGAAAGGTAATGCAGGTCGCTGCCTACGGTCAGCAACTGGCCGCCCTTCCTGACGAAGCTCAAGCATTCTTCCTCGGTCCAGGTGGGAAGGCCAAAAGGGATGGAATGAGCACGTGCCCGCGCGATAACACCGTCCATCACCTCCATCACCTTGGGATGGCTGGTCTGGGCGGGCAGCCCCATGAAACTCGCCAGATCGGAAGGCCCTATGTAGATTCCATTGATACCTGTTGTGCTCAGAATCTGGTCGATATTCGAGGCCGCTTCGGGGGTCTCGATCTGCACGATCAAGCTGACGTCGGAATTTGCGGTGCTGATGTACTCGCTTAGGTTTTCCAGGTAGCGGCTCGCGCGAATCGGCGCGAATCCACGAATGCCAGCCGGCGGATAGCGGCAGAACCGCACTGCTTGTTCGGCATCGAGCGCTGAATTGATCATGGGTACGACTACGCCTTGCGCACCGAGATCGAGCGCTGTCTGAAAATGATCAAGCGTGTTGCTGGATAGCCGAACCACAGGCGTGCTTACGCTCCCTCGCAATGCGGTCAGAATGAATCGGAGATTATCCCGTGAGAGAGGCGTGTGCTCCGTATCGATTAGAAGCCAATCGAATCCCAAGTCCGCGGTTAGCTCGACGGCATAGGGGTCGATCGAACTGATCCAGCTGCCGATCGCGGGTTGGCCGTTCTCGATCAGGGTTTTGAGTCTCTTTGTCATAGTCGCCAGAACGAATGATATTCCATCGCTTATCGGGTGGTGGCCGTGGAATAACATCGAGATGGTCATTGTCGAAACCCGGAAAGAGGATGGACGTCATGAGACTCACCTCGGTCGTGTTGGTGGCGTGGCTGGTGCTGGGCCTAACGCCTGCGCTTCGCGCACAGGTACAGGGGAAGGAACGCTCTCTTCCGCGCCTGGTGAAGAAGGACGGGCGGTACGCCCTGTTCGTTGATGATGCACCGTATCTAATGCTGGGCGCGCAGGCGCACAATTCGAGCGCCTGGCCCAGCATGCTTCCGAAGGTGTGGCAGGCGATGGAGTATCTGAACGTCAACACGGTGGAGATACCGGTCTACTGGGAGCAGTTCGAACCAAAGCAGGGCCAATATGACTACACGCTGGTAGATACGCTGCTCGCCGAGGCACGGCAGCATCATGTGCGGCTGGTGCTGCTCTGGTTCGGAACTTGGAAGAACGGCAGCCAGCATTACATGCCCGATTGGATGAAGCTCCAGCCGGAGCGCTACTCGCACGTGATCGACAAGAACGGACACCCGACGGACTCACCGTCGCCCTATGCGACCGCCTCGCAAGAATTGGATAAGAAGTCGTTTGCAGCGTTCATGGAGCATCTGAAGGCGACCGATCCACAGCGCACGGTCCTTATGGTTCAAGTTGAGAACGAACCCGGGACATGGGGACGCCTGCGCGATTACTCGCCGTCCGCGCAAAAGCTGTTCGAAGCGCCTGTGCCTGATGACGTCCTCAAGGCCATGCAGTTGAAGACCGCTTCGGCGGCGCTGAACTGGCAGGACGCTTTTGGTAGCGAAGCAGAAGTCAGTTTCCATGCATGATCGGTGGCCAAGTACGTGGGGCAGGTCGCGGCCGCGGGCAAGGCCGTTTATCCTCTTCCGCTCTATGCCAACGCTGCTTTGCGCGATCCGTTGAAGCCGGGCCCTCCAGGAACCTATGAGAGCGGCGGCCCAACGGACAATGTGATTCCGATTTGGAAAGTGGCGGCGCCGGCGCTGGATCTGGTGGCGCCCGACATCTACCAGAATGACCCCGCTGCCTATTTGAAAGTGATGGAGCTCTACCACCGTGACGATAACGCGCTGTTCATACCCGAAACCGGTGGCCCCCTGAATGCCCGTTTCTTTTTCACGGCGCTTGGTCTGCAGGCCATCGGGTTCTCGCCATTCGGCATGGATTCTGACAGCACCCGCAATGCAGCTGGGGACATCAAGGCACAAGAGGAGTTCCTGACTCCGTGGGCGATGAATTACCGGCTGATCGGCCCCATGCAGCGGGAAATCAACCGTCTCAATTTCGAGGGTAAGCTGCAAGCCGTCGCAGAGGAAAAGGGCAAGGTTACGCAGACGCTCGCGTTTGGACCTTGGAACGCGGTGGTGTCCTATGGGGCGCTCCGCAACAACGAAGCAGTGGGGAATGCGGGGACAACGGGGCGCGTTCTGGTGGCTCAATTAAAAGACAATGAGTTTCTAGTAACCGGATTCTTTTCCCGGTCGATTTTCGGCCTGCCGCTACCGATAAATACAGACAATTTTTGCGGGTAGAAGAAGGAAGCTATGAGAGCGGCGTTTTCAAGTTCCTGCGGGTCTGGAATGGCGATGAGACAGACTGGGGGCTCAACTTCAGTGGCGAACCGGTGGTGCTGCGTGTGTCGGTGGCGGTGTATTGATGGCGGGCGCCTTGGGACGCCGCTATCTAAGTTAGAAGATTTTCGACACAATAGAGCTAGATGATTCCAGCTGCGAGAGATTTCGTAACTTAGCTTGTACGGATTCAATTTTCTCCGGCTCTGATGTGCAACATGGCGCTGCGTATCCTTGTTCTGGCCGTCGTAATTTCCCTAGCCTGCCTCGCACAAGGCGTCGCGGTGGGGCTCTCGTCTGGCGTGGCAAGTCCAGGCACACCTGTTACGTTGGCCCTGACTCTCAATGCGACTGGGTCCGCTCCGGCGTCGGCTCAGTGGACACTTGAGTATTCCCCTGCCGATTTCTCTTCCGTAACCGTGACAGCGGGTCCAGCGGCCACGACGTCGGGCAAGACAGTCACATGCAACCCGACTTCCGGAACGACGACGTGCGTGCTCTGGGGCATGGATGCCACAGCCATTGTCAACGGTGTTGTTGCCAATGTGTCTTTAACCGTCTCGGAGTCTACCTTGGCGAATTCCTCCGGGGTTCAGCTTGTGAATTGTTTGGCGGCGAGTCCGGAGGGTAACGCTCTCTCTGTATCCTCGAAAGGCGGCGGAGTGAGTTTGCCGCGACTGATCACCGCAAATCCTAATCCCATCCCGACGCCGTCGGGAGCGCCCGGCCAGACTCTGATCAGCTGGAGCGCACTTGGTTCCAGCGGCGTGGAAGTCCGCGTCGGAAGCGCCGCGGGAACGCTCTTTGCGAGCGGCGGACCAACCGGGTCCGCGCAGACGGGCGACTGGGTCACCGACGGTACGGTGTTTGTACTGGTGGACGCGACAACACATGCGGTGTTGTCGGCCACCACGGTATCGCTGACCGCGCCAGGAAGCTCATCCACAATTGCGGCGAGTCCCAATCCGATCCCGGTGGCGGCGGGCGCGACGGCCGCCCAAACAACGATTACGTGGAACGCACCGGGCTTCAACGGCATAGAGGTCCACGTCGGGACCGCCGCCGGAACGCTCTTTGCGAGCGGCGGACCTTCCGGGTCTGCGCCGACGGGCAACTGGGTGACCGACGGCTTGGTATTCGTGTTGATGGACGAGGCAACACATGCGGTGCTGGCAACCACCACCGTGATGCTGGCCGGACCCTAGCCGGCGCGAGTGTTGCGCCGGCCACCTTTGCCAGCTCATTGCGTTCCGCTTTGACCCGCGCCGCAAATTCGCATTGCACGTGAGGGAATCGGAGTCAGTTTGTCGCCTACACCAGTGACGGGGAAATCGCCCGGGATGAGAAGGAAGACAGACTATGCAATGGACAAACAGTTTTTTGGCCCGGCTGCTGCTGTGCGGCGGCATTGCGGCACAGCTGGCGGGCGCAACAACCATCATTGAGTCAACGGGTAATTCTGGCGGTGCGGTGCCGCTCGGCTATTATGTGCCGTATGGCAGCGCCGAGGTGGCCGCGGTGGGATGGACCCAAACCTCGAGCTATGCCAACGTGGATGTGACAGCTTCACTCCTGACCCCGACCAGCGGAGGAACCATCGACTATACGTTGGTGAAAGCCATCGGGCCGGGCACGTCATTTGCCGTGGATGGCATTACACAAGGTTCCGTGAATCTCCCTTACGTTTACGGGAACGTTGATCTGTTCCAATTGCCTTCACTGGGACCGGGCACCTATTATCTGGTTCTGGACAGTCCAACGCCGAATTTGGCTTGGCTCTATAACTATCCGTATCAGGCAACTTACACCATGGACGCCGGCGTATCGCTGATCGGCAACTACTCCGTCCTGGGATCTGGAATCGACACGGCTTATACGCCGGCATCGAGCTTGGTGGGTGAGAATATTGCCACGGAGTTTAGCGTGACCGCCACACCGGCGAATGCACCGGAGCCCGGAACGTTTGCCCTACTGGGCCTGTCCCTGGTTGGATTCTCGTTAGTGGTGCGGAGAATAGGCAGCGCTGCAGCAAGGCGGACGAACTTATGTAAGCACTGACGAGCGGAAACCTGGTAAACGCGTATGCCGTCCCAGGCTTCCTTGGACGAGAGGCACGCCATCGTCTTCGGCAGGGCGTTGTGCTGCACGGAGCCGGTCCTCGTCCGGCCCAACGAGGCGTCGAAATCGCCAGGCTCCTCTTCGTCGACAAGATTCCGAAGCACGAACGAGACCGAGACCTGCTCGACTACTGTCGCCGGGATGCGCCGGCGATGGTCAGGTTGGCCGAGACTTTGGAAGGCCTGGCCCGAGTTGCTCCATGATGCGGCCGACTCGTGCTTAACAAGTCCAATGGCTACCTTCTCGGCTCATACCGCATCGCCACCGCCCCCGAGCCGAACTCCAGCCGGCTCATGAGCCTCAAGTCGACACGCTTCGATAGCCCAGCGAACAACGTCGGCCCGTGGCCCACTAGCCTGGGCTGCACTACGAACTCGTACTCATCGATCAATCCCAGATCCGCCAACGCGAGCGGGAGCGTCACGCCTCCCACCAACAGTCCCTTACCCGACTCCCCCTTGAGCTTCTGAACGGCCTTCCCTAGATCCCCCCGCACGAGCTCCGCGTTCCAATCGACCCGGTCCAGGGTGCTCGACACGACGTACTTCTTTGCCGCGTCGATCGTCCGGGCGAAGGGTTCCATCCAATCAGGCCTCGCTCCCGCCCGCGCCGGCGGCCGGAACGCTGCCTCCATCATTTCGTAAGTCACCCGGCCAAAGAGGAGGGCATCGGCATGGTCGAGGTTCTCGACCGCGTGACGATGCAAGTCTTCGTCAGCGACTATTGCACGATGATCGCAGCACCCGTCCAATGTGACGTTGATGGAATACCGAAGGGGTCGCATTACGCAAGCTTACCGCCGATGGGGAGACTAGCAAGGTTAGCCCGCTTCAGCACTAGAGGAGCCACTCACGTAACGCATGACGACGACAATTTGAGAGCTGCTGGTACTTCCACAAGCGAGGCATTCGCATCGTCCGAGGGGTCAATGGGATTGACGAACTCCTGGGAACAGCGTTCGGCTTCACCGGAATCATCAGATGAACTTTGTCGCGTTTGGGAACACGCCTTGCTCCGAAGCGGGGGGCGCAGCGTGCACGGCGAGCTAGCGGTGCGTTGTGACGCTGAAGGTAGCGGTTGACAGCAATACGTGACCGGACTTCCGAATGAGACCACTTCGCTGTCACCGATTTTCGCGCGGGACTAGAAAGTCCACCAATCGAACGTCGCAGAGATCCAGCGCCCTTTCAAAGCGTGCGATTTGGCGGCGCGGGAGCCGCCGGTTTCGACACTGTCGAATTGCATTCCGCGCATGGCTACCTGATGCACGAGTTCTTGTCGCCGTTAAGTAACCGCCGCACTGACGAATATGGTGGCTCGTTCGAGAACCGCATCAGGCTGCTGGTTGAAACGGTGGAAGCAGTGCGCCGCGCATGGCCGCAGCAACTGCCATTGTTTGTTCGCATCTCCGCCACCGATTGGGCCGAGGGCGGATGGAACATCGATGAATCGGTGGCACTGGCCAGCGTCCTGAAGCAGCACGAGGTGGACCTGGTGGATGTTTCGAGCGGCGGCATGGTTCCCGGCTCGAGAATCCCGGTGGGACCTGGCTACCAGGTGCTCTTTGCGGAACGAATCCGGCGCGAGAGCGGCATTGCGACTGCCAGTGTCGGCAAGATTACCGACGCCGCACAAGCGGACCAAATCATCTGCAACGGGCAGGCCGACCTGGTGCTGCTGGCGCGGGAATTCGTGCGTGATCCTTACTGGCCATTGCACGCTGCCGAGCAACTGCATGCCGAGATCACCTGGCCGGCGCAATATTGCGGGCGGCGCCTCGCACGACGTCAATTCGAGCAGCGGTGAGCGAAGCCGGGTCGACGACGAAACCGTAGGCTTCTGCTCTCTCTCATCTGTTTCAGGGTTTCCCGCGTAAAACAAGTTGCTGGCTTCGCGCGCGCCTGTGCAGGACCTCGTCGGTATGCGCCTTTCTGAGTAGCACGATTATGAATAACGTGATACAGTGCGTTTTGATTTCCTTCTAAAGCCGTTGACGTGCGTCGCTCAAGCCCAGTCGCGCGAATCAGTGCAGCATGTCGATTTGGTTACCTGCTGGGTTCGCTCGTCTGGTTGTGTTTGAACCTATCGGCAGCTCCCGGGCCTGCTGCTGTATCCGGCCAGGTACTGGACCCGAAGGGCGTGCCGGTCGCGGGCGCGCAGGTGAAGCTGGCTAACGCAGCTGGGGCGGTTGTCAGCGAAGCAAAGAGCAGTTCCGATGGCGCGTTCGTTTTGGACGGCATTGCAGCGGGCCAGTACCAAGTGTCTGCGGATGATCCTTCATTTGTGTCGGTCGTTGTGACCGTTTCTGTTGCCAGCGGCGAGCCACAGAACGTCACCCTGCAGTTTCAACAACTCGTGGCCTTGCTGCAATCGGTGACGGTGGTGGACTCTTCGCCATCCGTGCTTACTCCCGATCCGTCGCGGAGTATCGTAATTCACGATCAGGTGCTCGACGCCAATCCGGGGCGCCCTGGAGCTCCGATCTCGATTCCGGCTCTTCCCATCGAGACAGCGTCCGGCGGGATCAAGGCTCCCCAGTATTTTGCACCGGGCGTGGCGGGAGATCACGGCGAACCCATTGCGCAATATTTCCAAATCGGAGATTTTCTCTTTCCCAATAACCAGCCGGCGAACGCGCACGGCAACGGCTACGCGGATCCGAATGCATTGATCCCGCCAACAATTGAGGCAGTGAGCGTAAACGGTGGAGCATTCAACGTGCGGCAGGGAAACGACTCGGTGGATCTGGCTGCGGCGTACGTTCCAAGGCAGCGTGTGGATAGCTTCGTCCAGCTGACGGGCGACGCTCACGACGGCGATTTCATGGCAGCTTGGAGCCCGCCGAACCCCCAGACGGATGCATGGTCGGGAGTTGAGGTGTCTTTGGGTAATGGATTTCTGGAACGTCTGGAGCATCGCCAGCAATACAAGTTGAATGGCCTGCGCGAATTCCACTTGGGAAAGCATGACTTGACTTTGTTCGGCGTCGGATACTACGGATTCTCCTACGTGCCCGGGCTCATTCCGGTCAACGTGCCAGTGCCCGGTGACACAGTGGATAGCCGGCAACTCGACCGGACGCACACCGTGATTCTCATCGCTAACGACAACTGGAGACTGAGCGAGCGAAAGCAACTGTCGTTCTCGGGTTTTTACTGCGAGTACGCATTAACCCTGCGATCGAACTTCGGCGACGGCTTGATTCAACAGAGCGAGAAGCGCAACGTGTTCGGAGGCGAGACAACCTACATCCAGAGCATTCGTCCCTGGATTTCGCTGCTTGCAGGGGTTGATCTCCGCAGAGACGCGCCGCGGAACTTGGACTTAAAGCGCATGGACGATGACGGCGTCTTTCAGCCAGTGACGAGTAACAACCTGACAATGACGTTTCTCGAGCCCTTCGCGGCCCTAGACGGGACCATTACCAAGTACCTGCACTTTGACCTGGGTTTCCGACAGGAAGAAGTGTGGATGAATAATCAGGACCTGATCAATCCACAAAACTCCTTCAACAAGCTTGCGTCTTTGACCCTGCCGAAAGGAACGCTCACGCTGGCTCCCCCAAACCACTGGCATCTTCCAATGCTGGCCTTCAGCTATGGCGAGGCCTTTCATACAGAAGATCCACGGAGTGGAAATGGCACCGGGCAGCCGGCGCTACTAGCACCATCGCGGGCCTATCTACTTGTCCTCTCGAAGATCGTCAAGCAGACGCAGATCTACGTAACGCTGAAGCACGTCTACAATTCGCAGGAACTGGCAAAGATAGATCCCGATACTGGCCTGCAGGAGATGGTCGGCCCGTCTATCAACAAGGTGCTCTCCGCGTCGGTGCAGCGGAACTTCAAGTACGGAAGCGTTTACATCTCCTATGCGCAGGCGGATGCCCGAGACGCTCAGACGGGCGAACCGATACCGGAAGCGCCGCGCACGATCTGGGATGCAGTGGCATCGGAGAATCACCTGCCATTCCACTTACAGGTTCGCGGCGAGTTTGAATTCGTGAAAGCCAAGCCACTCGGCGATGGCTTTGTCGGCGTACCGGTGACAGAATTCCGAGGCGCCGTACTCCGGCCTTTCGTTGAGAATCGAATGTCCATTGCGGCGAACTTCCTGATCGCCAGCGGGTACACAGGCCAGACTACGGAAGTCTTGGCGCTGCCGAGCGACCCAATGCCATTCGAACGGGTAGTGGTTGTACCACTGAAGTCCTATGTGAGTCTGAGCTGGACGTATTACTTCAAACGCTAATCAAGCCCGTGCCGGGCTATTCGGAACGAAGCGTTGTGACGGGGTCGATTCGGACCGCATGGATCGCGGCCGGCAGCGCCGCTAATAGCGCGACCAGGACGATGATCACCGACGGAAACACGACCATGGCCGGATCGCCTGCCTTGACTTGGTAGAGGAGCGAGCCAATGTATCGCACCGAGACCATGTCGAGAGCAAGACCTGTGAGTGCACCCACCAGCACCATAGAGAACGCGTCCCTCGTGACGAGGCGGACGATGCCACTCGCTCGCGCGCCAATCGCCATGCGGATGCCGATTTCACGGCGGCGCTGCAAGACCGAGTAATCGAGCACGCCGTACAATCCGACACCAGCGAGCAAGAGTGCCACAACCCCAAAGAAGAACGCCAGCATTGCCAGCAGACGCTCGCGAATGGTCAGAGCGTCATTGATCTCCTGTTGTGTGCGAATGTTACTGACGCGGAACCCGGGCTCGGCCTGAGCCACCTGCCGGCGCAGAACAGGCGCCAGAGCGAGCGGGTTGGAACTCGCGGTGCGCACAATGAACGTGGCCCGCTTGATTGCCGCCAACTGCAGGACTTCCGCCGCTTTGCCCGCGCCCTTCGTGTTGACGGCGTCGAAAGGAACATACGCAATGGGAGGGACCGGTTCACGCAGGCCGCGGTAACGAGCATCGCGGACCACGCCGACGATCTGGAAGGGAATGCGCCCGCCTTCATCCTCAGCCTGCTCAAAGGATCGTCCAACCGGGTTCGCGCCATTAAAGTAACGCTTGATGAATGTCTCGTTAACGATTGCCGCGCCTGGGTAAGTGTCGTTCCAACGGAAGTCCCGGCCGTGGATGAACGGGATCTTCATGACTTCGGCCCATCCCGGTGACACACTTAAAAAGTAGGTGAGATCTTCACTGGGAGCTCCGCCGTTGAAGGAGACGGCATCGTTCCAGCCGGTTCCGCTGAGCAACGGCCAACCCGCGATCGCGACGCGCTCCACGCCAGGAACGTTGCGAAGGTGCTCGGCCAACTGATCCCAGGCCACGGCCGGCTGCGGATTCTGCGTCATGGTGTCGAGAGTGAGAAGGCGTTCAGTAGAGAATCCAGTCGGTTCATTAGACAAGCGCTGGAAGGTCGCGACGAAGAGGCCGGCGACGAATAGAATCAAGAAACAGAAAGCCGCTTGAACGCCGATCAGCGCGTTCATCAAGCGCCGCCGTGAATGGGGATCTTCCCCACCCTTCAGCGCAGTGGCCGGCCGAACGCTTGACGCACGGAGCGCGGGCATCAAGCCGAAGAGGAGTGTCACGCCAATGGTCAGGGCGAGGCCAAATCCGAGAACACGCCAGTCCGCCGGGAGAATCAATCGCGCCGGGTTATCTGGTGGATTGATCATTCCGACAACGAAGGGCGCCGCCCACCAGGCGAACAAGGCCCCCGCAGCCGCCGCGAGAAATGCAATCAGAGCGCTTTCGACCAAGGCCATCTGAACCAAACGACGGCGCCCGGCGCCGATGGAGACTCGCAGCGCCATTTCACGGGCACGGGCCGCCGACTGAGCCGCCATCAGATTCGCCACGTTCGCGCACGCGATCAAGAGAACCAACCCTACCAACACCGCCAAGGCAGCGAGGGAGTCGCGGTTTGCGCCCTGCATGTCGGAAGCGCCCGAAGGTGCGGCCCCGAGTACAACCCGCTGGTGGAGATAGTTCTCAATCGCCTGCTTGGAGAGATTGGTGAAGCCTTTGGCGCGGTCGCGTTCGAACGCGATGGAGATAGCATCAAGTCGCTGCCGAAGCGGCTCGACGGCCACACGGGGCTTCAGCACGGCCAGGGTCCGATGCCAGGTGGAGTCGGAGCGGGCGACCGAACGGTTCATCATGGTCGGCATAAAGATATCGACGATGGTGCCTGGCTCGGTTCCAGTAAAGGATTCTTCGGAGACGCCGACGATTTCATAGAGCGCGTTGCCCAGGCGCACGCTGCGCCCAATTACCGCGGGGTCCCGATTGAAACGGCGTGTCCAGTAGTCGTGAGAGAGCACCGCGTAAGGATGGGCGCCGGGCTCATTGTCGTCGCTCTCAGTGAAGAGACGGCCTAAGGCGGGCTGCAATCCGAAGCAGCTGAACATCCAGCCGGAAACGTATTGGATGTGCGCTTTTTCCATTTCCTGATCGGAACGGTAAGTAAGGTCCGTGCGCTCCGCATACGAGATTGCTACCAACTCGGCTTGGTCTTTGACCGCGTCCCGCATTTGGCGGAACGCGGGGTAGGCCCAGCCGTCGAAAGTTCCAGCCTTTCCATCCCAGCCAATTTCCTCGCGGTAGACTTCGTAGAGCCGATCGGAGCCGGTAACTGGCAGAGGCCGCAATAACAACGCGTCGATGAGCCGAAATGCCGAGGTGCAGGCTCCAATGCCTAGGGCCAGTGACAAGATGGCTGCAGCCGATGTCATCTTGTTCTTGGCGATTTGACGGCTGGCGAGGACCGCGTCGGCCCGCAGGGAGTCGAGCCAAGCGACCAGCCGAGTGTCGCGGCTTTCCTCGCCGTACCTAAGCCTGGAACCGAAAGCGCGGCGGGCCTCGACGGGGTCGAGGCCCTGCCCGACGGCTTCTTCAATATGTGATTCAAGTTCTTCGTCGATTTCGCGACCTAACTGCTCTCCTCGAAATACATTGGCTATGCGTGACCACAGGGACATATCACACCGTCCTCAGCACGCGATTGACGGCCGAAGTTACGGCCTCCCAGCGCGACTCTTCGGCAGTCAATTGCTTCTTTCCAGCTGCTGTGAGTTCATATAAACGCGCACGCCTGCCCGTGTCTTTAGTAATCCACTCGGCACGAATCCAGCCCGCCTCTTCCATTCGATGGAGCGCGGGATAGAGCGAGCCTTCCTCGGCACGAAGTACCTCGCCGGACATATCTTTCACCGCTGACATGATGCCGTAGCCATGGAGGCGTGGGCGCCGCGAGAGAATCTTCAAAACCAGGAGGTCGAGCGCACCTTGAAGAGAGTCAGGTTTTGGCATACCTAGTGCTCTATATATATAGAGAACTGGGTACCGTTGTCAAGCAGCTTGATTGGGCTATTCGTCCCGAAGAACTTCCATCGGTTCGACGCGTGAAGCGCGAAGAGCAGGCAATAAAGAAGCCAACACAGTGACGGTGATGATCAGAAGTACGACGGAGAAGAACGTTTCCGTGTCCGCGGTAGACACACCGTAGAGCATGCCGGAAAGGGCCCTGGCAAAGGCTAGCGCCAAAATCACGCCGGCCGCGCATCCGATCAACGAAATGGCGAGCCCTTTCAGCAGAAACTGCCTGACGATTTGGCCGCGCAGCGCGCCGAGCGCGAGACGCAGTCCAACTTCGCGTTTCCGCACAGTAACAAAGTAGCTGAGAGTCCCATAGAGGCCAATGCAAGCAAGCGAAACAGCGGTCAGG
The DNA here is from genome assembly GCA_963771305.1 of uncultured Acidobacteriaceae bacterium. Taxonomy (GTDB): domain Bacteria; phylum Acidobacteriota; class Terriglobia; order Bryobacterales; family Bryobacteraceae; genus CAJCIT01. The sequence goes on from CAVYTS010000033.1 coordinate 295,287, forward strand.
GCGAACATGCTCAACAAAACCGTGCGAAGCTGGCTTTCCGAAAACGTGTCGGATAGACGTTCCTCCAGAAGGGCAATATCGAAAACTGAGCGGGCCGGCTCGATCTTGTTAATCCTGCGGCGCACTACCTGCGCCATGGCAAGCGGCTCGCCTTCTGTCCGGATCAGAACAAACGGGCTTGGATCGGGGGCGCTGATGCACCAATAGACGGTGGGGACTGGCTCATGGTTGAGACCCTGCTCGCGAGCATCGGCCACGATACCGTGGATTTCAGCTGGTTGAAGAAATGAGTTGCCAACCGGCGCGAGATGATATCCAATCCCTTTTGAACCGACCAGATAGCTGTTGGCAAAGCTGCGGTTCACGACGATGCCATCGACGTAGTTGGCGGATTCGCGGCAACCCTCACCTGCCAGCATCGGGATTTTCATGGTTGTGAAATAGCCGTTAGATACGAACCGGCTCTCGGCCATAATCTTGCCGTCGGTTTCGGCGCGGCCTTCGGCCAATTTGAGTTCGCCCGGCTGGCCGCCAGGAAGCCCCGGCAAGATGGCCGTGGTGGCTGCGTTGCGCACGCCTGGCACCGCACGCAGCTCCTCCAGCGTATGATTCATACGTTGCGTGAGTTTCTTCATATCGGCCGTTTCGCCCCAGTTCCCGCTAATGCGAAGCGTGAGCACATGGCTCGAATCGAACCCGGGTGAGACGCGGCCGAGTTCCTGGAAGCTGCGAAGGAGCAGGCCGGCGCCGACCAGGAGAATCACGGCGAGCGTCACCTGCACGCCGACCAACAGCCACTGGATTGGATTACGCGTTGAAACCTGGGCACGGCCAGCGTGCGCGAGTTCGCCGGCGATATTGCGCCGGCTGCCCCGAATGGCCGGAAACAGCCCGCACAGGAGGGTCGTGATGATGGCGCAAGCGAGCGTGTAGAGAACAATTCGCCAATCAAGCGAGATCTCTTCCGCCCGGGGAAGGCTTTGGGCGAAAGTACGCAGCGCCTTTGACCCCATAGCCCCGACCAACAGCCCAATGGCAGAGCCCGAAAGCGCAAGCACCAGACACTCGGTCAGCAATTGAGCGACGACCGAAGCACGAGAGGCGCCCAGCGAGAACCGGACGGAGATTTCGCGCCTCCGTTCGGTGGTACGCGCAAGGAGTAATGACGCGATATTGCTGCAAGCGATTAGCAACAACAAAGACACGGAGCCGAACAGCACCCAGAGGGAACGGCGAACACCGCCGACAGTGTTTTCCTGTAGAGGTTGAACGTCGACGATGAGGTCGGCGTCTGTCTTCGGAAACTCCCGGCCCAATTGCGCCTGAACGTTCGTTAAACTGGCTCGCGCCTGGGTCGCCGTTACACCGGGTTTGAGCCGCCCGATGACGATGAACCAAGTCGACTCGCGGCTTTGCGCGAACGGTGCATCCGGCGGACTCGGTTGCCAAATATCGACCTCGCGGTCGGGAAAACGAAAAAATGCCGGCATCACGCCCACAATCGGACATGCTTCTCCCTCTAGACGAAGGACTTTTCCGATAGTGTTCGGGTCCCCCAGAAACCGGCGGCGCCAGAAACGATCGCTGATCAAGACAGCACGTGGTCCGCCAAAATGTTCCTCCAGGGGAGCGAAGTCGCGGCCGAGTGCCGGCGCGACGCCCCAGACTTGAAGAAAGCGCGGGGCCACCAGCGCCTCTTTTACCCGCTCCGGCAGAACACCGGAGACCTCCGAAACGTCCTCCGTGTACCAGCCCGAAATGGCCTGAAAGGCGCCGTCGAGGCGATGCCAGTCTTCCAGCCGAATAGCCGCAACAGCACTCGGCTCCGACGCCGCCTTGCGGTCGGATTGGAGTAACATCATCAGCTCACCGGAATTGGGAAACGGTAGGGGCCGCAATAGAATCGCGTTAATTGCGGAGAACACGGCGCTGTTTGCACCAATGGCGAGCGCTAGCGTAACTATCACCGCGGCGGAGAATGACGGGGATTTGCGAAGCAGCCGGATGCCGGATTTGAGGTTCGCAAAAGTGTTCTCGACAGTGGCGATGCGATGAACATCCCTCACCTCTTCTTTGACCTGTTCGCTGCCGCCGAATTCGAGGAGAGCTTCGCGACGCGCTTGTTCCGGGGTAAGACCAGCTGCGATTTTTTCTCTCGTTAGCTCGTTGATATGGAAGCGAAGCTCGGAGTCGATCTCCGCTTCGAGCGATGTTTTTCGTCGAGACAAATTCCACCAGGCCATCGCCGACTCCTATTGCGCGGTTTCCAGAATCAAGGCAATCGCACCCGCCAACCTATGCCAGTTAGACTCTTCCACAACCGATTGTTTTCGACCTTTGGCTGACAATTTGTAGAACTTCGCCTGCCGGCCATTCTCCGATTCGCTCCACTGGGCTTCGATCCATCCCCGTTTCTCGAGGCGGTGCAAAGCCGGATAGAGTGAGCCCTGCTGCACATGAAGCACTTGCTTTGAAATCTGGCGAATTCGAAGCGAGATGCCGTATCCGTGTACGGGGCCGAGGGCGATAATCTTCAGGATGAGCATGTCCAGGGTACCCTGGAGAAGGTCGGATTTTTCAGTTGGCACAACAGCCTCTCTATGTCCTTCTACATATGTACGACATGATATGTAGAGTGTCAAGGAGAGAGGGCTTGGAGCATTTGTAAAACAGCGGTCTGGACCGTAACTTCAACGAACAGCGAACCTGCCTGGTTCCTGGTAAATCTACGAAGTCTCGGGAACTAAACGCCGATTCAACGTACGCTCCAGAAACTCTAGAAACTCGTCTTCGCGATCGAGCTTGTATTCGATTTCGACCCACGCGAGGTCAAGCGGCGCGACGATATCTTCGACGCCAGGCGGCAGGTTCATGCGATCTTTTTCGGTGGTGACCAGGACAGCCGCGCCAGACGCTTGGGCATTTTGGCGGAGGCGCTGGATTTCCATGGGCGAGTAGAAATGATGATCGGCGAAGGGCCATGAAAACACCACTTCGAGATCGAGCGACTCAAGCGTGTTCAAGAATGCTTGCGGGTTAGCGAGACCGCAAAAGGCGGCCACGGGTCCTTGCAGCAAGGCTTCCGCGCGTTTCCTGACGCTACACGTGCGCCACCGGCGAGTGACGGTAGAGGTCTGAAATACCGGAGCGCCTGGGTGGTAGCGCGCGAGTTCAGCCGAGATGGCGCGAAAACGGTCGGGATGCGTGACACGGGTAACGACAAACGCACTCGCTCGGGAAAGCGCGGAGAGCGGTTCGCGCAAACGTCCCACGGGAACTGTAGCGTACTGGCCGAACGGGTCGAGGCCATCGATTAACACGATGTCAACATCACGAGCGAGGCTCGCGTGCTGGAAGCCATCATCTAAAAGGAAAACGTCAGCGGTAAGGTGCTTCAGAAGAAGCGAGCCGGCCTCGAAGCGGTCCGCCCCGATGCCGACTGCGGCGGTGCCGGCATGCAGGAAGATCTGTGCTTCATCGCCCGTAAGCGCGGGAGGGACATCCGCACCTGCGTCAAAGACCATGGTCGTGGCCGAGGAGCGGCGGTGGTAACCCCTCGTCAGAATGGCGGGCTTGAGTCCTCGCGCGCGGAGAACGCCGGCGAGATAGTTCACGAAGGGCGTCTTTCCAGAGCCACCGACCGTGATGCCGCCAACACTGATGACGGGCTCGGGCAGATGTTTCAAATGGCGTTGCGAGCGGCGGCGCTTGATATGGCCGCCCACCTCCCAAAGGATTGCAAGCGGTGTCAACAGCAGCTTGGTGAGAAAGCTCTTGGGCAGAATCGGCGTAGCCGTTTGATATAGAGGCAGCAAGCGCGCGACGATGTGGTAGCTCACGCCCTGCTGCTGTTCGACAATGGCCCGGCCCCGCCGGCCAATCGTCTGCGCGAGTTCGGGATTGCGGAGCAACTCATCGATGGTGGTTTCGAGTTCGCTGGGATGGCGAATTTGAATCAAGGCTTCCGCGGCGAGGAAGTCGCTGGCAATAGTCTCGAAGTTCTGCATGTGCTGACCGACCACGACGGGAACGGCGGCAGCGGCAGGTTCGAGAATGTTGTGGCCGCCGCGAGGTGCAATGGAACCACCGACAAACGCAACGTCCGCTAGGTGATAGAGGCCGGCAAGGTCGCCGATTGAGTCGAGCAGCAGCACGCCCGGCAGTACCAGGCTCGGCAGCGTGAAGGAAGGGTTGACGTTTGGATCGAGATCGGTCCGGCGGAGGAACGGCACATCCGCGTTCTTCAGTTTCTCCGCCACAAGATCAAACCGGTCCTGCTGGCGCGGCGCAAGAATCATAAGCAGTGTGGGGTGGCGCTTTCCCAGTTGCTGGAAGGCCTCAATCACGATATCGTCTTCGTCGATGCTGTGCCGCTGGACGCTGCCGGCCTCGTTCGGACCGACCGTGCTTGCGGCGATCCAAACCTTACTAGCGCCAAACGTGGTCAGGTCTACACGTTTCGAAGCGGAAGGCGCGTCGTACTTCAGATTGCCTTCCAGATAAATGGAGCTGGATGGAACGCCCATCCGCTCATAGCGGTCGCGATCCTTCGGCGTCTGTGGCAGAACGATATCCGCCAATCGAAGGATTGGCCCAAACAGCCACCGATTAGCGCGATACCGTTGCCAAGTGCGGGTGGAAATGCGTGCGTTGACCAGGGCGAGTGATGCGCCGAATCGCTTCGACTCCGCGTACAAGTTAGGCCAGATCTCTGTCTCGAGAATGATCACCAGAGAAGGGCGAAGCGCCCTCAGAACCCGGCGGACACACGAGACATAATCGAAAGGGCAATAAAAGTATGCGTCGACGAGACCGGCCAGTTTTTGAGCTGCGGCACGGCGGCCGGCAAGCGTAGTGGTTGAGACAAAGATGGGTACCTTGGGGTTTTCTGCGCGATGCGCACGTATGAGCGGGAGGGCGGAAGCAATTTCGCCGACCGAGACGGCATGCAACCAGATGGCGCCGGGGGCCGTCCGATGAAGACGCCGGGGTAGAAAGCCAAGACGCTCGCTAAAGTGGTTTGCATAGGCCCGGTTCGCCAATAATCGGACCAGCATATACAGTACGACGATGGGAGAGAAAACGACCAGTATGATCCGGTACAGGAGCAGAATGCGAGGGATTTCAATAGCGGGTTTCGTGACTCTGAGTATAACTTTGGCCCTGGCGAGAAGCGTCGCAATGCTGGCCGGCGACGTTTGGCACGTAGGTAAAGCGGCCGACTACCCGAACCAAACGGCCAGCCAGATTACGATCGGCGCTAAGCCATTCGCTTCGGACGCGGAGACAGAACCCGTATTCGGCAAGAAAGCCGATTTCAACAAATACGGCATTCTGCCGGTCCTGGTGGTGATTGAAAACCGCCGGTCGAAAACGCTGGATCTGCGCGACCTCGAGGTGACGCTGGTGGGGCGCAAGGGGCAACATGTTGATCCGCTGAAGCCCGATGAAGTGGCGTACATCGCTCTGCCTGCGCAGAGGCCAACCACCGCAAAGCTCCCCTTCCCTACGCCCAAGAAGAAAAACCCGCTGAATGTCCCGGAATTGACGGGGCGGGCTTTTGTCTCAAAACTGGTTCCACCGGGCGACTCTGCCAGCGGCTTCTTCTACTTCGAAGCTCAGGCCGAACCGGGCATGAAGCTGTATCTGAATAAACTGAGAGAACAGCCGTCCGGCGAGGAGATCCTCTATTTCGAGTTCCCTATAACGGAACAGTAAGACAACACGACAGGACCCCCCGTGAGCGAAGATTACCAATCCACCATCCAGACCCTCGTTGCTGAGCGTGACTCCCTAAAAGGGCACTGCCAACGCATGCAGGGGCTTCTGGACAGCGCCGGTTACCCGCCGGGACACTTCTATTCGCCTATCGTAGACGTAAACGATGCCTACGTAATCCAAGCCATTCGAAACCGTTTGGCTTCGCAGCCGCCGAAAGATGTAGGCATCGACACCGACCGAATGAAAGCACTCCTGGAGCGATTGGCTATCCACCGCGCTAGCTTCCCCTTTTCGCGCCGCCGGGACGCTTCCCATCGCTATTACTACGACAACCCCTTTTTTGGGTGCCATGACGGCAGCGTCTTGTTCTCAATGCTGTTGGAGTTTAGGCCTCAACGCATCATCGAGATCGGCTGTGGCTTTAGTTCTGCCCTAATGCTGGACACCATCGATCGCTTTTTCGCGGGAGCTGTGGATCTGACATTGGTTGATCCACAGATGAATACAGTCTCTTTGCTTTTCGAACCGCATGGCCCGGCGCAGGCAAGGCAGCTTTCGCAGCGAGTGCAGGAAATACCCATGGAGTTGTTTGATGACCTGGCCGGCAACGATCTCCTGTTTATTGACTCCTCGCATGTATGCAAAACGGGAAGCGATGTTAACTACTATTTGTTCGAGCTTTTACCCCGATTGAAACCGGGTGTACTGATTCACATACATGACATACTGTACCCTTTTGAGTATCTTGAGGGATGGACGCTGCACGAGAAGCGGAACTGGAACGAGACCTACGCGATCAGAGCTTTCTTGCAATACAACAACTCATTTGAGATTTTGTATTGGAATAACTATGTTTTTCATCAATTGGGGAGCGAGTTATCCAAGCTAATGCCGCTGTGCATGGAGAATGAAGGCGGAAGTCTTTGGCTAAGGCGGACACGGTAATCTGGCGAAAACGCCAGTGACGTGCATCGGCAGGCGCGCGGCCACTTATCTGGATGCGTGAAGGACAACACGGTCGAACGGATGCTCACCTGGCATAACGATGCCGCGATGATGACCGGCCTCCCAAACCTGGCAAAAGCCGAACTTCTTCAGTATTTGCAGGAAACACTCCCTGGTGGGGTACCACCAGGAGATTTCATCCTCCTCGGGATCCGCACCACCGACATAGACCATCGCAGGCGTGTTTGCCGGCAACTCCGGCATCACCTGTGCAAGCACCAACGTTTGCTTGCATAGCGGAACCAACGAAGCCAGGGCACGAAAGGGATCGAGCGTATGCACTAAGACATCGCCGACGAAAACAAGATCGAAGCCTTCGGGCTCACCCAGCGCGCTTAATGAAAGATCGTAGATTGTCGAATATATCCGCCGGATATTCGAGCCGAGAACCTTCGCGCAGAATCGAAACGGGCCTTCCAGCAGATACGTGTACAGTTGTTCCGGTGTAAACTCCTGCTTATATTGCTCAAGGCCGCCGGGCCTGCGCGGATACATCATTCGCTGAATCTTGCGAATCGATTGCTCAACTGTTTGTCCTGGGAAGACATCAAGTTGCTGTAGCGACGGGATTTCCACAGATGTCACTTGAGCGCCTCGGCGTTCGAACTCAAACGCAAAAAAGCCGGTGGCGGAGCCCACATCAAGAACTTTCTTGCCGTGCAGGTCAGACGGGAAATGAAAATCCTGGATCGTTTCGCGGTAATCGTAGCAACCCGGAGTAATGAGACCACCACCAAGATCGATTGTGTGGTACCAGAAAAAACGGTCAATAATCGACTCTAACTCAACGGCACGCCGCAAGAACTGTTCGCGGCGCAACTCATGCTGAGCCGTCAACGACAACACTGGACTGCTCATATACTAACCATCAGAGTAACATGGCAATCTGTCGGCGCCGTCGCTGGCAATGAGTGTTACGCTGGAACCAGTTTCAACGCATGAATGCCATTGAAGTGAACGGGGTTGCGAAGAAGTATTCGCTCGTTACGTCGCCCATGCACCGGCTCATCGAGATAGTGGGCTCCGCGCACAAGCAGCGCCAGGGCGATTTTTGGGCGCTGCAAGACATCAACTTCGTCGTGGGAGTAGGCGAGAGCTTTGGCATTATCGGCTCGAACGGCTCGGGGAAAAGTACGCTTCTGCAGATCATTGCCGGAGTGATGCAGCCGTCGCTCGGCAGCGTCATCGTGAATGGACGCATTTCTGCCATTCTGGAGCTAGGAGCTGGATTCAATCCCGAGTTCTCCGGCCGCGACAACGTGTTCATGAATGCTGCGATCCTGGGCCTCACCGACGAGCAGATCAAGGATCGCTTCTCTGCGATTGAAGAGTTTGCTGAAATCGGCGACTTCATCGATCAGCCGGTGAAGACTTACTCCAGCGGAATGCTCATGCGGCTGGCATTCTCAATCGCTGTTCACATCGATCCCCAAGTGCTGATTGTCGACGAAGCTTTGTCGGTGGGTGACATCTATTTCGCGCAGCGCTGTTTACGCTATCTACACCGCCTTCGCGATCGCGGCATCACCATGGTCATCGTGTCTCACTCGCCCGGGGAGTTGCGCGCGTTATGCAGCCACAGCTTGTGGATTGAGCGAGGACAGATTCAAGAGATTGGCGGCACCGATGAGGTGGTTGCCAAATATTTGGCCCGGGCGACCGGAATTCGTTCGACGACCAGCTTGGCCGCGCCCTTCTCGCCCGAGGGCTTAGGCCCTACCTTCACTTGGATCGGCGGCCAGGGCGATCGCCAGCGCCCGGTAAAGGCGATTGGCGAACCAGGACATCGGTACGGCAATCAGGCCGCGGAAATTATCGCAGCCGACTTGCGAGATTTGGCAGGACGCGAAAAACATCGCGCCAAGCCTGGCGACGAAGTCGTGATAAGCGTCAGGGCGCTGGCACACAAAAAGCTGGAGCGGCCCATTGTTGGCTTCCTAATGCGAAATGAGCGAGGAGAAACCGTTTACGGGCTTAATTCCACATCAGAAGGCCATGATCTGCCACCCTTCGAGCCTGGCGATTGTTACGCTCTTTCGTTCCGTTGGACCGCTCCACAGTTCGTGAAACAGCGCTATACATTCACCATTGCCGTGGCCGAAGGCGACCTCACGACCTTCGAGGTTTGCGATTACGTCGAAGATTTATTGTGCCTGGATTTTGAGGGCCCCGATTCCTCCGACGCTGGTTATATTCAGCTCCCGTGTCGCGTGCGCGCCGAGATATCCGAGGCATCAACCCTTCCGATCGTGTGAAGGTTGCTTAGTTTAGGACGCTACTGAAAAAGACATCTACCAAGGTTCCCTCACTGTCGGAAATCGGCAACTCGTCGCAAGTAAACACATGCGGCTTCGGAGCCGTGACTGTGAAGGAGTGATTCTTGGTCTTTTCAGCAACGCCTCAGAAGTGAAACCGGTAGCGCACTTGGAAATAAACTTGCCTCGGTAGGTTGTAGTGGGTGCCACCGAAGGTATTGCTCGTGTCCTGGAGATAACGGTAGTTGGCAAGGTTCGTCGCGTTCATGGAGAGTGACCAGTTCTCTCCTATGCGCGTGCCAATCGCGAGATCGAAGGTCGAATTCGGTGGCAGGTGTCCAGGTCCGTCGCCGCTCAGGAATCCCGACCCATACTGGTAAGTCGGGGTGGCCCAAAAGTTGTGTGGCAGGTTGAGGGACAAAACTCCGCTGACGGTATTCCGCTGATCGTGATCAAGCGGAAACACTCCAGATGGAACATCTGTGATCAGGCCACCCGTAACAGGGCCCACGCCATTCGCGATCTGGTTCGAATATGAGGCTCGAAGTCGAGCGACCTTGAAAAGTCGGGGCGAGTTGAGCGTCACCTCGGTGCCGCTGATGATGGCGCCAAGATCGCTGAGCGGGATAAAAATGCCGGAGTCACCCACGACGTCGTGATCGAGAAAGTTGGTTGCGCTGGTGTGGAACTGATCCACAGCAAGCGTCCAGCCCTTGACGGGAATTGTGAGGCCGATATCGTGTTGAATGTCACGTTCGCCCTGCAGCGGTATGAATCCGAAGCCTTGCGTTAGCGCGAAATCGAGCACCGGGCCGGACAAGCTATCGAGCGGCGGAGGCTGATAGTAGTACGCGTAGTAGCCATGGAGGATCCAATTCAGTCGAGGCATACGGATGGCAGCACCCAGTCGCGGGTCGAAGGCGTTGTTGATTACCAGGCCGCCGTAATGAGTTAGCCGGACACCCAGATCCAGCGTGAGCCAGGGTGTGACCTTGTATTGATCCTCCAAAAACATCGCTGTTGAAGTGGCCCAGTTCTTTTCCTGCTGGTCAAGAAATTGGCCGCCGGGATTTGCAGTCAGCCCAAAGAAACTGTTGTCGTGCTCACCCCATATCTCGACGCCAGCCCGGGCGTTGTGTTGCTTCTTTTGGATCTGAAGGAACGCTCGGGCGCCAAGGTAATTGGACTTGTTATTGTCATCCAGGGCCAAGGGCGTGTCGCCGGGTCCACTGATGTAATGAGCCTGGTTAAAGTGCCAGTAGGGAGACATCGAGAACAGCACGCCATCGGAGAAAGTATGGCTCCACTGGAACCCGATGAGGTCGTCTTTCTCCACGTCGACGTCTCGAATACCGGCAGCCTGGAGGTCACGAGTGTTCGGGATCTGGTAGTGGTCTTCGCGCAGCGAAGCTATCCAGCGGAACTGATCCCTCGGGGTTGCGTTGAACATCAGCGACATGAAGCCCCCCAGGCCGCTGGTTTGGTCGTGAATGATCTCAAGCACCGGGGGCTCCAGGCCCAGTTCGGACCGATTGCCATCGATGCTCGCGTAGTAGGCGAAGCGCTGCGTATGCCCGGCTGCGTTGAACTGGTCGTCGGTGCTATAGAAATTGCCGAAGGAGGTGGTCAACTCCATTTGGTTGTCCCGATCGAAGCCGGATGGTGTGACGACATTGAAGAACCCGTAGGTACGATCGCCGTATTCACTGGAATATCCGCCGCGCTCCACTTGCAATTCCTCCACGTTTTTGGGGTTGATGAGAGGCGCGACGTTGGCGGCGATGTTCGTGTTGATGACCGGGATGCCGTCGAAAAACCAACTCACTTGGTGGCCGCCGCGCATGTGAAGCATGTCGTGGACCATGTATGCCCCAGGGGTGAAGTCAGTGATCATCGCCAAACTGTTGGTTTGAGTAGCTCCCGGCGTTTGGTCGATTTCGCGGGCGGTTACGTTGGTTTGAACGGTGGAGGTCTCTGTATTCAACTTACTGGCTGCTTCAGAGACCTCAACAGACTGTCGGACTGCTGCCACCTCAAGCTGCAAGTGCAATATGCGGTCTCTTCCCGGCGCCACCTTGAAGGACTGCGCAAGCGCGGCAAAGCCCGGGGCGTTCACATTGACGAAGTAATCCCCCTCCGGAACGCCATTCACTTCAAACTCGCCATTCGCGTCCGATTGTGCCGCTTTTGACCAACCTTCCGGCGGTCCGTGTACGATTACGGTCGCATTCTCAACCGGGCGGTGTTGCGAATCGTGAACAATTCCCCGAACCGTACCCGTCTCTGAAGCCAAAGCGGCAAGGGCAAATGCCAGGGGTATGAATACACCAATTGCCAAGGCTGCGTACTTACTCATGCACAAACCTTTCCTGAACGCCAAGCCGCTCGGCGGCTCCAAAGCATTGGGAGGAAGGAGCCAGATTCAGCCGACGCGAACTAACTAGTTAGTTGGGAATCAGGAGAAAGAGGGTGGCGGCCGTTGATAACGGCGAAGGGCTTGGATCTGAGCAGGTGGAGCAAACCAGCGGACTGGAGCAAGGGTCTCCGACGTCGGTGGGCGCACAAGTGAGAAACGGTGACCGGCCACGGACAAGTTGACCGAGGAAGCGATGCTGTTGGGCGCGTGTCCGCAGGAGGACCCGCACTGCGAACGGCTATGGATCGTGGGCGTCGAGCCATGGCTCGCGGCTCTCCGGCAACAGCAGGAGTGTCGAAGAAACAGCCCTGCCAGCCCGGCAACATGTTGGGAATGACAGCACGGTGGCGAGAGATCAACAAAGGACGTGGCGAAGGAGGTGACCGGCGCAGCAAGAACCAGCCATATCAAAACAGAGACCGACAGCAGCCGAGTGCAGGTCAGTTTGGCTGTGGCCGTCGGTCGCATAGGGATACTTGTCAAAGGGTAACAAACAACGGCGAAGCCGGGAGAGAGTTCTGTTACCGCAACGGTCGGCACGTCTTATTTGGCGGCCAGGGCGGGCGCGATCAGCTTCTTGAAGGCCGGATCATTCTCAAGCACCTGAAAGTCGGGTTCGCTGGCTGCTTGCTTCAGAGAGAAGCCGCTCTTCACAGCCATGGTCACATTGGATATGGCGTCGTCAGGATGCTGATAGATCACGTCGATGAGGGCGTTGTCGTACATCAGTTCGTTAATACTCGGGTCCATGGCACGAGCGCGCTTTATGAAGTCGAGGGCACGCACTTCCGAGTGACGGCGAGCGTAGTAGACGGCGAGGTTACCCATTGTTGCGGCATCGCGCGGATTCACTTGCAGGCCATGGAGCGCAAGGGTTATGGCCTTGTCATACATCTCGTTTGCCTTTTCAGTGTCGCCCTCAACCCGATACGTATCGCCTATGATGCCGTAAGAAAATTGGTTATTGGGACTTAGATCGACGGCTCTCTGGGCATTTTCGCGAGCTAATGGATACTTATGCAGAAAGTAGTAGGCCTGCGCGATGTTTTGATAACTACTCGGGTTCGGCTGCAAATCGTTCGCCTTTTGCGAAGCCTGGATGCAACCCTCGTAGTTGCCCTCCATACAGGCAACGAGGGCCAGGTTGCCCCAGCCGATAGAGATCTTAGGCTCCAGTTTGGTGACCTGTTCATAAGCCGCTTTGGCTTTCTCGTAGCGGCCGTGGTCCAAGTAGAAACCGCCCAGGAGGTTGTGGGTAGACCAGTTGTATGGGTTCGCCTCAATTGCCTTCTCGTACGCAACCTCTGCCTCGGCCAGACGGTTCTGTTTCTCGTAGGCCCTTGCGAGGCGACGCCATCCCTCGTCCGAATTCAGAGCCATATTTGCACCCCGCTCGAGTTCGGCAATCGCGCCGGCCGCATTGCCACGCGCCAGGTAGATGCTCCCTAATGCGAAGTGCACTTCCGGCAACTTGTCGTTGATCGAACGCGCATGTTCCGCTGCTCCTTGGGCCTGCGACGCATACGGTTCTTCCTTCGTTAGGTTGTAGAGCCGAAGGCTGGTGTCGGCAATGCCGGCAAACGCAAGGGCGAAGGACGGGTCTTTGTCGGCAGCGCGTTGAAACAAGTCAAGAGCTTGTTTGAGCGACTCGGGATCACGCTTCGTCGCGGCCGAGTTCTGGGCCCGCAGATAGAGGTCGTAGGCGGCAGCATCCGCGGTCGCTCTGGTGGACACACTCGCCAGTTCCTCGTTCGACAAACTCAAGCCAATCTCCGACACCAAGTAACTATAAATGTCGTTTTCGAGCGATAGAACATCCTGAGGAACTCCCGAGAAGATCTTACTTTGGCGGCTACCCTGCCCCTGGAAGTTATTCAGGTTGACGACCACTTCGAGGCGGTCCTGAGAAGCCTGGATCGAGCCGGTCACCAGCAGTGTGGCGCCCAACTGGTGGGCAATTTGATCGAGTGGCCTTTTGTCCAGCGGCGTTTTGTCTTCGCTCAGTTTAGCGAGAGCATAAGGCGAAGACGTGAGGTGCACGTCTTTTATTTGAGAGAGTTTGGCTGAAAGGGAATCCGCCATGCCTTGGCCCAGATACCCCACGGTCGACGCGTCTCCCGTGACGTTGAAGGGCAGGATAGCGACGAACTTTGCGTTTGCCGCCTTCTCACCGAGTGCTTGGGAAGGAAGAAGCTTATGCCGCACCTGCGGAATTCCAAACAGCACACCGAGCAGCACAGCCAAGCTTGCGCCCGCGATGGCAACAGTGCGCACAGAAGGCAAACGCAGAGTGACTTTCCGCGGCGGAGCAGGGGCGCCTTCGTCGAGGTCCTTGAGGATCTCACTGGCATGTTGGTAGCGTTTGTCGGTCTCTTTCTCTAGGCATTTGAGAATGATGTTGCAGAAGTAATCCGGCAGTTCCGGATTGAGCAGTTTGGGATTCTTAGGCGCCTGCGTCACCCGCTGATACATGGCCTGCATCACGGTGTCGCTCTCAAAAGGCAGATCGCCGGTGACCATTTCGTAAATAATCAAGCCCAGTGTGTAAAGGTCGCTGCGATGGTCGAGGGGCAGGGATTCGGCCTGCTCGGGTGACATGTAGCGCGGGGTGCCCATTAACTCGCCAGCGAGCGATGCGCCCAACTCGGCGGAACTGGCGAGGCCGAAGTCGAGAATATAGGCCACGCCCTGCTGATCCATCAGCACGTTTTGCGGCTTTAGATCGCGGTGAATAACGCCTTCGTGGTGCGCCGCCTCCAGCGCCCGGCACAACTGCTTTGCGATGTTGGTGGCCTGCTCCACATCCAGTCGTCCTTTGCGCTTTATGAGCGCCTGGAGATCCAGCCCGTCGGCGTAAGCCATGGAGATAAATTTCACTCCATTGACATCGCCCAGATCGTGAATACGCAGGATGTTCTTCTGCGAAATGCGGCTGGCGAGGATCAACTCTTGCTTTAGCCGCTCCATGGACACCGGGTCGTTCGCCAACTCCGGGCGGACCAGTTTCAGGGCCACCAAGCGATTCAGATCGCATCGTAGGCCTTGTAGACTTTGCCCATGCCACCTTCGCCGAGTAAGCTTTCAATTCGATACCGTGGGCCGAACTGCGTGCCGGCGGCCATACCTTCGTAAGGATCGAAGCGGGTGTTAGGTTCTGGCTTCGGCGCGTTGGGATCCAAGTCACGCAGAATCTGCCCCGCACTTTGATAGCGGTCGTCGGGATCGATCTCAAGACATTTGGAAACCACATCGCAAATGTATTGGGGAATGGAAGGATCCAATTCGCGCGTCGGAATGGCGCGCTCCTTGGTTCGCTTGACCAGTGTCTGCATGACGGTCTGGCAGCGATAAGGTTGCTGGCCGGTGAGCAACTCATAAAAGATCACGCCAATCGTGAACAGATCGGAGCGCGCATCCGCCTTCTCACCTTTGGCCTGCTCCGGCGACATGTAGTCGGGCGTGCCCATCAGCACACCGGTGCGAGTCATGCCGGCTAGTTCCATCGATTTAGCGATGCCGAAGTCCATGAGATAGACGCGGCCAGCCCCATCCACCATAATGTTCTGCGGCTTCAAGTCGCGGTGGACGACGCCCTCGTTATGCGCCGCTTCGAGACCCATGAGCGCTTGGCTCGATAATCGCGACGGCCTCGTCGACGGGCAACTTCTTGCGCTCGCGGACTATGCTCGACAGATCCTTGCCGTCGACGTATTCCATGGTGATGAATCGGCACCCTTCGGCCTGATTCAAATCGAAGATGCGAATGACATTGCGATGCGTGACCTGTCGCGCAAGGATGAGTTCTTGCTTGAACCGGCGCAGAATCTCGGGATGGCCGGAGAGTTCCGGGCGGATCACTTTGATGGCGACGGTGCGATCCACCTCGCGGTCCCGCGCCTGATAAACGGCGCCCATACCGCCTTCACCGAGGACCTTCAGAATCTGGTAGCGCCCGGCGAGCACGTAGCCCAGAGCGAGGACGCCTCTGGCGACTGGTTGGTCACCAGCGAACCAACTCTTACTAGAGTCGCTGCCAGGCGTGCCCGGCCGCGATTCGCCGGAAGGCGTACGCACCACAGCGCCCGCCGCGGGCGATGACGAGGGGTCTGGCGGCGAGGATGGGAACGGCGGAGGACTGAGTGCGATGGTCTCCCCGGCATCGCTGCCGCCGGACCACGGGATGATCGGATTGTGAAGGTCAAAGGGCGTGGCGCATTTGACGCAGATCCGTGAATCGGGTTCATTCTCGGCTCGGCAAATTGGGCATTCCACGGTCATCGTCTATCAGTACGAAAAACTACACTTTTGGTACCAATACTCTTCGAGATTGCAATTCAGAGACCGCAGTGATCAGGATACACCTTGAGTACGCAAGGCGACAACGATGCCGGTACCTGCCCTGAGCAGCGGTCCCCGCAACAGCCTATTTCATTGTAGCCACTTGGATAAAACCAGGATAAGTACGTTGAGACGCACATTGCCCTACATAGCCGGCGGCTGCAGCGGCGAAGCCTCGGATGGTTTTTGCCCGAGCACCAGTAGGGTTTCCAAATAAGGAGCCTCGGGCTCGCGGTGCACAATGGCCGATTCGATTTTCGAGAAGCCAACATGTCTTAGGAAGTGCTCGAGTTCCACCTCAGAGAAGCCCAACCAAAGGTCCGCGTACAGTTCGCGAGCTTCCTCGAAGTGATGCTTGAGCAGGTCTAGAACGGCAATTCGGCCCCCGGGCTTCAGAATTCGCCACGCCTCCCGCACGGCAGTCTGGGGATGGGGAGCGTGATGAAGCGACTGGCTCAGGATTGCCAGATCAACCGACGCGTCGTCTATGGGAAGCTTTTCGAGATCACCGCGGCGGTACTCGAGATTAGCCAGGCCGTGCTTGCGCGCCAGATCCGTCCCAAAGGCGATCATGTTTTCGGAGTTATCCACCGCGATGACACGTTCTGCCCGTTGGGCAAGCAGTTGCGACAGGGTGCCTTCGCCGGCGCCCAAGTCCGCGATGACCTGCGGCGGCATGAGTTTGAGAAGCATTTCCGCCATTCCCTTCCAGGAACGGCCTGGGACATACTGGCGCCCGAACTTGCCTGCCAGTTCGTTGAAATAGGCGCGCATCCGGTCCTGTCTTTTGTGGAGGATCAGCTTCAGGGCAGCCTCATCCTGCGTCGCTTCGGGCAGCTCATTTGCGGCGGCGCGAAGTAGCTCAAGAAGCTGGTGGATCTGCCGGGCGCCTTCTCCCTGTGGCTGAACGAGGCGATAGAGGCTGTTCTTGCCGGTGCGCCGGTCTTCCACTAGTTCCGCCTGCTTTAGGTGCGATAAATGGGTGGAAATGCTGCTTTGACCCATATGGAGGACTTCCTGCAGCTCGGCCACCGAGAGTTCCTCCTGCGCCAGCAAAAGGAGGATCCGCAGGCGGCTCGAATCACCGAGTAATCGGAGCGCTTTAACAATTGACGGCATAGGAGCTATAGAGTATGATATCAACGTATCAAGATTTGTCGATACAAGATTAAAACGAGGCATTTGATGAGCACTGCAACACTGAACCGAATCGCAACCGAATTCAAGGTCGCCGATCTAGCGCTGGCCGATTGGGGCCGTAAAGAGATCACGGTGGCCGAGCACGAGATGCCGGGCCTAATGGCCATTCGCAAGAAATACGCCAAGGACAAACCGCTCGCCGGTGTACGGATCACTGGCTCTTTGCACATGACGATCCAAACTGCGGTATTGATCGAAACGCTAGTGGATCTGGGAGCGGATGTGCGCTGGGCCAGCTGCAACATCTTCTCGACGCAGGACCATGCGGCGGCTGCGATTGCGGCTGCGGGTGTGCCGGTATTCGCCTGGAAGGGCGAGTCGCTGGAAGAGTATTGGGACTGCACCCTGAAGGCCGTGTTCCACCCGAAGGGCAAAGGCCCACAACTGGTGGTTGACGACGGCGGCGATGTGACGCTGTTGATCCACAAAGGCTACGAACTGGAAGAAGGAAGCGACTGGGTCAACACCTCATCGGGCAGCAAGGAAGAGCAGGTGATCAAAGATCTGCTCAAGAAAGTGCATGCTGAACACCCCACCCGCTGGCACGACATCGTGAAAGAATGGCGCGGCGTTTCGGAAGAGACGACAACGGGTGTGCACCGCCTTTACAAGATGAAGGAAGCCGGCAAGCTGCTGGTGCCGGCCATCAATGTGAACGACTCGGTGACCAAGTCGAAGTTCGACAATCTTTACGGCTGCCGGGAGTCGCTTGCGGACGGCATCAAGCGCGCAACCGACGTGATGGTAGCGGGCAAGGTGGCGGTGATTTGCGGTTACGGCGACGTAGGCAAGGGTTCAGCACACTCGCTGCGCGGGCTGGGCGCTCGCGTCATCGTGACTGAAGTGGATCCCATCAACGCGCTGCAGGCCGCGATGGAAGGCTTCGAAGTGACAACCGTCGAAAACACGCTGGGCCGTGGCGATATCTACGTCACTTGCACGGGCAATGTTGACATCATCACCCTCGAGCACATGAAGCGCATGAAGGATCAGGCAATTGTCTGCAACATCGGTCACTTCGACAATGAGATTCAAGTGGATCTGTTGGACAAGGCGCCGGGTGTGAAGAAGATCGAGATCAAACCGCAAGTGGATCAATACACGTTCCCCGACGGTCACAGCGTTTTCATGCTGGCTGAAGGGCGGCTGGTCAACCTCGGCTGTGCCACCGGCCATCCGAGCTTCGTGATGAGCAATAGCTTCTCGAATCAGACGCTAGCACAGCTCGACCTCTGGAAAAACAAAGACGTATACAAAGTGGATGTCTACACGCTGCCCAAGCGGCTGGACGAAGAGGTTGCCCGGCTGCATCTCGAAAAGATCGGAGTTAAGCTGACCACCTTGACACCGAAGCAGGCCGATTACCTCGGCGTAGCGGTGGATGGGCCATACAAAGCCGAGCACTATCGCTACTAGTCTTTAGAACACCACCACATCACTAGTCGAGTTGAAGGGTCTGTGATTCTGCAGACCCTTTTTCGTTCTGCAAGCCGCGCAGAACCGGGACGGACCTGATTTTTCTGCCGGCAGAAGCGGGACAGACTTGATTTCTCTGCGAGAAACCGGGCGCAGCGAGCACTCATCTGTTTACGACCGCCAGATCGGTCGGGTCAAGGGCGGCGGAACATGCCGCGAACACCTCGAGTAGTGTTGGTCGACGTCGTGCACCATGTCGTTTCGCGGGGCAACGACCGCATTCGTATCTTCACCTGCCGTGCGGTGAAACAGCAATATTTGCGCCGCTTCTGTGCGATTGCCGAGGCGGAGAAGGTCCTGGTTCATGGCTATTGTTTAATGGACAACCATGTACACTGGCTGCTCACGCCGACCTCCGCCACGGGCTTGGCGCGCCTGTTCCGTCGTGCGCGCACCTGGTGGGCATTGACGTTCAACCTCAAGCACGGCCGAACGGGGCACCTCCTACAAGCCCGCTTTCACTCATCCCCGCTGAGCGAAGATCACTACTGGACGGCGTTGCGCTACGTTGAGTTGAACCCGAGGCGGGCGAAAATCGTGGGCCGCCCCGAAGACTTCGAGTTCTCGTCGGCGCGAGCGCACCTATCGGGCCGCCAAGACCCTTGCATCACCCTCGCTCCAGTTGAGACGCGGCAGGGCTTCACGCAGCCACAATGGCAGGAGTTTCTCGCCCGAACGGACTTTGCCCGCGAGGCGGCTCTGCGCCGAGCGTTACCAGCGTCGAGACCCTGCGGGAACGCGGAATGGATCCGGGGCCTCGAAGTGCAGTTATGCCGCAAACTAGCATGGTCGCCACCCGGACGGCCAAGCGGCCACAAAGCACTCCGTCGCCTTCTGAAGATCGGACTGATGCGTACTATCAAATGAGAACCTTGCACCCGCCCGAACCGGGTCCATCCCCGTGAGTACGCAGCCGAGGATGCCGCAGCGGTGGCAGGAAAAGAACTGACCAATGGCAACCAATTCCTCGCGAACAAATTCTCAAAGAGGCGTGGGGGGATGCCGCGTTCTGTCTCTTTGCACGGGAGAAGATACTGCGCGAAGACGGCTGAGTGGATGGGGAACCATACACGCGCATGAGACGTCGAACCAGTTTCTGAATTCTGTAGCTGAGACCATCGAAGTAGAGGCTCGCAACGGACAGATCTACTCCGCCGAGGGACTCGAGGCAGCTTTCCGCTCGATTAAATGCGAGCTAATGCCAATGTTCGAGAAGCAACAAGCCAACCCCAAGAAGAACGCATGCTGCACGTAAGACCGGGCTGGCGCCAGTGTCACACCTTGGGCAACTCCGCCAGAACCCGGTCGATGTCGTCGGGACTGATGTAGAAATGCGGTGACATGCGAACCCAGCCTTGACGCGGCGCCGCCATGATCTTGTTGCGCTTCAGATCGCTAACGATCACACGGCAGTCAATAGCTGGATGGCGAAAGCTGACTATGCCGGCGCCGGTTTCAGGAGTGCGATCGACCAACGTTTCGTAGCCCCGCGCCCGGACGCCTTCGTACAGCCGGTCGGCGAGAGCCTGGACAGCCGGCGCCGTAACCGCGGTGCCGGCTTTCAGCAGCAGTTCAAGTGACGCCCGGTGGCCGAAGCAGCCGATGGTGTTCAGCGTTCCGCACTCATAACGCCCCGCGTCAGCGCGCAGGGTCATATCGCGTGACGAGTAGTCTGCATGGCTTGCCGTGTTTGTCCAGCCGAACTCCACCGGCTCAATGGAATCGAAGAGCTCCTCACGAATGTAAAGCACGCCGTTGCCTTCCGGTCCCAGCATCCATTTATGGCCGTCGGCAGCCAGGGCGTCGATATGCGAGGCTCGCACGTCGATGGGAAAAACGCCCATGCCCTGGATGGCATCCACAAAGAAGAAGCAGCTGTGTTGGTGGCAGAGCTTCCCAATCGCCGTGAGATCGACCCGATGCCCGCTCAGGTAGTTCACGTAGCTGATAGCGAGGAGCCGGGCGCCGGGAATGGCCAGAGCGATCTTATCGATGGGATCGTAGATGGAAAGCCACGTGACGTCGACGCCCAGCGGCGCCAACCGAAGCCAAGGATAGTAGTTCGCCGGAAATTCTTCCTTGAAAGCAACAATCCGGTCGCCGGCGCGCCACTTGAGACCCATCGCAATGGTGGCGATGCCTTCCGACGTGTTCTTGACAATGGCGATTTCGCGCGCAGAGGCGTTGATGAGCTTCGCAGTCGCCGCCCGAAGTCCTTCGAAGGCCGCCATCCAAACGTCGTAGTGCAGCGACCCATTGTAGAGTGCATCGTCAGCCAGCCACTTCATGGCCTCGGCCGCTCGCCGGGGCAAGGGTGCGACGGCCGCGTGGTTCAGATAGATCAGCTCGCGGGTGACCGGAAATTCTTCGCGATATCGCTCATGAACGGGTGCAGTTGCGTTCCCGTCAGCCACCGCCCCACTGATTTCTTCGTAACCCATTCCTCTGAGGATACGTTAATGTATGTGAACTGTCCGGCCTGGGCTTTCGGCATCCAAGAAAGAAGCCTATACTGGGCATAGGGCTAGAACCATCCGCCCTAGCCAGCAGATAAGGAGCAGTATGCGGCGTCTATTTTCCGTGTCGTTTATCTCCAAGCCCACCAGTCTGGCATTGTGTGCGCTACTGGCTGCACCCGCAATGATGCTCGCTCAGGATCAGAGTTCCAGTGGCAGCACCGACACAACCACGAATTCGAACCCTCCTGCCAACACAAAGACGACGAACAAGAACGCCAAGAACGATACGGACGCCATCGGCGATCGCAATGTGGCGTGCAAGGTAAATTTCTATTCGATCGAGAAGGAAATTGCGCTTGGTAAGAGCCTCGCTCAAGAGGTGGAACGCCAGGCGAAGATCGTCAACGATCCGGTGATTGCCGAATACGTGAACCGGCTGGGCCAGAACCTCGTGCGCAATTCCGACGCCAAGGTGCCCTTCACGATCAAAGTGATCGATGGGGAGGAAGTAAACGCCTTCGCGCTGCCGGGCGGCTTCTTTTTCGTTTATTCAGGCCTGATCCTAAAGGCAGACAGCGAAGCTGAGCTGGCCGGTGTGATGGCGCACGAAATCGCGCACGTCGCGGCACGCCACGGCACGTGCCAACAGACTAAGGGTGAGATGGTTCAAATTGGCACCATCCCCTTGATTTTCCTGGGCGGGTGGGCAGGGTATGGCATCCGGCAAGGCGTCAGCCTCCTGATCCCCATGGGCTTCTTGCAGTTCTCGCGTGAGTATGAGAAGCAAGCCGACTACCTTGGCCTGCAGTACATGTACAAGGCTGGCTACGATCCGACAGCTTTTGTGGACTTCTTCGAGAAGATCGAGACCATGGAGAAGCGAAAACCCGGCACCATGGCGAAGGTGTTCTCCACGCACCCGATGACCGAAGATCGAATCGTCGCTTCGCAGAAGGAGATCGCCACGATTCTGAAGGCGAAGCCGGAATACGTCGTGACCACCTCCGAGTTCAACGATGTGAAGGGCCGACTCATGGCCATGCACAACGTGCGCAAAATGACTCCGAGCAAGGATGCGGATCCAAATAAGCCCACCCTGCGTCGGAACCCGAACTCGACGACGCCGATTGAGGACGAAACAGATCCCACGACGAAGTCGTCGAAGGGCGACGATGACGAGCGTCCGACCCTGAAACGCCGGCCAACCGACAACACACCTGATAGCAGCCCGACGACCTCCAGCGCTCCGACCACTGCGCCTTCAACGACACCAGACAGCCCGAATCCACCCAGCAATTAGGTGATGTTTTTCGTGTTCTCTAAAAGGCCGCGCACGCCCCGCGTGGGCGGCCTTTCCTGCATCCTGGTTAGCGTGCCCTGCTGCGTCGCGCCGGTCGCAGAGACAGATCTTCACCACGTCGCGATGATTGCAATGTAAGGCGGGCTTGGCTAAACGGGGGAGGGGAAACGATACAGGGTGGTGGTCCGGAGGAGCAGCGTCCAAAGCGGCCTTACGGCTACTGCGCTGCTCCCCCAACGACTAACGATGCTTAACTGACACTCAAATGTTTGCTGTGTGCCAGGATCTCGTTCATCTGATCCTTAACTGCTAATTTCAACTTCTTTAGGCGGTGCTCCTCAATCTCGTCCGCTGGCGTAACATGCGCCTTGGCTTCAATGGCATCAATAGCCTGCTTATACTGCTTGTGTTGTTCCGCCAACGAACGAAACGCTTCGTCGGTGGCTAGCAGGTGCGCTTTTAGTGCTTCGTCTTGCGTATGATTCTCCATGAAGGAAACCTCCTAGGTAGCTTTCTCCTGCATCACCTCGCAGGTTCGTCGGCTTGGTATATAACCACGCAGATTCACGTGGCGTAGGGGACAGATCGATGTGCACCCCCGCATACGATTGATTTCGTTCCGTGTGCGTGCTTTTTGAGGGTGCAGTCATCTTACTCACAGTATGGCTCTCCCGGTTCTGCCGGGGTAAAGATCGACACTGCGCGTAAGGTCATCCGCACTCAGACACTACCACTATTTCGGGATCATGACAATAGGTTAATGCGAGTGGAATGCGTCGGCGGGTAAGCTTTCTCACAGCCGGTCAACGGAGCGGCCGCCTAGAGCTTCCAAACGCATCACGAATGCATTTTCTGGTGGCGATTGGTAGTACAGCTTACGTATCGCCACTTTTCGGAAGCCCTGTTTTTCGTAAAGCTTGCGAGCTGCTAGGTTTGATTCCCGAACCTCGAGAAAGTGGATGCCCCCCCGCTCCAGCTCAGCTCGTAGCAGTCGCTCGCCAACGCCCTGCCCCCGGTAGGGCAAATCCACGGCGACATTTAGGATTTCGCGTTCGCCCGCTGCGTCGCTGGTCGCCAGAAACACGTGCCGTGACACCAGGAAACCCGCGACGACGCCATCCACCAAGGCGACCAAGCAGTCGTAACTCAGAAAGCTTTTCTCATCCCAGTGGGGCTGTGCGAAACAGCGTCTTTCGATGCTGTAAAGCGCCGGGGTATCTGCCGGCTCTGCGCGTCGAATGGTGACTTCGGTTGCGGGCATGAATGCACGCGCCGTCAGTCGAAGTGGACCGCGATGATGTCGCCCTCGCTGCCGGCTCGCTTGTCAGGATGGGCTGAGTAACTGACCGATACCTTCCTTGGGGGCTCCTGCGGCCCACAAGTAAACGCACTTTCAGTCCCTTCAATCGAAACTTGCTTCTGATCCCGGATTAGCAGAATCTTGGTAGACCCGTCAGCAATACGAACCCTGAACTTGGTCTCGGTTCCCACGCAATCCACGCGGACCAGATCTCCCTTTAGCGCGCGCTGGGCAGGATCGTCCCACCAGGGGACAGGGTTCGCCGCCGGTGCTCCGGAAGATTTCTCCAGGTCGGCGTTGGCCTTTTTCTCCGCCTCGTGTATGCGCTGCATTTGGTCATTCTGAACTCGCGCCAAATCCGCCTCCACGGCGGCCTGTTTGATCCGCCGCTCGCGCTCCGCCGCATCGAGCCGAACGTCTTCGAGGGTCAGGCGCCGCGCCTGTATCTTCTCCCGTTGCGCATCGGTGTCACAGGCGGCTTCAGCACGCAGCCAACTCCCCTGCGCCGCAACCAGATGCTGGCTCGCCACCTGGACCTCGGCAAGGGCTTGCCAGTACTCCGCACTGCGCTGGTTCAGCTTTGCGGCCTGCAGGTACAGCCGCTCACGTTCCAGGTTGCTTTTCATCAGTTCCGCCTCGCGAAACACCGGCTCTCCCCAACGAGGGTTGAAGCCCTGAGCTTTTTTCAAAAGCCCCACCGCCACTTCGGTCGATTGTCCCTCCGCCGCCAGCATATACACTGGTGCGCTCTTGCTTCCCGCCGCGATCGCATCCTCGAGCAAACTGTGGTCATCCTTCTGCTCCAGCCGCCTGAGTAACGCCAGCCCTTCCTGCCCCAGCGCCACGGTTGCCCCGCCGTTCTCGATCGCCGCCTGATAAGCCGGCCGGGCACTTTGCGGATCGTCAATTGCGTGCGCATCGGCAAGATAGACCGCGGCCACCGTAGCGTCCAGCGTATGCTCGCCAAAATCGCGCTTCGGATCCAGCGGCCGGCCGCCTATCGTCACCGCGTTCGCCGATCCGGGCGCCAGTAGCGCCCTAGCCTCGCGATCCAGATCTGCCAACGACTTCCCGAACGCATTGCGGGCCGCGATCGACAGGTTCGAGCCGTTCCTGACGTTGGTTATAAAGACGTGGAAGCGCCCGGCATAATCAGGTTGCGTGGCGAATAACTGCATCCGGGCCCAGTCCAGATCCGGGTCTCCCGGTGGCGCTCCCCAAGTAATGCGAGGGCCTTTTGCTTCGAAGGTGGAGAAGAGTTTAGGAAAGCCTCGCTCCACCTCAGCCGGCAGGCGGGGCGTATTCTCCTGTAGAAATAATTGAGCCACCGCGGCCATGGGCGGCACGGGTCCCAGGAGCCAGCACAATGACATATCCATCTCGTGCCTGCACCACCCCCGCCGTGGGCTTCGCCGCTGTTGTGATCAGCACGCGAACAGGCCATAAGCTGCTGATTTCACGGATGTCCAATAGTCCACCCAGCATCCAGCGCATTTGCTCGAGCTGGGTCAAAGCCTCCCGAGCCTGTCCGCTGTCGACGTCCGTGGCAACTAGGAACGGCCCGATGTTGAGTTCCGCCCAGCGGTCCTTGGCGGAAAGAGCAGAGCAGCTAAACAGCAGAGTTACAAGCAGCGCTAAATGCGCCAAAGGGACCGCCAGCCGCTGAAAAACGTGGTGGCGTTGTGATGATAATCGCCTTCGCAACCGGGTTCTCGGATTGGCCACAGTAGGAATGCGCTTCGGAAGCATCGAAGTAGACACTATCCCCTGACTGCAGGATGTGGTCTTCTGACTGATAGTGTATCGCCAGGACGCCTTCGACGACGTGAACGAGCTCGGACCCGTCATGAAGATGATCCCGCACAGACGAAGTTCTTTTGCATCGACGACGCCATGGTCGGCGAAGAGGTCATGTCTTTCGATCTGCCGGATCGCGGTCAAACCCCGGAAGCACAACTCGGTCAGTCAGAAGTTGGCGAAGGATTGCGACACGAGATCGGTTTGACATGCTGACGCGTCTGCACGCTACAATGCGTCAGGTCATGCCCAGCCTGTGCCCTATACCGTGAGCACGTCACCCAGGCTTCGGTATGTGCGCTTGCTCTTGCCGACGCTACTCGCTGTCTCCGCAGTCTTCACTTGGCAAACCCTCACCGTGCGCTATTCGTACAGGGGCAACTGGAGTGGGCTATTTTGCACCGGCGCGCTATTGCCGCCACCGGTTGCCCTTGCTGACGAGCACATCTTCCTGAACGTCGGCAGTGTCGGCTACGACGGGCAGGCCTACCACTACATCGCGCACGATCCCTTCTTCCGGCGTGGCCTCACCCAAGCTCTCGACGATCCACGCCTCCGGGCCCAGCGGATACTGTTCCCACTGCTGGCCTGGTTGCTGGCTTTGGGCAACGACTCCCGCATCGACGCCTCGTTGATCGCCGTGCAGTTACTGTTCTGCGGCTTCGGTGTGTACTGGCTGTCGCACCTCGCCGTTCTGCAGAAGAGGAGCGCTTGGTGGGGTTTGTGGTTTCTCCTCCTGCCCCCGGTTCTGGTGTCGATTGATCGTCTGCTGGCAGACAGCGGCTTGGCTGCGCTGACAGTGGGCTTTGTGTTCTATACCCGAACGAATCGCTGGGCGGCTGTCTGGCTCATTTGCGCCCTCGCCGCTTTGACGAGAGATACCGGCGTGGTCCTGGTCGCGGCGATGATCTTGTTTTGCGCCTGGGAAGGGTTGTGGCGGCGGGCTGCCCTGTTCGTCCTGGCTCTCGCACCGGCCCAGACCTGGAAGTTCTTTTGCACTCTCCATACACCGCCGGATCCATCTCGTTGGCTGGGCTGGTTACCATTTCAGGGGCTCGTAACCCGTGTCTTCAATCAGCACCCCTATAACAACCTGCCATCGGCTATAGCCGACCTTTGCGTAACACTCGACTACCTCGCCCTCATGGGCATCGCCCTGGCAATCTGGCAGGCAATCGCACTCGCCCGCTCTCTTCGAACGACTCCGGTCGCAATCGCCATCTACGGCTACGCTTTAATCGCAGTCTTTGTCAGGAATCCCGACGTTTGGGCCGATGTCTACGGATTTGGCCGCACCCTGGGACCGCTGCTGCTGTTGCTGGCGTTGGAGAGATTTGTCACACCCCAAACGGCGTCGGCTGCTCGCCTAATGTGCCTGCCGATCGCGTTCGTTGATCCGCGGATCCTGCTGCAATGGGGCCGTCAGGTGTTAAGTGTTGCCAAGGGCCTGGCGGGAGGGTAGCTGAACTTCAATTCACATATCCGCCAAGACGTTGTGTACCATGCTGTGGCGGCCTACCCCGCAGCCCGCAAAATGCTAAACTAAGTGCTGGATGATTTTCACCCGGCCGCGCGAGCAGGTTCGTGTGTTTCCATACCACTTAACGCTTGTCCTTAAACTTTCCCCCCTTGCATTCGTCCACCGCCCCCAACCAGAAACCAGCGCTTTTCGCACTTGCCTGCGCCTGAGATCGACACCGCTTTTTTGATGAAAACCAGCATTCAGATTACCCGCGGAATAGAGTCCTTGTACGGGACTCGTGATGAGAACATCCGCCTGCTCGAGCAAGAGCTCAACCTTCACACCCATCTCGCTGACAGTGGCTCGTTGGAACTCGAAGGCAACGAACCGGAGGTACGGCGAGCGGAGCGCATTTTGGCGGACTACGTCGACTTGGTCGGCGAGGGCCATGTCTTCAATAACGGCGACCTGAACAGCTACATGCAAGTAGTGGTGCGCGACCCGAACGTCTCGCTTCGCCGTTTAGTAGAGAGCGGCAAGTCACGCTCGTTCGGCAAGAAGGTGCTAGCGCCGAAGACCGTCAACCAGCGGCGCTATGTCGATGCCATCGAGCATCATGATCTCGCCTTCGGCATCGGGCCCGCCGGAACCGGTAAGACGTATCTGGCGGTGGCGATGGCCGTCTCGGCTTATCTCAACAAGCGTGTCAGCCGGATTGTACTCACCCGCCCCGCGGTCGAAGCAGGCGAGCGGCTTGGATTTCTGCCGGGCAGCCTCCAGGAAAAGATCGATCCGTATCTGCGCCCGCTCTACGACGCGCTCTTCGACATGATCGACTCCGAGAAGGTAGAGAAGTTGATTGAGCGCAACGTGATCGAAATTGCGCCGCTGGCGTTCATGCGCGGCCGCACGCTGAACGATTGCTTTATCATCCTCGACGAAGCGCAGAATACCACTTCCGAACAAATGAAAATGGTGCTCACGCGCCAGGGCTTCAATTCGAAAATGGTGGTTACCGGCGACCAGACTCAGGTAGACTTGCCCACGGGCAGGCGCAGCGGCCTCAGGGACGCAGTCGACGTGCTCACCGGCGTAGAAGGCATTTCATTCGTCTACTTCGACGAGACGGACGTCGTGCGGCATACGTTGGTGCAGCGGATCGTAAAA
Organism: uncultured Acidobacteriaceae bacterium; assembly: GCA_963771305.1. Lineage (GTDB taxonomy): Bacteria > Acidobacteriota > Terriglobia > Bryobacterales > Bryobacteraceae > CAJCIT01. The sequence goes on from CAVYTS010000033.1 coordinate 323,183, forward strand.
GCCTACGAACGATACAACGAACTGATTGGAACCGGGCGCCAGTTGGCTCTAAAGCTGGGTGGCGACACGCCCCCCGTCCCACTTGAAGAGCCGCCTGCCAACACCCGGGTTGAAATACCCGAGTTCCCGTCCCTCGCATAACGGCTATTGATGTCCCCTGGCTCTCCATCTGGATCTAGTAGGTTGGCACCGGTTTCCGGCCATGCCCGGAACCGCGTGCCGGACATCCTCTACACCACAGTCCCCGCCCCGTTCCGTCTAAGTGGCGAGGATAAACGCAGCATTCGCGAATTCGCTCGCCTGCTGGCTGAACGCGTCGCCGGTGGCCGTGGTTTTGATTGTCTCCTGACCGGCGATGAAGAGCTGACGCGACTCAATCGCGACTTTCTGCACCACGATTACCCGACGGATGTGCTCAGCTTTCCATCCGGCATGAAATCGGGGCCGCTTGGTGAACTCGCCGTTTCACTGGAACGCGCCGCGGCCCAGGCGCGTGAATTTGGCCATTCAACAGTCGACGAAGTCCGCATCCTGCTTCTGCATGGCGTGCTGCACCTCATGGGAATGGATCATGAACGCGACAGCGGGCGCATGGCCCGGGTGGAGCGAAAGTGGCGCGCCGAATTCGACCTACCTGAAAACCTTATAGCCCGCTCACAGCCGCACAAGATGACGCGAGGCGGCGCACCGGGGAGGTCGAAGCAATGACCTTTCCTCTGCTGGAGCGCCGCCATCATTCTGTCCATTCTGATGGCATTTGTGTCCTACGTGCAGCTGCTGTACTTAGAATCGCTGCGCCTGCTGCGGCGGGAGACTCCGGCACTTGAACACTTCCGGCAAGAGCTGTCGGCAGCCATCAAGTTGGATAGTGAACGCGGTTCGCTTTCGTTCTCACTGATCAAACACATTTCGCTGCCGTTGGTAGGCGTGTTTTTTCTATGCGCAGTGATCAGACCCGAAGCGCCGCCCTGGCAAAGCGTCCTCGAGGCGACCGGCTTGTCGCTGGCTTCCATGTTTCTCATGACTTACATCGTGCCGCAAGTGCTGTACCGCCGCACGACCGGTCTCTGGATGCGCGGTTTCATTCCATTGGTCCGGCTGTTCGCAATCGTCATTGGCCCAGTTTCCATGCTGCTCGGGCTCTTTCATTCCGTGCTCGACTATCGGGAAAATGGCAACGGCGAACCGGAAAAAACACCGCATCCCTCCGAACATGTGGAGGCGCTCATCGACGCCGGAGCGGAAGAGGGCATTCTCGAAGAAGAAGATCGCGAGCTGATTCACTCGGTGGTGGCCTTTGGCGACAAGACCGTGCGAGAAGTGATGACCGCGCGGCCCAACATCGTGGCGATCTCCGCGGACAAATCACTCGAGGATCTGCGCCAGCTCGTGATTCACGAGCAGTACTCGCGCATCCCGATCTATAAAGACACCATCGACAACATCATCGGGTTTGTTCACGTACGCGATATGTTTGAGCTGGACGAGGACGAACGCCAGCGCAAACCGCTATCCGAGCTGATGCGCCCTATTCGTCTGGTGCCTGAAACTAAGCCAGTGCACGATCTGTTGCGCGAGATGCAGCGGGATAGCACGCACATGGTCATCGTAGTCGATGAGTACGGCAACACCGCCGGTTTGGCGACCATGGAAGATCTGGTCGAAGAAATCCTGGGTGAAATCCGCGACGAGCATGAACCGGATCGCGACGTGCGCCAGGAATCGGATACGTCGTTCGTTGCGCCTGGCAGCCTGGACCTTGATCGCCTGCACGAGCTACTGGGCTTCCGGCCCGAAGAGGACACTGAGTCAACCACCGTCGGCGGTCTGGTCGCTGAGTGGTTGGGCCATGTGCCGCAGGTTGGTGAGTCCGTCGAGCGCGACGGGATCCGCATTGAGGTCCTTGCCGGCAATGAACTGAGAGTGGAACAGGTGCGAGTTTCGAAACTGGAAGCTGAGGCGTCCGTATGAAAAAAGACAAAGCCGGCAAGCGCATCGCGCGCGTGGCCAGGCGAGCCGCCCTCAAAAGCGTGAAGCTGGGTTCGAACAGTCACGCCGAAAGGCCGAAGCCTGTCGTCCAGCCGGCACGCCGCCCGCCCGCCTTGAAGAAGGCCGCGAAAGTGAAACCCGTAGTCGGGCTGAACCCCGCCACACACGCCCCCGCGGGTCCCCATCGGATGGGGTTCGTCTCGATTGCCGGACGGCCGAATGCGGGAAAGTCAACGCTGTTGAATGCACTGGTCGGCGAGAAGGTCGCGATCATCGCTCGACAGGCTCAGACCACTCGCACCACTATTCAAGGCGTAGTCAATGTGCCCGGTGCGCAGATCGTCCTCATCGATACGCCAGGCATACACAAATCCGACACGCTCTTTAACCGGCGCATGATGGATACAGTTCGCGGCGCTTTGGAGCAGAGAGACCTGGTCTTGTTCGTTGCCGATGTAACTAAACCCTTGACACAGGAAGATGGGCACGCCGTAAGTGCTTTGCGCGATACCTCGACGGGCCTTCCTGGTGCTTAACAAGATCGATCGGCTCGAAGACAAACGCCTCGCTTCTGCCGTTGATCGAGGGTTACATGAAGCTCCGTCCGTTCGAGGAGGTGCTGCCAATCTCGGCGATGAAGGGCAAGGGAGTGGATGAATTGCTGAACGCGATTGTCCTCTGCTTGCCGGAGGGTGAGCCGCTTTTCCCGGATGACCACTTCACCGATCTGCCCAAGCGCTTTCTCGCATCGGAACTGATCCGCGAACGCGTTCTGCGCGAGGCGGCCCAGGAAGTTCCACATGCGGTCGCGGTACTGGATTGACGAGTGGGAGGAGAAACGCGACCTCACCAGGATCGCCGCCACTATCATCGTGGAGCGGCCAGGCCAGAAGGCGATTTTGATCGGCGCGAGAGGCGCCATGTTGAAGAAGATCGGCACCGACGCCCGTCTCGAAATTGAAGAGATGCTCGGCGGCAAGGTCTTTCTTTCGCTGTTTGTGAGAGTTCAGCCGAAGTGGCGCGAGGATTCACAGTTCCTGAACACGCTTGACTGGCGCTCAATGGTAGGCTCAGAGTAACCCAGATGAAACACGCCTTGGCTTTGCTTGTTCTATTCGCCACTTGTTTTGCCTCCAACTTGGTCGCCCAGAACAAGCCCTCGTCAAGCGACGACCGGATTTACGATCAGGTCCGCATGAAACTCGCGGGCGATGCGGACGTGAAGGGCGGTGATCTGGAGGTTACCGTCAAGGACGGCGCGGTTAAACTGACCGGAAAAGTGGAAACGGACCGCGGGAAAAAACGGGCCGAAACGCTTGCCAAAAAAGTCAAAGGCGTCAAGTCCGTCGATAACGAGCTTGTCGTAGGACCAAAGATCTGACTCTTTCGCATTCTGTTCCCTTATGCACTCGTGGGGTGGGCGCCCTCGCCCGCAATCGACGCATCGTCGATTCTCAGCTAACCGAAACTCGCATCAGCGAGAGGGGCCGAATCCGCTGTCTTTTATTTCCATTTTGACGCCGCCCGATCGTTTACAAAAGACAACAGATTCTTTCGTATCGAATTGATTCCTAAAGCGTAACTAATCTTGGCGCACCTGCGCCTCACAGTGTAATGAGAGGGTTTCTTTACAAAGCGCAAGCCGGGGAACGAGGCGCAAAACAAAGTTGCGAATCGGCCAGCTTTCGAACCTACACAATTGGACTCTTGCCGTTTCTGGCCGAGCAGACACCCGGAATCCGCGTGAAAACTCCAGCACTGAACCGCGAGCGTCAGTGCCTGTGTGAAAACTCCCAGCCTAGAGCCGCGCGCGTGAGCACCAGGACCCTAAGCGGAGCCACGACCGTCAGGGAGCGCACTCAAAGGCTGATGTTCTCTCATACCTCTCCGGCTTTTCCCACTCTTTCCAGAGTTTTGACTTTTGGATTGATTGGTATTTGCTCCGGCCTGTTGCTGGCACAGGACGCCGCGCAACCCGTCGCCAAGCCGGCCGACAGACTCATCGGCGAAATCACCGCCGTCGATACCGCGGGCAAGAAGATCACCGTCAAAGACGACGCAACCAAGGCCGAATACTCCGTCTCTCTGGCAGACACGAAGACCTTCCTGCGTGTGCCGCCCGGCGAGAAGGATCTGAAAAGAGCGACTCGCATCGATGCCGAAGCACTATCCGTAGGCGATCGCGTTGCGCTGCGCGGCAAGAAGACGGAAGACAGCAAGACGTTTGAAGCAGCCAGCGTTTTGCTGATGACTGCCGGCGATCTCGGCGAAAATCCATCAGGCCGAACAGCAAGATTGGCAGAAGCGCGGTAGCTCCGGAACACTGACCGCTGTAGATGCCGCAGCTCACCAGGCCACCATGACGGTGCGGGGCGCCGATGGTCCAAAAACTGTGACCGTGAGCCTGCCCGATTCCGTGGAGTACGTGCGCTACTCACCCGCCTCCGTCAAAATGGCGGACGCCAAGCCAGGCACCATTGCGGATCTTCAGCCTGGTGATCAGGTCCGCGTGCTAGGCAACAAGAACGACGATGGAACCACCATTGTCGCTGAGAAGGTGTTCTCAGGATCTTTCCGCACCATACCGGCCACAATCGTTTCGATCTCGCCCGACGGCAAAGAAATCAAAATCAACTGATCTGCAAACCAAGCAACCGGTGATCGTTGCGTTGACGGATGATTCGGTAGTTCGCCGCTTGCCCCCGATGATGGCGCAGATGCTGGCCATGCGGCTTAATCCCGCATACAAGGCACAAGGTGCGTCCGGTGGCCCCGGCGGTCCTCCGGGAGGCGCCCCTGGCTCAGGTAATCCCGCTGCGGCAAACTCTGCTCAAGGAAACTCCGGCGCGGGAGCGCCCGCTGGTGCCGGGCCTGGAAATGGTCAGGGCGGTAATGGTCAATGGGCTGGTGGCCAAGGCCAGTCGCCGGCTGCTGGCGCAGGCCAGGGCGGTCCGGGAGGCTCGCAGGGCGGCGCGGCGTGGGCTGGTCGTCCAGGCGGCGGAGGCGGTATGCGCTCAATGAACGGCGACATGTCGCAGATGATTGAGCGCCTTCCCAAGATCTCGATTAGTGAATTGAAGCCCGGCGACGCGGTCGTCGTCTCGGGCGGTTCAGGAACCGATAAAACACACCTGACCGCCACCAACGTCATTGCGGGCGTTGAACCGTTGTTCGTCTCCGCCCCTCCGCGAGCGGGCCAAAGCATGGGCAGTTCGTGGAATCTCGGCGTCTCCGACCTGGGCGGCGCTGGTGGCCCCCAATAACTGGGCCTCGCTTGCCCACAACCAGTCTTTTTCGGTTATTTGAGGATTCATGAACTCTCGTGTGACAAGTGTGATTTTCGGAGGCCTGTTCGCCGTTGCATCGATGGCCGCCTTCGCCCAGACGGCGCCTACGCCTAAGCCCCCGCCCAGCACGTCGACGACGGGGCCGTTGCGGCCGGTCGCCGGCGGAGGAACAGTTTCAGGCACGGTAACCGACGACACCGGCGGTGTCATTCCTAACGCTACCGTCACGCTGACCGACGCAAACGGAAAAACGCAAACCACCACAACCCAAGGCGATGGCTCTTATTCATTCAAGAACGTTCCGGCTGGCGCCTATAAGGTCACTGCGGCGTTCACCGGTTTTGTTCCGTCGAACCTGGTTTCAGCTCAGGTGACAGCGGGGCATACCATCACCGGCACGATCGTGATGAAGGTACAGTCCACCACGCAGGAAGTGACGGTGGCCGGCGAAGTCAATACGGTCGTTGGCGTCGACCCCTCCCAGAACGCTGGTGCGCTGGTGCTCCGGAAAGAAGATCTCGACGCCCTGCCGGACGATCCGGATGACTTGGAGCAGGACTTACAAGCGCTGGCCGGCCCTTCAGCCGGTCCTGGCGGCGCGCAAATCTACATCGACGGCTTCACTGGCGGCCGTCTGCCTCCCAAGGAGTCGATCCGCGAAATCCGCATCAACCAGAACCCGTTCTCGGCCGAGTACGACAAATTGGGTTTCGGACGCATTGAGATTTTCACCAAGCCCGGATCCGACAAGTTTCATGGATCGGCACTGTATAGCGTCAGCGACGGTATCTGGGACGCGAAGAACCCCTTCATACCTGAAGCGGCGCCTTTCATGACACAGTTGTTCAGCGGCAACGTGAGTGGCCCCATCAACTCGAAAGCCAGTTTTTTCATTGATGCCGAGCGCCGCATGATTGACGACAACGCAATCATTAACGCTGTTGAACTAGGGCCGGCCCCTACCTTCACGCCCTACAACAATCAGTCGTTTTATCCCACACCGCAGCGGCGTACCACGGTCAGCCCGCGCATCGACTATCAGTTGAACACCAACAATACCTTGAGCTTCCGCTACGCGTATCTGGAAAACGATCAGGAAGTTTCCGGCATTGGGCAGTTCGACCTTCCTTCCAACGCCCAGAAGAATGTCACTCGCGAGCAGACCGGCCAGGTCACTGAAACGGCGATCCTCAGTCCCAAAGTCATCAATGAAACCCGCTTTCAGTTCGACTCCACCCGGCTCAATCAAAATGCCTTCGAGAGCACGCCAACGTTATCTGTTGCGAACGCCTTTGTGTCCGGAAGCGCGAACGTTGGTGACTCTTACAACACGACCAACGGCTACGAGCTTCAGAACTATACCTCCGTTGCTTGGGGCTTGCATAACTCCAAATTCGGCGCGCGGATCCGCGCATCAACGATCTGGGACCGCTCGGATATAGGCTTTCTTCCAACCTACTCCTATACCGGCCTCGCGAGCGACCCGCTCAACCCCGGAGTAACGTTAGCTCCCGTCCTTCAATATCAACGTTTTCTGCTCCTTCAGCAGTCCGGCGCATCGCTGGCGACCATCCTCGCCCAAGGCGCCGGTCCGTCTCAGTTGACCATGGTCGGCGGCACACCGTATGCCGGGGTTAACCAAGTCGATTGGGGTATTTTCTTCCAGGACGATTGGCGGTTGAAACCCAATCTGACCATCAGTACCGGCCTTCGCTATGAAGGGCAGACCAATATCAATGACAAGAACGATTGGGCGCCCCGTTTGGGCTTTGCCTGGTCTCCCGGAGCTGCCGCCAAGACCGGCCGTCCCAAGACCGTCATTCGCGGCGGTTTCGGCATCTTTTACGACCGCTTTGCCGCCACCAACGTTTTGAACACGATTCTCTACAACGGCCAGAACCAGACGCAATACGTGTTGCAGAATCCGCCGTTCCTCTATCCGTACGTTCCCAGCATCAGCGAACTCCAAGCTCAAACCAATCTGAAGACGTATCAGATCGATTCGGCGCTGCGGGCCCCCTATGTACTGCAAACGGCACTTGGAATTGAGCGGCAGGTCGCCAAGAACACAACCATCACGGTGAATTACACCAACACTCGCGGTGTGCATGAGTACCGGACGCGCGACATCAACGCGCCTAACCCATACGCCAACGACGAAACCCTCTACGGCCCGCCAGGCTTGCAACTCCTCAACTACGAGTCCACAGGATTTTTCCGCCAGAACCAGCTCATGACCCAAGTCAACAGCCGCATTGGGAGCTGGTTTACGATGTTCGGCGGGTACGTTTTCTCGCATGCCCATAGTGATACGGACGGCCTAACTAGCATCCCTGCCGACCAGTGGGACGATCACATCGAATACAGCCGGTCAATCAACGACGTCGAAAACCGCCTGTTCCTGGGTGGGTCCATCACCACCTGGAAGGGCATTCGACTGTCGCCGTTTATCGTCGCCCGGACCGGCATTCCGTTTAACATCATCACCGGCCAAGTCGATCCCACCACAGGTCTAGTCACGATCCGGCCTGGCGTCGTGAGCAGCCCCGGCACCGGGATTACTTGTACCGTCTATGGCTGCCTCGATCCGAATCTGGTGTCAACGGCAACCATGCTCGAGCGCAACGTAGGTAACGGGCCACCGTCGTTCAGCCTCAATCTCCGCTTGAGCCGCACCTGGGGCTTTGGCACAACCAAGTTCGCCGGCCAGGTGGGTGGCGCTCGCGCCAGTCAGGGTGGAGGTGGTCGTGGCGGTCCCGGTGGTGGCCGTGGTGGGCCCATGGGCTTTGGCGATGCGCTCACCGAGCACCGCTACAATCTCACCTTATCGATCAACGCGCGCAACGTTCTGAATAACGTCAACCTGAATCAACCCATCGGCGCCTTGGTCTCGGGCCGCTTTCTTGAGTCCACCGGCATCACCGGCGGCTTCGGCGCCGAGCAGACCTCGTCCGAGAACCGCCGCATTGACGTCCAACTGCGCTTCCAGTTCTAAGTGGTCGGTTTCGATAGTTCGGTCACGTATTGCTCTCAACCGCTCGTTAAGCGTTACAAGCGCCTTTGCGAGCCCCGCGCGTCAGTGTCTGTGTGAAAACTCCAGCACTGAACCGCGCGCGAGCAAGCGGATGCCTACCCGTGGCGCGGGCTTTAGCAAGGCCACCGGCTGAAGCCGGGTTGAAACGACCCCAGTGGGTCACAGTCCAGCCTGCTGAGCCGAGATTCATTCCCATTGGGAGCGACTGGTGGGATTTTCACAAACATGTGATCGAGCTTTTGAACGTGGCACTAAACCAGAGGGCAACCGTTTTGAGCAGCGTCGGCCGGTAACCCGGGGTCTGCTTTTCGTTGAGCGGCCAACTAACCGTTCGACGAGCGCCGACGCATCGTCACAAATCATTACGCTCGTGCTCCCGACGGTTCCGGCCTCACCGGCGTCTCTAGTTCATGAAAGAATTTCAATATTTCGAAACCACATCGCGCCGCGGACGAGAGCTGATGGAAGGTCCGCGAAAGCCAGCTGCACTCGGCCTCGATTTCGCAGGTGTTTCCCGCCCGGCCCAGGACCTGCTGGATGGCTACATGGAGTGGCTCGTACCTTCGCCGGGAGAAATGGCCTTCGTAATTGGCGAGCGTGCCGACATGTGCGAAACAGGTCTCGTTTCCAATTCTCTGATCCTCCACTATTTCCGTACAGCGGTTTCTCAGGGAGTTCCAGAGCCCCGCCGGCTCGCCTCGGAGCTGAATGACCTCCTCTGTAATATTTGGGAAAGCAGATCGACTGCGACTTGCTTTTACGCATACTACGAGGAGAGCACCAAGCTTCTTCGTTTTATGAACGCCGGTCACCAACCCCCGCTACTGATTCGAACCAATCCCTGCGAGATATTTCGACTCAAGCAAGGTGGGCCCTCATTGGGCCTTTGGGACACGACACGGTTCACCGAAGGCGCTGTGCAATTGAAGGCTGGCGATCGACTTGTAGCGTACACGAGCGGCGTGGTCGAAGCCTGGGCAAGCGAAGACGACATTGCAGCCGAGGCTGCATTAGTCAGTGTCCTCGACAATTGGCGAAATGAAAGCGCGGCCGAGATCGCGAATCTGATTGTTGACAATGAGCCTGTGACTGGCCGCGCGCAGTTTGACAGAATTGCGATCGTCGCGTCCATTGACAGTCTGCATCCCGTCACCGATTACAATTGCGCCGAGCAGCAACTCGAAGCCGTTTCTGTCTAAGAAAATGTGGCGTACTCTCCGCTTCGGAGCAGGGCTATCAACGCGCCGAGACGAGAGTCGTCTCGGCCTTTCTTGCCTTCCTCCAAAACCCGGCCGCTCCCAGTCTCTCGATTTCCTGGACTCGATCGAGGAGCCGCGGCACAGATTCGTCGAACCGCAGCGTCGCAGATGTTGCCGCAGGCCGCGTTTGAACATCGATGATTGGGTTACCCGTCTTAAGAGCATTTAGCCGTCCATGTGTGGCATTCAGAAACCTGGAATACTGGCCCCAATGCTATGGATTCACCGGTATACCGGGCGACACCACGCTTATGAGACCGGCGTGGAGCAATGACTTCTTGGTTGTACCGTATTTCTCCTTCCAAACTTTCAATGATTGAGGAATAGTCAAGGCTGATCCGCATTGCTTGGGCTTTGATGACAACCGCAACTCTCTCGCTAGCTTAAGATTCCGTGGCTGGTGGTTGGCTGGAGCAGCAACCCAGTGGCATCGAGTCGATTGAATATCCACCGATTGTTTTGGCGCCCCTGTTTGTGGACTGGCAGTATCTATCAGAGTAAGTGTCCCGATTCGGGGCGTGCTTCAGCCGCACGTCACTCAACCGAGATACTCCCGCCGGCCACGATCACTGACGCTAAGCTCGTTTGAACTAACTCGCTGACGCTCGGGACGCTGCGCGTGCCGACGATAGGGGCCGGGATGGCCTTGGCAGCGGTCCGTATCTGAGTGATAATAAAGGTCGCCGTGTTAAGCCTCGCAGCGTTCAAGCGCATCTGTTTTCGGCTCCCTACCCGGCCATCAGTTGGAAATCGATTGAATACCCATAGTCGCGGGTTGCCATAGTTCCCCGCGGCCCTCGCAGACGTCAGCGAGTCACTTCAAACGGTCCCTATCGGAAGTGCCCTCCGCTTTTCCATCACTGCAGCGCTCCTGCCGAGTCGCCCCGGGGAATTTCACCCCGAGGCGCTCACAGATTCCGGACGTGAACCTCTCGATTCATCCGGCTCGTGCCACTCAGTGAAAGCTGCCGCCTTCTGCCGAAACCAGCGAGTTCCTCCGGTTGCCCGTTGACCCTGACGGTCTCGACACGAGTGACCTGCTCCCTTCGCTCCTCGGGCATTACCCCGGATCACCGCTACTACGAAGCAGTCCGCCCCTGATTAACGCTTCGGTACTTTCAGCCTCGGATTTCGTCTCCTTGGGCCTTTTCCCTTACCATCGTCAACCAGGTTCTCAAGTTCCGTACGAAAAGCCCGGGCTAGAGTCACGCCTTCTATACACCGGACATCACCCGGCCAGTAAGCAGGTAACCGCCAGGCTGCTCCCGGAGTAAGGGTGCGACTCCGGTTTCGATGCCTTGTAAGGAGTTTTCGATGCGTCATCGAAGGTTCGTTTACACTCGTCTCTCTAACCCATACATGACGTGATCAAATGCCACGCCTTTTAACCATAACGTTCACCACCGCAGCCCTTAGACCGTAGCAGCTTATGGCAGTTTGAAGCCTCCCCCTACAGAGCGGCTCCGAGGGGCCCACCCTCATCTTTTCGTACAGCATGACGCTTTTCGCGTCTTCTTGACACAACACCCTCGGCACTCCCGATAGGGATCTAGCGTATATCGTTACTGATCCGGCGAGGTCTTCCAGAACCGAACTTCGAGCCCGCGGTAACGGGCTGGCAGGTCCTTCCAGTGGATGCGCCGGATTTCGAGGACGCGTCGCTACGCGTGCGAACTGATCGCGGCCAAGGACCCTCGAATCGGCAAGGCCCCGAAGGCGAAAAGGTCGTCCTCATCTGGAGGCGGGAAGACGACTTCGCGCAGACGGGCGCGCGCGCTGGGGAGCAGAAAGAGCCAGGACACACCCGATGTCGTGACAAGGAAAACGCCACGGCTAATCCAATTCTGTGACAGGAACAGTAGCGGGGACAGAAACTTGTGCGCCCGATGCTCGTCAAGCCACGCCGGCAATTCCCCCACGCCAACCAAATACAATTAGGAAACGAGCCATGATTCTCGCGAGCTTGCTTCGATCGCGTTACCGCAACTACCTCTTCCTTCTACCGCTGTCACTGATCGCGCTCGCTTACCAGCTCACGTACACTTTCGTCTCGGTTCAGGCAGTTTTCCACTGGCAGCGAGTGGCTACGATTCCGTTCGCGATTAATGACGATGCGAGGGTAGACGCCCTCAGCCCGGAAACCGCCAAACTCGGCTTAACGAAGGGCGACCAGGTACTCCGCATCAATAATCGCGACGTCATCGGGGGGCGCGTCCTGCTCGAGGAGGTGGTGCGCCACACCCCCGGGGAGTCTCTTGCGGTTGAGATTCTTCCGATAGGGCAATCTTCACCTCGAATGGTCAACATGCCGCTCAAGTCAGGGCGCGACGGCGCTCCTACCGCCGCCAATTGGCTCTTTGAGGGCTTTTTGTTGGCGATCACACTGCTCTGCCTATGCGCGGGCATCTACGTGTCCCTCGTCCGCCCAGACGATGCCAGGGCACTCATCGTCGGCGGTCTTCTGCTCAGCGTCTCGCAAATGGTCACCACTGTCGCACCTTTCACTTTTCCGGAGGAACTCTGGGAAATCGCGTTCTCATTTCGTGTCGTCGCTGGCCTGTGGCCCATTTGGATGATGCTATTCGGTCTCTATTTCCCTCAACGACTGGAGTGGGACAGTCGTCACCCGCTGTTCAAATGGCTGGTTATTGGACCCCTCTTGGCGATAATGGCTGCCGACTTGGTCGACCGGAACGTTTCGCTGGACCATTATCAGCCGGTCCGAGCGCTCGACCATATCTTGAGAAATGCGACTACCGGTTGGATACAATTCGGCCTCAGTTCCATTGGCATTAGCGTGTTCTTTTTTTGCATTTCACTCAACGCGGCAACGCTTAAGAACCCAGATTCCCGCCGTCATCTCCAGTTGCTCAAGTGGGGATCAATGGTCAGTCTGACTCCGCTTCTGGTCTTCGTTATCTACGAACTGGCCTATAAGAAAAGCGAACTCGAAGGCGGTCCTGAATGAATCATCATTTCGGTTTGCCTTCTGTTTTTCCTTTTTCCAATAACCCTTGTTTATGTCGTCGTCGCCGAGCGCGCGATGAACGTCCGCATGGTGCTGCGCCAAGGCGTTCGGTACGCCCTGGCCCGCGGGGGCATCCTCGTTGTGTTAGGGATCCTGTCCGGACTGGCCGGCATGGGCATGATCTCGCTCACCTTTGGCAGCAAGATGAGCAACACCGCGAAGGCAATGACAACGACGGTTTTCGTCATCGTAATGATCGTTGTTGTCCGCCTGGTCCGAACGCACATCATGGCCTGGGTGGATCGCCGCTTCTTCCGCGACGCCTACAACGCCGAACAGCTCCTTGAAGATCTGAGCGAAAGCGTGCGCACTATGGTCGACGAGAAAGTCCTCTTCGAAACCGTCTCCCGCCGGATCTCAGAGTCCCTGCACGTTGAGAGCGTGGCCGTCCTGCTGAATGGCGAGGGCTGGTTCCGTCCGGTCTATTGCCTGGGACTCGACATCCCACCTCGCTTCGCTTTATCCGCCGGAGCGACAACGGTCGACACCGTGATGAAAGCCAAGGAACCGCCACGCGTCTACTTTGACGATGGCAAGAATTGGATCTTCAAGGCGCCTTCCGAGGAGATTGCCGCGCTTCGCGCTCTCAATTCTCAGCTGCTCCTGCCAGTCGGCTTCAAAGAACGGATGCTCGGGGTTCTCAGCCTAGGCCCCAAGCGATCCGAAGAGCCCTATTCCAAGACCGACATTCAGTTGCTTCGCTCCGTCGCCCTGCAAACGGGCCTCGCGCTTGAGAATAGTCGCCTCACTAACGCCGTTGCGCATGAGATGGCGCAGCGCGAGCGCCTCAATCGCGAAATCGAGATCGCCCGTGAGGTTCAGGAGCGTCTGTTTCCGCAGATGCTTCCGGCGCTTCCCGGCATCGACTACAAGGTCGCGTGTCGTCCGGCGCTCGGCATCGGCGGCGACTATTATGACTTCATCGCACTCCCGAACGGCGACCTTGGCGTCGCCATCGGAGACGTATCCGGCAAAGGAATTGCGGCTGCATTGCTGATGGCTTCTTTGCAAGCTTCGCTCCGCGGGCAGACAATCACTTCCGGGGCCGATCTCGCCCTACTGATGACCAACGTCAACGGGCTAGTATTCGACGCCTCGTCTTCCAACCGTTACGCGACGTTCTTCTACGGCCAGTACAACCGCCAGACCCGCCTCTTCGCGTACGTCAACGCTGGCCACAACCCACCAGTCATTCTTCGCCGCCGCGAGGGTGAAGCTCACATCATTCGTCTCGAAACAGGTGGGCCCGTGGTCGGCCTATTTCGCAGTGCACCATACCAGCAGGCTGCGGTCCCCCTTGAGCCCGGCGATATCTTTCTTGGATTTACGGACGGCATCAGCGAGGCCATGAACAAACAGGATGAGGAGTGGGGCGAGGAGCGTATGATCCCGGCGCTTACCGCTTGCGCCGACAAGTCCGCCGAACAGATTATTCCAATCATCATGGCTGAGGCCGATCGATTTGCCGACGGCGCTCCGCAACATGACGATATGACCCTCATCGTCGTTAAGCTTGCCGCCTGATCGGGATCGGCGCCCTTCAATGCATCGCGCGGCATCTTTCGATATCGCCTTCGGACGGCGCATTATCGCCACCATCGGTACCAGGCACGCGACCGTTGCCACCATCACCAACAGCGCACGGATTGTCGTCAGCGCGGTTCGCGACGGAGGCACGATTTCGTTTAACGGTCACTACTCGATGTCCTAAAGCGGTGCGCCACTAATACCGACGAGAAGCCCGGTCTCTATCCTTTAAACACCCGTTCCTTTTCTGCTGCCCAAGACGGGATCAAATCGCCTTCAGGATTTCCTGCTTGTTCGGATCTTCTTGCCACCATTGCGAATGTAGTGAATCACGTCAGAAGCGGTGAGGATCTTGATGGCGTCCCAGTGTACCCAGCAGTCAGTTGTGGCTGCCACAGAGGGTGATCCATGAGCCAGTGGGCCTTCTCACGGCGGCGCCGATGCCAGTGAGAATGCGACAGAATAGGTGGACGACGGACGAGCCTGCCGCTCAGGCCAGCCTTCCACGGAGGTGTAATGAAGTTCTATTCCGGTCATGCGCAAAGGTTCCTGTTTTTTGTCACCGCGGCGACCTTGGCATTGGGACAAGAGTCGGTTGTTCCAGTGGGCACGAGCATTGTTCGGGGACAGGTTTGGTTTCCGGGTGGCTCGGCGATGAGCGATGCCTGGCTCAAAGCGGGAGGGGATTACTTCCGACCGGTTACAGGCCAGCCATTTTCGGCGCGCTTGTCCGAACAGGTTGAGCGGAAGAACGGCGATGGCACGCTTAACCATTACACCCTCCAGACAGCGAACCTTTATCGGGATTCGGAAGGTCGAGTGCGCACCGAAGCCACAGTGACGCTGAATCCGCGCGAGGGAGAAAAATCGACATCGTTCGTCGAGATCATCGACCCGGTGGCAGGCTATCGCTATCTCCTGAATGCGGCGACGAAGGTGGCGCAGCGTTCGGCATGGCCGCCGGATTTTCCGAATCGCGAATCGATAGAACGGCAATGGAAGAGCGCCGAGATGAATGCTGCCGCTCAGGGAGAGCCCGGAGTTGAGGCGCTGGGGACGCAGGTGGTTGAGAACGTTTTGACTGAAGGGACGCGGCGGACCAGTGAATACAAAGTGGCGACAGGGACCAAGACCGAGACGGTGGCGATGGTCGCGGAGACCTGGGTTTCGCGCGACCTCAAGCTGAACATCCTGAGGAAGACGACGGACCGGTTCAGCGACACAACGTTCGCGTTGAAGGAAGTGCAGACGGTGGAACCGGATGCGACTCTGTTTCAGATACCTGTAGCGTACGTGGTTGCTGACCGCTAACGGGACCGCTGTCTAGCGTCGATGAATCGCGAGGGCGCGCCGCCGCCGAGCACTTGTCCCTTAATGCTGTCGGCAGCGAGGGCGGCTCCGGCGTGAGATAGGTTCAGGGCAATCGCCCCGAACACTAGCTTCCGAATGCATCCTGAGGACTCCATTTTTCCTTTCTATCGTTTCTTCTTCCTTCGAGGACCTAACCTCAGTTTCATGACTGACGGCTTCATTCTTTTGGCAGTCCGACGTCGCCATCATTGATTCTTCAAATGCCCTTGGTTTAGTTTGCTCGAGTTTCTTCTCGAGCAGTTCCTTTTCTTCTTGTTCCTAAATCCAGTCGGCATAATGCTTTGCAAGTGTCAGTCCTGATATGTCCTTTGTGACCGGTGATATGCCACCGAATCCCACAGGCGATTCCAGACGATATCGCCGTATATCGTTCCCAACCCGACGGCGTACCTGCTAACCAAAACCTTTAGTCGGTTCTGGGCCGCTTTTGCGAGGCCCGCGATTGCCGGGTTGAGATATGCTGGGCTCAACCCGCCTGCACCGAAAGACCGTATGCAACTAACAGATCGACGCAACTAGGTCTTTGACCGCCTGAAAACATTCTACAAAACAATTCCAATTCGAAATGTTTTGGGCATACTTGGGTATGGGACGTCCACCCCTTCGTATCGGAGTCAAACAGAAGGACCAAAACGAGCTGACGACACTGTTGAGCGGTGGCGTACAGCAGGTCCGTGTCGTCCGGCGCGCCCTTGCGCTCCTCCAATTGGCCAGGGGCGTCAGTGCACCGCGTATTTCCAGCGTGGTCCCGCTCACGCCGCAAGCCATTCGAAAGGTCGGCCATCGGTACCAAAGGGGCGGCCTCGAGCCCGCGCTCTACGACAAGCAGCGCCCCGGCGCTGAGGCTGTTCTGGACGACAGCCAGAAGCAGCAGATCATCGCCATGGTGTGCAGCGACCCGCCCCAGGGTCGCGCCCGCTGGACCGTGCGACTGGTGGCGCAGGAGGCGGTGAAGCGGAGACTGGTTCCACGCGTGGGAAGGGAAACCATCCGGATTCTGCTCCTTGACCACGACCTCAAGCCGTGGCGGGAAAAAAATGGGGTGCGTGGCCGAACTCAATGACGAGTACATCGCCAAGATGGAAGACGTGCTGGAGGCGTACGAAAAACCCTACGATCCTCAGGAGCCGGTGGTATGTCTGGATGAGAAGCCAGTCACGCTGCACGCCGATGTCCGTCCCACTTCTCCCGCCCAGCCGGGGCGGGAAGCGCGGCGGGATAACGAGTACGAGCGGCGCGGCACGGCCAATGTTTTCTGCACCGTAGAACCGAAGGCGGCCCGGCATTTTACCTTCCCTACGCCCGTTCGATCGGCATTCGAGTTCGCACAAGTCGCTTGCCATCTGGCGATGCAGTACCCAGAGGCGGACACCATCCATCTGGTCATGGACAACCTCAACATCCACTGCCGCAAGTCGTTGACGGATGCCTTCGGGGCGGAGACCGGTAGCGAGATCTGGGACCGATTCACGGTTCACTTCACGCCCACTCACGGAAGCTGGCTCAACCAGGCGGAAATAGGAATCAGCATCTTCGCGCGGCAGTGCATCGGTACCAGAAGAATCCCTGATCTCAAGACACTGCGCCGGGAAAGCCGGGCCTGGAACCGCCGCATGAACCGCGACCGCATCAAGATCAACTGGAAATTCGACCGTCGAGCCGCCCGTCGTAGGTTCGGCTATAAAAGGAAATCTTTCAATCGTTCAAAGACCTAGCCTTTTCGGGATTGCGGTTGCTTTCCTAGCATCCCTATCTGCGCGAACCAGCCTGCTCCGGTGAGACCAAGACCCGTCGAAGTATGGCGTGTTGGCGATGACGCACTGACGTCAGGGTTAAGAGACGCGTTGGAAAGCGCACTAAAGAGAGTTCACGCGACTTCACCCTCAGCAGGGATAAGAGACCAGGAACGCTTGTGGTGACGATCCCCACACGCGTCAAATGGAAGACAACCAGCGGCGGCCGAACTCGAGTGACCTACAAAGTGGAATTCTCGTCTATCAACGATGAAAAGATCGGTACGAGCACCGGTTCATGCTGGGATGATTCGCTCGAGAAATGCGCGGCTCAGATCGTGAAACATGCCAAGATTGCAGCGAACGAACTGCCACAGTAAGCGCGTCAGGACTTAGTGACGAGATCGCCGCGTATCGGGACTTATCTTCTGTGCCAAGCTCCGCTTACTGTATAACAGGATTTACATGTTGCGGGATGCCGTTTTATTCCTCGCTTTCTTCGGGCTGGCATTACCTGGCGTTTCGGAGGCAATGTCAGCAACCGCGTAGGCGGGTCAAAGACCTCTGGCACCTAGAGTGGGGAAGGCTTGAGAGCACTGAGTGAGACGATTTCATGCCTTGGCGGTTTCGCTTTGACCCAACTCTTTGAGAACGCTACCTTTCCGAGGGCAGGATGCAGCACAGGTCGAGGACCGGTTTCGAGCAGCGACACTGCGAGGCCGCTTCGAAGGTGAAGGCTCATCACACCCGCCCAGACAGGCGGCAACTGGAAAGACGCGTGCTCCAAACGTCCGCAAGCTCCAGGCAATCAATGAGTTAGGCAACGGCAGTTAAAGAACCTCTCGCTGCGACTTGACACTAAGTTGTTGATGCCACCGGCGAAGGCGGCTGCTCCGCGCGTCCGCCCAGAAAGGCTGCAACCGGAGAAGAGGCACCCCAGAGAGTACAAGCTTCAGGCAGTCAGTGGTTAGTCGTGTCGGTTTAAGCCGGCCCAGGTGCCAGAGGTCTCTGACGCCGTTTTTTCCGGTGTGCCACCGGCGCTGGCAGTTGGAATGTCAACGACGGATCGAGCTTCGAAGCAGACTTGGCAGCTGAGATTACGCCGATAGAGAACCGGCTGGAACTCGAAGCGGGTGTCACGCCACTTTTACTCGTCACTCGACAGAATGGGACATCGATCTTTTGTTCAAAAAGCCATGGACGATTTCTAAGAAACTTGAGTTTATGATTGTCGGTCCCGAGTGGGTTCACACGAGGCAATTCGGCATAACAACGAACTCGTTCGCTGGCGAAGCCGTGCTGGATTTTATGTTTTGGCCCTGCGATAGCCGTAAATTCGGATGGTATTTTGAACCTAGCTACGACTATACTTTCGGGCGAGATCATCAGCGTTCAATCGGGATAACCGCTGGCTTGCTTGTCGGAATACATAAAAAGAGCTCAAACTGACCCACTACCGGAATTTCGCCGGTAGAAAAAGAGTTAGCTAAAGCCAGCCCGTTGATGCTGGTTGTCCCTATCGGCCCCTTAGCGGCACCAGAGCTTCCGTCGGGCGGGCGGCTTCGGCCCCGCAATGGGCTTTGCTTAGGTAGGCAATATGTTTTGAAATCATCTGCTGCGAGAGTGCAAACGGTTCCGTCAATCCATGCACAGAGGCAGGACCAGCAGCTGCAAGTCGCATGGCCAAAGGATGGCGGCTGGATGTATACTGACAGGCATTCGAGATCTAAAATGGAAATTCCGGCCTTAGACCCTTTCGGGGGAAACAGGTCTGCCTGTGGCACCATCTGATTGTCAAGTAGGATACGCCCGCACACATTCTGGCAACATTTGAAAACCAACGGTTCATCGAACTGTGACTGAAGAAGTTGGGGCTGGACAAAGGACAGGCCGATATATACCGGCTCGGATCGGAGGGCATCGATGAAAGAATTGACGATTCGGCAAACGAGCATACTGACTGGCGGAGTTCTGGTGTGTTGCCCCGCCGTGCTGTTCAGCGCGGGCGGCGCGCACGCACCCATCGTGATTGCGACTGATTCCGACTTTCAGGCATGTAACTGTGTGTCGGGCGGTTCGGGCACCACGGGCGATCCGTATATCATCGGCCCGTGGACAATCAACTCATTGGCGGCCGGCGCCACCGGCGTTTCAGTTGACGGAACGCGGCTCACGAAGTCGTTTTCGCTACTCAACCTAACTCTCGCGGGTAACGGCGCTTCGTCGAGCACCGGAATCGTACTGAATCACATCAATCCTTCCGGACTAAATACGATTTCCGCGGCGGTCAAGGGCTCTCAGACTTCCATTCAGAGCGCAGGAATCGGAATCGTGGTGGAGAATTCGAATTTCGTCACGCTCGATGGCGGCGGCGCCAACCCAAAGGGCGCGGGAATCGGAAGTGGGGCCGTGGGTACGATCAACAAGAACTTCACGGGCGCAATAGACATCGAGAACAGCAGCAACATTACCGTGAGCGGCTGGCAGTTCAGCGCCAACGGCCAAGACAACACACCTGATTGGATCTCGTTCGATCCCTCCCTAGCGAACTGGGGTGTGGGCGCGGTGCGGCTATTCGGCAGCAGCCACTCCGTGATCGATCACAATGCGGCAAATAATTGCACGACGGTGTCGTTCTCGGTCTTCAACTCCAGCTACAACATGATCACCAACAACACCGCGGACTATCCGTTCACCAACAACCTCCTCATCACGGACGGCTCGTCCTACAACACCGCCTCCAACAATGTTTTCGGCACCGCGGATTTCGTCGGAATTCTGATTGCGGACCCGCTGCCGGGAACCTCTACGTTGATCCTATACGGACCGTCTCATGACAATCTGATTCAGGCGAATCTGGACCATTCGGATGGACCCACGGGAAGGGAAACCCACAGTCTGATCGCCCCGTCTTTTGTCGGCGGCATCGTGATTCTCAATGGGACCTACAACAACACGATCGCGGGCAATCAAGTGATCGCGGCATCCGGCACTGGACTGGCGTGGGCCCAAGTGATTCCGGATACCGGTTCGCCGATTGGCGTGGCGACAGAGCCTCCCGTAGTCCACTGCAACGTGACGGTGTCGGAGGGCGGAGGTGGCGTCGCCAATGCGAATGGGAACGTCTGGGCCGGCAACACGGCTCGGAGAATCGACAGCTGCATCACTCAGCAGTAGACGTGGCCCAAAGGCGGATACGCAGCAATGAAGGCCTATTAGAAACATCGTAAATCACGGCTAATAACTGTTTCTGTGTCGATCTCCGTTAGAAATTGACCGTTCCTGCCGGCTCACTTGGCGTGCTCGACCGGGACGGCGGTAATCGGGATTGAAATAAGTTATTGCCGTCAATTCGCAGATGAGCAGAGCGCCTTAAGAGTCGCAGACGCCATTCGCCACGCGGCTGGTCTTTGCCGCGCAATGCAATCTCCTCTTTGAGGCGAGTCGTTCCGCTATGACGGCGCCATCGGGACCTGCAACCCCGTAGCGTGATCGACTCTCATCTGTACGAGACCAACGAAACACGATCCAATCGAAGTGTATGCCCTCGACACGGAATGTGCAGATCGACTTCGACATCGCCGCGCTGTCCGATGCTCTGGACTCGCAACGCCGCAATCGCGGCATGAGTTGGCAAGGTGTTGCCAAGGAACAATGGGATCAGTCCGCTACGCTTAACGCGCGACGTGACGATCACCCAATTAGTGCGTCGACGCTGACGGGCATGACGAAACGGAGGGACACCAGCTGCCAGCATGCGTATCGTGACGTGGCTTGATCGGCCTGCT
The DNA here is from genome assembly GCA_963771305.1 of uncultured Acidobacteriaceae bacterium. Classification (GTDB taxonomy): domain Bacteria; phylum Acidobacteriota; class Terriglobia; order Bryobacterales; family Bryobacteraceae; genus CAJCIT01. Next base: position 344,199 of record CAVYTS010000033.1, read on the forward strand.
CGTGATTTCGTCCACGCGGCCAACTGGTGAAGGATAATAGAATCACGAACGCGGAATACAAGGCTTGACCGCAAGATGAGAGCAACTGTCGCCCGATCAACACCGTAGTGTTTAGGGGGTCGCTCTGGGCGGATCGTCGACACTCGGAGAATAACCATTTGGAATCCAGAGGCGCGGTGCACTCTCCGGGTGGCGCGTAATCCGCTCGAAGAATCGCACCCTTTTCATATTGAGTCGGCGAACGGGGCCGACCAGATCGTCAATGGCAACCTTCACCCGGGTTGGCACCGCAAGTGTGCGCCCACGCAATTGATAAATTATGCGGCGATTCCAAGGCGACCTTGTGCATCTGATCGCGTATCTCCATCTCAACCCGCGTGGATTGGCGAGGCACCCGCCGGATAGAAACCGACGCGGTGCATGCCTGACACAGCGCGTTCACGGCTTGGCCTTTCGTGGCCCTTGCTGGATTTCTTCAAACAGTATCCCCGCCACTGACGACGGCTGGCTGGACGCGCTCCGCCTCCCATCCACCTCCCGAAGCGTTTCCAGCCGGCCCGCATTTCCACACTGGCTCGCCAATACGGGCCCATGGCGTATCCTGAGCCGTCGCGGTGACAACGTGTTGGTAGTGGTCAAAAACTCGACCACTACCTAAGTATTCTTTGGCGTTTAGTTCGCAAGAAAAGTTGGTATGATCTTTTCTGTTCTTTCACCGGAGCTTGGCGGAGGCCGGCGTGTTCTGGTTGTTCGTTCTCATCCTTCTGATCGGCGTCCTCATCGGCTGGCTGCTCGCGCGCCAGTTTCGTCACGAGTCACCACCACCTCCACCCCCTCCTCCCCAACCCCCGCCTACCTGTCCGCCCCCCGCTGTTCCCGATACATTCAACGAATCAACGCTTCCGCCGGCAATTGCTGTCCGACTGGCGGGTACATCCGCCAACGGAGCCGCGCTTACAACGGCAGCCGGAAACCGAGTGATCTGGGTAGACGCGGGAGATGAAGTGCTGGTCCACCTCGACAGCATTCAAATCAAAGTTCTCGATCGCCTGGTCCTGATCTCGGTGGATCTTGAAACGGATCAGACCGGGCGAACACCATTGATAGTCAACTTTGCGCTCGGAAATGCAGCGGACCCGGCGGGACTGGTGGCGGTAACGGACGAATATCCGCGCGGGAACGGATCACTGGCGGCTCGCTGGGGGGAGGCGGTGCAGGCCGCACTATGGTCGACGTTAGTCGGACTCGCGCAGGATCACGCTACCGAGCGCGGCAAGGCGCCCTTGGGGATTAGCGCCGCGACGGGAGTTCTCACGCTTCACGCCGGCGATGCCATTTCCGCCATCAGGTCTCATTCATGATTTCTACCGAAAATCTTGAAGCGGAAATTGTCGATCTGGGCCAGATGATCGGCCTGGTGGACTCGGACGGGAACTTAAACGCCCATTGGTTCGGGAATCTGCCTGGCGAACTCGAAACCATTTTCTCGGACCCCACGCAACGCTCCGGATTGATGAATTTCCTGGATGCGCTACTGCCTCCGGCCGCGTTGGACGGCTTGCCGCAAGGGGAGAAATGGCATCCGCTGCTTGGCAGTGATCCGTCTTTGCGGGGCAACCTCTACCTGACAGTCGAAGACAACGATTCCGATGTGGTGTTCGGGGTCTCTGGAGACTACTCGACTGCGGCCGGAACCACGCCCGCGGCGTCGATACGGGCCCAACTGCCGCTCTTCAGCGCGAACTCCGGGATTCACGCGATTGCGGGCACTTCGGACGGACCTCTTTCGGTGGGCCTTCGCTTGACGCTGGGCTGGACGCGTCCCGCCCAACCGATTGGTCTTCAGGCGGTGGTGGTTTCGGCGTCCCTGGCCCCGCTCGCGATTGGCGGACCCACGGAAAGCCTGGTGGTGACGCTCGCCGGGCTCGATCTAGATGGCAGCGGGGCCAAAGACACGATTCTCGATCCGAATCAGCTGGGCGCCGAGGCCACTCATCTGATTCTGGGGCTAATTCAATACGAACTGGGCCAATTGAGCGCGGGCCTGACCGGTGAAGCGCAGTCGGTCGTAAACAATTTACTGCCGTTGTTCGGGTTGGGCGATGGCATTCCGCTGTTTCCATTTCTCCAAATCGCCACGGATGGCCAGGCGATTCAAAAGTGGTTCTTGTCGCTCATCGGCGGCGCGACTCCACCCATCACGAAGTGGCTGGGGCACCTCACTGGACTTCTAGGCGCGACAGCCCCGGCTGTAACCGGCACGGGCACGCCCACGGACCCGTGGACTGCGACCGTCTTTACGCTGAATCCTTCCTCGACGTTCAACGTGACTCTGGCGAGCGCGAATGCGATCAGCATCAGCGCGCTTCAGATCGGGGTCGCTTTCAAGATCGCGCCCAGCGGAGCAAATCCCATTGCGCGTGTCAATGCGCAGGCGGTAATCGCTTCCATTCCACTGTCAGGAACCGGTTCTGCGTCGGTTCTGCCGTCCGCCGCGGTGGTCATCGAGTCGCCGGGCTCGGATGGCGCGGCACCGATCGTGAACAATGCACCCACCATCGCCGTGAGCAGCATTCGCGGCGGCTTTGCGTGGAACGGATCTAGCCTGTCTCCGCTACTTCAGCTCGAAAACGTGACGCTGGCAGGTACCGCCTATCCGAGTGTGGATCTTACCAACGCCGATAGTGTAGTGCAAGCGGTGGAGGCGGCGGTGCTGGCGAACATAACCTCCGCGCTCGGCGGTGGTGCGGGACAGCATCTTCTAGCGCTGGCTGGAATTGCCGCGCCCTCGGGCGACCCGGTGGGCACCCCGCATCTAGTGGACGCGAGTTTACTGGTGACGAATCCAGCCCGTGCGATTGCCTCCGTGCATCGCGCGGTTTTGGTGGATCCCGCGGACAGTTGGTCGTTCCTGTTCGGGGATCTTACCGGGTTGCTGGGTCTGGCCGGACCTGTAACTGGCACGGGCACTGAAGCCGACCCCTGGCGCGTATCGCTGGGATCGGCCGGACCGCTGCTGTTCGAATTCGGCGCATGGAACGCCGCGACCGCGCATGGACCCGGCGACGTGCAGCATCTGCGCGTTGGATTCCGAGCGTCGGTGACGGCCGCGCCGTTTCAATTTTGGTGGCTTTCCGAATTGCTCGCGGCGGATCTTCCGCTGAACGCGGAAGGCTCCGTCTCTGTCCTCGCAGCGCAACACGCGGTCTTCAATATCCAGCCGCTTCCAGCGTTACCGCCGGGTCCGAACTTCACAGCTTCCGCCGATGGCATTACGGCGCGCATGGACTGGACACCGGGTGGAAGCATGACCTGGCAGGCCGGAGTTCAGAACCTGCAGATCACGATCGGCGGAACTCCGCCGATCGCCATTCCAACGCTCGCGTTTCCGCTGCCCGGGATCGATGTCACCAATCCTGCCGCAGCCGCGGCTGCCTTCGGCGTCTCTATACCAGATCTCGAGCTGGCGCTCCGAAGCGTGCTGGCGCGTGCGATTCTGTCCTGGGGCGGGATGCCGGCCTACGTTACCGCCGCGCTATTGGGCGTCCATGGAAACTTGGCGGGACTGCAGACGGATTGGCCCGCTCTAGCGGATCCATCGGGCGCGGGATCCTTGCTCTCGGACCCACTGACGGCGCTGCGCAACTGGCTGGCCAGCATCGCGGTCCAAGTCTCGGCCGATTCGTCGCCGTTCCTGCTGTCCGGTCTCAATTGGCTGCAGACGCTGCTGAGCGGGTCGCTTCCAGGAGCGTTGGCCGCAGCTCCGTCATTCGACGTCTCGATTACCGGTTCGGGGACCTACGACGATCCGTGGGCGCTGCCACTGTCTTCATCGAACGCGGATTCCACGCAGGCTGTGGTTTGGCTCGAGCCGAGTGGTCCGCCCGCATCCTGGGCGACACCGCTGGCGGCTGCCGCTACGGCTACCGGAGATTTCAGCGTACCGATGCAAGTGGCAGCCAAGCTCGCGACTTTCGTACCGGCGTTGCGCGGAGCGTTGACTCAAGCCGATACCGGCGCGATATCGAGTTCTCTTACTACATTAGCTAGTTACCTGGCGTCGAGCGATGGGGTGGTGCCGTTTTCCTCCCAAATTCCGACGGGCGGACCATGGCAAGGGGGCACACCGCTCTCCTCGCCACATCCGCAGCAGCCTACCGACCCTTCAGCGGTTAGCCAGATTCTCGCTCAGATCGATACGTGGGCTGGAGCGGGTTCGCGAGTAGTCCTACTGCTCGGTCCAGCGTTCAGTACCCATGACATTTGGAGCACGCTTTTGGCCAGCCCGCTGTTACACGGCACCACGGGCGCTAACACGAACTTCGATTTCCGAACGGGAAATCCCATCCCGTCATCGGTTGATTTAACTACGGTCACCGCCGTGGTGGATTACTACACGGCTGATCTTCAAGACGACGGGACGGGCGATCTCGCGTCTCTCACCGGCCAAATAGCGAGCGTGGTGGCGCGCCTGGGACAGCTTCGGCCGGGAGTCCCAGTAACGTTGGTGGCGCACTCCACCGCCGGTGTTCCGGCGCGTGTATTCGCATCGGCGAACCAGGCGCAAGTGCGCGGGCTGATCACGCTGGGCACGCCGCATGCCGGCGCGCCGTTGCCTTTCCTGGCCGATAACGGGGTCGCAAGCGCGGTGCGATTCCTGCAGCAATTGCTGCCGTCCATTCCCTCCGGTCCACTAACGATTGCGCTCAATCACATAGTGCAAGCGGTGGATGGGTACACCGCTCCAGCCACGGCCAATGCGGTCGCCGTGAAGGCGCCGTATCCGGTCGGTTCGTTCAACTTTTCAGGCGCTGGTTCCACCGATACGGGAACTGTTAGCGCGCTCGCGTTGGGCGGGAGCCTGACCGTGGATCTGCTGGCATCCGTGAAGCAAGCGGTTGCGGCAATGTCCACCGCGGCCGCGGGCGCTGCTACTCCCGCGCCAACCTACGTCGGATTCGGTCTGCGGTCCGGTTTGAGTCTGGGATCCACGGCTGTGGGCGATGTGGATGCGTCGGCAGCGGTGCGTATCGACGCATTTCGCGTGGCTCTCTCTAATCCTGCCGCACCGATCGCGCGGCCCGAGCACGCGGCATCAGTCCGCATAGGCCTGAGCCGGCCGGGCGATTGGCTGCTAGGCGGCGCTTCGTCGTACGATCCGACACAAGGTTTCTCCGACGTGCGGGTTCGTTGGGCCGAACTGGGTGTCGACATTACTGAAAACGCCGGCGCGCTTTCGGTGACGCCCAGCGCCGTGCTGTATCAGGCATCGTTTCACGGACCGATGAACACCGGCGTGTTCGCGTTTAACGATGCGCAATCCCAGCCCTTGCTGGGAGCGGTGTTCCAGGGAATTACGGCGATAGCGCCGATTGCCACGTCCTCTCTCGCGGGCCTCTTAAATGCACTCGAAGCCCTCGGAATCACCGTGCCCGATCCGCATGGCGGAATTGGATTATCCGGGGACGCTTGGTCGGCGATTTCGGTGGATGTAGCCAGTTATCTCGGTCCGCGGCTCGCCACCGCCCTCACCAGCGGAATCGGTGACTCCATTGGCCCGTCGGCGGGGCCGTGGGTTTTCGAGATCGACGATCTTCCCCTCGAACTGTATGTCTCCCTTGCGCCGGCGAAAATCGGACTACGCACGACCCCCGCTCCCAGCGGTGTCCTTCAGCTTGCGTCCGACGCATCGCTCGGATTCGATCTGGGCATTCCGATTCCCCAATTCACCGCGTCGGTGACGGCTACGTTTCAGATCGGAGCCTTCACGCTCGTCTGGAGCAACGGAACGGTCGCCGCCGGTGCTGCTCCGTGGCTCCCACCCGTTACGCTGTTTCCGTTTTCAGCCTCTGCGCTCGAGGCCTCGCTCAGCAACGCATTGCCGCGATTGTTGTTGTCGGGAACGTTCACGGCAATTCTCGAAGGAATTCTTGGTTCGGGCTATCAGATTCCGCCGATCGACTCCTTCTTTTCCTCGCCGGGGCAGACCATGCAAGGCTCGTCGGCGCTGGGGAGCGGAACCGGGCTTTCCGCACCAAAGATCAACCAATTGCTGCAAATCATCGCGCATGCGCTGCATTTGCCCACGGGATCGGGGCTCAACCTGCCGGCGAACATTCAGCTCATCGCAGAGGGAACGGGCACGGCGGCCGATCCAACTGCGCTGCATCTGCTCACCACCGCACCACTTGCCGGAATCCTCAGCGTAGATCTTTCCGCCGCGATCGATTCGTCGCTGCACGTGACACCCAGCGGCAAGCTCACCGTAACCGTTCCGTTGCCAGGAAGCTGGACCGGGATCGTCATCAATTTCGGTGCCAGCCCCACCGCCATATCGCTCAGCATTGCTCCGCAGCTCGCGGGTGTTTCGCCGATTCAGATCCTGCCCACCTTTAGCGGGCTGGGCGATTCGCTGCGAGGCGCTCTCGAAGCTCTGCTGCCACGGGCGCTGGACGAAGTGGTGAACGATCTGGGCCCACCCGCTCCGGGCACCGTCTTGCAAGGCGTGCTGGATATCGCTACAGCTCTCGGAATCTACGGCGCCGGTGGATTTGCCGCTTTCGCGCAGCCGCTTCGCGATCTCACGCAGGGAAATTTCCTGGCGGCATTCGGAGGATCAGGCCGTGCCGGAGTGGCCAGTGCGATCGCGAAAATATTCACTATTCCCGAACTAAGCGGCTTGCCGGGCACGGTGACCGCGAACGGCGGAACCGTGATTTGGAGCGAGACCTTTAGCGCGGGTATTAGCGGAACCGCAGCAGTGACGCTCGGCTGGGACAGTGGGGGGCCGACGGCAGCACTCAGCCTGACCGCCGTGAAGCTCGATTCCGGCGGACTTACGGCGTCGCTCAGCGCCGGATATGCTTCGGGAGTTTTGCAATGTTCATCGAATCTCGGCGTTGCGCTAGCGTCCACGCTGGGCCTCAACGTTTCTCCCACGCTGCGCGCCGCCCTGAATGGAAGCAGCTTAAGCGTCACACTGCTCCCGCTTGCGAGTGGTGGAGCGGATGGTCCTATCACCGTCAATCTTGCGCCTTCGCCAGGCGTGACCGTGAATACTGGGGGCGCTGATGCTCTGGTCACGGACATTCTGCTGCCGCTCGCCGGCAGCCTGGCGTTAAGCGCGGTGAAAGCGAACCTCACGCACAACTTGTGGACCGGCGGCCCAACGATCGAGCAAGTGCTGGTGGACGCGCACGTTATAACCAAGGGCGCTACGCCTGCGCAGGACACGTTGGCCGTGCTTCCAAGCCTCACCACCGTGGTCAGCGGCGTGCTTCAGGCATTAGCTGGGAGCTTGAAGATCCCGGTTTCCTCCACGCTCAATATCTCTCTGATAGACGATGGCGGATCGGGCGGAAATCGAATTGGGCTCGCGCTCAGCGGCCCGCAGCAGTTCGATGTTGGATCGTTCACGCTGACCGTTCACTTCGGCGCGCCTGTAGATTGGGCTGCGGGAATGGATGAAGGCCTGGGGCTTTACCTGTTCGAGATTGGCGGGCCCAGCGTGCAGTTTAGCCCGGGCCTGCACTGCGTGGGAATCGGCATCGGGATCACCGGCCAGGGCGATTCTCCGCTGATCAACACTTCGCAGTTCCGCTTGGGGGGCGTGGATGCCTACGCGTTCTTCGATGTGGATTTCCAGGGCGGCGTAAGCCTACCCAATTTCGGGGCGGGGCTGGAGCTGGATCAATTCGGCATTCCTCTCGGACAAGCCACTGGCGACGGCGTGGGCGGAAATCCGGTAGCCGCGGGCTTGCTGCAGTCCGGCGGCGCGCCTGGCGACAACCATCCCGTGAATCCGGGCGTGGACGTCTCGGTATGGTCCGTCCCTACGGCGATTGTCCCCGGTCCGGCCAACGACGGGAAGTTCCACATGCGCTTCGGCGATGCCACCGATCAGCCGCTGTGGATCCCGGTGCACGCGGGCTTCGGACCTATTTATATCGACCAGCTTGGCCTGGACGTTACCAGCGATCCGGGAGTGGAACTGCTGATCGACGGCAGCGTGAAGGTGGACGGCCTCACCGCGCAGGCCAACGATCTCACTGTTACCCTTCCCTTTAAATCACTCACCGATCCATCCGGCTGGACCCTGGATCTGGGCGGCCTGGCGGTTGGTTTCACCGCGCCTGGCATTACCATCGCCGGCGGATTGCTGAAGAATCCCGGACCGCCTATCGAATACGACGGCATGCTGCTGATTCAGATCACGCAGTTCGGCTTCGTGGCCGTGGGGGCGTATTCGCAGCCCACCGATGCGGAGGGCAAGTACACATCCCTGTTCGTATTCGCGGGCGTGTTCGTGGTCATCGGCCTTCCGCCGATCATCGAACTGGATGGGTTCGGATTAGGCGTGGGCTACAACCGTGAACTGATTGTCCCGGACGATCTGAACCAGCTCCCCAGTTTCATTCTTATCGCCGCGCTGGACGATGCCGGAAAGCTAGCCAGCGATCCGATGGGCGAGCTGATGACCATCCGCAGCTCGATTCCCGCCCGCCGCGGGAGTTTCTGGCTGGCAGTGGGGCTGCACGGAACTTCGTTCGTGATCGTGCACGTGACGGCCGTAGTGTATGTCGCCCTGGATCGCGGTGTTGAAGTGGGCGTGCTGGGCGTGGCGCGCATGGCTCTGCCCTCCGACGATACTGCGCTGGTGAGTATCGAGCTCGCGTTGAAGGCCCGCTATAGTTCGTCCGAAGGCGTGCTGTCGATTCAGGCGCAGTTAACCGACAATTCCTGGATTCTAAGCCCCGATTGCCAGCTCACTGGCGGCTTCGCCTATTTCATGTGGTTCCCGCAGTCGCAATTCGTGCTCACCATCGGCGGTTATCACCCGGCGTTCCAGAAGCCGCCGGAGTTCCCGGATGTGCCGCGCTTGGGGTATCACTGGTCGCTGTTGGGCGCGATCAATATCAAAGGCGAATCGTACTTCGCGCTCACCAACACCTGCGTGATGGCCGGAGCGCGCTTCGAAGCCACGTACGGGCCGGACTGCATCCACGTCTGGTTCACCGCGTATTCGGATTTTCTGCTCTCCTGGGATCCGTTCTATTACGACGTCGCGATCGGCATCGCGGTGGGGGCGGCGTTCAACATGGAGATCTGTTTCATCGGCTGCGTGAATGTGGATATTAGCGTATCGCTGGGCGCATCGCTTGAGGTGAAGGGACCGCCGCTGCATGGTGAAGTGACGGTGGACCTGGCGGTGGCATCGGTGACCGTGGCATTCGGTCCGGACCCCAATCCGCAACCCCCGTTCATTACCGATTTCGGCGCGTTCACACTGAAATATCTGTACGGGAACGACCCGCAAGGCTATGCGGTAGCCACTCACGTTCTCACCGGACTGCTGGCGCCGGAGCCGCCGGGAGGTCAGCCCGCTCCGGGTACAGCGGCACAGCCTTGGCGCCTGGGCGCCGAATTTTCGTTCCAGACCGAATCGCGCATGCCCGCAACCGAAGAAACCGATTTCGTCAACGGCGATTCGGGCCAACTGGCGAGCGTGGCCGACATCGACTTCGCGCCCATGGGACTTGCTCACCCGAGGGTAACGTCAGCCCACATCGTCGGCATCGATCAGCAGCATAGGGATGGGAGCTGGAAGGCCGCGGTTATTCAGACGAACCATTTCACCATCACCCAGGTGATCAATCAGTTCTCGGAGGCCACCTGGCACTATATCGATCACGACAATATTCCCGCTGCGGCGCGAACTGTTCCGGCGCTGGGTGGTTTAGAGATCACCGGCTTCGCGCTGCTGGCGAATCAAAGCGCGTTGATTCCGATCGCCAAATTGATCGACGCCACCAACAGCCGTCCCTTGCCGTTCGCAACTTTGACCACCATTTATCTTGATACCCTTCTCACGTATGGCGCGAGCGCGGACGTGCTGAGCCAGATTGCTGCAGCGGCCACCAGCAATCAAACTACCTCGGTCGCGAGTCTGGTGCTTGCAGGAAGCGGCTTCTTCAGCCAGGCGCGTATTGCGTCGGGAATTCCAGCCTCCGGCCTCGCGCCGGTAGCTGTGAACGCTCTTCAGACCGGCCGATCCTCGCCGCCGGTAGTGGCACCCATTACCACCGGAATGACCATGCGCGCGGTGGGGCTGTTGCGTCCGCCCGGGATCCAGGCCGTTGCCGCGGTTAATTCGATTCCGCTCCAGCAATCCCGTTTGCGCGCGGTTCTGCAAGGCCGCCCACAGCCGATAGCGGATGCGCCAACGGCCCTTCGGACCACGGTTACTTCGGTGGCCGCGGCAAAAGGCGCCGCGCGTTTGGCGCCCCCGCGTCTGGATGTGATGGCCGGAGCCAGTCTTCAGAAAGTTCCCGCTTCTACCGCGGTCCGGCCCACGGCCATCGTGCGCGCTGCAAAAACGCTGCGAAATTCCGAGGTAGGGTGGGCGTCCGGAGCCGCACATTCCGCCGCTTTGAAACAGGCCGCAACCGATCTCACCGCGGCCGGAGTGACTGTTTCCGCCGGTGCGGCGCATATTTGGGATGTACCGGCGGGCGCGAGCTTGCTAATTTCAGGATCCGCCGCAGCGCGTCTGACGTTCCTGTCGCGCAGCGGAAGCGTGCTGGACGATCGCGAATTGGTCGGCGGGGTGAAGGGAACCAGCTTGACGATTCCGGCCGGTACGGCACGCTTCGTGGTGAGTTGCCTCGGCAATCCTCCCACGGCGGCCAGCTATGACAATGGCTTCGGCGTGATCAGCGCGTCGGCCGCCCCACGCAGCGAGGTGGCGGCCACCGGATGGCAGAGCGCCAGCATGCTGATGCAAGCCGGAGCATCCATTTTGCTCGGTCGCGGCGCCAGCGTTCGTCTGCCGCGCCCTTTCACACCAGTCCGCTCGGGAATGAAGACGAATCAAACGGTGATCCGCGCCTCCGAAGTAATGCGGGATGAGACCGCTACCGAAACGTCGCTCCCGTCGGGAACCGGTGTGGTGATGATTCTTCTCGACCAACAGGACCCCACCGCCGCCGCGGGTGGAGATCTGGGCATCGCCGCCGATGGCGCAACGCTCGGTACGCCGCCACTGCGCGTGGAGGGCGGACGCCGCCGCGCGCTGCTGTATCAGGTTACACAAACCGCCCCTGGCGCAGCCAGCATCGTGGTCTCCACCGCCAGCGTCACCGGATGGCGCGTGGCCGGCGTAGTTGGTCTTCCGGGGCAAGCGCAGGAATGGGCGGTGCGGATGAATGGCGGCATCCCGGAGCACTTGGTTCCGGAGGGCCCGCTGACACCCGGCGGTCAGATCAACGTTCGACTTACTTCTACACCAGGAGGTGCGGCTTGAGCACCAACGGTTCTCCGTTTCCCGGACAGATGTATCTGTACGACAACATCACGCCGCCGCTTCTGGATGGCTCGTATCGCATCAATGTCAATACGGATGTCACGATCGACGGGGCGGATCAGAATCTGCCCGGCGCAACGAACTACTTCAACGTGGAGGGTCCGCGCTTTACTTTGTCACCAGCGTTGGTGGCGGGGGTGTTTCCGCCTAACAACGGTCACGGCAGCTTTCAAGACAACGTCCCGCACATCGCACTATCGCGGCGAACGCTTCCCTGGGAGCGCGCTCTCGATCCGGAAGGCCTGATCGGCGTGCCCACGCGCGTTGCCGGTGACCCTCCGCCGCCGGTTGGTCCGGCGCCGTGGCTCGGGCTGCTGCTGTTCGAAGAAGGCGAATTCACCATCCTGCAGGGCCGGCAACTCCAAAACGTAGTGCCACCCGCCGTGTTCCAACGCCTGGGCAGCCCGCAAAACATCACTTGCGATGCCGTGCAAACCACCTGGACGGTGCTGAACGCCATCCTGCCGTCTGTTGAAGAATTGACAGTCCTTTCGCATGTTCGTCAAGTGAATAAAGACGATAAGGAGCTGAGCGCCGGATCGAGCGACGGCTGGTTTTCGGTGGTGATGTCGAATCGCGTGCCTGAAGCCAACTCGAAATGCTGCGCCTGTCTGGTTTCGCTCGAAGAACGGTCAGACCTGGTGGGGAAGGATCCGCCGCCGGTTTATCAGCCCATTTTCACGCAGGTTTTGCACCCGGAGATTGCGATCGGCAAGACACCGGTCTCCTCGATTCCGATTCGAGAGCCGTTCCCGTTTGACATCACTGTTTCCATGGTTTTGTTGTATAGCTGGAAATTCGAGTGCATCGGCCCTGGATCGTTCCGCGACCTCATGCAGGCGCTGGATGTCGGAATGTACGGCACGGTGCAGAATCCAGGTCATCCGCCGGTCACTGACACTGGGCATATCGAAGTTTCTCTGGGCGATCGAGTGGGCGTGGAGGAAGCCGTGATGTATCGTGGGCCCCTGGTCCCGTTTCAACTTACGCGCGATCCCTTGGGGCCGTACCACAGCGCCGATCAATGCCGCCGTGTGACGCCCGAAACCGGGGCTGAAGACGTCAGCTACGCATGCGCATTTGAAGTTGGCCGCTTGCTGGCCGCCGCCGATGCGCGGCTGGCCCAGGAGTTAATGCGCTGGCGGCGCGAAGCCTATAAGCAATCGGCCCGCGCCGACGTGTTCACCGCTGTTTCAAGAGCGATCACCCTGGCGCAGCCGCTGGATGTTCATTCGCCGTCCGTTCCCGTAGTGTCGGCCAGCGCCACAACCAGCATGGTGAAGGGCGCGGGACCGTTGGCCGACCGATACGGCACGAGATTCATCGGAAACGTCATGGGGCTGAATCCGGTAGCCGTACAGCAGGCCTTCCAGTTGGAATCCACTGCCGAAGCCACGGCTATTTTGGGCGGCGATCCGGGGACTCTGGGAGCTCCAGTGACACCGCCTCCCGCCACGGATCGACCCCCTACCACGCTCGCGGCCGTGGCCGCCGACACCGCTTCGCTCAATAATTTGAGCGCCGCTCGGGATCGCCTGCTTGCGAACGCAACCGTGAAAGTAGGTACGCCGTGAGACAAGCCTGGATTCAATCCAGCGAAGCATTGCGCCAACGCATGATCCAGCCGCAGCAGGTGGTGGCCAGCGCACCGGAAGCGGGTATGCCGCCCTACATGGAGTCGTTTCTGGCGCATGTGCGGCTGCTGGTAGGTGTTCCGTTTGAATATCTGGTGCCGGATCCGAATCTGCTCCCCGACGAATCCATCCGATTCTTTTTTCTCGACCGGTCCTGGGCGGATCGCGCGGTAGACGGAGCGGTTGCGGTAGGAAAAATCGGGACCCGCGAGCAAGCGCATCATCAGGCTCATGAGCCTGCGGTCCGCCAGCAATTGGATATCACGGAGCGGATCGTGCGCGGTCTTCAGCTAAACGAAGGATCGTTTCCGACTCTCAAAGCCACCAACGACAACAGTCCCGCGACGAACGGCGCGGCCCAGGTAATCACCGGATTCCTGTTGCGTTCGGCGGCCGTCAGCGGATGGCCGCAAATGGACGTGCGCGCTTACGCCGTGGATTTACAGGAGCCGCTCGATCCGTCCACGGCCGACGCGCAAAATGCGCAATTGCAGACCCTGCGCCTGGAGCGTCTTTCGCCTTCGGTAATGATAGCGCTGTTTCAGGGGATTCCCACGCTGGTGACGCTGGAAGAGCCGCACCATGGAGTGCAGTTCGGCGTGCTTCCCGTGGCCGGCGAATTTCAAATTGATCTACGCAATGCTTTTGGATCACTAATCCTCACGGGTGGAAACCCGAAGCCGCAGTCCGTGCCGGTACGCCTGGGCAATTCCAGGGTGATTTCCATCGCGGCCCTGCGGCGTGCTTTGTACACAGCCCAGCAGAGCGACGCCAGCATGCCTGCCCAGACCGGCGGAGCGTCGTTCGCTATCGAGGTGCTCAATCCGCCCTGGCGGCAGCGGTTCGAAGGGACTAAAGATAATCGCGGCACTGGACCGCAACAGTCGGTGGGTTTCCAGGCATCGCTCTTTGTCGGAGCTCGGGTCTTGGATCCGGCCACCAAAGTCGCGGTTCAAACTGCTTTCAGCCAATCTGCCCTAGAGAAGGCCGCTCCGGGAGTGAAGAAATGAGCACCGCTACACTCGCAATCGCAGCCGCGCATAACATCACGCCTCGAACCATCGCCACTTGGTATCCGTTCCTGCAACGCACTCCGCGGGTCATGGTTCCAATTCAACTGGATGTTCTGATGGTGCGGCAGGCAGGCGAGGTCTTCGCGGATTGCAAAATGCAGGATCCGGATCCGAATGCAACCATTCAGAACCGCCGCGATCTGCTGCCAGCGCCCTTCGCCGAGCTCACTACGCCGCGTCCGCCGGGCGCATACCTGCATTGGGCTTTGCCCGACGCCCTGACGCATGGCACTACCGATGGAACCACCGGAGAATTTTATCCGATCCCGGACCGTTGGCTGGTGCTGCGCCTGTCGCCCTCGGCCAGCAGCAACACGCGACGGGCAGTAACGGGCTGGGTGATTCGTGCGGGCGATAAGACTCCCACGGTTACCGAATTGGACCAGTGGATGGAGACCGGCCCGTCGCCCGATCCCGTGAAGAAATCCCTTACGGCGCTGGGGCATGGAGATCCAGCGTGGGCCGCATACTACGAAAACGTGGTCAACCGGCTGGGGTTTTATGATTCACTGGCTGGGATTAAAACTGGCCCGCTGGCGTACGTCGTCTGCGGGTGGTACTCCGACCCCACAGCCGATCCCCTGAGCGACCCGAATATCCTGTCGCTCACGGATTTCGATGCCACCATGAACTCGCTGCTGTGGCACATCGACGATGGCGAATTCCAGGAAGCCGTATCGAACGCTGCTGATCGGGTGAAAGCGGCGAATTTGGTGGGCTTACAGACGTTGGAGTACGCAGGCGTCGCCGTCGCCACCGCAGCGCCCGCGCCGATCAATGCGAACGCCGCGAATGTTGCCCGGCCCCGCGCCGTTGCGGCCCCAACGGGCCGATTCACGAGTACGATTTCCGAGACGGACATCCTGGCGCAGCCTGCGCCGCTGGATACATCGGGACAACCGGTGGGAGGCAAGTACGTTACGAATGGATCCTGGTGGCCAGCGGGAAGTTTTTATCATGGCTCAGTGGTTGGAATCGGTTGGCCGGGCGTAGGTTGGCCGGGCGTTCCGGACGGCATCTTGGGAAAACCGCCGACTACGGTGGGCACGGCGGCAGGAGAGTTCGGCGGCCCGCCGCCCGCTTCCGGCATCAACGTCGCCGTGGGCTATACGATCACGGAAGCATTGGCTGCGCTGGTGGCACGAGCCAATAATTCTCCACAGGAAGCCACCATGCTGGAGGCGTACCTGCTGGGCGCTCTGAGCGAGGTGGATAAGGCCGACGGCCAAGCCACCATCGATGCGCTGCTGCATTCGGCGGCCTTCACCACCCGCGACGGTGGTTCCGGAACGGAAGAAATTCAACAGCCGCCCATGCCCGATCTGCCGCCGCCAACTCCGGCACCGGTTATCCCCGATCCGGGAGTCTTCGCCAATCAGCAGTCCACCGGCTCTTCGACCATCTCGAAGTTCAATGCTCCCGCGGTACTCTCGAACGCTATCGGCATCGCGCAGCCGATAGTCAACACCTCGGCCGAAAGGCTGCGAGAAAGCAGCATCGTTTCCGGCCGTCTGAGCGAAGTGATCGCGTCCGTTTTTCCGACGCCGCAACCGTCGACAACGCAGCCGGCGAAAACGATCACCGTGCAACGGACCCTTCCGCGTTACTTCCAGCCGGCCGATCCGGTATTTTTGCTGCAGGGGGCGGCCCGATCCTTCAAGCACGGTGACGACGGCCGTTACACGCAGGACGGTAAGCTGATCTGCCGTCTCACCGGGTTCTGCGTTACCGAGACCAGCAGCGCGGCCGTGGGAGGTCTCGCAAGCCGACCCGCGGTCACTGGGGGCGATGTGCTGGAGCGCGGCGTGGAGAACGGCAGTGTTCCGCAGGAGTGTGAAGATATCCTGTGCGAAGTAGTGCTTGTAGATCCAGGCACCGCGACCGTAGCGGCACAGGCTGCCGGCGCCACCGGGGCAAACCTTGCAACCGTGGCGAAAAATTTCATGGTGGAACAGACCGCCTGGTGGGCCACGCGCGACCCGCGCTTCGATGCCGGGCCATTGGTGGCGCGTAGCGGGATCCGCGGCACTTTACCTTCCCCCATTGCCGTGACACCGCCCGTGCGGCCCTGGACTCCAATTCATCTCGATTGGAAGATCGAGTATGTCCCGTCACCCAGAGGGCTGGCGGACTGGTCGCTGGACGAGGTCGATTACATCGGCCAGCAGCCCCCTCCCTCGGCCGGTCCGAATGATGGAGGAATCACGCTGAGCGGTCGCGCGCACCTGACAGCTGGGGCGGCAGCGACTGCGGCGCAAGGCGTGCAGACCGCACTTCAACAAGCGGCCAGCACGGCCGGCACCGGTCCTCTCCAAGTGCGCGGTCCGGAGCGATTCTATTCGCTGCTGTCCCAGACGATGCTTTTTAATCTTGATAGTCTTACCGGCACACTCGCCTCGTCCAGTTCAGCCTCCAACGGATCGATTTCAACCGCCGATGCGTCGGTGCTGAATGATATCGTTTCAGCGCTGGACAACATGGACGTGCTTTCGGGCGCCATGGATAACTTTCACACGCGTCTGCGCGGTGGTTTGCCGGGCGATGGCGTCACGGTTCCACACCCCCCCGGGGCCCCCACTCCGGTTCCCTTCATTCCTCTTCGCGCCGGATTTCTACGCATTCTGCGGCTTCGTTTGGTGGACGGATTCGGCCAGTTTGTGGATCTGGCCGGATCGAGCGACCAACAGCAGGCGGATCTGAATCAGATCATCACCACAGGACCCTGCGCCGTACCGAACGCGCCAGGCCTAGCCGCGCTGCCACCGCGCTTCACTTCTCCCGCGCGATTGTGGTTGCGCTATTTGCTAGCCGGCGATGACACCAAGGACGCCGACGCCACTACCAGTCCCGTATGCGGCTACGTCATGCCCAATCACTTGGATGGGGCGCTGGAGTTCTTCGACGATACGGGCGCCAACCTGGGCGAGATCCGGCCCGATCCGCAGGCAGGCATTGTGTGGGAGGAGGCGCCGGGGCAGCCATCCACGGTGGGACAAGATCCGTCGCGCGCGATCCCGAATCCGAAGCTGGCCGGTATCGCGCAAGCGTTGATCCAGTGGGGGCTCTCGGACGCTCAGGCGACCGGCGAGCACGAGGACGCATTGAGCGCCCTGCTACGCATCATCGATTCCACGCTGTGGTCGGTGGATCCGTTTGCACATACCGGTGACGAGCATCTCTCTTTTTTGGTTGGGCATCCGGTGGCAGTGATGCGCGCCCGGGTAAGGCTAGAGGTGGATGAGCCGGTAACACCCGGCCTGATCAAGACCCAGCGTTTTCCGCTGCGGCTGGGGGCGCTCACGCACTGGCAGGACGGACTGCTCGGATATTTTGTGAACGACGACTATACGACGCTCTACTGCGCCGACGCCGCCGTGGCGGGATTCGCGCGCCAAGTAGGGCCGAATGCCGGGTTCCTGCAACAGATCAATCTGGTGCCGGATTTTTACCAGCAATTCTCAAACGATCTCGGCGCGGGAGTGACGGAAGGGAACTCACCGGTAACGCATCCTTATGTGAACGACAGCGGCGTGGTCATGATCGCTCCCAATCAGGATTATTTGCTGACGCTGCTGGTAGAGCCGCAATGCCTGGTGTACGCGACTACGGGATTGCTTCCCCGCAAAGACATCGGCATGCGCCGGGAATGGATTGCGGGCGCGTTGGCACAAATCTCGCCCACGTTCCGCTTCGGTCCTCTGCTAGTAGATCCCAAGCGTGTGCGCATGCCCGTGGCCAACGAAATCAAGGGTACCTGGAGTTGGGACCATCTTGCCGACGTTTCCACCTGGGTGGAAGATCCGATCATCAATTCGACGTCGGATGCAATCATTCCTCCCGATCCAGTGGAGGGTACTGAGGGCTGGATTAAGCTGGGCCCCCCTCCGGCTGACACGACCAGCGGAAGCAGCTCATGAAACATCGACAGGAGTGAGCCATGGCCGACGACGATCTTAAACGCGATCCGCGCCTTGAACTGGAGGAGCGGGAAGACGAGCGTGAGGAGCGGGATGCCTGGTTTTTCCGAACACGACGGCGCGACGCAACTGTTCCCCACGATATTTTCGCGCGTGCATCCAGGCAAAAGAGAGCGATGCTGCGCCAGGCCGCGGCTCGCCATGCCGCCGAGGTTGGGATTCGCCCGAGAACCGCTTCACCCCCGATCCAGTCTTATTGGACGCCACTCGGACCATCCGTGGTAGGGCACGGCCAAGCGTCCG
This sequence comes from uncultured Acidobacteriaceae bacterium, assembly GCA_963771305.1. GTDB lineage: Bacteria > Acidobacteriota > Terriglobia > Bryobacterales > Bryobacteraceae > CAJCIT01. Next base: position 362,488 of record CAVYTS010000033.1, read on the forward strand.
GAAATCCTCCGGTCAGCGGCCGCGTAAAGTCACTCGCCGTGGGACCTGGCGGGACACGCGTGTATGCAGGCGCGGCAAACGGCGGCACGTGGTATTCGGAGGACTCCGGGGCATCCTGGACGCCGATCGACGAGTACGCTTTCAGTACGACCACGGCACCGGTCCCTTCCTTGGAGGCTGATTCGCTCTCCACCGGCGCGATCGCTGTGATTTTCGGAGCCAACGGAGCGGCCGACACGATCTACGTAGGGACCGGAGAGCCCGGCTCTCCCGACGGCTATTTCGGAATAGGCATTAAGTCGGCCAGCACCGGTGGTTTCGCGCCGAACTGGCAGCTCGAAGCCACCAATCTCGCCGGCATGGGCATTTATCGAATCGCCATTGCCCCCGATAAACCCCCGGTTGTATTCGCTGCGACCACCACCGGTCTATACATGCGTCCCGCCGCTTCTTTCGGCACCTGGACTCCGGTCACAAGCGGAATTCCGGGAAACGTCGCTGTGACGGACGTGGTTGTTTCCGCCGGCGGCCTGGCGTTCGCCGTAGTCTCGAAAGGTTCGGTATATGCCAGTACCAACGCGACTAACGGCACTGGAGGAACCTGGACTCCAATCCCGGGTTTTACGGCGGGCGTCCGCGTGGCGCTCGCCATCAGCCAGGTTTCAGCCACTGGGACCCCGCCACCGATCATGTACGCGTTGGTCTCGGATGCCACGCTCCACAGGTTCGATACCGCGCAGTTGCCTGCTCCGCCCGCGACTTGGGCTTTTCAAAACGTTGCCGGTGTGCCCAAGGCTTTGTTTGCGGGCAATCAGGGGAGCTACGACATCGTGCTTGCGGTTGACCCTTCCGATCCGAATACCGTTTATATGGCTGGCGACCGCGTGCTATTTAACGATTTCGATCTATCCTTCTTTAAGGGCGCGATCGCAGTCTCGGGCTCGAATTATACCTTCCCATTCAACCCCGCGAACGATATTCCCTCGGTGCCGGACAAGGCGACAAAGGTGCATAACGATGCAACCTGGATCGGGGAAGGAATACATCCCGACGCGCATTGCATGGCGTTCGCCACTAATGCCGACGGCACGCACGACCCGACCAATGTCTGGGTGGGTTGCGACGGCGGCATTTTCCAGTCGACGCAGAACGGGAAGCGAGCCACATTCCAGTCGTGCAATGAGGGCTTGGCCGTAACGGAGATGACCTTTATCGCGCAACACCCCGATACGGATGCAGTCCTGTTCGGGGGCGCGCAAGACCAGGGCAATCTGCGGTTTCGAGGCGATTCAGTGTGCTACGAAGCTCCTGAAGGGGATGGCGGCGGTGTCGTTTACGACCCTAATAACGGCTGGCAGATCATGCGCCAGTACATTCAAACGACACTCAACTCCGCCACGGATGGCGGCGCCGGCGCCGGCTCATGGAAAGATGTCTCATTTCCCGGCGCTTCCACCGCCGAAACAGCCTTGGCTGGTTTCTACAGCCCCCTGGCTGCTATCGCACAGGACCCAACACACACGCTCCTGGCCTTCGGAACGAACCGGTTGTGGTTGACCCAGGACTGGGGCGCAACGTGGAACACCATTCCATCGTTGTCCAGTGGAGCAACCATAACTCAGGATGTGCTGACTCTCTCCGGAGGACCGGCTGGTGCAGTGGTGGCGATTGTCTGGGCGTCTCCAACTCGTGTTTTTGTTGCAACGCAAAACGCCATTTTCCAATTCGACCAAACTGGTGGGAACTGGACCCCGAATGCGTCCACACCCCTTTCCGCCATACCTGGCGGCGGCATTATCACCACCCTGGCGGTGGAAAATGGCGCCAAGGGCACGCTGTACGCCACGCTGGGTGGAGCGAATGTGGATCACGTCTGGTACTTCGATCCGACCGCAGCGCCTCAGTGGGTTGTCGCCCTGCCCAAAGCAACCCTCGACATTCCGGTGCACGCGATTGTGGTGGATCCAGCCCACCCCGAACAGATCTACATCGGTTCGGACGTGGGCGTGCTGCAAGGTATTAAGACCGGTGCAATCTGGGATTGGACCGGCGTTTTCAATCTCTCGTCGGCCACTTTCCCGGAGGCTGCGGTTACATGCCTGGCCATTCATCCTCGAACCCGAGTTCTGCGGGCCGCAACGCATGGTTTGGGAGTTTGGGAGATCCCTCTGGACGTGCCCACCGCGTCCGACCCGGACCTCTATCTGCGGGTGAACGTGGCCGACTCAGGCCGGCTCTCGGCGGGCGCCCGGCCGGCGTGGCTGGACGGCGTCAACGATCCCACCATTCAGGGCGCCACGCTCACGCATTTGATGAGCCCCGACATCAAAGCCCTGCGCAGTTCGGGCAGCACGGTCAGTTCCCCGCAGGACTTTCTGGGGTTCGCCTCGTTGAATAATTTCGCACCCGATCTCCATACGGTGGACACGCTTGGAACAAACCAAGTTTTCATCGAAGTCCACAACCGCGGACACGAAGTGAGTGGGGGTCAGGTGAACGTTTTGCTGCTGCTGGCGGACGGAAGTGTTCCATTGCCGGCGTTACCGGCCGATTTCAATACTCGAATTCAAAGTGGCGATAAGACCGCTTGGCTGGGTACTACGGGTTGGTTCTTTGCGGACGCGACCAACCCTTTCCGAACCCTGCCCGGTGCCGTGCAAGCACGTTTGCCGCAGGTGGTGCAATACAACGTAGACATCAGCGTGGTGCCCAACTCGCCGGGCAAGATCTATGCGGCCGCATTTGTAACTACCGATACCGATCCGCTTGCGACCGCCAACACCGACGTGAATGCTCTGGTGATGGCTGATAAACATGTCGCCGTCCGCACACTCGACGTCGGTACTGACTGGCGCGTTGTGCTCACCGTGGTGCTGGTCATCGTCGGCGTGGCGGCAGTAGTAGTGATCGCGAAAGAAGCGTGAACAAATCCGGAAGGGAGATCAGCCAAGTGAATCGAATCCCATTGCGTGGAAGCACCAAGCGAAGAATTAGTTAGCCATCGGCTGTACCGGAGAGAATTACAGTTCGTTCCGCCGCGCTGGACCTCACCACCCTTAGTCCGTTGGCCGCGGCAAAGTTCTCCACTTTGAGGATTTCCTCTACGCTCGAGCCATGACGCTGGTTGTTGCTCTCGTGATAAATGATTCCTTTCACGAGAGCCTGCGGCGCGAGCGACGGTAGTTCTTCCCGTCTTCTTACCATCGCCGTCACATTTGTGGCCGGCCTGCGCAATTGCACGCCGGCCACAAACTTTGCCGATTCCAGGTATGGAGGATGCTGAAGAACCCGAGAAGAAACGCTTGATTTGCGCGAAGAAGCTGCACAGAATAGCTGAGCAAGCTTCGGGAGCAGCGTTTCACGCCACTGGGTTAGACCGGGCAGAGATTGGCCGGTTAAACGGCGTTCGAGGAGATGTCGTTCGCGCTTTGGGCGGATAAGTCCGGCACTCTTCCAAAGGTCGGATAAGCTTGCTGAGGAGGCCGGCTCTAAGCAGCTATGGAAGAGTCGAGCGTCACCCGGAAACAATCTAGGGAGACGCTGCCAATCGGCTTCGGACTGGTTCTCAAGAGCAGGTCCAGTTGAAATTTATCGACTTCGCAATCGGCGAAACCTCACGGGAACGCTCAAGACCTGCTCTCGCGTTCGATAAGCCGTTGAAGCACGGTTCGCAGCTCGACTTTCCTTTTCGAGAGCCAGCCTCTCCGCCCTCGAATTCAATCCAGCCTTCGTTGAAGCCATCGAGCATTTGAATGCGGGGTGCGGGGTTCTTCATGCCCTGCGATTGGAACAGCGACTCCCAAGTCTCGCGCGGTACGGCGTCTGTTCGCACCGGACGATCAAGCAGGTTAGCGAAGGTGGCTGCGATCTCCTCAGGGGTCACACGGTGCGGCCCTTCCAAACCACACTGGGGCCGCTCCATGTGCTCTGGATGAGTTCGGTCGCCACACGCCCGACGTCAGCCGTGGAAACCATCGGTACTGGGTTGTCGAGGGGCTGCAGAAAGCTCGGGATCACGCCGTTCTTGGCCGCTGGAGCGACGTCCCGACTCGAGTTCTCCATGAACCATGCTGGCCGCAAAAAACAGATTGGAATCGACAACTCTCCAAGTACCTGCTCGATTATGGAGTGCGGCGTGATCAAGTTTGATCGGATCGCCTGCGCGCCGATGGTCGACAAGTACACAACTCTACTGGGACGCCCGGCGTCGATCGCCGATCGCAATGCGGCGGCTACAGCCCGCGCTTCGCGAAAGTCAGGCGACGGATCGAGTTCGGTGGAACGAGCGCGAAAACACCGGCAGCTCCCTTAAACGCCGCGGGTAAGCGCGGCCGCGTCGCTGATGTCAGCCTCGACGAGGTCACAGCCCCGCGTCGCCCAGGTCTCGCCTTTGCGGGTCTCGCGAACCACGCCTCGGACGGGCTGCCCAGCGGCCAGAAGGTTGAGCGCCACCTCTTCACCCACTTTGCCAGTAATTCCAGTAACTGCAAACATTTTTCTCTTAACCGTCTAAGGACATTCCCGTCTGCGAAGCGTAAAGATTATCCCTCTTAACAACATCCCGGATCAAGTGGCCGTGAAACGAGTGGCCGTGAAACGAGTGGCGCCGTTGGTGCGTTCAATACCGATAGTATTGCCCGACACTCCTACAGTGCTGGCCCCAAGGGCGTTGGATAAAGTTTGCCGCCGCGTGGACGGTCGGGCCTTTCGCGAAGCGGAGCAATTCGGAGCGCTTCCGGGGTATGAGTTGCTCCTTCATAGAGCTCCCTTTCCTGGCGGGTAGCCTGGCGCGCTGATTCAGACGGTTGGGCGGGAAGAGCGCGCGGTGTCCCCGATATACTTTCACTCAACATCGTCATGTATACAAAACACATTTCGCGGTTGATGTTCATTGCGGCTGTTTTTTCTTTCTGCGCTCTTTGGGCGGCGGATGGCCCGTACCAAGTCTCTGTTGCTCGGAATGTCATGATTCCGATGCGGGATGGCGTTCGGCTGGCGGCGGATATTTACCGGCCGGCGCGCGATGGCGCTCCGGTGGAGGGAAAGTTCCCGGTGTTGTTGGAACGGACTCCTTATAACAAGGAAACGGTCGGCAGGGCGGCGGCCGATTTTTTTGTGGCGCACGGCTACGTTGTGATTTATCAAGATGTACGCGGCCGGTACGAGTCAGAAGGGCGGTGGATTCCGATTCGCGACGATCCAAACGACGGCTTTGATACGACGACGTGGGTTGGGAAGCAGCCTTGGTTTGGTGGAGGCATTGGGACGATGGGGTCGTCTTACGACGGCGCGACGCAGCACGCGATGGCGATTGCGAATGCGCCGTTTGTTAAGGCGATGGTTCCGCGCAATGCGATGTCGGACTTTGGCCGTTACGGCGTGCGCCACAACGGGGCGTTTGAACTGCGGTTCTTCAATTGGGTTTTCATGCTCGGGAATCCGAACGGCGGGGCCGATCTGGCTGCAGCGGCGAGACGAGCAGCGTCGAATCCGGAGGCGGTAGCGGCACTGGTAGACCTAAGCCAGCATGTGCGTGATTACGTGCGCGCGCTGCCGTTGCGACCCGGGACTACGCCTTTACAGTTCGCGCCGGATTATGAAGCGTGGCTGATTGAAGCGATGCGCCATGGCGATTACGACGATTTTTGGAAGAACTCTGGTTCGAGCGTGGTGGATCATCTCAAGGAATACGAAGACCTGCCGGAGTATCACACGACGGGTTGGTACGATTCGTGGGGCACGCAGGCGGCGAATCTCAATTTTGTGGAATTGCGCAAGAACAAGAAGAGCCTGCAACGTTTGATTATTGGGCCGTGGATTCATAGCTCTGAGAATCAAGACTATGCGGGCGAGGCGCAATTTACGGCGGACGCGGCGCTGAATTTGCGCGAGTTTCATTTGCGGTGGTTCGATCATTTCTTGAAAGGCGTGGACAACGGTGTGGACCGTGAACCGCCAGTGCGGATTTATGTGATGGGCGGCGGGGATGGGCATAAGACGGCCGAGGGACGAATTTTTGTTGGGGGACATTGGCGCGACGAGCAGGATTGGCCGCTGGCACGGGCGGCAGCAACACCGTTTTATTTGCAAAGCGGCGGAGTGTTGAGCCGCGATAAACCGGCGGCCGATGAGAAGCCGATCACGTATTTGTTCGATCCGCACAATCCTGTGCCGACATTGGGTGGGAATGTTTCGTCGCAGGGCGCGTTGATGTTTCAAGGGGCGGCGGACCAGCGGTGCCGGACCGATTTCTGGCTGTGCACGAATAGCAACCCGCTTTCGGCCCGGAATGATGTTTTGGTGTTTCAGACGCCGCCGCTTGAGAGCGACATGGAAGTCACGGGGCGTTTGATTGTGAAGCTGTGGGCATCGTCAAACGCGCTTGATACGGATTTCACGACGAAACTGATTGATGTTTGGCCGCCGAATGCGGATTATCCGAGCGGGCTAGATTTGAATATTGCGGATTCGATTGTGCGGGCGCGTTATCGGGGCGGTTTTGGGAAGGCTGAATTGTTGAAGCCGGGGGAGGTTTATGAGTTTACGATTGAGATGTATCCGACGTCGCTGAAGTTTGCGCGCGGGCATCGGATCCGGCTGGATATTTCGAGCAGCAATTTTCCGCGGTTTGATGTGAACCCGAATACGGGGGAACCGTTGAATGAGAATCGGCGGGTGCAGACGGCGGAGAATACGGTTTATTTGGATGCGGAGCATCCGTCGCATATTGTGTTGCCGGTGGTCGCGAAATAGTAGGGGTAGTGCAAACCTTCGGGGACGGTGCATTTCAGGATGCCTCCATAAGTCAAGACGGCCTGCGAGTGCTTTGCCGGTTCCGGGTGGATGGTCGGACATCCGGAGGATGACCATTTGGAATCCAGAGGCGCGGTGCACTTTCCGGGTGGCGCGTCATTCAGGCGCTAACCACTTCCTGATTGGCCTCGCTCCTATTGCGCATTCCGAGTCGGCACGTTCTTGCGCATGGGCGCACAGACTGACCGTTTCGACGCTCTGCATTCGTTTCGACGCTCTGCATTATAGACAAACTCGTCTTGTGCCTTACCTGTGCCTGACACTGGCTCGCGCAAGTGGCGGAGCTGTTGGAATATAAGAGCACCCAGCCGGCGGCGAGTACTTCAGGGATGAGGAATGGTTAGAGCTGTCACCGTTTGCAACCCAACGCGTAATCCCCGTAAAATCCGCCGACGTCCGATAAGGACGGATACTTTTTAGACCATTGATTTCAAGAGAGCGCGGGCCTTGGAATTGCTCATGCTCACAACTTTAAGAGGAGTAAACCATGCCTGCAACGACGACAAGAAACGTTAATTCCAAAGATCAAACCGCAATCCGAAACAAGATGAACAAACCCCGATCGTGTCTCAGCAGGAGTGGGAGGCTGCGCGCCAGCAGCTGCTCGCGCAGGAGAAGGCCGTGACCCGCTCCCGTGACGCGCTGGCCGCCGAACGCCGGCCGATGCCCTGGCTGGCGCTGGACAAGAAGTACGAGTTCGACGGACCCAAAGGTAGGGTAAGCCTGCTCGATTTGTTCGAGGGCCGCACTTGGTGAGGCCAGTTGACAAAGCGCGCGGAGCGAGGCGGCATTCTTCGTACCAGAGAAAAGAGCACGTCGTACCAGCGGCGCCTGGAAGGCGCCACAACTTTTGAACGGCAACGAGGGCAATGCATAAGCAGGTTGTGCTGATAGACATCAGTATAGGGCATGCCTGTCTGGGAATCCAACAACGAGGTCCGGCTCTACAAAAAGTTTGGATGCGTCCGCGTAACCGCACTTACGCAGCTTCTTGATGCCCTGGCCCTCTGACATCGCCCGTCGTCGTTGCCGCCGCTCTCGTCGACACAGCGCGGTGCGAGCCACATGCGCATCGTCGGAGATGACCTTGCCGTGTGAGAATGCGAGGAAGCTGCGCCTGAATTCCGCGACTTTTTCGGGGGACACGTAGACCCGGTTCTCAGGAATGGTTTTCAGCGTAGCGTAGGATGGGGCGCTGGTGTGCCAATACAATTGCATGTTCACGCCGCCGGGCCATTGGATGACGGCATCGCAACCGATCGGGTCTTTAAACGGACTGACCAGCGCGTCCGCACCATCGGAGAAAGCTTCCTGAAACGCGCGGTCCAAATCTTCACAAGGTATCCCGTTCGCTCCGCGCCGAAAGGATAGGGGATTGGCGTCTTGAACCCGAATACAGACAAGGTGCCAACCGGAGTCAGCACGAGCTGTGACATTGTGCTGCTGGGGGTTGGTGTCACGGTGAAAACGCCTTGCTTTGTGGTTGTGCCACCGAAAGTCGCCAGAAGACTGGAGACGAAGCGGTCAAAATTGTCCGGGTCTGTGGGTCGTATCGTACTTGGGACCGACGGTCACATCCGCTGTCGTTGCAGCGGCGGCCTGTAAGACAAACAGAAGCGTAGTAATTGATGCAGTGAATTTGGTTGCTCGCATCGAAGCTCTCCTACTTAGAACGCCCCACACATACAACCGAACCCGCTGCCAACATCGCGATTCGGGCACTAGTGATCGTGGGTATGTGGGAAGGCCGAACGCGCGTGTGACGATGCAGGCACGGCGGTGGCTTTGGCGTAGCCTCCGTAAGCGGCGACGCGAGACCATTCCGGCAGAACAGGGGGAGCGGGCGGAGCGAGATTGGTAAATTCGTCCGCCGCGTAGACGGCTTTGCCACCGACGATGGTCAGGACCGATTCAAGCGTCTTAATCTCCTCATCGGGAACGGAGAAATAATCCGCCGACAACACCGCGAAGTCGGCGAGTTGGCCGGCCACGATGGAGCCCTTGCTACCCTGTTCCGTTGAAAACGAACTACTGCCAACCGTCCATAGTCGCAGCGCCTCCATCCTCTCGATGCGATTCGCTTCGCCATACATGGACAAACCGCCGACGGTCTTCCCTGTAGTCAGCCAATAGAGCGATACGAACGGGTTGTAGCTCGCGACACGGGTGGCATCGGTTCCAGCTCCGACCGGCAACCCCGAAGAGAGCATTTCGCGAATCGGTAGCGTCCGCCGCAGCGCCGCCTCCCCATATCGATCGCGGAAAAATTCGCCCTGGTACGCCATGCGGTGCTGAATCGCGATCCCACCGCCGAGCGCCGCGACTCGTTCGATGTTCCGTTGCGAAATCGTCTCAGCGTGGTCAATGAACCAGTGCAATCCCTTTGGGGGACCTCGCGATTCACAACTTCGTACACATCTAAAGCCCCGCGCGTGCGACTCGCTCAAGAATGGATAGTTCAAGCGGCAGCGGATCCAAGGCTCGCGAAGACGCTTCAAATTGAGTCCCGCGGTCTGCTATCGCTATCGAGGAGAAGAGTACTTCTCGCGGGGCTGGAGACCCGCGATTGGAACGTCGTTTGGGACGCCATTACCCTGAGCGATCTCTACTTTCTAGGCGAATCCCTGCTGGAACATGTGCCCACGGCCGATTGGACGGACTCGACTCCTGGCGGCACTGCGAAAGCTCGCTAGCAGCACCGAGACGATGGGTGCACTCGGCCAGGTAGCTCCCACCTTGAGCGGCTGCGGCCACCCGCATCTGCACCGCTTCCAGCTCTATGAAGACTATGAGCCTTACTTGCTTCCGGCACGGATTTCGGAACGCTCGGCTGAGTTGAAACTGAACCTGGCGTGGCTCGCCGACTCGGCTGGATGGCCGCCGGAAATGGTGGCGGCTGTCTCCCGACCCGCTGCGGATTTATCCGTTTCGAAGCTTTCGATGCGCGACATTCACGACTGGCGTGGAGCCTCAGTGAAGTCCATTTGGGGTTGTGTGCTGACCGTCTTCGTCGTGTTGGCCGCCTTCGTGTTCGTTGCCGCCGGCCTTTCGCAAGAGGTTGCGTTCCGCCAGAACGTCCGATTGGTCGAGGCTACACGACTGTCTTCGATCACCGCGGAATTGCGGTTGCCGGTTTGGCGAAGGATCAATTCCTGATTCTGGACGATGGCACCCCGCAGCCGATTCAAGTGTTCGAGCCCAGCTCCAGCAACCTCTCATGTGCGTTACTGCTGGACACGACAGCAAGCATGACTGCCGCGCTTCCGGCGGTGAAGAATGCCGCGACGGAATTGGTGGGCGCGATGCGGCCCGGTGACGCCATCGCCATCTACTCCTTTAGCGAGAGCCTGGAGGAACTGCAAGAGTTCACCACCGATCGCGCGGCGGGCCCTAGCGCGATTACGCGCGCGGGGCCGGACGGCTCTGTTCGATGCGATCAGTCAGTTAGCCCTGGATCTGGAAAGCCGGCCGGGCAAGAAAGCGATCATCGTGTTCACCGATGGAAATGACAACGCCAGCGTGCTGAACCTGCAATCGGCGGCGATGCGTGCGAAGAAGGTCGGTGTCCCGATCTTCGCGATCGCGCAGGGCGATGCGCTGCACGAGAGTGGGTTGCTGAAGCTTCTGACTGAAATGGCGAACTCGACTGGCGGGCAGATGTATCGGGCCAAGAATTCCGAGGATATAGACAAGATTTTCGCGGCAATCGCGAAAGACCTGCAGGACGCTTACCTGCTGGCGTGCCGGCAGCCGGATGCACCGCCCGGGATGCCCTGGCGCGCGATCCAGGTGGTGGTTCAAAACGGGGAGAAGTCCATGAAAGTGAGAGCGCGAACGGGTTACCAGCCGCAGTAGGGCGGCCTAAGGGTCAGTTTTCGGTTGCCCAATATCCGCGCTTGGCGATCACAACCGCGTTCTTCTCACGAACCTGCACGGTGATTGTGCGGAACCTTCCGTCGATATCGGTGTTGGTTGGCACGTATGAAATCAGATAGTAATCCCGGCCGTCGGCAAAGGCCTGCTGCAGGCCCTTCAGAATGTCGTTGCGGCCGTGGAAAGCAGTTCCCCCTGTGGCCGCTGAAATCTCCATTAGGGTAGCGCTATCCGCGGTAGCGTTGTCGTTCACGGCGCTCTGGACGGCGGGGCCCACATAGGAAGAAACACCTGGGCTTGAGGCGTCTAGAAATGGATCCGTGTAGAGGCCCCGCGAATCGATGGTGTAAACCGGAATGTTGTTCTTCGCTGCGATCCGGAGCACAGGATCGAGAGCCGCTTGCATTCGCTCCGTCGTGCGCAGGGATACACCGCGTATGTCCGGAAAGAAGGCGGCGAGAACCGAGTATGCCTCCCGCCCGGGTACGATTTGAAATCCGTCGGAGATCAAAACCAGAGTGCGGCGTCCAGTTCCGCGGGACATTGGTTCCAGCACGGAACGCAACTGATCGAGGAACACCCGGGTAAGCATTTCATCCTGTTGTGCGATGCGATCCGCCGTCTGCGCGACAAGCTTCTTTTTCATCGGACACAACGACCGCCCCTGGGGTGAATCACAAGTACTTCGAGCGTCATTCAAAGCGCTGAGAAACTCGGTAAGTTCCGATTTTCCCTTGCTTTGCAAAAAGACCTTCTGAAAGCTTGGATTCTCGACGGCTTTCAGAACGTTGGCCGGGTCGTGGGTCGTGTTTTGGAGGATCTCGACTGACCTGCCGATGGAGATCAGAGCGTATTGGGAGTCGCCGGGCTTCTCTTCGCGAAGGAGCTTCCGCAAGGCTTCGCGCACGTCCATCAGATTGGCGGCAGAAGAATGAAGAGCATCGATGCAAATGACGTATGCGCGCGGAGTGCGGTGAGCGGGCGAAATATCGGGCGGCGGAGAGAGCTTCCCGGCAACGCCTGGAGTAACCGGACTTGCGTTGAGCCCCTCGCTTTGGGCGCTGAATGCTGAGATCCTCTGTTCCGTGCCGTCCTCGAAGACCTTGAAATCGGCCTGTGTCAATCCGGGGACTTGGTGCCCCTCACGGTCCTTGACAATGACAGGTACGAGTACTTGGCGAACGTCTACACGGATCACTGCAGGGGCCGGAGGGGATACCGTCGGAATGTCTGGGGCAGCCGCGAGCGCCTCCATTCTGCCCTTAATGGTTGTGTCATCGGGGGCCAGTGCGACCGCAACGCGATATTCCTCCAAGGCGGCTGGCTTGTCACCGAGTTTACTGAGAACCTCGGCAAGGTTTGCGTGCGCGGCCGCTGTCTTCGGCGCGAGCTTTGACACCGACCGGAATTCAGTGGCCGCTTCCTCCAGATTCCCCCTCTTAAACAAAACAATGCCAAGCCCATTGCGGGGCGCAGCAGACAAAGGATACAGCCGAATGGACTCCCGGAACTCAATTTCGGCCGCTGGAAGGTCGTTGGCTTCGCGCAGTGCAACTCCCAGGTGATACCGAACACGGCCGTTTTGTGGATCCAGTCCTTTGGCCTGCCGCAACAATTGAAGCGCTTCGGCTTTCTTGCCTGCACGGCTTAACAGAATCCAGCGGCCTAGCAACTCGTTCGCATTCCCGGACCACTCCGGAGGCGTTGCTGGCATACCGGAATTCTGGGCCTTCAGAACGGGATCAGCTTGGTCGTCGAAGCCATACAAATGGAAGTCGGAAAAGCGATGGACGTTGAGCACCCCCAGCCCTTCATGCTGCATCTCGAGGGTGGCGTTCGCGGGCAGCGAATAAACGCTTTCGAGAGATTTGAATCCGACCGGAACGAAACGAATGTCCAGCGTCATCGCTCGCAAAGCGCCTTGCAGCGGCCCCAGTAGCGAGAGCCGAATACGCAAGATTCGGGCAGTTTTAGCGTCCAGCCAAGCGAGCCCTTGGAGCGCAACCTCCTGCCCGTCTGGCCCAGTCATTAGTGGACTTCCAGCGTGAGCGCGACCCGGCAGCTCCGCAAATGCGACCACTAGGGCATCTACTCCGTTGATCGTGTCGCGGCCCAAATAGCGGAACCGCTGCTGAGCTTGGTACTGAGGTAGGAAGCGATTAAGGCTCTCGAATAGATGCCCCGCCTGGACCAACCCACCTCGTGAGTCGGGCTTAATGACGCGAGTTTGGTCGTTCGCGGTAGTTCTGAACTCTTCAACCCGGCCGACTGATCCCTTAGAGAAAGGTCGCAACACATACCTAAACGCATCCTGTTGAGCATCAGCCACCATGGCGTCGTCGTCGAAGCGAATCTCCAGAATGTCCTCGGCAAACGAAATGTCAACCAAGTCAGCAAATGCCTTGGCGGTGGTTTGGCCGATAGCTTCTAAGACGGGCTCTAGAGAAACTGGTTCGCCGATCTGGAGGTTGCGAAGGTCGGGAACCGACCGGGCCAGTTCTGCGGGAGTGCTTCCGAGAAAAGAAACGGACTGCGGTGAGGCAGTGGCCGGTGTTTGTGCAAGACCCGCAGGGCCAAGCATCGTCAGGAACGCCAAACCGGCAACGGCCGAAACTGAATGCATGCCGAACCTGAGCGCTGTCGGTGATGGAACCGCCGGCAACAGTGCCTTACTGTATCGAAAACCCAACCCGCCCAACGAGGCCGGGGCACCCACCCTGGCGTCCCGGCGCAATCTGACCGTCCGAACAGCATTTTCGGACTCGCGAACAACTTTGTGGTGGCTGTGGAGAGCGCGTTTCAACAAGAGTTACATTACAACAATGTGCAATTCGCGGGAACTTTTCGCGCTGATGTTGCCTGAACCAGGAGTGGGGACCCCTTTTCTGAAGTCCCCGATCCAGCGGAGCCCGATGATTATTGCAGGTAAACGGAGCTCTTGACCGTAGCGGTGTTCGTGCCGCACTTGACATGGCCGACAAGCGTAGCGGCGCCGTGGTCCGCCACTTTGCGTTTTCTGGTGAAGGCGCTGCTGGCAACGGAGTTCGCGGCCGCGCCGGTGACGGTGGCGCTGGCTGAATCCAGCTTGGTCGTCCCTTGCATCAACGCAAAGCTAACGGTGCAGTTCCCGGCCCAACTTATGTCTGTCCACTCGATCGTATATTGCACGGAGGCGTAGCTTGTCGGGATATACGCATATGGAATCGAGAGGCCCATGCTGAATGTCAATGGGGTGGGGGACGGCGCGCAGCTAAAACACGGCACGCCGGTCTGAACGGGCGAGGGTACGATCATGCTCGCGATGATTGCCGGCGCAGTGGCAGGGGCCAGATCCGCCAGGGGACCTAAGACTGTAGTGGTCACGGCCGCATTCGGGGTAACCGGTGTGGCTGCGATCGCTGCGAGGGCGGCCTGCTCGACGGAAGCATCGTCGGTTTGAGCGATTGCGGAACCGGACACGACGAAAGCGAGTCCGACGAATAGTGTAAGCAGAGTCTTCATTTTGTAACCTCCTGGAACCGAGGGTCTGTACTTGAGTGTCCCTCAGCTTACAGATGATACGACAGATCGGCCTGGTTTGGTGGCAAACTACTTTTTCTCCCGCCTTATGTGCCGTAAAGACAAGTGCGCGAAGGCTCTTCCCGAGAGCGTTCCATACTTCGGGTTCAAGAGAGCTTGAGTGCATCGAGACGCTCACCTTGTACTACTCGGCGAGACTTCCCGGGTCTGCTTCTTTCGCGACGAGATTCGAATCCGCCGCGCTTTGTTCACCGTATGCGATCCTTGCCGTATGATGGGTTTTCGCAGCAGGGTGGTTCGGCGACTCTTATAGGGGGAACGGTGCGCCTTTGTACACTTGAGGTCCGAACGAATCTGGGATGGCCTCAACGTCTGGGGCTGATACTGTCCGACAACGTCCTGGACTTGAATTTCGCCACCGCTTGGCGCTTATGGGCGGACGGCAAGTCCTATTCACAGCATCTCGCCAATGCGCTGGTTCCGCCCACCATGCTGGGCTTTATCCAGGCCGGGAAACGTGCCATGGAAGAGGCTGCCGCGACATTCGATCGCTGGGCCACGGACCGACCCGATCTGGGCCCGAATGATGAAACCCTGCTCTACCCGCGAGACGAGGTGCGCCTGATTACTCCGCTGCCCAATCCACCGTCACTGCGCGATTTCTACTCCTTTGAGCAACATGTCAGTGTCGGCTTCGCCAAACGGGGCGAATCGATTCCCGCAGAGTGGTATGAGATGCCCACTTACTACAAGTGCGCCACACACGGATTGCTGGGCAGCGAAACCGATGTGCGATGGCCGTCGTTTACGGAGCGGTTCGATTACGAACTGGAGTTGGCCGCAGTGCTCGGCACGGGCGGCAGCAACGTGCCGGCGTCGAAGGCATTGGACCTCATCTTTGGTTATACGGTGATGAACGATTTTAGTGCGAGAGACGTTCAGCGCCGCGAGATGCAGGTACGCCTCGGTCCAGCCAAAGGAAAAGACTGGGCGACGGCGCTGGGGCCGTGGATCGTGACTGCCGATGAGATAGCGGATCCACGCAACCTGGATATGACTGCCCGCATTAACGGTGAACTATGGTCGTCCGGAAACTCGCGGGACATGCGTTGGAGCTTTGAACAGATGATCGAGTTCCTGACTCTCGACGACGAGGTGTTCCCCGGAGAGATTATTGGGTCAGGCACCGTCGGAACCGGCTGCGGACTTGAACTCGATCGGTGGGTCCAGCCCGGCGATCTCATGGAACTCGAGATTGAGCACATCGGGGTTCTGCGAAACCGCGTCATCAAACCGGGCGCGCTCGAGTAACGGCTACAGCCGGCTACCGACTGGCGCCGTCGACCGTGAGCCTTGGCGTCACTTGTTGAACAGAGCATCCAGGGCAGCCTGCGCGATGGCTTCGTCGATTTCGGACTTCGCACCGCTACACGAGATTCCGCCAATCGTCTGACCATCGGCTTTGATGGGTAGGCCACCCTGATTAGGGAATGCCTCGGGAAAAGCTAGAAACGCGACGTTACCATTCTTAATGGCATCCTCTGCGTTCTTCGAGGGGCTGCCATAAAATGCAGCGTGGCGGGCTTTCTTCTCCGCGAACGCGATGGTGTTGATTGACGCCCCATCACCCTTTTCGAGGAACAGCAAATTCCCGCTTTCGTCGACGATGCAGATCGTAATCTGAACGTTCCGCTTCACGGCTTCGGCTTCAGCCGCGGCAACCATAACTTTGATGGCGGCGAGATTCAGAGTTTTCTTCGTGCTGAGTTCGGCAGCCGGAGCAAGCGCCAGCAGGGAGAGGAATAGAGTTAGTGTCTTGAACATGCGCAACATGCTATCAGTTGCCGCGATCTGACGGTGAGTTGCAGGCACGTTGCAGGCACGTTGCAGGCACGTTGAACGCTTCTCTTCCCGCTCAGACCCCTCGCTCCAGGATGTACTCGAGCGATTCAGGATTCGCTAACGTGGATGTCTCATCGAGCTGCTCGCCCAGATACTTCTGGCGAATCAATCGGCGAACAATCTTCCCGCTCTGCGTTTTGGGAAGCTCCGCGACAACATGGATTTCCTTCGGACGGAAAGTGGGTCCCATTTGGCGTACGAGGTGTTCTAACAGGTCCGGCGTCTGCAAAGGGATACGGGCACGATGTCGGGCCACCACGAAGGCGACAATGCCCTCGCCCTTGACCTTGTCCGGCACTCCGATGACGGCGGCCTCCGCCACGCCTGGATGCTCGCAGAGGATGTCTTCCACTTCAGCGGGCCCCGTTTTCCGGCCCGCCACGTTCATCGACTCGTCTGCGCGCCCGTGCAGGAACCAGAAGCCATCTTCATCCACGCTGGCCCAATCGCCGTGCGACCACCAGCCTGGAAACCGCGCCCAGTACGAGTCGATGTAGCGCAAGGGCTCGCCCCAAATGCCCGCGGTGAAGGAGGGGGCCGGTTTTGTACAAACCAGATATCCTGTCTTGCGGCGCACAGGCTTGCCGCGTTCGTCGACCACCTCAACCGCCATGCCGGGCGAAGGACCACCAAGCGTGCAGGGCTTCAACGGTTGGATGGGCAGCGGCAGCAGGAAACAGCCGATGATCTCCGTGCCTCCGGAGATGTTGATAATTGGGCAGCGCCGCTTCCCGATGTTCTCGAAAAACCAGAGCCACGACGTCTCGTCCCAGGGCTCGCCAGTTGATCCCAACAGGCGCAGTGAGTCGAGGGCGAAGTCACCCGGCGAAGAACCGTTCCGAGACATACGAATGGCGGTGGGCGAAGTGCCGAATACCGTGATCTCTTCCTGCTCCAAAACGTGCCATAGCCGGTTCGGTTCCGGATAATCCGGAGCGCCATCGTATAGGAAGATGGTGCCTCCGAAGTGGTGGTTGCCTAAAATGGTCCAGGGTCCCATCATCCAGCCAATGTCGGTCAGCCAGAAGAAGCGATCGCCAGGCTGGTGATCGAACGCCAGGTACACTTCCTTCGCGGTTTGCATCAGCGCCCCGGCGTGGGTGTGAACGCAACCTTTGGGCTTGCCTGTGGTGCCTGATGTGTAGAGCAGCAGGGCCGGCGCGTCAGCCGGCAGTGAGACCGTTTCAAACAGGCCGGACAATTGCGCGGTCAAGGAGTCAATCTGGTCGAGATGAATGACGTGCTCCACCGCATTCTCACGCAGCAGCGCTTCATCCACTTTGGCGCGCAACGGGATTTTCTTGCCACGCCGCGTCAGAGACTCGGCGGTGAAGACGATTCGAGCACCGGAGTCGGCAAGCCGTGAGGCGATCGCGCTGGGACCAAAACCTGCAAAGATCGGAACGACGATGGCGCCTATTTTCAGGCAGGCGTATAGAACCGTGAGTAACTCCGGTTCCATCGGCGCGCAAAGTGCCACGCGATCCCCTCGATCAACGCCAAGTGAGCGGAGATAGTGCGCCAGACGGTTCGAATCGTATACCAAGTCGAGAAACGTTATTTCGCGGCGATCACCTGCCTCGTTCTGCCACAAGCAAGCGATTTGCCGCGAGTGCAGCCACCGGTCCAAGCAGTTATGGGCAATGTTTAGCTCCCCGCCGATGTACCACTTCGCCCATTCGTTCCCTCGGCTGGTATCCAGCACCTGGGCATAGGGGGTGAACCACTCCACCTTCATTTCCTTTTCAATTTCCGCCCAGAAGGTTTCCAGCTGATCAACGGAAAAGCGAAGGAATTCCTCGCGATCAGAGATGCCCAACCGCTGCATGAATCGATAGACGTTGGTACGTTCGATATCGGCCCGCTTGGGCCGCCAGACGATGCTCATTGGGACACGATATTAACAGCAGACCGATTCTAAATTGACAGGGGTCTGTTGCTTCTCAAGGGAGTTGGGCCGGGCCATATTGAAACGGTCGTGCGTTCGCACGTACGTGGGACCGCCCATCCGGCCAATCGCCCGCAACCGGTCGGGATCGATCTTGAAAATGTCGTCAGGGCTAACCAGAACGGCCTCGTCAACATGGAACAGAACCACCTCACCGATGACAAGACTACCACCGCCGGGCTTGTCACTGACGGTAACGATTTGCCGAACGATGCACTCCATCTGAAAATGCGACTCGGCCACCCGCGGCGGACGAACCCGCAATGATGGGATCGGCCGTAAGGCCCGACACCTCAAACTCATTCACCTCGGGCGGGAAGTCGGCCGAGCAGGCGTTCATCTGAGCGGCGAACTCCTCCGAAACAATGTTGATGACAAACTCGCCCGTCTCCCGGGCATTGCTTAGCGTGTCCTTGGAAGGAAACTCGGGACCACGGCCGGTGGGAGAGAAGCAGACGCAGGGCGGGTTCGAGCTGCAGGCCGTAAAGTAACTGAACGGCGCCAGATTGGGCGAGCCGGCCGTGTTTACGGTGGAAACGAAAGCGATGGGACGCGGCACGATGGCGCCGATCATCAGCTTGTAGATGTCACTGTACTTCTGGCCTGCCGGGTCGATCAGGATCTCGCCGGCCCGGACGTGCTCGGAATCGGCTGGCGCTGCCGGGACGCTCACCGGTGGACCTCCTGGGCTGCCACCGGCTTCTCTGCCGGCGCACGCCAACTCGCCCAGTACTCCGTCCATTCCACCCGCTTGCCGTTCGGCAAGACGTGAATGGGATTCAGGCCATCCAGCATCACGGCGTATTCGTCGGTCCGCGTCTTCTTGAGCTTGATTGGCCAGTGCCTTGGGATGAGGTCCGTGGTGAATCCCGCGGGGGTGCAACGTGGCCATGCCGGCCTTGATGTTGTCCTTACTGAAGAAATCGCCGTCGTGGTAGAAGAGAAACTCATCGTAGTCGGTGTTGCGATGGAAGAACGGCACGCGCAAGGCGTCCGCATCTTCTTCGAGCGGCCTTGGCAAGAAACTGCAAACCACCGCTCCCTTGGTCACAAAGGTTGTGTGGGCGCTGGGCGGGAGGTGGGCGCGATGGCTCATCACCGGCCGGATGTCGCGTACGTTGATCTTCCAAACAGTCAGATCGCCTTTCCAACCCACTACATCGAGGGGATTGAACGGATAGAAGACCTTGGAAAACTCGTTCTCAACACTTAATCCGGACTTCCCATTCGCGGGTGTTACTTTCCTCCAATATCGGCGCTGGCTCGGGGGTCACGATGACAGCGGGGTCGTATAACGCATGCTGGCCCAGCAGTCCTTTCTCGGGCTGTTCGAATTCGGCCTGCGATTCGATGATCAGGAAGAAGTTGTCCGTCGTGCGCGGTACCAGCCGGTATGTCACGGCACGGGGGATGTTAATGTAATCGCCCTTTTCGAACTCCAGCGGACCGAAATCCGTTTCGATCGTGCCTTCGCCCCGGTGCACAAAGAACAACTCATCCCCGTCTGCATTCCGAAAGTGAAAGGGCATTGGCTGCGAGCGGCGGGACACGCTGAGGACGACGTCCTGATTTCCCAGAAAGGCAGCCGCCGCGCCGTCCGGATCCCGTTGATCCGACGGTTCGAGCTGGTTCAAATCGAAGCAGTGCGGCCGGAGATCTCCTTCGAAACGCGTCCAGCCGGTGGGTGGATGCGCGTGATAGAGATGCGCGGACTTCCCGAAAAAACCGCGTCTCCCGTGCTCTTCTTCATACGTCCCGGCCGGCAAACCGACATGGGCTTGTTGGGCAACTTGGCCCTTCTTAAGGGGATACATACCTTCAGGATAGTCCGGGTTCGCCGGGTCGAGCCAGGGCCGATTGAACTCTTCGGGTTTGTTCGCCACGTTGTCTTGGCAAATCCCTTGGTTTCTGAAATCATGGCAGCATGCACCAACATTCGACCAAGCGGTTGATTCTGGCAGTCCTCGCCCTGTTCGCGGCTGCCTTCGCTCTACAGGCAAAAGATGATTCGAAGCCACTGGTGGGCAAATGGAACATGGTGTCCGTCACGCCCGATGGCGAAAGCTTGAAGTGGGTTCTGATCATCAAGGAAGTGGATGGCAAGCTGACGGGCGCGCTCGCCACCGAAGACGGCGAAGCCAGCACCAAGGACTTTTCGTTCGCCGACGGCATGGTTAAGTTTCAAGCGCCGTATCAGGGCGAGTACTACGAGGTTGAACTGAAGTTTGCGGACGGACAGCTGAACGGAACGTGGTCCAACGGCAGCGACTCGGGCAAGACCACCGGAACGAAGGCCGAAGGCTAGAGCGCCGTCATGCTTTGTTGCTTCGGCGCCTACGAATAGGCCTAAGCTTAGGATCGCTGCCACCAAGCGCCGCCAGGCGTCTCGAAGCATCGCGCAATCAAGGCTTTCAGGCCGGCGGTTAGCAGTGCTGTTAATTCCTGAATGCCGGTAACTTGCCGGGCCCGTTCCAGTAAGTTCTCGTCCAGAATCAGTAAAGTCTTGACGCGCATCGTTAGCCTCGTTAATTCATACCGTCAGAAAGCGTTTCTCGGCTCAGCTCATCGATCCTACTCATACCGCAAACAAACAATAGGGTCCAGGTTGGCGGCCCGGTTTGCCGGATAGTATCCAAAGAAGACACCCACGCCAATGGACATTCCAACTCCCAGCGCCATCCATAGAGTCGAGACGGTTGCCGGCACCGATGCAAACAAGGACCTCACAATGAACGCAATAATGGCGCCCAGAATGATACCGATGAGGCCACCCACCATGGTGAGTGTCACCGCCTCCACCAGGAACTGCAAACGTATGTCTGATTTTCTGGCACCGATCGCCTTCCGCACGCCGATCTCGCCGGTCCGTTCCGTGACGGATATCAACATGATGTTCATAACGCCAATCCCGCCCACCAGCAGTCCAATGGAGCTGATGATGCCGGTGAGCAACACCAGAGCCCCGGTGAGCTGATTCCAGAGATTGGTCAGAAAATCCGGTGAGATCATCTCGAAATCATCGGGCTTCGAAGGGGGCACTTTACGCAGGCGGCGCATAGCTGCGGCCACTTCGTCTTTGGCTTTGTCGAGAGTCGACCAGCGCGCCACGGTGAAGGCGATGAACAGCTCCTTAGTTTTTGGATTCTGTTTGTGAAAGTTGCTGAATGGGATGATCGCGAACTGATCCACACCACCCCCGCCGAAAAGCCCCGGATCATGGACGAAAACCCCAATCACCTCGTAGATCAGCCCATTGATCCTTACCATCTTTCCCAGCGGATCGGTGTCGGGAAAGAGTGAATCCGACAGATTGTGCCCCAGGACAACGACCGCAGCGGTGTGTTCCTCGTCGTAACGCGAGATGAACCGGCCACGTTCGACGCTGAACAAGGGAATAGAATCCGCAAAACTGGGTTCTACCCCGCGGAGGAATATTCGTTCCAGGCGCTTGCCGCCGTACGAAATGGAGTTGGTATCGCCCATGAAGAACGCCCGAGTTCCAAAGACCGAAGCAGCCTCAAGCGACGGGCACGTCTCCTTCAGAAAGGCCGCATCACCGGGTCCAATGTATTTCCGGACACGGATCTTATCCGGCAGCCTATCGGGCGGCGTGCCAAACGGTATGCGCGAAACGTAATACGTGCGAGAGCCGAACGACTCGACCTTAGCGGCGATGTATTGGTTGAGGCCGGTAATGATCGCTGCCACCGAAATCACCGAGGTCACGCCGATCACAATCCCGAGAATGGTCAGTGCCGACCGGCCCTTGTTGGCGCGTAGCGTGTCCCAAGCGACCGAAAAATTCTCGAGAATTTCGCTCCTGGTCATGAGTTCCTGTCTCCGGGTCTAATCACTGCGCAGCGCCACTACCGGATCCAATTTCGCCGCGCGCGTTGCCGGGTAGATGCCGAAGAACAGGCCAATTACCGAACTCAGAACAACCCCCAGCACCGCAACCCAGGTTTGCACTGCCGCCGGAAATGAAGTGAACGTATTCAGCAGCGTCGCAATCCCAAATCCGGCCGCGATCCCGATGATGCCACCGATCACGCACTGCATCACACTCTCCGCCAGAAACTGCCGCATGATGTCGGTCTTCGTAGCGCCCAACGCGCGGCGCACGCCAATCTCCTTGGTCCGTTCCGTGACACTCACCAGCATCACATTCATGATGACGATGCCGCCGACGACGGCCGAGACGCCGCTCACCATCAAGAACACCGAGAAAAACGCGCTGCTGATGCTCTTCCAGAGGCTGATGTAGCTATCTTTCGTTCCAATGAAGAAATCTTCGTCCTTGCCGGGCAGAATGTGACGGCGGGCCGACAAAACCTGGCGGGCCTCATCCTGCGCCAGTTCGAACGCCTCGTTGCCCGCACTCGCCTTCACGTTAATCGTCAGACTGTTGCGCATCCCTTCGATGTGCAGGTACGTGGTGATGGGAATCACGACGAAATTGTCCTGGTCCTGCCCCAGCACGGAGCCCAACTTCTCAAACGTCCCGATAATCTCAAACTCTTCATTGTCCACCCGGATGGATTTCCCAAGCGGCGAAACTCCGCCAAAGACATTCTGCACAATCGTGTCACCCACCACACAGACGTGGGAGGCACGTGTGTCTTCCGACTCCGTAAAGTAGCGCCCAGTCACTACGTTTCGCGTGTCGATGTTGACCATGTTAGGGGTCTGCCCGTTCAGGGATACGGCCTCCACTTCCTTGTTTTCGGCACGCGCGTGCACTTGCGTACTCACTGAAGCGCCAACCAGTTCACAGTGGGGACAACGCTCGATGACGGCACGCATGTCCTCGATCGTGACGTCCTTGTACCGTAGGGCCTTGATCACGATGTCGAAATTGGTCGCGGCAAACGGTGTTTTAGCGAGCTGGAAAACGTTCGTTCCCAGGTTCGCGATTTTGTTCTCGACGTAGGAATTGGCGCCTTGAACGATCGTCATGACCGTGATCAACGTAGCAACCCCCATGGTCAGGCCAAGGATGGTCAGCACTGCACGCAGCTTGTGTGCCCTTAGCGCCGCAAGGCTTTCGCTGAGGTTGTCGGCCATCAGGAGCATTTTGTTTTTCGCATCGTTGCGCGCGTCAGATTAAATAGACCACACTAAGGGACGTTGCTCATACCAGCACCGAACCGCGCGCGTGAGCAAGCGGACTCCTTCACTTAGCTAATCCGGACGCGCTTCCATTTCTTGCCGACCCGAATGACGAGCAGACCGCTCTCGTCGGGCAGAAAACGATGTTTCGAGATCACGCCGTTGATTTCCACCGCACCTGCCTCAATCTTGCGGACTGCATCGCTGACGCTATCGGCTAATCCAATCTTCGCAATCAATTTGTCGACGCGTATACCTTTTTCAGTCCGCGCCTCAGCCGGCAGATCAACCGTCTCCGTGTCGGCTGGCTCCAGACCCTGACGAACCTCACGGTCGAAAGCCTCCGAGGCCGCGGCCGCCTCCGCCTCAGAATGGAAATCGGTCACAAGACGCCGCCCGAGCGTCATCTTCACTTCCATCGGATCGCGCTCACCGGACTGAACGGACTGGCGTAATGCCGTAATCTCATCCAGTTGCAGATCGGTCAACAACTCGTAGTAGCGGTACATCAGGTCGTCGCTGAGCCGCATCACTTTGCTGAACATGACCTTGGGGGCCTCGGTAATGCCGATGTAATTGCCCTTCGACTTCGACATCTTTTCGATGCCGTCGAGCCCTTCCAGGATCGGCACGGTCGCGACAATCTGTGAAGGTTGGCCATAATCGCGCTGCAACTCACGGCCTACAAGCAAGTTGAATTTCTGGTCAGTGCCGCCCATCTCGACATCGCATTTCAGCGCCACTGAGTCGAATCCCTGGGCCAGCGGGTAGAGCAGTTCGTGCATGGAAATCGGGATGCCCTCTTTCAGTCGGTTGGAAAACTCGTCGCGTTCCAGCACTCGAGCCAGGGTGTACTTGGAACACAGCTTCACGATGTCCTGGTACTGCAACGGCTCCAGCCACTCGCTATTGAACCGGACTTCCGTTTTCGCCGGATCGAGAATCTTGAACACCTGCGTCTTATAGGTCTCGGCGTTCTGGTTGATCTCGTCGCGCGTCATGGGCGGCCGGGTAATGTTCCGGCCGGTGGGATCGCCGATCAAGCCGGTCATGTCGCCGATTAGAAAAATGACCTGATGCCCGAGGTCCTGGAAATGCTTCAGCTTGCGGATCAACACAGTGTGCCCTAGATGCAGGTCGGGCGCGGTGGGATCGAAGCCCGCCTTCACGCGGATCGGCCGGCCCTTTTTGGCCGAGGCGGTCAGGCGTTCGCGCAGATCTTCTTCACGAATGAGCTCGGCCAGCCCCTTCTTCAGGTAGGTAAGTTGTTGCTCAACGGGGGGAAAGCTCACGTTTCCCATTGTAGAGAATGGGTTGCTCGTCCCCATGAACCTCCACCGGATTCGAAGCCTTAAGGAGCACACCCATGACACTGAATGCACCAAATCCGGTCATCGAGATCGGGGTGTTGGCGTCCACCGCCGCAACCGATGCGGTCTACGCGCTTTTTACCGCAGCTGTGGCCGCGCGTCGCAGAGGGGTCTCAGCAAGTTGGAGCAGCATCTGGTATCTGCTTTCCGCGTTCGCTGTCATCAGCTACACGGGCAATCCTATTACTTTGCATTCGCAGCCGCGGGATCATGGCTCGGGCGGTTGGAGCCGTGACGTGGCTTGGAAGGGCAGATTTTAAAAGTGCATCGGCAGGGCTCAGTACGGGCGATGATTCCAGGCCATCATCCTTACATTAAGGCCCGAGCGGAAGCATCGCTCGGTCTGATAGGTCCCATTCGGCGTTGCGCTATAGTCGCCTTCGGCCAAAGCGCGTGTTGGTAGCCGATGAACCCGTGTGCCCGTTAGCTGCGCCGTTTGCAGGCATGGCAAAATTGCCCCCGCTGCCGAATGATACCAGCGGGGAGCAACCCCTGAACGACTTCCAGTTTGTCACTATAAACCTGTCGCCTAACTCGGCGCTGAACCTGGCGAGAGTCCGTTTTGGCTATTCCGAGAATGGCCACCCCTCGCTTTTTTACTGCACTACGCGCCACGAGAGCTGTTCGACCACCACAAATTCATCGATGCCCTTGCCTACGAGAGCGAAAGACCCGGTTGGCAGAGATGTTCGGCTGGCTGCACAATTCAAGTTCCTGCTCTTCCCGGTCGGGTGTTGTATTACGCTATCGACCGGAAGCAGAAGCCATCGTCAAACTGAGGAACGCAGCTCCGGGATAAACATGCCAGGCAGTAGATAGTGCGGCCATCGCCACCGTTCCCGCAGCACCTTGCTAACGCGATTCCCGTTGTCAGGCCGGTTTCGTCACTGGTCTGCCAAACGAGATTGGAAATTCCTGACTGGTAATAAACGCAATCGCGCCGCGTACCTGAACCCAGGCGTCTCAGGCCAGAATGCGCCTTGCAGGCCTGATCCTCTGTGCTAGCAAAGCCAACTTCTCGTCGTGATTCATGGGTTCCCACGGAACAAGTTTCTCGGCAAGCACGTCCATTCTGCGCAGGAGAGTCAACTCGATGAAAAGCCCAAGAAAATCCAAGTCCCGAAAGACTAGGGAGCCGGAGGCTCTCATCTTGTCGCGAATTCGCTCGAGATGGGCTGGCATCTCGGTCCAGTGCAGGCCTGATCGGTGATGATGACAGAGGTGGTAGCCTTCGTTCATGAAGTTCACATCATCCAAGACGGTCACTGTATTTACAAAATAATCCTCGGGGTGTTCCGGGTCGCAGAAGGCGTGCTGAACCCATGCGGTCATTGCCATGATGAAGTTCATGAAAAGAAGAGGGACTAGCACGAAGACAATCCCAACTCTCCAGTCGTAAATAAATACCGCTCCGAAATAGACGCAGTACCGCGTTATTCCCCAAAACATTCGTTTTCGGTTCTGTTCCTCGCCTTTAGCTCTAAAGTAGGCGTACGGCGCAAGCCCCACGGCTGTCCAAATGTTGTCTGATAGATACCAGAAGAAATCCAGTGGGCTGCTTCGATCGTAGCCACTGGAGGAGACATTATCGTCGGGTCCACCGTTTTCCTTATGGTGCAGACGGACATGAGCCGTTCGACCCAGTTCTGGAAGGTCCCCATACAAATATCCGAGAAAGAATTCCACATAGCGCCCGAGGATTTTATTGTATTTTCCTGAGAAGTACCCATGGGGCCGGTGCGCCTCCATGTGTTTGGCGCTGAACATCCTCACGGAGCGCTGAAATTTAAGACCGCAGAGAGAAAGATAGAAAGCGATCGCCAGCAGAAGTCGAGGTTTCCCTAAAACGAGCTGGATCACGAAAACTGGCACAGCAGTCAGCGTGAGAGAGACCATGATCCGTAACGCTGGTGTGTCTCGCGGGTCTCGCAGAACTTTTTGGCCCAAGCGATAGATGAACCGGTCGTAAGCTTGGGAGAGAAATTGATAGGTGTCTCGAAGGGGACGAACCCTCCCGAGAAGCTTGGCCACACCATAGCATCCAAAGGAAAGCGCGCCTACGAGCGATATGGCAGTGATACTACCTATAGCAACGAGTACGGCTAACGACCGAACGACAAGTTCGAGTATTGATCGAGGCCCGATCTGCCGGAAATACGTCTTTGAACGAGTGTCTTCTCGCACGTCGTTCAAATCCGCTGCCGTTAACTTGCCTACGAATTGCACGTGCGTTCATTGTACTAATTGAGTGGCTTTGTCAGGTATCGCGCTGCAAGAGGGGTGCTTAACCGTTTTGGGGACTGCGACCAGGCACCATACTGTAAGCCTCTGCTGGGTCCAAACTACTGCGCACGGTGATTTCTAGTTGGGTCAGGATGGGATGGGCGCGGCGGGGTAGATGAGAGCGGAGCCTAGCACAAGCTTCCGGCAGTTGATCGAGCGCTGCCAGAGTATCGCGGAGCATGGCGTGGAGATCCAGGCTGGTGGGAGGTTGGTCCAAGGCCCAGAGAGCCTCCACATAATCGGCATCCAGTTCAAACAACTGGCCTATCAGGCGTTGGGGGATTTCTGCGGGCGAAAGTCCATCCGATCTAGGGCACGGAATAGAGCCAACAGATCGAGCCGGGCTTGCTCCAAGCGCGCTCGGAGGTCGACCGGGATTTCCGCCGTGGAACGGCGAGCCATAGCCCGAGCATGGCGCATCGCATAGCCGAGGTCAACGGGTTGAGGATTACAAGGAAACCATTTTCATGCGATCCAACAGCGCCCAGTCATCATTCAACAACAACAGACGCAACGCGAGAAGACGCCGCGCCCCAGCCTCGCTCCAGCGCATTCCGGCTTGCCGCAGACGGGCGTGGACCACCTGTTTATGGGCGCTCTCCACAGCGCCGCTACCAATGCCATAGCCCAAGCGTAAATACTCGTCATAGCGCATGCGCCCAGCATTCTCACTGTAATAGCCGACCAGCGATTGCAGACTGGCGCGCAGTTCCTCGGTTTTAGGCCGCAGGCGTTTCAAAGCCGCGATTACGTCTTGCACCTTGCCTGCACGCAGATCTTTGGCAATCTGATGCACCCAGCGGTCGGCTTGTGCGGAATCATCTCCGTAACGCAGGCGGGCAAAGGTCCAGGCGTGTTCCAGGGCATGCCAAAAATCGAGGATTTCGCAGCGGTTCACAAACATCGTGGCGCGGTTCCAGATCCATTCGGCGCCGTCGCCGACTATCACCACAACGGTGTGAGTGCCCACCCAACCCAATTCTCGCAACTGAGCGTACAAGCGTCGAAAGATCTCGTCGGCTTCCCCCAGACAGGTGACCAGAAATCGCCGGACCACCGATCGGCGCCCGGGCGAGGTTTCGACCCGTTCCCCCGGCAACAGCAGAACGCCGGTTTTCACTTCGCGGAAATGGCCCTCTTCGACCAGCGGCAAGGCGGGCAGTGGTTCCGTGCCCATCCGTCGGCGGCGGTGCGTGCGGACCTGCATTCCCAATGTGCAACCGTCGACTCCCAAAACCACCGCCGGCGGAGTCTCTGCTGCCAAACTACCTTCACTCCGGCTGTCAGCGTGGTACTGGCTCAAGGCTTCACTGTAGTCAGCCGCCGCCTGCCCCAATCGCTGTGCCACCCGCCACACACCCATGGCGCTGATGGTCACTCCCAACAGCAACTGCGCTAAGCGCGCCGCCAGTTCGTAGGGCGCCACAGCGGCCAGCAGTCCCAACCGGCGGGCCAACGAGCCACAAATGCGCCCTGGTTCTACGCCCAGCAGATCCAGCAAGGGCCGCCGTTCCTGCTTGCACGACGAGCAACGGTACCGCGCCGGAGAGGCATGCAGCCGCCCCCAGTGCGCCAGCCAGGAAACCGGACGAGCATCGTGATAACTCATGGGTCGGCCGCATCGGGGACACTCCGGCACCGTGGCGCAGGCCTGTTCGGCGACCGTGTTGACCTTACTCTGCAATGCCTCCAACATCTGCGGCCTGTACTCCAACTCCACCTCACGTTCCAGTAGAACGAAGCGCGACGGCTGATCGGCGAGCCGAGGCCGGAGCGGTGGTTCCACCGGTTCCGGTTGAGACCGGCGCCGCTGCGCCATGGCTATCTCCTTTCACTCCGACGATGTGTCGGCCGGAGCATGTCGACGCCGTTGTTGGCGTGCGAGCACCAGTAGTTGAGCGTTAATGACAAATAACTCGGCGACAGAGTCCTTGAATCCACGGCCCGCCTCGACACCGGGGCGGACCATGTCGCTCCACTCCGCAGGAATGGATTCGACGTGCTTCTTGCCGTCGGCCATGAAGGTGAGTGTGTAGAACGGATGAGCGGCCCCTTCGGCACAATGGCAGCCCGGTTTTCCGCACCGCCGATGGGACAGTACCAGGGAGCCGGGGAGAGCGTCAGCGGGAATGCGGAGTCGCGCCAAGAGTCGGCGTTTGCGGCGCTTCAAGGCGCCGGCCTCTGGCCCTACGGGTGAGTCTGGAACTGCCATCTGATAGTAATAATACAATCAGAATCCAGATAGAACAAGCCCAATCTGAAATGTTTTATCGAACCCGAGGCACGACCGAAGCACAAGGCCTGGACTATACTTTTAGAATCGCAGAGTGAAGCTAAAAACGGCGCAATCGTCCAAACTACATCCGCCAAATCATCGATGAGGCCGGTACGTTTCTCACCAGGTTCGGGGCGTACCAGGATGGAATGGCGCTCTACCGAACAGCGGTGAAGAGATACCCTGACGATCCCGCGTTATTCCAAGGCTCGGCTACTGCGCCAGCAAGGCAGGTTTGCACGAGGAAGCGGTGTCCGCGAACCGGCGGGCACTGGAACTCGAACCGGAGAATCAGAAGTTGGTCAACGACCTCGGCTGGACTCTCTTACAGGCCGGCCGCCTCCCGCAGGCTAGGGAAGCCCTGGAGCGGGCGGTCTCGATGGATCCGAGCGGTGAGTTGGCGAAAGAGAATCTGCGTTATTGCAGGCAGCGGGTCGCACGGACGAAGCTTGACGAAGGGGGGAACTCTCAACCGGCTCGCCGTGCTCCTCGCACACCCCGCTGAAAAACGGACGCCATCGTTACCCTTCACAACGAATACGGTTGGCCGGTGGTCGCGGCATCGAGACACCAAGGTGGGCAGCAGTGGTCGCCACCAGCCGCCCCCAAAACGGTTAAGCACCCCTGCAAGAGGATTCTACACCCGAAGTGGATCGAGTTCCCGACTCCCCGGCAGAAGGCTTTTTGCAAGGATTCCGCCCCGTTAAGTCGCTACGCGCCCGCTCAGGCGAACGTCAGCCCGTTCTCGCGGCCGACGCGGAGAATGTACTGCTTCCCTTCTTCGTATTCTTCGGCGGTCTTCAAGTGCTCCAGCATCAACGGCGCATCGAATGAGAGTTGCGCCAGACCTTGGAGGTAGGCGCGGTAGTCAATTTGGCCGCGGCCGGGAATCACTTCCAGGAAATGGACATTCATCTCCGGAATCCATTGAAGATCCTTCGCGTGGCAAGAGATGATCTGCGACCCCAGTTTCGCAAAGCACTCCTGCGTATAGGCGCTGTTCTGGTAGAAGCGCTGCGGGCAGTTGATGCCGTTACAGATATCCAGGTGAACTCCGAACGCCGGCCGGTCCACCGCCTTGAGCAGCTGCACATAAGAATCCGGGCCGTCGGGAAGGTTCCAACCCATCATCTCGATGGTGAACTTGGTCCGCTTGGGCTTGACGCTGTCGATGATGTGGCGGCAGTTCTCGACGGTCGCCTCGAAGAACTCTTTCGACAGATTCTTGGGATCCGGTCCATACCAGACGGTTGGGTTGTACGAACCGGCAATATCCACACAACAGCGCGCTCCAACGGCTTCGGCCAATGCGCAGCGTTCCACAACGTAAGCCAGGTTTTCCCGCCTTTTGGCAGCATCCGGATCGAGCATGTTCTTCCAGGCGCCCACTTCGGCCACCAGCACGTTGGCTTCGGCAAACGCCTTCTCGATGGCACGAATCCGGTCGGAGTCGCTCAGCTTGGCTTCGGGGCAGTAAGCCGCACTGTAGCCCAGGCGGCGGTGTTCCTGTGCGAGTTCGACAGGATCATTGGACTTGATAAAGACCGGACCACCCAGCCGGATCGGCCGGCCGGCGGCGTTGACATTTGTCACGGCCGCCAGGGTCGTTGCCGCGATGAAGGTGCGGCGCGTCGGATGTTTCATTCATGCTCCTCGCGCAGCCAGCTTCGGGGCGCGCCGGTAGCGATTATACGCCCAGCTGAATGCCGCCACTCTCAGGCCGAATTGTGCCGCTTAAAATGTCACCAGAAGGTCACCCGTTGGGCCAAATGAAAATGTAACCCAAAGAGGCGTGGGTTATGCCACCGATGAGGAGTGGACATGCACACGCGGAAGCGGTACCTGATGGAGCTCCGGAAGGAGTATGAGCGAGCGAAGTGGCGCGGCTGTACCAGAACTTCTTCCAGCCGGTGATCAAGTTGGTCAGCAAGACCCGCGTGCGGGGCAAGATTCACCGCGTCTACGATCAGCCGCGCACGCCTTACGAGCGGCTGCTAAACAGCAAACAGATCAGCCGGCAAGCAGCGCGGGAGCTGCAGGCCACTTACGAGTCCCTCAACCCGGCCGAGTTGCACCGGCGCTTGAACGAGTTGCGGCGCGAGCTGTCCGAACTGGCGGACGCCAGCTTGCCGGTCATCTTGCGACGCCGAGCGCGCGGGCCGGACATCGTCGTGGGACGCCGCAGAGCGGTGGGAATGGCATGAGCGCGAAGACCACCAGGCGGGGTGCTGCCTCACGCCTCGAGTTACATTTTCAAATGACCCATCCGGTGCCGGTACGGGTTACCTCTATTTCTGGCTTGACAGGAGGCAGTGCGACGGGCTTTGGGCGCACGGCAAGGAGGCGTCGAACAAGCACAGATTCTCTGCCTTCCACCGCATAGCGGCGTAGATTCGGGTGCGGCCGGCAGGATGGTCGAAAAACAGGATCTCCTCCAACGGCCCGGGGTCGAGCTTGCGGTATTCGCCCAGCAGAAGATCGACTTCCGCTTCTCCGTCCGGCTGGCGCGCGGCGTTGATGCCATACATGTCCGCTTCAAACTCCTGCGTGCGCGTAAATGAATTGGCGACCGGCGTAAAAACGAAGCCGAAGATGGAAAGAATCAGTACGGCTAGCGGCAGCACAGCCACATCGCCCACGTCCCGGATCTGCCAGCGGGCACCCCAGCGAGTGAGCGAATACGCCAGCGTCCCGCGGAGGAGCGCAAAGAAAATGATGGCCAGAAGCGTGAAGAAGATCACCGCGTTGTTGATGTGATGCAAAACGTAGTGGCCCATTTCATGTCCCATGGTTGAGAGAATCCCCTCCGGGGAGACACGCTTCAACAGGTTGTCATTCAGCGTGATTCGCTCCGTGCCGAAAAGCCCGCTGACGTTGGCGCTGACCCGGTTGCTTTGCTTCGAGGCGTCCACTTCGTACACATCGGAGGCTGGAATGCCGTTGGCGTGCGCAAGGCTCAGAATCTGCTGCTTGATCGGGGTGTTTGCGAGCGGTTTATAGGTATTGAACAGCGGTGCAATAAAGACTGGGGCAATAGCCGCGCCAAAAACGAGGAACACGATGGCGACGGCTGTACCCCAAAGGTGCCAAGTCCTCGGCAGCCTGCGAACAATGGCGATCAACGCTGCAACAAGAAGCCCGCCAAACACCAACGAGAGCCCTAGGGCAATCAGCTGCTCGCGAAACCAGCCGCCGAAGGTCTGGTTCATGAGGCCGTATTTCTGCTCACGAAAGAATCCCTCATACAACGTCAGCGGAAACGTGAGAACCGCTGTAACAAGGCCGAACTGGACCCAGTAAGCGATGATTTGCAGAAACTGGAAGCGCGTCAGACGCTCAGCCAGGTTGCGCATTTTGCCGGAAAGTCGAGTCTCCAGCAGCAACAGCAAAACCGCGGTGCCCCAAAGAAAGTCCCATAGAATCAGCCAGTAGCCGCCCTCGAAGTAAGCGTCAGATCGCGCCCGGGCGGTTCCCGTTACGGTGGCCAGCCAGGCGTCTGTGGCGGCTCTGGCGTTGAACTGTGCCGACGGTTGCGCCGCTAGCGGCACCGTTGGGTGGGCGGGCTGGGCAGATAGAACCGGCAGGAATAGGACCAGTACTACAAGAACCAGAAAGAACGAAATGCTTTGACGCGACATGGCATCAGACTACCAAGAATTCTTAGTGTAAGCCGGGCAACGTTAAGGAGTTTGGGAGAGGATGCCGCCGAAAGTAACGCTAGGAGATCCCGGGGACCTTTTCTTTGGCCTGCACGATTTAGCCGCGCGGATCCGAACTTTAAGCCCAGACGAGCAGCTGGAATGGGTCGCCATTGGGTCGTACATCAACGCTTACATTGAGTACTTATCTTCGCTCGCCTCCGGGCGAGAGCAGACTGAGGAACCGCTGAGCGGAGGCATGGAGCAAGGGGTCATCGTAGCCATCCACGCGCTCGAAATGGCGCGCCGATCGGCAGAGAAGCGGTCCGCGGTTGCGACGGCCGATGCGGTCCACCAGGCTTCAAGGGCTATCCGCGGCGCTGGTGATATTTCGCTCCCCAGCATTGCGGTGGAGAAGTGACTGGAGCTTCGGAAGCCCGTTTGGAGTCAGGGTTTCGTGAGGGTCTGCTTGCTGAGATCAAGGGCCAGAGCCAACGCGCGGTTTCTCTGAAACGTCGGGAAAGTTGGGGCAACCCAGACTCGTTAGGAGTAGCTTCTGGCCTATGCGGCACCGTCCTCAAGGTCGCATTCAACTACCTGTTCAGATACCAGGGAACATTGACCACCACGATTCGCTGGTTGCCTCTGAGCAGCAGGAGAGTCTTTAGAACGGCCGCACGCTGGTTGTGGAGCAGGTATTGATACCAGCGCTTTTCTACCAGTTCCGGGATGAGGACCGCCACTTGGAGGTCGGGATCTTCGTCCTGTTTAGCCAGAATGTAGTCGATCATCGGCAGAAAAATGAACCGGTACGGCGACGGCAGGATGACCAGTTCCGGCGAGGGAACACCGGCTTTTTCGAGCGGCTGTGTCACATAGGCAGGCCAGGCTTTTTCTATGTCACACTGATCATCGTCGTTCACGTTGACGTGAATAGCTACAACGCGGTTGGACAAGGTAATGGCGAAGAGAAGTCCCTTCTGGCTGACCTTGGTCCAACGGTCGACGGGTACGATCACCAGCGGTGGACTTACCTTGCCGGGCTGCAGCGGAGTGTGGCATTCGATCTCGCGAGCGACCCGGCGGTAGTGCGCGTGAATCGAGGACATCAGCAGGAGGAAAAGGGGAATCAGCAGCAGCGTGATCCACGCGCCTTCCGTGAACTTGGCGATTAAGATGACGACCACCGTGATCGCGGTAGCGACCGCGCCCAGCAGGTTGAACAAGACTTTGTGCCAGTGACTGCCCCCCTTCTGGCGGAGCCAATGGGCCACCATGCCCGCCTGGGAGAGCGTGAAAGCAAGGAATGCACCCAGCGCGAACAGCGGGATCAAATGGTCGGTTATGCCGCGGAACACCAGTAACAAGGCACCGGCGAGTAAAGCCAGGACATAGATGCCCTGCGAGTAAACAAGGCGCCGTCCGCGAATCGTAAAGGACCGCGGCAGATAGCCGTCCTCCCCAAGAATTCGGCAGAGGCGCGGAAAATCGGCAAAGGCCGTGTTCGCCGAAAGACAAACCACCAACACGACAGCGCCGATTGTGAAGTAGTAGAAGAAGCCGCGGCCCATGACGGCGCCCGTCAGCAGCGACAACGTACTTTCATAGCCGGGCTTATCGGGATCGGTCGCGGCGATGCCGTAAGATGACACCTGCCACGCGATTCCGGCGAGCAGCACGATCAAGATGGCGACGATGATGGTTAGCGAGCGCTGCGCGGTTTTGGCGGTCGGCTCGTGAAATGCTTTGACGCCGTTACTCACCGCCTCTACACCAGTCAGCGCCGTGCAGCCGCTCGCGAATGCCCGGAGTAGCAGCCAGTAACTGGCGACTTGCAGGGTTTGCGGAAACTCCGGCAGCTTTATGGCCGGCGCCGGGTGGCCATGCTGCAGGGTCTGGATCCCGCCCGCGACCAGAACGACAACCAGTGTTCCGACAAATAGATAGGTGGGGATGATAAATACGGCGCCAGTCTCACGAACGCCTCGCAGATTCACGATCGTAATAATCACCAGGGTGCCGAGGCAAAGCCCGATCGTATGCGGCTGGAGCTTCGGTAGCGCGGAAACAAGGGCGCCTACGCCGGCTGCGATTCCAACCGCGACCACGAGGATGTAGTCGATCATTAAAGCTGCTCCGGCGAGAAGGCCGAAGCCCCTCCCCAGGTTCTCGCGGGCCACCGTGTACGAGCCGCCGCCTCCTGGATAAGCCTCGATGGTCTGGCGATACGAGAGGTAAACCAGGATCAAAAGGATGATGATGGCGGTGGAGATGGGGATGCTGTAGCGAGCACTAGCCGAGCCCAAACCAATGAGAATCGCCAGAGCCGCTTCCGGACCGTAAGCGGCCGAGCTGAGCGCATCCAACCCAAATATCGGTACGCCCGCCACGGAGCCAATCTTCTCGGCGCGTTCTTCGCTGGTGGTGAGCGGCTTACCAAACAGCAGATCTGCTACAGACATGCCTTCCTATTGTCGTCGGAAGGCAGTCGCCAAGTCTTCCGGAATTTTGCCGATTGTGTTTCAATACGAAGGCACGCCCGCGGGCTGCTAGCGTCTCAGGTAGAGAGTAGAGGGATTGGCCAGATTCCAAACACGTCAAGTGGCGCTCGCCGCTTTACTGGCTGCACTGCCGGGGCCTCGAACCGCGCTTTGCGCCGATGACCAGCCCAAGCCGACTTTCTCCACCACGGTCTTCGGGACGACGCTGCCCAGTGATGGATTGCGTGGTCAAGTGTACGAGTTGCTCAACGGGATGACATATCTGCCGTATTTCACCTATATGAAACCCCTTGCGACGGTGTACACCAAATCGCTGAATATCCCGCCACAGGACGCTTTGCGAGGGTTCCCTGGACTCCCGAATCTAAGGGATTGGTTTGCCATCGACTACCAAGGCACCTTCTGGATATCCGAGCCCGGCCCTTATCATTTTCAGCTGACGTCCGATGACGGATCAAAGCTCTATATCGACGACATCGTGGTGATCAACAACGACGGAATACACCTACCGCGAACCGAGCAAGGGGAAATCGAGCTTAAGAAAGGGAGCCATCGGATTCGGGTCTCGTATTTCGAGGGCACGCGCGAGCAATTTGCCTTGGTGTTGTGTGTTGCCCGGCTAAACGATCCGACGTGGGAGGTCTTTAATACCGATGACTTTAGGAAGCCCACCGGCGCCAAAGGCGCCAAAAAGTCCAGGGCTGAGTGTTGCCAGCGATGTGGGACCGGGGGTACATTGCAGTCGCCGGGCGGCATTTTGCCACCCAGCCTATTCCCCCCGCCCTAAACCGAACTTCTTTTGTGGAGTTTGCGGTAATCAACAGCAATGATTGAAGTTACGCAATCTTGCGGTGTCGCCTACTGGGTACAGCTACAAAGACGCGGAGACCTGGAGTAATTGGAAAGCGCGCAGTTGGACGGGTGTTGTATTGGCTAACAGGCGGAGGTTTTGAGCGCCGACGCGAACCTCGTTGAGCGTCAGGGTGGCAAGATCTTTCAACAGAGTTTGAAAGCTGTGCACGGGTAAGTGATCAGCGGTGATCTTGGTGGCATCCTTGCGCTTGGCTTTGTCCGATCGCTGGGCAGGACTGACGATGCTGCTGCGCGCGGCGTCTGCCGCCTGCGCCTCGTCGTCGTCGAAGAGCAAAGGAGACAACTCTCGTCGCATGTGCCACTCAACGTAGTAGGCCAGCATGCACAAAAAAACATGCGCCCGCACTCGATCGGCCAGGTCATGATAAATGGGGCGGACCTTCAAATCCACGCTCTTCAGACTGCGGAAAGCGCGCTCGACGTCGGAAAGCCCCTTATAGTGACCGACGACCTTCTGGCTGCTGAGTGCCTCGGCCGGAACGTTGGTGCGGATGACGTAAATGCCATCCAGGGCCGCTTCCCGTTCAATGTTGTCCGGCTTGCGCTCGAAACGAAAACCGTCATCCTCAATGAACAGCTTGAAGTGTTTGCCCATCTTGTAGCGGCCTAGAATGCGGCCCACGGCCAGGCCGATCTCTCTGCGGCCGCGCAATGGTTTTTTCTTTCGCTGAGTAGATTTCACAATTTTGTTGAGCTGCTTTTCAGTGGCCTCCAGTAGTTCATTACGCTTACGAGTTCGCTCTTCAGCGAGCAGCGGGTTGAGGCAGGCAATTAAGCGTTCACCTGGGAAGGATGGATGCTGGATTTCCGCCATGTCCTGTTGATCGAAGAACGACAACTGCAGTGCGCCTCCCGTTATCAGTTTCTGAATCTGGACCGACTTGAGGGCCGAGATCCATTGCAGACCTGCATGCGGGTTAAGGTCTTCGCGGATGCGTGCCGAAGTCAGCATCCCGCGGTCGCCGACCAGGATCACTTTCTTCAGGCCAAAACGGAGCCGCAGTTTGTCGACTTGCGAGGCGACGGTCTTGGGATCGCCTGTATTGCCCTCGAAGACTTCCACTGCGATGGGGCGACCTTCCGAGGCAGTCAGCAGTCCGAAGGTGATCTGCAGATTACCACGGCGCTCATCGCGCGAATGGCCAAAGCGGGCCAGCGGGCAGTGACGGCCTTC
The DNA here is from genome assembly GCA_963771305.1 of uncultured Acidobacteriaceae bacterium. Taxonomy (GTDB): domain Bacteria; phylum Acidobacteriota; class Terriglobia; order Bryobacterales; family Bryobacteraceae; genus CAJCIT01. The sequence goes on from CAVYTS010000033.1 coordinate 399,766, forward strand.
GAAATAGGTGGAACTGAGGTCATAGAGGACCAGAGAACCGTCTGACAAGTGGCGCTTGGCGAGAGCATTTTCGATGCTGGATTGGCGGGTAAGCAGCCAATCCAGGGCATTGTAGAGTTGGGCCTCCTGAATGTCGTGACCCAGTCCGAGGAGGGAGCCAAGCGAAGAGGTGGCCGTTTCTTGTCGGAGACCGCGACAGGTGGCGAGTTTGGAGGATGGGGCAAGGATCCGAGCCACGATCAAGGCCACCACCAAATCACGTTCGGGGCAACGGGAGCGAGACAAGATGGGCTCAAGACCGAGCCGGCGAAGGGAGCCGAGGACAGCGGCAACATGACCATGAGGCAAGGAGCGCTGAATCTGGAATGCTTCCGACAAAGGAACCAGAGATTCGCCTTTCAGGACACGTCGAAGAGAATCGAGCTGGGATGCAGGCCAGTGGGAGAGATTGGCGAGAGTGGTTTTGACAACCTTGCCGTCCAGCCGCTGGGCTTGACGGAGGAGAATAGCGGGAGGAGAGTTGCGGTTGGGGACAGTCTCCACGTACATGGGAACATACTATCACAAATAACCTGACAATACAAATTAAATATAGTAATATACATGGGTACAAACTAGAGTTGTAACGATGCTCTACTTTGGCGAAACTGCTGATGGTTCAAAGACTTAAACGCAAAGGGAGCCCAAACCGGCGCAAGAAGTTCGGCCTAAACAGCCGCGGCGTCTATGACAAAAGGGCAGCAATTTGGGATTGGATCTGCTGAACGTTCCAGGCTGAGAGCTGTGCCAGCATGTTCACCGCTTCCGGCGGCAGATAGATCTGTTCAACGGTGTAGTAATTCGGAAAGTTCGCCAGTGGCCCGATGCCGCTTCCAGAGTTATTGATCAGGGTGCCATTGGAGTTTTCGTTCGATTGTCCATTTGTGAGATCCGTTAGGAGACTCCCATCGGTAATCTGGTTTTGCCAGTTGTTGACCCGGTTGTTGTATACCCACACCACCGTGACCTGCCGGCCCGCGGCTATATTGGCCACCGGATTTTCGACCGTTACCAGTGTCTGTGCGAAGGCGGCGGTGTAGGTTCCAAGGCTCGAGCCCTGATTGGCGCCGCCACAGCTGGCGTTGTACAAGCCCATGCAGAGCGCATCCAACTCATTGTTCGCGTTGCTAAACACCTGCACGTAACTCAGCGGTTGGCTGGGGCTCATGCCGCCGAAGGAAACGTAAGGCGGGCCGGAATCCGGGTAATAACTGCCGAAAAGCACAGGAAGCGACGTGTCGACCACTACCTGGATACCTGACATACCCAACGGAGTTTCCGAATTGACGAAGGCCACGATTCGGTTCGCATTGGTTTGAGCAAGCAGGCCGAGGATGCCGGTGTTATCAAAGCTTCCGCCGTCGGAAAAGCCGCGCCGGGTGTTCTGCGGTTGGCTCACCTGTCCCAGCGGCCAGTAGTTGTACTGCGGCACTACCTCGGCTGCGTCCGAGTCGATTAATAGCTGCAGAGCCGCCTTCAGCAGACCGGCGGCCCAAGTGCTCAGATGAAATTTCCTGACAACTTCCGCTACCACATCATCGATGGCCACATTGATGTAATGGAGGAGGAGCTCGGCAAAGAACGCGCTGGAGCAACCGGTAATGTCGCAGAGAGAATAGCACCGGCTCACGTCTACCATGGCGGTCTGAGGATTCGGTCCAGCCCCGGCAAGCGTTGAGGTGAAGGCGAATGATTCGACGCTCCCTCCCCCGACGACGGTCTGATCCGGGCTCTGCCCCGGAACACCTGTCGCCCGGGCGGTCGCCTGGACAGGCACCTGCGGCGATTCGGCTTCGGCATAGTTCTCAATCAGATTGGTATTGACAATAAGGGTGGGCCGGTTGGGCTGGCACGTATAGAACGACGCCGGCGTCAGCGTTAGATTCTCGGAGGTAATGTTCTGCTCGATGTAATCGGGTGAAAGGCTGAAGAATCGGTCGGGCAGCAAGTAGGGCGCGTTGGAAGAATAGGCGGCGTTGTAGAGTCCAAAGGGCTTCAGAACCAGCTCACCCACGCCCGCAATCCAGAACCAGTTTCGGATGTCGGGGCCCAGGGGATCGAAGAAACCCCATTGCCACAATACGCCCAGATAATCCGCGATCGCAGAAACGTTAAATTGCTGCGGCACGAGCCCGAGGCACTGCGACCCCATCGAGGCCACAGCAGCCGCCGTCAGAGCGTTGGGTGCGGTAGGTGTAATCAGAAAGTCAGCATCGCTGACATTCGACGGCAGAAACGTATAGATGACACTCGCCCACGTACCGCCCGAGACCGAGGAGATGTATTGAAATTGGCTTAGCATCGTCTCACCTGCGTTGTTCGGAGCGTGAAGATTGTTCAAAGCCGAGAGCTGCCCCAAAGCGCACGTGAGTGCCCGCGATCCCCCGCCGGAAAGACAAACAGCTGTCACCGGAGTGGTAGAGGCCTGCTGCTTGACAGCCGGATAGAGGTTTGCCTCGTAACAGTCAGTCTGCGAGCTACTCATGGGTGTACTCTCCTGGTTTGGGCAAAAACAATTGTATTCGAGATGGGGCGAACACATGCCGCGCATCAAGACGAGCGCGGGAACTATGTGGCGAGCAGTGCTCTGCGCAAGAGGTCGAGGGCGGTTTGAGTGGCCAGCGTGCGAATGCGAAGCCTTCCCAGGCCGTAGCGCAGCTTGGTCACCTTGACGCTGTCTCGTGAAGCCATGCCGATGAAAACGGTCCCTACGGGCGTTTCTTCCGTGCCACCACCCGGGCCGGCGTAGCCGGTTGTCGATAGCGCATAATCCGCGCCCGTCTGTTTCAGAGCGCCGGCTGCCATCGCCGCTGCCACGGGTTCGCTCATGGCAGAATGGGCATCGAGCAATTCTCGCGGCACGTTCAGTAGCGTTCGCTTCTGTTCGTCGGTATAGGTAACTAAGCCCGCCAGGAAGAAGTCGGAGCTGCCGCCGTGTTCGGTCAAGCGCGAGGCGATCAAGCCGCCCGTGCAACTCTCGGCCGTTGCGACGGTCGCATGCCTGGCGCGCAGCAGACGGCCCACGACCATCTCGAGCGCCTCTTCGGGATCGGTCGTATAGACCCGGTCACCCAGCAGCTGTGCAATGGGGTCACCAACTTCCTTCAACAAGGCGTCCGCCTCGGACTCCGTCGCGCAGCGTGCCCTCAGATGAACAGACAAGTCGCCGGGTGCGGAAAGCACTGTAGTGACGGGGTTCTCGTACTTTGAGTAAACCGGAGCAATCAGTGTGTCCAGGTCCGACTCACCCATACCGGCGATGCGAAAGTTGCGCACCCGAATCACCTGGGGCGGAAGCAAAACGCGCAACCGGGGCACTACTTGCTCCGTCACCATCGGCTTCATCTCATGGGGAGGACCCGGCAGCAGAAAAAGCCCACCGCGCCCGACCGGGCAGAACTGCCCAGGCGCTGTGCCGTTTGGATTCGGAAGAGCCTCCGCGCCTTCAATGAGATAAGCCTGCCGGCGGTTAATCTCCGCCATTCGCCGTTTAATCTGTTCGAACCGCCGGATGAGAACTGCTTCCTGTTCCGCAGAGAGGACGAGTCTTCTACCCAACGCAGTGGCCGCGGCATCGCGCGTTACGTCATCCTCGGTCGGTCCCAGACCACCGCTGAGGAGGACAAACTCCGAACGCTCCAGTGCTTCACGAATCGCCTGCTGCAAACGCGCTCGGTCGTCACCCACAATCTGTTTGCCGACCACCTCGAGCCCCATGGCGTTCAAGTGCTCGGTAATGAAGAGCGAATTGGTGTCAAGCCGCTGCGGCGTCAGCAACTCACTCCCTATCGCGATGATTTCAGCAACCGGCTGGAGCGCCGGCGCTGTCGGCTTGATGTCAGACACGATGTTCTTAGAGCAGTAAGCCTGTCACACCAACGTCGGCCCGAAATAATGCGCTATGCGTGGCGATGATGAGCGCCCCACCCGGCGCAAACGCCAGGCCGACAATATTGGGGCCCGAAAGGAACAGCTCGGGTTCCGGTGACGTACCGGCGGTTTTCAGACGAATCACGCCACGACGGCCCTTCAGTGACGCCGCCACATACAGACTACCCGTGTCGTCAAATGCCAATCCCTGCGGTCTGCCAAGGCCGCGGTGAAACGTCTCCACTTCTCCGGCTGTCGAGATCCGGTAGACATTGTCGAAACTCGAGGTGGTCGGTCCGGTGATGTACAGATAGCCATCCGGCGCGAAGGCCAGATGATATGCAGCGATGGAAGCCTCCAGCGTTGCGAACACATAGATTTGGCGGCTCCGGCTGATCTTGAAAATTGTGCCGCTCCGATCACCGACGTAAAGGTTCTCGTCCGCGTCGAATGCAATGCCCGTCGCCACGCCCATGCCCTCGACAAACACCGACATGTTGCCGGTAGGTGTAACTCGATAGATGATTCCGTCGAAGCGGCTCGATACATAAAGCAGACCCTCGCGATCGAAGGCCAGTCCGGTCGGGTTCATCAAATCGGTAACAAACGGTTTGCTGGTGTAACCCGAGTCAATTTTGTAGATCGAAACCGGCGACTTCTGGCCTCGCGATCCGCTAAAGGTGGTGTAGACGTTCCCTTCCTGGTCCACCGCCGGATTTGCCACAGGATGCAGGCTGTCGGCAATTGGCAAGCCGACGATCGACTCCCAAACCTCGCTTTCCAGTGGCCCGGAATGGACCACAATTTCGCCGGTCAGCGCCCCTTCGGGGACACGGGCCACGATGTGGTTGTCCGACGCAATCATCAGGGGCGCCGGTTCCTCTGCAATCGTGACCCGGGGGTGGCCTTCGACGGCAAAACGCTGGCCACGAATCTGGAACTCGCCGTTGGTAATGGCGGCTGCTGGTTCCACCGTGGTTATTGTGGGCCGTACTGCGGCCTCTTTTCGAATGGCCATGGCTAGAAAAGGTTGACCCTTACACCTATATACAAGATAAGCGCAGCGTATCCGCCGGCCGCCAAATCATCGACGACAATCCCCACACCTTCCGGCAACTTCTCCAGATTCCGCACCGGCCACGGTTTCCAGATATCGAACAACCGAAACAATATCAGTCCGGCCACCAGGCTTTTCCAATTCCATACCGGCGCCGCCAGAAGTGTGACCCACTGCCCAAGCACTTCGTCGACCACCACGATGCCGGGATCCTTCTTTCCGACGTGCCGCGCGGTCATGGTTGCCGCCCATATACCGGGCAACAATATCAGAAACACCAGAGCCAAGAGAGCGTACCGGTCTAAGCTGAAGTACTGAAGTGCCACAACCATCAGCACCGCGGCAATCGATCCAGCCGTGCCGGGCCCCCAAGGGAAGTAGCCGCACCCAAACCAGCTCCCGATCACAAGCGCAAGCTTGGTCACAATGGGCGCCTTTGTTTACAGCTCATCGAGCCGATCCATCGCATATCGGGAAGCTGGTGACCAGGCTCACCGGTTGCCGTCCCCGCCCCACTCGTCCCCACCAACATCCAGGTCGTCATCGCCCTGCTCCAAGGGGGCGGGTGTCGGGTCGGAGGTGGCGCACTCAGTTGCCCGAGTGCTGGCCCGTCCGCCGCCCAAACGGGGTGTGCGGTTTTCCCGCGCCCCGCTTTCACGAAGGCACAAACAACGAGACACGATTCCGACCCTATCGAGTGGGGCTGGCACCGCACCTGTCAGGTTGATCCGGTCCGCCAGTATCCTCGGATGATGATGTACGGGTTTTTCCCAAAAGGAACTGATCCACCTCATCGCCCTTACTCATCTGACTTCCCTTCTCTTTCCTCCTGCCTTCGTCTGCCGCCTTCCCCGACCCACTCCGGTCGCCGATTGCTCGGTCACACGGCTTTCACCATGTTTGAAGTACTATTCGGCAGTCCGACTACTGACCGAGCATCGCTTCCCATTTCGCTTTCGCTTATAAGGTCGCTTATCCCCATACCGCGGGGAACTCTGCCAGTCCTCCTGAGGTCACGCATCACTCTTCTGTACCGTGCCATCCGCAAACACCTTGGTGCGGCGGGTGAATGAGTAACGCCTTCGCCTCCATAATGCAGGCTCGACCTTGCCCCGCCTTTGGCCGACCGGTTCATCTTCGGGGCAGCCCCCATCGATTACGGCCCGGTACTTCTCCTCATGCCCTTCGGATTCCACCTCGCGGTGGACACCCTGCCCTCCGGAGTCCTGCGAAATGGTGGCTCCAGGTCCGCCTTGTTCTGTTTCCGGCTTTCGCTTTCGTGCCCGTGTAGACGTCTCCATACCTTCCTTCCTTCTCCGGCCCGCGAGGCATTACCCCCGCGTTCGGATATGGCGCTCCTCATTCGAGCGCCAGAGGGACTTCAACCCTCCTGAACAATGCGCTGCTCAGCGCACATCACGTATTTTTCTGACGCCCAGTTGCCCAGGTCGATGATCCGACAACGATCACTACAGAATGGCATCCATGGGTCGTCTAGGGCGACTCCCTTTTTGCAGATAGGACAGCGAATAGCCGGTTTCGAATCAGGCATACGGCGCGGACCTAAGCGTGAGGGTTCGACGAGATGCGGGCCGCCGGATGCGACCGAGGAATGGATGCATGGGAGGCCGGTTTGGACGAGAGGATCTGAAACGGATTCGTGCTTCTCGCGCTATGAAACTGTTCCGGCGAATCGACTAGTTTGCCCACCAGGTCGTAGTCGTGTGCCTCGGTAATCCGAATGCGTCGCATTTCTCCCACTCGCGGCTCGGCCGGCCCAAAGTCGTTGATGTAACAGACGCCATCGATTTCCGGAGCCTGCGTAGAAAGCCGCCCTTCCCACAGCAGGTCGGTCTCGCTCGACGGCCCTTCCACCAGAATCGGAAATTCCTTGCCAATCATTTGCTTGTTGCGAGTCTTCGAGATCCGGCGCTGAATCGACATCAATCGACGCTTGCGGTTATAAATCGAGCGGTCGTCAACTTTGCCGTCCAGATGAAAACTGCCGCTGGTCTCCTCGTCGCTGTAAGAGAACACGCCCAGCCGGTCAAATTTCGCGGCCTTCACGAACGCGCTCAACTCTTCGAAATCGGCTTCAGTCTCACCGGGAAACCCGACGATCATGCTGGTACGAATCGCCACATTTGGAATCGTCCGCCGCACCTTCTCAAGCAGCCTAAGGAAGATATCTCCGTTGGCCCCGCGTTTCATACCTTTCAGAACGGAGCCACTCGCATGCTGCAGCGGCATGTCGATATACTTCACAAGCGCCTCGTGTTCGGCGATTGTGTCCAGGAGCCTTTGCGTCACGCGATTTGGGTAGGCATAGAGGAAACGCACCCACTTCGGCTGCTCGGTCGTTATTCCGGCCAGCCGCGCCAGCAATTGTGCCAAACCGTCTTTCAATCCCAGGTCTTCGCCATAGCAGGTGGTGTCCTGACCGATCAGGTTGACCTCGCGCACGCCCATTGCGAACATCCGGGTCGCTTCGTTGATGACGCTCTCGAAGCGACGGCTGCGAAACTGGCCGCGATATTGCGGGATAACGCAGAACGTGCATGGGTGATCGCAGCCTTCCGCGATCTTGATGTAGGCGGAGTGCTTCGGCGTTGTGAAGACTCGCGCCGTCAAATCGTGATAAAGATACGGCTCGATCGGATTCTGCTTCGGTTCCAGCCCTTCGCATAGGGCTGTGATCTGATCCAGTTCGTTAGTTCCCAGAACCGCATCGACTTCGGGCATATTCTTCCGGATGTCGTCTCGGTAGCGCTCCACCAGGCATCCCGCCACCACCAGTCGCTGCGCTTTGCCCGTTTTTTTGTACTCCGCCATTTCGAGAATCGTGTCGACCGATTCCTGCTTCGCGGGGTCAATGAAACTACAGGTGTTCACGACGATGACATCAGCCTCAGAGGGTTGCGGGGTCAATTCATGGCCGTTCGAGACAAGTTGGCCCATCATGACCTCGGTGTCAACAAGGTTCTTGGGACAGCCAAGACTTACAAAGCCGATTTTCAAATGGATTTCTTCACGATCCGGAGTGCCGGGGATGGCCGCAAATCAATACGCGCGGCACTCTTTAGGATAGCAGGAACGGCCTGATTCAGCGGGCTTTGGCGACGCAGATTTTCTCTTCACCGTTCATTGGGATTCGCAGCATCCCGGCTCGATCCGCATGGGTGGAGGCATTCTTCTTGGCTTCGATAAACGTGATCCTTGTGTCAGGCTTCATGCCCCAAGCCAAAAAAACGGGTGCATTGGCGCCCAGCAGCTTGGGCCCTTTCGGCACGTCGAGGCAACCGGCCTGGAATGGCAGCAACGTTAGGTGACCGGCCTCGAAGGGCTTCCTTCGCCAACCATCCGGGCAATTCTCTTCAGCGACCGCGCCGCTCTTCGCCGGGTCCGCCCGGTTCGCCGAAATCCGTATCCAGCATGAATCCGGTTCCCAGCTCGTGCGGGCATACAGCAATCCCGCATCAGGATCATACGCCCAGGGATCGAGGTTATAGAAGCTCAGGCCGGGCAAGTACGGATCAGCCCAAAGAAACTCATATGCGACACCAGGGCCTTCACGTATCACGCGCGGATCTTCCATGGCCCACCCTTGGACATACTGGGCGGAAGCGAGGTTCGGATCGATCCCTATGAGGGCAAGCGCCGCCGCCCGCATGTGCCAGTTAGGTTTTTCAAGCTGCCTTGGATGAAGTGACAAAAGGTATTCGGACGGCAGATTCTGGAAAGCCGAAAGATGGTCGGCACGCAAATCGATGCGAGTTTTTTCGCGGACTACTTCCAGGATTTCGCACAGAGCGTAGATTTGCTCCGGATCGCTGAGCCAGATGCCGTCCCGTCTCGCCAGAGTATCAACGATGCTGTTCCACCAAGTCTCATAGCTAGTGGGAAATGAAGGACCGAGGGCTGTTTGCAAAAAGAGCAAATCCCGGTAATGCAGCGGATCAAGCCGAGCCACAGAAGGCGGCACGCTTGGCCCGGCCTGCGCGCCGCTCGCTCCGAGGGCAGCCGTCAAGAGCTGGCGCCGTTGAGGTTCCGTGAACTTATCAGCACACCAGTCAGCGACAAGTGCAACCTGGCGTGCGTCACCCGAATGATCTTGCGCCCACTGAACCGCGGCGACGCCGGCCTTCTCGTCGTGAGTAATGGCGTAGTACAGTGCCAACTCGAACCCGCGTTGGGGCGACTCCGGCGAGGAGTTAACACGGTTCTCGAAATTGGTCCACCGCTCTGTCTTCCGCGTGCGCTCGCGGCCAAGCCGCTTCAATTGCTGCGCCGTCAACAACAGCTTTGGTGAGCCTTCGTTGTCGATCTGAGGACTGGCGCAAACCGGCGCCACCGCCAACAGAAGAATCAGAACGGCGCATTGCGCCGGAAGGAATCGCAATCCGTCATTCTTTCACACAGGCCAGCGCTTGTCCTCGTGCGCATGCTTTCCACGGAACGTCCGGTGCGTCCTTTGGTGCCGTACGAGATCGCCGCACAGTTCTTTTGGGTGTGAGTTTAGAAACGTCGCGTGAACGATGGTGCCTGAAAACCGGCCCAGCAACCTAACCGGTACGGAATGTTTTTTGCGCCAGATCCAATCCGTTAATCCGTCGTGAATGTCGTTTGAACGGCTCATTGTGGGGGCTAAGAAGAGAAAAGGGAAGGTTTCTTAATGATTTCGAACGCTGAATCTACGAATTCAGGTAGTGACTGTCTGGCACCAGTCATGCTAGATTGATTTGCGAATTGATGTAGTTCTTTTTCAACCTGACCCTCTGTTGCAAAGTCAGGAAGCAGGCGGGGAGCGGCTTTAAGTAGGTAGTGCTTGCGGGAAGTCGAAATATATTGGCTTTCAAGGCAGTTCCCTCGTCAATCCTGAAATTGCACCAGAGGGCTATTTTTATTTCCACGCGCTGCGTTCCAACATGGAACTCCACTCCAACACAAACCGTGTGGAACCACTTGGCTAGCCAGTTGCAACAAGATTCAAGATAAAGCCCCGCATCGTTCAGAAGACGAGTGTTCGCGTTCGGGGTGACTCGCTTGAATTGGGCAGGTAGACGGTATGGCAGTGCTCACAACGATAGAACTCATCCAGCGCACCGACCGCAGCCTTAACTTCCGCGGATGGATGGTACCAGCGCTTGAGATGGCCTGAGCAGAGCTTGCCTTTAGCATTGCGTTCGTTGCAGGCGCGCATACGGAGCTTGCGGCGTTTGACCTTGGTGCCATTGGCCAAGACCTGGATCACGTCTGAATCTGCGACGGGGTCAGGCCGGGAGGGTTGTGTCTCTTCGCTCACTTGTTTCCAGCATAATCGCGAAGACACCCAGATCACCGTCCAAAGACGAGCGGCTGTCGGGCCGACCCGCACTGCTCGCCACAGTGCGGCCAACGGCCATTTTACGAAGCCGGGACGGCAGAAGCGCTTTGATACGCTAAGAGTTCGCGTCGGCGACTGTTTAACGAAATGCGCCGGCCGGATGGCCATGCCGGTCCGGACCAGTGAGACCTACGTTCTTCGGACCTATCCCTTTCGCGAATCGGATCTGATTGTGAGTTTCTTTACTCGCGACCAGGGTAAGCTGCGCGGCGTGGCAAGACGGGCAAAGCGGCCAAAGAGTAGTTTTGGATCGGGGCTGGAACGGCTCTCACGGGTGAACTTGTCGTATTCGCAGAAAGAAACGCGGGAATTGGTGGATTTGAATTCGTGTGACCTGGTGCAGTCGCAGTTCGATCTGCTAAGCGATTTCGAAGCGGGCGTGGCGTTGGATTTCGTGGCTGAGGTGAGCGAGCAAATGTTGCCGCCACATGAACCCAATGAAAAGTTCTTCCGGCTGCTGACCGCAACCTTAGATTACATGCGCACCAAAAAGCCGGGGTGCTTCTGGGAAGCCATCACGTACTTCTCGCTGTGGGCAACCCGCCTTTCTGGGTTTCTCCCTGACATGCAGTCTGCCGACGTAACCACGCGCGCCGGAAGGCGGCTAAGCGCCGATTCTATGCAGCTTGCTGGACTGATGCTGCGGCATCACCTCGCGGAACTGCCGGCTCGGACCTGGACGAAAGACACAGCGCTCGATCTGAGGCGCTTCCTGATTCGCGAAATGGAGGAGCATGTGGAGCGGCGCTTTCTGACGCCTGGCATGCTAGAGGCGCTCTAGAGCGAATCCGAACAACCGCATGGATTACTTCCAAGACACGATCTTCAAGCTAAAGCGGTACTGGGCCGACCGCGGAGCGATCATCCAGGAACCCTATGACGTCGAGGTAGGCGCAGGCACCATGGCGCCGGAAACGTTTCTGCGGGTGCTGGGACCAAAGCCATACAAAGTGGCCTACGTGCAGCCTAGCCGCCGCCCCGCCGACGGACGCTACGGCGAGAACCCGAACCGCCTCTACAAGCACCAGCAGCTGCAGGTGATTCTGAAGCCGACACCGGCCGACGTCCTCGAGCAGTACCTGGGCAGCCTCGAAGCCATCGGCATCGACCTGAAGAAACACGATATCAAGTTCGAGGAAGACAATTGGGAATCGCCCACGCTCGGCGCTTGGGGCATCGGCTGGCAAGTGATGCTGGACGGCCTCGAGATTACCCAATTCACCTATTTCCAGCAATGTGGCGGCATCGATCTGGAACTCGTCCCGGCTGAGATCACTTACGGCCTGGAACGGATTGTACAGTTTCTCCAGGGCGTCGACAGCATCTACGACATTCAGTGGGCGCCCGGCTTTAGCTACGCCGATGTTCGCTTGAGCGAAGAACAGCAGTTCTCCGTGTACAACTTCGAAATGGCCGACGTGGCGGCCCTGCGGCAAGGCTTCGAATTGAACGAGAAGGAAGCACAGCGGCTGATTGACGGATTCCGGAAGAAACTGAAAGCCAAAGATGATGTGTCGCGCTATCCGGTGTTGGCGACGTACGACCACGTGCTGAAGTGCTCGCACCTGTTTAATCTGCTCGACGCGCGAGGCGCCATCAGCGTCACGGAACGCGTGGGCATCATTGCCCGCGTGCGGAAGTTGGCGGTGGGCGTAGCGGATGCTTGGGCAACCCAGCAGGCTGGGCCCGCGGCCGCGAAGGAAGTCGCGTAATGGCTGGCTTTCTACTCGAGATTGGCGCCGAAGAGATTCCCGATTGGATGATTGAACCAGCCTTGGCAGACCTCCACGTGCGCTTCCACAAGTTGTTGGACGAGGCGAAGCTCGGCGGAGGGGTAGCCTGGACCGACGCAACCCCGCGCCGGCTGGTGTTGAAGGCGGTGGGCTTGGTTGAGCGCCAGGCGGATTCGGAAGAAGTGGTAAGCGGACCACCGAAGTCGGCTGGCGCGGGCGCGGCGCAGGGCTTCGCGAAGAAGAACGGGACCACGGTGGACAAGCTGGAAACCATCACTACCGACAAAGGTGAATACTTCAGCTTCCGCAAACAAGTGAAGGGCCGCCCAACCGGCGAGATTCTAGCCGAGGCACTGCCGGGAATTATCACGGGCCTTTACTTTCCGAAGACCATGTATTGGACAGGAAAGGGGGGCGTACGGTTCATCCGGCCGATTCGCTGGATTGTGGCGCTGCTGGGCGCGGATGTGGTCCCGTTCTTAGTGGCGGGCGTCCGAAGCGGTGATGCGACGTACGGCCATCGCATTCTTGGCGCCAAGGGTCCACTTCCGGTCACGACCGCGAATTACGAAGGACAGCTTCGCAAGAACTACGTAATCGTGAAGGCGGCCGAACGGCAGCAGAGAATCGAATCAGCGCTGGGCAGCGACGTTGGGCCGGATGCCGCCCTGCTAAAGACGCTGGTCTATCTCACCGAGTGGCCGACGCCCATTCGCGGTAGTTTTGATCCCGCCTACCTCGAGTTGCCCAAAGAGATTCTATCAACGGTGATGCGCCATCACCAGCGCTACTTCTCCGTGTTGAAGCCGGATGGATCGCTGGCGCCGGAGTTTGTCGCCGTCACCAACACCGACGGAGATCCGGACGGGCTGATCCGGCAAGGCAATGAGCGCGTATTGCGCGCCCGGTTTAACGACGCACGGTTCTTCTGGAACGTGGATCAGCAGAGGACGCTGGCGGACCGGGTTGAAGATCTGAAGAAGGTCACCTTCCAGGCCAAGCTCGAGAAGCCAACCTACTGGGATAAGACGGAGCGGGTGGTTGACCTGGCGCGTCAGTTGGTCGCTGCGCTAGGAATTGTGCAGAATCAGGAAGCCATCGTACAGGCGGCTTATCTCGCGAAGGCCGACCTGACGACGGACATGGTGAAAGAGTTCACCGAATTGCAAGGCGTCGTCGGTGGGCTGTACGCGAAAGTACAAGGCGAGTCTGAGGCAGTCTCCACCGCCATCTATGATCACTACAAGCCGGTCAGCATGGAAGACTCCATCCCTCGTACCGTCGAGGGACAGGTGGTCGCCATAGCCGACAAGTTGGACACCTTGCGGGCTTGTTTTGGCGTTGGGCTGATTCCTAGTGGCTCGAAGGATCCATTCGCTTTGCGCCGGGCTGCGCAGGGACTCGTGAAGATTCTGTTCGAAGGCGGCCTTCCGCTCCACCTGCCATCGGTGGTGGGCGACAACCCGGAGCTTCAGTCCTTTCTCGACGATCGCATCGGGAACTATCTGCGCGGGATTAAGCACTATGCCCATGACGAGGTAAGCGCGGCCATGAGCGTTTCCACTCCTCATCTTGCTGATCTGGAACTGCGGATAATAGCGTTGCACAAAGTAAGGGCCACGCCCGATTTTGAGCCGCTGGCCGCAAGCTTCAAACGCATTAAGAACATTCTCAAGCAGGCGCAAGTTACATCAACTAGTCCGCCGGACGAAGCACTACTAGCGGCCGGCCCAGAAGAAGCCTTATACGTCGCGTTCACGCGCGTTCGTGAACAACTGAAGACGCATCCCACCTATGAGGCCAAGCTCGAAGCCATCGCTTCCTTACGGCCGGAAGTGGATCTCTTCTTCGACAAGATTTTGGTGAACGACCCGGACGAAAAGGTACGGCAGAACCGGCTGGCGCTATTGAACAGCCTGCTGACCGAGTTCTCCAACATCGCCGACTTTTCAGAAATCGTCCCAAAGGCTGCGCAGTGAAAAAAGACCCAGCCACAGCGACAGTTAGTACAGTCAGGAGACAACACTGCATATGAAGAAATACGTTTATTCGTTCGGTGGTGGTACAGCCGACGGCGACGGCAAGATGAAAGACATTTTGGGCGGCAAAGGCGCGGGGCTTGCGGAGATGAGCCGGGCCGGCGTGCCCGTCCCTCCCGGTTTTACGATCTCGACCGAGGTCTGCACGCTGTTCTTCGAGAACGGCAACAAGGTCCCCCAGGAAGTGGACGATCAAATCCACAAGGCGCTCGCCAAGCTCGAGAAGCAGCTCGGCAAGAAACTCGGCGGTGTGGACGATCCGCTGCTGTTGAGTGTTCGGTCGGGCGCGAAGTTTTCGATGCCGGGCATGATGAACACAATTTTGAACCTCGGCCTCAACGACCGGACCACGGAGGTGCTGGTGAAGAAGACCGGCAACCCTCGCTTTGCTTATGACTGCTACCGCCGCTTTATCCAGATGTTCGGCGAAGTAGCGCTGCATGTGGACATGGCGAAGTTCGATCACATCTTCGATTCGCGGAAGCACAAGATCAAGGCCAAGCTCGATACCGACCTGAATGCCGAAGATCTGAAAGTGATCATTGAGGACTACAAGAAGCTGGTGAAGAAAGAAACCGGCCGCGACTTCCCGCAGGATGCCGTTGAGCAGCTGCTGCTTTCTCGCGATGCGGTATTTGGTTCCTGGAACACACCGAAAGCCATCTACTACCGCCGCATGGAGAAGATTCCGGATTCCATCGGCACCGCTGCGAATGTGCAGGCCATGGTATTCGGCAACATGGGCGATACGTCCGGCACGGGAGTTGGCTTTACCCGCAACCCGTCCACAGGTGAGCACAAATTCTACGGCGAGTTTCTGGTGAACGCCCAGGGTGAGGACGTGGTGGCCGGCATTCGCACGCCGCAACCGATCGAGGACCTGGCGAATGTGATGCCGGAAGCCTACAAGCAGCTCCGCGAAATCACGACCATGCTCGAGAAGCACTACCGCGACGTGCAGGATTTCGAATTCACCATCGAAGAAGGCAAGCTGTACATGCTGCAAACCCGGAACGGCAAGCGGACCGGTCCGGCGGCTGTGCGCATTGCGGTGGACATGGTGGAGGAAGGGCTGATCACGAAGAAAGAAGCCGTCCTGCGCGTCGCGCCGGCCCAGCTTGATCAGTTGCTGCACCCGGTGCTCGATCCGGTCGCCCGCAAGAGCCTTAAGAAGATTGCTACCGCACTTCCGGCTTCACCCGGCGCGGCGGTGGGCATGGCGGCTTTTAGCTCGGAAGACGCGGTGGAACTCTCGAAGAAGGGACCAGTGATTCTGGTTCGCAAAGAAACCACACCGGACGACATTCACGGCATGGATGTCTCCAAGGGCATTCTCACGGCGGTGGGCGGATTAACCAGTCACGCGGCAGTGGTTGCGCGCGGCATGGGCCGGCCGTGCGTCGTCGGCGCCTCGTCAATCAGCGTGAACGAGGTCGCGAAGGAAGCCACCATCACCATCGACGGTCAGAAGATGATCGTCAAGGAAGGCGCCTGGATTTCTATCGATGGTTCGCTTGGCGAAGTGTATCTGGGCCAGTGCAAAACTAGTGAGCCGGATCCGAAATCGCATTACTTCGCCGCCTTTATGGTTTGGGCGGACGAGTTCCGCGGCAAGTTCGGCGTTCGAGCGAATGCTGACATCCCACGCGATGCCAAACAAGCGCGGCTGTTCGGCGCGGAAGGCATCGGCCTGTGCCGCACCGAGCATATGTTCTTCGCTGAAGATCGTCTGCCGCATGTGCAGGCAATGATTCTGGCGCGGGATGAGAAGACCAGAAAGAAAGCGTTGCAGAAGCTGTTGCCCATGCAGCGCAAGGACTTCGCCGGCCTTTTCGATTCGATGGACGGATTCCCGGTCGTGATTCGAACCCTCGATCCGCCGCTCCACGAATTCCTGCCCAAGCGCGAAAATCTGATGGTGGATATCACCAAGCTGCCGCACGCGACAGCCAAGGAGAAAAAGGAATTCTCGGCGACCTACGGCGTCCCCGTGGGCGAGCTAAAGAAGTACTTGCCCGAGTTACTGCATCGCGTGGAAGAGCTGCATGAATTCAACCCGATGCTGGGCCATCGCGGCTGCCGTCTCGGCATCACCTATCCGGAGATCACTGAGATGCAGGCGCGCGCCATCTTTGAGGCGGTTGTGCTGGTTGCCAAGAAGGGCAAGAAGGTGATACCGGAGGTCATGATTCCACTCATTGGTGGCGTGAAGGAACTGGAAAACCAGAAGGCTATCGTGAAGCGAGTCGCCGACGAGGTTTTGGGCGCGGCTGGACTTTCCGATCAGCATTACATGATCGGCACGATGATCGAGATTCCTCGTGCGGCTCTCACCGCGGACGAAGTCGCCAAGGAAGCCGACTTCTTCAGCTTCGGCACCAACGATCTGACGCAGACCACCATGGGCCTCTCTCGCGACGACTACACGCACTTCAGCAAACACTACGAAGACCTGAAGATCTTCAAGGCCGATCCGTTTGCCTCGATTGATCAAGAGGGCGTCGGCAAGTTGATTGAAATGGCCGTGAAGCTGGGCCGCAAAACCAATCCAAAGCTGGAGATTGGGATATGCGGCGAACACGGCGGTGACCCGAGTTCGGTGGAATTCTGCTATCGGGCAGGCATGGACTACGTGTCGTGCTCGCCGTACCGTGTGCCGATCGCACGGTTGGCGGCGGCGCAGGCGGCACTGGCGGATAAATCGGAAGTGAACCGCACCGCGTAGCCGCTCCTCGGATCCATAGAACACCAGGGGCCGTTGTGGTCAGTTGACCGCATCGGCCCTTTTCCTTGCCGCCAGGACATTGGGAACAACCGCCTTTAGAAACTCGTCCATACTGCTTATATGTCGACAAGCGGCGTTCCGGAAACAAGCGAAGAAGCATCGACACTTCACGCCCGCATCGGCCGGCGGCGCCGCAAGGCTTTCGCTTGGTGTGGCAAGAAGTGGCGAGCGATCCGGCCCGGCCCGGAAGCCAAACGCGGAGCGGTTTGGGGAACACTAGCCGCAGCCGCCGCATGCGTTGTCATCGCCGGCCTGTATGTACGGACCGGCTTTGGCTATGCGTTCGACTTCCTGCTGGCGATCGTTGTCGCGGCCATCGCCATCCCGTTCGTCGCGCTGCTGGTCGCCCTATTGCTGGTCATCGCCCGGAAGCTGCCGCCCATGGCCACGGGCTGGATTGTGGGCTCGTGCGCTATCGTCATGCTGGTTTGGTTTCCTCCCGAACTCGGCATCCCGATGGCTGTGGTTACCGGACTGGCAGAAGGGATCCTGGGCGCAACGATTGCCACGTTTCTCGCGGGTGGGTTTCGCCAGGCCGCCTTGAGCAAGAAGGTAGTCGCTGGCGTGCTCTGCCTGCTTGCGCTGTCCGCCAATGGGTATATCGGCTGGCTGCTCGTCCACGAAGGGTCAATGGAGAAGATTCTGAAATGGCGGCCGCCTGCCGACCTCATGCCCGCGAAGCTCTCGCTGCCGAACCCCGGCCTCAACGGCCCACATCGCGTTGAGAGTCTGTTCTACGGATCGGGCACGGATACACGGCGTCCCGAATACGGATCTTCCGTCGCGATTAAGTCTCACTCAGTAGATGCCTCGCTATTCTTCAAAGATTTCGACGGTTGGAAGCGTTGGACGAGAAAGAAATACTGGGGCTTCGATATCGACAAGTTACCCCTTAATGCACGCGTCTGGTACCCGGAAGGTCAGGGGCCGTTTCCTTTGGTGTTGATCGTTCATGGCAACCACGAAATGTCGCAGTTCTCCGATCCGGGTTATGCCTACCTGGGCGAATTGCTCGCTAGCCGCGGATTCATCCTAGCGTCCGTCGACGAGAACTTCCTGAATAGCGGTCTCTTCCACGATCCCCCCAAGCAGCAAGCCGTGCGCGGCTGGATGTTACTTGAGCATCTGAAGTTATGGCGCGACTGGAACCAAACGAAGGGGAGCCCGTTTTACGGCAAAGTGGATTTCAATCACATTGCCTTGATCGGGCACTCACGAGGCGGCGAAGCCGCAGCCACCGCAGCGGCGTTCAATCGCATGAAGTACGATCCCGATGACGCCAACATCCGCTTTGATTACAACTTCCCAATCCAGGCTGTGGTCGCCATCGCGCCGGCCGATGGTCAATACAAGCCGGCCGGACAGCCTCGCTGGATTGAAGACGTCAGCTATTTGACTTTACAAGGCGCGCACGATGCCGATGTTTCATCGTTTATGGGTAGCCGCCAGTGGGATCACGTTCGCTATACGCAACCCGGGGAATGGTTCAAAGCGGAGATTTACGCCTACCGTGCAAACCATGGTCAGTTCAACACGGTCTGGGGCCGCACGGACGCGGGAGAGCCTCTCAGCTGGCTGCTGAACCTCAAACCGCTGATGCCCGGCGACGAGCAGAGAAAGATCTCGAAGACTTATATCGCCGCTTTTCTCGAAGCCACGCTGAAAGGCCGAAGCGACTATCTGCCCTTGTTCGAAGATTGGCGCACCGGCCGGGATTGGCTGCCGGATACGATCTACCAGAATCGCTATCAGCAAGCCTCTTACATTGACGTCGCCTCATTCGACGAGGATGCGGACCTCACCACCACCACCGCACCAGGAGGCCGTATCAGCGGCGAGAACCTCTCCATCTGGCGTGAGGCGCCGATCCCATGGCGTAGCGGCGACCGCGGCTACAACGGCGTATTCCTGGGCTGGAATCGCGCGAGCAAGGCTCCTGTACCCTCTTGCACGATTACTCTGCCGGACGGGGCCGCTTCAACCTGGCAGATTGCCCCGGAATCGACACTTGAGCTTTCCATCGCCGCGTTGGACGAGGACGCACCATTGCCGGGCAAAAAGAATGAGGACAAGAAATCGGACGATTCGAATAAAAAGAAGGACCGCGAATCCCCGGATTTCAGCGTGGAAGTTGTGGCCTCCGATGGCGCCACGGCAACTGCCGTCGTGAGCCGCTTTGCGGCCGTGCCGCCGCCTCTAACCGAGAAATTCACCAAGCTGAGTCTGCTGGAAAGCCAAGGCTATGAGAAGGACACAGAACCCGTGTTTCAGACGGTTCGCATACCGCTTGCGGCCTTTAAGAGCACGGGCGCGAAGGCCTTCGATCCAACGAACTTGCACATCGTCCGTCTGAAGTTTGACCGCACGCCGCTGAGCGTCATTTGCCTGTCAGGGCTGGGATTCGGACGGCAATAAGCCACCCGATCGGCCCTTCGTTACAGGGACGGACACGATTTAAGTGATTGCAGCAACAGTAGTTAGCAAATTTACATGACGGGCTCAATAAATAACACTTGTCATTTCCAACGTTCCGCCATTCCTGGTCGTCCAAAGCGCGAAAAGAAGGAATATGGTGTGGGAGATCGGGTTGCCGCTCCGCTTCGCAGCTAGCCTGCCAGACAATCCAACCGACGCCGAGCTTGTGGACGAGTGCAAGCGTGGGAACCTGCGCGCATTCGAGCGTTTGTATACCCTGCATTCGCCGAAGATGAAGAGCCTAGCGTTTCGGTTGCTCGGGAGCCGGACTGATGCGGAAGACGTTGTCCAAGACGCGTTCTTGAAGGTTTATAAGGCGGTGCCGGGATTTGAGGGCCAATCGGCGATTTCGACGTGGATGTTCCGCATACTGATCAACTGTTGCTATGACCTGATGCGAAAGCAGCAGCGACAAGCGGAAGCGCCCATGCTGCGAGACGTCGCCGGCGAAAGCAAGCCGGCGCTTAAGATCGCCCTCGAGCGCGCGTTGAGCCAGCTGAACGAGCGGCCGCGCCTGGTGTTTCTGATGTTTGAGGTGGAGGGGTTGCGGCATTCCGAAATTGCCGCGATTCTTCAAGTCCCGGAAGGCACCTCGCGGAGTTGGCTGTTCGAAGCGAAGCGGGAGTTAAAGCGGCTACTGACGGAGTCACGCACATGAAATTCGAATGTGGCGATTTGGAAAGAGCGCTGGCCGTTCCTGAACTGATGGCCGAGGCCAGGGAGCATCTCAAGGAGTGCGCCGCCTGCCGTCGCGAGTATCGTCTTTGGACCGAAATCTCTTCCGTCGCCAAGGAATTGCATGAGGAATGGGACAGCCCGAACCTCTGGCCAAGTATTCGCCAGACGCTGGAAGCGCAGCCTCGTCCCGCGCGGCCCTGGTGGAACGATTGGAAGACCTGGTCTCTGGCCGCGACGATCGTTCTGGGCGCGGTGCTGTTCTTCCGGCCTTGGCAGCTGTTAACCAATCAGACGAAGCAGGGCGGCGGCGACATCGCGGCCTTGACGACCAAGGACCAGGCCTTCCTCACAGAGCAGGCTCTGCGAGACGTCGAGAAGAACGAAGCCGCGTACCGGCAGTCCATCGACAGGCTGTCGCTGCTGGCCAAGCCAAAGCTGGAGAATCCGACTTCGGCCGTTGCTGTGAGCTATCACGAAAAACTCTTGCTCATTGATTCGGCCATTTCGGAAACCCGGGCGAACTTAGATCAAAACCGTTTTAACGTCGGTCTGCAGAATAACCTTGCCGATCTGTACCGGCAGAAGCAACAAACGCTTCAGGAGATACTGACCAGTGATCAGAAGAATTAGTCCGCTACTTGTTGCACTGCTTTTCGCCTGTGCGGCACTTGGCCGCGACGAATACACGCGCACTTTCGACAAAACCATCCCCGTTCACGCGGGCGCGCGCATCCTGCTCGAACACAAGCTCGGCGACGTAACCATCCACACGCACAACAGTCCCGAGGTGGTGATTCACGCCGATATTCGCGTATCCGCGCGTAATCAGCAGGACGCGAAGTCTCTCGCCGATCGGATCGACATCTTGATTGACTCATCGTCATCAGTGCTCTCCATCCGGACACGTTATCCGGACAGGCCCGATTCGTTATTCGGGAACAGCACTTCCTATTCCGTTCGATATGACGTGACGGTGCCCGAATCGTCGCCCTTGGATGTTCACAATTCGTTTGGCGCCGTTTCGGTCACGGGCGTGAAGGCCAGCTCGAACGTAACCAACTCCCACGGCGACCTTGTTTTTCGCGATGGGCAAGGCACGCAGCGTTTAGAAAACTCCTTCGCCCGGATTGACGTATCGAACAATGCCGGTGACGTGACTGTGGAGGGCAGCAATGGCGCCGTCGACGCCAGGGACGTGAACGGAGCAATCAGCATTCGCAACCGGTTCGGTAGCGTGACGGTTTCTCACGTTTCGAAAGGCGTTCGAGTGGTTAATAGCAATGGCGCCATTTCAATCATGGACAGCGGAGGCGCGGGCAGCAGCGTGAAGAACGCATTTGGCGACGTAAAGGCCACTACCTTCCACGGCGACCTCACCGTGAACAATAGCAACGGCCGAGTGGAGGCCACCGACGTGGACGGCGCGGCTGAACTCAATTCCTCCTTCGGCGACGTCAGGTTCTCAAATATCGGGCGCCAGCTATCGGTTCGCTCGAACAACGGCAAAGTGGAGGGCTCGCGTGTAGGCGGTTCCATCACCGTCGTAAACTCATTTGGGCAGGTCACTGTACGCGATATCCAGGGCAGCGCTCACGTCGAATCAGGGAATAGCGGCGTGACCATCTCTGGCGTCAAAGAAGATGCCCGGGTCAAGACCAGTTTCGGCTCTATCGACGCCAGCAATATCGGCGGCCTGCTAACGGTAGAGAACTCGAATGGCAGTGTCAAAGCATCAAACGTCAAGGGCGCACAAATTACTACCAGCTTCGGGGCGGTGGTGCTTGATAACGTGAATGGCGGAATCCAGGTGGAAAACCAGAACGGGGCCGTGGACGCGGCTAGCACACTTCAGGGGGCCTGCCAGCCAATCACGATTCGCACTTCGTTCTCGGCGATACGGGTCCGACTGTCATCGGATGCCAGCTATCGGGTTTCAGCCCGAACAAGCTTCGGAAAGATTCGCAGCGACTTCCCGATTAATGTGATGGGCTCCATGTCGAGCGATGAATTGAGCGGCACAATCGGTGGCGGCCACTGCGAGATGCGGCTGACCGACAACAACGGAACCATTGAGCTTCTGAAGCATTAATCGCTTCCCCCTGTTAACACTTCCACCCTCGCTGCCGTCTTCACGGCGAGGTACACCAAATGGCTTATCGAAAGAATGAGGAGTTTACCAGGCGGCGATTCTTTGAAGGCGCTTCGTTATTCGTCAGCGGATGCGGGCTCCTGTCCGTGGCGCCCCGCCTGAACGGAGAGCAGCCGTTCGATTCCTTGCCGCCAAGCCTCTGGGAGAACCAGCGGCAGAATGGCCTGATCATGATTCGGCGCCCGGCGCCCGCACGACTTGAGTCGAAGCTGAAGATCGTCTCGAGCGCCGAACCTGGTGAGCCCTTGGTCGTGGAAGGCCAGGTTTTCGCGCCGGATGGCGCTACGCCTGTCGAGGGCATTACGGTCTACGCCTACAACACAGATGCGCAAGGTTACTATGGCGAAAACCGTATGGAGTATCCACCCCGCCTCTACGGCTGGATGAAGACCGACACCGATGGGAAGTTCGAATTATCGACGATTCGCCCCGGGCACTATCCGAATATGAACATCCCGGCGCACATTCACTTCTCTCTTTGGGGTGCAGGATATCCGCTTCAGTGGGTTGAGGAGTTGCGCTTCACGGGCGACCCGTATCTCACCGCGTCCATGCGGGACGAGGACTCGCGGCTTGGCGAGTTTCGCACGATTCGAGAACTGAAGCGCTCGGGAAACGGCACGCTGCGGTGTGACATTTCGATGCGGCTCCAACGAGAAACCAACTTTCGCTGAACGGCCGCAGCTGACGCCCCGCTCGGGCTTCTGTTATGCAGTTCCAGCTGGTGCAAGCCAGCGGAGCAAGAAGAAGTGGTGACCGCACAGACCGCATCGGAATGGCAGCAGCAGCCAGTGCATGGCTTTCTCCATGCTGTTTCGCACGCCTACGCTGCGGAAATCTACGGATTTACAGTGGGGACAATGAGCAGGAGACACAACCTACAGTAGCGCGATTCTCAGCCCCGTGGTTGATTGCCGCACCGCGTCCGCAAGTTACTTGGGAAGTTCTTTACGTTTGCTGGCTTCGCGAGCCGCCTCGATCTGCTCCTGAGTTCGCACGTCAGGCTCAGAAGTTTTCCCCTTCATTTTGGCGCGCGTCACTTGACGCTTGTGCCGTTTGTCTAGTCTTTTGTTCACACTCCAGGCTAACACCTGTACGGTGCGTCTTAAAATCTCGGCCACATTTGTTTCGATATACTTCTTTCTACTTCGAGAACAAATCCATGTGGCGTATCCCTGCCGCCGTAGTTGCTGGTTACGTATTGATCGGCGTCTTAGTTGTAATCACCGACCAGATCTTCAACATGGTCATCCCAGGCTTTAAGCTGATGACCATGCCGCCGCTCTATTACTTTGCAATCAGCTTGTTCACGGACTTTGTGTATTCCATTGCCGGTGGTTACCTCTGCGCCTGGATTGCCCGCGACCGGGCATGGAAGGCCACCACCGCGCTAATGATTTTCGGCAGTCTGATCGGTCTTATCAGCCAAATCGTGCTTTGGACGACGGTGCCTCATTGGTATGGTGTGGCGCTGCTGGTGCTGTTTCCGATAGGAGTTTGGCTCGGCTGGAGACTTTTGCGCAAAGAACACGCCAACTTAGCTCCGGGCCCAGATAAACCATTGTGCTGATCCTCTGCACCTTGCTCCGCCAGTCACGCCTTCCATATAGCTTTTCTAGCCTTTCGCCTTCGTCCTCGACTAGCCATCCCGTTTCGCGTTGACCGGCCAGGCGGTTGCCCTCATCCTTACACTAGGGCCCAAGTGAAAGATTGCTTACAAAATGCTAACCTCCTAGTACTTGGCCCAGCGTTATAAACCGATCTGATGACTACCTTTCGTTTCTTAGGGACTGCCGTTTCGCTGGCTCTGGATTCCATCCGCGTGCACAAGCTGCGCAGCTTTCTGACGCTGCTCGGCATAATCATCGGCGTGGCGAGCGTCATTCTGGTGGGCGCCGCTATCGATGGCCTCGGTGCTTACGCCGATCAGATCACGTCCAAGGCCTTTGGAACCAACAGCTTTCTGGTGGCGCAAATCGCTTCGGTCGGACGCTTGAGCTACAAACAGCTCGTTGCGAAGCAGAAACGCAACAAACGCATCACACCCGAAGATGTCGCCTATTTGCGCTCGGTTACGGGCAGTCAGGTCCTGTATGCGTCTTACCAGCAGCGCATCGCGGATGTGAAGTCCGAAAACCAAACTTACGAGGACGCCAATATCATCGGCGCGTCAGCCACTCTTCCAGACATACGCGACGTTCCCATCGCCGATGGCCGCTTTTTTACCGAGACAGAGGAGCAATACCGCCAACCGGTGGCGGTGATCGGAGAGGATATTCGAACCAAGCTGTTTCCAGGCAACTCGCCCATTGGAAAGACGTTGCGCCTGACAGGCATTGATTTCACGGTTGTCGGCCTACTGGAGCAGCAAGGTTCATCCTTCGGGCAGAGCCTCGATAATCCCGTCTACATTCCCATCAGCGTCTATTACCAGCTCTTCGGAGGCCGCGACAAGGGCATCATGTTCGGACGTGGGCGGCCTGCCACCGGCCTCACCATGGATGCCGCGCTCGATATCACGCGCAATGCGCTGCGCAGCCACTTCCACGCGCGGCCTGGCGAAGACGACAACTTCGATGTGCTCACGCCCGACTCCGTGCGCTCGTTCACCGATCAGATCCTGGGCGTCATCGCGGGCGTGGTGGTGCCGATTACGGGAATCTCTCTCGTCGTGGGCGGCATCGTGGTGATGAACATCATGCTGGTCAGCGTCACGGAACGCACTCGGGAGATCGGAATTCGCAAAAGCCTCGGGGCACGCGAGAGCGACATTATGCTGCAATTCCTGACGGAGTCCGTCTTCCTCTCCATTGCGGGAGGCTTTCTGGGGCTTGTCCTTGGGGCGTTGATCGCGCAGCTTCTTCAGATCCTCACCGGCGCAACTCTGCGAGTGACCGCCACCTACGTCATACTGTCGATTCTGGTTTCGAGCATAGTCGGAATCGTTTCCGGTTGGTATCCGGCCCGGCGGGCAGCACGCCTTGATCCCGTCGAGGCATTGCGGGCGGAATGAGACAGAGATGAGAATCAGCCCTAAACAAACTCTGGGAATGGCTCTGGATGCGGTCTGGACCCATAAG
Organism: uncultured Acidobacteriaceae bacterium; assembly: GCA_963771305.1. Classification (GTDB taxonomy): domain Bacteria; phylum Acidobacteriota; class Terriglobia; order Bryobacterales; family Bryobacteraceae; genus CAJCIT01. Next base: position 425,054 of record CAVYTS010000033.1, read on the forward strand.
CTGCGTTCCGGCCTGACGGTGCTCGGCATCGTGATCGGAATCACCACCACAGTCACGGTGGCGTCATTGCTTTCCGGCCTGAAGGGATCTATCGAAGAATTCTTCAAGGAGTTTGGTCCCGACAGCATCTTTGTAGCCCGCCTGAGCGGCGATCCCAGCGGCGCCAACGCTCCCCCAAAGGAGCGGAAGAGAAAACCGATCCGGCCGGAAGATGCCGACTACCTCAGGGCAACCGTGCATTCCATCTCGGATGTCGGCATCAGTCTTTTCATTGGGCAGCCGGCGGGCAGGGTCGCCACAGCTAAGGTGCCGGGCTTCGAATCCGACAATTTGGGGATCGTGGGCGCGACGCCCAATCTCTACGACATCAATCCGCGCGAATTGGATCAGGGTCGAATCTTTACCGAGCAGGAAGCCAGGCGCGGTCAGCGCGTGGCCGTGCTGGGATACAGTTTGGCGGAAGCGCTGTTCCCGGACCATAACGGCATCGGACGCGCGGTGAACATAGACGGCGCGGAGTACACCATTGTCGGAGTGCAGGCGCTGGCGAAGGGTGGATTCTTTGGCGAGAACGGGCTGGACAGGCAAGTCACAATTCCGCTCGAAACCGCTCGGCTGCGCTATCCGCAATCCACCAACTACTTCCTGACGGCTAAGGCGAAACCGGGCATGCGCGCCGATGCTGTGGAAGAAGTCCGGGCTGCAATACGGCGTATCCGGCACACGCCCAAAGATGCTCCAGACGATTTTGCGCTGTCGACTCCAGATTCCATCATCGAGAATTTCAACAAGATCACCAGCATGATTCTGCTGGTCTCGGTCGCCATTTCCGCCGTGGGCCTGCTGGTCGGCGGCATCGGGGTCATGAACATCATGCTGGTCAGCGTTACCGAGCGCACCCGCGAAATTGGGGTTCGCAAAGCGATGGGTGCTCGCCGCGGCGACATCGTCACGCAATTCCTGGCGGAGGCCATGGCGCTCACCGGCGCCGGTGGTCTGTTGGGAATCGTGGTATCCGTGCTAGTCACGGTGCTGGTGGGGATTCTCCTTCCCAGCATTAAGACGCAGGTCCCTGCGTGGGCCCTGATCACCGGCTTCACCGTTTCGGTCGCAATCGGCGTTTTCTTTGGAGTGTGGCCGGCCGTGAAGGCCTCAAAGCTCGACCCGGTTGAAGCGTTGCGCTACGAGTAACGCAGACGATGCCCCTCGCTAGCTGCGGCGGCCGCCGTTCATCACCCGTAGCAGAATGTTCAGCGTCGCCACGAAAACATTAAACACGCCCGCAAACAGCATCAAAGCGCCTGGAATCGGGCTGTCGGCATCCGGAGTCCTCAGGACATTGCTCGTCGAGTAGATCAAGGTAAATACGCCCATCGCGCCAATCGCCACGCTGATCAACATTCCTAAGAAGCCGATGTTGAGGAAGCTGTTCAGAATAACTGCTCCGATGATGGAGAAAAACAGCCCGATCATCAGGCCGCGTGGCGCGGAGAATGTCCGGCCGGAGAACATCACGTAAAGCGTAATCCCCACAAATACAAACGCCGTGATGAAAAGCGCCACCGTAATCAGCTGCGGTGCGATGGAACGGGCCACCCACAGCAACGGTGACATCGCAATGCCCGCCACAAAACCATCGGCAACCAGCGCCGTCACACCCAAAGCCGGATTATGACGAACCGCAATCGCCACCCGAGGCACAAGGTTGAGCAGGAGAATCGCTACGATCCAGCCCAGCCATCCGGAGAAGAAGCGAGCCAGCGTCTCGGACGTCGCGCCAATGTATCCACCCACCAACGCACTCACGACGCTGAGCCCAAACAGGAGGTAGGTCTGCTTGATCACCGCCGCACGCTGTCCCGTTAGGTCTGTGGTGCCGGTCAGCTTATCCCAGACTGACGACTGATAGTTATTGCCGTACATAGTGTTCATTACCTCTTATCCGTGCCACTGCCGCACGATACCAGAATAAATGGAAATGGGCTGGACCAAAGCAAGGCGAACCCCATCGGTTTAGCATTGTCCGAACCTCAAAAACCTGGGCGGCCCCAACTTCGGTTAGGGCCGTCGATCGGGTTGATTCTTAAGGGCCGCCTGGCTCGAAGTGCCTCCGTGCAGCGGTTGATCCGTCTTTGACAGGGATCTGGGGAGCTGCCCATCGCGGCCTCTCGGTCGCGACATAGCTCTTTGCCAAGCCCCGGGTTACAAAGACGCTGAAGTCCGATTAAGCGGACTTTTCCGTTTCTTTCTTCTCTTCGGTGGTTTCGTTCGTCACCTGGCGCATGGTGTCGCGGAAATTCTTAATTCCCTCTCCGAGGCCTTTGCCCAATTCAGGCAACTTCTTGCCGCCAAACAGAAAGAACGCAACGCCCAAAATCACCAGGAGGTGCTGGGGTCGAAATAGTCCTTCAAACATATCATCTACAGTGTCTCATGAATGCTTGTCCTGCGTACATGCGTCTTGAGCCACCCCAGCAAGCCGCCGGCCGGCCGAACCCCAAGAGTGGCTCATTTCGTGGGGCCTTTCGTCTCCCCAGCCTTCAGCCCCCAAAACACCTTGCAATCATCGAATTCCGCATTGTGCTCATATAAGTCATCCAAACTCAGGTCGGTCATCTCGTCGTCGTCACAGCTTTGGACCGTAGCAAACGCCCCACTGGCGACCCGCTTCTTCAGTTCGGCTTTTGAAATAACGTGGAGCATCCTGGCCAACCCGGCATCCAGCTTGAGCTTATGCGAGTCACGGTGCTCTAACCCTTCTGGCGGTATGCGATTGGTTAGGAAGTAGATCGATTCATCGGCCAGGAGCGTTGCTCCGGGAGGCGTCACTTCCTTGATCTTGTTGGTGATCTTCACCAGGTCACTCCAATGCATCGTGTCGCGCTCGTCGTACGTGGCTCGCGCAATGGCGAACAGCACTAACAGCATCGTAGGCGCTACGGCCCACCACGGGCGGTCCGGCCGGCCCAGGCGTGATCCCACAACGTACAGGCCGGCCACTGCAAGGATGCTTACGGGAGCTACCACTAGCAGGAAGTACCGCGAAAAGGTCGGGTGCGCCCTCGAAATGTGAATGGTTTCGGCCAGCGTCAGCCATGCGCAGAGGTAGAGTTCCGACCGCCGGACTCGATCCCACGCAACTTGGGGCAAGTATCCGCCGCCCTGACCATCTGCGGCGCTGATCGAAGTCGCATAAGCCTGCGGTCCACGGCGGGCAACGCTGATAATGTACGCTAATCCCGCAATCGCGAGCAGACCGAGCATCAACGCCTGGGAGGATTCGAGCCACGACGTGAGAACGTCAATGTCGTGCGGAATGGCATCGGACCAGTCCACCTCGCGGTACTTCATGTGGTAATCGAAGATATTGAAGCGCACCACGCGTGGCGATCGCAGGAATAGCCAAAATATGGGAAGCCAGGCGGCCGCCGCACCCACCAGGAAACTGACGGCCTTCATCCAGCGACGCCCCGATCGGTTATAAACGACCAGCCAGAGCAAGAGAACCGGAGCGTAAGGCGCCGCCAGCAGCGTAGCGCTGGCTGCCGCGCTCGCCGCGAGTCCCGCCGTTGCCGCCGCTAGAGGATGCCTTACCCCCACCGCCCAAACCGTTAGGCGAAAGGCAGCGACCGAGAGAATCAAAGCCAGCGCGTACCCTTGGCCCAAGGGGCCGTATTGCAGAACCTGGATGTTAGCTGCCACCAGCACGGCCACCAATAGCGAGGACGCCAGCCGCCAGCGCGGAACAGGCATGTGCCGGTAGACGAAGTCCGCCGTTAAGAAAACTGCGCCGATCACTTCAACGGCGGCCACGACGTGGACAATCCGCCAGCTGTCGCCAAACACACGCATCCAAGCCGCGTTCCAGAAAGCATTCAGCGGAGTCTGCGGAAAAAAGAAGTCGATGTAGGGAAGCCGCCCGTCCTTGATGAGCTGGGCTGTCAGTATGTGGAAACCTTCGTCCCAGGCGAATGCCCAGGTCAGCGAGTAGAGAATATAGCCGGCCCCCATCAGCAGAACGATGCCGCACAGGATCGGGTACGACGTCCGGCGCCAGTGGTTCGGGGAGGCATCCACGCTGGGGAAATCGATCTGAGGTGAGTCTTCCATGGGTATCGCTATCAACGTTCCCGGCACCTCCCGATTCGAAGGCTCGCGGGTTCCAAGATATTGTAGTAGGAGCGTGCCATTTCGTGGCTCAGCAGGAGGATTCTTTTGTCAATCACGCGTAGACAGCTCATGGCGGGAACTCTCACCTCAATGACGGCAGCAATCACAATCACTGCCGCGGAAGAGCGGATTCCTGCATTCCACAGCGAACCGCCAACCGGGTCCCTGCCCGCGACCAAGGACCCTCAACAGTACGCCGCCAAACCGGAAGTGCAGCGCGTCTACGAACTCGCAGGCAAGATCCGCCCGGTACTCTATCAACTGCCTTGCTATTGCTCGTGTGATAAGTTCGCCGGACACGGCAGCCTGCTCGATTGCTTCGTAGACGCCCACGGTGAGGAGTGTTCTATCTGCCGCCACGAAGCGGTGTTTGCCTACCAGCAAACCAAGGCCGGCGTCGCTCCGGCGAAGATCCGCGAGAAAATCGTTGCCGGCCAGTGGAAGAAGGTCGATATGTCGCCCCAGGCTCTGGCAAACCTGTAAAGTCTCCGCTTTCAATGAGCCGCTTCAGTGAATTCGCTCGTGCGTCCAGCGGTCCCTGCCGGCCCAGTAAGGACATTGCGGACAGGACTTCCCGTCCGGATAATCGATGCCTTCCTCATGCGGGCAGCCCACGATTCGATCCGTGATCGCCACCGACTTCGCTCCTTGCGCCAGGATGAAGGCCAGAATCTCCTGTTCGATCCCGGCATCGTGCCGGATGTCTGTATCCTCACTGAACCAGCGTTCCAGCGAATCCGTATCTTCGCCTTCGTTGCGGATTATGCCTACGGTTACCTTGGTTGCCAGCTGGTGCGTTGGCCCATACAGCGCCACCGTGGCCACAGGATAGCCCTGAAATCCTCGCTTGGCCTTCGACCGCAGCCGCGAAACGGATTTCTTCTTTATCTTCTTCATACTTCAGATGCAATACCAGTTGGAGCCGCCCGTCAAGCTAAGAATCCGTAACGCGCGCCCAAGAGCTCCTCAGTGAGCCTATCAGTCCAGCCTGGGGCCCAGCCCAAGCGCCCGCCCCAGCTTCAGCCACCGCGACCTAGCAGCCAACGCTCGTTCCTCAGTCAGCACTTCCAGTCTTCGTTGGAGTTCCGACCTCGTTTGCATTTGAATCTCGAACAACCGAGCTTGTGATGCTCGCAACTTGTCCAGCTCGACGACCAGTTCACCGAGTTCAGAGAATTCGTCGTTCGGCAGGCCGGGCGGTTGCCCCAATCCGATCGCACGGCTGTGTTCTTCTGCTGCGGCGCTCTGCGCGCGCATCGCTGCCAGCAAAGGACCAAGCTCTTTTCGGCCCCTGGTCACTTCTGAGGTGAGCTCGGCGATGATCAGTTCTTTGTCAGCGAGGGTGGCCTCAGTTTCGCTAAGGCGGGTTCGAGCCTGGTTGAGCTTCACATCCAGGTCACTCAGTTCGTTGACTTTACGTTCGAGCTCTTGGGCCCATTTGGTGCGTTCGATGATAACCGCCTCAGCGTCGCCCAGCTTTGCCACAAGTTCGTAAACCTGCCCCCGCGTCCTGGTTAGCTCCTGGTCCAGGCTTTGTGCCCATTCGGTCCGCTCCGTGTGTTCGTGTTGCAGCTGGTTGGCCCAGTTGGTGCGTTGTTCCAGTTCATTCTCGGCGGTTTTCAGCGCCGCCAAGGCTGCATCGCGCTCGCGCTGATGATCTAGAATCTGCTGTTCAAGACCAGCAATCCACTTGCCTCTGGCCTCCAGATCCGATTCGAACTGAGCCAGCTGCCCGGCGGCGACCCCGCGTTCCTCGCTAAGTGTCTCCAATTCCTGCTGCAGCATTTGAATGTGTCGTTCACGCTCGCGTAGCAGGTTCCCTTCGTGCGGAACATACGCGTACGAGAGGGCTGGAACGGGCTGACGACCGCAAATCGCTATATAGAAGTGGGCGTCTGAAACGTCCTCCGCAGCCTCGGCAAAGGTAGCAGTTCCGCTCGGCGCTGACCTCTCACCAAAGAAAGTGAACGCCTCCACTCGATTCTGAGCAAGAATGCGCACGTGCGGAAAACAGGCTTTCAACACTTCACGAAATTCCTCGTATTCGAATTCGTGGATATGAAACGGGTTAGGACCTTCGCATTGCCTTGCTTCACCGTAGTACGTCTTATTCGGCGTCGAGACAAGAAACAGCCCCTCGTCGGCCAGAACCCGATTCGCTTCGCTCAAGAGCCGTGGCCAATCCGCGAGATGTTCAATTACTTCAAAAGCCGTGATTAAGTCGAAGGACCCGATCTCCTTAGGAAAGCTCTCAGCCGATCCGACCACGAATTTAGCCTTCGCCCCATAGTGCAGGGTTGCGTAGTCCACCGCTTCCGGCGAGATATCGAAGCCTAAGGTGTACGTCGCCATCTCGGCCAGGCACGCCGCGCCATAGCCCGTGCCGCAGCCTACATCGAGCACCCGTTTCCCGGCTGCCAATCCAGTCGCGAACGAGTAGCGCGATACGTGCTCATCCCAAAGACTCGGTTCTACCAATCCCGGGATCACGCGCTCACCGGTGAATTCTGCCAAGATTATTCCTTATTGGAAAGCGATGCGGCCTTCCAGTCTACTTAAGAAGCCTCACACTCGTTTTTCGGCACGGTCGGTGTCATAAAGCTGTAACGCATCCCCAAAGCAGGAGTTTACACTCCCGACGCCGGATTGGTACCGCGACTGCACTGAAGTGGTTCATGAAACCCGCCACACAAGAAGTTACACGAGTCGCGATTAAGGTGCCGATTGGCAGGTCCGACCTGGCTGCCGACGCACTGGTGCCGAGCCAGGCACGCGGCTTGGTCATTGTTGCTCACGGCAGCGGCAGCAGCCGTCACAGCCCCCGAAACCGTCACGTAGCAGAACTTCTCAACCAGTCCGCAATAGGCACCGTATTGATCGACCTTCTCACCGCTGGGGAAGAAGCCGTTGATAGGCGCACGGGCGAGCTACGCTTCGATATTAGTCTGCTTGGCCAGCGGCTGGTTGCCATCACGGATTGGGTTTGCCGGCAGCCTTTTGGAGCCAGGCTGGGCATTGGCTACTTCGGCGCAAGCACCGGAGCTGCGGCCGCCCTTGTCGCGGCCGGCGAGCGCCCCGCGATCGTACAAGCGGTTGTCTCTCGCGGAGGGAGACCGGATTTGGCCGGCGAAGCGCTCAAGCGCGTGGTCGCGCCGACGCTGTTTATCGTCGGAGGAAACGATCCCGTGGTCTTGGATCTCAACGGTTTGGCGATGGCCGCTTTACCCCGTCAGACGGACCATAGGATCCAGGTCGTTCCCGGCGCCAGCCACCTGTTCGAAGAGGCCGGCACGTTAGACCAAGCAGCAGCCCTCGCGCGCGATTGGTTTCGGGACCATCTGCTCACCTGACAAGCGTCGCTCATTGAAGAAAGAATTGCGACGGGCGCGGTCTGCGTGCTTTGGCGCAGTCAGCGCCCCTAGCATGCCCGCGAGCCTTTTGGCGGCAGCACTTCACGGGCCAACTCGTAACTCTTGCAGTGGCCCAACGCTTGCACTTCCTTGTTCTGGCGCTGTATGTTGGAAAGCGCGCGACGCCATGGTGCCGCACGTTCGCTGGAAGGGTCGAAGGCCATGAGCTACCCAAGCATTGCTCTTCGCGATAGCCAAGGAAAGGCAGGACTCCGTTCCGCCGAGAAGTGGTTCCTGCGGCAAATCTTCAAGGCCATCGGGCCGGCGCCGATTCGATTCGCAATCAAAGACGGAGAGGAGATGAGCCCGCCCGGCATCTCCCCCATCGCTACCGTTGTAATCCACGATCGCCGGACGATTGCTGCGTTGATTCTGGATCCCGAAGTCGCCTTTGGAGAAGGCTTTGCCGATGGCCACATTGAAGTCATCGGTGACCTTCCTCGCGCGATCGAGGCGGTTTTTCATTCCTGGCCGAGTGGCGGGGCGGCCAAGAGCTGGTATTCACAGCTCAGTTCGCATGCCATGAATTGGCTGCAAGCGAATACCCTGGCGGGCTCTCGCAACAACATCCAGCGCCACTACGATTTGGGTAACGATTTCTATAAGCTCTGGCTCGATTCCGAACTGGTGTACACATGCGCTTACTTCGAATCACCCTCCGCCACTCTGGAACAGGCGCAGGAATCCAAAATGGAATACGTTTGCCGCAAGCTCGGGCTACAACCCGGCGAGGGGGTGATCGAAGCAGGCTGTGGGTGGGGATCATTGGCCCTTTATATGGCCCGGAAGTATGGCGTCCAGGTCAAGGCGTTCAATATCTCTCGTGAGCAGATTCTCCACGCGCGGCAGCGAGCAGTGGAGTCCGGCCTGAGTAATCAGGTCGAGTTCATCGAAGACGACTACCGGAACATCCCGCGTCACTATGGCGGCGCCCGGTCCGACGTCTTTGTGTCCGTGGGAATGCTGGAGCACGTCGGAGCAGCGAATTACCCCGAACTGGCCGAGACCATTTATCGTTCCGTCGGCGCGTCCGGCCGCGGACTCCTGCACTTCATTGGCAAGAACTTTAAAGAGGACTTTAGCCGCTGGATCAGAAAACGGATCTTCCAGGGAGCCTATGCTCCAACACTGCAGGAAGCCATGAGCATCCTGGAGCCGCACCACTACTCCGTCCTGGATGTTGAGAATCTTCGTCTGCACTATGCCAAAACGGTGGAGCATTGGCTGGAGCGGTTTGATCGGTCGAGCCAGCAAGTCTCTGACCTGTATGGTCCCTGGTTCCAGCGCGCTTGGCGACTGTATTTGGCTGGATCCATCGCCGGTTTTCGAGCCGGCTCGATACAGCTATTTCAGATTGTTTTTGCTGGTCCCTCTTGTCAGCCAATCCACTGGACTCGCGCTCCCCTCTATGCGGGCGCCAGTTCGCCCGAAGCGCACGAACAATGGACTCCTGCGATGTCTTGATTGTCGGCGGCGGACCCGCGGGCTCCTCGTGTGCCTGGGCTCTACGGCACTCCGGGCTGGATGTGGCGATCCTGGACAAATCTGCGTTCCCGCGCGACAAGGTTTGCGGCGGCTGGATCACACCCGGTGTTCTGTCAACACTCGAGATTCAACCGGCGGACTACGCCCGTCATTCTGTGCTGCAGCCCATCACCGCCTTCCGCGTGGGGGGTATTCATGGACCTGCTGTCGAAACGTCTTACGGACGGCCCGTAAGTTACGGTATCCTCCGAAGGCAATTCGACGACTACCTCCTCCGGCGCTGTGGCGCGCGTATTCTTCCCCCCATAAGCATGGTCAAACTCGAGTTCTCCCAAAACAAGTGGCGCGCGAATGATCAGATTGAGGCTCGAGTCCTGGTCGGCGCAGGCGGTCATTTCTGTCCAGTCGCGCGACTTACCGGTGGCAAAGCCGGTCGCGAATCCGCCGTCGTGGCGCAGGAAACTGAATTTGAAATGAGTGCAGCGCAGCAGGCTGCTTGCCGCGTGCGGGAAGAAATGCCCGAGCTGTACTTTTGCGCCGACATGCAAGGATACGGTTGGTGTTTTCGTAAGGCCAGCATTCTGAACGTCGGGTTGGGACGGGCTGACCCGCATCGGCTTCCCGCGCATGTCACGGATTTTCAACGGTTCCTGAGATCGTCACAGCGAATCTCGTTTGACGTGCCTGCGTTCCATGGCCACGCTTATCTCCTCTACGGAACCTCGACGCGAAACGTCGTCGGAAACGGCTTCTTGCTGGTGGGCGACGCCGCCGGCCTGGCTGCGCCCTACAGCGGCGAAGGAATCAGGCCAGCCATCGAATCTGGCTTGCTGGCAGCCAAAACCGTTGCCGCAGCCAACGGGGAATACAGCAGCCAGCAACTGGAAAGTTATCGCACGCAACTTCTGGGCCGGCCCGAATCCCGCTGGCGCTCCTGGATCACGAGCATTGGCAGCCACGTCCCGTCCCGCTCCATCGCTCCTCTCGGCCGGTTCCTTCTCGGCGCGCACTGGTTCGTTCGCGACGTCGTCCTTAAGCAGTGGTTTTTGGAAGCCGACGCCTCGTCATCCTGACGCCTGCAAAACGGTTCGCTACTTGCTATATGCATGCATGAAGTCTCCACCAGGAGGTCGTCATGAATATGCTGAGACGTTGTCTGGATTACTTGGATCGGAATCACATCGCCTATTCCCATTCCATTCACCCGCCTGCCTTCACCGCCCTCGAGGTCGCGGCGGCGGATCGAATACCGGCTTACACCCTGGCTAAGACCGTCGTTTTCTTTGGCGACACCGGCTATGGCATGGCCGTGGTACCGGCGGACCGCACCGTTGACTTTGCGGAGGTACGACGGCTCATGGGGCTGAGCTTTATCCGGCTTGCAACGGAAGTCGAGTTGGTTGATTTGTTTCCAACTTGTGAGGTTGGCGCCATGCCCCCGCTAGGAAACCTGTTTGGGTTGCCGGTCCTGGTTGACGTGAGCATCGAAGCCCAGGAGTTCATTGCCTTCAATGCCGGTACTCATCGCGATGTCATTCGAACGAGCTTCGTTGATTTCGCAAAGCAAGTGAATCCTCTGATCGCCGATTTCGCCACGATCGAATCTCTGGTAGCCGGAATCTAGTGTTTAGTTGCGTAAGTTGACAATGGTATTTCGGAGCTGGCTTCCCTTGACCTCGCGTTTCCGCCAGCGGAACGGTTTGGCGTGCTCGTTGTGCCTCCGGATGAAAGCTTCAATCGCCTCACGTAGCTGATCTTTGGTCTTGAAGCTTCCTCCGTTGAGTGTCTTGCGTTGCAGCAGGCTGAACACGATTTCAATCTGGTTCAGCCAACTTGCCGAAGTCGGCGTGAAGTGAAAGCGGACTCGTCCCTCGAACTTCGCAAGCCAGTCGTCGTTTCGTTTATGAGGGGAATAGTTGTCGAGGATGACGTGGATTTCTCGGTCCTGCGGCTGATCGGCCAACACGCCGTCCAGAAACCCACGAAAGTCCTCCCGCTTCTTGTTCTCGGTGAATTTCGTGTGAACCTGGCCTGTGTCGACTTCAAGAGCCGCGAACAGATTGAGCGTCCCATGACGCTTATAAGTGCTCTTCAGCGCTCGCACTACTTTACCGCTGTCAGTCTCAACATAACCGGAGGCCCGTTCGATCGCCTGGATGCTCGGCTTCTCATCCACGCTCAGGACCACGGCGTTTAATGGCGGGTTCAAATATAATCCCACTACTTCGGCGGCTTTGGGAGCAAACTCCTTGTCGGTGCTCACGCACCAGCTGCGTCGCCGTTGCAGATAGATTCCTTCGCGACGCAGAACACGCCATACCGCATGCACGCTGGCGTCGAGCCTTTCCGCTACCGCCGGGCCGTCCCAGTGGGACATTCCGGGCGGCGGTGTCTCCTCCAGCAGGGCCAGCACCCGGTTGCGAAACGCCGTGTCATATCTGACTGGTTTGCCCGGCCGCGACCGGTCGCGTAGTCCTCTCAGCCCCCATAGCGAGAAGCGCTGGCGCCATTTGGAAACGCAAGGGATAGAGACCCTCAGTTCCCGAGCCACTTGCTGAATCTCCTTGCCCTCCAGGCAAGCCAGAATGATTCGAGCCCGCTCCACGGCACGTGCCTCCGTCGTACGGCTCTTCGCGAGGGCCACTAAACTCGCCTTGTCTTCGATCGAGCATTCCAGTTTAGGTGCATGTCTAGGCATCTCCCAAACATTTTAATACATAAATGCATTACTGCGATTAAGCACTAGCTAGCGGACGGCGCTTGTCTGATTTCGGATAGGTGACTCTCAAACTTTTGCGTGAAAAGGCGCAAAACAACGTAGCTTTCTGCGTATACTCGCGCGGCTCTCCATAACGCATCGCGGCACATCGCTTCAGACCACAATTTGCAGTCCCCTTCCTTCCCAATTCAAATACAATGGCACTGGTGCCGAAGACAATCGCCGTTCTCGTTTTTCTGCTTGGTTCTTGCAGCTTGATGCGAGCGGCAGGGCCAACGCTCGCGGAGGCCCGGCAATTCGTCGAGGCAGCCGAGACAAAGCTCCTTCAGCTAACCAACGATGCGCAGCAAGCGGATTGGGTCAAATCGACCTACATTACCGATGACACCGAAGCGCTCGCCGCGCGCGCCGATGAACGGCTCATCTCGGCGACGGTCGAGTTGGCGAAACAATCGGTTCGTTTTCAGAAGTTGTCCCTGCCGCCTGACTTGGCGCGCAAACTGTATCTGCTCCAGAATCAGCTGACGCTGGCGGCGCCCGCAGATCCAGTGTTAAGCGCGGAAGTCACCCGCCTGGTCACAACCATGGAAGGCACCTACGGAAAAGGCAAGTACTGTCCGGGCTCCGGCAGCGCGCTTCCAAAGAAGACCGGCGAGTCGCCGTGCTATGACCTTGAGGATCTCAGCAAGCTGCTGGCCCAGAGCCACGAAGCCGCGCAGTTGAAAGAATCCTGGATCGGCTGGCACGCCATCTCGAAGCCCATGCGCCCGGGCTTTGCCCGCTTTGTCACGCTATCCAATCAAGGTGCGCGCGAGCTCGGTTTTGCCGACGCCGGCGCCATGTGGCGATCTCAGTACGATATGGCGCCCGATGCCTTCGCCCAGGAGTTGGACCGCCTCTGGACGCAAGTGCGCCCGTTATATCTGTCGCTTCACACCTATGTCCGGAAGAAGCTGCGCGAGAAGTATGGCGATGCCGTCTCTCCGCGTGGTCCCATTCCGGCGCAGTTTCTCGGCAACATGTGGGCGCAGGATTGGAGCAACATCTACGATCTGGTGGCGCCGCCCGACGCCGGGGCAGGCTACGATCTCACCAAGATCCTGCAAACGCACCAAACCAAACCGCTAGACATGGTGAAGTATGGCGAGCATTTCTTCGTCTCGCTCGGCTTTGCGCCGCTGCCGCCCACGTTCTGGGAACGGTCGATGTTCACCAAGCCCCGTGACCGCGAAGTGGTCTGCCATGCCAGCGCCTGGGATGTCGACAGCATGGAAGACTTGCGTATCAAGATGTGCATCGACATCACCGATGAAGACTTTCTGACCATCCATCATGAGCTGGGTCATAATTTCTATCAGCGCGCCTATGACAAGCAGCCGTTCCTGTTTCGCAACAGCGCCAACGACGGTTTTCATGAAGCCGTCGGGCGATACCATCGCTCTCTCGGTAACACCCGAGTATCTCGTAAAGATCAAACTTCTCGAGCAAGCGCCCGATCCGTCGAAAGATATCGGCCTGCTCTTGCACAAGGCGCTTGAGAAAGTCGCCTTCCTGCCGTTTGGCCTGTTGATCGATCAGTGGCGCTGGAAGGTCTTCAACGGCGAGATCACGCCGCAACAATACAACGCGGCCTGGTGGCAGCTGCGGCTGAAGTATCAAGGCGTCGCGCCGCCATCGGCACGGACCGAAGAAGACTTCGACGCCGCGGCGAAATATCACGTGGCGGCGAATGTGCCTTATATGCGCTATTTTTTGGCCGACATTCTCCAGTTCCAGTTTCATCGCAGCCTGTCCAAAATCGCCGGCTGCACCGGACCCTTGAACCGCTGCTCCATCTATGGCAATCAGGAAGCGGGGGCGCGCTTGAACACGATGCTATCCATGGGCCAGAGCAGGCCTTGGCCTGAAGCATTGGCAGCGCTCACCGGACAGACCCAGATGGACGCGACTGCGATTGTGGATTACTTCGCCCCACTGCAGAAGTGGCTGGATGAACAGAATAAGGGCGAGGAACTGGGATGGTAAGCGATTGCCATCTCGAAGTCTTGAGTATGAGGAGTTAGGATATGCAACCCAACGAACCGACTTACATCTCCCGCCGGGCGTTCGCTGCCGGAGCAGCGGCCTTCATGATCGTTCCCCGCCATGTGCTCGGTGGCCAGGGCTACGTCGCACCCAGCGACAAGGTGAACCTGGCCACCATCGGTCTCGGCCGCCAGGGCGAAGCCATCACCATGGAGCTTCTCGCTCGACCCGACGTCCAGGTGATCGCCGTCTGCGATTGCAATAAGAGCGGCATGAACTACGTCGAGTACGGCCCCAATTCGCTTCTCAAGGACGCGCGCAAACTTCTAGGTCCCGGCTACGAGAATTGGGGTGCGGATCTCACATCGCCGGGCGAAGCGCGCCTCGCTCCCCACTTCGAAACTAGCCTGGGCATGGGCGGACGCGAGCCGGCTAAGCGCCTCGTCGAAGCCTATTACGGTTCTCGCAAAGGTTCCTCCTCCGGTGCGTACAAAGGCTGCACGGCTTATGCCGACTATCGCGAACTCCTGGCCAAGGAGAGCGGTCTCGACGCCGTCTATGTCGCCACGCCCGATCATTGGCATGCCCCGATCGCCATCACCGCGATGCGGCAACACAAGCACGTGTTGGGGCAAAAGCCCATGGCACACTCTATCGCCGATGCTCACCGCATGGCCGCAACTGCGCGAGAGACGAAAGTCGCCACTTCGGTGACCATCAACAACCCCTCCAGCGATTCCACCCATCTCATCGCTCAATGGATCGATGCCGGCGCCATCGGGCACGTGCGCGAGGTTCACAACTGGTCGAGCCGGCCTTTCTGGCTGCAGGGCATCGACCGCCCCACCGAAGTACAACCCATTCCGGCAGGCCTCGATTGGGAAATGTGGTTAGGGCCTGCGCCCGAACGTCCCTATAACAACGCCTATCTTCCCTTCGTCTGGCGCGGCTGGTACGACTTTGGCTGCGGTTCCTTCGGCGACATGGGCTGCTACAGCTTCGCCGGCATTTTCAAGATCCTGGGCCTCACGCCGCCCGTGCGGGTGGAATCCAGCTCCAGCGATTCGTTCCCTGAGACGTACCCCAAAGCCTCCATGGTCCATCTGACGTTTCCCGCCGGTGGCAATCATGGCGAGGTGCGCATGTCCTGGTACGACGGCGGCCTGCGCCCCCCGCGTCCCTCCGGTTTGAAGCCGAAAGACCAGGCCCTCTTCATCGGCGGCGAGGAAGGCGAAGGCATTATGTACGTCGGCGACAAGGGTTTTCTGCTGGCCGGCTTCAATGGAAACAATCCCCGCGTCTATCCGGAATCGCCAAGATTCAAAACGCCACCGCCGAGCCGCCGTGACAGCGACGAGATTCATGATGTCGCCATCGAACAGTGGATCGCCGCGTGCAAAGGCGGCCCTGCGCCTCTTGCGAACTTCGAAATTCAAAGCCCGGTGACGGAGTCGTTCTTGCTCGGCTGCATCGCCCAGCGCTTCCCGGGCGAACTGATCGAGTGGGACGCGGCCAACATGCGAATTACGAATTCAGAAAAGTTGAATGCATATGTCGATCCGCCTGGCCGCAAGCCCTATGCGATAGGAACCTGACATGAGCCGGTATCTGAAGCACGTCCTCGGGGCCGTCGCGCTCTGCGCAGCTGCGCTTTTCGCAGACCAGGGCGCCAGTTGGCAGATCGGCCCATGGGAGCGTCGACCCGGCGCCGCTCCGGTCATCGCTCCCAACAAGGATTCGCTATTCCGCAATCCGGTGGATGGAAAGCAGGTGCACTGGGAGGCCCTGCACACATTCAACCCTGCGGCCATTGTCCGAAACGGCAAGGTCTACGTCCTCTACCGTGCCGAGGACGACTCCGGCGAAATGCAAATCGGCATGCACACGTCCCGGCTGGGACTGGCCGAAAGCGATGATGGCGTCCACTTCACTCGCCGTCCCGAGCCTGTTCTCTACCCCGGCAAAGATAAACAGGAAAGCCGCGAATGGCCGGGCGGCTGTGAAGATCCGCGCATGGTGGAAAGCGAAGATGGCAACTACGTCCTGACCTACACGCAGTGGAACCGGAAGAAAACCGACGCGGCCATCGCCACATCCAAAGATCTGATTCATTGGACGAAACACGGTCCCGCGCTCGGCACCTCCGGCAAGTATGGAGCTCTCTCCTACAAATCCGCCGGAATTGTCACCCACATCGAGGGCGGCCGGCTCATCGCCGCCAAAATCGGAGGCAAGTACTGGATGTATTGGGGCGAAGGCGTTATACGCCTCGCAACCTCCGACGATCTCATCCGCTGGAAGCCCATGGAGGACGAGCGGGGCGATGCCGTCGAGGTTTTGTCAAAGCGCGACGGCCGCTTCGATAGTTCGTTTCCGGAGACCGGGCCGCCGCCCGTGTTAACCCCCAATGGCATCGTTGTTCTGTACAACGGCAAGAATGCCCCCACAGGCGGTGACCCCGCACTCGGCTCGGAAGCCTACGCTGTGGGCGAGGCTCTCTTCGCCGCGGATTCCCCCGCCAAGCTCATCGCGCGCACCGATCAACCTGTGTTCAAGCCCGAACTGCCCTTTGAGAAGAGCGGCCAGTATGCCGCTGGCACGACGTTCGCCGAGGCGTTGGTTTGGTTCCACAATCAGTGGTTCCTCTATTACGGGTGCGCCGATTCCAGAGTGGGAGTTGCTATCGCCCAAATGCCACCGCCGTAACCCACAGGCTTACTGCGCTTTCGGTTAGGATAGTTTCGGGCGGATAACAGACAACCCCGGAAGGGTCGGATCTTCCCACCAACACGTTGGAGATCAGAATGCGTTACGCGCAGGTCATACTGATTTGTTGCCTGTCGCACGCCGCGCTCACGGCTCAGGTCGAACCTTCAGCCGAGAATCCTGTGGACCCGTTCCTCATCAAGGCGCGACAGTCGGCTGTCGCGTTTGCTGAAAAACTTCCTGATTTCGTCTGCCGGCAAGTCACTACCCGGTATCGAAGAAACCTTACCGACGGTTCCTGGCAGCATCTTGACGTCATCTCGGCGGACGTGGCTTACAACCGCAAAACAGGGGAAAGCTACAGCAGTATCCAAGTAAACGGCGCGCCTGCCGGCGATCAGATGTTGGCACTCTCGGGCAGCAGCGCCGTCGGCGAATTTGCTCTCGACTTGCCGAATCTGTTCGCTTCCGCGGCCGACGACGCCTTTCACATCAACGAAGATGTCGCTCTGAACGGCCAGCCAGCCCGGGTCTACGCCTATGAAGTTGACCAGAGCGCCTCGCGGTGGAACATCAAAGAGCGAGCGATCTCGGTCACTCCTGGCT
The DNA here is from genome assembly GCA_963771305.1 of uncultured Acidobacteriaceae bacterium. Lineage (GTDB taxonomy): Bacteria > Acidobacteriota > Terriglobia > Bryobacterales > Bryobacteraceae > CAJCIT01. The sequence goes on from CAVYTS010000033.1 coordinate 442,175, forward strand.
ACGCCGGCCGTATTTGGATTGATAAGAAGCTAAGCCGCGTGATCCGCTTGGAGATGATCGCCGACTCCCTGCCACCCACTCTCGATGCCGATCAGATCACCACCACCATCGACTTTGGGCCGGCGGATCTCGGAGACGGCAACACCTACTTTCTTCCGATGGGCTCTGAGACCACCTTCTGCAAACGCGAGAGTGGCACGTGCAATCGCAACACCACCGAACTCAGCAACTACCGCAAATTCGCCGTCGAGTCCGCCATCGCTTTCGGAGAAATACCGAAAGAGTTCGGCTTGGGTTCGGCCACGCCCCCGCCTGCACCAGCGCCGGCAGCGCGCGGTAAACGCGGCAGTGCGAAGGAGCCGGTCCTCTCCTTTGTCGGCGTTGTGCGTGCCCCCCAGAACAAGAGCATGATCCTGGAACTGGACGATACTCGCTTCATCTTTTTCACTTCCGGCGGCAGTGCGCCAATCGGTCTGTCCCCTGGAGATCGCGCCCACATTGAAGGCGACGACTTTGACAGCCGCGGTGTGGTGGCCCGCTCTTTCAATGTCGTTCAGGCAGCATCCGCTGCCCCTCATCCGCACGTTGAGCCCGCCGCTCCCTTAGCCCCTTCGGACCCGATCGTGGAGCAAGCACGCGAAAGCGCCAAGACTCTGGTGCTGCAGCTCCCAAACTTCCTTTGCAATGAGGAAGTGAGGCGATATCGGAACTGGCCGAAGCACAAACAGTGGCAATTCGAAGACACGCTTTCGGCCGAGCTTCTCTACAGCCGCAAGAACGGTGAAGACTACCGTAATATCCGCGTCAATGGTGAGCCGACGAACAAGCAGTGGCTCGCGCTGGGCGGCGACATCTCCACCGGAGAATTCGGCAGCCTCCTGCAAAGTGTGCTCTCAAAGCGAGTCGGCGGCTTCAAGTTTGAAGCAGAGGACATTGTGGATGGCACACCCGCTCGCCGGTACAGCTTCCATGTCTCCCACGCAGAATCGGATTGGACGATCATGTCCGAATATCAGTTCATCACCCCGGCCTACAGCGGTCGGCTATGGTTCGACCGGGATTCGAATGCTGTCTTGCGCGTCGAACGGCGCGCCGAGGACATTCCGCCTGCGTTCCCTATTAGCAGCGTGGAAACGGAACTGAACTTCGGCCTGGTGCACCTGGGCCCTTCCGAAGCCTACAACCTTCCGGTACACGCCGAGACTCGTGCTTGCTTCCGCGAGAAGCAGGAATGCAGTCGAAAGACGATCGACTTTCGAAATTACAAAAAGTTCACGGGGGAGTCAAAGATCATCTTCTGAGACACTCGGTCTCGTCAGCACGCGGACTCAAACGGAACCGCGACCGTGAATACCTATACATAGTTAAGTTCTTGCCTAGAATGGCAGAATTCTCAGCGGGAGGTCGCCGCACGCTCCGGGATGATCAAGAGCTCTTTGAGTTTGAGGCACAAGGCGACAACTTGTTTGCCGAGCACGTTGAAGCCGCGATAGGAGCGTGCCCCCCGGCGTCGCGGAGCTAGGGGGTGGACGCCGAGATATTCGGCTAGCTTCTCAACAAGCAGTTCTTAGTGGGTAACTGGATCCGGCACCGCAATCTTGTGATGCCGTTCATTCCGCACATTCCGCCAGTTCACCGTTGGGTACAGGGTGGAGCGATCAATCCGGTCGCTGTATTTCACCGCAATATTCATCAGCGAGTCCAACAGCGAATCGGAGAGGAAGTGCGGTTTCAACCCCAGGTCAATCAGTTTTGAATGCTTGGCATTGTAATAATGCTGCTCGGCTTCAACGCGTGGATCGGGCAAGTGATTGATCTCCACCGTCAGGCCCAGGTGGGCGGCCGCTGTACGAACCAGCTCCGCGATATCCAAAACCGAAAACTGCTCCGTGAACTGGTTGAAGACCCGGCACTCGCCCGGCCCGGATGGGTTCAGGCAAGCGAGTTCAATGCATCGAACCGTGTCGCGAATATCCAGGAAGCCGCGCGTCTGGCCGCCTTTCCCATACACCGTCAACGGGTGGCCAATCGCAGCCTGCACGCAGAACCGGTTCAGCACCGTGCCGAATACTTCGTCGTAGTCGAAACGATTGATGAGCGCGTCGCTATAGGCGGTTTCGTCCGTCATCGTACCGTACACAACACCTTGATTGAGGTCCGTGGCTCGCAGTCCCCAAATCTTGCAGGCAAACATCATGTTGTGGCTGTCGTGCACCTTGGAGAGGTGATAGAACGAGCCCGGCTGCTTCGGATACGGCAGAACGTCCTTACGGCCGTTGTGTTCAATGGTGATGTAGCCCTCTTCGATATCGATGTTGGGGGTACCGTATTCACCCATCGTGCCCAGCTTGATGAGGTGGCACTCCGGCGCGAACTCCTTCAGCGCAAACAGCAGGTTCAGCGTACCCACTACGTTGTTCACTTGCGTGAAAACGGCATGCTTGCGATCGATCATGGAGTACGGCGCGGAGCGCTGCTCCGCAAAATGCACCACTGCCTCGGGCTGAATGGCGCGCAGGGTTGAGGAGAGGAAATCGTACTCCGTGACATCGCCTGTATGGCTCTCGATGTCATGTCCGGTCAGCTCCTTCCAGGCCCGCAGCCGCTCCGGCAGAGTAGCGATCGGAGTCAAGGTCTGCACGCCAAGCTCGTGATCCCAAAGGCGGCGCGAGAAATTATCAATGATCGAGACGGAGTGCCCCTTCTTGGATAAATACAACGCGGTCGCCCAGCCGCAATAGCCGTCCCCGCCCATCACACAAATCGTCATGTAATCTCCGTCAATACTCTCTTGTGGCTTCGCGCCTCAACCAACAAGTGTAAACGACCGCCTGCCTATGAACCGTTAAGACTAACCGTTCCGTCAACGCGATCCAGCCACACTTGTGAGACTCTTTGGCACACTCAAACGCTTCGTGAAGCCTCAGCGCGCGACCAGGATGATGCCGCAGAGCACCAGACCAGCGCCAATCATTCTTTTCCTGTCCAAGTGTTCCTTCAATAGGGTTCTTGCCAGGATTGTCTCCAGTATAAAACTCGCGGCGGAGGCGGGTACCGCAAAGCTAAGGGCCTCATTCTGAACCAGCGCCAGGAAAGCGAAAAACGAAACAGCCATGCATCCAATCGCTAGGATCAGGAAACCACGTTTGGCAATCAACTCCGGCATCCGCCAGAACCGGACTGCATGGCCGCCCTGTTCTCCGACCCGCTTCATCTCGTAACTCTGGAGCAGGTCCGCCAGAACGGTTGTCAGAACTACCACCGCGAGCAAGATCCATTTCATGGATGTTTCCTCGCCCCGGGGTGCTTGGTCTTTTTCAAGGTCGCTCCCACAAAAGCTGTTCCAAGAAAGATCAGGCTTGCCCCGATCCAGCGCTGGACGCTTACCTGTTCCCCGAGAAAGACCTTTCCCAGCACCGTCGTCAGGATGTACCCGGTTGCCGTGACGGGAAGCACGAAGCTCAGGTCAGCGACACCAAGCAAGGACATCCGCGCCAGCAGCCAGACGATTTGCGTGACAATCCCTAGCACCACCAAGGGGTCCACCATAGCTCGTAGGAAGAGCAGCGGGTCGCTCGAGAGCGCCTGTGGAAAATGCCGGACTCCCCATGCCAGAAACAGATTGCTGAATGGCTTGAGGAGAATAACCAACACCAGGAGCGAATAGATGTGAAGCAGTCGGCGGCGTTCCGTCATCGCCTCGCCGGAGCCCCCGGCGCTGGCGCTGCGTTTGGATGCGGGTGGGGTGTGTTCGTCGTCAAGCCGCTTCGGTTGCAGAGTATCACGGACTATGGTGTGCTCTAGAGCGCAAGCTGTCCGCGATACATCATGTCTTTCAGATTGAACTTCGCTTTCGCATCCATCGGACCCACCCTGGTCGAAAACGTCACCTGCTTCTCGTTGTGCAACTCAACGAACCGTTTGAAGAAGCCAAACAGCAGTGTCGCTCCGCCACCCTTATCCGGGCGGATTAACCCAGGGTGCACAACGTCTTTTCCGTGTGGCTGCAATATCGTGATTTCTTTCAAGGCCTCATACGTGTTAGCCGCTTTTGCACTCTCGGCATCCGTTCCCTCGCCCGAGAAAATCGGCAATCCGGACACGCTAATCACGTAGTAGTCCGCAAACTCCGCTGGAACCCTCCAGTGGAGCGCGTCAATCATCGGCTGAGCGCTCGCCCAACGAACGACACCCTGAAACTTGGGTGAAAGCTGCTCGTCCGTCGGACGGTTGCTTTGTGGCCCGCTTCCGTACTGCCCGCGGCGTTGCGATTGCTGGTTACTGATCAGTGGAATCTCGGCCTTCACCGGCTTCGCCCAAGGCGAATCGGTCGTGAGTCGTTCAATCTCCTCATGGGTCCATTCGCCTGGGTCCTTCTTGTTCCAGAAGTCCTGGCTAAACCCGCTTAGGCAGTACGGCACACACGAAGCGCAAGTCAAACGCAGCAGCGTTCTGCGGCTGCACGCGAACATTCGGGAGGAACCGAGATTGTCAGTTAAAGGTCTATTAGACACGGGGAGCTATCTACACAAGAAAGGTAGACGCTTGAAGAGTAGCTTTCATCCGCCGCCCAAGTCAATGCCCGCCTAAGAAACCTCAGCACGGAACCGCGCGCGTCAGCAAGCCGATACACGACGAAGCCCACCGGTCCCAGCCCTTTTACATTTCTTGACCTTCTCAGTCTTCAAGGCGCGAGGCTCTGGCGATACGCCCATTCCTTCGCGGCCCGCGCGTGAACCGCGGGAACATCAATCTCCAGCAAATAGCCCCCATTCACCAACGCCGCGGCCGCCTTGTCAATCTGGTCGAGATAGGCTTGCTCAGTCGGGTATCTTTCTTCAATTGAAGCTCGCGGATCATTCCGGCTCTCCCGGCTCGCTTTCGTCAAGGGAAAAGGAATCCACGAACCGGTCATGCCGTACAGTTCCGTCGGCGCTCCAATTTTGGCGGCGCGGAGATTCCAGCCGGTGTTGGTTGCCAGCGGCACAGCCACTTCCGGCATCTGTATGCCACCCTTGTCATTCCCATCAGCATCGACTTGAGGAACCAACGTGGGGAACGGCTCGCCGGCCTTGGGGGGCTGTTGAGCGAAGTCCAGCCGGTATGCCTCCCGCTTGTGCGTAGGCACAGCGATTCCAGGGATCTTCGGGAAGCTCAATCTCTCAATAGTCACCAGTTCCCCGCGGCTGAGCCGTGGATACTGCGAGGGCGGCGGCTCCGTACCATCCTTCAGCCACTTCTGCATCGCCACCAGCAGCGCTCTCAAACCGTAGCGGTAATCGTTCGTGCTAGTTACATTCTGCGCCTCCGCGGGTCGAGGGGGAATCGATCCCGAGCCATGTTGCGAACCCGAGAAGTAATAGATTCGCGTGTTCGCCGAGGGTGGCGCGTCAGCCTTTCCGTCGGGCGAGGTGTGGATCAGTGACGCGGCGCGGCCCCAGTATTCATAGCTCCCATTGATCAGAAACAGTTTCGGCGCTACGTTGGCCTGACGCGCCTTGACCAGCAGACCTTCCTCGTCGAACGGCGGCAGATCCACGTCGTAAGACACATTCCAGAACGGATGGCCGTCGCGCGATGGTTGGGCAAAACGTTCATTGAAGCTTCCCCGCCCCGCTCCCGCCACCTGCGCCCAAACGCCATCGAATACGCGCCGCTGCTTTTCATCCGCGTTGAAGCCGTCATACACGTAAGCCCGCAGGAACCGGCCACTCTGCGAAACACCGAACCCGATCGCCCGCTTCAAGTAACTGTGCTGATCGCCCAACAGCGTCTCTTCGCCGCCGTACTTCAAGAACGAAACAAAGTCTCGCACCGCTGCCGGTCCCAGGCCCGCCACAACTGGATCCATTGCGAGGTAGACCACCTCATAAATCCTGCCGGGCGTAAACCCACCCTTGACAGCTACATTCCGATCCGTCGTGAACGTCCACTCATTTCGCGGAATCAACGTACGCTCGCCGGCTACCGAGTCCCGAACATAGAGCTTGTTCCTGGGCGAGGATGCATCGGCTACCGAGTAGCCAATCTGTGCCCGGTCACCCAAGGAGATCACATCCGTGGGCGCATCGCCAGTCCATTCCGACCGCACCAGCCCGGTTATCGTCGCACCGTTCTGTGTAGCAACCGGCGCGTACAAATGCATCAAACTCTCGCCGGGTGGCACATCGAATTCCCAGCCGATCCAAACCAGCGTGAAGCCGTGCTCCAGCAGGAAGCCGTCTCCAAACGCCTCCGGCGAGTCCACTTTGAGTGGACCCCGCCCGGAATCAAACACGCTGAGCAGCCCCTTGCCGCCGCGATTTGAAATCTCGACCAACGCTGTTCCGTTCCCAGTCTTGGGATCGCGCGGTTTGAGAACGTATAAGTCGGCCGAGAACTCCACCAGCCCCTGCTCGTTCTTAGGCGCCAAATCAATGTCGGCAATGATGCGGTCGGCGGGCAGCTTTGGATCGACGGAAAACTCCACCCGCGCCCGTATCGCCTCATAGGGGCCGGCCTTTCCAAACGGCTTTCCGTTCAGGACATCATCGCGTTCGATCACATGAACGGCCGTCACCGCTGCGGGGAGCAGCGCGGGAAGAGCAATACGCCAGGTAGTGCAATTCGGGACCACATCGAACTAATGCTAGCGAATCTCAAAGCCGGGGCGCATGATTGGTCGCTACGTCGGCTTAGGCCAAGGCCGAGATGCGGTTGAGCGCTGCCTCCTATAATGAGGTCCATGCGCAGGACAAAAGCCCGCTCGAGAGTCTCGGCGGTTGTCCTGGCCGCCGGTATGTCCAAGCGCATGGGGAGCGTCAAGCAGCTCCTCCGGCTCGGCGACAAAACGCTGCTGGAAACTGTCCTGGACAATCTGCGGGCCTCCCAAGTTGACGAGATCGTGGTCGTTCTCGGCGGCTCGGCGCAACTGATCCAGCAGCAGATTAAACTAGACGATACGCGGGTCGTGGTCAATGATGACTATCAAAAAGGAATGGGCACATCGCTACGGGTGGGTGTGTCCGCTATCGATCCTTCCTCAGACGCAGCCTTGATCGTACTGGCCGACCAACCGTTTGTCCGCCCCGGCACTATGGATCGGCTCATCGACTCCTATCAGGCGCAACGCCACCCAGTGGTAATTCCGGTGTACAAGGGCCACCGAGGCAACCCCGCGCTCCTGGAACGCTCACTGTTCCCGGAAATGATGGCCCTGCCAGGAGACATGGGATTCCGGGCAATCCTGGGCCGCCATATCGGGAAGATTCTGAAAGTGCCGGTCGACGACGTTGGTGTGCTGATCGACGTAGACACCGAAGCCGACCTGCAACGGTTTCAGCAAGCCCACCATCAGGGAACGTTGTCGCTCGAGTTCCTCGATGGGACTGATGTGGCTGACCGAGGGTAGCTCGCTGCGCGCTTCGTTTCGGTAGCTTGGGACAGACGCTTTGATCGCGGTTCGGATAGAAACACGTTGGGCAGGTCTGTTCAATGCTTTGATTTATTCGAGGTGTTTCCGCATCGTTTGGAACGGACTAGGCGGCCTTTTTGGGCTCGCCGGCGAGGGAAGCGACGACTTTCTTCTCGACGATCCCGTCGCCCGTGCAGAATTGAGCCATCTTTCTGGCATTTCCGAGGCGTACTTTGTTGAAGAGAAGTTCGCGCGAAATAACGAAACTCTCATGAACGGACGCCGCTCATGAGAGTTTCGTTATTTCACGCGATTTTGTCTTCAACCAGGCGCACCTGGCTAACGCGAAAAAACTGGCTCAGTTCTGTGCCGGCGAAGGGAGGGTCGAGAAAAAGGTGGTCGACTACGTCGCCAGGGTGCCTCCCAAGCCGCCTGGTCAGTCCGAAACGATGCAGAAACACCCTTCAACAAATCAAAGCACTGAACGGTTCCACGCAACGTGTCTCGCCGCACAACGCAATCGGAGCCGCGGCCATCAAGGAGCGAACGTGAGGCTTCGAAGGAGCGACAACGATCGAGTGAAGACACCGCGCTTCCTCGTCACGATAAGGTGAATATATGGGATCTGCACGTTTCTTTGGTATCGCTGCGCTGGTGGCCTTGGCGCTGGCCGGCAACTATGCGACGCCGCGAGAGAATCAGCCCGATCCTTGGACGCCGCAACAACTCATGATGCCGGAAGCGCTCGCCAAGCAGCTGGCGCCCGGCGCGAAGCCACCCGTCATCATCTCCGTGGCGTTCCCGGTGCTCTATCGCAACCGGCACATCGCGACGGCCGTATTTGCGGGACCGGGGCGGGATCCGGAAGGTATCACCGCGTTGAAAGCGTCCGTGAAGGATTTTCCCAAGGATACCGAGATCGTCATCTATTGCGGTTGCTGTCCCATGGACCATTGCCCCAACCTGCGTCCGGCCTTCAGCGCGCTCAAGGAGATGGGCTTCACCAGGATTCACGCCCTCGACATCGCCACCAACTTCAACACCAACTGGGTGACGAAGGGGTATCCCGTAGAGCCGCCGGTGGCGCCGGCCGGCCCGTAGAAAGTATTTTCAGATGTTAGGATGACCACATCACTATGACGAAGTCGCGGCGGGCATTTCTGGGACAGGTGGCTACCGGATTGGGCACATTGGCCTCGGTCCCGCGCAACGCGCTGGGCGCGAATGAGCGGATTCGTTTGGCCATTATCGGCTATGGCGACCGCGGTTCACAGATCGCCCAAGAAGCGATCGATTGCCCCAATATCGAGTTCGTCGCCGTTACGGATGTCTACACTGCTCAATTGGAACAGGCCAAGTCGCGCATCCCGGGCGTGAAAACATACTACGACCACCGGCTGATGCTGGAAGACAAATCCATCGACGCGGTGCTCATCGCGACGCCACAGCATCTGCACTGCGAACATTTCGTTGATTCCATAAACGCCGGCAAGCATGTGTATCAGGAAAAGACCATGGCCTTCACGGTGGAGCACGCCAAGCGCATGCGAGCCGCCTATCTGCCGGTGAAAGGCAAACAGACCGTCCAAGTGGGCCATCAGAGCTGTTCGCTCGGTCAAGTCAATGACGCGCTGGATTTCCTGAAAGACAACAAGGTGGGCCGCATCACCGCCATCGACGCCATGATGTATCGCAACACACCGCATGGCAAGCCGCAGTGGGCGCGGCCGTTGAATGCCACCATGAATCCCGAGAACATTCTCTGGAACAAGTTTCTGGGCGAGGCTCCTAAAGTAGAGTTCGATGCCAATCGCTATCGCAATTGGCGGTTCTTTTGGGACTACTCCGGCGGCAACGTGTATGAGAACATGTGCCACCAGGTTTCCTTCTGGTACAAAGTGCTGGGACTGGATGTGCCGTCGGCGGTCACCATGACCGGCGGTCTGTATCTCTGGCAGGATGGCCGGGAAGTGCCGGACACCATGAACGTCTCGATGCAGCAGCCCGAGGAAATACTCTTCAGTTGGATCTCGGGGTTTGGCAACGCCAGTCCCGGCGTGACCGAGCAAGTGTTGGGCACGGATGGAACCATTCTCAAGGGCCAGCAGATACGCTATGCGCCCGAGCCGGTAAACCGGCCCAGAGCCGAGGCCTTGACCGGCCAAACGCCCACTCCGCCGCGCGCCCACATGCAGAACTTCCTGGATTGCATTCGCGCCGGCCGCGAAACCAACTGCCCCTTTGAGCTTGGTTTTAAGGTTTCAGTCGCCTGCCGCATGTCCGTGGATAGTTACCGCTTGAAGCGCACGTTGCAGTGGGATCGCCAAAAAGAAGAGATCGTCTGACCGGACGAGATCGGAATGGAGACTCGGCGCGCCGGCTAGGGTGCGGCCGGCACAACTATGGACTTTGAATTCAGCGCGGAGCAGATACAGCTCCGCAAGATGGTGCGGGAGTTTGCGGAATCGGAGATTCGCCCGCACGTACTGGAATGGGACGAAGAACAGATCTTCCCGCTGGAGCAAATCAAGAAGGCCGGCGGGTTGGGATTCCTGGGCGCCATCTTTCCGGAGGATCTGGGCGGCTCGGAGATGGGGTACATCGATTACTCCATCATTATTGAAGAGCTGGCGCGTGTTGATCCGAGCGTCGCGCTGATTGTGGCGGCGCACAATTCGCTGTGCACCAACCATATCTATCTCGCGGGCAATGAAGAACAGAAGCAGAAGTACATTCCGAAGCTGGCGACCGGTGAATGGATCGGCTGCTGGTCGCTGACGGAGCCGGAGGCGGGCTCGGATGCGGGAGGCACGCGCAGCACCGCTGTCTATCGCGGCGACGAATGGGTTCTCAATGGCGGCAAGACTTTCACCACCAACGCGCATTATGCGCACGTCTGCGTGGCCATGGCCGTGACGGACCGCGCGGCGTCACAGCATGGCATCTCGGCATTCATACTGGAAGCCGGTACACCCGGGTTCCGCGTTGGCAAGAAGGAAAACAAGCTGGGCATGCGCGCCAGCGCGACCGGCGAAGTGCTGTTCCACGATTGCCGCTTGCCGCGTGAACAGCTGCTGGGCAAGCCGGGCGAAGGCTTCGTCGACAGCCTGCGGATCCTGGATGGCGGGCGCATCTCGATTGCCGCGTTGTCTATCGGCTTGGCTCGAGGGGCCTATGAGGCAGCGTTGGGGTATTCGAAACAGCGCAAACAGTTTGGCCGGCCCATCTCAGAGTTTCAGGCGATCCAACACAAGCTCGCAGACATGGCTACGTCGATTGAGGCGGCCCGGCTGCTCACCTATCGGGCAGGGGCGTTGAAGGATCTCGGCAAGCGCGTCACGAAGGAATCGGCCATGGCGAAGCTGTTCGCGTCAGAAATGGCCGTCCGGGTAGCGGATGAGGCGCTGCAGATTCACGGTGGCTACGGATTCATCAAGGACTACCCGGTGGAGAAGTTCTATCGTGATGTGAAGCTATGCACGATCGGCGAAGGTACGAGCGAGATACAGCGCCTTGTGATCGCGCGGCAGTTGCTGAAGGAATAGCGAGGTCGGAGGAAGTCATCGCAAGTAACGAAGCGCTTCGAGCTGTGGCCGTCAGAGGAGCAGTGAACGCCTGTAGAGTCGAGGATGGGCGCGACAACCGGCGCTTGTGGCGCGGCCCGTTTCCCATCCCCGCTCATCAAACCGGACGTGCCCATTTAGGGCATCCGGCGTTCCGACTGGCTTCATCATAGACTCACGAACGCACGCGCATCGGTCCCTGCAGGCGCACGACGCCCAAAGAGCCGAACACCCGGTCCTCAGGGAACTCGCGGGTGCCTTGCGAAGACACCTGGTGGCGCCGCCTCAGGAAGTGCCTCGCTTTGTCATAGACATGCTGGTCGACCGCCCGATAAGCCTTCGCCGTGCTCGCGCAGCCGAAGTATGCTCGCCAGCCTTGCAACTTCTGATTCAGCCGCTCACACACTTCCGCCCACGGTTTTACATTGCTCGGCACCAGCAGGTCTCCCACGTTCTCCTTGATCCTGGCCACGCTCTTCTTCGACGGACTGTACCCGATATACTCCTGATCCGCCCGCATACTGTAGTGCGGCCCGAATGTGTATCCCAGAAATTGAATCGCCCACGCGCGTTCCGGATACTCGTCTTCTTCTCGTTTGAGAGTCAATTCCAGCCGCCCCAGCACCCCACGCGTCCATGCTGTGCTCACTACCCCTGTGCTGAAGTCTTCACACAGACTCAACCGGCCGCGGTAGCTTTGCCGCCAACTGAAGCCTGAGGAAGCGTGATTTGGGCTACTGGTTGACGGCCTGACGGGTCTTATTCCCGGCAGGGACTCGTCTGCTGTCTAATCTTGGTCGAGATACTCGTCCGGGACATCGTCCTCACGGACTTGCCTCGTGTGAACTTCCGCGACGTCTGCGTCAGGCGCATCTTCGACGCCCCTCACGGCATCCGCCTCGAAGGATTGACCCTCTTCCAGAAGTTCTACGACGCTCTCAGAGCCTGCCTCTGCAACGTCTGACAATCCCTGTGTGTCGCCGGACTGGCCGGCCGAACCCGAGCCACCGCCCTTCGGTCTAGTCACAGGGATCGGATAGGTGCGGGTTCCTTCGCTGTCTTGGTCGCTCATGCGCTTATTTCAGCACGTTGGCTGCCAGAGCGGGGGACGACGCGCAGCTTAGTGGGCCTTCAAGACCACTTTAAGAGCAGCGTGTTTGGACGCGTTCCCGAACGTGTCGTAGGCGTTCAAGATGTCGTCCAGCGCGAAACGGTGTGTCACCAGCCTGCCGGGCTGTAGGCGGCCGGACTGAAAGGCCTTGATGAGCATTGGAGTGGTGACCGTATCGACCAGTCGGGTGGTCAGAGTGAGGCTGCGGTCCCACAGTTTCTCCATATGCAATACGACCGGCTTGCCGTGGACGCCGATGTTCGCGAGGTGGCCTCCGGCTGAGACGATGCCTTGGCAGATATCGAAAGTCGCCGGAATGCCGACGGCTTCAATGGCGACGTCGACGCCCTCACCGTGAGTGAGTTCCATGACGCGCTGGACAGCATTGCCATCTGCGCTATTGATCAGCGTGGTTGCTCCGAAGCTCTTAGCGACCTTCAGGCGGTTGTCGTCCAGATCGATGCTGAAGATCGCAGCAGGGGAATAGAACTGCGCGGTCATCAACGCCGATAGTCCGACCGGGCCGGCGCCTACAACGGCGATTGTGTCGCCAGGCTTCACACAACCCTTCAACACGCCACACTCAAATCCCGTGGGCAGGATATCGCTGAGCATTACAGCTGCTTCTTCTTCGGCGTCCGGCGGCAGTGGGTAGAGACTGTTGTCGGCGTGTGGAATGCGTACGTATTCGGCTTGTGTTCCATCGATGGTGTTGCCAAGAATCCAGCCCCCATTCCGGCAGTGCGAGTACATCTGTTTCTTGCAGAAATCACACACGCCACAGGCTGTGACACACGAGGTGACGACCTTATCTCCCTTATGGAAGGCCGAAACAGCGGTGCCGATTTCGTCGATTACGCCGATGCCTTCATGGCCGAGGATTCGGCCTTCGGTGACGGTGGCAACGTCGCCTTTGAGGATGTGTAGGTCCGACCCGCAGATGGTCGAGGTGGTGATGCGGACGATTGCATCGCCGGGATGCTGGACTGCGGGTCGCCGATGCGACTCCCACGAAGGCTTGCCGGGGCCATGGTAGACCAGCGCGTGCATGATTGCCGAAGTGGTCTGGGGCGTGGGAGTTTCAAGTAGGGCTGTGCTCATGAGGAATAGAGCACGCGGGCAGCCAACCAGGGATCTGTTTGAAAGCGGCTGGGAGCGTCCGAGCCATCTCAAAGAAGTGACCGCTTGTGGTCATCTTACGCGTCGCGATCGGCACGTTTGGAGCGCTTATGCGCTCCATGAGAGGCTCCGGGAGTCCTGAGTAGCGAGGCCCGCACCCGCGGAAACCGGAATACATCGTGATCGTGATAATGGTAGTGGATTGGCGCTGTTCGTGGTTGCAGACACCCTGGCATTCTGCCGTTTGCAATTCTCAAGAAAATGTCGCTTAAGATCACTCAAGAAGTGCGAGAAGGAATCGAGATTCTGACTCTCGATGGTGAACTCACGTTCGGTCAAGAGGATCTGGACTTTCGCAAGGAACTAGATGGGCTGGTGCAAGCCGGCAAGATCAACGCGGTGCTCAATCTCAGCCGTCTGTCCAAACTTGACACCACGGGCCTCGGCACGCTGCTCTTTGCCACAGAGGAGCTAAGGAAAGCCGGCGGGAAACTAGCGGTGTTCAATTTGAAGCAGTCTCACATCGAAATGCTGGTGGAGGCACGACTGGAAACCGCAATGGAGGTTTTCCGAACCGAGCAGGACGCGCTAGCCAGCTTTTTCCCTGATGAGGAAATCAAGCACTACGACATTTTGGACCTAGTTGAATCAATGAAGAAGCAGAAGCCCACTTCGTCCTAGATGAGGCTCGGCTAAATCGCGTCGCAATCGGGCGGGAGGCCGTAGTGAAGGTAGAGTTGGGTTTCATACTGGCGACTGATGGGCGTGGACTCAATGTAGGCCGGGCCGTTTTGAATGGCTCGCCGTCCGTAGCTCGGATCGCGAGACCCTTCATATGTGAGCTATTCACTAACATTGGCTTTGCCCTGCCAGGCAGTTAAGATTGCGCTGATACAGCAGTACAGGAGTTAGAACGCTCTTTTGCGGCAGTGGCTACGGGTTAAGCCGATGGCAGTCTTGGTGGTTCGGCAATAAACCTAGTGCGCGTGCAGCACCTTTCACATGAAGGGAACCCGAAGAACTGTTCGGAGAATCGTCACCCCGGGCCAAGCTTATTTCCAGGTCGCAAACATCGCACAGCTCGCTGCAGTCATTACCGCCACCGTGATCCACCCAAGCACCGCCAGCCATCGAGGGTTCGACCGCGATCCCATGACCTTGGGATTGCTGGTGAGAAGAAGCACGATGACAATCAGCGGCGGCGCGAGGACGCCGTTTAGGACTGCCGACCAAAACAGCATCGACACCGCGTTGAAGCCGGCGTAATCCAACGCAAGCCCCAACGCTAAACCGACCGCGATGACTCCGTAGAAGCCGCGAGAAGGACCGACGCGGTCGGCCAGTGACCCACGCCAGGCCGCGCCCTCTGCGATGGCGTAGGCGCTGGATCCGGCCAGAACAGGCACGCCTAGCATTCCCGCTCCAATCAGGCCCAGGCTGAACAGCCAATAGGCACCGTTTCCCGCGAGGGGCTTCAACGCCTCAGCCGCATCCTGCGCGGTTGAAATTGTTGTCTTGCCGTGGGAATGGAGCGTCGCCGCCGTGGTCAGGATGATGAAGTACATGATGATGTTCGAGAAGAACATCCCGGTAACCGTGTCGTCTCTGGACTTCCGTAGCTCCGAGTCGGTGGCGCCTCTCCGCGCCTCGATCGTCAACTCTCCCTGTTCGCGTTCTTCCTCAACCTCCTGAGACGCTTGCCAGAAGAACAAGTACGGAGAAATGGTGGTTCCGAATATTCCAACCAGCGTTGCCCAATACATCCCCGACCATTCGATATGCGGGATGAAGGTCGAGTGTATTACGGCCGCCCAATCAGGCTTGGCGAAGAATGCTGTGAGGACGTAGGAAAACAGAACAAGCGTCATCCACTTGAAGATCCGCGCGATGGCGTTATAGGACCACCAGATCAGGAAGGAACCAATCAGCAGGGCATAGATCGGCGTCCAGTAGATGCTTCTGATGCCGGTCACCATCTCAGAAACCTTTGCCATGCCCCCGAGATCGGCCCCGATGTTAACTGTATTGGCGGTGACGAGCAGAGCGCATGCTGTCCACAACACCCACCGTGGATACCGGCGGCGGATCACGCCGGCAAGGCCTTCGCCCGTTACCATCCCGAGCCGCGCGCACATCATCTGCACCGCAACCATCAGCGGAAATGAGAACAGGGCTGTCCATAGCGGCGCATAACCGAAGGATGCACCGGTGACCGAGTAGGTCGAGATTCCGGAGGGGTCGTCGTCGGCAGCACCCGTGATGAGACCAGGCCCGAGGCGGCCGAAGAACCTTTGAAACTGGTTGGGGCGGCTGCGCTTCGGCTTGCCTTTCGATCGTTGACTTCCGGTCATCGGTACGTGATGGCAGGCTCTGGCGCCAAGCGGCCTTCGGTTGTTAAACGGCCCGGCGGCCGCTGACCAGGTTTATGACGACAACCACGAGGGCCACCACCAGCAGCAAGTGGATGAGGCTCCCGCCCAGACTAAGACTGAAACCGAGCAGCCACAGAATCAACAGAATGGCGACGATCGTCCAAAGCATAGTGTTCTCCTTGGCCCATTCGCTGAGCGCTCACTTATTAGTGCAATCTGACGGCCAACACTAACCAACCCAGTCTGACCTTGCTTTACGGGCGATTGTCCGGGTGCTTTCGAAGAAAGACCCGCTGCAAGTCCGGCCAGAACTCCTTCACTACGTTGGAAGCAATGTGTGCGCCGATTTGCGCTTCAAACGCGTTGGCGGCAGCTCTAGCGTCGCGATTTTCCGGATAGTAGGCAGCCGAAATGGCGACAGCCGCAGCGCCGCCTGCGATTTGGGAATAATTGAAGCCCATGCGGCCGGAATCTGAGCGGGTCCAGAAGACTTGCCTCGCAGCGTACGCCACCCGGGACCACCCGCTACCCGTGCCTCGCCTGAAGTAGCGTGGATCCTGATGGAGTAGCGAAGGAAAGATCCCCTCCCGCATGAAATCACTAATCACGTAATCCGCATACTTTGTGCCTACGTAGTGGGTATACCCTGTGAATTCCTGTCCAAAGGACGGGTTGGAGCCCTTGGCTTGGCCCAGTCCTCCAATCGCAGCGGCTAGGAGAAACGTGCCTGGGTCAGTGGATTCCCTGAAAGCAATCGCGAATTTCTGTTGCACCGTGAGCGGCATGTATTCTGCCTGGGCTGGGGTCGCCGCGGCACGATGACTTTGAATCAACTTAAAGATGCGACCGTTGGGCCGGGCCGTACAAGTCAGGCATAGAAGATCGTTGACGCGCACAGCTCCGGTTGAAATGGAGTTGTCGGCCGGATCCTGAGGGCTTGGCACCGGTGACGCCTGCAAAGGAGGAGCCAGAGCAATTATGGGGACGATGCAGGCCCAGCACTGCAGAATCCGCAGACCGACGATCCCAAGTCTCGTCTTCGATCCATTTGTAGCCACGAAGTTCCCAACTTTCGTCTCCGAAGCCGCCGTTTGGCGGGGTTGTACCGAATGGATCTTTTCCCGTGTAGCCGGGACGTCCTTCAAAACCGTCAGGCCCAGAAGTATTGATAACTGCTTCCCCTTACTGTGCTTGCACATTCACGACCAAAGCGGAAGACACGCGAATTCAGGAGGATAACTTGGCGTTCGCTTTGATAGGGCGCCCCCCCATTCGCGGTTTCGGGATAAAAGGCAGGCCTTCTTCAGCGGGGAGTATCTCGACCGCTTAACGATATAACATATATGGTCAACTGACCGCAGGTGGTCATACGATGGGCTTGGCTGAGAGAGCTACGGGAATCCTATAGCGGCATCGTAGAAATCTGATTTCCGGTTGACTTACCGCCAGTGGCCTTCGACAAGCACATAGCCGCCGTGCCGATGAGCCCAGTGGTGACCCACCCAAACCGAATGCCCATGTGGCGGCATATCCCATCGACCGGGAACCCAGGCATATGCCCGGCCGTTCCAGCTTTGGTAACCTCCCACCCAGACATAGTGGCCATGCGGGGCCACGGGCCGGGTTTCAATAATGGCGGCTGACGGTGCGACCGCTACAATGACCTCCGCCGCCTGGGCGGAACCCATTCCGACCCCGATACCCACCAACACCGTAATAATAAGCTTTTGCACTGATATCTCCTGGGCTGGGTTGGGCAAGCGGGGGGCCACTGCGCAGGCCAGACTTTCAGATGCATATCGTTGCAGACAAAACGGCATTGGGCACAGGCTTCCCGCGCCGAGGTCGAAATCGCGTGACATCGTAAACAGGCGCTAGATTAGTGTTGGAGGAATCTTCCCCGGGGAGGAATTCCTGGCAGCACTTGGCTTGGACGATCGGCGAGACTCCGCAAAAGCACAGGGCGTCCCGGCCTCCTTGACACCAGGAACATTGACCGCATGTCGTCAATCGACCAAGTGTGGGCAGTGGTTGAGTACGACGGAGGCGCTTCGGCATCGATTGGAGGTCCGAGGCTTCTCACGCGAGGCAGGAGATAATTGGGTGTGCAGCGGTGCGCCCAGACAGTACCTTAAGGACGCCGCAGGATCTGCTCACCAGGGCGAGCCAAGACCTCTTCGCAATCGCGGGCCAAGGGCCCTTTCCGCTGCCTACCTGCCCGTTACTGCAAGAAAGTCAAAGTTCCGAGCGGCTCTCGCACTCGGCCGGAAGCGCCCTCTCCGAGGGCAATGGAACCGGTTGGTCTGCCGGATGCATGTAAGAGAGCGCGCCGACACTGCTGAAGGAGAAGACATCATGCACGATGAACATAGGAAAGCAGCAGAGCAGCACGAACTGGCCGCACAGGCTCATCGTACTGCCGCAGAACATAACGAAAAGGGAGATGACGCCGGCGGAAGGTGGCATGCCGAGCGAGCACTGGAGTACTCAGATCACGCTTACAAACTCGCAAAGGCAGCCCACAACAAATCCGCTCAGATAGAGGCACTCTAAGTATGTCTACGCGACATAACAATGGATCGCACTACGAGAACCACCAGCGAGCGGCCGAATTACACGACATTGCCGCACACGCTCATCGCGCCGGCGAACAGCACGGGAAGCAGGATCACCTGACGGGACACGAGCATTCAGGGCAAGCCCTCGCACAGTCCGAAGAAGCCCATAGGCATACCCAGGCGGCTAAGACCGGACACAGCGTTGCCGCTCTCGGCGATCAGGAGATCGCTACCCGGGCTTATGAACTTTGGGAAGCCAAAGGCTGTCCGACAGGATCAGCGCAAGAAGACTGGTTTCAGGCCGCGGAAGAGTTACGATCGCAGGCATCAGGAAATTAACCAACGCCAACAGGAACCGACTCAGGCCAGAATCGACGCTGCAGCAAATTGCGCCGGTCCTTCCCTCAATTAAGTCCTCACGTTAATTCGTGCGGAGTCCCCGGACAGATCTCTTCAATCCGCGCTGACCAGCAGTTCCTCAGCCACACTTTCGGTCTGGTCGGCTTTCTTTTCCGCCGCTTCCTGGCATACAATGCACGAGGTCGTCCACGGAAC
Organism: uncultured Acidobacteriaceae bacterium; assembly: GCA_963771305.1. GTDB lineage: Bacteria > Acidobacteriota > Terriglobia > Bryobacterales > Bryobacteraceae > CAJCIT01. Next base: position 460,846 of record CAVYTS010000033.1, read on the forward strand.
CGCTGCGAGCCGCTTCATCGTAATGGCTTCTTCGCAGTCGAGACAGATCCCAAACTTGCCCGAGTCGATACGGTTGAGCGCGGTGCGTACTTCTCGCTGCCGCTTGGCGTTGCGATCGATGGCGCCGATTGCCAAATCGCGCTCCTGACCATGCTGAATTCGGTCTAGCTCATCAGCGCTTGTCTCAATGGCGAGCGCCTCCCGGCTGCGGTTTGTGTTCTGCTCTAATTCGGCTTGTTTGTTCTTCAAGCTCTTTCGGAATTCTTTCAGTTCGATCTTGGTCATAAGTTGCTGGTGACCCCGGCGCAGTCTTTAGTTGGGTCCTGGTGAACACGACACACGATGCTTTTCGAGCGACGGGGTACGTGTTCCCTCAAGTGCGTGATAAACCTGGGCACGAAAGGGACCAAACCGCCGGCCCTTAATTCGAAGAAGTGGCTTTCTGTCCCTTCACTTGCAACTCGTTCACTACCTGATCCACGTTTGGTACGGACGAGGCGATTTGCTGGCTCTGTGCGCGCTTGGTCTCCGAATCCACATCGCCGGTCAGCGTTACCACTCGATTTTTGACACTGTACTTTACGCTAGCGACGAGTTTTGCCTGGATGAGGGCGGCATCCAGGTTTCCCTCGATACCCTTGTCCAAGTCCGTGTCTATTGCTTTGGCATCTTTTTCGCCGCCCACCGGAATCACCGCAATCTGGTTGGCTACGACTTCGTTATCCGCCGCCGACTTCGCGAGAGACTCAGCCTGGGCCTTGTCGTTGTCCATCGCGACGTGTCCGCCGAGCGTCACCACCCCCTTCTCGCGATCCTGGCTAACAGTGACATCCTTAAGGCCAGCTTGATCAAGCGATTTCCGGAGGCTCCCGGTGATATCGGGTGACTTGGAGTTGGCTGAACATCCTGCCAGCACGCCAACGCCAACCAGCGTCAGCAGCATGAGGTAAGGTTTCAGAGTCTTCATGTTTTGTCCTTTGATACGACTGATACGACTGAGTAAGTTCGTATTTCCGGAAACGACCATATATGGTCAGCTGACCTTATATGGCCATCGCCTGCTTTTCGAGGGGTTGCGTTCGGGATTAAGCCTTACGCTTTTTGGCGACTTGGGGGGCTACCAAACCGAAAAGGGCTCCCGCTATCGCGCCGGCGCCGAATGCTAAAGCAACAGCCGTCCCTGGATTACGCTTCACCTGGTAGGTCGCATCGTCCACGTACCTTTCCGCGGTATCGCGGCCGCGCCTCAGCAACCGCTCCGCCGAGATTCGGCCTTCTTCCAATGTTTCGGATATCGCTGCTCGTGAGGCATCGAAGCTCTTCTCCAGCCGCTCCACTGCATCCTTTATCTCGTCTCGAGCAAACGCCTCATAGTCAGGCCTCGTGTCTGTCCGCTCGTCAATTCTGGAATCGTCCAAGGTGCTTTTCATAAGATTTGTCCTTCTGGTTTGAGTTTGATTTCGATGCAGGCTTCAGTTGGAAATCCGCATCGTTCGAGATCGGTGTAATGGCCCTTGTTTGGATATGCCGGAGCTGTGTTTCAAGGAGTTTTTAGTGGAACGCTCCCAGCAAGTATGCGATGAGCAGGATCAGCAGAATTGTGCCAAGCCCGATACCGGCGCCGCCGCCGCTACCCCATCGGCCGTAGCCGTAGTATCCACCGCCGAGCCCAAAAACCAATATGAGAATGATAATTATCAACAACATTTGTGTTTTTCCTCTCTCTCTCTCTCTTTTCAACCCGTTTGGCCCGCGCTTGCCTTTGGCTACTTCTTGCCCGCCACCAGCAGCACAATGCCTCCGATGAGCGCCACCGCCCCTGCAATCGGAGGCAACGGGATCGTATGCGTCTTGTCGTCGGAAACGTGCAGCGGCCCAATGTCCACGACTTTTTCCCGTGTCGTGTAGTTAATGCCACCCCACACGAGACCAATCAGTCCAAGTGCAATCAATACGAGTCCAAGTATTCGAGTCATGGTGAGCTAAACATCCTCCTTGGAAACGGCATCGCCCTATACCGCCGCAGGTTCATCGTTGTCGGCCGGAGGTTGGGTGCCCGCTGAGCGAGCGCTTCGCCAGTCTACTTTCTCAAGCACCTTCTCCACTTGCCCGACTTTCTTTCGAATCGTGCCGAGAAGCTTTTCGTCCTGGCCGTCAGCCTCTAAGTCGGGTTTATGAGGATTTCGCCTGCCTTCTCTTTGACTCCGCCCTTTAGTTCGTGAGCGGCGCCTTTAATCTGATCTTCTGTACTCGGTTTCATATGGGTTCTCTTTTTTGGTGTTAGCGACACGAGGTCGGCCGAGCTCATCGCGGAAGCGAATAAGAACGACCGATTGAGGCACTCCGGCAATCGAACTTAATGGACTTCGATCTTGAGCACTGCGTCTGAATGGTGGTGGCGCCAGTTCCAGTAAGACTGTTGTTCGTGCGAGTTGAGCGTGCTAAAGTCCCGATATTTGTAGTGGTACTGGTTCCCGTACATTACGTACGCCTGACCTTCACGACCACTCCATTGATGATCGTCGTGATGTGCCTTGTCGTGGTAGATGATGACGGCACCCTGTTCTTGGGCTAGCAGCGCAGAGGGAACCAGTGCGAGCGGAGTGACCAGGGCGGCGGCCAGAAGAGCCGCGCTCAAGAAACCAGATATTTTTCTCATACACAGGAGAGTGCAGTTGCTGCACCAATCGTTGGCTGACGTCCCGGGTGAAGGCAACGAGTTGAATTCAAAGACCATCGAAGCTGCATGAACGACCCCGCCCGCGAGCGAGATATGTCGTCATTAGTGGTCAGATGACCGCATACGGTCAAATGTCGTGAGAGGCTACTGCACAACCTCATTGCGAAATGGATTCTTCGGCAGGGTGAGTTGAGTGACTGCGAGTATTCGGCCAATGTCGGTCTTGAAGGAGCAGTGCGCGACTCCAACTTCGCGCCGGTCGATGGACCTCGCATCCTCGCCTGCCGATCTGCGCCGATCTTGTACGGCACCGCCTACTACGAAGAGTATCCGCCGTACGATCGATTGGATGCCGATGTGGAGTTGATGAAATCGGCCGGCATCAGCGTAGCCCGCATCACAGAGTCCACCTGGGGGACGCTGGAGCCGCAGGACGGCGTGTTCGATTACTCGCAGATCCCCCACATGCGATAGAATCCCGCACGATGGCCCTCCCACTTACTCCGCTCCGTTTTCTAGAACGCGCCATGAACGTTTATGGCTCCAAGACCGGAATCATCTGCGGTGAGAAAGAGTTCACCTACGCTGAGTTTGGAAGCCGCTGCGGCCGGCTCGCCACCGCTCTTGCCTCGCTGGGCGTCCGGGACCTCGACCGCGTTGCCTACCTCAGCTTCAACACCCACCAGCTGCTGGAAGGCTACTTTGGAGTGATCCAGGCGGGCGCCATTGTCATGCCGCTGAACGTGCGCCTGGCGGTGCCTGAACTGATCAACATTCTGAATCACGCCGCCCCCCCGGTGCTGCTGTTTGAGGCCGACTTCGCATCGATGATCCCTCAGTTTCGCGAGCACTGCCCCTCCGTCCGTATCTTCATCGCGCTGGACGAGATCCCCGGGGACCGTCCGGAAGACGAACTGCAGTACGAACCGCTTCTGGCAGCCCACGAACCGGCCGTCCTCGACATCTTTCGCGGCCGCGATGAGGAGACCGCGGAGCTGTTCTACACCAGCGGCAGCACGGGCAGCCCCAAAGGCGTGATGCTTTCCCACCGCGCTCTCTACCAGCACGCTTTTGCGGTAGCGAGCTTGTACATCAATGTCCGCGATATGGTCGATCTTCACACCATTCCGCTGTTTCACGCCAATGGATGGGGCCATCCGCAAGCCAGCACCATGCTCGGCGTCAAGCAGGTGATGGTCCGTCGCTTCGACGCGCTCGCCGTGTGCCAGCTGATTGAGCGGGTGCGCGCAACGGACATGGGTCTTGTCCCGACCATGGCCAACGCGATGTTGAACGCACCCGGCGTGGAGGCGTGCGATCTCTCGTCCATGCGCCAGATTATGCTCGGAGGCGCGGCGACCTCTCCGGCCCTGATTGAACGCATGGAGAAACTGTTCCATTGCGACGTGTTCGCCGGTTACGGCCTTACTGAGTCCTGCCCGATCCTGACGATGGCGCGCGAAAAAGGCACCTTGCTGCCTGCGAGCGATGAGGAACGATGGCAGCGCCGCGCAATGACCGGATGGTCCATTCCAGGCGTGAATTTGCGCGTGGTCGATTACAGGATGCAGGATGTGCCCCGCGATTCAAAGTCGATTGGTGAAATCGTCGCTTCGTGCGACTGGCTGATGACCGGCTACTACAAAGATCCCGCCGGCACGAACGCCGTCCTGGTCGGCCCACACGGCGAACCGGGAGGCGTTTCGGGGCTTCCTCTCTGGCTCCGAACCGGCGATATGGCGATCTGGGACGAGGAGGAGTTTGTCCTGATTGTCGACCGTCGCAAAGAGATCATCATCAGCGGCGGTGAGAATATCTCGTCGCTTGAGATAGAGAAGCACATCTACGCTCATCCCGCCGTACTTGAATGTGCGGTGGTCGCAGCCCCCGATCCGCTGTGGGGAGAAGTACCCGTCGCGGTCGTTGTCCTGAAAACCGACGAGAACCTGACCAAGGAACAACTGCTTTCCTGGCTCGGGGAGCGTCTCAGCCGTTTCAAGTTGCCGCGCCGGGTCGACTTCGTCCTCGGTCCGTTACCAAAAACCGGCACTGGCAAGATCAAGAAAATGGAAATACGCGAGCCCTACTGGGCCGCGCATGAGAAGCGCATCCAAGGTTAGGTAAACGTTGGGCTGGACGCCCTCGTCCGCGCCGGTCGCCCACGACCGGTGATCCCGGGTTCCTTAACGTGTCGCGGTTTGCGCGCAAAAGACCGATCCCGCGGCACATACGCCGGATTGTCGGGACCATCCCGCTACTGCGCGCCGCGGCTTAACAGCATCACCTTAATGGTGTGAAAGATGATGTACGCGTCCAGCGCCGGCGCAACGTGCTTGATGTAGTAGAGATCGTACTCCAGCTTGATCATGGCGTCCAGTTCGGTGTCGCCATACTTGTGGTTGATCTGTGCCCAACCAGTAATTCCCGGCTTCACCGCCAAACGCTGCCGGTAGTACGGGATCTGGTGGGATAGCGTCTCTACAAACTCGGGCCGCTCCGGTCTCGGACCGACCAGCGCCATGTCTCCCGTCACCACGTTCCAGAACTGTGGCAGCTCGTCAAGCCGCAATAGGCGCAGCCATTTTCCGAGTGGCGTGATGCGCGGGTCGTCTTTCTTGGCCCACACTGCCCCGGTCCGTGCCTCGGCGTCACTGTACATCGAGCGGAATTTGAAGACCGTGAAGATCTTGCCATTCATTCCAACTCGCTTCTGCCGGTACAGCACCGCTCCGCGCGAGGTCAGCTTGATCAAGATCGCGACCACCAGCATTAACGGAAGGGTCACAACCAACCCGATCAGGCCGAGAAAAAACGAATAGATGTTCTGCAACGCCAGTGCTTGCCGCCGGGGCCCGAGTTCTGAGGTGAATATCAATTGGGAAGGCTGAATCTTCCGGCTGCACACGCGCCGCGTGGCCATTTCATAGGCGTCGGCCGCGTCTTCGATCACGATGCCCGAGAATCGGATCTCCAGCAATTCCTGCACCGGCAGCCTGCCCCTCCGTTCCGCCATTCCCACCACAATACGGGTGGGCTTCAACTTTGCAACAACTTCCTTCAACTCTGAGATCTGCCCCAGGCAGGGCGTGGGAAACTCGACCGGCTCCAGCTCGCACAAGTAACCAAGAATGTTGTAACCCAATTGAGGACGCGACATGACGTGCTCCGTCGTCTCAGCCAGAATGCTCGAATTGCCAAGCAGGAGTACCCGCTCGGTTTGAAGCGCCCGGATCACAAACTTCCAATAGATAAGGCGCCAGCTTGGTACCAGCACGATTACAAGCGCGCTTCCGATCACCATCAACCAGCGAGGCAGAATCCATTCGATCTGAACGTAGCCTAGAAGCGCCATCAGTAGCAGCGCGGATCCCACCGACAGGCACACCTGTTGCACCAGCAGGATACGGGAGGGAATGCGGAACTCGGAATACAGATCTTGGAGGTAAAAGCCTACAATGATGCAGCCCGAAACGAACAGGATCTTCCAGTAGTTGTCTTCATCCCATAGATAAACGACGGGATCGACATTGAGTGTCCAAACGGAGGCTGCCACGTAGCAGGCCGTGATCAGCGCCACCTCTGACAGAAGGAGCGCCAGGACGCTGGCAGGTATGAAGACGCGGAAGAGTCGCACTCGGTTCGGGTTTGCCCAACAAAATGTTGAGTTTACCACGTGGACAAGGGGATTCCGTGAACCTATATCCTTTCATGGCGCCGAATGGCGAAGCCGAGGCGTAGACCGTTTTGCCCTCCCAGCATTTAGGCCGCGGGGTGCCTCCGCAGACTTGGAATTTAAGGCTCCTAATGATCAGGCCGGGATTGACTTTGGGGCGGCAAACCGTGTTATAAATGAATTGGGATCAAATCGGTCGTACTTGGCGAGTCAAGCCCCATCGGCGGTTTAGGCCCAGGAGTTATTTGCCATTCCATGTTACGGCTCACGAAAAAAGCTGACTATAGCCTGATCGCCTTAAAGCATTTGGCCGGACGGTATGTGAGTGCTGCCGCCGACTCCAGGACTACAACCGACACCGCTGCCAGCGCCAAGGAGATCGCGGACCACTATGGAGTTCCGCTCCCGTTGCTTTCCAAAATCCTGCAGAAGCTGACGCGTGAAGGTCTGCTGGTTTCCGAACACGGAACCAACGGCGGCTATCGACTGGCGCGTGATCCCAGGCTTATTTCAGCCCTGGAGGTGATTCGCGTTATCGATGGCCCAATGATCCTCACCGACTGCTTTACCGAACACAAGCAGTGCGATCACAGTGAGCGGTGCCCGGTGAGGCGCCCGCTGCAGAGAATCCATGAAGGCATTCTGCGTCTTCTACAGAACGTGACCATCCAAGATATGTTGCGGGATTCCGAAGATGAGTTGGCCCCGCCCAGTAGCCCACTAGTGGCGCTGCAGGCGTCGGGGGCGTCGATCTTCTCCGACCGCTGAGTTGAAAAATCTATGAAACTGCCTATTTATCTCGACAATCATGCAACCACGCGGATGGATCCGCGCGTGTTCGATGCCATGAAGCCCTACTACATGGACATCTTCGGCAATGCCGCGTCCAGGAACCACAGCTTTGGCTGGGAGGCCGAGGAAGCGGTTGAGAAATCGCGCAAACAGATTGCTGAGTTGATTGGCGCTACGCCGAAAGAGATCGTCTTCACCAGTGGCGCAACGGAATCGAACAACCTGGCCATTAAGGGCGTGGCCGAGATGTATGCCGAAAAAGGCAATCACATCATCACGGCGGTGACTGAGCACAAGGCGATCCTCGATACCTGCAAGCACCTTGAGAAGAAGGGTGCGCGGGTCACGTATCTGCCTGTGCAGACGGATGGGCTGATTGACCTCGATCAATTGCGTAATGCCATTACCGACAAGACCATCCTGATCACCATCATGTACGCCAACAACGAAATCGGCGTCGTGCAGCAGGTCAAGGAGATCGGGAAGATCGCGCGCGAAAAGGGTGTTCTCTTCCACACGGATGCAGTGCAGGCGGTCGGCAAGATTCCGGTCAACGTGATTCAGGACAACATCGATCTGCTTTCGCTAACAGGCCACAAGCTCTACGGCCCCAAAGGCTGCGGCGCGCTGTACGTCCGGCGCCGTAATCCGCGAGTTCAGGTGACTGCCCAGATGGATGGCGGCGGCCACGAGCGTGGCATGCGCTCCGGCACGTTGAACGTTCCGGCCATAGCCGCTCTCGGCGAGGCCTGCGAGCTTTGCAATAAAGAAATGGCCGAAGAATCGAAACGGTTGCGGCATCTGCGTGACAAGCTCAAGGACAAGTTGATGGGTGAGCTCGACGAGGTTTATATCAATGGCTCCATGGAGCACCGCCTCCCCCACAACCTGAACATCAGTTTTGCCTACGTCGAAGGCGAGAGCCTGTTGATGGGCATCAATGAAATCGCGGTATCCAGTGGATCCGCCTGTACGTCCGCGACGCTGGAGCCTAGCTATGTACTGAAGGCCCTCGGCGCCGGCGATGACCTCGCGCACTCTTCGATCCGGTTCGGCCTCGGCCGGTTCACGACGGAAGACGAAATCGATTACACCGCCAACAAGGTCATCGAAGTGGTCAGGAAACTGCGTGAGCTATCGCCACTCTATGAGATGGCCAAAGAGGGCGTGGATCTTACCAAGGTTGTCTGGTCCCCTCACTAAAAAGAAGTCATTACCAATCGCAATTCTAAGAACAGAAGAGAGAAGGAGAGTTTAGATGGCATATTCGAATAAAGTTCTCGATCACTACAACAATCCGCGTAATGTGGGCTCCCTCGACAAGAGCGATCCGAGCGTTGGCACCGGCATGGTGGGCGCTCCCGAATGCGGCGACGTCATGAAACTCCAGGTAAAGGTGAACCCTGATACCGGTGTCATCGAAGACGCCAAGTTCAAGACCTTTGGCTGCGGCAGCGCCATTGCCAGTTCTTCGCTCGCCACTGAGTGGCTGCGCGGCAAGACCGTCGACCAGGCACTTGAAATCAAGAACACCGACATCGTGAACGAGCTCAGCCTTCCTCCAGTGAAGATTCACTGCTCGGTGCTCGCTGAGGATGCCATCAAGGCCGCGATTTTCGACTATAAGAAGAAGCAGGGCGTTCCTGCCGCCGAAGCAGTCACGGCATAGGTACTTCAGTGCTTCTGACTGGATGAGGATATGGCTGAATTGACACAGCTTGGTACCGTGGCGGATGCTCCGCCGCACGCGGGCCCAACGCCCGCGGACAAGCAAATATCGGTCACGCCCAAGGCGGTGCAAAAAATCCGCGAGGCGTTTGCCCGTGAGAACGTTTCTGGTGGGCTGCGACTGGGTGTTCTCGGCGGCGGTTGCTCGGGCTTGAGCTACCAGTTTAAGTTTGCGCCCGCGCCGCGTCCGAACGATCATGTCTTCGAATTCGAAGATGTGAAGGTATTTGTGGATCCCAAAAGCATGGTGTTTCTGGACGGAATGACGCTCGACTGGCATGATTCCCTGATCCAGTCCGGGTTCGTCTTTAAAAATCCACACGCCCACAAGAGTTGTGGCTGTGGAACCTCCTTCTCTGCCTGACGAATCCGGAATCAAGTGCGCATGAGCGGGTCGACGGAACCGCTCATGCGCACGCTTTCACCGAGCGCCGCCTTCCATGAAGTCTGAAAACACTTCGCCCTTCGGCGACACTGGAAATATGTTCCGTCCCGGCTTGCCTGGAACCGACCATGTCTGAACGCATCCGCGATTATTTCGAATTCTTCGGCTTGGACCGCAAGCTCGTCATCAATCCGGACGACCTGCAGAAGCGCTTCTATCAGCTCAGCCGGCAGTGGCACCCGGACCGCTTCAGCCGCCGTCCGATTGAAGAACAGAATCAATCACTGGAAGCCACATCGCTGCTGAACGACGGCTATCGTACGCTGAAGGATCCCGTGAAGAGAGCTGAGTATCTGCTCACTCAGGAAGGATTTCCCATCGGGGAACAGCGCTCCAAGGACGTGCCGCCGGAGTTACTCGAAGAGGTCTTCGAACTGAACATGATGCTGGAGGAACTCAAATCCGGTGACCAATCGGCCCGGCCTCAGCTCGAACAAGCTCGCGCCAGCTTTCTAACCATGCGGGGCAGCCTGGACCAGGAGATGCTCAGGCTCTTCAATCGCTACGATGCTTCGGCCGAGGGCAGCGAAACCGCCAAACAGGCACTGAACGAAGTCCGCGGACTTCTCAATCGTCGGCGCTATATTGAAAACCTGGTCCGCGACGTAGACCGCGCCCTCGGCCCCGCCCCGGTCCCAGCGGAGGTCGTGGAGGACAAGCTTTGATGCCTGTCAATGCTTCGTTGAGACGCAACAATCCTACTGAATCCAATGTCCACATTTCAAATTGACTTCGGCGAATCGCGCCGCTCGAAAATTGTTGGGATCGACCTGGGCACCACCAACAGCCTGGTCGCCTACATGGACCTGACTGGTCCCAAAATCATCGAAGACGCCCAGGGCCGAAAGATCGTTCCCAGCGTAGTCTCCTTGACCGAGTCTGGCCAACTGGTCGCCGGCGAAGAAGCCCGCGAACTTCTGCTCACCGCCTCCGATCGCACCGTCTATTCGGTGAAGCGCTTAATGGGCAAAGGGGTCGCCGACGTCCAGCAGGAGATCAAACTCTTCCCGTTCCGCATCGACCCCAGTAGTACTTCGGTGATTCAACTTACGCTGGGCGACCGGACTCTGACGCCGCCCGAAATCTCCGCCGCGGTCTTGAAGCAGCTCAAACAGAACGCCGAAGTCGCGCTCGGTGCGCCGGTCTCGCAGGCTGTTATTACCGTGCCGGCTTATTTCAACGACGCTCAGCGCCAAGCCACCAAAGATGCGGGCCGCTTGGCCGGTCTCGAAGTGCTGCGGCTCGTCAACGAACCAACTGCCGCGTCACTTGCCTATGGCCTCGACAAGCGCAAAGAAGGCATTATCGCCGTCTACGATTTTGGCGGCGGTACCTTCGATATCTCCATTCTTCGTCTGCACGACGGAATCTTCGAAGTGCTCGCCACCAACGGCGATACCCACCTGGGCGGCGACGATATCGACAATCTCCTGCTGCGGATCGCTTTAGAAGACATCGCCACCGACTGGAAGCAAGACCTATCCACAGATACGGAGGGCGTGCAACGCCTTCGCCGCGCGGTGATTCACGCCAAAGAGGAACTCTCCTTCGTTCTCGAAACCACCATCGCCCTCAATTACCGGAACAAGAGCTACCACCGCGCCATCAACCGAGAACTTCTGGAGCGTCTCATCGCTCCTATCGTCGAGCGCACGTTGGCGCCGTGCCGTGCTTGTCTCGTCGATGCCAAGCTCACGCCGGAAGAAATCGATGAAGTCGTCATGGTGGGAGGCTCCACCCGCATCCCCTTAGTCCGCGCAGCCGTCGAAACTCTCTTCAAATCGAAACCGCACACCGACCTCAATCCCGACGAAGTGGTCGCCCTCGGCGCCGCGGTTCAGGCGGGCATCCTCGCAGGCGATGTCGACGATCAGTTGCTCCTCGACGTCACACCCCTGTCGCTCGGTATCGAAACCATGGGCGGTGTCGTCTCAAAGCTGATTCATCGAAATTCCACCATTCCCGCCAGCGCAACGGAGACGTTTACGACCGCCGTCGATGGCCAGCGGAACGTGCTCATTCACGTTCTGCAAGGTGAGCGCGAACTGGTCAAAGACTGTCGCAGCCTGGCCCGTTTCGATCTTCGAGATATTGAGCCGATGGCGGCCGGCTTTGCCCGCATCGAAGTGCGTTTCCTGATCGATGCCAACGGCATTCTGAACGTGACCGCCCGCGACGCACGGACGGGTAAAGAACACAGCGTTGAGGTGAAGCCGTCCTACGGCTTGAGCGAAGACCAGGTAGAAGCCATGATTCGCGAATCCATCGAGAAGGCCGAACAAGACATGCGCGAACGCCAGGTTCGTGAAGCCCGTGTCGAAGCCGACAACATTCTCTCTGCCACGGGAAAGGCCAAGCGGAATGATGCCTGGCTGGGCTTGACCGACGAAGAAAGGGCTGCCGTCGAAGCCGCCGAACGGGACCTCTTGAACGTGTACAACTCGGAGGATCATTTGCTGATCAACGAGAAAATCGAGTACCTCAACAAGGTGACCCACACGCTCGCTGAGAACATGATGAATACCGCTGTTCGTGGCGCATTGAAGGGCACCAAGATCGAATAGCCGCTTCCACAGAGGAACCTTATGGCCGGACTATCCTGGAACCACATTGACGACATCGCAATCAGTCTCTACGAGGCCCACCCGGAGGTTGATCCTTTAACGATCCGCTTCACGGATATGCACAAATGGATCACGGCATTGCCCGATTTCGACGATGATCCCGCCGCCTCCACCGAAGGCAAGCTAGAAGCAATTCAAATGGCCTGGCTCGACGAATACAAAGACAACCAATAGCTCAGAGGGGACAGGCGCCTTTTCGCATTTTGCCTCGGCTTTTTGGACTGCAAGCGCGCCCGCTGCCACTCCCACCGACGAGAGGATGGTTTGAAGCACCGAGCGTCGACTGATTGAGTTATCTGGAATAAGCACGCCGCCACCTCAATCCGACCGCCGGCCCTCGAACGATCCCGTCGCACCGCGATCGTGAAAGTTGCCATTGTAAGTGGCGCCTGGACAACGCCCTGAACGCGCGGTCCATCGACCCTCCCGCGAAATGTCAGCGCATCCCGGGTCTTGGTTCGAACCACGAGGTGTTGTTCATCGATCGTGCCTTCCACCCCGACGGATTGATTGGGCCCTTTGAAGTGGCCGGTGATCTGCGATCCGTTCTGGCGAAGGTCCAGGTACTTGGTGGAAGTTGATCCGTTCGGATCCTGGCAGTAGAGAATCCAATTTCCGGCAACAAGGGCGGGCGGCTGCTGGTGAGGCGGTTGCTGTGCGAACGCCGCACTTCCCACAGAGACCATCAAGCAAAAGCACATCCAGAGAATCCCGCAAAAATACCTTTTCATAAAATCCTCATATCATACACTTCGCTTCACAAAAATCTATCGCAATTCTCATCTCGAAGCCTCGGGGTAAAGCCCGCCTTGGGGAGCAGCGGAATGCGGTGCTGCCGAAGCCTGCGACGGGCGGTCAGACGAAACCAGCTGCGCAACCATGGTTGGCGCGTAGCCTCGCCTCAGCACGTCCTCCGCTATCGTCAATGAAGGCGTGAATTTCGTCTCTGGTGGTCCGTTTGCGAGTCAGGCCCTCAATTTTTTCAAGACTGCGTCTGGGTCGAGCGACGTGCTGCTCAAGATGGAGAAGCCGGTCGCGGAAGGAATTGGACTTTCACCGGACGGGCGAGAACTCTTTTACGGGACAAATAGACTACAGCGGCAGCGACTTGATGCTTGTCAAAAACTTTTGGCCGTAGCTTGGTGCCGGTCGAAAGGCGCAGACGGCCCATTGGGATCCCCACGTCACTAAGGGAGCGTGCATAAATAAACGCTTCACAATAGTGAAGCAATGCGATATGGTTGAGCTGTGGCTGGCACGGATAGTGCGGAGCGGGGTATTAAGCAGCGTTATGAGGGTCTATCACCTGTTTTAAATGAGCAAGCGCTACGCCGGTTTGCAGCCACTGAAGCCCGATCCTACGGTCGCGGCGGGGTGAGCTTGGTATCTCGAATCACCGGGATCGCTCGGAGCACGATCTGTCGCGGGATGAAAGAGATCGCGGAGAAGCGCCAACTGGAGGCCGGGCGGATACGCAAGCGTGGCGCCGGCCGGAAGGCGAAGCTGGCCGAAGATTCCACGTTGGTGTCCGATCTGGAGCAGTTGGTGGAACCGGCAACACGCGGGGATCCGATGGGATTGATCCGTTGGACATCGAAAAGTAGTCTGCGACACTTATCGCAGGAGTTGGATGGTCTGGACCATTCAGCGTGTCCGCACGTGATTGCCGACTGTCTACGCGAACTTGGGTACAGTCTCCAGGCAAACAGGAAGACACGGGAAGGAAGCGGCCACGTGGACCGGGACGCACAGTTTCAGTACATCAGCGATCAGGCCAAGGCGTTTGTGGCGGCGGGCGAACCGGTTATCTCGGTTGATACGAAGAAGAAGGAACTCGTAGGAAATTTCAAAAACAATGGGCGCGAATGGCGTCCCAAAGGGTCTCCGGAAGCCGTCAATGTGCATGATGTCAGTATTGGTACCGATCACGATACCGCCAGCTTCGCCGTCCACGCGATAGGACGGTGTTGGCATTTGCTCGTGCCGGGCGGCAGATGGCATACCGTGATGGGGACGTTGAAACCCCTGCGGAGTTTCAAGACCATTGTGCAGTTGATCGCGGCAACCACAACTAACGCCGGACTCACGGTGCGCGCCGAACTGGACGAGAACAAATATCCTAAGGGTGTCAAAATCTCCGACTCCACATTCGACTCTCTCAATCTCGCCCGCCACGCATTCCATGGTGACTGGAACCACACTACATCGCCCGCGCCAAACTGAAGCGTTTATTTATGCACAAACCTTAACGTGTGATCCCCCCGTGCCGGCCACACTGCTGCTAAACTCTCTTAAGGATGAACGCTATGCAATCTCGCCGGGGATTTCTTCTAGCCGTTGGCGTCGGGTCGCCGCTTCTACTCGCTATGACTAACAAATCTGGCTCACAGAAGCCCATCCTGGGTACCGGCGATCATACCTACGAAGTTACTCACGATTGGGGCGAACTGCCCGCCGACATCAAGTACGGCAACACCCACGGAGTCGTCGAGGACTCCCAAGGCCGCATTTACATTCATCACACGGTCAACGCCGCTAGCGAGTCGAGCGACTCCATGGTGGTCTTCGACGCCAATGGGAAGTTCATCAAGAGTTGGGGCAAGGATTTCAAAGGCGGCGCACACGGCCTCTACATCCACCGCGAGGGCAGCACCGAGTACCTCTATCTTTGCGATACGAAGCGCGCATTGGTTGTGAAGGCCACCCTCGATGGCGAGGAGTTATTTACACTCGGCTACCCCGAGGAATCGCCCGCTTACAAGCCTGCCGCAGACGGTACCAAAATCAAATACAGCCCCACCAATCTCACCATCGCTCCGAACGGTGACATCTACGTCGGCGACGGCTACGGCTCAAGCTATGTAAACCAATACACCAAGGACGGGAAGTTCATCCGGACATTTGGCGGCAAGGGCACGGCGGTTGGTCAGCTCGATTGTCCGCATGGCATCATTGTCGACACCCGCGGCACCACGCCCATACTGATGATTGCCGATCGTGGTAACCATCGCATCCAGACTTTCACGCTCGACGGCCAGCCCATCGCCTTCATCGCCGGAACCAACCTTCCCTGCTATTTCAACTTCTATAAGAACGGCGACAACGTTGTGCCGGACCTCGGCGCGCGCGTCACGCTGCTCAATAAGAACAACAACGTGATTGAACAGTTAGGCGACGATTCTGCCGCCAATAAATGGGGTGACGTGCGAAAGCTCAGCCGCGATGCCTTCACGCCCGGCAAGTTTGTCTGCCCACACGGCGCGTGCTTCGATCACGAAGGAAACATCTACGTGGTGGAGTGGGTGGAAGTGGGCCGCGTCAGCAAGCTGCGCCACGTCTGAAACTGAGACTGGCCACGAAACCATCTACGAAGCTTTCGGAGCCGTGACCGCAGCTCTCCCGGAGCAAGGGAGCGGACGCTGAAACGTTACCCATTCGTCCGGCCGACGCGGTCGCAGACCTCCTTCGCTCTCAATCCGGCCACCTACACCGTCGCCCCATCCCTCGGAAGCGCCGCTTCGATCTCCGTCAATTCTTCCTTCGTCAGCCGGAACTCCAGCGCCCCAATCACTCCTTTGATCTGCTCGGCTTTCCGTAAACCAACAATTGCGCCCGTCACCGCCGGGTTGTTCACCGTCCAGGCGATGGCCACTTCGCCCGCCGTCCGTCCATGGCGCTGCCCGATCTGCCGCAGCAACTCCGCTAGCTCCAGATTACGGCTCAGTAACGGCTCCTGGAAATGCGGATTTCGGCTCCGCCAATCGTCCGACGGTAGGTTCAGCGCCCGCTCCCGTGTCATCGCGCCGCTCAGCAGTCCGTTCTTCATCGGGGAGTAGACGATCACACCGATTTTGTTCTCCCGGGCATACGGAAGAATGCCATCCTCCACCTCGCGCGCTAGCAACGAGTACGGCGGCTGCAGGGAGGTGATCGGCGCAATCTTCTGCACGCGCTTCATTTGTTCTGCATTGAAGTTCGAAATACCAATCCATCGGACCTTGCCTTGCTCCTGTAGCCGCGCCATCTCGGTCCAGCCTTCTTCAATGTCCTCATCGGGCTGAGGCCAGTGCATCTGGTACAGGTCGATCACGTCGACCCTCAAGCGTCTCAGACTCGCTTCGCACTCTTTCCGAATCGACTCGGCTTTGAGACATCCGTAGATGCTGCCATCGGCTCGCGCCAGCCGCTCACACTTCGTGAAGATGTACGGCTTGCGCGACAGCTCTGCCAGCGCCCGGCCCACTACTTCCTCGGAGTGCCCTACCCCGTAAATGGCCGCCGTATCGATCCAATTCATCCCCGCGTCGACGGCCGCCCGGATCGCGGCAATCGAATCCCTGTCGTCTTGTACGCCCCAGGCAAACTGCCATCCGGAGCCGCCGATGGCCCATGCCCCGAACCCTATGCGAGTGATTTGAAGGTCGCTGTTTCCGAGTTGCTTGGTCTCGATCATTGTCATTCCGAATAAAATGATACCCCTAGCTCGTCGTAGGGTGATCCCCGGCTCGCATTCGACGCCTCGCCGATGCACGCTGCTCTCACGATGAGCTGGCCCAGAGCTGCTTCCGACAATTCCGCTACAGAAATACCTGTATCACCGAGAGGCCGGCCCACCTAGGCTGCACCTCAACTCCTTAAATTCACTCCACTTACGGATTGTCGGAGCGCGATCCACCGCAGCTGTTAGCTGCGAAACCACCATCGTGGCAGAGAAATCCTGAACTCGCCGGACACAACCTCGTAAAGCAAATGTGGCGGCTTCTATTCTTCCTCGTAGCGCTCGGAACTCTCAAGGCGGCCTCGATTTCGATCGAGATCGCCAGCCCGGGCAATATCTACGCCAACCCCAATTCGCAGCCGACCAAGGCTTCTATGTCGGCCCCTACACGCTGGTCGTCAATGGCGAACCCATGCTGGGACTGTGCGTGGACTTCTACCGCCAGAGCACTGGACTGGGGCGATAAATTGAGACACAGGCGAAAGGGAACACTTTCAGCGAATGGAGTCGAGAGTGGCGAAGAAAGTGTCGGCGAGAGGGCGATCGGGAAAGTACGAGCCGGAGTTTAAGCGTAAAGCGGTGGACCGGATGGTAGCGGGCGAGAGCCCGACGGTGGTGGCGCGAGAGTTGGGGATCCGGTGCAAGTTTCTGTACCAGTGGCGGGATCAGGGGTGGGGAACGCTGGCGCAGGCCGTAGCGGCCGTGGCGGCAGAGTCTGACCCAACCGAAACAGCGCCTGACGGCGAGCACGAAGGGCTGCGGAAAAAGATCGCCGCGCTGGAGCGGCTGGTGGGCCAACAAGCGGCGGAACTGGATTTTTTCGCCGCAGCCTTGCGCAACATCGGGGCGCCCGACCCGAAGAGCGATGTACGTTCCGACGGCGGATCTACCAAACGATCGAAGCCGTAGTGACTGCGCAAGGCAGAACCAGTGTGGAGCGGATGTGCGATTTAGCGCGGGTGAGTCGAGCTGGGTTCTATCGGGACTGGCAGCAGCGGGAGCCGGGCCCGGCGGAGATGGCGATTCGCAGTGCCGTGCAAGAGGCGGCATTGCGGCATCGCCTATATGGCTATCGGCGGGTCACGGCGACGCTGCGAAGGGCCGGGGCGATGGTGGGCGAGCATGTCGCGCGCCGGATCATGCGGACTGACAACTTACTGGCAATCCGGAAGCGGAAGTTTGTGGCGACCAGTGATTCCCGGCACACTTACACAGTGTATCCGAATCTGGCATAGTATGTGCTAGTAAGTACCGTGAACCAGTTATGGGTTGCCGACATCACTTATCTGCGGCTGGGGAAAGAGTTCGTTTATCTGGCCGTGGTGCTGGATGTGTATTCGCGGCGCGTGGTGGGTTGGTCACTGGGCCGGAGCTTGCACACGGAATTGCCGCTGACCGCTCTGCGGAAGGCGCTTGCCGGCAGAGCAGGGCTTGGTGCATCATTCCGACCGGGGATCGCAGTATGCCAGCGACGACTACGTGAAGGCGCTGGAGTCCGCCGGAATGGTCATCAGCATGAGCCGGCCGGCCCGGCCTTGGGAGAACGCTTACAGCGAGAGCTTCATGAACACTCTGAAAAGCGAGCAAATTAACTGCATGAGTTATCAAACGATGGAGGAGTTAGAAACACAGATCGAAGAGTTTATCGAACAGTTCTATAACAAGCAGCGGTTACATTCGGCGCTGAAGTACCTGACGCCGGAAGAGTTCGAGGCCAGGTCAGCGACGGCCGGTCGCAGCGACGCCTCACGGCCGGCGGCGTTAAGTTTTCCAAGGCATGAGGAAATCTATCCTGATGTCCCACAGCCCGATGCGCCGAGCTAGACTGAAACGGGAGAACAGATAGGACTGTCCTCCCGCGACTCATCAGGATGAGTTTCCGGCAGAGTATTCCTTGGCGGGTTGCTCTTCAGCAGAGCCCGCCGCCGCTTCCTCTGCCGTGCTCATCCTCAACCGAAAACCACCCGTTCGCCAACGGAATTTCAGCGAACCGCAACCGTCCCCTTCGGACCGTGTCTCATTTACTCACGCAGGCCAGCACCGTCGGCAACCCCTGGGGCGCATTCGAAACTCCGGTCACCGCGGCGGGAATGAACAACTCCTACGTCTATCAGGAGAATGCCGGCAATCCAAACGTCAACGCCGTGACGTTGCATACCTACGAAGAAGAGACCTATCTCTACCTCCAGATCATTGCTGCCCTTCTACCCAAGGACCGAATCGCGATCCAGGAAGCCGCTTGGTCCATCACCGACCCCGCCTTCAACATCAGTAACAACCGGGAAGCGCAACTTTGGAAAGCATCGGCCATGGACCCGACAAACTACCTGCATGTCAATCTCTCGGGCATCGTCATCTATTCTGGCGTCACAGGGATTCACGGCGGCCAGCAGGAGTTCATCGCCATTCCGTCAATGCCGTCCCAGAGCCGGCCGCGTTGAGTCTTCTCGCAGGCTTGCTCGGGCTCGACTGCATCCCATTGCGCAGCAGGCGCTGACCCGCCTGTCGTCGTGAGATGATGCTCCCGATGAGTTCTAGCCGGGATTCCCTCATTCAATCCGCCATCGCTGCCAGGGAGAAGGCGCACGCACCCTACTCGCGATTCAAGGTTGGCGCTGCGCTGGAAACGGCCGCCGCGGATGGCAGCGAGCCTGCCATCTTCACCGGTTGCAACGTGGAGAACGCCACCTATGGGCTCACCATCTGCGCCGAACGAGTCGCGGTTCTAAAGGCCATCTCCGAAGGCATGACCGGTTTCACGTGCATCGCCATCGCCGCTGATACCGAAAACCTCACCCCTCCATGTGGGGCGTGTCGTCAGATTCTGTGGGAGTTCTGCGGCAATCTGGAGATCATCCTGGTGAACCTGAACGGGAAGTCGGAGAGCCTTCGCTTGGCCGACATCTTCCCCCGGCCCTTCGACTCGAGCTTTCTCTAAGCACCCGCCCTGCTAATCGGCCAGCGACGGAAAGGTGCTCGAGATGTGGTCCTGCCACATCAAGCCGTCTTCGTCCACAAACGTCCACAGTAAGCCTAACCCGGCGGGGAGCACGCTGATGAGGCTGCCGATCAGCCGGTTGTAACGGGCAGCGGGCCGGGGCCGGTTGCCGTCGAAATCAACCAGCCGTATACGCGCCAGCTGCATGCCGATCGAATCCTGCCTCGACAGAATCCACATCAGCCGGTAGCTGAGGCTCACCACCGCGAACAGCACGGCGAGCCACAGGCCCGTAGTCTTATCAAACGCGAGCGGGCCGCCGAAATAAAGGACTGGCGTCAGCGCGGCCGCCCAGCCGGCTACCATGATCAGGCCATCGATAGCACTGGCGTGTATCCGCATCCCGACTGGCGCCACCGGCGCTGCGCACACGATCGTCGGGTGAGGAGCGGTCCGGGCCTCCTGCTGGTGCGTGAATTCAAATCTCTGCTGGTTCTCTTTGCTGACGCGTGGCTTCGGATTCCTTGGCGCGGTGGCACGACGGCTTTCGCGAGGCGACACTTCCATCCGTTCCACTTTCGGAGGGGCGGGACGGGATGCCTCAGCGGCACGAGCGCGTATGGCCTCGCGCTCGATGGGCGACCTCATGGAATCGACGGAAATGACCCGCGATTCCATCGGCGCATCAAACAGGAGAGGCTGCCCCGGCTGAACCCGCTCCGCCCGCCGTTCGGGCTTCGGCTCAGGCCGCGTCTCCTCTGGCAATGCCATGTTCAGCGCCGGCGCCGTGGCGGTATCGAATATTTGCGCCCTCGCGGTCGCCGCGATCGGATACGTGTCAGGAGAAATACGGGTAGACGCGGAATTCAAGCGCCGCCCGCAACGTCGGCAGCGGTGCTCTTCGTCTGTATTCCAGGTCTGACAAAATTGACAAGTCATTTGGACGTTATCTATACATTCATGGATTGTAAACGTTGTGGCGGGAAGCGGAAGGACTTGCCACTGAACGGTCTACCATGCTACGGTCATCGGTTGAAGCCGCCTGCCGCGTTAGACATCCTCCCAGTTTTCTTATCTAACAGAAAAACTGTGTTTTGTCACGAACATTCTTGCAATGTATTGTTTTTAGCGGGTTTTCTGGCTGTCTCAATCCTGGCGACTTGTGCTTTGAGCCAAACCGCCCCCATTCGCCCGCTGCGCGTCGGCGCGCCCGCCTCGGACGAAATCAGCATCGAGGCCGTCTCCCAGAAACAGGACGGGGACATGATCTACCTCCGCGGCGATTGCAAAATCGAAACCACCGAAACCCTCGTCAAAGCGGACGAAATCGACTACAACCGCGACACCCACTGGGCAGAAGCCCGGGGCCACGTTCACTTTGAAAACTTCGTGAATGGCGACAAGCTGGACGCCGACCACGGCAAGTACAACCTCCAATCCGACGAAGGCACCTTCTACGTCGTTAGCGGCACATCCCCGCCCAAGGTCGGCGCACGCCTGTTTCTGCTCACCACCACCAACCCGTTCTACTTCCAGGGCGAGTGGGCGGAGCGCATCAAGGACAAATACATCGTCCATAACGGCTTTATGACGGACTGTAAGCTGCCCAAGCCATGGTGGACGCTCAACGCGCCCCTGTTCGACATCATCCCCGACAACCGCGCCATCGCCCGTCATGCCGTCTACCGGATTCATCACATCCCGGTTCTTATACGCGCCGGTCTACACCCGTCCTCTGGGGCGCAATCCGCGCAAGAGCGGCTTTCTGACCCCGCAGATCGGCAACAGCTCCACCAAGGGCTTCACCGTGGGGCTGGGCTACTACTGGGCCATTGCACGAAATTACGATGCCACCTATCAGGGCGAGTACTTCGGCAACGGCGGTCTGGGACAACTCGCGGATTTCCGCGGCAAGCCTACCGCGAAAAGCGACTTTAACTTCACGCTGGTATAGCGTCAACGCCATCGGTACGCCGTCTCCCACCAGCGTCTTCAATTCACCTGGCTACACCTTTGAGATCACTGGCAAAGCGGAGCTGCCCTTGGGCTTCACGGGCCGCATGGACATCAACTATCTCAGCAGCTTCCTGTTCCGCCAGACCTTCAGCCAAACCTACAATGAGGCCATTAATTCGCAGGTCAACTCGGTGGGTTACGCCCAGCGCCATTGGACCGACTACGTCCTCAGCATTGTCTTCAGGCGAAACCAGTTGTTTGAAAGCACTGAGCCCAATGACTTCGTGGCAATTGGGAAACTCCCGGAGGTCGCATTCGACAGCCGTGATCAGACCATTCTGAACGGCCCGCTGCCGGTATGGGTCTCCTTCGATTCCAGCTTTACGCTCGCTCGCCGTCAGGAGCCAACCTTCCAGAGCGGCGTCTTCGATCGCGAGGACATTTATCCCCACATCAGCACAGCCTTCAGCTTCGCCGGTTTCCGCCTTTCGCCCAGCTTCTCCCTTCGCGCAACCCATTACGGCGAGTCCTATGTCCCTCCCTCCGGTGCGACGCCCACCACAGGAACGGAAACCTCAACCTCGACTTCCACTTCCGCGACAAACGTGGTTGAGCCCGAAAGCGTCAATCGCAAGGCGCTCGAGGTGGATCTCGACTTCCGGACGCCCACGCTGGAACGAATCTACTCGGTCCCGGACTGGCTGGGCGTGCAAATGAAGCATGTCATCGAGCCCTATGCCACCTTCCAGTACGTCACCGGCATCGACAATTTCGACCGCATCATCACCATCGACCTCAATGATCTGTTCTCCGACACCAACCAGGTCGAAATCGGCGTCATCAATCGCTTCTACGTGAAGGACAAGAAAGGCAAGGTGAACGAGCGGCTAAGTTGGTCCGTGGCCCAGCGCCGCTACTTCGATACCACTTTCGGCGGCGCCCTGATACCCGGTGAGAGAAACGTCTTCACGGCCACTGAGGAACTCACCGCATTCGCGTTTGCCGCCACGCCTCGCAGCTATTCGCCCGTGGTTTCCGATATCAAGGCGTATTTCGCACCTAACTTCAGCGGCGAGTGGCGCGCCGATTACGATCCCATGCTGGGCCGTTTCGACGCCAGCATCATCAACCTGAACGCCCATTACCATAACTTCTTCGTGAATCTCAGCCACAACCTGCTGAATGGCTATCCCAGCCAGATTCCCACCGCCAACCAGATCACCAACACCGTCGGCTACGGTAACAATAACCGTCGCGGTTGGAATGCGGCGTTTTCACTCACCTACGACTATGAGCGCGACGTCCTCCTGTACAATGTCACGCAAGTCTCTTACAACACCGATTGCTGCGGCTTCAGCGCGCAGTTCCGCCGCTTCGCCCTCGGCGCCCGTAATGAGAACCAGTGGACCTTCTCGTATCAAATCGCCAACGTCAGCTCCTTCGGATCCCTGCGCCGCCAGGATCGAATCTTCTGACGACTCCAAAGCCGACGTAGGGGCGGGTCCAGAATCGCAAACCCGGAAGATTTGTGAATGGCGAAAGCCGCTCATCTATTCAGGAACATTTCGGGCTCGGCCTGCGTTTGCGAAAGCGACGGGATCAGGTTCGATGGAGGGACTCATGAAGAAGCTTATCGTGCTCTTAACGCTTTGCGCGCTTGCGCATGGTGCGACACCACTTACCGGGAAATGGTCAGGCAGCTTTGACATCACCAACTCCGATGGCGACAAGAAAGCCGATACGGCGTACATGGATTTGAGTGAGCAGGGCGGAAAAGTCGCCGGCACGGCGGGTCCCAACGCCGAGAAGCAATGGGCGCTTCGGAACGGAAAGCTGGATGGCCAGAAGCTCACGTTCGAAGTTCAAACCGAAGACGGCGGGGTGCTGATGTTTGATCTCACGTTCGACGGCGAATCGATTCAGGGCAAGTGCGAAGGCACGGGTAATGGCGGCGAGAAGATGTCGGCTAAAGTCAGCCTAAAGCGGACGAGCTGACGCGGTGGGCACTACCGAACCCCGCAGACCCGGCTACGATCGTCTCCAGTTTGGGGGTTGAGCGAGTGCTAACGCATTGAAATTAAAAGAAACAGGCCAGTCCTTTTGCACGAGGGGCGACCCGGCGCCGGGTTTGGTTCTCGCCCCGGAAGCAACGGCTCCTGACGCACCGCAAACCGGCTGGCGACAGTTTTCCTTATTCCCAGTGCAGCGCTCGCATCGGATCAACGCGGGTGGCGCGCCTTGCAGGCAGATATCCCGCTACCAGGGCCACAATCGCGATGCCAACCGCCGCCCCAAGAATCGTCGCCGGATCGTTGGGGGTCAGCCCGTACAATTGCGTCTCGACGAGTCGCGAGAGTGCCCACGCAGTGGGCAGCCCAATCGCCATGCCGACAGCGAAAAGAATCAGGACTTCCCGCATCACCAACCAGATCACGTCCTGAGTGAAAGCGCCCAGCGCGATTCGAATGCCGATTTCACGCGTGCGCCAGGTCACCATATAAGCCATGACGCCATACAACCCAATCCCAGCCAGCAGTGTGGCCAGCAACGCGAATGCCGCGGACAGAGTCGCCACCATGCGCTCCGTCATCAGCGAGAGGTCCACTTGCTTCTCGACGGTGCGCATGTCGGTGATGGGAAGGTTGGGATCCACGTTTCGCGCTGTACGCCGGATCGAATCGAATATCGGATTGGGGTCGCCCATGGTGCGAACATACGCGTTCATGCCAAGCACGAATGAAACTTGCCGGTATGGCTGGAAGACTTCTTCCGGCATTTCATCCCGCATGCCTTCGTATTTCGTGTCGCGCGCGACGGCAACAATGGTGATGGGTGTCTTGGTGCCCGGGTCGCCACCCATTCCGATGTGGCGGCCGATCGCGTTGATGGTCCCGAAATACCGCTTCGCGAACTTCTCGTTCACGATGCAGACCTCCGGGGCTCCGCGCTCATCAAGATCCTCAAAATCGCGTCCCACCTGGATGGGCACATCCAGCGTCTTGAAGTACCCGGGAGAGACGTAATTCATATGCGGGTCCGGGATCCGATCCGCCTTCGGCGTATACCCTTCCACTGTGACCCAGTTGTCCCATTCGTCCCCCTGCAGCAGCGGCATCACAGCGAGGCTCGCCGATTGAACGCCCGGCAGCCCGTTCAGCCGTCCTAGGAGGTCTTTGTATATCTGCAGACTGCGTGCCTCCGGGTACCCATTCAGGGGCGCATCGATGCCGAAGGCGAGCAGGTTCTTCGTGCGGAATCCAGGATCCAGCTCGCGAAGGTTCTGGAGGCTGCGAATGAAAAGCCCGGCTCCCACCAGGAGAAGCACCGATAACGCCACTTGCGCCACCACCAGAGCCTTCCGGATCGGCACGGACGCTCCGCCCACAACACCCGACGCCTGATCCTTTAAGGTTGATGCGATCTCTGGTATGGTCGCCCGCAGGGCGGGTGCCAGACCAAAAATGATTCCGGTGGCCAGAGACACGGCCAGATTGAAGAGAAGGATTCGCCAATCGGGCGCGCTCGAGAGCGTCAGAGGAGTGCCCTCATGGGGCAGAAAGCCAAGCAGCGTGCGGTCCATCCAAATGGCCAGTGCCAAACCTAATAGCCCGCCCGTCAGAGACAGAACCAGGCTTTCAGTTAGTAACTGGGCGAGCATGCGCGAGCGCCCGGCGCCCAGTGCAAGCCGCACCGCAATCTCTTTTTGACGCGCCGTCGCGCGGGCCAGCAGCAGGTTCGCCACGTTTGCGCAGGCGATCAGTAGCACCAGCCCCACCAGGCACATCAACACAATCAGGGGCTTCGAGAACTGGCGGCGAAGCTGCGATTGTCCCTTCGCGGCGGGAGTCAGGTTCATCCACATGCGCAGGAAGCCCTCTTTGGAATGGCTGGAGGCATGAGCGAATGCCTTTCCTGAACCTCCGCGTTGATGATCTGATGAAACAACGGCTGCAAGCCGGCTTTCGCTTGGTCTATGGACGTTCCCGGCTTCAGGCGGCCGTATGTGCCGACCCAACGCATCCGGCGGTTGTTCAGGCCGGCATAATCCAGCGGAACTAATTGCTTGCGCATCATTATCGGAACGCGAATCTGCGGCGCATGGCCGGTGTCGGTGCCATCGAACCCGGCTTGGCTCACGCCAATCACCGTGAACGGATACCCGTTGATCAGGAGCTTCTTCCCGATGACGGCCGGGTCTAAGCCAAAACGGTTCTTCCAGTAGTCGTAGCTCAACACCGCAACAGGATGGCCGCCTTGCTGCAGGTCATCTTGAGCGTTGAATACGCGGCCAGCCGCGGCGCCCACACCCAGCACCGGGAAATAGTTGCCGGACACAAATTCGCCCACCGCGTTTTCAGCGCCGCCCCCCGCGAACGTGACGCTCATATCGATTTCCGACGAGCAGAACATTCCATTGAATACGCCGTTCCGGTCGAATGTCGGTATACATTGGGTAGGCCAACCGATTTGGGCCGTTATTGCCGCCGTAGTGCTCACCTTCTCCCGTCAGCAGCACCAGTTCCTGCGGGTTCTTAACCGGCAACAGCCGCAGTAGCAGCTGGTCAATGAGCGAGAAAATGGCGGTGTTCGCGCCTATGCCTAAAGCGAGCGATAGAATCGCGACGCCAACGAAAAGCGGCGACTTCGAAAGCGTCCGAAAGGCATACCGAATGTCTTGCAGAGCGTTGGCGAGGCTCATGTGTTCTCCTTTTGACGAAAGCAATGCCCGGTTCGTTGGCAAGAAAACACACCAAGCCAGAATCGCGCCGCGCTAGCCGCTAGCTGTTGAAACAAAAGGTCACGGAGTACGCCATAACGACCCCGGGCGCAGACCCGTGGCCCGGGCTTTAGGCTGTGGTCCCTTGGAGTTCAGCCGGTATCGGTGGTGAGTTTCTAGGCTGTGGTGTCCTAAGGATATACGTTGGTCGCCGCCACTCTTCGGCTTTATCCGGATCGGCACTTTGCGCGGTTGTCAGACCACGACTCTCAAGCCCAAGTGTTTGGCGTCCAACTCCACAACCGTCAAACGAAGCCAGCAGTCTCCGAGCATCATTAAAGTCCCGGTCGGGGTAAGGACCAACTGGGACGCATCTTTACTGGGACAATAGGGAACAGCGGCATGGCGAGCAGAATTCGAAAACTCGGGAAGAAGATCGACCGAACGTTCCGGGAAACCCGGATGTTCGCGCATGCAATGCAATCGGCGTCACACCCGATCCTCGCGCAGATTGTGCCGATTCGCCGCTGCAACCTCGATTGCACCTACTGCAACGAGTACGACAAAGTATCCGATCCGGTCCCGCTGGAAGTCATGTTGCGGCGCATTGATCGCCTGGGTGAGTTGGGCACGACCATCATCACGCTGAGCGGCGGTGAGCCTACGCTGCATCCGGATCTCTGTGCAATCATCCGCCGGATCCGGGAGCGGGGCGCCATCGCTACGCTCATTACAAATGGGCTGCTGTTGACACCGGAGGTAATTGAA
Source organism: uncultured Acidobacteriaceae bacterium (assembly GCA_963771305.1). Lineage (GTDB taxonomy): Bacteria > Acidobacteriota > Terriglobia > Bryobacterales > Bryobacteraceae > CAJCIT01. The sequence continues at coordinate 487,665 of CAVYTS010000033.1, forward strand.
CGGCTGAACAGGGCCGGATTGGATTACCTGCAAATCAGTATCGACAACGTGCTGCCGGACCAGGTTTCGAAGAAGTCGCTCAAAGTTCTGGATCGAAAGCTGGAATGGCTGGCGGATTATGCCGAGTTCGGCGTCACCATTAATTCGGTGTTGGGCGCAGGCATACGGAATCCCGAGGATGCTTTCACCGTAGGCGAGCGAGCGCGGGAACTTGGCTTCACGAGCACGGTAGGCATTCTGCACGACCACACCGGTCAACTCAGACCGCTGGCGGCGGAGCAGCAGACGGTTTACGACCGCTTCCGGAAACTCAAGACGTCGCTTTTTTCGTTCGCGCATTTCGACAGCTTTCAGGAGAACATCAGCCGCGCCGTGCCGACCGCCTGGCATTGCCGCGCAGGTGGCCGGTTCCTTTACATCTGCGAAGAAGGCCTGGTGCATTACTGTTCACAGCAGCGTGGCCGGCCTGGAATTCCGTTGGACGACTACACGGAAACGGACATCGTTCGCGAGGCCGCCGCGAAAAAAGGCTGCGCGCCCTTCTGTACAATCTCCTGCGTGCATCAGACGGCCATGCTGGATGAGTTCCGCGAAAGGCCGCGAGAAACACTAGCCGGGATTCTGGACAGGCGCCGTCAGATGGACCCCGGCTTTCAATCCCCTTCCCTTGTGAGAGTGTTGTCTTGGTTGTTTTTAGATGAGCGGCGCCGAGAGTTTTTCGGGAAGCTATTCTTGAATGTCCTACGGGTGAAAGCTCCGGTGGAAAGGGATTGATCCGAGCCAACCTTGGCTTCAGTAACGCTTCCTTACTTTACGAGTCTGTGTGAAAACTCTGGGCAGAGTGACGAGTCGACTGTGCTGCATCTTGGGACAGGCTCGCTCTGTCCACGCGGCGAATAGGCTTGCGTTGACAAGAGTGGATTTCGTGATCGCCTTGGGACAGAAGCGCGGAGTCTGTCGGAGATAGATTGTAACGGGAGAGACGCATTCACATCGATGAGTAGTGATGAGGAAGCGTTTCCGAAGTTGTGATTTGAACCAGCCATATCCGGATCGATATGCTGTGGGCATGATTTCCCAGCGGATCTTCCCAACTTACGAACCGCAGAATCCCGACTTCGAGGCTCTTGTCCGGCAGAGCGTGGCTATGCAGCCCATGATGAAGATGATAGGTGCAACTATGGAGACGGTCGCACCTGGCGCCGTGACTATTCGGCTGCCGTTCGATGAACGGCTTACACAACAGAACGGCTATCTACACGCCGGTGCGGTGACGAGCGTGCTGGACAGCGCGTGCGGCTATGCGGCGTTCACGCTCGTGCCAGCGGGCTCGAATATTCTGTCGGTGGAGTTCAAGGTGAACCTGCTCTTGCGGGCGAAAAGCGATGCCTTTCTAGCCACCGGGCGTGTCTTGAAGGCCGGGAACACCTTGACTATCTGCGAAGGCGAACTGGCGGCTCTTGGAGGACAGGGCGAGCAGAAGGTAGTGGCGATCATGACAGCGACGATGATGGTGATGCGTCCGAAGGAGTGAAAGCCAGCCAGTCCGCTCTAGCTAGCTAAAGCGCGGCTTCGCCGAGCTCGCCGTTGCGGATTCTGATTGCCTCTTGCACGTCGTAAACAAATATTTTGCCGTCGCCGATCTTGCCGGTGCGGGCCGCCTCGGCCACGCTTTTAATAACCTCATCAGCCCGAGCGGACGCGACGACGATTTCGAGTTTGACTTTGGGCAGAAGGTCCACATTGTACTCCTGTCCCCGATAGACCTCGGTATGACCCTTTTGTCGGCCGTGCCCGCGCACCTCGCTGATGGTAATGCCGTCCACCCCAATGGCGACGAGCGCATCTTTTACAGCATCCAGCTTGAAGGGTTGGATTATCGCTTCGATCTTCTTCATTGTCTTCTGTCCTTAATTGGGCCGGTTTGCAGCGCGGTAGACACGCACTAGCATGTTACTTTAAGCCTTGAGACAATTTACTCGATGAGGCTGGTGGGATTCCTACTGTTGCTAGCGGGATGGGGACTGGTTCTGTCAGCACTCGCGTTGCTCTTTTCCACGGTGCCTAGGGCTAGCTTTGCGCTAGCCGGGTTCGGGGTGGAATTGTTGGGATTGATCCTTGTTTTTCGTTCTCACCTTCCGCCTCGCCGGGAGGAGCGCGGGTGACGCCCGATCCACTGCCGGCTCTGACCGCGGCCATCTGCATGGTTTCGATTCTGCTGGTTCCGCTGGCCGCCGCCGGATTGGCGATCATCAACGCCGGGTTGAGCCGATCGCGTAATGCGGCGCACATGATGCTGGCATCGCTGTGTGTGATCGCGATCGCCGGGGGCATCTACTTCATTTGCGGATTCGGGTTTCAGGGTTTTGCAGGCCACGCGGGGTACGCCGCCTTAGTAGGTGGGAAACAGTGGGATTGGATCGCGGCAGAGCCGTGGTTCTTCCGAGGGCTGAAGATGAACGGCGTGTCGACTGGGCTGGTGGCATGGCTGGGCATGCTAAGTGCGGGCCTGGTTGCATTGATCCCACTTGGCGCCGGCGGGGGACGCTGGAGGCTCGGAGCGATCTGCGTGTCAGCGGCCGTGTTGGCGGGCTGGACATACCCTTTGTTCGCGCACTGGGCGTGGGACGGATGGCTGGCACAACTGGGAGTTAACTTTGGACTGGGCCGCGGCTATGTGGATGCCGGCGGAGCGGGGGCGATTCATGTCGTCGGCGGGCTTACAGCGTTGTCAATCGCCTGGATCCTTGGGCCGCGCCGGGGCAAGTTCTCATTAGCGGGAGCACCCTCGGCAATCCCCGGACACGACTTCGTCTTGGTCCTGATCGGCTGCCTGCTGGCGCTGACCGGTTGGCTGGGATTGAATTCGGCGGGCTCAATTCTGCTGGAAGGCGTAGTGCTGCCCGAGACAATCATCGCGTCGTCGATCAATACAATTCTCGCCGCGGGAGCCGGCTTGTTGGGGGCGGCGCTGATCACGCGGGCACGATACAGCAAGCCGGACGTTTCGCTGAGCGCCAACGGCTGGGTGGCTGGGCTGGTGGCCTCCAGCGCCGGATGCGGGTTGATTGCGCCGGCTGCGGCGGTCATCATCGGCGTCGTGGCGGGCGCACTGGCCGTATGGTCGGTTGAGTGGCTTGAGTTGAAGTTCGGCGTGGACGACCCTGGCGGCGCGATTTCCGTACACGGCGTAGGGGGTATTTGGGGACTGCTGGCAATCGGCCTTTTTGATCGTCTGCCGGGAAGCACCGGCTCGGGTCAGTGGCTCGCCCAGCTGGTTGGTGTAGCCACGCTGGTGGGCTTCGTCCTGCCACTTACTTACGGAGCGAATTGGCTTCTGAACCTCGTCTCGCCGCAGAGGGTGCCGCAGGACGGCGAACGCCAGGGCATGGATTTGCATGAGTTGGGCGCCAGCGCGTATCCGGAGTTGGCGAGTCATCTCGAAGATTTCACGCAGTGACTCTCGGCGGCGGAGAGCGACGGTTGCGGCTTAGAAACCATCCGCTTGCTCACGCGCGCGGTTCTGTGCTGGGAGTTTTCACACAGACACTGGCACGCGCGGTTGCTCTGAAATACCCGGAGAGTGGAGCTCGGTGCCTGTGATGGAGTAATTCGATGGCGCTAGGTGTGCTTGGCCACGTAAATCAGAAGGCCGAAAACCACGATGGGAATCAGCGCCAACATAACGTAGAACGCAATCTGGCGCACGAGCGGAGAGCGGCGCTCTTTCCAATCCGTTAACTCCACACGCTCGGCGACACCAACTTGCTCAGGATGCTCGAGATCGCGGGCGAATTCGCCGGCCGTTTTATATCGGTTGACAGGCTCGCGCTCCAGAGCGCGATAAATGATCTCCTGGAGCTCCGGCGAGATTTGCGGGTCCACCGACCGAGGCGGAATAGGGTTGTTTAGTAGCCGGTCGTTCATGATGGCGAACGGATTATTCCCCCTGAACGGTATCTGCCCGGTGAGCATTTCGTACAGAATCACGCCCAGGGAATACAGGTCACTGCGCCCGTCGCCCCGTTTGCCCTTCACCTGTTCCGGAGAAATGTAATCGGGCGTCCCCATCACTTGCGACAGCTTTCCGAACGTGAGACGACGCGCTCCAGCCTTACCGGCGATACCGAAATCGATTAGTTTGATCCGGTCGTCATCGTCAACCATGATGTTTTCGGGCTTCAGGTCACGGTGGGATACGCCGCGGCTGTGAATGTGGTCCAGGGCCTCGCAGACACGGATTGCGATCTTTCGTGCGCGTTCCTGTGGGAGCTTTTTCAGGTCATGGAGGATGCTGCGGAGAAGGCGGCCCTCCACCCACTCCATCACCATATAGATCTGGCTGCGCTTTTCGTCATCAAAAACCTTCATGACGCCCGGATGGTCCATGATCTTGCCGATCTCGGCCTCGCGCTGGAAACGATCGAAGAGAAGCGGATCGGCCTCCATGTCGGGATGTGGAACCTTGATGGCGACCTGGCGGCCATTCAGGGTATCGGTGGCACGGAAAACGGTTGCCATGCCGCTGCGAGCGACGAGGCCATCAAGGCGGTAATGATCCAGTACTTCGCCGGCGCGCAGATCGGTCATTTTGCAGGAGCGAGACCCATTCTACTAGGTAAGGGTACGTTCGTGCCCGAAAGGAACGGAGACTGGAGGGCGCTAATTCTGTGACGCAGGACTAAGGGAGCTTGTATGGGCGCCCCCTGTACATGCCCATCCGTTCGGTAGCACGAACGCGAATGAGCTGCACGCTGACATTGTCGTGTCCGTCCCGGGCGTTCGCCAGTTCCACGAGTTCTCCGGCCGCAGCCGGCAAATTTATTGATTCGCGGGTCACGCGTGCGATTTCGTCGGCCGGGATCGCCCCGTGCAGCCCGTCGGAGCAGAGCAGGATAACGTCACCGGCGAAGATGTGATGCTCGCTGGTGTCCGCGCTCACAAAGAGATCGTTTCCGACGGAACGTGTGAGCAGGTGGCGAGTCTCCGCCTTTAGTGCTTCGCCCGCGGACATAACCCCGAGGCGCACCTGTTCGCCGACTACCGTATGATCGCGCGTAAGCAGGTGGGCCTGCCCGCGCCGCAAAAGGTAACAGCGTGAATCCCCAACATGCGCTACAGTGACACGATCGAAGCGTAATGCGCAGGCGACGAGGGTGGTTGCCATGGCCGCACCGCCAGGACGGGCCGATTTCCCCGCCTCATAAACCCTGGTATTTGCGGCCTGCACCAAACGCGCCAGCAAGGACAAGTGTGCTTCGCCAGCCCGCGCCATACGAAAATCTGCGAGCACGCTGTCGACTGCGGTGCGGGAAGCAACCTCGCCCAGATCCTGGCCTCCCACGCCATCAGCCAGGGCAAACAGCCATCCGTGAGAGCGCATCCGTTCCGGTGTCTCGGGCAGTGCATACCCAATGAAATCCTCGTTGTGGCTGCGGGCCCGCCCGCGATCGGAAAGTTGGGCGAACTCGAGCTCTAACATGGACGCCTGCGGTGACGGAAGAAACGGGGGCGAGGTTCCGCCAGCCATGCCCCCATGAGATGAACCAAAGATGGTTACACCACCGAGCTCCGTTGCTCAACGAACGTCGTCCGTCCCTTTTTCTTGCTCGATCTGACGAAGTAGATGCCGCCGTAGATTGCCCAGACCGCGGCAATTCCGAGCGCCAACAAGGGTTCGGGCTTCGTGCCGATGCCCATGAAAGGCAAGACCAGATACGCGATCATGCAAGCCAGGTTCGCCACCACGCCAAAAATCGGGATTAGGGTATGCCTTAGCAGGCTGTACTTGGCATGTTTGTGGTACGCGACCATGCAGATGATGCAACTCAGCCCGTAAAGCAGGAACGTGCCGAAGTTGGAGGCGAGTGTCATCAGCAGCATGGTGTTGGGCAGAGCCGCCATCGTATCGTGCGAAAGGTAGCCGAAGCTGGAAAAGAGACCTTGCGGGAGGGCCTTGATATCGGCATCCTTTGGCGCGGATGCGTCCCCGAAGTTGAATGAGACCGCGACCACTCCGATAACGGCCGCGATAACCGCAAGCGTCCAGACAGAACGATGCGGGGTGAGGTTCTTTGCGTGCAGTGCGCCGTAATGATCGGGCAGTTCCTCGTCTTTGCCCATGGCGTAGGTGACGCGAGCGCCGGTGCTCATGCAAGAGAGCGTCGTCCCGATGATAGCCAGGAAGACCGTGAAGGCTTCGAACAACATGAAGGTTTTCCCATGCCCGGCTCCGAAGACCTGGCTACCGACCATGATCATCATGTCGCCGATGGGTGCGGCGGACCCGGTGGCGCTTTGCATGGTGTAACCGCTATTGAGAAAGTAATTCGCTGCAAAATACTCGATCAGATAACAGAACCCTCCCTGTATGAGCAGCGACGCGATCACAGCGATGGGGACGTCGCGCTTCGCGTTCTTCGCTTCGGCGCCCATGGCAGTTACCGATTCAAATCCAACCAGAATCAGGATGGCGATGGTGGCCTGGACGAACATAAACCCGAGGCCGTGAATCCCGACCACCGAGCCGGCGGTGGGATGACTCAAGAAATTACCTTGGTCGTCCTTTCCCGGATACGCGATTTTGAAGGCCACGGGCTGGCCGGCCGCATCGAGCTTGGGCTTGGGTGTGCCATCGGCGGTGCGCACAATCACGTCGGCAGGCTTCCCATCAACGGTTTGCTTTTCAGTCAAAAACTCATACGTGTACGCCTCGCTGGAGGTGGCATCGAAGTTCCAGGCGGTCGAGTCGGGCGGATGATTCACGCGGTAGCCCAGCGCCATGACGGAGAACACCAACAGCGCGCTGATTTGGATGACGTTGATGGCGATGTTCACCGCCGTTGCGCCGGCGACGCCGCGAAACGCGATCCAGGCCACAAAGAACGATGTAGCGATGGCAACAACAGCCATGAATACGGGTCCCGGGAGAGACGCGCTCATGAAGCTCGGCCAAATGGTGCCCGCCAGATATCCGCAAAGGACCCCCATAACACCGACCATCACGCCGGGATAGATCCAGTAGTACAGATGTGAGCCCCAACCCACAATGAACTTCGAGAGCCGGGCATATTTCCAGGCTTTCTCGTGGTTTAGGAAGGATTGCTCGGCGAAGTAGTACGAGCTTCCGGTTCCGGGGTAGAGCTTAGCCATCTCCGCGTAGCAAACAGCCGTAGCCAGGCATAATAACAGCGCTAGGACGATCCCAGCCCACATCGAGGGTTGGGAGTTCCCAGCGCTTGCTTGGATGAAAAATGTGAGCCACAGAAACGCACCGGGGGCAATGAGCGCCATGGCGTTCATTGTCAGGCCAGTTAAGCCTAACGTCGGTTGCATCTTGGGGGCTTCGTCTTGGGCCATGCTTATCTCCTCAGCTTCAAGCTGCTCCTAGCAGAGATCGCTTCCAAAACACTGGTGAATCGAAACGGTTGAGATTCACCTTCGTCCCGGCGGCTACAAAACGTAGTGGCAACCAGGGCAGCTTTCTTGGGCGGAAGCCTGCTCGGCGCGAATCTCAGCCTACCGACCCCAGTTGCCGGTGTCCAATCAAAGTTTCAAATCGGTTTCATCAGAAATAAATTGATCATTGTCTAGCGGAACCATCCGGTAACGTAACTCCTATCAGCCTATTAACATGGGAGTTACTCACCTGCCCCAGCCTGAAAGAATGGCTGGAAATTTAATAACAGCGCACCCGAACAGGAGTGACGGATGTTTTGACGTTCAAGCCTCTTGAAAACAAGCGGGGAAGACATGAGTTCTGCGACGCCAAAAGCGGGAACGCTGCGGAGAACTCTTCCATCGACATACGGGTTGGCGCACGTACGGGTCGATTCGCTCGTTTCCTTAGTGGGTGCCGGTGCAGGCCGTCAGCAGGTCGGCTCTTAGCTGCGTGCCCAGTTCGTCGTCCAGCTTGCGCCCTTGAAAAGTCACGTAGAAGACGTCCAAGGCCTTATGGGCCTGCGTGTCGATCATTACCACGTCTATGCTGCAGCCCGCTCGCGAAAACGCATTGGCGAGGTCGTAGAGGAGTCCGGGGCGGTCTTCGGCCTCGATCTCAATCAGCGTGGCTGCTTCGGAGGCGTCGTTGTTGACTGACACCAGCGGTTTCATTTGAACCCGGGGAGACCGGAATGGCTTGGGCCGGGCACGGAGCAACTGGTCAGCATCCTCTTTGCCCTCCACGACGCGACGCAAGACCCTGCGCAGCCGGTCTACTTCGGCCGGATGCAGATTCAGCGTGCGATGCGGATCGGCAAACGTAAATGTATCCACAACGACACCGGAGGCATTCGAAAATGCTTCGGCCTTGAGAATGTTCAGACCGAAGCTGGAGATGGTGGCTGCGACGGAGGCGAAGAGCTTGGAGCGATCCCGGGTCAGCAGCGTGAGCTTGTAATAGCCGCGCTCGGGCCGAACGTCAAACGCCACGGGCCGCGAGGTAAGCTGCTGGGCTAGCGCGAAATGGAAGCTAATCTCCTCCTGGGTATGAAGGCGAAGATACCGGACAGGCAGTCCTTCCAGAAAGCGAGCACGGTCCGAGGGCATCCCGGCCATATCGTGAACCCGCTCGGTTCCCAATTCCCGGGTCAGTTCTTCACGGACGCGCGTGTAGACGTGCCAGAGCTGGTCCAGGTGCCAAGGGGTCATCGCCTCGGGATTCATGGCGCCAATGTCGGCGTAAGTCAGCATGGCAAGCATCTTCAGGTGCTCAATGGTGCCCACGGATTCCGCAAGCGCGCGAGCGGTGGAACCGTCGTGCAGATCGCGAGAATTCATCACAGTAGACAGTTCGCGTTGCCGCCGAATCAGAAACTCGACGGTGGCGCGGTCCTCGTCCGGCGCGGCTAAGCGTTTTAGAATGCCGGTTGTGATATTGACCGAGGCATCCGTGTCATCGGGACCGGCTGCCCCGCCGACGTCGCGGAGAAGCAGCGCAAAACGAACAGGCGCGGGGTCTTGGACTTGGCGGAACAATTCCTTGAAGCGAGCGTCGGTAACCGCTTCGAGCGATGCGACAGCCACCATCGCATGCTCGTCCACGGTGTAGCGATGATAAAAGTCCCGCACCACAAGGCACTCGATGTTGCGCCATTCCGGCAGTGCGCTCCCCAGAACGCCGGCCTCCTGCATGGCGCGCAAGCCAACCGAAGCGCCTGGCAGGGACAGGAGGCGCTTCCAGTCCGCCCAAGTTGCCTCAGATACAGAGCCTTGCAAGCGATCGATTGTGTCGGGAGCCAAACGCAGGCCGTGGCGCGCCACGAACTCGAACAAACTGAGGTCGCGAGGTGCCTGGCCCCTACGCAGCAACACCCGGTCGCGCGACACAGTGAATGTGGAGGTCGAGAGGCGCGACCGCCACTCGTGAAAACGCCCCAATAGCGCGCCCCCCTTATCCGAAGCCGCTTCGATGGCCCGCCGAACGGCGCGGTCGACCCGACGGACATGGCGGTAGTACTCGCGCATCAGCAGTTCAGGAGCGTTAGTCAGGGCTTCCTGCGCCTCGAAACTGAGCATGTTCTGATCGAGCCCCGTGACCTCATGCAGGCGTATCCTTACCGCCGCCAGGAAGTCGAATGCCGTGGAGATATCCAGTTTGCCAATCCGTGGCTCGAGAGGCTGAAGCCAGCGGACCGTTTGCAGATCGCGCAATCCTCCCGGCGCATCCTTGATGTTGGGCTGCAGATGATAGATCGTGTTCTGGTACTTCGCCCGGCGACTCACCGCGAGAGCGGCCAACTGGTGCGCGAGGGCCGAGGCGGACTTTGCGGTAAAGGCTCGGAAACGAGCATTCAAGGACTCGTATAGCACCGTGTCCCCCGCCAGCAGGCGGCGGTCCAACAGGCTGATCGTCAACTCCGCATTATCGGCGTGCTGGGTAACGCACTCCTCCAAGGTCTGCACGGAATGCGCGGGCTCCAACCCGCTGTCCCGCAGGGCGCCCAAAAACGCGGCAAGGGCTTCGGGCCGCGGTATGTCGCTGTCGGATCCTACCAGCAACAGCAGATTTACATCCGAATGCGGGAACAGTTCCCGGCGGCCAAAACCGCCCATGGCCACGAGCGCCAATCCAGACAGAAACAGCGGCTCCAGGTAAACCGCGTAGGCGTGCCGCACGCTTTGCTCAACCTGCTCCGTGCGTCGGGCAAGGGCCTGATGCACGGTATCCGGCGACGGCAGAGGCGACACAGCTAAGTCCGGGTTTCGATTTTCGGATCCCACGTAGTTGGCAGTATACCCTGCCTTCCACTAGTTTCCTCGAGACCGGCGGGCGATGGACAGAATCAAAATTCTTATGAGAGGGGGCCGGCCACCTTGACGCCGGACATGCGACAGGCGGGGTAGACGACCCCGCAGGAGGTTGGCACCCAGCCCCACGAGCAGGCGGTGGACTAGTAGAAGAAGATCATGTCTGCCGCGAACATCCACTGGCTTTTCTTGGTGCCGGTGTTATAAGCGGTGGCATCGAAGGCGTGATCGTATCTGACCTCAGGCCGAAAAACAATCGTTGACCCTATCCAATGGTTGTAGCTAACGCCGTCTTCCACATACTTCGTCTGGAACCCAGTCCGCTGGCCTTTTATGTCGTCGAAATATTCATTCCGGAAGGAGATGAAGTTTTTCTTTGAGATCTGATAGTTAAGGTAGGTGAGAGTAGCCCATTCCGGAGCGAAGCAGGTGAGTTCGGTTGCATACTTGCAATAAGCGCCATTCGAGTTCGTGGTCAGGAGAGGCGCCGCATCCGGGTTTTTGACATTGGGAGTATCCTCCATGTATTGGTACCAGGTTTCCCAGGCTACATGCCATTTCGACTGGCCGAATTTATGATAATAGGTAAAGTAGTAAGCAGCTAGATTGTTATAACTATATTTGCTGTCATTGATCGAGTTGGCACAGATATAGATATTGTTTTCCATGTGCGTCCAGTTGTAAGCCACGCACGCATTCCCTGTCACCTTGGCATTGGGCGCCCACGGGGAGGCCTCGCAGCCGCCGGAGATGCCGAATTGTACAGTCCAATGATTGGTCAGCTTCATAGTGGCGTTAGCGCCGGTTTGGGTATAGCAATCGTAGGTGTAGGTGAGTGAATGTGTATACGTGTAGTTGTTGGGCGCCAGCTGTGCTTCGATGTCGGGCAATGAAATATAGCGGCCGATTCTCACGTCCATACCGTCGGCAACGTGGGGAAAGTAGAGGTCCACGTAGGCCATAACCGGATCGTAGCCGTACTTGTTGCCAATAGTGCCATTGGGCTGGGGATTGTTCAATAGCTGTTGACTGAAATATCCACGCGCTGTGGTGAAACGATAGTCAAACCCGTAAAGATTCGTGAGGCGGAAACCCCAGTCGAAGTGATCGGTTTGGACGGTATCGGGCACACGCTCGAAATAGAGCGTCACCTGGTCGAGGATGAACGAGTCAGCGAGTTGGGGGTACGCGGCCGGCGCGTTGGGGTAGGGGCCGTTGTGAGAAGTACTGATGTCCATGCCGAGATCCGCCCAACCGTAGATCTGGATGTTGGCCTTCTTCCACCAGTCACCATGCGGGCCGGTTTGCAGAGCGGTTGTTAAAGGATATTGCGTGGCACCTGGATAGCCGATGTTCGGCGTGCCTCCCATCGGCCAAACAGTGAACGGATACGGCGGATTTGAGACCGGCGCCGGTTCGCCGCGATACGGGGCGGTTGGGTCGGTGGAAGGCGCCGGATGCCAATCGTCCCAATACGCCTGACCGAAGCGCTTCCAGAAGCCTGGCTTGGCAGCGGCGCTTACGTTGGTCGGTGCGGTTGCGGGAGCCGCCTGCGGTGCAGGCGCAACCTGATCAAGATACAGATCGGTGTATGAGCTTTGCCGTGCAGTTATCACGATGGACACGGGCGGCGAACTGGCAAGCCCTGTCGTTTTGGCCGTCATGAGGTAGAGACCCGGAGACAGACCTGCAACGGTGTATTCGCCCTTCGCGTCGCTCGTAACAGTGTGGTCAGTCTTCCCCTGTACATCGTGTGCGATCACTTCGACTTGTCCAAGAGGCTTGCCGTTCGAGTTCCGGGTGACTCCGGAGATGGTAGGTGAGGCGGGCTCGCTGAAAGCCAATAAGAGCGCGCTTGAACAAAGACAGAAAAGAATGGTTGACGAAACACGAATCATGCGATCCATACGAAACGATGTTATGGCTCGGAAGCTAAGGAACGGCTAAGGACAATACTCTTCACTTAACGATCCTAATGGCTGCGGAGATGTCGCTGAGTGGCGAACGCTTGTAGCCGCGGCGCAGGGGAAAGTTACTCATCTTGCGCTTGACCCCTCGGGGATTGCGACGATTGCGGCTGGAAGCGGCAGACTCGTCGAGGATCTCGTCCAGCACCGCGTTATGGAACTCTTTTCGACCCCGAGGGGGGAATGGCGCCGAAGGCGGCCATCTTGCGGCGGACAACGCGCACGGCGTGGAGGAAGGACAGTCGGTCGGGATCCTTATCGACACGCAGCGCCGCTTCGTGCATGAGGCCGCGCACGGCGAAATGTGCCATCAGCAGACCATAGAACTCCTGCCGTACCAGATCCGGCGTTTTACTGCGGAGCACGATATGCGCGCCCCGCAGATGAGTCTTGAGTTCGTCGAACGCGGTTTGTCGGGTAAGGGACTGGCGCGGTGCTGAGTTGCCTCGCCCGTTTCCAACCCCTCCCCATAAGAACTGCTCGTGAGGTTTTCCCTCAAGCAGCTCACCCAGTGAATTTCGTCAAAAGGGTTATGAGTCCTGGTGTCTAACAGCCACTTTCACGTCCCCACTCCCGAGGCCGGGGAGGGGCTGAATCTTCCAGTCCCAATAGAGCCCCAACACATCGTAGAGGTATTCGTTACTCCATCGCCGCCAGCCCACGCTCGACTTTCGCCGCCGTTTCCGCCTGGTCAACAGGGTGCGGATCTTCAGCTCCACGTAGTCGCGAACCTCGCTAAAGGCCCGACTCGAGTTTCCAACCCTGAAGTAGTTGACCCATCCGGCCAGCGTGGCATTGATTTGCTTCACCAGTTCCGCCACGGGAGTTGCGCCCCCATGCGCGATGATGTCGCGGATCTTCGCCTTGACCGCCTGGCGAGCCTTCTTCTTCGGAGTCATCAGGATGAAATATCCTGCCCCGCTTCGCTTGCGTACACGCCGCAGATCAAACCCCAGAAACCCGAATGCGTCACCGTTCAGCGTATTCACCAGTTTGGTTTTCTCCGTGTTCAGTTCGACACCGATCAGTGCGAACTGTTCCTGGAGGCGTTGCTGGGCCCGTTCTGCCCAGCCCCGTTTGGTGTGATGCCCGCTGACGGTGATAACAACATCGTCGGCGAACCGGTGATAGTTGACTGCCTCGTAATCTCCGTCTGCCGTTTTACGACGAATCGCGTCGAAGATCCAGTCGACCTCGTTCAGATAGATATTGGCTGCCAGCGGACTGAACGGTCCCCCTTGCGGGACACCGACCTTTCCGCCAGCTTGAATGATCTGCTTCACGAGGTGCATGACCCGTGGGTCCTGGATCCTCTGGGCGATCTTATCCAGTAGTACCGAATGCCGGATCGTGTCGAAGTAGCGCGACAGATCAACATCGATAACCGTGGACATACGCCGCATCACACTGCGCCTGACTTCCGCCAAGGCGCCATGTGGTGTTCGCTTGGGTCTAAATCCATAAGAGTTCGCGCAAAAGTCCGCCTCGAATACTGCTTCGAGGATCAGTTTCAATGCGCCCTGCACCACGCGGTCGCGGATACAAGGAATTTGAAGTATTCGAACTTTGCCCTTGCCCTTCGGGATCTCCACCCGGCGGTTGGGCATTGGTTTGTACCTGCCTGTGACAAGATCTTCTCGCACCGCCGCCAGAAACGCAGCCCGTCCCGCTGACTCGATGTCCCGGAAACTCTGGCCGTCGATGCCGGGGGCACCGCCGTTTCCTTTGGCGATTCGATAAGCCTCCTCCAGGGTCTCCAGTTTCGTGATATGCACGAACAGACCCCAGAAGCGATGCGTCTTTTCAGACTTCGCCTTTCGATAAATCCGCCGCCTCAGTTCCTGCAGACTGCCGGGTGCCTTTGTCATCTGCCGAGTCGCCCCGGGGAATTTCACCCCGAGGCGCTCACAGATTCCGGACGTGAACCTCTCGATTCATCCGGCTCGTGCCACCCAGTGAAAGCTGCCGCCTTCTGCCGAAACCAGCGAGTTCCTCCGGTTGCCCGTTGACCCTGACGGTCTCGACACGAGTGACCTGCTCCCTTCGCTCCTCGGGCATTACCCCGGATCACCGCTACTACGAAGCAGTCCGCCCCTGATTAACGCTTCGGTACTTTCAGCCTCGGAGTTCGTCCCCTTGGGCCTTTTCCCTTACCATCGTCAACCAGGTTCTCAAGTTCCGTACGAAAAGCCCGAGCTAGAGTCACGCCTTCTATACACCGGACATCACCCGGCCAGTAAGCAGGTAACCGCCAGGCTGCTCCCGGAGTAAGGGTGCGACTCCGGTTTCGATGCCTTGTAAGGAGTTTTCGATGCGTCATCGAAGGTTCGTTTACACTCGTCTCTCTAACCTATACATGACGTGATCAAATGCCACGCCTTTTAACCATAACGTTCACCACCGCAGCCCTTAGACCGTAGCAGCTTATGGCAGTTTGAAGCCTCCCCCTACAGAGCGGCTCCGAGGGGCCCACCCTCATCTCTTCGTACAGCATGACGCTTTCGCGTCTTCTTGACACAACACCCCTGCCTCGCCTTGACGGACGGAACATTCACCGGTCCGGATCCTTCCCTCCGGGCGCGTTTTGCTGCACGCCCATCAACGGTACTTCGATCCGATCCGTCACCCTGATGCCTATACCAGCACTTCCCACTCGCGGTTATAGCCGGCATCTCCTCGACGAGTTTTCTTCGCCGGGCACCGAGGGCTTCTCCAGTTTCCACATCATCCTTCACACCATGTCGCCGCTGATACCCCGCCGGTGAGAGCTGCCGTGTCGGACTCGTTTCGGACAACTCTTGCTGCTTTCGCACGTTATCGACCGTCTCAGCCACCGGAGATTCGTGTAACGAGGCTACGTCTGCGTTCACTGCACGTTGCAACCTGGTGCGTTGCGCACACTCCTTTCGAGTATGTTTGTCGGAGGGCTCCACCGTCTTGCTTTCGCGCCACGGTGCCTCCCCAGCTACGAGGTCTGAGTCTTTTGACCTCGGCCGGTCTCTCACCGACTGGACAATGTGTCCTTGTCTGGACACGCCGATCTCCCAGCGCTCGTGATAGAGCGCGGCCAGTTCGGCGGCCGGAGCCAGTTCGTGGTCGAGGATCGTGGTTGCCAGCCGGTATAACGGCTCCGCCCCTTCGACTCCCTCCAGGCGGTATTCGATCACACGCACCACGATTCCATTGCGCCCGCGCCGCTGGTCCTGCTGCGACGGATAGATGCGACTCAGATAAGATCCGTCCGGCAGGCGTTTTTCGCAGGGCAGTTGGATGTTTTTTCTGACCCGCCACAACAGGTCCGCACCCGTAGCTGCCGCCTGCTTCCACATCTCAAACCCGAAAAAGCCGCGGTCTGCCAGGCACAACATGCCCTTGTCGAGACTGGGCAATACAGTCTTTGCCAGCGCGATTTCGCTGGTCGCATAGTCCGCCATCCGGCTGCCGAAAAGGACATGGGTACCGTTCTCCACCAGCGATACGAAGCGGATCTTTGGATAGGCGCTCTCCCCGCGGCTGGCTCCCGGACGCCCGAACGCTTCGTGGTTGCCATTCTCGTCGGCGACATCCAGCGTGCTGCCGTCAACGCTGATCAGACGCCACGCTCGATACCATGCGCCCTTCGTCGCCGCCACCGCGACCGGCCTGACCACTTCATCGTGCAGTTGCCGCACCGGCTCCCATCCCAGTCTGGTTCGCGCCTGCGAGATCCCTGAATTACCAGCCACATTGATTCCCGCCGCGGGTTCCACCAGCCACTGGATTCCTTCCAGCAGACAACGCAGCACTTCCCGATACGACGACTGCATGTACAGCGCCA
Organism: uncultured Acidobacteriaceae bacterium; assembly: GCA_963771305.1. Classification (GTDB taxonomy): domain Bacteria; phylum Acidobacteriota; class Terriglobia; order Bryobacterales; family Bryobacteraceae; genus CAJCIT01. The sequence goes on from CAVYTS010000033.1 coordinate 503,697, forward strand.
GCGCGATCACGTAATACACGACCACATGCGCCGGCAGGTCGCGCTGCCGCACACTCTCTTTCCCCGTCGCCGCCAGCGCCACACGAATCTTTTCCAGCGGAAAGGTTTTGGCTACCACGCCCAGACTGATGTAGTCGGTAATGCGGCTGCCAGCGGGTAATGAAGCCACTGTGCGTGACATCAGTCCTTCCCCGCCAAGCCGGTTTGCGCACTTGCGCACAAAGAATAGGGAAAGCGTCCCCGGATAACCCGATTGAAGTAGCTGCCTTTGGAAGGAGCGCCCAGCAGAGCTTCATAGACCGCCGCAGGAACGCCGTAGTAATGATAGATGGCCCGGGTGCGGAACTCCAGTTGCAAAATCCCGCGGCGGCCATCGTACGCAAGTGCCCGCAGAGTGGTTGATTCCAACCTCGTTTCGTTCATGAGTGACCCCTAGGAGAGGCTGCGCTCTAGAACAGAATATCATAGAAATGTTTGTTAAGTGAAGAGTATTGCGGCTAAGGACGACCTAAAGAAACAATAAAAATGAATGCACTCGGTAGCCTCGATGCCCTGGCTTGTGCGGTTTTTTGCTCCGCGTGGGAGGACGAGCGCGACCGGGTGTGGTTAGTTCGGTAAAAAGCGACACTAAGAACGGGGCCCTAAAACCTAAAGGATTTCCAACGCGGTTGCGAATCATGAGAGGGGCCGACCACGTCTTGCGCCGTCGACTCATTGCTTAGCGGTGAGGGGCGGCATGCGCGGGATTGCCGGTCTGCGGTTAAGCCACGCTAACGAAGGGCGCTGGCCCGGCTAATGGCTGCTTGCCGTGGCTTCAGTTGACACGGCGGAAGCGCGGGCCGCCTTCAGGTTCTCGTCCGCTTTGCGCTCAGCTCTTTCGGCCTTATTCTTGTAATACGAGGCCAGTAGCTTCGCGCTGTCATAGGGATTGGGTGTCTTAGTGCGACCGGCGTAATTACTAGCCCACTGTGCGGCCGCCTGGTCTTCTTCGGCCTCTTTAATCCGAAAACCATTGGCTTGCGAGCGGTAATAATAGGCGATTCGCTCGTAATCGGCGGCGGTCCGAGCGCTAGCTTCGGCCGCCCTCAATTCCTGTTTCGACGTCATCTGGGCGGAATCGGCTGCACACAGTGTCACGACGGTGCTCGAACCTAGCAAGACCAAAATAAGTGTGAATCTCATGGTGGCAAACATTCCTAGCAGTGGAGAGACAAACCCCTCCACGCATAGAATTTCGCTGATAATCCATGAAAAAGTCATGAAGACCCGGATGGAGCGGTGCGTTCACTCCTATGGCTCTTCATGCTCTTAAATTTGCGATAGTTAGCACGTTGTTAGAAAGGCCGAAACCCGCTCCGCGACCGGTAAGTTACCGCTCCATTAGGTCCGCTTGCTGACGCGGGCGGTTCGGTGCTGGAGTTTTCTCGATAGAACTGCGATGGTCACGGCTCCGAAATGCTTTTGTTTGGCCTTCTTTTCTGTGACTTGCTAGAGACTCTGTCCGCAGAGCCGGTATCCGACCCAGGGTTCCGTGATTAGGTAAACCGGATGAGCTGGATCGTCCTCAATCTTCTTGCGAAGTGCCCGAATGTAGGTCCGCAAGTACTCAAGTTCGTTCCCGTACTCTGGCCCCCACACACTACGCAATAATTTGGCGTGAGTGACCGGGGTTCCCTGGTTCCTGAACAGACACGCGATTAGATCGAACTCAGTTGGCGACAGATGAATCTCCGCACCGCGCTTTCGCAACAGTCGATCCTCCAGATTGAGCTCCAGGTTGCCAACTCGGAGGACGGACGGTTCTGGGTCGTCGTGTATTCTCACACGCCGCAACACTGCGTTTATGCGTGAGAGCAGTTCCCGATATCGATACCGTTTGGTGACGAAGTCATCAGCGCCGGCATCTAAAGCCTTTACCTTGTCATCCTCCGTCCCTCGAACCGTCAACATAACAATCCCAACGTATCGCGCCATCCCGCGAAGCTTTTGACACGTTTCGACACCGCCGATCCCAGGCATATTGATGTCTAGCAGTACGAGGTCCAACGGCGCCCGATTGAAGACCTTTAGGGCTTCCTCACCGCTGGCAGCCTCATCCACTGTGAAACCACTCGCCTCCAGTGAAGTTCGAAGGGCGTGGCGCAATGCTGTTTCGTCATCGACAATGAGAACACGAGCTGAGCTAGTCGACACTGCTCATCACACCTCCCTGAATTGGGAACGTGAGCCGGAAAGGCACACCTTCGGAATGGGAGTGAGGCGTCAATTCGAGACTGCCTCCATGGGCGACAGCGATCTTTCGCGCAACGTAGAGGCCGAGCCCCGATCCCGCCAGCTTCTGACCGGCCGATCCGCGGAAAAACCGTTCAAAGATCAGGTTGCGCTCGGAAGGCAGAATAGCTGCGCCAGGACTTGCGACGATTACCGAAAAGACCTTCCCGTCGTTTTCCAGGCTGACCCCGATCGCTGAGCCAGGCGGCGAATACTTGCAGGCGTTGTCCAAGAGTTGGCCGAGGGCAAGGTGAAACAGTTCCAGGTCCGCGACTACTTCCTCGGAGGCTCCCCGATTGACAAATGTGATACTCCGATTCTGCGATTCCGCCGTGTACCGCTCCACGGCGTCCTTCACTTCCTCCTGCAGGCTGAATGATTCGGGCCGCAAGCGAAGGTCATCGCTTTCGAGGCTAGCCAGTCGAAGCAGCCGCGAACTCAGGTGCCCCAGCCGCTCCCCCTGGGTCTCAATCATTTCCACCATTTCCGATTGTTGAAGATTCAGTGGTCCGGCCTCGCACAGTCCCCCGGCAGCCGTCAGGATGGTGGCAAGCGGGGTTTTGAACTCGTGAGCCAGCGCGTCCAGGATGGCTGTACGCAATGTCTCGGCTCGAGCCGCGTCCTCAGCCCGTATTGCACTCTTACAAGCTTGTGCACGCTCCAGGCCGATAGTGGCCAGTGCCGCGGCCGGACCCGCCATGATTTCCACCTGGTTCATCCCTTCGAATCCGATCGCGCCTATGTCTCTCCCCGAGGTCGCCAATTGCCGAAGAGACGTCTCCGCCTTGGAATCGGTAAGGTTTCTCTTTAAGATGTAGGCTTCGCGGGTTTTTTCCGCGAGGCCGCTTCCAGCATTCCCGGCGACAAACATGGCCGCGTTGGATGCATCGAAATAACAGGCTGCCTTCAGGCCAAAGACATGGCGGATCACGTTCAAGAGTTCGGTCGGTTCGGTATGAAGCGGATCAAGGATCAGCAGCTTTTGCGCGCACTCATAGAGTAGTTCCAGGCTATAGCGATCGCGGCGTGCGGCGCGCGCCTGTTCACGTGCTTTCGATGCCAGCAGCGTGGTCACTAGCGACGTCGTCAAAAAAGCGGCAAGCGCGGCCAGATCGACAGGGTCGGCCACCCGGAATGAGAACAGAGGCTCGACGAAGAAGTAGTTCAACAGCGCAACCGCGATGGCGGAAACGACAACCGCTGCCGCAATCCCGCTGTCCAGGCAGTTCAGTACGGCCGCCATCAAGAACAGGAAGCCGGCGGCCGCCGAGTTGAGATGGAACGCGAATGCCAAGGCCGCAAGGATTCCGAGTACCGCGCAACCACGCAAAACGGGAACCAACGATCTCGAGATGCCTGGGAACACTGAACTCAGCATCAGAACGGAAAAGCGCCTTACTCAACATCGTTTCAAAGACCGTCCGTCCCTGCAATGAGCCTTACGAAATCCTAATTGTTTTCCCACGACTTTCTTATAGAAAGGGCTGCGTTAACACCAGCCTAACTAATACAGCAGCGGTTCTAAGCAGAGAATAACGATTTGTAGGCCTGCGCCGCCGAGGTGCGACTATCGCCTATCGGTGAGGGGCCGCATGGGTGGGCGGGGTCGCACGCAGTCGAGATTGCATCAGCTCTTTGACATCCCGTTCCCCGCTCTTGTCCGTATCCAGCCTCTCGAACTCGGCTTCCATGAATTTCATGTATTCTTCTTTGGATATCTTCCCGTTCTTATCGGTATCCACAAGAAGCAGCAACTGCATAATGTCGTTTTGGCCGAGTGTAAGCTTATCTGCCGGTTTCGGAACTGCCGCCGGGACGGCAGGCTTCGTAGTCGCGGTTTGGGCTCGTGCAGCCCCGCCCATCGCACCGGCGGCAACCGAAATGACCAGAATGGACGATAAGACATTCCGTCTCAGCATGATCGACTCCATTTAATTCGCGCCCCACACAGCGGTTCGGTGCACGCGCGTCGCCGGCTGCACAGGTGTCTTGGGTCGCCGAAGAATTTGCCAGAATTTCCCGGCCACCCTTGTCCGATTCGATTCTACACCCGCCAAAAGCGAACCGGGTGCTGACCTTTTCTGTGGCGACTGGAGTGAACAACCGCGGGGCGAGCAGAGTTCGAAAACTCGGCCGAGAGGATAGGCCTGGACGGGCTCGCCCGGCCGTCAATCGGCTGCGCCCGACCCACACGCAGACTCGGGCTAGTCGCGCTGCAACCCGAACTGAACCTAACGCAGAGGGCGCGACAAGTGCCCAAGGCAATCCGCCGGACGTGAGATCAAGAAAAGGGGCCAGCATCCGCCCGCTGGCCCCCCGCACGGTGCGCTGGAGATGCTTACGCCGCCTCGAGTCGCCGAGTCAACGTCGTCCGGCCCTTTCTCTTGCTCGACCTAACGAAGTAGATGCCGCCGTAAATAGCCCATACGGCAGCTATCCCTAGCGCCAATAAAGGCTCGGGCTTGGTGCCGATACCCATGAAGGGCAAAACCAGATACGCGACCATGCAAGCCAGGTTCGCCACCAAGCCGAAAATAGGGATGAGCGTGTGCCTGACCAGACTGTACCTGGCATGTTTGTGATACGCAACCATGCAGATAACGCAGCTCAACGCATACAGCAGGAAGGTGCCGAAGTTGGAAGCAAGAGTCATCAGCAGCAGTGTATTGGGCAAGGCCGCCATCGTGTCGTGTGATGTGTAGCCGAAGCTAGAAAAGAGACCTTGCGGAAGAGCCTTGATATCGGCATCCTTGGGGGCTGCTCCGTCTCCGAAAGCAACCGAAACGGCGATGACTCCGATGATGGCCGAAATCACTGCAAGCGTCCAGACAGAGCGATGCGGCGTTAGGTTCTCCGCGTGCAGCAGGCCGTAGTGATCAGGCAGTTCTTCGTCTTTACCCATGGCGTAGGTCACGCGCGCACCAGTACTCATGCAGGAAAGGGTTGTTCCGATGATGGCCAGGAATACGGTGAAGGCCTCGACCAGCATGAAGGTTTTGCCGTGCCCCGCGCCGAAGACCTGGCTGCCGACCATGATCATCATGTCACCGATAGGCGCGGCCGAGCCGGTGGCGCTTTGCATGGTGTAGCCGCTGTTGAGGAAGTAGTTGGCGGCGAAATACTCGACCAGATAGCAGAACCCTCCTTGTATCAGCAGCGATGAGATCACCGCAATGGGCACGTCGCGTTTCGCGTTCTTGGCTTCAGCGCCCATGGCAGTCACCGATTCGAATCCGACCAAGATCAGAATGGCGATGGTGGCCTGGACGAACATGAAGCCAAAACCGTGCATGCCGACAACCGATCCAGCGGTTGGGTGAGTCAAGAAATTGCCCTGGTCGTCCTTCTCCGGATAAGCGATCTTGAACGGCACGGGCTGGCCGGCCGCGTCCAGCTTGGGCTTGGGCGTTCCATCGGCCGTACGGACAATCAGGTCAACAGGCTTGCCATCCACGGTCTGCTTCTCGGTTAGAAACTCATAGGTGTACGCCTCGCTGGAGTTGGAATCAAAATTCCAGGCAGTGGATCCCGGCGGATGATTCACGCGATAGCCCAGCGCCATCACGGAGAACACCAACAAAGCGCTGATTTGGATGACGTTGATAGCGACGTTAACGGAGGTTGCGCCGGCCACACCGCGGAACGCTATCCAGGCCACCAGGAAGGAAGTTGCGATGGCGACCAGCGCCATGAATACCGGACCTGGCAAAGACGCGCTCATGAAGTTCGGCCAAATCGTGCCCGCCAGGTACCCGCACAGAACTCCCATGACGCCCACCATCACGCCGGGATAGATCCAGTAGTACAAATGCGATCCCCAGCCCACGATGAACTTGGACAGCCGGGCATATTTCCAGGCCTTCTCGTGATTGAGGAACGATTGCTCGGCGAAGTAATACGAGCTTCCGGTTCCGGGGTAGAGCTTGGCCATTTCCGCATAGCAGACAGCCGTCGCCAGGCATAGCAAGAGCGCCAGGACGATGCCGGCCCACATGGAGGGCTGGGAGTTACCGGCAGTCGATTGGATAAAAAATGTGAGCCAAAGGAAAGCGCCGGGGGCGATGAGCGCCATGGCGTTCATTGTCAGGCCGGTTAAGCCTAACGTCGCTTGCATCTTGGGTGCTGTGTCTTGAGCCATGCTTATTCTCCTTAGATTGAGTTTGCCGTGACAGAGATCTCGTTAAGACCGCCGGTCCTCCCTACTTGGGTAATGGTTTGGAAGTCGTCTGACTTAGCTGAAGCTACTGAACTTGTCATCAAGTCATTTGGCGGCATCAAAACCGCAACTACTTCGGACCAAATGAGGCAATCAGAGCCAAGGCAACTGTGCTCTGGCCCCGGGCGACCATCAGATCCGTACCGCGATTGAAATAGGGTGCGGCTGAGGAGTCGTGCCTGTACTCGAGACGGCTCAGAAATCCGTGGATGATCTTCATTTCTCCTGTCACCGTCACTTCGGCGAGGGACTGAGCGACGCCGGTTGCATATCCGTTTATGTCGTCAAACCACTCAAGACGGGCCGCAGCTGCGAATCTCGGGGTTATTTGATACCGCCCTGCACCGGCTAGACCCGTCCATTTCTGAGTCGAAGCACCCGGAAGTTTGTTGGTGCCGAAGAGATACTCAGCATAGAAGGTGGTTTTGTCGTTCATGGTATAGACAAAATTGGTGTCGTAGAGGTTGATATAGGCTTTAAGATGACCGTCGATAGGCGGTAGACCCACCAGAGCATTCTCGGCCTGGGGCCCGGTCAGGAAGGTATTGTTCCAGGCTAGCTTCTTATACACGTAGTTTCCTACCAGGCCGACCGTCTCAAATGAATTTTGATCGCCAACGGCATTCCATCCATTCACAAGCTGCACGCCGACAGTAAATTGCTCGCTAACCGGCAGAGTGGCGCGAACTCCGAAGTGATAGTAAGGAGACCCGATCGAGAAGAGCAGCGATCGCGAGTAGTTGTAATTACTGCCGGCCTCAATAACCTCTGCGCCAACGCTTGTGACAAACTTCCCGAAGTCGATTTCCAGCTTGTGAGTATCCGGCGGGCGAAGCTCCGCATAAACCTGTTCCAGGTACTTAAAGCCGCTCGGCCCGGGCTCTGCCGCACTGTAATACAGTGTATTGACGGTGGTACCGACGCCGGCGTCGATGCGAAAACCTAGCACACCGGAGGTTTTTTCAAATGCGATTTTTCCGAAACTAAAGCGGGCTTGGTTCGCCACCGTATCAAAGTTGTAATTCTGGTTGAGGCTATCGGCCGGGTGATTGAGGTTCAAGTCACCATACACGTCGCCGTAAAGGTAGATGTCGATGCCATCCTTTGTCCAAGCGGAAGGAGGTGGTGGCGGCGGAGGCGGAGCCGGGGTATCAGCCGTGGCGGTCGCGGCGGCCACGGCAGGGGCAACGGCAACCGATTTGGTTGCGGTCTCCGGTGCGCCGGGCGAAGAACTCTGTGCATACGTACAAGGCGCTATAGCCAGCACCATTACTGCGATGAAGCCATGAGTAGAGATGGTGTTACCTCCAAGAAAGATGTACAGGAATGGCCGGACGGGTCTTAGGGTCGCGACAAGGCGAGTGAACTCAGCGAACCAATTTAGACCAACTCATAGGTCTATTCGGCAGTTTGTTCGTGAGGTACCAAGTCTGTATTTGGTACTAACAAAGTGCTCGACAAAGTAACGCAGAGCCAGAGGGGGGATCTCAAGAAGGAATGTCCTGCAAACGGGTTATCTGCGAGGAAGCATGAGACTGATGGCCCGTAACTTCACCGGTAATTCAATATCTGGAATGATACTTAAACAGCAATGAAGTTTACCAATAGATAATTTGAATGGGTCTCATGCGGCGGAGCGACTAGAAGGCGTAACTCAGTGTGAATACGGACTGCCGCCTGCAGACTCGAAAGGCAACTAAAGCCCACTCGAACCGGGGAGCATCAGCTCTGCCAATCTAACTCCTATTTTGGAGCTGCGGGACCATGGGTTCCCGCACGGGCGATGTCGCCTACTCCAACACAGGGGTTGGGTTTGACCCAGCGAGACAGAAGTCGCTTTCCGCGGCAGAGCCCGCACGCTGCTTGCTGAGAAGGAAGATGTAGAGCGCCGCAAAGGCACGTCGGGCGCCTGGAATAAAGGCGCCCGGGGCACACGAAACAAATGCCGAATCAAACCTGCGAAACGCTTTTGATGGTTTGCAGAACGCGTGAGACGATCTGGTAGGGATCGCCCTCGGAGTTCGGGCGGCGATCTTCCAGATAACCTTTATAACCGTCCTTGACGAAGTTAACAGGCATCCGGATGGAAGCGCCCCGATCGGAGAGACCATAGCTGAACTTGTCAATGGCTTGCGTTTCGTGGTGACCCGTCAAGCGCAAATGGTTATCCGGGCCGTACACCGCGATGTGCTCAGAGACGTTGGCGGCAAACGCCTTCATGAGAGATTCAAAATACTCCTTGCCACCGACGTCGCGGAGGTACTTTGACGAGAAGTTGCAGTGCATGCCGGAACCGTTCCAATCACCCTTGATGGGTTTGCAGTGCAATTCAACATCGACTTCATATTTCTCGCAGAGGCGCATCATCAAATAACGAGCCGTCCATGTGTCATCAGCGGCTTTGGCCGAGCCTTTGGCAAAGATCTGGAATTCCCATTGACCCTTAGCGACTTCGGCGTTGATGCCCTCATGATTGATGCCAGCAGTAAGACAGAGCTCCAGGTGTTCTTCGACGATTTGACGAGCCAGCTTGCCCATGTTCTTGTACCCGACACCGCAGTAATAAGGGCCTTGAGGAGTGCTGGGGTGGCCGTCTTTGGGGAAGCCCAAAGGACGTCCGTCCTGATAGAGGAAATATTCCTGCTCAAGACCGACCCAAAAATCAGGATCGTCCTCGATCGTCGCGCGCGCGTTGGTGGAATGCGGCGTCCCATCCGGGTGCATAACCTCGCTGAGTACGATGTAGCCATTCTTCCGGCTTCCATCTGGATATAGGGCCACGGGTTTTAAAACGCAGTCGGAGCTCTTGCCCTCGGCCTGCATGGTGGAACTGCCATCAAAGCCCCAATTGGGTAGATCAGCAAGGGTGGGTGGATGCTCAAATTGCTTGATTAGCGTCTTGCCGCGCAGACCAGGAACGGGGCGCTTGCCGTCAAGCCAGATGTATTCGAGTTTGTATTTTGTCATGGGTTTCGGGTATTTGGTGTCGTTCAGACGCCATGCGGTTCATTGAACACAAAGCGTTCTATGATTGAACCGAACTGCCCAGCGGGTTGCAATGGCTTTGTAATCGATTTATTTTATGGGCGCTATGGCAATTCCTGCCCCAATTGTCAGGGCTTTATCGAAGACGGCCAATTCGGCGCGGAAGAACGTAGTTGGGTTGAATCTAAGTGCTGTCCCGGAGGCTTTGCACTTGTTCTGGCCCAGTGGTTGTGATTACTGAAGGCCTCGCTTTCACAGCGGTAGAGTATGGAGATGAACCTCCAGCCGGAGGTTTATCTCTTTAGAGCGAATGAAGGAGGAACGAGCGACCTATGTCTCAGGTAAAGTATCAAATTGACTCGGCCCATTCGTCGGCCCATTTTAGCGTTCGCCACATGATGATCGCAAATGTTCGGGGCGAATTCAGCAAGCTGTCGGGCAGCATCGTCTACGATTCTGAAAACCCGGCAAACTCCAGCATCGATGCCGAGATCGATACCACATCAATCAATACCAGGGAGCCCCAGCGCGACGCCCACTTAAAGAGTGCCGACTTCCTGGATGTTGAGAAATTTCCTTTAATCACCTTTCACGGCAAGGAGATTAGCGGGCACGGTACGGAGTGGAGAGTGAAGGGCGACTTGACGATTCACGGCATGACCCGGCTGGTCACGCTCGACGTGGATGGGCCGACACCCGAAACCAAAGATCCATGGGGCAATCTACGCATCGGCGCTTCAATAACGACGAAGATCGATCGCAAGGATTTCGGGCTCACGTGGAACACTAATCTGGAGGCCGGCGGGGTGCTGGTCGGCCAAGAGGTGAAGATTAGCATCGATCTGGAAGCCATTCGCCATACTTAGATTTTGGACCAACTTGAGCGCGGCGCTAGCTGGCCGTTACTTGGCGTCGCCGTTGGTTTCACGACCGCTGTCGCTAATGCGCATCGATACCAAGTGAGCTAGCAGGACTGCGAGATAAAGCTGGCCAGTGAACGCTTCGCTGGTCGCCAAGGAGCGCGCAATCGGTTTGACTGGCACGATGTCACCATAGCCTACTGTCGTCAGGGTGATGAAGCTGAAATAAACCCAGTCCGTGACGTTCGTGAGTTCGTGGGTTGTGGTGCTGAAAGAGCCCGGGTTGAGGACAGAAGTGATGTGAAAGGCATGAGCCCAGGCGATACCAAACGCGAGATAGACGGCAATCGCGCCTTGGATTCGACTCGACGTGACGGGACCGACCGAAAACACCTGCTTGAGGAGGATGAATGTAATCAGGACAGTCGAAAGTAGGGATAGAACATCGGGCCAGACGCCTAAAGCATGTGGCTCAGCGAACCAGGTTGCCCACTTGAACAGGATTGCAACGAGAGCAAAAGACGCGGCTGTGAAGAACAAGGCCCGCGATCTCCAGGCGACCGAAACGCCGCACGCCATGCCGACGGTATAGGAGACATCGGTGTACAGTTTCTCGTTGCTTCTGTCGAAGCCGACAGCGGGAAGCACGAAGACAATCAACACCATCAGTCCCAAAAATACAGAGAGACTCGCCTCCGTTTCCCAGGTTTCTTTGACTAGCTTCCGAACCGTTCTCGGCACTCCCGCCCATCCTTGTCGTGAACAACGCAAGGCCGGGGACTGGGGACAGATGCCCTCCCCGGGGCCCGGACCAAGCGCTCTTAACGGCCAGCTCGCACTTGAAGGGGTATTTACTGCGCCATCCGCTGATAATTCGTGCTCGTGGTGACCACCGTGATCTTTTTGGCGGGCGCGTTCAGGGTTGTCTGGGCCACGTAGTTCGGACCGCCCGGAATCGTTTGGAAATTGACCTGGAGCGACACCGCGTCGGTTTGATCGTTCATGTACGAATTCACCGTGATCTGGCTCAGGGCCTTCGCTTGCTTGTTGAAATAGAAGACCATTGAATCGCCGGGCTTCACGTAATTTGTGAATTGGAGCTGAAGGACTTCAGGGCCGTCCGTTCCGATGGTTACGTTACCCTGCTGAAAAGCTCCCTGGATTTGTTCGGGGTTCGGCGGAACGTATTGTTTGACCAGGGTGGCGGCCCGCTGCATGTAATCGGTGAGATCCTCGGTCTTGTTTTCAACGATCTTGCCGCGAAGACCGCGCTTTGGCGCCGGAGGAGGAGTACCGCCGGTGGCCGTCTTTTGGACTGAACCGTCCGGCCCATACATGCACTGATAATTCGTAGTTTTTTTGACCTCGCCATTAAGCATGACGTTGGTTTGCTCGGTCCAGATGTAGTGCGTCAGGGCCGCTTTGTTCTGCGCTACGGCCGCCTTGACCATGGCTACTTTTTCCTGAACCGGGCTTTGCGCCCAGGCTGGGGTTTGGAGAATCAGCGCAATCGCAGCGATGCGTCCGAATAGTGCCTTTTTCATTTCGCTTTCATCCTTTATATAGTCAGCGGCGCTTGGCGACGCTCTTAGTCCGGCATCCATGATTCAACCGTCGGGCTGCGGCACAGATTCCGCAGCTTGCAGTGTTGAGATTCTACGTTCTACCGGGTACAAGCTTATCTCAGGCGACCCGAGACTCGCAAAACTACTGTACGCGGCGGAGCTAGTTGACGCCGCCGCTCAGCCTCTTCATTGGCTTGTTGAAGAGCGTAAGGAGTGCGGCGCAAACGATGCAGAAGCCGGCGACGACGCCGAATAGCACCGGCAATGGAAACTGCTCATACACCGAGGCGACACGTCCGCCGATCCATTCGCCCACTGAGATGGAGAGAAACCAAACGCCCATGATCATGGCGACGATGCGCTGTGGCGCCAGTTTCGTCATGGCGCTCAGTCCTACCGGGCTCAGCGACAACTCGCCCACTGTGTGAAAGAAATAGGTGAGGATCAGCCACAGCGGACTTACCGCGTGGCCGTTGGCAACCGGGATCAGAACGGCGAAACCTAGGCCGACGAACAGAAGCCCGAAGGAGAACTTGATGGTGGTCGATGGTTCGCGCGACCCGAGCTTCAGCCACAAGGCGGCGAAGACTGGGGCCAACAAGACCAGGAAGAGGGAGTTTACTGATTGGAAGTAGCTTGCCGGGAAAGCCCAACCGAGTAGCGAGAGCCGCGTGTTGCGATCGGCGAAGAGGCTCAGCGTCGAACCGGCCTGCTCAAAGGCCGACCAAAACAAAGCGGAGGCGACGAACAGGACGAGGATGGCGCCCAGTCGCTTGCGCTCTATCGAAGTCCAACGCTTGTCGAGCAGGAGCCAGCCAAATACACCAATCACTACTAAGGTTAGAAAGAAGCCGAGGGCATTGGAGAGCCCTTCCGACGATACATGAATGACACGGGCGGCGGACAATCCCATCACAACGGCGAAAAAGCCCACGATGACGGCTGCACCTGACAATGCGTGACGGCGCGCCACCGGGTTTGGAGGCGGCTGGAGACCAGCGTCCTGAAGATGTTTCTGGCCGAGCACAAACTGAATCAAGCCCAGGGTCATCCCGACGCCGGCCAAGCCGAAACCGTAATGCCAGTTCGTCAGTTTGGCTACGGTGCCGCAGGCCAGCGGGGAGATCAGCGCGCCGACATTGATGCCCATGTAGAAGATGGAGAACCCGGCGTCGCGGCGGTGATCATTTTCGTGGTATAGCCCGCCCACGATTGTGCTTACGTTCGGCTTCAGCAGACCGGTGCCAAGTGCCACCAGTGTCAGTGCGATGTAAAAGGATGCCAGGCCGTTCAGCACCATCGTGTAATAGCCAGCTGCGATCAGAATGCCTCCATACAAGACCGCTTTGCGCTGGCCCAGGATGTTGTCAGCCAGCCACCCGCCGGGCAGACTGATGAGATAGACCATGGCAGTGAAGAGGCCATAGATCATCCCGGCCTCGGCGGTGCTCAAGGCCAAGCCACCGTTGGAAGTGGGAGCGACCATGAACAGAATGAGCAGGGCCCGCATTCCATAGAAGCCGAAGCGCTCCCACATTTCGGTAAAAAACAAGGTCGCGAGACCGCGCGGATGCCCGAAGAAAGTCGATGCCATGAAGTGAAGTAAGGGTATCACCTAGCAGAAGCGGAAACCATGGTCGCCGGTGCAGCGGCCCGCACGCATACTCGGGACCACTTTTTCGACTAGGCGACGTGTCAATATAGAGAGTTGCTTGCGCTGGACAGCGCGGTCTTCTCTTTCAATCAGTGGCTACCGATCTAATCGAAATCAGCGTCGACAATCCGAGTGCGGACGCCATCGGGCGCGCGGCTGAGGTTATCTCTCGTGGGCAGGTGGTGGGCGTGCCGACGGATGCCTTATACACTTTGATGGCTGACCCCTTCAATTTGCATGCCGTGGGATTGGTCTTTGCGGCTAAGGGCCGCGAAACGGTTCGGTCGCTGCCGTTGGTTGTATCAGACGTGCTGATGGCAGAAGAGCTTTCCAGCGAACTGACCAATCGTTTTTATATCCTGACGCGGCATTTCTGGCCGGGTCCGCTCACCGTCATCGTGCCGGCAGCCGCGAAGGTGCCTCTGAAAGTTACCGGCAACACGGGGCGCCTCGCGATGCGCCAATCTCGCTCAAAAGTTGTGAACGCTCTGGTGGAATGTCTGGGCCAGCCGCTGATCTCAACGAGCGCCAACTTGTCGGGCCAGCCCACGATCAACGTTGGCATCGATCTGTTTGCGACGATGGACGGCTGCGTCGACCTGGTGCTGGATGGAGGGGCCTGCTCCGGTCCGGGCGCTACAACGGTGGATATCACGGAGCCGTACTGGCGCGTGATCAAAGAAGGCGCGATTACCGAGCGCGAGATCGCCGCGCGGCTGAAAGGCACCTAAGCCTCGCTTGCCGCCCACGCGGAGTCGAAGACCTTCGGCTGATACACTCAGAAACTTAATGTTTTGTTGCGGGTAGAAACTACTCTATGAACATAGTGCTGGGCTGGGGTCTGTTTGTTTCCCTGGGCTGTTCTGTCTTCTTTTGGTGGGCTTGCCCCACGGAGCGTCGCCGTCTGCTGGCGGGCTGGATTTTCGCACTGTTCGCCGGGGTATTTGCACTCGCTTTCTACAACGCCGGTCAGACTTGGCTTGGGTTGACGTCCGAGGCCTTTGCCCAACTGGCCATCGTTCAGATTCTCAGCATCGGCATCTTCCGGATGGCGCTGGGGCGCTGGAAGGTCCCGCTCATTGTGCCCGAGATACTGCTCCTGATCGCGTATCTGTGGGTCGTTTTCCACTTGCTGTCGCGAGTCGGCGTCAACATCACCGGATTGATCGCTACATCCGCCGTCATCACGGCCGTGATCGGCCTCTCTATGCAAGAGATGCTGCTGAGCGTAGTGGGCGGCATCGTTCTCCAGATGGAAGGAAAGATCGGCCACGGCGAATACATCCGCACGGCGCATGGATCAGGGTTCGTGCGCGAGGTCCGCATTCGCTACACCTCGATCGAAACTCCGAACAACGACATCATCCTGATTCCGAATAACCTGCTGAACAAAGCTGAGGTGACGATCGTCGCGCTGAAGCACAGGCGCCTGATCCGGTTTGCCCTCGATTACGGACACTCACCTTCCACGATCATCGGGATCGTGAACGAAGCATTGGCCGCCTCGCCGATTCCGGAAGTCACAGCCGATCCACAGCCGAAGTGCGTGCTGTTGAGCTACCATTCCCAGTTTGTGCGCTACGGCGTTTTGGCGTATCTCACCAACCGTGGCTTCGAATACGTGGGCGTTTCAGAAATACTCTCGCGAGTGCATTTTGCGCTGGGGCGGGCGGGCATTCCGCTGACCTCCATTGCCAATCTGGTGAACTTGCGGCGGAATCCATCAACAGCCGAAACGGCAGCTGCCGAGGCCGAGCGGCTATTCCGCCTCGACACGCTGCGGCGCAACGATGTGTTTGGAGTACTGTCGGAAGGTGAGCTTCACCATCTAGCTGAGCGGATGAAGCGACTCACCTATGGGCCGGGTGAGGTCGTGGTCCGCCAGGGTGACGAGGCTGACTCGCTCTATGTGGTCAACAACGGCCGCCTGAGGGTGATGCTGCGCGGCGAGGAAGAGGGTAGCCGCAACGAAGAAGTGGCCGTGCTTGAACCCGGCGCGGTGTTTGGGGAGATGTCGCTGTTGTTAGGAGGCAAACGCACCGCGTCGGTGGTAGCGGTTGGACAGGTCGAATGCGACCGGTTGGATAAAGAGGTTTTTGCCGAAGTGGTCCATAACCGCCCTGGCGTGTTGGACCAGATCTGTGCCGTACTGGCCGACCGGTATCGGGGCCTCGCTGAAGCACGCGAACGGCTCAGCGTCGCAGCGTCCGCGGAACCATCCGATTTCCTAACCTTGATTCAGAGCTTCTTTGGCATCGGCAAGAAACTGCGATAAGACCGATAACAAGAAGGCGGCACAAACCTATGGTCATGTGCCGCCATTTAACTCATTAGGCCGGATAGAGCAGCGCCGGTTTCTTAGAAGGCTTAAAGCTTGTCCGCGGCTAACACCCCTCCGGGACATTATCTATTTCCTTCGCCTTAGCCCAATCCGGTCTGTTCCTAAGACTGTCAACAGACAGGATGGCCCAAGAACGCTTTCGCCTTGGCCATTTCCGCATCCCATTTCAGCAGTTGCTCAGGTGTCAGGAACTTCGTGATTGCTTCCCGCCCTGAGTCCCGTACGGTTCTTAACTTCGCGATCACTTGCGGCTTCTTGGGATTCGGATTATTCTTCAGCACTTCTGAGAGTTTCTCCTCTTTTTCTTCGAGGAAGAATCTCAATTTACCCTTTTGTTCTTCCGAGAGATTAAGCTCTCCGGCGAACCGCGTCAGCTCGGCAGTTACGACGTGCCTCTGCTCTTGGGTCAACATGATTAGTGCTATAGCCTCCTTCCGACTTCAGACAAAGGAAGTAATTCCTCTCTTTCTCGGCCGAAGCCGCCGAATGGCTTTCCTGCCGGATGCTTCAGTCGCAGTCTCTGCGTTTGCCCCGAGTTTGTTATCTCTCAGGACGGCCCCGTCGTACTGCTGCTCGGACGAACTGAAAATACGCGAATCATAGTAGTTGCTAAAATGAGGGCTCCCCGCGTCGCGGTCCTCGTTGCCCGGTTTGAAAACCCGGCTCACTCCGCAAGTGACTAGCCATGACCTTCTCAAAACTCGAAGTACGCCATCGCCATCTGCTCAGATTCTTCGCCGGCCTGTTTGTTATCGCAGCCATTGTGCCTACGGTACATGCCGCCGATTACGACCTCGACGAATACAAGGTCCGCATTTGCGGAATGTGGTTCTTCACAAATCCCACCGGCACGGTCCAAGCCTCCGGCTCCGACCCGCTCGGAGGCTTCAACCTCACAAAAGATTTTGGCTTCAATTCTTATTCCACGTTCACGGGCAAAGTGGACTGGAAGTTCACTCGCAAGAACCATCTGTACCTGGCAGCCTCTCCGTTCAGTCAGATGCGCACGAGAGTGCTCGACCGGACCATCGACTTCCAAGGCCAGACCTTCGAGGTCGGCTTGACAACTACTGCCAAACTCACCAACTGGGCCTATGCGCCTGGCTATCAGTACGACATCATCCGAAGAGACAGAGGGCACTTGGGCATCGCCGTCCAATTAGATATCTTCGATACGACCGCCAAACTGAGTGCAGCGGCGCAAGTCACGGGCGGCGGCACCCAATCTGCGGCGAGGAGCGTTTCAGGTTCCCTAGTGGCCCCGATTCCGGTGGCGGGGCCGGATTTCCGCTTGTACATACGCCCCAAGTTCTATGTGGACGGGAACCTCTTCGGCATGTACCTGTTCGGTTATGGAAACTTTCTCTCGACCGTCGACACGGTGGGGGTCTATTTGGGAAAACACGTCAGCCTACGGACCGGCTACCAGTTGGGACAGCGGTTGGTTGTTAACAACAACAGCAGCACTCGCATTGGCATCAACTTCGTCCAGAAGGGCCCGGTCGCCGGCGTCGAGTTTTCTCTGTAAGAGCGCGGCAGATACACCCCTGTGCCCGTGAGCCGGACGTTTGGGTCCGGGTCACGGACTTGGACATTTCTCACCACCTAGCGGGAGTTTACTGAGAAGGTCCCGGTAGCCCGGCTATCCATTCCGCCAAACCCTTCCCTCGCAAGGGGATAGCGCATCCTATCTCGATCAGTCTATGTATTACCCTATATAATACATTTCCATGACAAAATATTTGTGTGCCCCCTTGACTGGAAACGAGGGCGGTGTATATTTGTATTACCCTATATGGCTTCTCTCGTCGCCAAGAAAAAGGGCAACAAGCTCTATTACTATGTTGTCGAAAGCGCCCGAGTCGATGGCCAGCCGCGCATCGTCCATCAGGCCTATCTCGGCACGGCCGAGAAGGTTGCGGATCTCGTCAGGGACCGTACCTCCCCTGTCCCCGTTTCCGCAGCCTCACGCGAGTTCGGACTCCCCGGCGCCCTGTGGCTGGCCGCGCAGCAAACCGGACTCTTTGGCGTGTTGGAGGCGCTCTGGCCCGCACCTCGATCCGGCACATCGCCGGGCCGCTACCTGTTGCTGGCGGCCATCCACCGCATCTGTCAACCGGGGCCCAAGACCGAGGTGGCCGATTGGTACGGCAGAACTATTCTGCATTCGGTCTGGGGAATTCCGCCGGAACGATTTACGTCGCAGGCGTTCTGGGATGCTTTTGAAAAGATTCTGCCCGAGTACCTGGATCCGCTGGCAACTGGCGACGACGATCCGCTGGACCAAGCTCAACTGCGTTTGCTGGATCTGTGGAAAGGAAAGCAGATGGTGGGCCGACGACTGCTCGCCTACGATACGACCAACTTCTACACTTATATCGCCAGCAACAACACACGCAACGAACTGGCGCAGCGCGGGCACAACAAACAAGGCCGTCACAACCTGCGTCAGGTCGGCCTCAGCTACGTTCTGGACGGGGAAAATGGTTTGAGCTTGTGCCATCATGTCTATCGCGGCAATGTGGCCGACGGCGAGGAATTCTCCACTTCGCTGTCACGCATGCTGGGCATGCTGGATCGCTGCCAGATCGAGCGGAACACGGTCACGTTGGTGTTCGACAAAGGTTCCGCAGCCCTGGCCAACACCGTGGAGCTACAGGAGGCGGAAGTGGGCTGGATTTCAGCCTTGCCGTGGAATCAAGCCCCGGCGGTTTTCCGCGAGCGCGCGGTAGAACAGCTGTCGATCTGCAGTAGTGCGCAGCCAGGCGTGCGTGCGGCGGCCGAAAAGTTACTGGTGCATGGCCGGGAATATCTCTGCGTGCTGAAGTATTCGGCCTCCTTTGCCGGCGAGCAGTTGCACAGCTTGACCACCAGCCTCAGCAAGGTGCTGCAAGCCCTGCGGAGGTTCTCTATGGAACTGAACAAACCACAAGCCCGCTGGAAGGAAGACCAGATTCGCAGCAAGATCCAGCGTTGGCTATCGGGACAGTTTTTGGAGGAGTTGATCCGTTATCGGATCGAATCCCATGATGGTCAGTGGCGGCTACAATTCGATTTCGATACCGCTGCCTGGCAGCGGCTCGTCGATCATCGCCTGGGTCGCACCGTGCTGCTCACCAATCGCATGGATTGGAGCGCCGAGCAAGTAGCCATCGGCTATTCCGGCCAGCAGGAAATCGAGAGAGTCTTTCGTGGCCTCAAAGATGGAGACTGGCTGGGCTGGGGACCGATGTATCACTGGACCGACCGCAAGATTCGCATCCATGCTTTCTACTGCATGCTCGGCATCTCACTCCTGCAGCATCTCCATAAACAGGCGCAGAGAGCCTGGAACGGAATCTCCACCGAACAACTTCTGGAAGAGTTGCGTCAGATTCAACAGTTCGTTCTTTTGTACCCACCCCAAGGCGAGAAAGGTCCCAACCGCGTCGCGATCGTGCTGTCCAAACAGACCCTCACTCAACAAGCCTTGGCCAAAACCCTGGGGTTGGACCAGCTGCAAATTACCCAACGTGGGTAATACCAATCGCCACTCGTAAACTCCTCAGAACACAGCCCCTTATCGCCTTGTCTGTATCGCCCGCAGTAAACTCCCGCTAGGAGCCGCGATGAATCCCGGCTCAGCAGGCCCTGGCAGCCTGCTCCTAAGCGGAGAGCGCGCCACAAGAATCGCCTAGCTAGTGCTTAATCGCAGTAATACATTTATGTATTAAAATGTTTGGGAGATGCCTAGACATGCACCTAAACTGGAATGCTCGATCGACGACAAGGCGAGTTTAGTGGCCCTCACAAAGAGCCGTACGACGGAGGCACGTGCCGTGGAGCGGGCTCGAATCATTCTGGCTTGCCTGGAGGGCAAGGAGATTCAGCAAGTGGCTCGGGAACTGAGGGTCTCTATCCCTTGCGTTTCCAAATGGCGCCAGCGCTTCTCGCTATGGGGGCTGAGAGGACTACGCGACCAGTCGCGGCCGGGCAAACCAGTCAGATATGACACGGCGTTTCGCAACCGGGTGCTGGCCCTGCTGGAGGAGACACCGCCGCCCGGAATGTCCCACTGGGACGGCCCGGCGGTAGCGGAAAGGCTCGACGCCAGCGTGCATGCGGTGTGGCGTGTTCTGCGTCGCGAAGGAATCTATCTGCAACGGCGACGCAGCTGGTGCGTGAGCACCGACAAGGAGTTTGCTCCCAAAGCCGCCGAAGTAGTGGGATTATATTTGAACCCGCCATTAAACGCCGTGGTCCTGAGCGTGGATGAGAAGCCGAGCATCCAGGCGATCGAACGGGCCTCCGGTTATGTTGAGACTGACAGCGGTAAAGTAGTGCGAGCGCTGAAGAGCACTTATAAGCGTCATGGGACGCTCAATCTGTTCGCGGCTCTTGAAGTCGACACAGGCCAGGTTCACACGAAATTCACCGAGAACAAGATGCGGGAGGACTTTCGTGGGTTTCTGGACGGCGTGTTGGCCGATCAGCCGCAGGACCGAGAAATCCACGTCATCCTCGACAACTATTCCCCTCATAAACGAAACGACGACTGGCTTGCGAAGTTCGAGGGACGAGTCCGCTTTCACTTCACGCCGACTTCGGCAAGTTGGCTGAACCAGATTGAAATCGTGTTCAGCCTGCTGCAACGCAAGACACTCAACGGAGGAAGCTTCAAGACCAAAGATCAGCTACGTGAGGCGATTGAAGCTTTCATCCGGAGGCACAACGAGCACGCCAAACCGTTCCGCTGGCGGAAACGCGAGGTCAAGGGAAGCCAGCTCCGAAATACCATTGTCAACTTACGCAACTAAACACTAGTTTCCGGCGATGCCCTTATCCTGCAGGATTCTGACCACCACGCGGCGGTTCTCGGCTTGACCTTCCACGGACGTGTCGGGTGCAACCTGGTCGGCGGTACCCATCGCTCCGGGAGCCAGTACGTTGGTCAGCGGAATCTGCCCCTGCTGAATCATGACATTGAGTACATTCTGGGCACGCTCGGCGCTCAGCTTTTGATTGAGTGCCGCGCTGCCCACCGCCGAGGCGTAACCCTGCACCTGAATGATATATCCAGTGATCCCCTTGGCCTGCTTCGCCAAAGCAAGTAGCTGCGGCTTGAACTTTGGATCAACCGTCACCTGGCCGTTAGAGAAGTAAACCGTCACTTCGCCAAGAATGTTGTATTGGCCGAGTTCGCCGAAGCGCTTATTGGCCGCCGCAATGGCCGCTTTGTTGGCGGCGGTCTTCTTTTCCTCTTCCGTAATCGCCGCTTGCTGTGCTTGCAATGCTGCCTGTTGCTCAGCCGCCAACTGCTGGGCCTTTGCCAGCGCCGCCTGCTGCGCCGCTATTTCCTGCTGCGACTGCTGGATCTGCTGTTTGTTGGCCGCAACGGCTTGCATGGTAGGTTGCAAACCCGCTTGCGCATCCTGAGCGGCCTTCAAGTCATTCCCTTTGAACTTAATGGTGGTCGCTACGAGTTGTCCTTGCGCGTTGGCGGTTCCTTGCACTTGAACCGGCAGGCCCGGTATCAATGCTGTCATGCCCATCTGCTTGCTGCGTGCCTTAAATAGTCCTTCTACTTCTTCTACTTGCGTGTAGTCCGTCAGCAGCACGACGGCGTCCGGGCTCCCCGCGACTTGCAGCGTCATGGTGGCGCCGCTCCGCCCGGTGATGACTCCCTGTATCTGGCTCTGCGCCAAGGCAACGCCATTGGCCAGCGTAAGAGCCGTCAGCATCGTGATGAGCAATGTCGTTCTTCGTGTCAGATTCATTTTTGGTCTCCTCACAGTCTCTCTCTTGTTTCGGTGATGTTAAGTTCAGCGGCGCTCGAGCGAACAGCCCGCAATGCAAACGGCTGAAGGAATGCCCGCCCATAGGTGGTATTCCCAGTCCACGCTCAGGATTCTACTCTCAGGCATGGTGAATGTCCACTGACTCAAGCGACAGGTACCCGGTTCCCCAGCGCGAGACTTCACCCGCCGGGCCGATTTGAGGGAGCCTTCGATTACCAGCAATTCCGCAAGCTGATCCGAGGTCCAACACGGTTTAGCGCGGATCGAACCCGGCCAGTGGCGTGGGATTGCCGCCGAGGGAAGGTCGCATTCTCGGGCGGCGCATCTTCATGCGCGCGGTTACTCCGAAAATGCAGGTTGGCGAGTAAGATGGTTTGCGCATCGTTCGGAGAGCCGGTCGTGGGCGACCGGCGCGGGTCTGGGGACCCGCCCCTATTCGTTTAATTGGGGAGCGGGTTGGCTTTTACGACGCCCGAAATGTGGGGAGGATCGGCATAGAGCGAATACGCACTCCGGTGGCGCTAGCAATCGCGTTGGCAAGGGCCGGAGCGATGCCAATGATCGGCGTTTCGCCTGCACCGGCCGACGGAATATCCTTTCGGTCGATTAGGACCAGCTCCACTTTAGGAACGTCGCCGAAACGCGGCACCCGGTACTCAGACAGACGCGGATTAAGAATGCGACCGTTCGCAAAATCGATGGCTTCAAAGAGCGCCCCGCCGAGTCCCATAACGATAGCGCCTTCCACCTGATTCTTGAGATGTTCGGGATTGACGATCGCACCGCACTCCCACGCTTCGACGACTCGCTCCACCCTCAACTGCTTGCCTGATCCAATAGAGACTTCCGCGCAACAGGCGACGTAACCGCCCTTTTCCATGCCGCACGCGAGCCCGAAGCCGCGATTGGCCGAGGCCTTTTGCTTCGACCATTGAAAGCGATCGGTCGCAGCCTGCAATACGGCGACCAAACGCTCGTTCTTCAGGTTCTTCAACCGGAAGGCGAGCGGATCTATCCCGGCCGCAGCCGCCAATTCATCCATGTGCGACTCGCGAGCAAAGTTGTTTGCCGTGGAGGCTAAGCCTCGATACGAACCATCGCGGAGCGGCGAATTAACGGCGTGGAAGCGCTCGGTCTTGTTCGGCACTTCATATGGCGTTTGGAGTCCGGAGGGACCCGACAAATAGTTGTGGAACTCCCAGGCCTGCAGCATACCGCTGCCATCGGCGGCGCTACGCACCTCAATAACTCCGGCCGGCCGGAAGTACGCCCATGTGAATTCTTCTTCGCGAGTCCAGATCAGCTTGACGGGTTTGCCTGCGCCACGGGCTAAGCGGGCCGCCTCGATGGCGCATTCACCGGTGTGCTTGCCGCCGTAGCCTGAACCTGCATCCGGCATGAGCACACGAATATTCTGCTCAGGGATTCCCAGGGCGCTTGCCAGTTCACCTTTCACCCCGAACGGACGCTGGGTTCCTGTACGGGCGGTTAGCCTGGCGCCTTGAAAATCGGCGACAGCTGCTCGTGGCTCCAACGGCACGTGAGCTATGTAGGCAATGGAGTAGGTGCTCTGCAGGGCAAGCGCCCCTTGTGGAGGCGGCACGGGCTGTGCTTCGCTGCCAGTGTTGGCCCGGATGTAAGAGAACAAATCCTTCGACGAGATCTGTTTCTGCAGGTCCCACTTCGCGTCGATACTGAGCAACGCTTTTTGAGCTTTCTGTTCGTCGGTTGCAGCAACCCCGATGAAGTCACCATCGCGCACAACCGTGACGCCCGGCATCTTCGAAGCCGCGGTCGTGTCGGCAGAAATCAGCTTGGCGCCGAAACCAGGTGGCCGCAGCACGCGGCCATAGAGCATCCCAGACAGCTTCCCATCGGAGGGGTATTGATGTTTTCCAGTGACAATCTCACGAGCGTTTACCTTGGTCAAACTGGTTCCGGCCACTTGCCACTGCTTGGGCGGTGTTACAAAGTCTGGTTTGCCGAGCACCTTTACCCAATCGACTTTGGCTGCCAGTTCACCGATGCTTGCGGTCTTGTTGGTGGTGGCGGCGGACACGTGACCGTTTGCCATCTTAAGCTGGGTCGCTTGGGCGTTCCAGGCCTTCGCCGCGGCATCGAGCAGGGTTTCGCGTGCGGTTGACGCCATGCGGCGGAGTTCCGGCGCCATCGTCGGCGTCGTCCGGCTACCAAACGTCCCCATGTCCCAAGGCGTTAAGTCGGTGTCGCCCATGACGAGTTGCACAGAGCCGGGTGAGCAGCGTAGTTCATCGGCAACAGCTTGCGTCAGGGAAGTACGAATATTCTGACCCACCTCTACCTTGCCGGTGAAAGCCGTGATGGCACCATCCGGCGCGATGTGCAGCCACGCCGCGACGTCTTCAGGAAGTTGTTCGCCTCGCGGACGCCGAACTGCACCCGATTCCTGAGCCGTGCTCACCTCGTCGAACGCAAGCAGCACCAGCAGTCCGCCGCCCAAGGCTTTCAAGAAGTCGCGACGGTCGAACACAGTAGCAGGGGCGTTCATCAAATCAGGCATGCCGCAACTCCCGTGCTTCGGTCGCCATAGTCAGCGCGGCTTTCTGGACGGCCGCCACGATACGGCTGTAGGTTCCGCATCGGCAAATGTTGCCCTCGAGCTGCAGCTTGATTTCGGCTTCCGAGGGCGCTCCCTCTTTTCGGAGCAGCGCGACGCTTTGCAAAATCATGCCCGGCGTGCAGTAGCCACACTGCATTGCATCGCAATCAATAAAAGATTGCTGAAGAGGATGAAGCCGATCGCCATCTGCGAGGCCTTCGATCGTTGTGATCTCCTTGCCCGCCACGGTTCCTACGGACGTGATACACGAGCGGTGAGCGACTCCGTCAATCAAAACCGAACAGGCTCCACACTGGCCTTCGCCGCAGCCATACTTCGCTCCGGTTAAGTCCAGATCGTTGCGGAGAACCCAGAGCAGAGCACGCTCCGAGTCGGTTTCGACGTGCCGGCTGGCACCGTTTACGATGAGGTCCATAGGTCCATTGTAAGGCTGAAAAACGGCGGCCACAGGCCATTCGTGGTATTCGGAGGTGATCGGGCAGGTCGTCTGCCAACGCGTAGCGGAGCCATTCGCGCGACCCTCTGTTATGCTCACGGTTGCATGAGCGCACTTGTCCTCGACGGCAGGAGAATCAGCGCTGAGATCCGTTCCGAGCTCCGATCCCGCGTTGAGTTCCTTAGCCTGAAACATCGCAGCCCCGGTCTGGCTGTCATTCTGGTTGGCGAAGATCCAGCTTCCGAAATCTATGTTCGGAACAAGGTAAAGGCCTGTCACGAACTGGGAATACGCAGTTTCAAGTCCGCCCCAAACGCCTCCATCTCCACAAACGAATTACTCGCGCTGGTTGAAAGCTACAACCGGGATCCGGGGGTAGACGGCATCCTTGTACAAATGCCGTTGCCAAAGCATGTGAATTCACAACGCGTTCTGCTGGCGGTCGACCCTTCGAAAGATGCCGACGGCTTCCATCCGTTCAACGTTGGGAATCTGGTCGGCAACCGTCCTGGCCCCCGCTCCTGCACGCCTGCGGGCATCATCGAATTGCTGAAACGGTACGAGATCCCGTTGAGCGGTAGTCGAGCCGTGATTGTAGGCCGCAGTGACATCGTCGGCAAGCCGATGGCGATGATGCTGCTTCACGAAAACGCCACTGTGACTATTTGCCATTCGCGGACCCGCGACCTGGCAGAGGAATGCCGACGCGCGGACATCCTGGTGGCGGCCATGGGCAAGCCTGCCATGCTGACGGCTTCCTACATACGGGAGGGTGCCGTGGTGGTCGATGTCGGAATGAATCGGATTACGGCGCCGGCGGATGTACATCGGCTCTTCGCCCATGAGCCTTCGCGACTCGAAGCTTTCGCCAAAGCGGGGAGCGTTACGGTCGGAGACGTCGAGCCGTTCGCGTTGCAGACTAAGGCTTCCGCATATACCCCGGTCCCCGGAGGCGTAGGCCCACTCACGATTGCGATGCTCATGTCCAACACGGTGGCACTCGCCGAACAGCACCTTGGTAGCTGAACATGCTACGAGTGGGCCTCACGGGCGGGTATGCCACAGGAAAGAGCTTCGTCGCATCCGAATTGGAGAAGCGTGGCTGCATGCTGATCTATGCAGATCGCCTGGGCCATGAAGTAATGGCGCCCGGTGGGCCGGCGTATACGCCCATCGTCAAGAGATTTGGCACAGGCATTCTAGGCAAAGACGGGGCCATCGACCGTAAACAGCTGGCGGCTCTTGTTTTCGTCGACGAGGGATTGCTTGAGGAACTGAACGGCATTGTTCATCCTGCTGTCTTCGATCGGGAAGAAGCTCTGCTGGCGGAGTACGCTGCTCGAGACAGGCGTGCAATCGTCGTAATGGAATCGGCTATCCTGATAGAAACTGGCCGCTATAAAGTCTTTGACCGCTTGATTTTGACCGCTTGTTCGGAGTCGCTCCAGGTATCCCGCGGCATGAAGCGAGATCGGCTTCCCCGCAGCGAAGTACTGAAGCGAATCCGCAACCAAATGCCACTTGATGAGAAGAAGGAGTTTGCCGATTTCGTCATTGACACCAGCGGGTCCAAGGCGGAAACCATCGTCCAGGTGGCAGCCGTTCATCAGGACTTGAAGAGCTTAACTACAGAACCGACAAAACACGCATTATGAAGTCTCGCGTATTAATCCTGACCGTCCTTTTTTGCGCCGGAGCGTTATGGCTCACGTCGAAGACACATTGGAGCCTTCGAGCACTTGCCAAGCCGATCCTGGGCAGTTCAATCTGGGCGGAGCCGGCCGTCGTGCAGGGAGCTGGCCTCGGTACCGACGAGCAGAACAACATCGACATCTACAAAGCAGCGAACCGGGCGACCGTTTACATCACCAGTACGACCGTTAAGCGGGATTTCTTCTATCAGCCCTACCGCACGCAAGCGCTCGGATCTGGCTTCCTGATTAACGAAGAGGGATTTATCCTGACGAACTACCACGTCGTCTCAGGCAGCCAGCGTCTTCAGGTCACGCTCGATGATCAGAGTCAGTACGATGCGAAAGCGCTCGATACAGACCGCTCCGACGATCTCGCTCTCATCAAGATCAATCCGAAGCGAAAGGTTAGCTATCTCCACCTTGGTGACTCGGATCACATCCAGGTCGGCCAAAAGGTGCTCGCCATCGGGGATCCGTTTGGTTTGGAGGGTACCCTGACCACGGGCGTGGTCAGCTCGCTCGGCCGGGGCATCCAGGGCGAGAGTCGCCGTATGGAGGGAATGATCCAAACCGATGCTGCCATTAACTCCGGAAACAGCGGCGGTCCGCTGCTCGATTCGTCAGGCAATGTGATCGGCATAAACACCGCCATTTATGGTCCCAATGGAACGAACGTCGGAATTGGCTTCGCTTTGCCTATCAATCGCGCCAAGGCCCTGCTCAGCGATTACCAGGCCGGCCGCATCACCGAGCGCCCCAGACTCGGTGTGCAGACCGTTTACATTGCCGGGGATCTGGCCGATGCTCTGAAACTGCCTAGCCGGGGCGGGCTGCTTGTGCAGCAAGTGGACCGAGGTTCTTCCGCGGATGCGGCCGGCATTCGTGGCCCCCGCGAGTCGGTCCTGGTCGGCAATCAAGAGCTGCTGATTGGAGGCGATTTCATCCTCGCTATGGACGACCAACCTATCGATCGCGAAGACACGCTGATCCGTCTCATGAACAAGAAGCGAGTTGGCGACACCGTTCAGCTGACGCTCTTTAGGAATGGGAAGTCCACTAAACTCCCGGTCAAGCTGCTAAGGGCTCCCCCGGACGAGCAATAAGGATTAGCGCTCCGTGGTAGCGAATGGGCTGAAGTCGGTGTGGTAGTCAAAATAGTCCACACCCTCTCTCCGCTTCAAAGCGTTCACGAGGGCATAGGTAATGGGAGTCATCGCGGTCTCGTAAACCACCTTGATGACGTAACCCGACAGGATCAGCTTCAGGATGACTCCGACCGTCTGCGTGCCATAGAAGGCGATGAACATCACGATGGTGGTATCCACCGCTTGTCCGACCACGGTCGATCCGATCGTGCGAGTCCAGAGATACCTTCCTTTCGTGACTAGCTTGAGCTTGGCCAGGGTGAACGAGTTGGCGAACTCGCCGCACCAGTAGGCGATCAGGCTGGCTAGCACGATTCGGCCCACCGGCTTAAACACGGCGGCAAACGCGGCTTGATTAGCGTACTCGGGCGCCGGCGGAATTGCCACCGCAATGGTACTGGCAGCCACCATTATGAATGACGCAAAGAAACCGTACCAGATTGCACGCCTCGACGCCCCATAGCCATACACCTCGGTGAAGATGTCCCCGAAGATGTATGTGATGGGGAACAGCAACTGCGCGCTGCTGACTCGAAACGGGCCGATCGCGAAGAACTTGGAGGCGATGATGTTCGATATCAAAAGGACGACGACGAATACGCAGATGAATGGATCCAGATATTTATAGCGGCGATCGGTCTCGAAGAGCGAGGGCTGTGGGCTCGGGTCAATGTCAGGCATGTCTCTCTAGATTCGCTTACTCGCTGATCGATTGGTGAATTCTGAGAGGCGGTTACCAGGCTGCTGGTTATAATCGGAGCGTGCCCAAGCGTCTGTTGACCAGCTTGATTTCACTCGGCTTAACCCTCCTGCTCGGCCTTCTCGCAGGATGCGGGTCGGACATCAAGACGAAGGAGCATGTACAAAGTGACCTCAAGACCCATCTCCAGAAGGTCGGCTTGGACGTCGAGCGCCTCGATGTCACGGTAACGGAAGTTGCTTTCGATAAGAACATGGCCAATGCCACGGTGACCTTCAGTCCGAAGGGGGCCTCGAACATTCACGACGGCATCATGATGCACTATACGCTCGAGGCTAAGGACGGGCACTGGGTGGTAGTCGGCCGGGCAGACTCCCAAGGCCATGGCATGGGTGGTCCAGGGATGAACCCGAATCTTCCCGCGGGTCATCCGCCCATGGGCCCCGGTACGCCGTTCGGGGATCCGAAGATGCCCTCGCAACAGCAGCCGCTGCCTCCCGGTCATCCGCAAGTGCAAGGGACGCCTTCCCCTGCCGATAACCAAACCCTACCTCCAGGACACCCGAAAGTATGAAGACTGTCGCCATTCTTGGCGGTGGACCGGCGGGCGCTTCGGCGGCCGAACGTTTGGCGCGTGGTGGTCTGAAAACCATCCTTCTGGATGAGAAGCTGGCTTGGGAGAAGCCGTGCGGCGGCGGTATCACATATAAGGCTTATTCGCAGTACCGCTATTTGATCGATAACAACACGCCCAAGCGCCTAGTGAACGAGACCTACCTGGCGGCGCCCAAGTCGGGCTCCGTGAAGATGCACCTCTCCCACCCGCTGGTGATTTACTCCCGGCTGGATTTGAACCAGATGCTGTTGAGCCGCGCAGAGGCTGCCGGCGTGCAGATTGAGAAGGAACGAGTTCTCAATATCGAACGGCAATCGAATGGATGGAACATCAAGACGAAAGTCGGCTCCATCAATGCAGACTACTGCCTGGTGGCGACGGGTGCGCGGAACCCTCTGCGCCAGGTTGGCACGCAATACACAGCGGCCGACACGATGTACGCGCTCGGTTATTACGTGCCTTCGAAGCAGGCACACATCGACATCCAGTTTCTGCCCAATCTGGAGGGCTATATCTGGGTGTTCCCGCGCTGCGGCCATCTCTCGGTGGGCATTTGCGGCAAAAGCGAGTCCGCCCAGTGCCTGCGGGTACGGCTCGAGCGTTACATGGACGAGAAGGGCATCTCGCGCAAAGAAGCCCAGTTCTATGGCCACATGCTGCCCGCTCTCAATGACCGCGGCTGGCGAAACAACCGGCTAGCCGGCGAAGGCTGGATTGCCGTAGGGGATGCCGGCGGCCTGGTGGATCCGGTGACCGGCGAAGGTCTCTACTACGCCGTTCGGTCGGGCGACCTGGCGAGCCAAGTAATTCTTGCCGATGTCGAGCCGCACCGGCGGGAAGAACAATACCGGCAAATGATCCAGCGTGACTTCGGTCTTGACCTGACATACGGCGCGGCACTGGCGAAGCGTCTTTTCTGCGGCGTAATCGTGTTCGGCGCGGTGCCCAATCGGATGATCGACTTCATGCGGCGGAGCCCGCGCTTCTGCGAGATCATGCAGGATCTGTTTGCCGGGACGCAGCCGTATCTTGATCTGAAGTCAAGACTGCTGAAGAATCTGAACGGCACGCTGCATGAGATTTTGATGAGCTTCTTCTTTCGAAGGTTAGTGCTGGGCCAGACTCGGGTATGAAGGTTCCGCAGTCCGAAGCGCTTTTCTCGCGGGCTCAACAGTCGATCCCGGGAGGTGTTAACTCGCCAGTGCGGGCTTTCCGCAGCGTGGGCGGAACTCCACGGTTCATCGCTCGCGGCGATGGCTCTCACCTGTTTGACGTCGACGGCAACGATTACATCGACTACGTTTGCTCGTGGGGGCCGCTGATCCTCGGCCACCGCCCACCCGAGGTAATCGAAGCGATCCAGCGGGTTCTCGACATCGGCACGAGCTTTGGAGCGCCAACCGGACGTGAAACGCAGCTAGCCGAACTGATCATCGACACCGTTCCTTCGGTCGAGATGGTTCGCCTGGTGAACTCAGGCACGGAAGCCACTATGAGCGCGCTCCGCGTGGCGCGCGGGTTCACGGGGCGCGACCTGACCGTCA
The DNA here is from genome assembly GCA_963771305.1 of uncultured Acidobacteriaceae bacterium. Classification (GTDB taxonomy): domain Bacteria; phylum Acidobacteriota; class Terriglobia; order Bryobacterales; family Bryobacteraceae; genus CAJCIT01. The sequence continues at coordinate 534,100 of CAVYTS010000033.1, forward strand.
AGTTCGAAGGCTGCTATCACGGCCACGTCGACTCGCTGCTGGTGAAGGCGGGATCCGGAATTGCCACGCTGGGCATTCCCGACACAGCCGGTGTTCCAAAGGGGTTCGCCGATACGACCATTGCCCTGCCCTTTAACGATCTGGACCAGGTGGAATCGGCTTTCCGCGCGCAAGGCGACAAGATCGCCGCAGTGATCGTGGAACCGGTGGTCGGCAATATGGGGTGCGTGATTCCCAAGCCCGGCTTCCTCGAAGGGCTACGGCGGATAACCCAACAATACGGCGCGGTGCTTATCTTTGACGAGGTCATGACCGGATTCCGGTTAAACCCGGGTGGCGCGCAACAACTCTATGGCGTGACGCCCGATATGACAACACTGGGGAAGATCATCGGCGGGGGATTACCGTTGGCCGCTTACGGCGGCCGAGCGGAAATCATGAAGCACGTGGCGCCGCTTGGACCCATCTACCAGGCAGGGACCTTGTCCGGGAATCCGGTGGCCGTGAGCGCAGGAATCGCCGTGCTGCGCTATCTCAAGGCGCATCCCGAGGTCTACGACATCATCGAAGCTCGCACCGCCGAACTGACCGCCTATCTGCCGCCGGGCGTATGCGTGAACCGGGTCGGTTCCATGTATACTTTCTTCTTTCAGGAAGGGCCGGTCACCGACTATGAGTCGGCGAAGAGATCCGACACGGTGGCGTTTGGCCGATTCTTTCATCACCTGCTCGAACGTGGTGTCTATTTCCCGCCATCGCAGTTCGAATCGGGCTTCGTCTCGGCTGCGCATACACCTGGCGACATCGCCCATACCGTGAAGGCAATCAAGTCGTTTTCCTCCTAACCGGCTCGCCCAAGCATCATGTCGGCTAACTCCCCCAAACCGAAGGTCCTGGTCACCGGCGCGGCGAAGCGTATCGGCCGCACGATCGCCATCGAATTGTTCAAACACGGCTTTGAGGTGGCCATCCACTACGGCAAATCAGAGCGGGAAGCCCGCGAGGTGGCCGAACTCTGCGGAGGCGCGCCGATTTTTCAGGCAGATCTCGCGCGAGTGCCGGAGATTCGACGGCTCTTTGCCGACGTTCGCGACCGCTTCGGTCTGCTCAATTGCCTGGTGAACAACGCAGCACGATTCACCCGCTTCGATCCGCTCGCCATCACGGAGGCGGATTGGGACTTCATCCACAATGTGAACCTCAAGGCCACCTTCTTTTGCTGCCAGGAGGGCGCGCGGCAGATGCAGGAACTGGGCAGCGGCCGCATCGTCAACATCAGTTCGTTAGGCGGGATACGGCCCTGGGCCGAGCATGTCCATTACTGTGCCTCGAAAGCCGGCGTCATCATGATGACCAAAGCGCTCGCCAAGGCCCTTGCGCCGTCCATTACGGTGAACTCGGTGGCGCCGGGAGTCATCTCCTTTCATGACGTGGATGTCAGAACAAAGGCGATGATCGACGCCACGCCCATGCGGCGCTCAGGAAAGCCGGAAGAAATCGCCGACGCAGTGCGGTTCTTCCTGACTGGCCCGGACTTTATCACCGGCCAGATCCTCGCCGTCGACGGCGGCCTGAACGACCGGTAAATCGTGACGCTGAGCGTGAGCGAGCGGACCTTTCTGAGGCGCTACCGTCAGGGAGCGCTTTCCAATATTGTTATCAAAACTCCGGGATTTCAGCTGCTTTCTTACCCCGCGTCAGCAAGCCATGAACGTGACGCGCGGCTGCCGGAGCTTTCGCACTGACTCGTACGCCATTGGCAATGAGACCGCCGTGGCGCCGCGCTTGAATCGCTACGTTCCGCCTCCGACTATCATTGAAAGTAAGGTCGTTCGATGGCACCCCCAACAGTTGCGAGGATTCTTGCCTAGCGACGACTGCGCTTCCCTCTTTCATACGGTGTTGGCTGCCGCCGACGCACGGCAGGGGTACGTTTCGAGCGACATCGAACAGTCTCGCATGAGGCGGACGCGGGGCGCGGTCCGGCTTGCGGCAATGATCTTGTTATTAGCGCCATTTTCATGGCCCCAAATCATCGAGTTTGAATCGAAGGGCCTCCACTATCAGGCCCAGACCAAGAACGGCATCACGGTAATGTTTGCGACGCTGCCCGCTCACATCAAGGACTTCAACATCATTCAGATAACCATCACGAACGGCTCTCCACTCTCTTGGACCGTGAAGCCCGAGGATTTTTCGTTTATTCGCCAGGATGGCATTCATCTGGAATCCGTCTCGGCTGACGGAGTTGTCGAATCGCTTCTTCAGAGAGCCAGCCGGAACGATGTCATCAAGCTTCAGCTGCTGTACGAAAACACGATATATGCCTTGACAAATTTTCGATCCACCAATGGATACGAGAAGCGGCGTCAAACGGCCATGGGAATGTTCGTGAATCCGCGCTTCAAGGCGGCGGCGGAGGCTTCTGCCATCGCGTTCGCCCAAACCAAGCTGAAACCCGGCGAATCCACGGATGGCGCCGTGTTCTTCGAAAGCAAGGAGAAGGTGTTGGGTCCAGGCCACTTGGTTGTGAAAACTGCCGGCGAGCAATTCGAATTCGATACGTTTCCTGAGGTCAAGCTGAAGTGACCTCTGCTCCGGTCCCCGCTGACCTTTCAGGATTGATCGACCTTCATTCGCACACCGGTGCTTCCGACGGATCCTTGAGCCCGGCTGAACTTATTGAACTGGCCTCATCGTTGCGCCTCGACGGGCTGTCAATTACTGATCATGACACCTTCGCCGGCTATGAGGCGGCGCTGCCATTGGCTTCCGCCGCCGGGCTCGATCTCCTGTGCGGCATCGAACTCAGTTCCCGTTACTATCTGCCGCCAAATGGTGCTCACCGCAACCTGCATCTGCTCGCCTATTTCCCGGCCGGCAGCCCATCGGAGTCGTTTAGGCGCTGGCTAAAGGATCTGCAGGAAGATCGCCGTGATCGCAATCGCCGCCTGGTGGCCGCGCTGCAATCGCGCGGCATCGGGATCAACCTGGAAGACGTCGAGAGGCTGGGCCGCAGCATCGCTGGACGGCCACACTTCGCCCGCCTTCTGGTTCAAAAGGGCCACGCCCGGAATGCCGAGGAAGCTTTCCGCCTGTACCTCGGTGAGAATGCCCCCACTTACGTAGAGCGCGAATCTCCCACGACACAGCAGGCCATTGGTTTGGTCGCGGAGGGTGGAGGGGTCCCGGTTGTTGCTCACCCGGTTCGGCTGTCGATCTCAGATCCCGGCCTGGAAAGAAGAGTTCTTGAGGAGTTGAAAGCGGCGGGCCTTGGCGGCCTGGAGGTATATCATTCCGACCACTCTGCGGCGTTGCAATCCCACTACCTGCGTTTAGCAGAGGAACTGGATCTGCTTCCGACAGGTGGATCGGACTTTCACGGGGATGCCAAGCCCAATGTGCAATTGGGACGGGGAATCAAAGACAATATCCGCGTCCCACGGCGCTTTCTCGATCGTCTCCGCGAATTGAGCTAGCCCGGGGGAGATCACGTAGTGGCTTTTGGCTTCCAGAGGCCGATCGTATTGCCGTCTGGGTCCGCGAACCATGCAAAGGTTCCATCCGGAATCTCAAGAGGTGGCACAACCTTCTTACCGCTTAGTGATTCCGCCTTCGCCAAAGCAGCCGCGACATCCTCCACCTGGACGTAGATCGTGACGTAGTTGACGGCTCGTGCCCCAATGAGCTCAAATGGCCGCCGATGCCGCCCGCTTCCGACAGAATCGTCGTAGCCGGGCCGTTCGGCCGAGTATGCCATCCAAACATCTCGGTGTAGAACGCCGTTGCTGCGGATGTATTGCGACAACCAATCTCAAAATGAACAACCGGGTGAGCCGTCGAGTTCTCCTTCTGCGAACGATCGAGTATAGCGAATTGGGACGCCTTGGTGCGCTCGAAAGCGCGCGGAGCTATACTGGCAAAGAAAAGGCGAATCCTAGAAAAAGTGCCGGGCTTTGAACAACAGCTTACCCAGCTTCGTCAGCGGATGGCGCAAATCGATCAGAAGTATGCCGATCTGCCCGTGCCGCCACGCGGGTCTGCGGCTGAGATCGACGCCAGGACCTTTGTTGAGGAGTGGTGCGAAGGCCAGGTTGTGGTGAATGAGCACGGGCCGCATTTTCAAATGGAACGGCACTATGAAGCGCACCGGCACCATGGCGCGGCTGACATCGGTGCACTTTGTGAACTGCCGGAAACGCTGCTGGATGCGCTGGGCGCGGGTGAGATTCCAGCTTCACCGCCGCAACGCTGGGCCTTTCTTGACACAGAGACGACCGGCTTGGCAGGAGGATCCGGCACCTACGCATTCTTGATTGGCGTTGGGCGCATCACTTCCGACGGGTTCCGGGTGCGGCAGTTCTTCATGCGCGAGTATTGCGAGGAGAAGAGCCTGCTCACAGCACTGACGGCTCACCTTCAAGAGTTCGATACCTTAATCACCTACAACGGTAAAACCTACGACCAGCCGCTGCTTGAGACCCGCTACCGGATGAATCGCCAACCGCCTCCGTTTGGGCGGATGCAGCACCTTGACCTGCTGCATGGGGCGCGGCGCCTTTGGAAGCTGCGGTTTGAGAGTTGCCGGCTGATCCAGCTTGAGCAGCAGATACTCGGCTTCGAGCGTGAAGGCGATCTGCCGGGCGAGATGATTCCGTATGTCTACTTTGAATACCTGCGCTCAAAGCAGGCACAGCGGTTGGTGCCGATTTTTCACCACAACGCGATCGATATTCTGACGCTTGGCTGTTTGACCGCCATCGTCCCTTCCGCTTTTCGGGAAACGGATTCGGTCTCGCTGCAACGCCTCGGTCTGCGTCGAGGCGAGGAAATGCTCGGCATTGCGCGATGGCTTTTGGCAGCTGGGGAAATGGAGCGGGCGCTGGCTCTTTTCAAGCAAGCCGTCGATCTCGGCCTGCGCGATGAGCTGCTTTTCCGAACGCTGTGGGATTTGGCGGCATTGGAGAAGCGGCTTGAACGTCCGGCGGCAGCATTGCAGATTCTGACGGAACTGGCCGCTTGCCGCAACGCATTCCGTGTGCGGGCATTGGAAGAGCTTGCGAAGTATTTTGAGCACACCGAACGCAACGTTGCGCTGGCGCTGGAGTTCACTTTGCAGGCACTGGAGTATGGGCCGTCGGAAGAGCTCACTCGCCGCCGTTTGCGTCTGGAGAAGCGCGCAAAAGCGCCGAAGTCGAAGCGGCTCTTCAAGCAGATTTGATTTCGGTCCAATAGATGTCGCGAAGTTTCTGGGCTGCGCCCGGGATGGGCCGAAACCACTCGCCTCGCGCGAGGGCTTCGTCGGGAGGGTAAAGGGTTTCGTTATTTCGCATCGCTTCCGGCAGAATTGCACGCGCGGCATCGTTCATCGTGGCGGTGCGCATGGCAACCGCAATATCCGCCGCTACTTTTGGTCGCAGAATGTAGTTCACAAACTCCCAGGCGAGATCCTGATGCCGGCTCTCGCGCAGAACGGCGATGTTGTCGGCGTACAGAGCAAAACCTTCGGCTGGAAAGCAGAACGCCAGATCGGGTGAGCTATCCATCGCAACCTGCGCGACCTGCGCCCACATCTGAGCTACCAGAACATCGCCCGCCACGACCTGGTCGCGCACTTCCTCATTGAGGTACGCACGCAGCAGCGGCTTCTGTTGGATCGCCAGATTCCGAGCCTGTTTGAGCAAGGCGTCGCCCGATGCGTTGACCGACTGGCCCATCCGCTTCAGGCAGGCGGCAAAGACTTCGGCTGGATCGTCCATCATAGTGACACGACCTGCGTACGAGTTTGTCCAGAGGTCGGCCCAAGAAGTGACGGGCCGGGAGACCCTCTTCGAATAAACAACTCCGGTTGCGCTATACATGTACGGCACGCACCACGCGAGCGAGGGATCCCAATCCGAGGATTGAAAACGCCGGTCTAAGTTGTGTAGGTTCGTCAGGCGTAGGTGGTCGAGCGGTTGCAGAAGGTCCAACTCGCGCATCGGCTGGATGAAGCTGTTTGAGGGGAACACGACATCCCACCCGGAGTTACCGGCCATGACTCGCGCCAGCATCTCCTCGGCGCTTCCATAGGTCGAGTAGCGCACCTTGCAGTTGAATTCCCGCTCGAAGTTCGGGATGGTGTCGTCGGCAACATAGTTTTGCCAATTGAAGACGTTCAGCCGGCGCTTCCGGCCGGATGTGCATCCCATCGCCGCACCGGCCACACCCATCAGGAACAAACGGCGGTTCATGACTTCTGCTCGAGCCTGCCCGCCAGAAGTACAAACAAACCCAGTCCCACGGTGATCATTGCCGAGAGTGCATTGACCATAGGGCTGACGCCTTTACGCGCCATCGAGTAGATCACCATCGGCAGCGTCTCGGAGTCAACGCCCGCAACGAGGCTGGTGATGACATAGTCATCGAACGAGACCGTGAAGCACAGAAGGGCGGCTGCGGCAATGCCGGGAAGGAGCGCAGGTACGGTTACGTAGCGGAAAGCTTGCCAGTCGGTAGCCCCGAGGTCGAGTGCCGCATCCTCCAGGGTTGCGTCGAACGTACGCAGCCGGGCCAGAATCACCACCACCACATAGGCTAAGCAAAATGAAATATGCGCCAGGATCACGGTATGCATGCCTAGCCGGAACCTCATGAAGTGGAAGATCCACTGAAAAAACGCGAGAAGAGAAACACCGGTGACAATCTCCGGAGTCAACAACGAAAGATAGAAGGAATTGGTGAGGAAACGAACCCGTTTCTTCCAGATCGCGTAACCGGCCAAGGTGCCAATCACGGTCGCGAAAAAGGTGGATACAACTCCGATAGTCAGGCTGTTCAGGGTTGCCTCAGCCAGATTCTCGTTCTGAAAAACATCGCCATACCAATGCAGAGTGAAGCCTTGCCAAACGGCGAACTGGGACGAATTGAAGCTGAACAGCGCGAGCACCAATAAGGGCAGGTAGAGAAACGTGTATGCGAGCACTGCGTACGTGCTGAGGAATCGTTTCACAACAGCGTCTCCTCACGGCGGGCAACAAGGCGAAGCAGCACGAGCACAATCGCTATCAGCAGAAGCGACAGCGCCGATCCAAACGGCCAATCTCGCGCGTTCGTGAACTGGTTTTGCACCAGGTTGCCGATCATGACGGTTTTGCCACCACCCATCAGATCAGGCGTGAGATAGGCTCCCAGGCAAGGAATGAACACCAGCAGGCTGCCGGCGAACATACCAGCCTTGCTTAACGGGATCACCACTTTCCACAGCGCCACCCATTGCGAAGCGCCCAGATCCTGCGCAGCGTCCAAGAGCGCCGGGTCCATTTTTTCGAGCGTGGCATACAGAGGCAACACCATGAACGGAAGGTAGCCGTAGACCAATCCGAGAATCACGGCGCCATTGTTGAACAATAGCGGCAGCGGGGATGAGACCAGATGTAGGGCCTGAAGAACCGTATTCACCAAGCCGGTGTCGCGGAGGAGAAACATCCAGGCGTAGGTACGGATCAGGAAGCTCGTCCAGAAAGGCAGCATCACGAGGTTCAAGTACAAAACGCGGCGATTCCCGGCGCGGGAGATGAACAAAGCGAGCGGGAAGCCTAGCAATAGGCAACCAGTTGTGGAGATGGCCGAGATCCAGGCGGAACGCCAGAGAATCGAAAGATAAAGCGGATCGAAGACGCGTTGATAATTCTCAACAGTCCACGGCTGCATCACACCGCCATACGGGCCGCGGGAAAGCAGGCTGTAGGCGCACACAATCAGCATGGGCACGGTAAACAGGGTAACCGTGGCAAGTGTCGCTGGAGTAAGGAAGAAGACGCGCAAACGGTGCATCGGCTATTCGTTCACAGGAAATTGCAATTCATCAACCTGATGCCACCACACGTGCACCGCATCGCCGGGGTCGAAGCGGTTGGGTCCATTGGGTACTTCAACCACACAAGCCATTCCATTGGACAGCATCGTCTGAACCTGCAGGCAGTGGCCAAGAAACGTCGAGCTCTCGACTACCCCGGGATAGGCGCGAGGTCCATTCATGGGTGGTGCCTCCTTGGAGATGCGCATCGCTTCCGGCCGAACGGCGCTCTGCTCAAGCCAGTTCACGCCACCCAAGAAAGAAGCGACAAACCGCGTGGCGGGACGCTGATAGAGTTCACGCGGCGTTCCGATCTGTTCCACCAGGCCCTTGTTCATGACGGCCATGCGGTCGGAGAGCGAGAGCGCCTCCTCGTCGTCGTGGGTGATGAAGAGGAAGGTGATTCCGACACGTCGCTGTAATGTCTTCAGTTCTGAGCGCATCTGCTTGCGCAGTTGTGGGTCGAGCGCGGATAGCGGTTCGTCCAACAAGAGCACTTGTGGTTCCAGAACAAGTGATCGCGCCAAAGCAACTCGCTGGCGCTCGCCGCCCGAGATTTCGGCCGGCGAACGATTCTCCTTGCCGGTCAGTTGTACCAGCGCCAGGATCCGCTCCACCTTGTCACGAATGGCCTTACGCGGTTCATGCGGCCGCCGCCGTTCCAAACCAAAGGCAACGTTTTCGGCGACGGTTAGGTGCGGAAACAGAGCGTAGTTCTGGAAGACGGTACTGACATCGCGCTCAAAGGGCCGAAGGCCGGCGACGGACTTGCCATCCAGGAGGATGTCGCCGCTGGTTGGCGTTTCGAAACCAGCTACTAGGCGTAGGGTGGTTGTCTTCCCGCAGCCAGAAGGTCCTAATAAGGAGAAGAATTCGCCCTTCCGGATGGCGAGGGAGATCCCATTGACCGCGGGGTGGGTCGGGTAGTGTTTGGTAAGAGCGTCTAACTCTAGAACCGTGGCCACTGTTTCGATTTCTCATGCTAGCGCAAGGACGCTGTCCGTCACTGCGAAGCGGGATTTCGAATCGGCGAACTTTCCTTGGAGAAGGCTTCGACGGAGTGCTGCCATCGGGCTGCATCGATAACCGGCTATTCCTGCGCTGCATGCACGGCTTCGGGTTGTGCCCGTGGCGCTTGGGCCGTTTCCGGGAGGCTGCGTGGATCTTTGATCGCCTGCTGTGGCTGAACCCGGCCGACAACCAGGGAGTGCGCCTTCTGGTTGATCACGTCCGAGCGAAATCCAGATGGGAGGATAGCCAATAGGATCAAGACCTTATGTAACTGTGTGTTCTCCATACAGCTGGAAGTAGCGTTAGCAGCCTCGAGACGCGGACCAAACCCATTTCCTGTCAAGCCAAAAATAGAGGTAGCCCGTACCGGCACCGGATGGGTCATTTGAAAATATAACCCGAGGCGTGAGGCAGCACTTAGTGCTGGTGTACGTTTGGGGGCCGACCAATGGGAGGCCGGCGGTGTTTTGTCTTTTCCGTTTTGCCCCCTTTCCCTCCTCCCAGGAAAGTATTTTCGGAACGGCCCGGAGCGGTCAAGGGCGCGCTGGGTTTGCGTGGCGGAGCGAACTCTTGACGGCGAGGACCGTTCCGGAAGGTAGAGCGGGAGGGAAAGGGGGCCGGGTCGCAGGGGCGAAGCCCCCGCGGGGTGCGGGGCAGCGCCCCGCCTGGTGGTCTTCGCGCTCATGCCATTCCCACCGTTCTGCGGCGCCCTACTACGATGTCCGGCCCGCGCGCTCGGCGTCGCAAGATGACCGGCAAGGTGGCGTCCGCCAGTTCGAACAGCTCGCGCCGCAACTCGTTCAAGCGCCGGTGCAGCTCGGCCGGGTTGAGGGACTCGTAAGTGGCCTGCAACTCGCGCGCTGCCTGCCGGCTGATCTGGTGGCTGTCCAGCAGCCGCTCGTAGGGCGTGCGCGGCTGATCGTAGACGCGGTGAATCTTGCCCCGCACGCGGGTCTTGCTGACCAACTTGATCACCGGCTGGAAGAAGTTCTGATACAGCCGCGCCACTTCGTAAATCTGATTCAGCCGCGCCATCTGCCGAGCGGTGTCGTAACGTCGGTAGCCGACCACCTTGCGCACGTGGGTCCAGTTCTTCTGCTCCACCCAGGCGTTGTCGTTCTTCTGGTATGGCCGCGACCGAGACATCCGTATGCGCGCCCCTCGGCAGTAGCGCCACAGCAGGTCGTTGATCAGCCCGCTGTCGTTGTCCGGGTGGATCTCTCGTATCCGAAACGGACAGCGCGCGCGGATCTTCTTCAGTCCTTCCTCCGTCGCCCGCTGCGAGCGCCCGGCAATGGCCTGCCCTTCCCACCAGCCGCTGGCGATGTCCACCGTCGAAAGCGTATGCACGTACTCCCCGCCCGTCGACCGGCCGCAGTGCGCCACGTAGTCCACTTGCAGATTTCCTACTTGCCGGGTGTCCCATTCCGAGGCGACCTTCACTGGTATCCGCTGGTACAAGAGCGGATGTACGCTGGGGTTCCGCTCCCGCTTCAAGTGCCGAACCTGCTTTTCCCGCGCCAACAACCGGTCGATCGCGCGGGCCGAAATCTGGCATAGCTTAGCGGCCACTTCCTCCGTGCACCGCAGTTCGCCCAGCCGCCGCAGCCGGTCCACCTGGCGCCGTAGAATCGGCGCCAACCGCTGGCCGCACGGGTACTCGAACATCTCCCAGATCGCTACCAGAGCGGTCACCACCGCCGCCCCATACGCTCGAGGCCGTCCCCTCCGTCCCCGCCGCAACCACTCCGGCCGCGACCGCCGGTTCAACAACCGGATCAGGTACTTCCGATTCAGCCGAGTTCGCTTCTGCGCTTCGTCCAGCAAGCGGCCATCCAGCGGGCCCGCTCCCTCATACTCCTTCCGGAGCTCCATCAGGTACTGCTTCCGCGTGTGCATGTCCACTCCTCATCGGTGGCATACCCCACGCCTCTTTGGGTTACATTTTCATTTGGCCCAACGGGTGACCTTCTGGTGACATTTTAAGCGGCACAATTCGCATTTGTCTCCCGAGTCTGCCGCGAGTTGTATAATCTAAGGGCCAAGCCACCCTAGCTCTAATACTCTTCACTTAACAAACATTTCTATGATATTCTGTTCTAGAGCGCAGCCTCTCCTAGGGGTCACTCATGAACGAAACGAGGTTGGAATCAACCACTCTGCGGGCACTTGCGTACGATGGCCGCCGCGGGATTTTGCAACTGGAGTTCCGCACCCGGGCCATCTATCATTACTACGGCGTTCCTGCGGCGGTCTATGAAGCTCTGCTGGGCGCTCCTTCCAAAGGCAGCTACTTCGATCGGGTTATCCGGGGACGCTTTCCCTATTCTTTGTGCGCAAGTGCGCAAACCGGCTTGGCGGGGAAGGACTGATGTCACGCACAGTGGCTTCATTACCCGCTGGCAGCCGCATTACCGACTACATCAGTCTGGGCGTGGTAGCCAAAACCTTTCCGCTGGAAAAGATTCGTGTGGCGCTGGCGGCGACGGGGAAAGAGAGTGTGCGGCAGCGCGACCTGCCGGCGCATGTGGTCGTGTATTACGTGATCGCGCTGGCGCTGTACATGCAGTCGTCGTATCGGGAAGTGCTGCGTTGTCTGCTGGAAGGAATCCAGTGGCTGGTGGAACCCGCGGCGGGAATCAATGTGGCTGGTAATTCAGGGATCTCGCAGGCGCGAACCAGACTGGGATGGGAGCCGGTGCGGCAACTGCACGATGAAGTGGTCAGGCCGGTCGCGGTGGCGGCGACGAAGGGCGCATGGTATCGAGCGTGGCGTCTGATCAGCGTTGACGGCAGCACGCTGGATGTCGCCGACGAGAATGGCAACCACGAAGCGTTCGGGCGTCCGGGAGCCAGCCGCGGGGAGAGCGCCTATCCAAAGATCCGCTTCGTATCGCTGGTGGAGAACGGTACCCATGTCCTTTTCGGCAGCCGGATGGCGGACTATGCGACCAGCGAAATCGCGCTGGCAAAGACTGTATTGCCCAGTCTCGACAAGGGCATGTTGTGCCTGGCAGACCGCGGCTTTTTCGGGTTTGAGATGTGGAAGCAGGCGGCAGCTACGGGTGCGGACCTGTTGTGGCGGGTCAGAAAAAACATCCAACTGCCCTGCGAAAAACGCCTGCCGGACGGATCTTATCTGAGTCGCATCTATCCGTCGCAGCAGGACCAGCGGCGCGGGCGCAATGGAATCGTGGTGCGTGTGATCGAATACCGCCTGGAGGGAGTCGAAGGGGCGGAGCCGTTATACCGGCTGGCAACCACGATCCTCGACCACGAACTGGCTCCGGCCGCCGAACTGGCCGCGCTCTATCACGAGCGCTGGGAGATCGAAACCGCGTTCGACGAACTCAAGACTCATCTGCGGGGCGCGCATATCGTGCTCCGCAGTAAAACGCCGGATCTGGTACGGCAGGAGTTCTATGGTCTGCTGATGGCACATTTCGCCGTGCGCGGCCTCATGCACGAAGCGGCGCTGCGTGTCGATAAGGATCCCGACCGACTGTCCTTCCTCCACGCCGTGCGCGTTGTCCGCCGCAAGATGGCCGCCTTCGGCGCCATTCCCCCCTCGGGGTCGAAAAGAGTTCCATAACGCGGTGCTGGACGAGATCCTCGACGAGTCTGCCGCTTCCAGCCGCAATCGTCGCAATCCCCGAGGGGTCAAGCGCAAGATGAGTAACTTTCCCCTGCGCCGCGGCTACAAGCGTTCGCCACTCAGCGACATCTCCGCAGCCATTAGGATCGTTAAGTGAAGAGTATTGACCCTAGCTCAGTTGGTAGAGCAGCTGATTCGTAATCTCCGCCTCTGGCTGTATGCTATTCATTCTAAAGTCGCCCACGAGGTCATTCTGTGGGCATATTCGGCTTGTTGGGCGTTAATTGAATCCGATTTTGAATCCAACTACTACTGCCTTTGCCGAGCAAACCAGGGAACCGGACTGTCCACCAAGGTGCCTAATTGATCTCGACAGCGATGGGACACTTGAACTCCATGCCCTTGCGAGCGCTGGAACCTAAATCCAACGATGCCAGCCTTACTGGAGCGTGCCGGGCAGTAAACGGCCTGGTTTCAGCGGAGGCCCACAGCACGGGCCATTACAGGATGGCATACTAACCACTGCAACCACTGCAAAAACCCACCGCAAATCTTCTTCGGGTCGATCCACTGTTTTTCGGTTATCAGTTTCGCCGTTAGTGTTCCTAAGAATGGCCGATGCCGGCGCAGTCAGTGGACCCGCATTATCCGAAAACCGAGTTGGCGTCGTCAGGCAGCTCGGTCATAGTAGTTAAGCATTCCGCCAAGACGGCTCGGGCATCGAACGGGTCCATGGTGAAGGGTGACGCGTCGCTCAGCAACGATGAGTCGATTGCCGATGCCTTGGTGATTTCGCTCCGTGTGATATGCCTGATGAACTCGCGGACGACCGTTCGCAAGCTTTCCTCTCCGAACGGGATCATCCGGTCTGAACAGGACTGCTTGATGCCGCGAACGAACCGTTCGGCGTAGCTATTCCGAGGGCGGCTTCGCGCCGGCTCCCTGGTCTAGTCAGCCACGTCAAACTCAACGGCGTCGGTCATTGGAGCCAACTCGAAGCCTCCGTCGAAGTGAGCAGCCAACTGGTTCGATTCTTCGGTACCGTGAGCTCCGGTTCTCACCGACCGCTAAGAAACTAAGCAACCTAGTCGCGGGTTGTCTCATCTGACTCTTACCGTTGTAGGTTCTGTCCCCGACGGAGGGGCACCAAAAAACCCCGGTCCAGGCTGCATATGAGATTGAAGTTTCGTGCAGACCCGGTACGACGTCAGATTTTAACCGCTCGAAAAAGCGGTTTGTGCGTTAGCCGGAGCGGCGGTGGAACCGAAGGCTTCCGAGTCAGAAGCCGAACTAACTTCGTGATCGACTCGAAAGGAGCAGCAAATGCCCTTAGTTTATCTACCAACGCTCAGTTGGACGTTCACCTAGAGCCGCGCACGGCTTGACAGTCCGGCAGTGCGTCTCTCCGGAGGAGGCACGAATCGAACACTTGATTTTGGCACTTCATTTTGGGTTGGGCAAATCCGGTTCAGGCCGAGAATGTCCTAGTAAGAATCCGAGCTATTGGTGGCGTTCCAGCGTGGGAGAGTATCGCTAAATGTGGATTGTTCGTCTGGCTTTAGATCGTCCGTACACCTTCGTCGTTTTGGCCGTGCTGATTCTGCTGCTAGGGACGGTGGCAGCCGTAACGACACCAGTCGATATCTTTCCGAAGATTGACATTCCGGTAGTGAGCATCATTTGGACTTATAGTGGATTGGCGACGCCGGAGATGGAGCGCCGCGTCACGACTTTCAGCGAGTTTGTTCTCGCCACGGTAAACGACATCCGGTCCATCGAATCCCAAACTCTCAATGGTGTTTCGATTATCAAGGTGTACTTCCAGCCGCAAGTCCGGATCGATGCCGCAACGGCGCAGATCAATTCCGCTGTGAATGGCATCCGCTTCCGTATGCCCCCTGGAATAAATCCGCCGTGGATCGTTCGTTTCGGCGCCGACACTGTTCCGGTTATCCAGCTCGCATTGAGCAGTGACTCATTGAGTGAATCGGAACTATACGACTATGGCCTCTTCCGAATACGACAGCAATTATCGACCGTGGCTGGAACCCTCTTGCCAACACCTTACGGCGGGAAGGTTCGCCAAATCATGGTGGATCTTGACCAGGACGCGCTAAACGCGAAGGGACTGAGTCCAATCGATATCAGCAATGCAATTAACGCTCAGAACGTAACGCTGCCGTCGGGGACAGTCAAAATCGGCGAGCGCGAATATACGGTCTCCACAAACAGTAGCCCGTACGACTTTTCGTCCCTGAACGACGTGCCAGTTAAGTACGTCAATGGCGCCACTGTCTTCCTACGCGACGTGGCCCATGTGCGAGACGGGAGCGCGGTACAGCAGAATGTCGTTCGGGCCGACGGCGCACCTTCGGTGCTGCTCACGATCATGAAGACCGGGTCCGTGTCGACGCTGGCGATAGTTGACGAGATTAAGAATCGCATTCTTCCTGTAGCGCGAGCGTCCGCGCCGAAGGGCATGGAAATCAAAGAGCTGTTTGACCAGTCTGTGTTTGTCCGCGCATCCATCAGCGGCGTCCTTCGTGAGGCTGTAATCGCCGCGTGCCTTACCGGGTTGATGATTTTGCTATTTCTCGGGTCGTGGCGATCGACCCTGATCATTGCCGTCTCCATACCGCTCTCGATTCTCAGTTCGCTTTGCATGCTGAGCGCCATGGGCCACACGATGAATGTAATGACGTTGGGCGGCCTCGCCTTGGCCATCGGAATTCTCGTGGACGACGCCACCGTGACCATCGAAAACATTCATCGCCACATGGGCCGCAAACCGTTGTACGAAGCAGTACTTGACGGCGCCGCTCAAATCGCAGCGCCGACTCTGGTTTCCACTCTGACCATCTGTATCGTCTTCGTCTCCGTCGTGTTCTTAACAGGTCCAGCCAAATACCTGTTCACGCCCATGGCATTGGCGGTCGTTTTCGCGATGCTGGCCAGCTATCTGCTTTCCCGCACTTTGGTCCCGGTGATGTCAGCGTTCTTGCTAAGGGGAGAGCAACACGAAGTGGATCCGGGGACTGGCGTTTCAGTCGCAGCGGCGGAGGACAAGAATTGGTTGTCACAACTCAATGTGCGGTTCAACGACGGCTACATCTGGGTGCGGACACGATATACGAACGTCTTGAGGGCTTTTCTTTCGAGCCGCCGAATCGCTTTCGTGTTGACCGGCGGCTTAGTGGCTTCAGCTTTCGTGCTGATGCCCTTTGTGGGCCGCGATTTCTTTCCGAACGTTGATGCCGGGCAAATTCGCCTACATGTGAGAGCCGCGTCGGGAACCCGCCTGGAAAACACGAAGGCAATCTTCTCCCGCGTCGAGAAAGAACTGCAGCGCGTGATACCCGCGGATGAAACCGAGCTTGTGCTGGATAACATCGGGCGTCCGGCAGAGTCATTCAACTTTGCCTTCGGCGACGGCGCCACGATTGGCACCTTCGATGGCGAAATCCTGATCGCCCTGAAGGAGGGCAAACACGGGCCGACGGCCAAATATATCTCGGCACTTCGTGAGCGCCTCCCACGCGCATTCCCCTCGCTCTTGTTTTACTTCCAGCCCGCCGACATCGTGACCCAGATCCTGAACTTCGGGCTGCCCGCTCCCATCGATATCCAAGTGGCCGGCTACGATCCCAGGAACTACGATCTGACGCGTAAGATTCAGCAAAGAATCGCCAAGATTCCCGGGGTGGTGGATTCCCATGTACATCAGGTGATGGATGGCCCGGATCTGCACTTCGACATCGACAGGGCGCGCGCAGCCGAGTTTGGGCTGACTGCACAAGATGTTTCAAATAGCATGTTCGTCTCGCTGTCGTCGAGCTCCCAGGTCCAACCGAACTTCTGGCTCGATCCAAAGATGGCGACCACCTACTTCGTAGCGGCACAAACGCCGCAGTTCCGGTTGGATACGGTGGAGAAGGTTGGCAATACTCCCATTCCGGTGAAAATCGGTGATCAGGCGCAACTGCTCAGCAACCTTGCGAAAGTGAGCCACGCCACGCAACCAGTGGTCGCGAATCATCGCGACGTGCAACCGGTGTTCGATGTGTTTGCCAACGTACAAGATAGCGATCTTGGCTCGGTGGCAAGTAAGATCGATGGCGTGGTAGAGGGTTTCAAGAAGCAACTCGCGCCGGGAGCGCAGATTGTGGTGCGAGGCCAAGTCGCAAGCATGCGAGAGGCTTTCTCACGCCTTGGGTTGGGGCTGGTGTTTGCGGCCATGCTGGTTTACCTCCTCATGGTGGTCAATTTTCAAAGCTGGACTGATCCATTCATCATCATCACGGCTTTGCCAGGAGCCTTTACAGGAGTCGTCTGGGCTCTGTTTCTGACCCAGAGCACGTTCAGCGTGCCCTCATTGATGGGCGCGATCATGTCGATTGGCGTGGCCACGGCGAACTCGATCCTGCTGGTCACATTCGCCAGCGAGCGAATGGAATTGGGCCGCACTCCCATGGAGGCTGCCGTAGATGCCGGGTGCACGCGTCTTCGACCGATCGTTATGACTGCGCTGGCAATGATCATCGGAATGCTTCCAATGGCCCTGGGGCTGGGAGAGGGCGGCGAACAGAATGCCCCACTTGCGCGTGCTGTCATCGGGGGTCTTGCTTTAGCCACGCTGGCGACGCTTTTCTTCGTCCCGCTGATGTTCAGTATTCTTCACCGGCACACCGTAGAACGAGAGGAGAGGATCGCATGAGCAGTATCGACCAGGTTGAAGACGGTCACGACGATGTTTCAAAGCAGCCAAGGGGCGGTCGGAGGCGAATCGCGCTCGTCGTCGGCGCCGCGCTTGCCGTATTGCTTCTTGCGATCGGTATTATTCCCCGTATCCAACGGCACGACCGAGCGGCCGAGATGGCGAATGCGGCGAGCACCAGTCTCCCGAACGTCATCGCGGTGAAGGCCAAGGCCGGTTCCGGAAGTGCCGAACTGGAGCTTCCCGGTAATATCCAGGCGCTCAATATTGCGCCGATTTACGCGCGCTCGAACGGATATGTCCAGGAGCGCTTCGCCGACATTGGAACGCCGGTGAAGGCCGGTCAACTTCTGGCCGTCGTCGCCTCGCCGGAAGTCGATCAGGAGCTTGCGCAGGGGCGTGCGGCGCTCGCGCAGGCGAGAGCAGCTCTTGAACAAGCCACAGCCAATCTCGCTCAGGCAAACGCTCAGGTTAATCAGGCCAAGGCTAATGTGGTTCAGGCTAGGGCCAATGAAGAGATAGCGGCCACAACGAATGACCGCTGGACACGTCTGGTCAACAACGGCGTACTTCCGAAGCAGCAAGGCGACGAGCGACGCTCCGCGTTCAATGCGCGGCAGGCCGAATCCGTCGCTGCAATTGCTGCGCAGGCGACGGCGGAGGCCAACGTGGGTGCACGAACCGCGGACGTCTCTGCGGCGCACGCGGCCATCGACGCCCAAGCCGCCAACGTGAGGCGCTTGGAACAGCTGCAGGGGTTTGAGCGTGTGGTTGCGCCGTTTGATGGGGTAGTTACTGAGCGCCACGTCGAAAAGGGCGATCTGGTGACGGCGGGGTCCGGCGGCGATCGAAACCTGTTTACCGTTTCTCAATCGAAGACGCTGCGCGTTCAAGTGACTGTGCCCCAAAGTTACGCCGTCGATCTGAGTCCCGGTCAAGATGCCGAAATAACACTTCGCGAGCGTCCCGGAGAAACGTTTCGAGGCAAGATCGCGCGCACGGCCGAATCCATAGCCGCGTCTACCCGAACGATGCTGGCTGAGGTTCAAGTGGACAACACTTCAGGCCGCCTTATGCCCGGGATGTACGCAGAAGTGAAGTTTAAGTTGCCGCGGAGTCATCCGGTTGTACTTATTCCGGGAAACGCCTTAGTGGCCAATGCGCAAGGCACCAGGGTGGCGCGGATAGGGCCTGACCGGCGCGTGCACTTAGTGGACGTGCAAGCGGGCCGAGATCTGGGCACCGAGGTAGAGATCCTTTCTGGGCTGTCTGGTGGGGAAGATCTGGTCAATAACCCGTCCGACATATTGGCTGAGGGCCAGCAGGTGAACGTCGTCAGCCCGTCACCAGGAGGGCAGCCGTGAAGATGGCGGCGGCGAAGTTGGCGCTGGCATCGGTGATAACCGCATCGTTGGCGGCGCAGACGGCTAACTCCTTCTCGTCTGGCAGCGGCGACGTTTGGCAGATGCCGAAGGCGGGAGGAATTACGACCGGCTACCGAACCCCTCACGTCGCGGACGTATATCTCGAGGACAGTCTCCGGCTGCAATCGCTTTTTCGCGACGGAAAGATTTACCTCTCACTGCGTGATGCGATATCGCTTGCACTAGAAAACAACCTGGACCTAGAGTTGGAGCGGTATGGGATCCGCTTGGCGGATACGGACGTTCTGCGCTCAAAATCCGGACAGATTCCGCGTGGCATTCCACTGTCTGTTCGCGACAGCTCTGCCGGATTGGGATCACCGGCACTGGGGCCGAATGGCACGCTGGGGGGCGGCGACGCGCCCGCTCTGAACTCGCTGGTTGGTCCGGGCGTCCAGGTGGACCTTTCAATTTTTGCCTCAGTGCCGCTTCAAACTGGACCGTTGGTACCGAACCTCGACCCGCAGATCGTCGCCAACGCTGGTTGGGGTCACGAGTCGGACATTCAAAACAGCACCTTTCTCCAGGACATACGCTCACTGAATTCCGATCTCACAACGGCGGATGTTGGCTACCAGCAAGGGTTCACCAGCGGGGGAACATTGGACGTGTTCTTTAACAACTCGCGCCTCGATCAGCACAACCCGTTGTTGCTTTACAATCCCACGGTTTCTTCAAATATTGGTCTGACCTTCACGCAGCCGTTGCTCAGAGGGTTTGGCTTTGAAACAAACCGGCGCTACATCAAGATCGCCGCGAATAACCGACGCGTCAGCGATACGGTCTTTGTCCAACAATTAATCGTTACCGTGTCCGGGATCGTTCGGCTCTACTGGGACCTCCAGAGTCTCAACGACGACGTGCGCGTGCGCGAAGAGGCGGTTGCGAGCGCTGAGCAATTTCTTAAGGACAGCCGTAACCAGATGGAGGCTGGCACATTCGCGCAAGTTGACGTGACGCGCGCGCAGGCCGAATTCTCGAGGCGCCAGCGTGACTTGGCGGTAGCTCGATCGCTGGTCCGCCAGCAGGAAGCGGTGGTGAGGGACTACCTCACACGGGGTCGGGTCGACAAAGCTCTCGAGAACGCGCCTATTGTTGGTACAGATCCTCTGCCGCAGCCTTCCGCGGCGGACAATCTATCCGTTGATCAGTTGTATGCCGAAGCGGTCCACAACCGGCCCGATGCCGCTCAAGTGAAAATACAGTTGGAAAATGCCGAGCTCAGTCTGCACGGCAGTCAGAACGGTGTGCGGCCTGAACTCGATTTGGTTGCAACCGCTGAGAACAGCGGTTTGGCCGGAACGTTGGTACAACTGGGTTTGGGGAATGGCGATCCTCTCTTGATGGGCGGCTACGGCAGCGCGTTGGCCCAACTCGCGCATAACAACTTCCCAACTGTTTCGGTGGGTGTGCAATTAACGTTTCCGCTCCGGAACCAAGCGGCACGGTCCGATGTGCTTCGCGACGCGCTTACAGTGCGCCAGCAGCAAATTCGCATCCGTCAGCTGGAGAAGCAGATCCGGTTGGAGGTCACCAACGCCTCCATCGCTGTCGAGCAGGCGCGCGACACCTACGAGGCCACAAAAAGCGAGCGAATATCTCAGGAACAGACGCTGGCTGCGGAACAACAGAAGCTGGATGTCGGCGCCTCCACAACGTATTTCGTCATTCAGTATCAACGTGATTTGGCAGCCGCTCGCTCGGCTGAGGTTTCCGCTTTGGCAAACTATCAGAAAGCCAAAACTATTTTGCAGCGCGTAACCGGCACGATTCTGGACGACTATCAGATCGTCTTGGACGATGCATACCGGGGAGCAGTCCAGCCAAGAAGTGGGGCGCCGGCTCAATAGGAGGAAACCCGATGTTCCCGCAGCATGTTGTCTCACCCGAGGCCTTCGCAAAGAGATTCGTCGAACTTCTGCCCGAGTATCTACCAGGCGTGGACACAGGCGCTTTTGAGCCAACCGACCGGCGCAGGTGCTGGAACAAAACGCTGAAGGGGGTGCTGACAGTCATTGGCGAAGAAGATAATCGCCTCGATGTCGCTGCACAGCATTCAACGCTGACTGTCCTCAAGGACCAGTCTTCCCTGATATGGCGGCGTGACGGGGCGCCGCTCTTTGCGATGACAACCGGCTGGGGAGACCGCAGCGAGTTGGAGATATCCCTGGAATGGCTTGAAGCCTTCAAATGCCCGGAGAAGCTCTTTGTTTATTCGTGTAGCAAATGGCAGGATGCGGTGCTCGATCAAATTCGCGGGGCGCTACTCCGCTATCCGTACCACATCGCAGGAGAGCAGTACCTCTTCATGAATTTAGTGGGCGCTGAGAATCGGTTCCATCTGCTTGTCGCAGACTTGGACCGAAGTGGTCGTCTGTCTTCCGGGCCTGACGCAGTGTTGCGACCCGTTCCTGGATCGCCCTTCAGTTGGAGCACCAGGCAAAGAACATCAGTATGACTCGGAGAGGAACAGGTGCTGGTTCGTGGCGTCAAAAGGGACTGGTAAACGGGCTTGATTGGGATAGGGGGAAGCCTCACGGCTCCTCCCCTCCCACACCACCGTGCGTACGGGTCCGTACACGGCGGTTCAAGAGGTTACGCCCTTACTCCTCGACCAGCGAAGGAAGACCGAGCGATTTGCGTCCGCTGCCGGCGGTATTACTGGCCAGCCATGGACCCACTCCCAGTTCGATTGTATCCGATATTTGTCCATCGACTCGCACGTTTGATCCATGCTTCCTTCAGACCCCGCCTCGCGGCGGTAGCCCTTGCCATCCATCAGGTTGGGCAGAGGACTTTCACCTCCCAGCTGCTGAGCATGCCCAGCACACGACGAGGCCGCTGACGCGATGGACGATTCCAGCCTAACTCATTGAAAAAGGGAGCGGGAGAAGGAATTCGAACCCTCGGCTTCCAGCTTGGGAATATGAGCGTCGATTGTAAGTGAGAAACCACCGCCCCAAGGCGGTGGCTCTGGTAACGGACTGTAAGCCCTGTTCCGGCCAGAGGCCGGCAGGATGAGTCCCGCACCAAGGGGGCCGCAAGAAAATAGCCGCGGGCCCATAGGTGTCTTCCCAAAAGCTGCTTCTTCAGGTGCGGAAACTCCAGCAGCAGGTGGTGCGCCGTTCGGCCTTTCAGCCACTAAACGAGGTAACGAGAAATGGGAGATCTTTCCTGGCCTTCCAGTATCCAGCCTGGCTCCGGGAACGAGGTATTTAGGACGAGCATAAAACCCGCGTGGCGTACGCGCTCGGCTGTTTACAATCAATCGAACGCTCACATTGACAACTCAATGGAGCCCTCAACTCTCCTCCATCAGCGCCGCAGCGCGCTTGCCGACTTTCTTGAGCGCCACGAGCCAAACCGCGAAGTTCCTCCGGACTCAGTTCAGAGAACACTCTCTTCATCTGCCCGGAATGCTTTCGAAAGGCTGAAGCAATGAGATCCTTGCCGCGTGGGGTGAGGACAGTCCTAAGGTTGATAGTTTACTCTCGCACCTAAGAGCTCAGTTTCTCAGCGAAGAGAGCGTGCTAGAGGATGCTGAGGCAATGTTGCCGAGAAACAGACACATGTCAATGCGGTTGATTAGAGCGGTTGCTGCGAGAGAAGAGCTTCTGAACGCCATCGCCGACCGTGTCGCGAAACGGTTGCTCAAAGATCTGCCAAAGACGTTGTCGGGTACAGGATCGGATTAGACTGTGTTACGAAGTTTTGTGGCCTCGTGCGAACTGACGAATGTGGACCCGTTCGTGTGGTTTCAGGACGTGCTCTCGCGAATTGGGTCGCACTCGATTCAGCAACTCGACGACTTGTTGCCGCATCGCTGGGCCGCTGCCCGGCCGTAGACTACCGCTTTCAATCAGCTCAGCTCCTCGGCGACGGTCGGCTCCCGGTGTTCATGTGATGCATACGTTCCTCAGACGGGGCGGCAAACAAGCACATGCTGTTGCTTCTCTGTTTCGGCCAGCATTAACTTCGTCGTCTTGTCGCACTGTGGAAGACGTGACTAGGCCACGCTTGCCGGGAACTTCCAAACTACAGCCCAGGCCCAGGCTCCGAGATCTTAGTGAGCTACCAGAGCTTCCGCGTATTCATGCTTCTTTACAGACAAGTGATAGTCAACCACAGTCCTTCCTTCAATCTTTCCTTTGTGCATACGGTCAAAGATATCGTTGATGTTCTCCAGAGGCTCGGCTTTCACTATCGCCTTCACCTTGCCGGCACGCGCAAACGCGAGGCTCTCCTTGAGGTCAAGCCGCGTTCCGACAATCGACCCGCGTATCGTAATGCCGTTAAGGACTACATTAAAGATGGACAAGGGGAAATCACCTGGAGGCAAGCCATTAAACACGATCGTGCCTCCGCGGCGCACCAGACCAATCGCTTGCTCAAACGCCTTCGGTGAAACTGCTGTCACCAGGACGCCCTGCGCGCCGCCGATCTCCTTCTTCACGTAGGCCACCGGGTCTGTGGTTCTCGCATTAACTGTGAGTGTGGCGCCCAGTTTGCGCGCTAATTCCAGCTTCTGATCGTCGACATCAACGGCTGCCACATTCAGGCCCATCGCTTTGGCATACTGTACGGCCAGATGTCCCAACCCGCCGATTCCGGAGATTACAACCCAGTTGCCTGGCTTCGCCTCTGTCATCTTCAGGCCCTTGTAGGTGGTAACGCCAGCGCAAAGAATGGGAGCAATCTCGATCGGGTCCACCCCCTTCGGGATATGGCCTACATAATTAGGGTCCGCGATCGCATACTCGGCGAAACTCCCGTTAACCGAATAGCCGCCGTTCAGTTGCTTCTCGCAGAGCGTCTCCCATCCGGCCAGACAGTAATCGCACTGTCCGCACGCCGAATACAGCCACGCTGTCCCAATCAGGTCGCCCTCTTTCACATGCATCACGTCTCTTCCGACAGCGGCGACATAGCCTACGCCTTCGTGGCCTGGAACGAACGGCGGATTGGGCTTTATTGGCCAATCCCCGTCCACCGCATGGAGGTCTGTATGGCAGACACCGGTGGATTCCAGCTTCACTAGGATGTCGTTTGCTTTCGGCTCCGGAACGGGCAGTTCTTGAATCACAAGCGGCTTCCCAAATTCGTGGACCACCGCGGCTTTCATTGTCTTTGTCATTCTCACGTTTCTCCCTTTCTTCGGATCTTGGAGCGCAAAGCCTCCAATGTGACCGCCTTGCGCGGGTCATTTAGAACAAGGCCGCCGTCTTAGGTTTGTGTCCGGCCGTTGTTATTTGCGCTGAATTGTGAAGTCCCGCAACGACGCTCTTAAGGCATCAGGAGGACCAAACTTCTCTCTACGAGCGTTTGCCCGCGGCTGTCATTGAAACGCTCAAAGCGCTGGGGTAACGCATGGTGGGGTTCCTTTCCTAGAGGCGACCACCCGTGGTCACTTGGCCATATACGGTCAGAATTGGGCACACAACGGGGGCCGGCGAGTGACGACTCCCAGTCGGGAAGCTACCGAGTGCGCCGGTTAGCGAGTTGAGCGCCCTGCGGCGGGCACGTCAACGGGCCAGGGAGCGAGTCGCTCAGGGCAAGATGAACGCGGTCAAGAGACGAGTGATAAAGCTTGAGGACAAATTCGGTGCCACCAAGAGGCGCCCGCTTGTAAGAGTCACCGAATCCCGAAGAGTCCACCTGCACGCGCTCTCTCGCCGATGGCACGTTAACGGAGATCATCCATTGGCGTGGGCGTCGTGATCAGATGACCGCCGAAAACTTAGACCGCTTCGTCGAGAAGTTTCCGATCGAGTGCAGCCTAGCAGGTTGAAGACGGGAAAAAGTTGGTGGTGTTATGATTCCCCTGTCCTACAAGTTTAGATACCCCGAGGAGATTCAAAATGCCTAAGGTGATCATCACAGCGCAGGTTCAAGACCCGGTGAAGTGGGAAGCGGGCTTCCGGACGCACGGCGACTTATTCAGTACGTATACGCTGCACGCGCCCATCCATTACAACATCACGGGGAACGAAGTTACGATTTGTATGGAGCCTGAGAATTTGGATACGTTTAAGCAAGCCATGGAGTCGAAGGCGACGATAGAAGCCATGGCCTTTGATGGCGTCAAACGAGAAACCGTGAAGACGTTCGTTCTGGACAAGAAGATGAAGCTCCAGAAGAGCGATGCCTAGTGGCCTGGTGACAGAATACGCCGGGTGACAGGATCTCCCGGCCTCGTGAGCGTTTGTCGGCGGGCTTCGGAGGCGCGGTTCTTCAGGGGAGTACAAGGCGGAGAGTCATCGTCACTCGGATGTACTCCTTGCAGATTTCGTCCTCGTTTCGAACCGCGTGGGGTCAGGCTTTTCGCTACCGATAACACCAGATATCACCGTTGTGCCGCAGGAGCCGCACACGCCATCCAACGGAATGCCGACTCGTCTGGCCAAGTGGAGTTCCGAGTGGCGACCCCTCGCCCGGGATCCTCGGCACGCCACCGGCGGCCTGTGACCGGCGAGAATTTCGGTTTGTCCTATATGCCTTCTCAGCACTCGAGCTTCTAGGTTGTTTGTATAGGCCGCAAGAGACATAGTTTCATTTCCTCGTTTGAATCAACGTTGACTGCATCGGCGTGGCTTTCATTAACCTTGGCAGAGGTCAGAGGATTTTCGATGCATGGCAGGTGTTGTGGCGCCGCGTGCTGCTTTCCTGAGGAATATATCGGCGGAGCGCGACGAGTCTTTATAGGAAGGATGGCCACGGGCCAGGGATTTTGCCCGATCACCTGATCGTTCAATGAGGTACGGGCTTCCGGGCGAACGGATGTCTTCGACGACCTTAGGCTGGCCTAGCCAAGGTAGGCTTGAAGAGCTTCAAGTCCTTAGCGTTTAACGGCAACGAACTGCAGGCGGCGGTAGTCGGCAAACCAGCCCACATCGTTATGAAGCTGCGGGCGGAGCCGCTCGATGAACTCAGCGAGCGCCTTCTGGCGATCGCCTGCTGGCAACGCTTCGAAGTAATACCACTTGAACTGGCGAATCCAGTTTTCCATGCCAGCCTTGCCTTCGAGCGGGGTTGGCCGGTCGAATAGGCGCGCGTAGACCGCCTCAAAGCTATGGGCCTCCAGGATGGACGTGTACTCCGGAATTGAGGGGAGTAGTTACGGCTCGATATCTGGCGGCCCTCGCTGTGAACCTTTACCACCCGTTCGATCGTGTCTACGATTCGCCCGATGTACCCTTACCACCCATCTCCGCCATGAACCTGCCACCCGGGCGTAGGGCGCGCGATAAGGCAGCTACGACGCGATCGGGTTCGAGCATCCAATGCAGAGCTGCGTTAGAAAAAACGGCGTCGAATTCTTCTTGATAGCCGAGGTCCACTGCGTCCTGCAATGAGAACTGGAGCTTCGGGAAGTTCTGCCGGGCTTGTCCGATCATGTCCGGCGAAGCAATCGACGCCCAACACCTCCGCGCCGGCTTCAGCGATCCGGTTAGTAAGATGGCCCGTGCCGCAACCCAGGTCAAGGATTCGCTCGCCCGGCTGCGGCTTCAAAAGGTCCAGCGCTCCCTGACCCAGTTTCCAGACAAAATCGTGTCTGGCTTCGTAGAGTTTCGGTATTCACGTGTTTTGGGGAGGCACAGTTCCATGGTACGAAGCGCTGTTCCGCGATCCAAGGCAGCCACCGCACTTGGTGAGCAGGACCAGCAACGCCAGAGACGCCGACGTGGAGGCATTAAGTGTTGCTATGGCCGAAGCGCCCCAATGCTGCCGCCCAATGAACCTGTAACCATGCGATATGCCGATAAAGCATCACCCGGGGTCATTGCTAAAGGACTCCGGACGCATTCCAGATTTCGGCCCCGGCTGATGCTCCTGCCGCGGTTCAGCTTGCCAAAGCCGGTATCACGAATTCGAACTCGGCAAGTTCGAGACTTGCTTTTGGGTCCCGTAAGCTCTCCTTACTTGCGGCTTGGTCCGGGCGAACGCTCAAGGTGTCCCACCATGCTGGTAGGCTGACCTCGCGGGCGAGCAACGCTCGAAACGCCTTCTCACTCAAGATCGGCGGCGAGGTGTTAAGATGGCGTTCCTTTCGCCGCGGGCGAACAAGCGTCAGGCTTTTCTACAAAGATCTCAATACCGGGCGGGAGAAGGAGCTTTCGAAGCAGTTCGGAAATCCTCGTTTTTAACCCCGATGGCACGGGAGTCATGTGCACGCAATACCCTCGCGCTTTGGGGAGCGGAAATGCTCTCTACTATACGCCGCTCGCCGGCGGCCTCCCAAGGAAGATCTGGGATAAGTCTGTCGGGTCCTGGCCGTGGGACTGGTCCCCCAACGGCAAAACGCTGTTGTTTTTCACGCGGGATGATTTTAGCAAGCCGTTGAAGGGAGTGATCAAGCAACTGGATCTCGACTCACTGGCGGCGACGATGTTCCTCGAGGATCCGGAACTCAACCTATGGCAGGCACACTTCTCTCACGACGGACGCTGGGTAACGTTCAATGCGACAGTAGGCGATAAGTCTTCGCGCATCTACGTCGTGCCGTTTCGCAAGGCGCCTTTGCCGCGGAGCGAGTGGATTCCTATCACACACGGAGACTGGGACGACAAGCCACGGTTTTCCTCTGACGACAAGCTGATCTTCTTTCGGGCAGGCCGGGCCGGAAGCTCCCGCCGCATTTTGTCGCAAACGCTCACGTCGGGCATGCGGCCAGATTTCAACCCCACCACGGTATATTCCTTCGGAGAAAAATTCGGAGAAAGCGACCGCCTCAAGAACGACGATGATCTCTCAGTAGGCCCGAATCTTATCGCATTCGCTCAAATCCAGTTGACAGGCAACATCTGGTTGCTGGAGCCAGCGAAGGCCGCAAAGTGACTTATCCCTTCCGGCGGAGACAAGTCGACGGGTTATTCGGAGCCGCGCAGGAACGGCCGGCGCGCATCACACGATAAACGGCAACGGCGGGATAGGTATACACTTCGATGTATGAGTAGTTATTCGCGGTCAATTCAGTTCGGAACAGGACGCCGCTAGGTGACACCGTCGCACCCTGGCCCTCGCATTTTCCTGAGCTACGGCCACGACGAGTATGCAGAGCTAGCCATTCGTCTAAAAAGAGACTTGGCTGCGCGTGGATACGAGGTGTGGTTTGATCTGCATGAACTCACGCCCGGCAAGGATTGGGAAAGCTATATCGAATCAGGGCTAAGCTGGTTTGGCGCGAGCACCAGTCAAGGTCATTCCTGTCCTAAACAAGTCCTTTCGGCCAGTTTTTCACAGCCTAACCCATTGATCTGTAGTGGCGCCGGTGGCCATCGCAAAACGAGGTCTATGACGGCGCGCGTATCCTGTCCAGGACGCGGCTTGGCGCGGACACGGCGAAGCAGAGACACGCAACTTGCTCAAACATGGCGTCCTACGGCCTTCCCGCAGCTATTCACTCAGGGGAGAGAGGCTCCGACCGTTCGCAGCCTGTCCAAAACGAGATTGGCGAAAAGCTGTTTTGGACAAGACTGAGTCAAGGTAGGTTTCTGCTTTTGATGACCCCTCATTCAGTCAGGCGACCAGATGGTTTTTGTCTAAACGAAATCGCGCGCGCGCTCCTGATGCATGTCCCAATCATCCCTGTGATGGTTGTCCCCTGTGAGCCTCCCTTGTCCGTGTGATCTCTTGAGGTAGCGCTGATCAGGTTTCTCAGAGTCTCTGCTAGCGGTTGAGCCCATTCTGGGGTCCGAAGTCCTCGAGATCGCTAGCGATGATACCTCTTAACGCCCCATTCTGGCTCGAAGAGAACTGCATCAGAGTCCGGGTCGCTCTGCACCGACGATTACCGATCACGAGCCCTTATAGCGCGTGACTCGTCCCACGATGATGGAGGCCCAACTGCATGAGCACGGAAACCGGTCAGCGGAAATTCTCCAATACCATGAGGTCCGTGCCGATCTCTGTGGAACGGCCGTCAAGCAGCGTGGTTCCGTCCGGTGAAACAGCTAGTCCCGAGCCGCCTCCCCGCAGGCTAGAATCCGCTATCTGCGTCTTTCGGCCGGTAGCGAAGGAGTGAGAGCACATTGGAACGAGGCCATCGAAACCCGGGCGGTCTGCGTAGTAGATACCGCCTTTGTTTACGTCGAAACTGAACGCCAATAGCGACTCCAGGACCTGTGTCTCTTCACCGCCCGCGGCGGGCATGCGCCAGAAGGCTGGCCCAACCGGCTGGGGGGAATTTGGCGAAATAGAGATGACGGCCATCGGCCGATTCAAGCGCGACCCGTCCGCCCCGGTGCGTCCATTGCACCGCTTCTCCGCCTTCTGTAGGCATACGCCAGATCTGGAATTCGCCCGTACGGTTGGAGGTGAAATAGATCCACTTGCCATCCCGCGACAACGAGGCCACCGCATCCTGTCCGCTGCTGGCCGTCAGCCGGCGCGGCGGCCCACCGGCGGCGCTAATAGCGTACACTTCAAAGCGTCCGTTTTTCGTCCCATCGAATAGGATCGTGGATCCGTCGGGCGACCAACTGGGGCTTCCGACAAAGGGCGCGGTGACGGAGGTCAACTGGAACGCGCCACTTCCGTCCCGATTAGCGATCCAGATCTGGTACGCGCCGCTGCGATTGGAGACGAACGCGACGCGGCGCCCATCCGGTGAGAACCGCGGATTGGAATCGATGCGGCTGGACGAGGCCGGCCACTGGCGTAGCCGTGAGCCCTTCTTGGGTGACGTCGCGAGGTCCAGCGCCCAGAGGCTGACTTTCCAGCGCGTTCGCGTGAAGGCCAGTCGACCGTCCGACGCAAAAGCCGGTTGCATGGCGCCGTCACCGGCCGAGGCGATTACCGACGCATCTCCTCTTCCGAATACCGGGACGCGCCAGAGACGGGTGTTCTCATACTCCCCCGAGGCCACGATGATCTCGCGTCCGTCTGTAGTCCATGCAGGATTCAGCGTAAAGCGGTTCCAGTAGGTAAGGCGGCGGGGTTCGCCCGTCGGGAACAAACTCGGATCGAGCGGCAGGACATAGAGATCCGCCAAATAGGCCTCCGGGCCGGGTCCCCTGACGAATGCCAGCGACCGGCCGTCGGGTGCGAGAGCGGGATCGGTATCCACATAGTAGCCCGGGGGCGGCAGCGTCAGGCGGCGACGCGAGCCGTTTACGACCGAATACAGGAAAAGTCCCACGACGGGGTGCGCCTCCTGCCCAGGAGCGCCAGCGACGAGATCCGGCGTAATGAGCCAATTCCCATCGGGACTAAAGGCAAGATTGCGATCGTAGCCCTCTAAAGCGACGGAGGTTTCGGCGATCTTCACCTCAGGTCCGCCCGCGGCGGGGACCATCATAACGCCGACCCGGCCTCGGCCGAAATTACGTAGAAAGGCGATCCTGCGGCCGTCCGGCGACCACGCCGGACTGAGGTCTTCCGCAGGATCCGTGGTGAGCCGGGTGGGGAAGTCCTTGCCTTCCGTCTTCAGGTAGATGTCGTAATTGTCTTCGCGCGCACCGTTCCAGGCGAACGCGACCTCACGGCCATCGGGCGAGAATGCGGCATTCCATGCAGAGCCAGGGTAGGCGGCGAGCGGAACCGAAAGGCCAGCCCGCTGCGAGGCGGGTCTGTGACGAAGCAGCCAGAGGCCGGAACCCGAGAGGGCCGCCAGCGCGGCGGCAATCATCAAGGTACGGCGGCGCTTTGGAGAGGCCGCGATGGATGGCCCAGCGGCCGTGGGTTGGAGCGGCCCCTCGGGCCTTACAGGCGCGATAAATCGATAACCTTTGCGGGGAAGCGTTTGGATAAAGCGGGGATTGTCGGCCGAATCGCCCAGAGCATAACGCAGTTTCTTGATTGCAGTGTTGACGCCGTAGTATTCGAAGTCGACGAAAGTGCCATCCGGCCAGAGGGCAGTTCGCAGCTCTTCCCGGGTAACGATTACGCCCGGGTGTTCGAGAAGTAGGGCGAGTAGGCGGAATAACTGTTCTTGAAGCTTGACCAACGTGCCTTCCCGGGCGGAGTTCACCCCCCGGAAGGTCGGCTTCGAAGACGCCGAAGCGGACGATGCGGTGCACGTCACGCTGTTCATCTCCACTCATATTCAATTCATTCTATTCAGTCTGTTTGTTCATCGCTTGTTCATCGACGATCCAGGGAGAATGCCGCCGCTGACCGCGCATAATGCGCCTCGATGCTACGCAAATCAGCGATCGTTTTGCTCGTGAGGTTGGTGTTGGGACGGTGCAACGCCCAGGAGCGGGAGGCGGTCCACCGGTTCGACACACCGGATTATCGCATCGAGATGACGGTTCGGTTCTTTCCAGCGTACCTGGGCGGGCGGCTGACGTTCTCCAGCAGCGCGGCCCCGGGGAAAGAGCTGGGTTACTCGGGCAACGGGGATCCCTCCTCCGGCATCGAGCGGTTCGTCGGAGCCCTGGCGATAGCCACCTACCGCTTCCAACCACGGCGGAAAGACGTGCCAAAGTCGGCTACGCTTCGAGAATTAGTGACGGTGCTGGCGCATTCGGAAGGACTCGATGACCGGCCGCCTTATATCCGGGAGCAGGCGTTAGTTCGGGGTGTGGTAAGCGACATCCAGGCGTTTGGCTACGACGAAAGTGTGGTGCCGGAACCGGAGCGGGCGGCGTTGCGCGTGTCGCGCTCCAGGACATGGACGGTCTACCGGCAAGAATTGTTCCTGAACGGAGACAGCGAGCCGTTCGGCGTTGTGGACTGGAAGCACACGCTCAATCGGATCGAGCTCGTACAGGCGAATGGCCGGGCCGGTCCCAACCGCCAATGACTCAAGATTGGGATTGGCCGGCAGCGCAACGGTCGCCTGTCCGGCGTCGCCTGATCGGGATTCGTAATCCGCCTCGAAGCGTGCTGACCGTTCTCACTCTCGCTCAAATTGCCACACGCGCAGCGTCTGCCGGGCGAGGCTGAGGGCGAGCACCACCTCGTCCAAGTCCTCTTATCGTCTGTCTGTCCTCTCGGGAAGACTCAGATCTCCGGAGAACCGGTCGTGATTGCGGGTCTTGTGGCTGGTTTCGCTACCGATAATGCTTAGGACCGTATCGGAAGCGCCGCGGCCACGTAAAGGGATCGGCTGGAGCGCAACGCAAAGGCGTGGCCGCGGTGGTTTCGATACGGTGCGATGAAGGAAGCCTCTCCGGATTGGCAGGAAGCTGCTATGCATTTTGATTCGACGGCGGCCGTGCGTGGGGCTGTGGGAGGGGACATCGGAAGGCAGCACGTTGGGATAGAAGTGGGCTCACGGGTGTAGATCGTGGTTGTAATGAGGCAAAGGATCGGTGGGAGGATGCCAGAGAGGCGGGCAGAAAGCGGGCCCACTGGAGAACTGCGATGTTGCAAGCGCAGCAGTAGCGACCTCTTGCCGAAGTGTTGGACGCTCGGCGATGAATACGCTTCGGCATCTCAGGCGACCTGGGCTTCCGGCGGAGAACGGAGCTTGATCTGGACGGCGGTAAGTCGCTCGATCACAACCATAGGACCACCGCACAGCGGACAGGTCCAGAACGGCGCCGACTGGCCTGGGGAATCAGAGTGAGTTGATGCGGGCGGCGTCACGGGTGAACCGGCCGGAAGCAGGTGCTTACAAAGAGGAACCAGTACCCCACGACGACGGCTGGCGAGGAAACCGAAGTGGCGGATTCGGACGAAGCCACGCGGCAGCACATGCAGTAAAAAGCGACGCAAGAATTCGTCGACAGGCAGAGTCAGGAATCGCTTCTTGTTTTTGTGAGCGGAGTCGCGCCAGCGGAACGTCACCTGGTCCTCAACGAAGGAAACGAGACGGTGGTTGGAAATCGCAACGCGATGAGTGTAGGCGCCGAGGTAACGAAGTACCTGCTCGGGTCCACCGAAAGGCGGTTTGCAGTAGACCACCCAGCGCGGCGCGTAAAGCTGACGGATCAAACTCCGGAACAGCCTGGGCTGAGCCAGGCCGCGAAGCAGGCCGTGAAACTGGAGTTGTCCGGAAGCGTGAGCCTGCTGGAGCGCTTCGAGAAACTTGCCGCGGAAGACTTCGCTGAGAACCCCTACCGGTAGAAAGAAGCGGTCATTTCGGGGGCGCACCCAGTGCGCGTGATCGCGAGACAAGCCGCCAGCGGCCACGACACAGTGAACGTGGGGATGATGCCATCGTCACGCACAATACCCCGAGTGCGGACGCGACGCACGTTCGGGTTTTCTATCCGTTTCATCCGCTTCATGGATATAGCTTGCGAGTTCTCCGTAGACCCAAACGGGGAGACGGCGCCGTGTCGGTTATCGATGCAGTCGGCAAACGACTGAAGATTCCAGTATGGATGCTTTCGCCGGAAGCCGCCCACTCCAAGATCAGCACGCAAGCCTACCTAAGCAGGGAATCGCTTCTAGGTCTCGCCTCGTTGTTGAGGCAACGGACTGCCGAAGAAAATGACGTTGCCCTTCTGCAAACGTCTGACGATGGATGCAAGGGAGACCCTCATGGTGCAACTGCAACTGTTACGCCTGGCCCGAACAGAAGAGGAACTCGTGCCCATCGAGGTCACGGGAAGAGCCGAACTGGTCGATCTCATGGCGCGCATTCTGGTGACAGTTTTTCAAGTGGAAGGAAGGAGGACAGATGAGCGAGCTTCTATACAGTCCCAAGATCAAGCCAGAACACTTGGCTCGTAAGGCAATCGTGTATCTGCGGCAATCCAGTGATAGGCAGGTCCGGCAGAACATCGAAAGCCAGCGTCTTCAGTATGAGATGGCTGAGCGGATACGAGGCCTAGGTTGGCAGGAGATCGAGGTCATCAATAGCGATCTCGGTTGCAGTGCAGCGATGGGCTCCGCGTCCCGGGAAGGATTTGAGCGCGTGCTCAGCTCGGTGGCCTTGGGCGAAGTGGGTATTGTTGTCAGTCGTGAAGTTTCGCGATTGTCACGCACCGACAAGGATTGGTGCCGGCTGGTTGAAGTCTGTCAGATTTTCGGAACGCTGATCGGAGATGAGCAACAGGTTTATGATTTGAGTTATCTGGACGATCAGCTCGTGCTGGGTATCAAGGGAACGCTGAGCGTGGTGGAGTTGAAAGTTCTGCGACAACGTTTACAAGCTGGGCAAGAGTCCAAAGCGCGCCGTGGTGAGCTGTTCAAGAGGCTTCCGGTTGGATACGCGAGAGATGGCACCGGTAAGGTTGTATTGCATCCGGATCGGCGAGTTCGCGAAGCCATAGGACTGGTATTCACAAAGTTTCGTGAAGTATGGAGCGTGCGGCAAACATTCCATTGGTTCCGCGATCACGATGTGGAGTTACCCGCGAACCCAATCCGGGGAACGCAGCTCGTCTGGAAGATTCCCTCGCAGAGCCTAGTCGCGGACATTCTGCGCAATCCTTTTTACGCTGGGGCCTATGTTTGGGGAAGGCGCCCTACGGAGACACTGCTGATTAACGGCCTGCTCAAGAAGCGTCAGGCGGCGAACCGACGGCCGCAGGACTGTCGGGTCTTCATTCCCGGCCACCATGTGGGATATATTGACTGGGCTACGTACGAAGAAAACCAACGTATGACGCGCCGCAACTCCGTTACTGGGGAGGCTGATGAATCGATGTCGGCGATCCGCGCTGGTCAGGGCTTGCTCGTCGGGCTATTGCGCTGCGGCCATTGTGGCCGCAAACTTCATGTGCGGTATTGGGGCGGCACAGGAACTAACGCGCGTTATCTATGCAAAGGAGACTATGATGACGGCGGCCAGTACTGCATCGGTTTTGGTGGCGCAATGGTCGATCGCCGATTGAGTGAAGAGCTATTAACGGTGATCTCTCCGCTTGGCGTAGAAGCCAGTCTGAAGGCCATAGAGGAGCTCCGCTCCGGGGAAGCAGCACAAGGCGCTGCTCTGTCGAGCAAACTTGAGCAACTGGAGTACGAGGCGAAGCGAGCCTTTGAACAATATGACGTGGTGGATGCTAGAAACCGTTTGGCGGCTGCTGAATTGGAACGCCGATGGAACGAGAAGCTGGAAGAGATTGACATAGTTCGGCAGCAGCTTGGCTGTCTTGCAGAAATGCGTTCTTCACTCTCTCCGGAAGAGGAAACCAGCATTGTTTCGATGGGCGAGCGCTTCGCCGAAGTCTGGCATGGCGACCACTGCCCACCAACACTAAAGAAGATGGTCTTCCGCACAGTTATCGAAGAGATCATCGCGCGTTCAGATCCCGCGAAGAAAACTCTGCACTTCACCATTCATTGGAAGGGCGGTGTGCACACTCAACTGGAGATGGATCGGCCTCGTTCAGCGACCGAGACAGCGACCCCCATGGAGGCCTTGGAGATCATTCGTCGGATGGCCGTTCGCTACGGCGATGACCAAATTGCCTCGGTATTAAATCGACTTGGATATTGCACTGGAAAAGGGAAGCGATGGGATCAGAACCGTGTAGCCACCGCGCGCAAGAACCACTCCATAGCGGGTCAGAGGCGTGCGCAGCCTGATCCTGAGACAGTGAGCTTGAATGAAGCCGCGCGGCTGTGCGGAGTGAGTCATCGTTCCATCGAACGCCTGGTGGAAGCAGGCCTGTTGAACCGCGAGCAAGTCACTGCCCGTGCGCCCTGGGAGATTCGGCGCTCAGATCTGGATGCCGAGCCGGTTCGCAGCATCCTCGATCAGCTTCAACGGACAGGCAAGCTCGTTCTGCGAGGGGGTCGCACGGAAACTCAATCTGACTTGTTCGTTGAAAATCAATCAGATGATAATGCCAGGCACTATGAGTGAGGGTTCTGCTGCAGCTTCTGATTCCAGGTGTGGAGGACGCTGAAGAAGCCGATCTCGGCGCCGAGATGCTTCGGGTCCGCGGCAATTTCGATCAAGGTCTGGGCGCTGCAGCGGAAAAGCAGCCCGTAGATCACTTCTTTATTTTGCAAGGCCAGAGGCGCCAATTGGTGGGGCAGCGTAAACACGACATGAGCGTAGGGCGTAGCGAGCAGTTCGGCGCGCCGGGCGGTCAGCCAGCGGTCGCGCGTCTGGCTTTGGCACTTCGGGCAGTGCCGGTTGCGACAAGAGTTATAGGAGATGGCGCGATGACCACAGCCGGAGCACTGATCCAGATGACCGCCCATCGCGGCGGTGCGGCACTGCTCGATGGCTACCAGGACTTTAAGATGCATCCAGGTGAACCACGCGGGAGGCCGGTCTATGAATCGGTGGCCGGCGGCGGTTATGATATCGGCCAACTCCAGGAGTGGCCCCTTCATTCACTTCTTTCGGGAACCGTTTTTCAGGTTCGGGGCCGCCGCCAGGGTAAGCGAGTCGAGCGGGCTTCGAGTGGCTTTGAGATGCCGCTCCGACAGGTGCAGGTAACGGCTAGTCGTCCTCAGATCGGCGTGGCCCAGCAGGAGTTGAATGGTACGTAAGTCGGCGCCGGATTCGAGCAGATGGGTTGCAAAGCAGTGCCTCAGGGTATGCGGGT
Source organism: uncultured Acidobacteriaceae bacterium (assembly GCA_963771305.1). GTDB lineage: Bacteria > Acidobacteriota > Terriglobia > Bryobacterales > Bryobacteraceae > CAJCIT01. Next base: position 570,080 of record CAVYTS010000033.1, read on the forward strand.
GGACGCTCTTATCCAGTCCCGCGCGCACGCCTGCTTGCTGCACGGCATCCCATACGCTTTTGGATGTTATGGGGACATCGCCGTTGGGATGAGTGCCTTTACTGGGGAACAGGTAAGTTTCCGGCTTGGGGTTCGCCGCGCGCCAGTAGTTGCGAAGTTCCTGTAGTAGCCTCGGGCTGAGCATGACGTTGCGATCCTTCTTCCCCTTGCCCTGACGAATGCGGATCAACATGCGCTCGCTGTCAATGTCGCTGACCTTCAACTGAACTAATTCTTCGCGACGGATGCCGGTGGCATAGAGGACGAGCAGCCAGATTCGATGCAGGGGGCTGGCGGCGGATTGGATTAGACGTTCGACTTCTTTCCGCGAGAGGACTTCGGGCAGGCGAATCGGCCGTTTGGGAACCGGCATGTCGTCAGCCTGCCACGGGCGCTTGAGAATCTTGAGAAAAAAGAACCGTAGGGCGGATAGTTGCTGAGCGACGCTGACGGCCTCCAGTTTGCGATCGGTGAACAGATGGGCTTGGTACTGTCGGATGTGCTCCAGGCCTAACCTGTCGGGAGGAGTCTTGAAGTATTGAGCGAACTCCTCAACGGAATGGAGGTAAATACGAGTGGTAATCGCAGACAAATTCCGACGCTGGAGTTCCTCCAGCATCGCTTTTCGTAGATGGGTCACGGGGACTCTCCTCGTGACCTACGATAGTCCAGCCAGCCAGCTGCTGCTTTATTACGAACCGCCCCCCCGTTCTTAGCAACGCGAAGCGTCTGCCGCGCTCGCGGCTTCGTTCATTGCCCATTAACGGGACCTACAAACGAGAGGCCGCGTCAACGGTCACAGTGCTTTGCGTGATCGTTCGAACAGGAATCGGTGTGGTTCTGTGCGGGCCGCTGTGCACGTCCAACGGGAACGAAAGCGATTTTGCGGTCGGGTCCGGTGCGACTTCGAGCTAGCCGTCGGTGGGGCTCATGATGCTAAGTTGTTGTTTTATAAGGTAAACACGGGCGAGAAAAACATGAATTCGAAATTCAGTGAAACCCAAAATCTCGTAATGTGTATATGTTTCAATGGTTTGGGGGCATTCCAATCATTCGGGAGCGGCTGATCAATTGGGTTTGCGGAATTCTCTGCAAGTTGTTACAATGTAAGGGCTACGCCACCCTAGCTCAGTTGGTAGAGCGGCTGATTCGTAATCAGCAGGTCGCCGGTTCGATCCCGGCGGGTGGCTCCAGGTTTTTCAATCACTTCCATGCAGTGCGGATTAATGCGCACAGGATTGTGCGGATTTTTTGTGCGCATTTGACTCACTTTACTCTCCTCAGTTTGGGCGCGGCGGTGGCCAGTTTTTCCCGCGCGGCCGTGATATCTTCCCGATCCACGATGCCGTAACGCAAGTCCATCGAAGCCGTGCGATGTCCCATAATCTGCATCCGGACTCCCTGGCTGATCCCTCGGTCTCGCATGTTCTTATTTGCCGATCGGCGCAAATCATGAAACATCAAACCTGAGTGCCCGGCCCTCTCACATGCCTTCTTCCAAGCTGCGCCCACTGTGCTCATGCGATGGCCGTCATAAGCGAACACGGCCGGCTCATCGGGCCACGCGGCGTTATGGACATTCAATGCTTCGCGTAATGATTCCAGCATCAAACCGGGAACGATTGGTACCTCTCGCGGATGCCTGTTCTTCGATGTTACGAAGCGAATTACAAGCGCGTCGAAGTCAACGTCTTCCCAATCGACGCGCAGCCACTCGGACTTCCTGCCTCCTACATAGAAGGCACAGGCAGCAAGCGCCCGCAAGTGACGCGGAAGTTGTGGGTACAAGTTCTCGGCGAAATCCCTCTCCGATACAAATCCCTGCCGAGCGTTGTGCTCTTCCTCCATTGGGAAATAGGGAACCGAGGAGAGCATTTTGGGTCGGCGCTTTGCCACATCACGCAGCGCGGATCGAAGTAACCCTAACTCGCGGTTGATCGACGTCTCGGTGACAGTGCGCCCGAGCTTTGCTGCAGTGCCATCGAGGCCACTATTGTGGTGAGACACCTTCTGCAACGAACGCCAATCCCGATAGTCGCTCAGAATGTCAGTCGTGATTTTAGATGGCGGCATCGGACCGAAATATGGCTTTAGCAAGGTCTCCGCCTGATAGCGGTACGTACGGACCGTCCCAGGGGCCAAGTGTTTGCGACGTCGGAGGAATTCATCCAGGAGGTCTGCCGTTGTGAATCCATCGCAGGCATCGATCGGAACGAGTTCGCCCCGGGATCGTTCGCGAAGTTTTTGCCCCAGCAAGTCATCCGCATCTGATTCCTTCGTCGAGTTGGTCGATTCACGTATCTGATTTCCCAACCCGTCATAGATCGCTACCCACCATATGGAACCGCGCATGTATTTGCGGCCAATGCCGTAGGACCGACGCCGTTTCTGTTTTTTGTTGCCCATGGTGAGCGATCCTATCACCATCCACTATTGGGTGCTTCGCTCCATCAACCGATCCAAATCGATGCGACGAATCTGGACGCGACGATCAATCCGGCAAGTCGGAAGAAACTTCCCTTCGATCAAGTGTCGTACGCCGTCCGGCGTGCGGTCCAGATACAGGGCGGCCGTCTCGATATTCATTAACTCCGGCCATTGGCGAGGTGTGGTCTTGGCCTTTTGAGTCATCTCGCTTGAAATCGCCACGGCAAGCTCTTTGATAAACGTCTCGTCGAAAACGGGGCGTAGCATAAGTGTTAGCCTGACAGCCTACTATACAGGCTGACTATCTCATATGGCTATTACTCTGTCAAGAGCCGAAAAAAACAGCCGGAAGCGTGGCGGAGCTATGGTTGTTCTAACAGGTCTTTCGCGGCTTTCATCCACGGGTCCAGGAGGAGTTTCATCATCTTTTTTTCCGAAGACTCGTCGGCGTTATTCCGCAGCATCAGCACGAAGGCGATCGCGAGGATCTGTTCCTGGGGAGTCAGAGGCTGGCTTCCAACCTTCCATTCCGATGAGGAAGGGCTCTGAACTCTTACTCCTACTCTCACCGCAGATCCCTCTCTGCCGGTAATGATGAGGTCGCCGCTGCCCTCGAGTTCGGCTCGGAAGAAGCTTTTTGCCGCGTCATCCCGGTGTTTGTCCGCGAATACGAATAGCTTTTGGACGGTTCTCAAGTCGGGTTTGGTTAGACCGGCCTCATAGCGATATATCGAAGTTGGCGCGATGCCGATTGCGACCGCGAGTTGAGCCTGTGTTAAGCCCGCCGTGCGCCGAAGCTCGCGGATGGCTTCGCCCAAGTCTCCAGCGGATGGTCGATCATTCGACTTGACGTTCATTATCCACTTCTGCTATTCAGGCTGTATAACCACCGTGGCGTACGCGCCTTGAAAAAGAGTATTACCATGATGAACTGTGAAATGACGAGGAACGAGCTGAGGATCACGTTCCGCCAAAACTACGGCGCAGCGGCCAAATTGGCTCGCGATCTCAATGTCTCACGTACAACAATTTCCAAATGGTTTCAAGGCCACGTGACATCCATGCGGATCGAGCGTGCCGTTCGGATTCGCGCGGCTGAACTCGGCTGCTCCGAGCAAATACCTGCAACAAAGCATCGTCCCCTGGATTTCCGACTCGACTACTAATTACAACCGCACGTGAATGCATCCAAGCCAGCTTCGCTCCGGTTGTTGAGCCAACAACCCCGCGCTGGCGCCACGCGGATGAATGGCGCTCTGCCGCCTGCGGAACGATCGCCGTCGACAACCTCGGTGCCGCATTCCGAGGACGGGGAGGTCGCTTCGCTGACGGCGGACAGGTTGGCCAGGCCGAGTGACATCGGCCAAGCCAGAAACATCTCCAACGGCGCGAAGCGGTATTGGATGAACCATCTTTGCAAATACCGTAATGCGCAGAACCTTGCTTGGCCCAAGCTCGCTACCGCCGCCGCCGACCTTGTGGTCTCGGAACGTTCCGTTCAGAATTATCGGCGCGAGTTGATCGAGGCGAATTGGATCTGCCTGCCGGATGGCGATGCCGGCGGACGGCCTCCAGTAGGAACAAGCGGCGGGATTGTTATTCACCTCCACCCGGATGGAAAGGCCTGCCGTTTGCCCAGAGTCGAATCGAAACAGAGGGCTGCGCAGGCAAATAAAGCCCGGTCTCAACAAACTGCCGATTCGCCGGCCGCTGTACCAAAGGGTGAAGAACCTGCATCCTTTCCCGACCTGACAAACAGGAGAAAGGGTGAAGCGGTTGCACCCTTAAGGGTGAAGAAAACGACCGAAAAGGGTGAAAATGGCGACGCGCATATAAGGAATGAACTTCTTATAGAACTTCTTAAAGAGGAACCTTCAACAACATCATCACGCGCGTGTGAGACATACCGGGCAGATTTGCCGACAAGCTCTGGTGATGATGATAATCGTCGACTGTCCGATTTAGGGGAACTTCGCAATTCCATCTTCGAAGATCTGGAACGGATGTGTGACCCGCTACATGAAATCAATGGCCAGGGTCGGGCGAGAATTCTCCGAGCCGCCGAGAAGAACTCATTCAGCCTGGCTCAACTCCGATACGCCTGGCGCCGCGACGCGCGGGTCGAGACTGGTGGGGTGATTCGTCTTGCGGAGAACTGGGCCATCGATGCGGCTCATTTTCAGAGATGGCCTCAGTGTTTTGACTGTGAAGATACGGGCGTTCTTGTTCTTCAGCAGAAGCTTGGGCTTCGCGCAGGAAACGAAAACCACGAAAACCTAACGCGGGCCGGGGAGAGATCTCTTGCGCGACTCTACCGCGATTATCAACGCAACGGGCCGGCCTATTGCACGTGCGCTCGGGGTGTCGAACTCCAAGATGGCTCGCGGACCATAGCGACGGAGCAACCCTCGCTCCCTCAAGTGCCAGGGCCGAAGGAACGCGACAGAGAACAGCCGAGGGACTTGGTCGATTCTACCGCCCCAAAGGATCATGGGGGGAAAGAGAAAGACCGGCAAGGTAGCTTAGCCGGACCTCCCGAAATCGCCGCACTCGAATCGGCTCATATTTGTCCCGGATGTAAGGGAGCGCGTGGTAGTCAGCGGTATGGCGCATGGCATCTTTGCCTGAGTTGCCTTGGCACGGGCGACTTCTCGACAGAAGAAGAATTCCGCCGCCGCGGCGAATGCCCGCAATGCCGCGGCACGGGAAAGATTCACGATCGAAGCCAACAGTACGGTCCGACCTGCAAGAGGCCGCCGCGGTTAACGGCCTGCCCTTCTTGCGGTGCGACCGGCAAGCTCCGACCTTTTTGTCCCTGCGTGTAAGGGCAGGATACTCGTTACTCGTCACTTCTCAGTATTCTGAATTACAAAATTGCAGGGAAGCCGGAGAGTCGCGGCAAAGTTTTCCACAGAAATTTTTTCAGCGCATTTCAGTGCCTGATGAGGCCCGGAGACACAGGGAAACTCCGTAAGGCACCGAGAAGCCTCAAAATGCTCTAAAACCGCTGAAACCGCTCAATTTAGCCTCAAAAAAAATATGTAACCTTCGGGCCCCAAAATCGCCTCGAACTAAAGAGCCCTCTTAGTTGTTTCCCGTTCCTTCTAGATCAGCCGTAAAAGGCGGACTGGAGGGCAAGTGCTGTCACCTCGTGAAAATTCTAATGGAAAAACTCCAAGGAATTTGGCACCGGTAACCTCTGCCGAGGCTTACAGATGGGAGGGCTGAAAAAGTTGTTTGTTCAGGATGAAGTCGACCGAGAGAATGCCAGATGGAGAATCGCTCGAAACGGTTCGGGCGCGGAACTTGTACGCAGAACCGAGCTCAAGAGACTGAAGGAGGACATGGAGGTGTTTTACTCGCATGTCAGCTTAGCCGACCTGGTGGGATTGAGGAGAGCGCTCCGCCTGCGCGAGCAGGACCCAAACTGCGCCGAAAAGGCCTCACTGATCGAAGCTATACTCCGTATGGTTGAGATGGACGCAGAAGCGGAGTGAGCGGCTTCGAATTCTCATGGTCTAACGCTCTCGGCACTGGTTCGCCTTGACGGGACGGGCCACTTTCTTGAATATCCAGCACCAACATGCCTTCATCCACGATGCTGGCGCGGCGCCAAGGTTGATGTGCGTTTTCAACAGCATATTTTGTTGCAGCATCTACGAGCAATAGCGCTACTACTGGAGCACCTCAGCCGGGTCAAAATCAGCGGAACATCCGCAGATCGAATTCAAAATTCTTTGGCTCGTGAAACCTAAGCTGCCTAAAGTCGGGGTGCGCCGGATTCAGAAGCACATTCCATTCCCCAGGAATCGCAGCCGAAGGAACATAAAGCGCAGCGCTGTTTGCTTCGCGAATCCAGTCGTCACCAAAATGCCTCAGCGATTCATCTCTCAGCTGGTTCCAGTCTGGTGGAAGGGATTTCAGATCCAGTCGTTCGGTGCGAAGACGGTCATCGAGTTCAGCCTCAATTGAGACCAGATCGTCGGGTCTGAGTTTTGGCTCCAGGTTCACGAATGTCTCTACGGCGGCCAAGGCCAATGAGGTCGAGGTGTACACCATCCTGACGCCCTTGCTGTTCCAACGTCCGCCATACAAGCGCGCACCTTCTCCAGCGTAAGCCGCGCCGGCGTACCGCCTGCGGCAGATCCTCCAGATCTGCATTAGCTGTAAACGCCGTATGCGATTCGCCCGAGAATGTCTTCGACCTCTCTGGCACCGACATCGGTGTCCAGCCAGTCCAAGGGAAGTTCGCCACCCAAGGCCCGGTTCTGTGTGCGCAGCCACTCCACCGCTTTCTCGGCGTTACCAATCATCTCGACGGCTGTAGCATAAACGCGAGCCAGGCGCACGGTACGATCTGATTCGGCAGCCGTGAGTCGCGCATGCTGACTTAAGCGGCGGCTCAGAGTTCGCTGCGGTATACCAAGTCGCTCAGAGATGACCGCGTTCTTTAAATCGAGTTTCTCTGCCAGTGCCACGATAGCGCTGGCCGGCAACCCTATGCGGATGAGTTCAGTCAGATCCACGGAGTTCTTGATCGTTCGTCCCAAGACCTTTCTTCCTCCTAGGACCTCTGCGATTACCTGAGATGTCATTTAAGCCTCTTGGCTATGATCATAACGCCATTTGGCTAGCCTCGCGGACGGTGAGGAACGTATGCCAAGAAGTACCAAAGAACGGGGACCTTCGTATCCTGAGGCTTCGCCGGGCGAGCGTGCATTCACAAGTCTTGTGAAAGGGCGAGACATCGAGATCAGAAGGGGCAGTCTCTCGGGCGCCTCCTCCGCGCAAACCGATGTGGTGTCCCGGCACTTGGGACCAAGATCGATTCTGCGTCGCCCAATAGTACTCGGTGCGGTACCGCCAGTACAAACGTCTTCTCGGCATTGTAGTCCGCTAAGGCGATGACGCGACTGTGTCGCTTCAAGAATCGAAAGACTTCCCTATGCCAGCACATCTCGCGCTCGCAGAAGTTGGCAAAACGGTGTCCCCGGCTAGCCAGATCTTCGACGCGCCGGTAGTTCTTTGAGCGCGCACGATCAACGTTCACCTCCTTCGGCGCAAGGTCGACTGCCAAGTCGACGTCGCTCAGACGCTTTACCTCGGGTTTCAGCATGCTGCCGAAGAGAACCACCTTCGTCACCTTGGCGAGGAAATACGTGTCGCGATTGACCCGTTGCACGCGCTCAAGGAATTGCTGCAGAGCTTTCTCCGCAGTTACTCGCAAGACTCGCCGTGCCGCCGTCGCCGAAGAAAGAGTCTGTCCGGCTTGGTTGATGGTCCACTCATCGCGTCCGGCTTCTTCAACCAGCCCCTCAGACCTCAAAGCCCCAAGCAGGACGCGTCCGTCGCCGGCCTCTAGCGAGGCTGCCGCTTCCAAGTCCGCCAATCCAAACTGCAGCCGCGAGCGCCGTCGCCGGAGAGCCTTACGTACCAGAAGCTTGGGAAACGGTCCAATTGTTTCTTTCGCATCGATGCGCATTTCGCTTCAGCATAAACCAGCTATGCGGAAGGTGGGAGGATGCGGCCGATGTCTACCACGATTCAGGACGAGTTAGGTAATTCTACGGGGTTGCGGCCTAACCGCGCTTGTTCCGGCCGGATCAAAGACGATAACGAGACTTAACGGGCAGAATCCGTTCAAACTATTGTAACAACTAGACTTAAATACCAAACGGAGGCGTCAGCCGTGTTCTCTTGTGTGAGCGTAGGTCAGGGCTTTATCTGGTTCTCTGACGCCCACACCGTTTCCGGTACGCATGTCGTGGGTTTAAACGTCGCGTCTCCCGTCACCATGTAACGCCTTCGGCCGATGATGTGAACAGATAGGCTTCTGTCGCGGATCGTTTCCAGCAACCTTCGGGTCTCTTCCGGCGCTGATAGGGTTGCAGTCTCCCTCCCGCTTTTGCTGTCAAGGATAACGGTCATGGTTGCGAACCAGGCAACGGGCCTGCAGATCGTCCCATCAGACAGGGTCAGTTCCGGATTCTCCGACTGGGCTACGTTTGCCCAGTTGACGGCCCGCAGTTTTGAACTAAACAGCGGAGAATCGTTCGACAAGTCGTCTTCAATGGGATTGCGTCCTCGCGCAGGCAGAGTGGGCACTTGGTTCGGCCTGTTCGTAAATCGGGTGTAAAGCGGAAAACTGCGCTGTCCGTGCCCGCCTTTTACTAGGTGCCAACGACCCTCACGGGCCTCGTAGAGTGACGTGATCCAGTACCCGTCATCGTAGGCTTGTCGAATCAGTTCTGCCCGACCGTCACCGTCGAGATCTACAAGATCCTTGACTCCTCTGTTGTCGATTTCGAAGTATCCGTCCATCTCGCACGGAATCGGGCGACCTTCATGATCAAACATCAACGTAACGATCGACATCGTAGGAGACAACCCGACTCCGCCACTACTCGACGCAAAGATGAGATCGAGGGTGCCACTATTGTCGAGATCAGCAGTATAGAAGCCTCCGCCGAAGGAGTTCCAATGGCCTTCAAAGCTCCACTCGGCGCCGTCACGGTCTCTCCCCTTAATCAGGAGCCTGCCATGCTCCTCGAGACGAATCATTGCATTACCAAAGTTGGCAGTTGTCCCGGCTTCAAACTTTATCGGAATTTGTTGCTGGTGAAATCGATGCGCAAGCTCCGCTTCTCCAAGTGGCAAGTATCGTTTCATGTATGCTCCGCACGTGGTCGATAGAAGGAGTGTTGCGTAAAAGGTAAGCAGTGCCGGATGAACAACACTTCGGGCAAGAACAGAGGTGAGAAGCCTAAGTAGGGTCAAGGGTTACTCTCAAAGCAACGAAACCGCAAACAACAGCAGGGCTGAATTCAGTCTGAGTCTATACCCTTGCGGAAAGTTGCTGAATGCGCGGGTGCGCGAGTTTCGATCGTTTTGTCTCGGGAAACGGCGTTGTCGTCTGTAATCGCGCCGGGGTCGCCGGCACGTTGACTGGATACTTCGCCGTCTGCCTCGTCGCGATATCGGATTACGCTCGGCTGTTCAGGCGTAGTCTTCGTCCCGTCCCATCTCGCTGTGAGCAGCATAGCGAAGAGACGGCCCGGCTAAATGGCACTTCCCCTTGCGTGAATCACCTGCCCCGTCAAATGCCGAGCGGCATTCGCTGGCGAGGAAGACTATCACGCGAGCGGCATCGTCCGGTAGATTGAATTTTGCAACTCCCGACGGCACGCTCCATTCACGGCGCATTTGCTCGGTCATCCAACCCGTATCGGTTGCGCCATCAACGGCGTTGACCGTAATGCCGAGACGAGCCAACTCAGACGCCAAGCTTAGAGTAAAGGCTTCAATTGCGCCTTTAGTTGCGACGTAGGCCAACTCGCCCGGCATCGGTCCCCAGTCCTGGCCAGAGCTCATGCTGATGATATGACCACTCAACCGGCCCAGTGCTTTAGCCCGTCTGGCGAATCCCACGGCCAACAAGAAGGTGGCACGCATGTTTACGGCGTAGTGCGCATGAAGCGTGGCTGCATCGAGCAGTTCAAACCCGCCACGAGTGGAGTGGGCCGCGTTGTTCACCAAAACGTCGGGCAAGCCCAGCCACTCCTGCGCAGCATCCAAGACCTGCGCCGCGCTATCTGGATGGGCCAAGTCGATTTCCAAACGCCGCACCTTCACGCCTGAGCTGAGCAGCGCTTGCTCCAGAGCCATGGGGCCGTTCTCGTCAACCCCGTGCGGCTGTTCTCGATCATAAGCTTGCCAGGTAGTGAACAAAATATTCGCCCCTTGCATCGCCAGCGCACGGCAGGTTGCCGCGCCAATGCCGTTGCCACGACTGGCCCCGGTGATAAGCGCGAACTTTCCTTTAAGGTCGGGATAGATAGCGTGACTCAGTGCACCACCCAGCAAAGTAGAGCGTAACAGTGACGGTGAGATACCGCAGGCATCTGTCCTCAAATCCGGCCGCCGCCAAGGCTAGGGCTACCCATGCGGTTCGAGGTCGGGTCTTCATTTGATCCCCACAGCACAAAGATACGGCAAGGGGCATCAGTACGCGTGTACCCGAACGCTTAGACCTGACCGAAAATTCGGGGATGGCAAAGAAAAAACACAAGCGTTCCCCAAAAGCTGTCCTGCGGTTGCCCGATCTGGAGCAATCGAAATCTTCCGTTCTCAATAGCCTGCCATCCCCGAACTCGCGGAGGTCGTATGATCACGCGATCCGCGAGTTCATCGATTGGTACTGTTCCGAACCGCGGCTTGCGCTGAATCGAACAGTCGTCACCCGGTACCGGATCTGCCTTGAGCAGGCGCACTATTCCTCGGCCACGATCAATCTTCGGCTCGCAGCAGTCCGAAGGCTTGCTTACGAGGCAGCCGACTCCGGACTGCTGAGCCCAGAGCTGGCGGCCGGCATCCGCCGCGTCAAGGGCGCAAAGAGACTTGGCGTTCGGATCGGGAATTGGTTAACTGCTGATCAGGGGAACCGATTGCTTCAAGCCTTGGATCGCGACACTCTTCGGGGTAAGCGCGATTATGCAATCCTTGCTCTGTTGCTCGGATGTGGTCTCCGCCGCGCTGAACTAGCCGCGACGACGGTTCGGGATCTTCAACAACGAGAAGAGCACTGGGTCTTCGCCGACCTAATTGGCAAGGGCGGGCACATCAGGACGGTCCCCGTACCGGGGTGGATTGAGAAGGCAGTCGAGAACTGGCTCACCGTTGCCAACATTACCGACGGTCCGATATTTAGATCAATTAACAAGGCGGGACGAATTGCCGAAACGGGATTTAGCCCGAAGGTCATCTGGACCGTTGTTAAGAAAGTCTGTTCGAAGTGCGGCTTAGCAAACGTGGCGCCCCATGACCTCCGCCGCAGTTGCGCCCGTTTGTGTCATGAGGCCGGCGGAGAGCTGGAGCAGATACAATTCCTGCTCGGACACGTGAGCGTCCAAACAACAGAGCGCTATCTCGGGTGCAAACAGCGACTACGAAATGCGGTCAATGATGGCATAGGACTCGCATCCGATCCAGAGTGACACCTTTATTGTTCTCCGCAACTCCTGATACATAGACAACGGCAATACAATGGTCCGACGTGGCTTCTGGTGATTCCAATAGAGTGTGGTTCCCCGAGATGATCGAGACACTGCGTACGCGGTGGCATCAGGATCTGTCCTTCACCGAGATCATCGAACTGCGGAACGATCTCAACGAGATGCTCCAACAGATCCGCATACAGCGTCACATTCGGCCGCCAGTCTTCAAGTGTCCAAAATGCGGGCAGATTAGCGAAGGCGCGCCGTCAGAAGTCAGCGTTCGCGCCATGATCCTATCGGTGATTCGTTTCAACATCGCCGCAACAACGCCAACACGTGCCCTTGAAAAGCGCTGGGATGCATATCGAAAGCAGAACTCGGTTGATCTTTACGGCAAGGTTGTAAGATCAAGCTCTGCACAGAGCGGCTGCAGTCACCCTGCTGGACGTTGAGAAGATTGCGTACGCAGTCCAGCCTTTGATGGTTGGCATCCTGGCGACTCGTTCTCCGCAATGACATACGATAACGCCATCTCACGGTCTCTATATGCCAAAGCCTAGAGCCATCGCCGAAAAAGGACTGTCGGCATTGCGGCGTTCCCGCAAAAAGGGTCGTCAAGAGCGGGACAGAAGGGCGATCCGCAACGTAGTTCGTGCAAGGTGTAGTTTCAGCCTTTCGGCGGTGGAGCTGGAATATTACAGGCTATGCGTCGGCCGAGCCTGTGCAAATGGATGCGTTCGCGGGAACATTCTTGGGCGCTCCACCGTCAGCGTCATTTGGACTTCTTAACCAGAGTCGGCGGCCCTGCCGCCTTCCTCCTTTGCTGCTCTATCTTGTGGTTCGGAGGAAGTCCCTTCGGACGTGCACTTGACGCTCGCCGTCTCGAAGTCTCCCGCCGTTTACCACATAGGCGAGAGGATCGTCTGCGAGTTATCATTTTCGGCATCTACAAGAGAAAAGTACGGGATCAGCAACACCGGCGAGCCGAGGGGCAGCTGGGGTGCGATTCCTGATAAATTCATCGCTAATCCCCACAACGGAACAGTAGATCCGCACATCGATCTAAGCCGACAACTAGGATTCCTGCTGGCCGGATCTACCCTCATGAGCTACGACAAGCTATCGTCCGAGCCGCATGTCCTCAAGACCGACCTCAATGAATGGCTGCGCTTTGACAGGCCTGGCGTCTATTGGTTGCAGGTGGAGTCATCGCGAGTCTCAATTTTCCATGAGCAAGTCTCATCGGCGTGGGTGAACCGGCTGGTCGTGAATTCAAACAAAATCGAGATTACAGTTCTGCCTGCCGACGCCGCATGGATTTCGGGCGAGATGAACGACATAAAAGGGATCCTGGACTCGTCTTCGTCGAGGGCAGACCAGAAGACCATTGCTGCCTCGCGCTTGCGATATCTGAATACCGAGTCGTCAATGACAGAGATGATCCGACGGCTTCCCGAGACGGTCGACGAACCGTGCCACTACGCGCTCTACGAAGGGCTGCTCGAATTCGTCGTGGCGAAACGCGGCCATCGGGATGCTTCAGCAAACGCTTCATGGCGCGGCCACTCGCGTATCATGGGACGCCGTGGATCTACTAACGACGCTGACCCTTCTGCACGAGTACGAAAACCGGCCGAACGGAGCCTTCTACCGCTGCTTAAGAAGCTTGCACTTTCCAGCCAGCATCCGGGTCGACTGGGCTGGCGGAGACCTTCGCACGGTAGCATCAGCTCACTGGTGCGAGATAGAACCAGCGGGTTGCGCGAAGAACTGACCTTCGAAGATCACCGGCGACTTATGGATGCTAAAGCGCGACCCATGCGGCTCTTTACCGACGACAACGCCGTATATCAGTCCCTATCCGCGTGGGCTTAGATGCTGCCAATCACTCTTGGCGGCTGAGTCGCACATGTACGACATGACCGCAAAGTGGGTCCATAAACACGGCGCTACCGAGGACCGACGCGCTATAGGTTTGTGCCGAGACGGAAGCCGGATCATGCCCGCTCAGTTTCAGGCTTGAGCCGCGAAGCAGCTGATCAGACCCGTCCACCGCGCCCACGAATCGCCTTTACGCGGTTCCGGCCAACGGCTTCTTGGCTGGATCTTTGTCGTGCTTCTTCTGCTCGCCTTGTTTCTGTTTTGTCAACTGTTGTTGCTTGTTCTTTTCCTTATCTTTCTTGCCACCCTTGTCTCCCATGCCTGCTCCTTATTCAGCGATTGCGACTTGAAGTCTGGATTCGCTGCGGCGTTGATCAACCAACGCTACCACAATTTGCAGTCAGGAAGACTCACTGCAACCGGGACCGTCAATTTGCATCTCACGGCGGCTCGATTCGCACGATTACGGACGCAGTTTCCGAGTAACGGCGTCATCCGCCCGAAGCCAAGCTTCCCTCCGATAACTACCCCTCGGCGGCCGAGTCAGTCGATGGCTCTGCGGAGCACGTCGGTAAATCCTTGGCGACCAGGCAGGAGCAAGACACCCAGCGCTTGATAGCCTAATGTCAAGCGTGAAGGACAAATCCGGTCCGCGGAAAGGGTAGAAGCCCACCTGTAAGGCAGTCTGACTTCGCGAAACTTCTTTCAGCCCGAAAATGCGGACGGCGGGCGCTTAGATGAAAGGAGTTCGCAATGTCAAACCAATTCTCCGCTGCTACGCGTACCCTTCCGGATCACCCGAATCTTCGTCACCTGAAGGACCAGGCTAAGGAATTGTTAAAGACGGGCAGCGCCCGTTCTCTTGCTGATGCACAGCTGAAGATCGCTCGTGAGTACGGATTCCCGAGCTGGCCTAAATTGAAGTCGCTCGTGGATTCGCTTGAGGAAGCTGGACAGCTTAAGGATGCGATCGACGGGAACGATCTACCCTTAGTTGAATCCATGATGTTACGGAATCGAGCCTTGCATAAAGCACCACTAGGCTACGCGAAGGACGGGCCTCTTACCTGGGTTGCGGAGTGTAGAGTGCCGTACATGCCGCCAGACCAAACGCGTTTGGCCATGGCAAAGTGGATGATTGAGGCTGGGTCGGACGTTCATCAAGGGGGCGATGCTCCGCTGATGCGCGCCGCACTTTCCGGCGAGCGAATACCAATGATGGAATTGCTCGTCGCTTATGGCGCAGACGTCAACGCAGCCTGGCATGGCGACTACCCCATCCTGTTTGCCGCCTGTGAGACGCTAAGCCCAGTCAGCTTGAAATGGTTGTTGGATCATGGTGCGGACCCGAATTGCGGGACCGGGACGGCATGGAAGGCTCGCGGGATTCCACACCCAGGTACGGCTCTTGACTATCTGCTGGGCACCTATGTCCGCGATCCCGACCTGCTCAATGCTTGCATAGAGATTTTGCTTCGGGCCGGCGGGAAATCCAAACATGAGTCGCCTGCGGTATTAGCGGTCGTTCGCGGAAGCATGACAGAATTGGCCGAACTGCTGGATGCAAATCCAGATCTGCTCCAGCAACGATTTTCCGATCTTGATTTCGGCACAACGGCAGCACGTATGCTTACCTTGCGGGGCGGAACGCTGCTACACGTGGCGGCCGAGTTCCAAAACATTCATGCTGCCCGGCTCCTTTTGGATCGCGGCGCTGACGTCAATGCGACAGCGACGGTGGATGAGGCCGGAATAGGCGGGCAGACGCCTATCTTCCATGCAGCGACACAGCGGGACGACGCTGGGCTGCCGCTCGTGCAATTGTTGGTGGAGCGCGGTGCCGATCTTACTGTTCGTGCCAAGCTCCCAGGCCACTATGAGGCCCCAGGTGAAGTGTTGGAATGTACACCGGTTGAATACGCGTTGCGTTTTCCGGGAAACCTGGGACCGACGTCGGTGTACCTTAAGGAACGTACGCAATTTGGCGGAATGTCGAGTCGGTTAGGGACTGAGTAACGGCGAAGTGTTTATCTGGGCCAGTTGGTGGATTGTCAGCCACTCGTACAGGGCTCGCATTGATCTCACACGGCTCCAGTCCGGTAACTTGCCACAAACGGCGTTCTGGGAGATTGCTCGGTATAGGACGGTGAAGTCTAGTGTCATTCATCCGCCGACAGGAAGATCGACCTTTTTACCGGTCACAAGCCCGTATATCAGTCCCAATCGAGAGAACTTGCCTGATCCTGGCATCGCGAGGCGGGACGGCACTTCAGCGGCTTGCGCGTTTCTCGTCAAGTTGATCGCTACCCACTCTCCGGACGGAGCATTATCCAGGACTTTGCTGGGGCCGCGTCCTCAATCCCAACGTCGCTCGGCATCTATCGCGGGCAGCTACCATCATTGACCTAACGGAGGGCGATCCAAAGATGCTGCTCATCAAGAGGGCAAGAATAGAACCGGTTTTGCCAAAGGTGCCCAGATCGCCGCCGGCGTGTGTTCAGATACAGCGAGTATCGGCCGTCGGAATCGCCACCAGCTGGATATGGTTGTTCATTAAGCAATAAGCGAGAATTCGAACTCGTGCCTCAGCCGCATAGGTCGTGAGCCATTCGAGGTACGTGCGGCGATCGCGTCGGTGAAAAATACGCGCTGGTGGTCGACGCCGCGCTGGGTTATATGGTGCGCCACTCCGACAGCAACGGCGCGGGGAGACCGAGACATACGCTGAAAGAGTGCCGCTGCACCGGAGATTTCTCACTTCGTACCATATCTCCCTGTTTGAATGTATAAGTCAGCAGGAGGAGCGCTTGGTGGACAGAAAGCTGAACTCAGCGAGAAACTGATTCAGAGTCAAACCCAAGGAGGCTCCTCAGAGACTATATGTATTACATCGGCTTGGATCTACACAAGAAGACCATTAGCTATTGCATCAAGGACATATCCGGGAAGGTGTTTGGTGAAGGGACGATTGAGGCCACGCGGCAGAGCTTGGATGAGTGGAGGAAGCAGTTGCCGGGGCCGTGGATGGCGGCGATGGAGGCGACGATCTTCACCGGGTGGGTGTTTGATCATCTCAAGCCGCACGGGGTGGCGGTGAAGGTGGCACACCCGCTGATGCTGCGGGCGATTGCAGCAGCGAAAAAGAAGAACGACCGGGTGGATGCGGCCACCATTGCCGACTGCCTGCGCTGCAACTTTCTGCCGGAGTGTTACATGGCTCCGATGGCGATTCGCGAACGGCGGCGGACGCTGCGGTACCGGAACTTGCTGGTGCGGCAGGCGGTGCAGTTGAAGAACAAGACGGCCGGCCTGTTGATGGAAACCGGGGTTACCTATAACAAGAAGAAGCTGCACCAGGAGGGTTACTTCACCGCGTTTGTGGCGACCAACGAGGAGATCAGCCGGTCGCTGCGGCCGTTGCTGCGACTGAACCGCCGGATGCTGGTAGGGCTGGAGAAGGTGGAGCAGGGGTTGTTCCGGTCGCTGGAGGGACCGGCAACTGAAGGAGCGGGTGGAGCGGCTGATGACCATTCCGGGGGTGGGCCCCGTGACGGCGCTGAGCTGGGTGCTGGAGGTGGGCGAGGTAAAACGGTTCGCGTCGGTGAAACAGGTGATTAGCTACTGCGTGCTGTGCGCCGACGAGAAGAGTTCGGCTGGTGTAGCCAAGCGAGGGCCCTTATCCAAACAGCGCAACAAGCATCTGCAGACGGTGCTGGTGGAGGCAGCCAAGCTGGCGCCACGGTGGAGTCCGGAGCTAGCGCTGGTGTACGAGAACGCACTCCAGAAAGGGAATCGGAACCGCGCCACGCTGGCGGTGGCGCGTAAGCTAGCCGCCTATCTGCTGGCGGTGGACCGAGACGAGCGGGCGTTTGCGGTCCGCGGACAGGATGTGACGGCGGCCTAAAGAAAGGCTCCTCAAAAAGAAACCGGGATTTGCAGCGCACTTCCTGCCAGGCATTGCTCTTCTGGGACTGGGCGACGGAGTACTAACTCCCGAGGCCCCTTCCTCTCTGTTTCGAGGCTGGCAGGAGAACACAAACTCAATCTTCTGTGAAGGCTCGCCGGGCGAGCCGGAGACAGCAAATGGATGTCTGGTTCTGCGAACAGCAGGAACCCCGCCGTGAGGCATGAACGTGGCTGTTAAGACCGAAGCGTTATCGATCTTCGCGCTCCTCCTGAGCGCGTCGGGAGGCTTTTTGCCTCTTGACAAATACTTATCATGGACGTCCCGGAAGTTCCACATTGCGGGCACTGTTCTCTCGGCGGATCATCTCTCATATTCATTCTATCGCGCCCTCCGCAGATGGCCACGGTGGGATTTGTTTCACAAGGGGTCCTTTGCGCGACAAAGATTCTGCTGCGTTCCCTTGTTGGGTGAGCCGCACGGATGTGCCTTGTTGGCGCGCGCCGGGTCGGGTTCGATATAGCGAGAACCGTCCGGACGGCGTCACCGGCCAGCGGGCACAAGTAGAAGTGCGACTGCCAGAGATGGCCACAGCTGGGACCCATGCGATGTTAAGACTCCCGATAAACAGGATGAACCCACCGCTCATTGGGAGAAGGGGCCCCGCCCACGCATCCGATTCCCTTTCAGCAGCGGCAAGCCCGTGGGTGAAGCAGGTGGCACGGGCGTCCCCGTGCGCCAGCATGGGTGATGCGGAAACGAGGAGATTGTGTAACAGTGGTGACCGTCCCTCGGTTCCAAGCTTCACCCCGATTAGTCTGAGGGCGATCAGACTTAATTACCGTCCGTCCCAGTTCGTCCCTGATTCCAATTCGTGTATGCCGCATGTGATTCCGTCTTGTGAGAACGGTGGGAACTATCGCCCTTCACCGCGTAAGCGTAAACTCCCCGCTCGAGATGAACTCTTGTTCGTCAATCTTGACGATTAGTTTTGCGACGTTCCTGCCCGCGTATTTGGCGTCGCTCGGCTCCCAGTGCAGTTCGATGAGGAAGACATTGCAGCGCCCGAGGATGGCCTCCCGCACTGGAAAAGACTGGACGACCTGTCCGCCGTTGATGATCTGCAAGGTCCCCGAGACTCTTGGATTGCTGCTGGTTGACCGGTACGACGCGTAGAATTGCACCGTGTCGCTAAGGGAGGCGGTGGTAGCCGTCGCCATGCCGCTCGGTGTCTTCTTGAGCATCTGTACCTGCGATATTCCCGTCTTGTTTTGCCCGGTCGAGATGATATCGAAATTCCAGTTGCAGGTAGTGAGTGTAGCGATCTTCAGGTGGTAGAGGCCCGTCGGCAGCGTCAGGGTGGGCTTGATCGTGTATTGCACGCCCGTGGTGATGGCTGCGCCGGGACCGAGGGCGATCGAGTCGGGGTTGGGCGAGACACGCTCGAAAACGCCGCCGAAAATGCATGGCTGGGGGTTCGCGTTGAAGGGCTGAGCCGGGAGTCTGGCGTTCGCGTAGATGGTGTATTGGCCTCCAACGAGATAGAACGAGGCGCTGAAGCCGGTGAAACCCTGGTAGAAATAGCCCTCGCTCGCCAGCGCAGGTACTGGCCCAAGTACCATCAGCGTCGCAAAAACAGCGATGGCAAACATCATACGCAACTGTGCCATGATCATCGGTCCTTTGTGAAACCCGCGGGCATGGACAAGCGTGAAACGCTATCCAAGCCCAGCGTTTCCCGATTGCGGGACTCCGCGTCTTAATCGTCTCGGCGAAACTTGGTGCAGTGCCCGTTGGGGCCAGGAGACGACCGGTGCCGCCCGGATCTTTCGCTCTAATGGCGATCGAGGGGCGATCCCATCGCGTTGATCAACCAAGTCACCTTCGTCCGCATTCCATCGGCAGAGCTTTGCAGCAAGCTTAACCCGACTAGGATCCGCGGCTAGGGCGTCGCGATCAGCCCTGCTGCGGACTGCAGCGTCTCCTGGTTGCTTTCCTCAACGACCGCCGCCACTCCCTGGAAGTCTCGGCCGTTCTGACATGCTACGAAGAAGATATGCGCCGAGCGCCAGCAGTGCGCCGCCAACCGAGAAGAGAGGGCCTGGCTCGGGCGTCGATGCCACCTGCTGGGAAGCTAGCGTGTAGGTCCAACCGGGCGGCAGCTCGAGAGTGAGCGGGTCCGAGGCGCTGGCCGATGCTCCATTCGCGGCGGCTGCCTGCGCCAGCAGCGTCAGCGAGAAGACGCAAGGACACTGGGCGAATATGAATCCGGATCCTGAATCCAGCAACCCCGGAAGTGTACCGTTGACACCATTAACCCCTGATTTACTAAATTCAAAGAGCGGAACTTGCAAATCGATTTCGGCGACACCAAGCGCTCCGTCTGGCCCACCCGCTCCTCCCACGGTGAGCGTGTAGTTCGCCGCGACCCCGAATTTTACGCCGGAGTCGCTGGAACCTGGCGGAGGATGCAGGGTGATCGTGTCCATATACGAGCTGTGAGAAGCGCCTCCGCTACCGCCGCCGACCGTCATCTCGCTGGCAAACACTCCACCCACTCCGGCTGTTGCTTGTGCCATCGCCGAGGTATCAAAGGGAGGGCTACCGGGGCACGTCGCGCTTACTGCGGTTTGGTCGGTGAGGATTCCGCTGGTTGAGCTCTTAACGAAGATGCTGGACTGGACCATCGGCTCCGCCATCAATGTTTAGACTGAACAGGGGACTGGCGCTGCAAAGCGAGGAAAATCCCAGGAGCGCCCTCGCTAAGCGCCCAAGGTGTACGAGCTTAATACGATCCATGACAATTCTCCTTCTGACCGTTTGCCGGGATGAGGCTCGCCACCGAGCCTCCATACATTCGCCGCGGGCGAGGTCGGCCGGAGCAAGCAAAAGCACCAGGCACCATCGGGGCATCGCGGCCTGCAGCAAGGGGTTGAGAACCGGACCAAGTTGCAGTGTCCTTCTATTTAAGTAACCGGAATCTTCGAATAAAAAGGCTCAGGTGAGAAAGGATAAACAGACACAACAGAGACTGCGGGTTCTGTGTGCGCTGTTCTTTACTGTGGCTCAGCTTGCCGGTGGGTAGACGGACCCATCGTCGCCGAGGCTAATGAAAGCGGCGTGGGCAGTAAAGTTCTTAAGGGCACGGTATTTGCGCCTATTTCATGCGAAGACAGGCTGGTCGCGAAACTCGACAATGCCTCAATCAGGCAAGTCGACTATCGTGAACCCACTCGGCAGTGGTCTTCGCTCTCAACATTTCGAGGCTTGCTCAAGAAGGATCAAGTGCGTCATCCCTGGTGTTCCTTACTGCTTGCTCACCTGGGTTAATGTAACGGTGCTGTCAGAGAATCCCACAGCGGCCTGGCTTGAGGTCTTGGCAGTTCCACTTACGGAGAACTTTTGAGTCGTGCTGACGGGAACGAACAAGGGCGAGACCGGTGTGGGTGAGTAAAGGGATGTACCCAGGAAATAGGATCCCCATGGCGTCAGTGTGGGCGGCCCTTTTGAGCAACCCGTTCCCGGGTAGATGAACCCCGCAGCGAGGTTCTCAGAGATCTGGGCGATGAGATCCAGATGCAAAACGGGGTGGTCCAGGTTCGCCAGAACATTCAGATCGAAACTACCTAATCCGTTGAGAATCCCGGAATTCGTCGAGTAGGTAGAGCAGTCGCCTAACCCAGGAAGGCTTTGGCCGTAGCTAAAGGATAGATAGTTCAAAGGACCACTACCGGAATACCTCAGCGTAGTGGGATCGAACCTCAGTTCGAGTCCGTTCTCCTGGAAGTGAGCGGTCGCAGCAATAACCAATGGACCTGTGGTGAGCGTTCCTGCTATGTGCGAGTCAAAGTCTACCTGAACGGCGCCAACGTTGCAATCGGCGATCTTCACTGCATAATCCGGCAACAAAAGGCTTAGGCTGCCAGCCGAATTGCTTCCCTTCAGTAACGCTTCGATACTGTATAGCATCCCGGACAGATCCACCATTCGAGCAGCGTCCGCTTGATCTTGACTGCATTTCACAAACGACTGATTGAATAGGTTCACGATGGCGTCGAGGAACCGCGTCCCCACACTCGCCACTTCCGTTTTGAAGGGCTCGGACTGCAGCAGGTTATTTGCTTTCACGAATTCAAGCCACGCGACCGAAGCTCCGACCATTTCAGGTACGGCGGCGTCATCTGACACAGCCTTGTCAAGCAACGGGTTCAGGACCTGCTCGTAATACTGCTGCAATATATCCTGAACCTGTGTGCAGATGATCGGGCAGTTGAGCTTGCCGGCGATAGCATTTGATAGGCGATCTTCCGCAGCGAACATTTGATTAACTATTTGGAGCCGGATGTCGTTTTCGAGTATCCCGACGCCCGAAAAGTGGTTTATTTGGAGCGTCAAAGCCGAATCCGGAAACAATGGTTCGAGATGAAAGTTCTGGCCACTGCCATGATAGCCGTAGCCAACTGCCTTTTCGGCGGAGACAGCGACAGGCGGTTGGATGCTTAATGTCGCAGGCTGCAGAAAGCGTAAACCATCGGGCTGCATTTCGACTCCCGCCACAAACGTTCCACCGGCCGGAATACCGTCCATGCCGGTAACTGGAGTCATCGTGATGCGCTCATCGCTTGCAAGCGAGTTAGGCGGTATCGTCAATGAGAAAGCTGAGCCATCGGCGCCCGTCGTGGTGACGGTGCCTCCATTTGCCGCTGAGATTCCCTGCGTAATGCTGTGAACGGAATCCAGAGCGGGTGTCACGCTGAGCGGATCCGGGGGCAGTTCGAAGATGCTTGGCGCGCCAAACAATAAAATGTAGTTCAGCGCGAAACCAAGCGCGGTCCCGTTTGCTTCATAAGTTCCTCTCAGGGTCAGAAGATACTTTTGTCCGGCAGTGAGGCCACTCGGATCGAAATGCAGATCGACAGTCTCTACCGCACCCGGCGAAATGGTCCCAAGCGCAATGGGCAACGCGGGGCCGGTCGCCGCTACGCCGTGCAGAGTTACCGAATTCACCTGGATGTTAGTGGCGTCGGCGGTGCCGCTGTTGAGTATAGGCAGGACAATAAAGTATGCGCCACTGGCCATTCCGGCCATGGGTGCCTGCGTAGAAAGGATCGGACCTGTCGCTGCTTGCGCGCACCCAGGCCTACCCGGCGCTAATGACAAGGCAAGTAAGAGCAGGATGCCCGTTCGTTCTGTACGGGAGAGTCCGCTCCGGAGCGCTAGCGCCCCAATCAATATCAGGACCAAGCAAGAGTAGCCCAAGGTTACCGGCTCAGGAACCACCGTGCCAGGGCCTGTCGACATCGACACGGTGACGAACTGATCTGCGCTCAAGTCGGAGTTCACATCTTCGAGTTGGGCGTTGACGGTATATATTGATCCCGCGCTCGCGCCGTTAAGCAAGACTCTAAAAAGGTCCAACAGCGAAGAGGTAGTTCCATTTGGAATATGCGGGTCACTGGTGAGCCCAAGGTCCTGGGTCGGGGTCACAATACTTGCATCGAAACCGAAGAAATTAAAGAAAAAGTCGCTGGCGTTGAGAGTCTGACCGGAATTGTTGGTAACGGTTCCCTCGAAGACTGCCGTCCCGTCGCCGCCGGCAATGACTGATGCCGATCGGAGATTGAACGAGATTGTTCCGGCCCGCAATTCCGGCGCGTTTGCCAGAAGCACCATAGAAAGGGCCGCAGCCAGGAGGATGCAGCTTGTGCGGAGATGGTTGACTTGTATCACGTGTATCACCTAACACAGCGACGGGTACAGAAATCGGTCGCAGATATCCTTCTATCTGAATAACCGAAGTTCTCGACTAAAACGGCTCAGGCTGAGATCAAAATCTTACATCCCCGGCGTAACTGGTCCGCCGATAGTCGGGGAGGGTGCTTAAGACGACTATTAAATTCAAATGTCAATCGCGCGAATCGCGGCGCAATTCAAATTAAAAGACGCAGCTTGTCCTCACACACGCGTTCAAACACGCAGTCTGGAAGAGCCGCGTTTTGCATACCGCGATTTACCTCGTCCCAGGCAATGAGACTTTGCGGGCCCAACCACGAACGAAAAGCATCGGGACCAAAGCTGCAGTGGCTTGCGATATTTTGAATATCCTCCAGAAGGCCGACCCAGATCAAATTCTGAATTTCGCGGTCACCCTTCTGGAGCACGTGTTCGACCGCGGAGAACAGCTCTTGATATTGGGTGGTGTTGCCTTGCTCGTAGGCTTCGACGACATAGTGGGCAAGCTCCCCCATCGCTTGGTACCAAGGCGTTTGCTCACCTTGCCAGTCTGCTAGGAAGCTTTGGTACTTCGGCTGAAAGTCCGGGACCGTCGCGATAATCGTTTCGAATGCCTCTTGGCTAGCAGATATCAAGCCCACATCTAGCCATACCCGGCATCTCGTCGATGACCGTGCGTTGGCGCTTACTAGCTCCCCAAAAATCGCTCGGTCTCTTGATTAGGACTGACAAACGGCGTTGTCGTCGGTAAAACGGTCGAGCCTCCTGTCGGCGGATGAATGACACTAGATTCTTGGATCGAAGATCGTAAACAAGAATACTTCAACATTTGAAGAGGTAACATCAGGCGGCGGCCAGCAGGTCGACGATATCCTGTATCGCCTTGTCGGCCTTGTGAAAGGCGGCTTCTAATTTGGTGTTTGGTCGAGATGCGGGATCAGGCTTGTGGTGGAAGCGGCTGTTGGCGAGAGGGCCGCAGAGGCGCTTGTGGAAGAACAGGAACAGCAGCGCAACCTGTAGTCCTTTGGAAGTGAGGCGGTAGGCATAGCGGCGGCCGTCGCGTTCGAGCAGACCATGACCTTTCAATTTGCGAAGGTCGTAACGGAGTTGGTTCAGACCGTAGGTTTTGGCGGAAAGTTCGAAGGTGGTGAGCACAGCTTGGTGAATCTGTTTGGCCGTCCAGCCGCCGACGGTGGTGGCACCATGCAGGAGTACTTCCATCAGGCGAATGATCCGCGGTTCATGGATTTTGATTCCGGGGTAACGGACGGTACCGATCGTCACGGGCAAGGCTAGACGTTGCAGCAGCGGGAAATCCACATGGACGTTGAGCCAGTGGGCCTGGCAATCGGCGAAACGATCCGTAATGATCTGGAATCGTTTGCGCACGGCATCGAGATGATTGAGACCCTTCTTCAATCCGAAATCGCGCAGATTGTTGGAAACCAGTTCGTTGCGCAGGAACCGGGAAAACTTTTCATACTGTTTGAGGAAGGAGTTTTTCCAATAGGCCCGGAAGACATGATGACCGTGCTCGATCTGCTCGATGACCGTCGCCAGTTTGCCGCGCAGTCGCTTGTTGAGCCGGACGCCGAAGATCTCGCTGATGCGATGGGCCGTCAGCCGCCAGAGCCCGAGTTCACAGCTTCGCTCGAAGATCTTGTGGATGGGAAAGTGGCGTTTGAAGATGAAGTTGCGGCAGTACTCGATCTGGGCGATGGCGTAAAACCGCGACAGGTTCATTTGGCTGCGTTCCTTTTTGGAGAACTTCGGCCCCAACAGGAATGTCCAGTAGTCGAGTTGCTTGCCGATGATCTCTGCGCTCAGCCGGTCGGCGGCCGCCTGTAGTTCGGCCACATTATCCACCGCCAGGAAAGCATTGTCGTTTTTGCGGAAACCGATCTGCTTTCGCTTCAGTTCCTGTTCGATGAAAGAGTGGCCGTTGAGCCAGTAGGTGGCAGAAAAGGGAAAGAAACTCGCCACACGCACGATGATGGGCCCCAGGACTGCATCCCGGATATAGAAGTAGTAGTGGGTGAAGCGGCTTCGTTGGTGTGCCAGAATGCGATGGTTCGGATCCTTGGTCGGGAATTTGGGCACGCTGATGCGGAAGGTTCGGCCTTGCTCCATGCTTTTGAAGATGAAGTAGACGCCGTAGGCGTTCTTCTTCTCCAAGCGGCGCAGCGCGGGCAGGACGTAGTCCTCTTTGCGGGTCCCTTTCTCCGCCCACTCGATCGGGATCTTGTGGTTGCGGGCGTAGGCCTCGACCCAATCCCGGTAGTCGTTGGTGCGCTGGCTGAGAATCTCTTTGCTCACCACCGGGATGCCAAGGACCTGCCGAAAGAAATAGACCACCTGCTCGGGTCGGGACAAACCGTTCAAGTACCCGTGAATGACGATGCGGTCGAAGCAGTGATAGACCAAGGACAGGAAATCCGCGAACAAATGGATGAACCGTTCCATGTCAACGCACTATACTCGATGGAGAGAAAAACGGTGGGCCGCAGAACTATCAAACGCGGACAGGCTAGACAAGTGGTGGACGGCAAGGGCTTCCGCCTGGCCGACGAGATTGCCTACATCCAAGACAAGGCCGCCGATCACGACGGGCGTATTGTCACCATCGGCCAACTCGTCCTCTTCGCTACCGACACCGGTGATGCCTGGCTACTCGACGTCACCGACCAACTTGCGGCCCGTCTCGCCAGAGATGGCGACCCCGAACCGATCTCCCTGGAAGAGACCGATACCAGCTTCGCCATCGAATGGAAGGGCCACTATCGCATTGAGGGATCCGCCTTCGTCTACTCCGATCGCGACACCGGCCGTGTCACCACTATCCTCGGCTATCCAACACAAAAAATCGCTCAAGCGGGCTGATCTAGAAATTTCAAATATCTTTGGCTAGACTTCAGGGTCCTAACCGAGCAAGTTTCCCCGGATCTTGGGATGGCGGTGCACTTCCGCGGCATGCCGACTCTGCGTCAAAGTGAAAGTCGCAGTTGTTCTCAATCGCAAGCGGTAACGGGGAGGTGTGAACGACTGTACTCCCCACGCGTCGAGACAAGCCTTCAGTACGAACGATTACCGGCCAACGAGTGGCCCGATTATCGATATGAGCACGAGGAGTTCAATCAGTGTGCTTCGTTGGTGAGTTGAGCCGACCGGATCGAGTTGTGAATACTGTCTTGAAATGTTCATGGGAAATCTCCTATCACGTTTTAAGGCACTTTGAGTTCCACGGAGCGACAGTCTGTGTCTGCACCGCTTTGGGTGATTCAATGCGGACTCTTATCGAGTGAGAAACCACCGCCTCAAGGCGGTGGCTCTGGTAACGGGCTGTAAGCCCTGTTCCGGCCAGAGGCCGGCAGGATGAGTCCCGCACCAAGCGGGCTTCAAGAAGTAGATGGACTCAACCATCCACTTTGAAGTCTTCGTCCTGGTCAACATTCTGCTCGGCTATGTATTTTGCGATGACCTCGTCTGTCACGTTGCCCGAACTACAACAGAAATAGCCGCGGGCCCATAGGTGTCTTCCCCAAAACTGCTTCTTCAGGTGCGGAAACTCCAGCAGCAGGTGGTGCGCCGTTCGGCCTTTCAGCCACTGCATCAAGCGACTAATCGTCACTTGTGGAGGTAGTGAGATCAGCAGGTGTACATGGTCCTTCGATACGTGCCCCTTCATGATCGACACCTCATGTTGGCCGCAGATGTCCCGGATCAGATCGCGAACTCGCGTCGCCACCTCGCCTTGCAGCGCTGGTCTTCGGTACTTGGTGATCCACACCAGGTGCAGATGGATTTCAAATACAGTGTGCGCGCCACGCCGGTATTCCGTCATCCCCGAAGTTTACCTGGCGCGCACGCGCTGAAAGCCGTCGCCTCAAGGCGAGGGTTTTAACCCTCCCAGTCGGAGACAATAAATACGTTAATCAAGCCTTAAACCCGAAAGCCTTTGGATAGTCATGTGATCCAAGCCGTCTAACCCCGGGGGTTGCAGACGACGACTCTAACCACGCTCGACACGCTGGTGCGCTCCGGGGCACTGCTGGTCCCCATGTCTCGATGTGGGAGTTTCGCCGGATTAGGAACGATAGACGGCGTTAGCGTCTCCTATCCACTGGCTTGGCAGAATCGCCGTACTTTTTTCTTCGTCGTGGCACCTCGGCATCGCCTCGGCGACTCTAACAGGATGCTGAAAAAAGGCTAATAGGGTGTTACGGGCCAGAACAGATTGACGTCTTAATGTTTTAAGATATGCGCGGCCAAGACACCCAGCAAAGCACAGCATTCAGTTATCTTTCACCAGAGGAACGAGTGCCGATGGACCATCCGTTGCGACGAATTCGACCGATGGTTGACAGCGCCTTGAAGGCGCTCTCCCCCTGCTTTGATGAGATGTACTCGGCGGTAGGACGTCCGTCTATCCCGCCAGAGAAATTGCTGAAGGCGCTGCTGATCCAAGTCCTGTATACGATTCGCAGCGAGCGGCTGCTGATGGAGCAGTTGAGCTACAACTTGCTGTTCCGCTGGTTCGTCGGTCTGAGCATGGATGAGTCGGTTTGGGTGCCGACGGTGTACAGCAAGAACCGCGACCGGCTGCTGGAAGGCGAGATTGCCGAGAAGTTCTTCGCCCAGGTGCTGGGCCAGGCGCGGGCAGCCGACCTGCTCTCCGATGAGCACTTCAGTGTGGATGGGACATTGATCGAGGCTTGGGCCAGTCAAAAGAGTTTTCAAAGAAAAGATGGCGGCGACTCAAGGCCGAAGGACGATCCCGGCAATCCAAGCGTGGATTTTCATGGCGAGAAGCGCCGTAATGAGACTCACGAATCGACCACCGACGCCGACTCACGGTTGGCGCGGAAGAGCGGCGGGCATGAGGCGAAGTTGGCCTACTGCGGCAACGTGATTATCGAGAACCGGCATGGACTGGTGGTAGACACCGAACTGCTGCAATGCAACGGGACGGCGGAGCGGGACGCAGCCCTGCTGATGGTGGAGCGGTTGGAAGGCACGCAGCGGGTCACGGTAGCCGCCGACAAAGGATACGACACCCAAGACTTCGTGCGGGAGATGCGCGGCATGAAGGCCACTCCGCACGTGTCGCAGAATCAGAAGCGAGCCGGCGGCAGCGCGATCGACGGCCGCACAACCCGGCATGCCGGCTACCAGGTCAGTCTACGGAAACGGAAGCGGATTGAGGAAGTGTTTGGCTGGATGAAGACAGTAGGGATGTTGCGCAAGACACGGCACCGGGGCGTCTTCAAGGTTGGATGGGTGTTCACCTTTGCGGCCGCCGCTTACAACCTTGTGCGCATGGGGAATCTGCTGTCGCCGACAGTTCAATCCGTATAAGCCGGGGGAGAAGTGTGTCCGGAGTCCCTAAAATCAGACTTTGGGCACATACTCCCCCACAGCGGAACTTACAATCAGCCTTAAATAGCGTCAAGAAGCGAAAAATGAGAAGGCCGACCGCTTTGACTGCCCCTTTTTCAGCAGCCTGCTAATCAGCCACGAAATATATGAATTGTCAGACTCGGGTCGCTAAGCAATAGAATCCCGCTCACGATCCAGAGCAGGCCACAGATCCGCCAAAAGACGACGGGCTTCCGCACGCGATGACCCACGTGCGGTTCTCAGACTCGAGGGCTCGCTGGCTGGCCGTCGAAGCCTCCGCCAACCATTAGGTATTGCCGCAAGTTTCTGCGCCAGGAAAAACTCTGCTGACGGACTCACTCGCTTCGGAGAGCGGTAATACGAGTCCATTGGAGCACTCTTGCGTGTTTCCCCGGTATGACAAATCGAACGAAAAAAAGAAATGACAGCCTATCCAAAGAAGTAGGAGCACTGGTCGAACGGACACATCTCAATGAAAGTTGGCCGGTATAAAGCCGTTTCACGGAAGCCCTAGACACCCACTTCCGCAGGATG
Source organism: uncultured Acidobacteriaceae bacterium (assembly GCA_963771305.1). Classification (GTDB taxonomy): domain Bacteria; phylum Acidobacteriota; class Terriglobia; order Bryobacterales; family Bryobacteraceae; genus CAJCIT01. The sequence continues at coordinate 598,988 of CAVYTS010000033.1, forward strand.
CCGCCGAGACGCCCTACGCGGACTGAATAGCAATTCCCTCGGGCTTGGCCAGCCGAAGTACTGTATCGCAGCGTGTCGGCAGGTTCCAACTCTACCTTGCTTATGGGTCGTCACCGTTCCACGGAACGCCGAAAGTCCTCATCGATTCAGCCCCGCCTGCCAGTTGAGTACGACAGTGATGGGCGAGTGAGCTTGAGCCTGCTCAACGGGCTGGAGGACAATGAATCGCCGGCCGTCGGCAGCGACGTCGTACCATGCTGCTCCTTTAGGATCGAAGAGCGGCGTCGGCGCCCCCGCTTGAAAGCTGGCGCCACTCGTCACATCCACCGCCATCAGGGTTTCGCCCTCGAAGTAGAATAACTTTTTTCCGTCCCTCTGCCATCTAGGACGGCAGCCGCCGTGCGTCGAGATGAGCCACTTTCCCGCACCTGCGGGAGTCCCTGGCACGCCGGTGAATGTCTGGACGTAGACCTCCTGTTTCCCTGACTCGTCCGACATATAGGCCAGCCACCGGCCGTCGGGAGAAAATGCCCCCATCCACTCGGAAAACTCTGCATCCACGAATGGAAATGGCTTGTGCTTGCCTTCCAGCGGAAGCACCATCAGACGCCATGTTGCTTTCAGGTTCCCCTTATCGCCTCTGGGCTTCTCTTCGTCGTAGACGAGGAAACGGCCGTCACGGGACCAATCGGTGGGCCACGCGCCCGACTCACTTCTTAGAATCTCCTCTTCATTGCCAGCACCGCTAGCGGCCTTGAGGTAGAGACTGAGGGCGCCATCCCGGTTTGAAGCAAAAATAATGCGGGTGCCGTCGGGCGACCAGAGAGGCCTGATGTTCAAAGAGGGATTAAATGTAAAGCGCCGAGCGGTGTTTCGGAAAAGATCAAAGACCCACAGAGCGCAACCTTCGATATTCTTTTCAAACACGGCTGTAACAAGCTGTTTCTGGTCTAGCGAGAGACTCAGCGTCTCATGCCGGCCGGGTTCGCCCACCGCGCTAAGCCGCCTGCCGGCGCGGTCATACCAAACAATTTGGCTCGCCATTGCTTCGCTGGACAAACTGCTGGCGAAGGCAAGGGTGCCGTTGTCTGAAACGGAAAAAGGCCGTTTGCAGGGCCTATCGAGGTCGCCGTTCTGCTCGGCTACCGCAACCGACTCGCCGCTCAACGCCAGTTTTTTCGGGTCGAATGGCTGGGCCATCAAGGAATGGTCACGCCAGAAGAGCACGTAGCCAGTGCCGCCATGCACGGACGGCGCGTATGCCGCTTTCCATTCGCTATGCAGAAGGCGGATCCGGTCTTTTGAACCGGACCGCGTAATCGTTCCGGAATCCAGGGATTCAACGTAAAGAGCATTCTGGGCGGAGTGAACGGACTCATTCACGAAAGCGGTGTAGAGGAAGTGACGGCCATCGGGTAAGAATTGGACCCATCGATGGGAGATTTCATTACGGCTTGTATCGAGCGAAGTAACCGGGGTTGGCTTGCCACCAGCCGCCGGCACGCTATACAACAAAGGACCCGACGTAAAGAGAATCACGCCATCCTGGTTCCAGGCACTCGTTGCATCGCCGTCGGGGGCATCGCAGATAACCTGAACAGAAATGCCTGCGGCGTCGATTTTTTTGAGCTTTTCGTGAGCGAAAAAACCAATGAAACGGCTATCCGGCGACCAGAAAGGATACGCGGCACCTTCGGTTCCCGCGAGTGGGCGCGCGGAAACGGAGTCGAGCGAGCGCATCCAAAGACGCTGCTGCTTAGCATTGGATGCGGTATCGGAAGCGACGAAGGCCAGCCGGCGTCCGTCCGGTGAAATCGCCGAGCCGCCGTCGACCTGTTCGTCAACGAGGGCAGTTCCTTCGGGTGCCTCAACGATGAAGCGCGTGGGCGCCGAACCTGCCTGTTCCTGCGGTGTTTTACGAAGATACAGGAACGCGAGGATCAGCGATGCCAGTGCGAAAATTGCGGCGGCGATCCAAGGGGAAACCAAGGCCTTCCGCGGCTGTTCAGGCGACGGCAGAGCCGATGCCGTAGCCGTGGTTCCTGACGAGGCCGCTGCCCATTCCAAAGCATGCCGGACCTCATTCGCCGACTGCCATCGCCGATCGGGATCCTTTGCGAGGCAGGTTGCCATGACTCGATCAAGCATGGGCGGAATCCCGGCACGTAGGGAGGACGGAGCCGCGGGGTCCCGCTCCAGGATTGCGGCAATCACAGAAGCTTGACTCTCCCCTTCAAAGGCACGCCGTCCAGTAATAGTTTCGTAGAGCACTGCGCCCAAGGCGAAGATGTCCGAACGCGCGTCCGATTCTTTGCCTTCGCATTGTTCCGGGGACATGTATTGAAACGTCCCCATCACGAGGCCCTTCTGAGTCAGGGGCTGAGCCGAGGCAGCGGGTTTGCTTCCCGCCGCGGTTGTGGGCGGCGGCGCTCCCGTTAGCTTGGCCAGCCCGAAGTCCAGCAATTTCACAGCAGATTTCGCAAGCATGACGTTGCCGGGCTTTAAATCCCGATGCACGACTCCGCGCCGGTGAGCCGCATCGAGGGCCTCGGCGATCTGAATTCCAATCCGAAGCGCTTCCGCGATGGACACGGGGCCTTTGCGGAGGCGATCAGCCAGCGTCGTACCCTCGACATACTCCATTACCAGGTAGTCCACTCCGTCCTGCGAGCCGACATCGTAGAGACTGCAGATGTAGGGATGGTTCAAGCTGGAAATGGCGCGCCCTTCTCGCTCGAACCTCTGGCGGCGCGTTGGATCGCGGCCCACACCGGTGGGCAAAACCTTCAGCGCGACATTTCGGCGCAGGCGTGTATCCTGCGCCTTATAGACTTCACCCATTCCACCGGCCCCCACGAAGGCAACGATCTCGTAAGGCCCAAGTTTGTCGCCGGCGGAGAGCGATCTGGCGTTTGGCTGGCTCGTGGATTCGGTCAGTAGCTCGGCGGCTGGCCTGTCCAGAATCTTGCCACCCTCATCCTGGGCCAGTAGAGCCTCGACCTCGCGATGCAATTCGACATCGCCCTGGCAAGCCTCGGCCAGGAATGCGCTGCGGTCGTTCGAGTCACGCGCTTGCGCCACGTGGTACAGTTCCTCGATCTTGCGCCAACGCTCCGAGGTCATGGCTATCTGTAGATTCTAGACGAATCTGACTTGCAAGATCACGTCAGCTAATGAGACGTGAACTGGGCGACTACCAGCTTGCCGGCTGTGGGACGGCGGTTAGCGGGCTGAACGCCGAGTGAAGGACTCGCCCGCGCCGCGAGACCAAGGCTAATTAAGCTGATGTCTTCGCTGGTAAACGGGAGGGGTCCCCACATCATGCTACTGATGTCATCCTTGGTCCACCGGGCTTTCATCACGCCCTGCGTGGAATGTCGGGGGGTGGGTTGCAGAACGTGAGTGATCTCGTGAACCAGCACGTGCGCGAGTAGATGAGGCACCAGCAGCTTCGGCCTGTGCTCTGCCACCCTGTCGTAGAACACACGGATACGGTTTTCGGACGGCACGGCAGTGGCGAAGGCGTCGGGTTTCACGCCTGGAGGAGTCCGGGGAATGAGGCTGATAACGATGCCCTGTGGTGGGCAGTCGCCTGACCCCTCCCGCCAATCGATCGTCACGCCAATGGCGGCGAACATCTCGGAAGCCATGGCCTGCGCGCTTTTCACGCCAAAATCTGCATTTCCTTCCCTGCAAACAATCACGCTACGTTCCGCTGTGGGAACAGTTTCTCGGGCCTGCGCAGTGACCCCTGCGAGTGCGGCCATCGTCGTTATGGCTGTGATTCTCATTGATTCCTCCCGGTTTGCGGTCGCTCCACAAGCGCAAACGGGAGGAAGAAACTTGAATCGAAGTCAAAAATACCTGGAGATGGTCGGCCCGGCCTATAATCTGGTGAGCCGATGTCGGACGAGCGGACGAGCGAAACCACGCAGCTCTTGCGGGCTTGGGCAAACGGTGATCCGGCGGCGCTGGATCAGCTGACACCTCGTGTCTATGAGGAACTGCGCCGCATTGCCGGGTACTACATGCAGAATGAACAGCCAGGCCGCAGCATGCAAACCACAGCCTTGGTCCACGAGGCCTACCTGAAGCTGATCGACGTCACAACCGTGGACTGGCGGCATCGCGCGCACTTCTTCGCGGTGTCGTCCCAGATCATGCGGCGAATACTGCTAGACAGAGCGCGGAAGCGCACGGCCGCCAAGCGAGGGGGGAAGTTGCCACCCATTAATCTGGATGAAGTCCCTGACCTTTCCGTGCGCGCTCGAGAGTTAATTGCTCTCGACGACGCATTAAACCTGTTGGCGGAGTTCGACCCGCGCAAGGCACGCGTCATCGAGCTACGCTTTTTCGGTGGCTTGAGCGTCGATGAGACCGCGGAGGTGTTAGAGGTTTCGCCCGACACCGTCCACCGAGATTGGAAACTCGCGCGTGCCTGGCTCCTGAATGAGTTGAGCAGTCAGAAATAACCGGCATGTGGAATTGTTCGAGTGTGAGGGCGGGAGGCTTTTCGGATCTTTCAGAGGGGCTCCGCTGAGCTCAAACGACATCTCCAGCCCGTTGTGTTGTGGTTCTGACTCCGCCGGCAGTGTCGCAATGTTGTGCGGAGCACGCACACTTGGGGACGCCCAAGAAGTCCTTTTATACCGGCCAATCTTGAGTCACCGTGGCGGCTAAACCACAAAAGGGAGTATTCTTTTCTCGTTCGACATTGAATACACCAGGAGGGTGAAGGCCGGTCACCGGACCAATCCTGGCAGGGAGAACCCAGTAGCAGGCCTTCACGCCAGCCGGGATTCTCTTTATCTCATTACCGCCATCAGATGACAAGTCGGTTCCGGGGTAGCCCGGATCAGCCTGCAACAGCTGCCACGTTGGTGTCCAGTGTGCCGACTAGCGTCGATCATCGGACATGGGCAACGGCGCAAGCCAGCGCATGACGAGCAGCACGACTGCGTGTGGGTGCGGCGCGGACGATGCCGGCTGTGCGGCAAGACATTCACTGTCCTGCCCAGTTGGTCGCTGCCCTATGGGCATTACACGCTGCGTTGCCGACAACAAGCCTGGGACGCCGTCTGCAGTGGCGGTGAAAAATGGGAGCAGGCCGCGCCTCTGTGCAAAGATCCCACTCGTTTGCCAGATCCCAGTACGCTTCGTCGCTGGGCTTGGCGCAGAGTGGTCAGCCTCTGGGGTGAGGCAAAAGCCTGCTTGTGGAGCCACAGCGCTTGGAAAGTTTTGCGGGCACCCACCATCCTTGCCTGGGATTGGCCGGCGGCGAGCCGTATTCTGCTGCTGGAGGGAATCTCGCCATGAGTTGGCAGGCAGCCGACTTACTCAAACAGCAGATCCCGCTGTTGGATTACCTACAAGGACAAGGATGGAAGGCAGCCCGCCGGTCGGCTGGTGGCCGACTGTTGGGGTCTATGCCCACTGCATCCCGATCAGCGGCCGAGCTTTCTGATAGATCCCAGCAAGAACCTGTTTTACTGCTATGGGTGTGGCCGGGGAGGCGATGTGATTCGTCTGGCCGAGTTGTATCACGGTGTCCGCTTCGCAGAGGCGATGGCGCTCCTGCGGCATGGGAGTGGACTCGGATCTCTGCTGCCGGACGTCGCCCAGTTCTACCAGCTACACTTACAGCGTCACGCTGAGGCAGCCGCCTACTTGGTGCAACGCGGCTTACAGGCCGAAGTGATCGAGGAACTGCGCATTGGCTATGCCCCCGGCCGCTGTTTGCGCGCCTGGTTGACCAGTTTGGGATACCCGCTGGCAGTTCTTCAGCAGGCCGGTCTGGTGAACGCCGAAGGACACGACACCTACAGCCATCGGATCGTGTTTCCGCTGGAAGGGAATCTGTACGGACGCAGCATCGGCGCCGCCGTGCCGCATCGCTTTCTGCCGGGGAGCAAGGGCGGCCTTTACGCTTGGGACAAGGTTCGCCAATACCCCGAGATCATTCTGGTGGAAGGCCTGTTCGACTGGCCGTGCTCTGGCAAGCCGGATTCCACAACGTCACCTGCGCTCTAGGGACTCACTTGAATGCGCTGCAGTTCCGCCAGTTGAGTTCTGACAACGAATGCGGTGGCAAGCGTAGAACGGTGTACCTGGCCTTAGATTCCGATGCCAATGGGAGCGGCCAGAAAGCGGCCCAGGGTTTGTCGCAGCGTTTGCGAGCCGCAGGAATCAGCACGCGGCGCGTAGAACTGCCCGCTGGTCACGATCCCAACAGTTTCTTTGTCAGTGGCGGCAACGCTTACCAGTTTCAACTCCTGCTGGAGCGGGCTTGCCTATGAGATTTCATGTCGCTGAACAGCATAAACTGAGCAACGCGCACAGTCCGTTTCGCGTGATCCAGCAGAGCGGCCGGGAAGTGCAGTGGATCAATCGTTTCCTCGACCAGCAGCGAGTGCGCGGCGTGGCGGATTCTACACTGCGTAGTTATGCCCACGACTTACTGCATTTCCTCCGTTGGTGGGTGGCGGCGCATAAGACCGCCGCGATCACCCAAGAGGCGCTCACGGAGTCAACTTTCCTCGACTACATTCGCTGGCAGGTCGACCAGTATCCCGCGCCCGCGGCCGCCAGTGTCAACCGTCGAGTCGGAACGGCCGAGCGGGCCCTGCGGCTTGAGTTTCCTGACTCTCCTCCTCTGTTTGCGCCCGGCTTTCAGCACTGGTACTGGCGGCAATCACGGCTGGGCTATGGGCGCCTACGCCCCGCACTCACTCAGTTGCGGGTGAAGACGCCCAAACGCTTGATTGTGCCCTTGTCGATCGATGAGGTCCATCGCTTCTGGCACAGTTTTCGCAGCTCGCGCGACTTGGCCATCGTCGGTCTGATGGTGTTGCACGGCTTGCGGTCGTGTGAAGTCTTAGCCCTGAATCACGACGACCTCCAACTCTCTGAGCTGCAGATCCGCGTCCCGGGCAAGGGCAAAAAGATTCGCGTCCTGCCACTAGATCACGACTCTGTGAAGCTGCTCGATCACTACCTGTGCTTGGAACGGCCTCCGCCGTGTGGCCTACCTTTATTCGTCTCTCTCAAAGGACCGTCCCGCGGCCATCGCATGACAGCCGCCGGTCTGCGTTCGTTGTTTCGTCATCACCGCCAATCCACCGGCGTGAGGAAAGCGAACCCGCACCGCTTTCGACACACATTTGCTTCCGACATGCTGCGCGCAGGTATTAGCCTACCGGCGCTCATGCACCTCATGGGGCATGCACAGATTCAAACCACCATGGTCTACCTTCATCTCACTCCACAAGATGTCTGGGAGCAATACGCGCGCGCGGTTGCTCAGCTCACGCGGCCCACTCCGCTGTCGCCGTCATGAAACGCCAACGTTTTCCGCTCTCCGCGCACCCCCTGTCGATGCTCTTCGAGCCAGCGGTGGAATCGGTAACGACCTCGCTCGGTGATTCATCCGTCACTGCTTATCGCGGAACTGTTCGACTTTTTCTGACTTACCTCGGCGCGCATTATTCTGAGGTCCACTCCCTCCAGCAGCTGCGCCGCGATCCCCATATCCTCGGTTGGCTGGCTCTTCTCCGCTCGCACCGCCCGCCGCTCGCCTCCATCACGCGCGCCAACCGCGTGATTTTCCTGCGCCGCCTGTTGGAAGAACTCGCCTGGACACAGCACCTCCCCAACTTGGCTCATCTGCTCGGTCGTGATGATGTGCCGCGTAAGGAGCACCATCTTCCGCGCCCGCTCACACCCCAACAGGATGAATTGGTCCAGCAGGAACTACTGCGCCGCGATGACCTACTCAGTAATGCCCTGTTACTTATCCGTCACACCGGGATGCGCATCAGCGAAGGTGTCGATCTCTCCTTCGATTGCTTGCGTCTGGTCGGCCCTGGCCAGTGGGCCATCCACGTGCCGCTGGGCAAACTAAAAACGGAACGCCTGGTTCCCGTGGATTCTGTGGTCTGTCAACTGGTCGAACGCATCCGTTCGCTGCGCCCACCCACCGCGCCCAAGTCCGGTCCCCTCCTGTTGCATCGGCCGCGCGGCCGCGACGTGTTGATTCGCAAACTGCGTGCCACCTTGCGAGAAGTCACCGCCGCCCTCGGCATTCCCGCCCGCATCGTCCCGCACCAATTTCGACACACCTATGGAACGGAGATGCTGCGCGCCGGCGTCAGCTTTCCCGCAGTGATCAAACTCCTCGGCCACAAAAGCCCACAGATGACCTTGCACTATCTGGAGATCACCCAGCAGGATCTCCAGCGCGAATTCCACCTGGCTCGCTCCCATCCCAGGCACCTGGCCCCGTCTCCAACCATCTCTCCCGGCCCAGCCCCTCGCCCTGATTTATCAGGCTTGATCGACTCCTTGATGGCTGCTCAGCATGTGCTGCAGATTTACCGCCGCAACGTTACCGATCCTTCCGCACGCCGTCTTCTCGACCGCCTTGCCAACCGCATCGTCAAGATTCTCACTCAAATCAGGAAACTCAAACCCTCCTAAAAATGGGCAGAGATTGGCCGGTTAAGTCCTCATGTGGGAAGTTTCGCCGGATTAGGAACGATACACGGCGTTGTCGTCGCTAATCATTGCCGGCCGGTTCGTCAGGACCTCACATGGCACTAGCCGACTTCACATTCGTAATCCGGGCAAGTTTCCCCGAACGCCGTCTCTGACCAATTACGAGGTCACCGTGGCGGCGGGACCGATCTGAGCTTTGTACGAGTGTCTGACTTATCCGGCCAATCTCTGCCCGATCCATTGTGGTGGCGCGGCGAGTCACTCAGGACCACGCACGACCATTCTGCACAATGAAGGCGAGGGCTGCAAGAGGTTTTTGTGAGAACCTGACCACCAACCTCGGGAGGCCCGCCTGACGGAGCTTCGGGGGCTCTCTCTGGTACGACAGCTCGAACGAAAAGAAAATATGAGGGCTATCCATCGGACCTTGAGTGGTTCGTCCCAACGACGACCTCAATGAAAGATTGGCCGGTTTAAAACGACCATCCGGACGATGTGTGCAAACGTGGTGCCGTTGATCGATCTAGAGAAGTCAATCCTCGATTCAATCAACGGATGCCCTGCAGCCAGATCGCGCCAATATCGGGTTTCGCGAACAATCGAAGCTAGGCGTAACTTGGTTTCGAAGGGGCACTGCGAAACAATTCGATGCTCTTTGCGGGGGCCCGGAGGATTGGTTGGTCAAGAATGACTTTCCCAAGTGACCTCAGCGGAAATCGTGCTAAGTTATTCTCGCCTTCGATTTCCGCAGCTAGGAGCACAATGATGGCGTCGACGTGGTTTGTTCCTCCTTTTCTCAGGCTATCCGTATTTCTTCTGGTTGCCTGCCCGGTTACTTTTCAGGCACAAATCACCAAGGCCCAACAGGCGCCGCCAGTCGCGCCCCTCAGGCCGGTGGAAGACGATTACTTCGGCACCAAAGTCTCCGACCCCTACCGCTACATGGAGAAACAGGACGACCCGGAGGTGCAGGCGTGGTTTAAAGGCCAGAATGACTTTACGCGGTCGACACTCGCCGCGATTCCCGGCCGGGATCGCTTGCTGGGCAGAATCAAGGAACTTGACGAGTCCGTGCCTCGGGTGGACGCATTGCGGCTGCCCGACAACTTGTTTATTGTCAATAAGCGCAATCCAGGTGACGAGGTCTACCGGCTTTACGTGCGCAAGGGACTGAAGGGCAAGGACGAGTTATTAGTGGATCCCCAGAAGATCACTCTGCACGCCTCGATTCAGGGTAAGGGGAAAAACGCTATCGCGGGCTGGGCTGTTTCGAACGATGCGAAGTACCTGGCCTTTGGGGTGACTCCGGGCGGGGCTGAGCGGGACACGGAGTTGCACGTGATGGAGATTGACACCGGCCGTGAATCTGGCGATGTGATTTCACGCGTCGCGTTCTTCTCGGCGAGCTGGCTTCCTGACAATCGGTCCTTTGTCTATAGCCGGCTTCAGAAGTTGCCGCTGGGCGCCCCTCCCTCCGAGGTCGAGCAGAAGGTCCGAGCTTACCGGCACGTGCTGGGCCGGGAGTCCGAAAAGGATGAACCCGTGTTTGGTTACGAAGTGGTGCCATCCATCAACGTCGACCCAATGCAGCTTGCCTTTTTACAGACCCAGCCTGATTCGGATTACGCTCTGGCCATGCTGGCTACGGTCGCTCCAAACCCAACCTTTTACGTCTCCTCCGCCGGCAAGATCGGCAAGGAACCCGTGGAGTGGCGGAAGGCGGCTGGCCCCGAAGATCAGGTCGCGCAGATGGCGATCCACGGCGACGATCTGTACGCCATGACGTTCAAGAATGCGTCGCGGTACCAGGTGATTCGCATCGACGCCCGCACGTTGGACCTAGCGGCGGCAGAGGTGGTGGTGCCGAAGGGCGAGGCGGTGATCACGGCGATCCAACCCGCCCAGGATGCGCTTTACGTGACGCTGAACGATGGTGGCGTCGGTCGACTGCTGCGCGTCCCCTACGGCCCGCATCCGAAGAGTGAGGAGATCCCCGTTCCAGTTAGCGGCTCCGTGTTTACTGGAGGCGATCCCCGTCTGCCGGGCGTGCAGGTTTTTATGAGCTCCTGGACCAGCGCCTTCCGCGATTCCATTTACGATCCGGGGACGAAACAGATGACCGATACGGGGTTCCAGGTGGTGGGTCCGCATGATCGCCCCGATAACATCGAGTCCGTGGAGGTGAAAGTAACCAGTTTTGACGGCACGAAGGTCCCGCTATCCATCGTCCACCCAAAGGGAATGAAACGCGACGGAACAAATCCGACGCTCCTTCAGGGTTATGGCGCCTATGGGTTCCCTTCTTTTGCTTACTACGATCCGAAGTCACTCGCCTGGTATGAACAGGGGGGCATCCAGGCTATCTGCCACGTTCGCGGCGGCGGCGAGTATGGCGAGGACTGGCACCTGGCCGGAAAGGGAGCCACCAAGCCCAACACCTGGAAGGACTTCATTGCCTGCGCTCAATACCTGATTGACAACAAATATACGTCGCCGGCGCGGCTGGCCGGGGAAGGCGGCAGTGCCGGCGGTATTCTCATTGGACGCGCGATTACGGAGCGTCCCGATCTGTTCGCCGCCGCCATTGACGACGTCGGCGTGTCGGACACCCTGCGGACCGAAGTCTCGGCGAATGGTCTGCCAAATGTTCCGGAGTTCGGTAGCACCACGACAAGAGAAGGATTTGCGTCGCTGTTCGCGATGAGCTCCTATGATCACGTGGAGTTCAAGGCGCGGTATCCGGCGGTTCTGTTGACCACCGGCATGAACGATCCACGCGTGGATTCCTGGCAGATGGGGAAGATGACCGCACGCCTGCAGGCGGCGACATCGAGCGGGAAGCCCGTGCTTCTGCGAGTAGATTACGCCGGAGGCCACGGTGGCATTGGCAGTACGCGGAAGCAGGTCCAAGAGAAGACGGCCGATGATTGGAGTTTCCTGCTTTGGCGGTTCGGCGTCCCGGCGTTTCAACCCAAAGAAGCGGCGAAGGCTAGCCAATAAGCGCCGCCACACTTACTTGGCTCCCCTCAGCCGGCCCGACCGTGGGATGCATTGCCACCGGCGCTCCAACCAGCATCAGCTACTCGGGCGGCACGTTCACCTCGGGTACGGGCACTATTAGCGATTCGGCCTTTCCTCCGAAGAGTCAAATCAAAAATCAGGGTCCGGGAACCGTGACTCGCGAGCAGTCGATGTTCCACGGCCAGAGTTCCGGGCGGGTGACGCGCCACTCGGAGAAAGGTCGGATTTGGGCGGCGCGGGCCTGAAGTCCGGTTGTGGCAGTTTCGCCGGATTAGGAACGATATACGTCGTTGTCGTCGGTAACGGTGGCGAGCGGTTTGGGGCCAGCACTGTACGAGTGGACGATCCGCTCGAAGCTCCTGGACATGCCACGTCCGAGCATAGGGCGTTATCCGTCCAGGTGCCCCCAACCTCCCAGATAGCCCTTTAGGACCACAAGGCACGATAGCTTACCTGCGTCGCCGGACCACGCTCGATGGCATTATTGGGCAGATCGACAATAAGTTGGGACCGCACGTCTGGCAGCGTCTTCTCGATCAATCTGAGCGACGAGTGCACTTCCGACGAGTCGTTGAAGAAGAAGACATCGGTTGCTCGGAACTGTCCACTTGTCACAATCCCCAAAAGGCCGTCAGCACCGGTGTAGTGCCAAAGAAGATCTGGAATCTCTCCATCCTGGAGACAGAAACGGCGTGCTATCGGAATCGATGAGCGAGAGGACACAAGTTCGTCCTGAATGAGTCTGCTGAGTTCGGGCAACAATATGTTCTCGAATCCTAAATAATAGCGCCCTGGCGCCAGAGAAAAGCGAGGACTAACAGTCTTCGCAAACGCTGAATGCATAAATGCTGCCACCGTGAGACCGGCGTTCAGAAACGGCATCATTCAAGGGGATACAGCCCATATTTGGCTAAGCAGTCGGTTACTCGCGGATTGGGCGTCCGACGTCGGCAGGGCCGGGTCAGAAGCACGAGTCAGCCGTTTCCCGTCAAGTTGACGTGACGGCGACTTAGCCGGGAGTGACGGCCGAACGACGCTTAGGAAGGTGACCATTCTCGGAGTGCCTGACAACTCGGACGGAATCTCTACCCGGCTGCACGTTTTTTTCGCATGGAAGAAGATGTCGATTCAAGCCCTCCGAACTGCGGGCTAACGAGCGGTTAGTCAGAACCCTGCTTCTATAACCCCCAAGCCGGGCTTCGCCTCACAAGCGTGATGCCGCGAGATTCCCGGCGACCAAGGAGGTCTTGGAACGAGAATGGCAACTCTAGAAGCAGGTCGAATACCAGCGGTTTGACAAGCCCAAACCTCACAAAGCCTACCGCGACGGTTGCGGAGCGGTAGCACGGACCATCATGGGGCGCCGGTTACGCTTCGGAGCCGTGACCGTAGCTTTCCGCCTCGGAGCCAAGGAGTTGTTTTCGGCCTTTTTCAGTAAATTGCTAGTAACCCCTAAGCTGCATCCCCAATCCCCCATCCACATTTTCCCAGGCGGAATGTCCTAATTTCGAGTTACAATAGTGCACTTTAACACCAATTCATTCTAGGAATCAGGCCCATGGCTAGTTCTAGAACGGCACCGGCAAGCGCGGACGACTCCATTACGGGAACGCTCGCCCAGTTGAGGCAGGGGAACCCCGACGCAGAAGCCCGGCTCATGTCCCAGGTCTACGACGAACTCCGCCGCCTAGCCCGGGCACACATGCGCCGTGAGCGTCTCAACCACTCGTTGCAGGCCACGGATCTCGTCGGTATGGCCTATGAGCGCATGGCGCATGAATCTCACCCCAATTGGCAAAATCGCGCCCACTTCTTCGCCGTGGCTTCCACCGTGATGCGCCAGATTCTTGTGGACCACGCCCGCAGGCGGCGAGCGGTAAAGCGCGGTGGCGAGAACATCCGCGTCACCCTCAGCGAAGCCGTCGCTCGCACCGAGGAAAACACCGTCGACGTCCTGGCCCTCAACGAAGCCCTCGAACGCCTGGAACAACTAGACCCCCGCCAGGCGCGCGTCGTGGAGCTCCACTATTTTAGTGGCCTCAATCACGAGGAAATTGCGCTTGTCTTAGGTGTATCGAGTAGGACGGTAAAACGGGACTGGGAGATGGCTCGATCGTGGCTTCGCATCCAGTTGAGGCCATGAACCCCACCCCGGAACAATGGGCTCGTCTTAAGCGCCTGTTTGACGAGGCGAAGCAGCTGTCTCTGCAATCGCGGATGGCGTTCCTGGAACGGGTCCGTACCGAAAAAGGCGAAGCTATGGCGGAACAACTCGAAGCTCTGCTGAAAGCGCACGACGAGCAGACGACCCCTGCCGATCGGCCTCTCGTCCGTCCGATCCCCCCGCTCGAGTCTTCAGCCGTCAAAGTGGGTGAAGTCGTCTTGAAGTCTTGGCTTCAACGCCATTCAGAGATGATCGAAACGAAAGTCTCTCACTACCATATCGTTGAAAAGCTCGGTAGCGGCGGGATGGGCGTTGTGTATAAGGCCAGGGACGTCCGTTTAGATCGGTTTGTCGCCCTGAAGTTCTTGCCAGATGATGTCGCTCTCGGCCCAGAGGTGCTGGAGCGCTTCCGCCGTGAGGCCCGCGCAGCGTCGGCGCTAAACCATCCTAATATCTGCACTATCTATGACATAGGTGAGGAGGGTGGCCGCGCCTTTATCGTCATGGAGTTTCTGGACGGGACAACCCTGAAGCAGCTCATCGACGGGCGGCCGCTCGAGGTAGATGCTCTCCTTCGAATCGCTTCCGGCCTGGCCGATGCGCTCGACGCAGCACACTCCCATCGGATCATCCATCGCGACATCAAGCCCGCGAATATTTTTGTCACCGGGCGGGGACAAGCCAAAATTCTCGATTTTGGGCTGGCAAAGTTGAGGGCTGAGCGGGCCTTGGACTCGCGCGCGACCACTCTTGGAATTGACTCCACCCAGAGCATTGCGAAGGACGATGGCCTGACCGTTGCAGGGGTGATCATGGGCACTCCCGCATACATGTCGCCCGAACAGGCCTGCGGGGAAGACGTGGATGCCCGCAGCGACTTGTTCAGCTTCGGCGCGGTGCTGTATGAGATGGCAACCGGGGTACGAAGTTTTGACGGCGAGAACTCGGGCGCGATTCTCAGAGCGGTCTTGCACAAAGATCCCGTGTCTCCGTCGCAACTGAATCCCAAACTGCCAGCCGGGCTGGACGAGATCATCAGCAAGGCTCTGGCTAAAGAACGCGACAGGCGATACACAACTGCAGCAGAGATGGAAGCCGACTTGGACCGGCTGCGCCAAACCGGCGGCCGGCTGGCTCAAAGCGCCGAGAAAGAGACGCCGAGAGACAAACGCCGACGCTGGACGTTAGCCGGCGCGACGGTGGCGGTTTTGATTCTCGGCGCGGCCGGCTGGCTTTACCACCCGCGCCCGGCACACGCGCTGAGCGATACGGACACAGTCGTGCTCGCTGATTTCACCAACTCAACCGGCGAAAGCGTTTTCGATCCAACGCTGCAGCAGGTTCTCGAAACGAGTCTCACTCAATCGCCTTTCCTCAGCGTCCTGCCCAGTCAAGCGGTGAAGGCCACGCTAAAACGCATGGGCCGGCCGCCGGGCGAACAGCTGACGACGGACGTTGTGAAGGAAGTGGGCCAGCGAGCCGGGAGCAAGGCGTTCTTGGCCGGCTCCATTGCAAGGTTGGACAGCCAGTACGTAATCGTACTTAAGGCCGTAAACTGCCAAACCGGCGAGACTTTGGCCCAGACGCGGGAGACAGCAACTCGTAAAGAGGACGTGATAGTCGCCCTTCAGAATTCGGCAAAGGAGTTACGCGAGAAACTAGGGGAATCACTCGCGTCGATCCAGAAGGTCGACGTAGCGTGGCGGTCGCAGCAAGTTACCACGCCCTCCCTTGAAGCCTGGCAAAGCTACAGCGCAGCGCGAAAGGCCGGGTTTAAAGCCGCCGCGTCCATACCGCTTTACCAGCACGCCATTGAACTTGACCCGAATTTTGCCATGGCGCACTTATCGCTTGGGCTAACGTACCTCAACTTGGGCGAACCGGATCGGGCAATGGAGAGCATAAAGAAGGCCTATGAGCTCCGCAGTCGCGTTGGCGAATGGGAACGGTATGCCATAGAAGGCCGATACCACGCCTCGGTCACGGGAGACCTCGAAAAAGCTCGCGCAGTGTACGAGGCCTGGGGCGCCACCTACCCACGCCGCGCCTGGCTGAATAACATCAGCATTATCGACGCTCAACTAGGAGAGTACCAGAAGGCGGTCACGCTTCTCCACACTGTGGATCAGCACATCATGGAAAACGCAAACGAAGCCGCAAACTTAGGATGCGACTTGGCGGGCTCCTATATGGCCCTGGGTCTCTTAAAGGATGCCCGGTCGAAATCCGAGGAAAACCTGAGGTACCGGCCCAACTCCTCGTGCGATCACGAAACCCTATACCTCATTGCGTTCCTCGAGAACGACAGCGTGGGCATGGCGCAACAGGTGGCGTGGGCGAGCCAGCAGGGAGTCGAAGACTTCCCCATATTGGAAGAAATTTCTGCTGCGTACTCCGGGCGGCTTCAAAAGGCGCGGGAGCTTTCCCGCGCTAGAGTTGCAGCAGCCCAAGCGCAGGGCCGGCCGGAGACTGCTGCGACCGCCACAGCGGAAGCATCGTTGCGCGAGGCGTTGTTCGGAAATCGAACCGAGGCGCTGCAGCTTGCTCAGGACGCGCTTACGCTGGCCCGGGGGAAAATCACTGAGTATTTGGCAGCCGTAATATTCGCGCTGGAGGGAGGTTGGGAGAAGGCGCAGGAGCTTGCAGACGATCTGCTACGGCGCTTCCCGGAAGATACGATCGTGCGCTTCAATTATCTGCCGTCACTTCGCGCGCTGATCGAGCTGGACCGTCGCAGTCCCACCAACGCTCTTCGGGAACTCGAGACCACCAGGTCCTACGAGCTGGGGCAGGCGCCACCCGCCTTATGGCCCGTGTATGTGCGGGGCCAAGCCTATCTTGCAGCGCATCAGGGCGCCGAGGCTGCGGTGGAGTTTCAGAAGATTCTCGACCACCGTGGAATGGTAAACAGCGCTCCAGCTGGTGGGCCGATTGATGCACTGGCTCACCTGGGTCTCGCGCGGGCCTACTCTCTGCAGGGCGATACAGCAAAGGCCCGCGGTGCCTATCAGGATTTCTTCGAGATCTGGAAGAACGCCGATACCAACATCCGCGTTCTGAAGGAAGCTCGAGCGGAGTTCAACAAGCTTAAATAGGGAGGTTCTTTAGGGCGATGTCTTTTAGACTCCGCATGTCAGGCTGGGTGTACTTCGCGGCGCGGATGGCGTCGTTTCTGCTCATCGCGTCCGCAGTCCCTGCGGCCGCCCAAACCATTTACAGCGGGGAACTTACCGGGAACGTGTCCGATCCGTCGGGGAAAACTATAACGGGAGCGACAGTGGTTCTGACCAGCGGGGCCACGAGTGAGAATTCCTCCGTTGCGACGGGCAGTGAGGGCGGTTTCCGATTTCCGCTCCTACGTCCGGGAGTCTACTCCTTGGCCGTTAGCGCCACCGGATTTCAAACCAAAACCCTACAGACCACGGTTGAACTGGGCCAGTCCCCGAATCTGGAAATTCAACTCGGAATCCATGTGAAAGAAGAGCACCTCCTCGTGACGACCGAGGCTCCGCTGCTCCAAACCAACAACGCTAATTTGACAACGACCTTTAACCAGAATGAGATTGAAAATTTGCCTGATCCGGGTAACGACTTGACTGTGTTCGCTTTCACCGCCCCGGGCGTTACTTTGAACACGGCCGGCGGGGGATTTGGCAACTTCTCTGTCTTTGGTCTTCCCTCAATCTCGAATCTGTTCACACTCGACGGAATGGACATTACAGACCCCCATTTAAATGTGAACGTCTCGGGCGCAACCAATCTCTCTCTGGGCGCCAATGCGGTTCAGGAAGTCGCGGTTGTTCTGAACGGCTACACGGGCCAATACGGACGTTTGGCCGGCGCCAATGTAAATTATCTTACGAAGTCCGGCGGCAATGTGTTTCACGGCAATGCCTTGTGGTCCTACAACGAAAGGGCGCTCAACGCCAATAACTGGTTCAACAATGCCACGTCAACGCCGCGGCCGTTCCAGATTTCCAATGGCTGGGCCGCTTCTTTAGGCGGTCCGATCGTGAGGAACAAACTTTTCTTCTTCTTCGATACAGAGGGCCTCCGCTTCGTTCTGCCGGGCGGAGGGCCGGTTTACATCCCGACGCCCGATTTCGCCAACTTCGTTCTCAAAAAGTTGGCAGTCATCAATCCAGCTGCCGTGCCGCTCTACACAACGGCGTTCAACCTGTACGCAGGTTCTTCCGGAGCTACCCGCGCGACGCCCGTGACCGCCACAATCGATTCGCACCTGGGTTGTGGTGATCTGGCAAACCCCGTCTACGGAGTCTCAAAACCGTGCGCTGCCACTTTCCAGGACACGGCAAACGCACTGAACACCGAATGGCTCGCCGCCACCAAAGTCGATTACGTGATCACGAGGAACGACCGCCTGTACCTCCGTCTTAGCATGGACCATGGACTTCAGGCTTACGCAGACCCCATCAACTCAGTTTTTAGTCCCAACAGCAGCCAGCCTCTATACAGCGGCCAAGTGGGTTACACCAGGGTAATCTCTCCGACGAGTGTCAACTCGCTGCTCCTCTCGGCAAATTACTATTCTTTTGTGTTCGGACCGGCCAACCTCAGCGCCGCCCTTCAAACTTTCCCTACCACTTTTACCTTCACCAACGGGCTCTTCACAAACCTCGGGGGTACCGACAACTCCTATCCGTCCGGCACCAAGGAGCGGCAGTGGCAATTGGTGGATGACTACTCCCTTATTCATGGACATCACACGCTCAAGGCCGGCGCCAACGTCCGAAGGAACGTAATAAGCAGCTATTATTATGGGGCCCTTACCAGCGGTCTGCTCACGTTCAACTCGATGACGGCATTTGCCAATGGCGCCCTTAGCAAAGGCTCTTCCTATACCCAAGCGTTCGCGACAATTGGTGCGGAGGACTTAACGTTCTATAGTGCCGGGTTTTATGGCCAGGATGAATGGAGAGTCCGGCCGAACCTGATGATCACGCTCGGTTTGCGCTTTGATTACAACAGCAACATCTCGTGTAACGCCTGCTTCACGGAATTGGTCGGTCAAGGATCCTTTGACCAAATCGACCATTCGGTTGATATACCGTACAACCAAACCATACAGACTGGGTTAAACAAGGCATTTCACAGCGTTGACCCAATCATCGCCGAACCTCGCGTCGGTGTTGCTTACAACCTGACTAAGTCGACGATTTTTCGTGGCGGCATCGGCCTCTTCGCCGATTCGCCCCCCGCGATTCAAGCCGATCGCTTCCTCACGAACCCTCCGGCCGAGTCGATTTTCACCACCACCTCCGGCCTAGTTGCCATGGGCGTGCCGAAGGGAGTTTTCTCAATAGTGTCCGCTTCTAACGCGGCGTTTCAGCAGGGATTTGCCAACGGCGACACCTTGGCACAACTACAGGCCCAGGTTCCCGGCTTTGCGCCTCCTCAGTTTTTTACCATTACTCAAAACGTCCACACGCCAAAGTACACCGAGTGGAGTGCCGGGGTGCAGCAGTCCTTTTCCGACAAGTACCTGCTCTCGGTGAACTACGTTGGCAACTATGGCTTTGACGGGCTTGTTCAGCAGCTCTTTGGAAATGCATACTCACCCAAAGGTTCAGCCGGACTGCCCACGGTTGCGCCCGACCCTCGCTTCGGGCAGATCGTAGAGCTGAATAACGAAGGCTGGTCCAATTACAATGGCATGGTTGCTTCTTTCCGATGGATGATGAGCAACCAGTTCTCGGGTCTGTTCTCATACACTTGGAGCCACGCATTCGATACCTGTTCGAATGACTGCCTCCAGGAACTCTTCGGCTCCACGGATTTGCGCTTTCAGTTGAGCCCGCAAGGCTTGCGGGCTTTGAATTACAGCAATTCGGATTATGACGTGCGGCAGTCCCTAAGTGCTAATTACGTCTACACGGAGCCTGCCCTGCATTTCCACAACTCAATTCTGAAGGCAGCCTTGGGCGGGTGGACGGTAGCCGGCACTGTCTACTTTCACACCGGTTATCCCTTCAGCATCGTCAATACAGGCGTAGTGAACCAATACCACAACTTGAGTGGCAAGCCCAAGCAGGCGATCCTTGCTGAATTTCTTGGAGGGCCCCCCTACCCGAGTTGCACTGCGCCCAATGTGGCATGCTACTCGGCGTCCCAGTTTGCCGCGGCAGCCGCCCAGCAAAACTTTGGTAACGTCCCGCGCAATTCGTTCCGCGGGCCCGACTTCTTCGACACAGATCTGAACCTAAACAAGACCTTCGCCGTCACCGAGAGGTACAGGATTATCTTCGGGGCGTCCTTCTTCAATATCCTCAACCACCCGAACTTCGGTATACCGGGGAACAATGTCAATTCCGGAGTTTTTGGACGCATCCAAACGACGGCTTCCGAGCCCACCAGCCCCTATGGGGCAAATGCGGGATCTGGCGGCAGGGTGGTCGAGACTCTGGTTAAGTTTCAGTTCTGAAAACGGCGATCATCCTGTTTGCGTCGAGCTGCTGATTTGATCGGGCCCGAGTTGCGGAATGCATTCTTGGGCGATTTGCCGGATAGGTCGGGCGCAGCGCAACGAAGGCAGGGAAAAGGGAATACGAGACAGGGGAATGTTTGGAACGACCGCTACCTGAACAAACTCCACACTCTGGCCGGCGTTCAACCGTGCCCTGGTGCGTTATCAGTTATTGATCGGGATAGGGGAGAGCTTCGCGGCTCCCCTCCTCCCACACCACCGTGCGTACGGGTCCGTACACGGCGGTTCGAGTCGGTTACGCTAACCGAAGTTCGTCACGACGGAGGCCAAAAGGCACCTAAGTCATTCAGAATGAGTTCAGGCAATCGCCGAGTCTACACTACATTTGCGATGAAGTTCGAACCTCTCGGGGAGGCTGAGCCCGAGTTGCTGGAGGAGCGATTTCTGCTCGGCGGTCGGCTCGGTGATGCGGCGCAGGCGGATCTCTCGTCCATCGGTGGTGGGCAGGATGATGTCGGCGCTGTGCAGGCTAGAGAGCAGGGCGAGCGCCTTCAGCGCCGACAGAGGCTGGGCGTGGTTGACTCCGCTGCTCGATGGTTGCGGGACGATCGCCGGGCGGCGCTTCAGCAAATGCTTGAGCGTGACCCACAGGGCATAGCCGAGAAAGGCCACCATCACGTGGGCCTTGACGCGCGCCTCCAGTTGATGGAACAAGGGCCGGATGGACAGCTCGCTTTTGAGCGCGCGGAACGATGCCTCAGCCTCGGTTAACTGCATGTACCGAGACCAGAGCTCTTCCGAGGTGCCGACCTGGAGATTGGTACGGAGCATGTAAGCGCCTTCCCGCAGTCCGCGCCAGACCTTGCGATCTTCTTTGATCGCCCAGTGGAGACGAACGCCCTCGGGCGTGTCCCGCAGACCGACCTGGTAGAGATCGTTCACCTGGGGATGGCTGGCTTGTATCCGCCCCAGACGCCGCTCCATTTTGTGGCGGTCTTTCAGCCGACCGGTCTCGATCGTTTTCGCCAGACGTTTCAGGGCATCCTCCATACGGCTGGAAAATCGGTTCCGGATGGCCTGCTCTTTTTCTTTCCGGCCGCTGGTGCGGCACAGGATGAACGTCTCCTCGCCCCGAGGAATGGGTACCTTCTTCACTTCCACTTCCGGCCGCACCTGAATCCAGTCGTCCTTAAGCAGTTCTTCTTCAAACCGCTTCATCTGGCTGCGTGGCGTGCCCACCAAGTACTGGCCGCCGCGTTGGCGGATCGCCTGTAGATTCTCCTCGCTCACGATGCCGCGATCAAACACCCAGATCCGCCGCGCCCTGCCATACTTGCGCTCGACCATGCGCAGAATCACTTCCATCGTGGACACGTCGGCCCGGTTGCCATCAAACGTCTCATAGCTGAACGGAAAACCTTCGCTGTTGACGATCAGCGCGATCACCATCTGCTCGCAGTCGGGACGATGATCGCGCGAATAGCCCCGGCGCATCATCGGATTCTTCTCCGCGGCGCCTTCCACATAGCTGCTCGTCAGATCGTAGAGCAGCACGTCAAACTCGGCCCCGAACAGCTCGCCATAGCGCTGCTTGAGATGCCGCTCCAGCTTCGTTTTGTGCGGCAGAATCCGGTCCAGGCAACGGTACAGCCGCGTGTCGTTGAGCTTGCCTTCTTCGATGCCCAACAGGTCATCGAGCGCTGTGGAGGGATACCAACGCTCTTCGATGGACAACTCGCTGCCGGGCGCGCACAGCCGATTGATGGCCAGCACGGCGGCCACGCGCGACCACCTCACGTCGGCCTCCTGGTCATCCACCGCCTCTTCGAAGAAACGATCCAGTTCCAGACGTCTCCACAGTTCCAGACCGAGCCAGCAGGAGCCGAACTGCCGCGTGCGCTCCAGCCGCACCTTGTTCACCAGCACCCGTGCCACCTGCGGATCATCCGCCGGCGGCTCCACGTGCGAAGGAAAAAGCTTCAGTTGCTGCGCCTCTCCCTGCTCGTTGAAGACTTCGATCGTCTTCAGCCAGCGCGCCTGCGCCGAACTGTTCAACTCGCCCAGATAGCACAGCGTTTTCTGCCGGGGTCCATCGGGCGTCCGTACCGTCTCAACCAGCGACCAGTAGGCGTGGTCCTTGCCGTCCTTGCTCCGCCGGTTCGGCCGCAGAAACATTCTAAGGCGATCTTGTCATGAGGCTCGAACCTCTTCAAGAGGGTTGGTCTACACTACATCGACTTCTGCCCAAGCCGCGATTGGAGCCAAAGACACTTATCCCATTCGGGAGCCCCGACTTTGCCTAAATCGATGTCCCCGTGACGAACTTCGGCTAACACTCCTCGAACAATGAGGGAAGTCCGAGCGATTTGAAGTAAGCGTTAGAAAGCCCTACGCAGAGGGCCGTGGCCTTCGCGAGATACCAGGGGCCGCGACCGCTGCCGGCGGTATTGCTCGCCAGCCGCTCCCGTACCCCCAGTTCCAACAGAGCCGCTCGGCGACGGCGCGGAGTTTTCCACTGCCGCCACATAGCCGCCCTGAGGCGCAGCCGGACCCAGCGGGTCAAGCCGATCAACACTTCAGGCGTTTCGCAGAATCCGAAATAGCTGCGCCAGCCCCGCATATACGGTGCCAGTTCCTCCATCGTCGTCTCCATGCTGACGCCTTTGGCCCGTCGCGTGATCTCCCGGATTCGCCGCTTGAACCGATCCATGGCCTTACGCGCAATCACGCGCTTGACCTCCGGACCGGCCGTAAAGCTGAACCCGAGAAACTTCCGTTCCTGCGGTCGTGCCACCGCACTCTTCGTCTCATTCACCTTGAGCTTGAGCTTTTGCGTGATGAATTGCGTAACGCTCTCCATCACCCGTTGCCCCGCCCGCTCGCTGCTGACGTAGATATTGCAGTCGTCCGCGTATCGAACGAAGCGATGGCCCCGGCGCTCCAACTCCCGGTCGAGTTCGTCGAGCACGAGGTTACTGAGCAGTGGTGAAAGTGGGCCTCCTTGTGGAGTCCCTTCTACGCTTGGGCTGACCAACCCGTTCTCCATCACCCCGGCATTCAAGAATGCCCGGATGAGTTTCAGCAGCCGCTTGTCCTCGACCCGTTTGGCGATCTGACCCATCAGTTTGTCGTGATTGACCCGATCGAAGAATTTCTCCAGATCAAAATCAACGCACCAGCCGTGGCCTTCGGCGATATACTGCTGCGCCCGTGCCACCGCCTGATGAGCCGACCGTCCCGGTCGGAACCCATAGCTGTGATCGGAAAACGTCCGGTCCCACCGCCTCTGCAGAACCTGCAACACCGCCTGTTGGATAAATCGATCCAACGCCGAAGGAATGCCAAGTTTTCGCACCCCTCCATCCGGCTTGGGGATTTCCACCCGTCTCACCGGTTTCGGTTCATAGGTTCCATTCAACAGTTGTTCCCGGATGGTTGGCCAGTGCTGTTTCAGGAAGTCCTTCAGTCCGACGACGGTCATCCCGTCGACGCCCGGGCTTCCTTTATTGGCCTTCACCTGCCGCAATGCTGCCTTCAGGTTTTCTCGCTCACATACTTCCTCCATCAATCGATTGGTTCTAGCTGGGCTTTCGGTGTCATGGGCCGTCACCTGCGATTCAGTCTCTTCCCTCCCCGTTCCGCAGGCTTCACCCGCTCGCATGGGAGAGAAGTCCAGTTCAGTCTGGAGATTCCGCTGCCTGTCGCCTTTGAGATCCATGTCGTACTTGCCACTCCTCTCGTTCGGGCCTTCAGTTACCGTTTCCGGCTTGGCCTATCTGTTGACTCCGCCTTTCGGCATTTGGAGTGCCTCACGAGCCTTGCCGACGACGTAACCTAATATGCCCTCTGCTGACTTCTGCTCTGTGGTCAGACCGCCTTTCGGCCATCTCAGTCGCCGAAGCGACACACAGCAGATCTCCTGAGGTAAGTTCAGCTGCCTTCCGTGCACAGTCGCCGAATCTACGTTTCGCATCTTTGATGGATATGGACTTTGCGGTAAGTTGCCCGCTCGTCCGACGCTAACGCCTTGTATCCGGTTTTTGTCCATCGACTCGCACATTTGATCCATGCTTCTTTCAGACCCCGCCTCGCGGCGGTAGCCCTTGCATATCTCTAGCCCTTCACCTCCATCAGGTTGGGCCGGGACTTTCACCCTTAAGCTGCTGAACATGCTCAGCACACAACGAAGCCGCGAGCGCGGCAGACGCTTCGCGTTGCTAAGAACGGGGGGGCGGTTCGTAATAAAGCAGCAGCTGGCTGGCTGGACTATCGTAGGTCACGAGGAGAGTCCCCGTGACCCATCTACGAAAAGCGATGCTGGAGGAACTCCAGCGTCGGAATTTGTCTGCGATTACCACTCGTATTTACCTCCATTCCGTTGAGGAGTTCGCTCAATACTTCAAGACTCCTCCCGACAGGTTAGGCCTGGAGCACATCCGACAGTACCAAGCCCATCTGTTCACCGATCGCAAACTGGAGGCCGTCAGCGTCGCTCAGCAACTATCCGCCCTACGGTTCTTTTTTCTCAAGATTCTCAAGCGCCCGTGGCAGGCTGACGACATGCCGGTTCCCAAACGGCCGATTCGCCTGCCCGAAGTCCTCTCGCGGAAAGAAGTCGAACGTCTAATCCAATCCGCCGCCAGCCCCCTGCATCGAATCTGGCTGCTCGTCCTCTATGCCACCGGCATCCGTCGCGAAGAATTAGTTCAGTTGAAGGTCAGCGACATTGACAGCGAGCGCATGTTGATCCGCATTCGTCAGGGCAAGGGGAAGAAGGATCGCAACGTCATGCTCAGCCCGAGGCTACTACAGGAACTTCGCAACTACTGGCGCGCGGCGAACCCCAAGCCGGAAACTTACCTGTTCCCCAGTAAAGGCACTCATCCCAACGGCGATGTCCCCATAACATCCAAAAGCGTATGGGATGCCGTGCAGCAAGCAGGCGTGCGCGCGGGACTGGATAAGAGCGTCCACCCGCATACCCTGAGGCACTGCTTTGCAACCCATCTGCTCGAATCCGGCGCCGACTTACGTACCATTCAACTCCTGCTGGGCCACGCCGATCTGAGGACGACTAGCCGTTACCTGCACCTGTCGGAGCGGCATCTCAAAGCCACTCGAAGCCCGCTCGACTCGCTTACCCTGGCGGCGGCCCCGAACCTGAAAAACGGTTCCCGAAAGAAGTGAATGAAGGGGCCACTCCTGGAGTTGGCCGATATCATAACCGCCGCCGGCCACCGATTCATAGACCGGCCTCCCGCGTGGTTCACCTGGATGCATCTTAAAGTCCTGGTAGCCATCGAGCAGTGCCGCACCGCCGCGATGGGCGGTCATCTGGATCAGTGCTCCGGCTGTGGTCATCGCGCCATCTCCTATAACTCTTGTCGCAACCGGCACTGCCCGAAGTGCCAAAGCCAGACGCGCGACCGCTGGCTGACCGCCCGGCGCGCCGAACTGCTCGCTACGCCCTACGCTCATGTCGTGTTTACGCTGCCCCACCAATTGGCGCCTCTGGCCTTGCAAAATAAAGAAGTGATCTACGGGCTGCTTTTCCGCTGCAGCGCCCAGACCTTGATCGAAATTGCCGCGGACCCGAAGCATCTCGGCGCCGAGATCGGCTTCTTCAGCGTCCTCCACACCTGGAATCAGAAGCTGCAGCAGAACCCTCACTCATAGTGCCTGGCATTATCATCTGATTGATTTTCAACGAACAAGTCAGATTGAGTTTCCGTGCGACCCCCTCGCAGAACGAGCTTGCCTGTCCGTTGAAGCTGATCGAGGATGCTGCGAACCGGCTCGGCATCCAGATCTGAGCGCCGAATCTCCCAGGGCGCACGGGCAGTGACTTGCTCGCGGTTCAACAGGCCTGCTTCCACCAGGCGTTCGATGGAACGATGACTCACTCCGCACAGCCGCGCGGCTTCATTCAAGCTCACTGTCTCAGGATCAGGCTGCGCACGCCTCTGACCCGCTATGGAGTGGTTCTTGCGCGCGGTGGCTACACGGTTCTGATCCCATCGCTTCCCTTTTCCAGTGCAATATCCAAGTCGATTTAATACCGAGGCAATTTGGTCATCGCCGTAGCGAACGGCCATCCGACGAATGATCTCCAAGGCCTCCATGGGGGTCGCTGTCTCGGTCGCTGAACGAGGCCGATCCATCTCCAGTTGAGTGTGCACACCGCCCTTCCAATGAATGGTGAAGTGCAGAGTTTTCTTCGCGGGATCTGAACGCGCGATGATCTCTTCGATAACTGTGCGGAAGACCATCTTCTTTAGTGTTGGTGGGCAGTGGTCGCCATGCCAGACTTCGGCGAAGCGCTCGCCCATCGAAACAATGCTGGTTTCCTCTTCCGGAGAGAGTGAAGAACGCATTTCTGCAAGACAGCCAAGCTGCTGCCGAACTATGTCAATCTCTTCCAGCTTCTCGTTCCATCGGCGTTCCAATTCAGCAGCCGCCAAACGGTTTCTAGCATCCACCACGTCATATTGTTCAAAGGCTCGCTTCGCCTCGTACTCCAGTTGCTCAAGTTTGCTCGACAGAGCAGCGCCTTGTGCTGCTTCCCCGGAGCGGAGCTCCTCTATGGCCTTCAGACTGGCTTCTACGCCAAGCGGAGAGATCACCGTTAATAGCTCTTCACTCAATCGGCGATCGACCATTGCGCCACCAAAACCGATGCAGTACTGGCCGCCGTCATCATAGTCTCCTTTGCATAGATAACGCGCGTTAGTTCCTGTGCCGCCCCTAGGCTTGCGTGCTGATCTTGGAGTGGGCGGCTTCCGGCGAAAGCATCCATACTGGAATCTTCAGTCGTTTGCCGACTGCATCGATAACCGACACGGCGCCGTCTCCCCGTTTGGGTCTACGGAGAACTCGCAAGCTATATCCATGAAGCGGATGAAACGGATAGAAAACCCGAACGTGCGTCGCGTCCGCACTCGGGGTATTGTGCGTGACGATGGCATCATCCCCACGTTCACTGTGTCGTGGCCGCTGGCGGCTTGTCTCGCGATCACGCGCACTGGGTGCGCCCCCGAAATGACCGCTTCTTTCTACCGGTAGGGGTTCTCAGCGAAGTCTTCCGCGGCAAGTTTCTCGAAGCGCTCCAGCAGGCTCACGCTTCCGGACAACTCCAGTTTCACGGCCTGCTTCGCGGCCTGGCTCAGCCCAGGCTGTTCCGGAGTTTGATCCGTCAGCTTTACGCGCCGCGCTGGGTGGTCTACTGCAAACCGCCTTTCGGTGGACCCGAGCAGGTACTTCGTTACCTCGGCGCCTACACTCTTCGCGTTGCGATTTCCAACCACCGTCTCGTTTCCTTCGTTGAGGACCAGGTGACGTTCCGCTGGCGCGACTCCGCTCACAAAAACAAGAAGCGATTCCTGACTCTGCCTGTCGACGAATTCTTGCGTCGCTTTTTACTGCATGTGCTGCCGCGTGGCTTCGTCCGAATCCGCCACTTCGGTTTCCTCGCCAGTTAGCAATATCGGAAGCGAAACCAGCGGCCACACGTCTGCGTGCAACCATCGGCAGTTCTCCGGAGAGAGACCTTTCGAAGAGGATCGCAGACGATAACGGGACTTCCGGGGACTGATCGTTGCAAAGCCTTGTAGCGGCTAGCCTTAGAGTCAAGATCGGTCCCAGAGTGTCTTGAAGAACTCTCAGGGAAAATGCGCCGCCGCCGCGATTTCGCCAAGTGCCGGAGGTCTTTGACCGGTCTTTGACCCCGCTTCCTTCGAAATTGCCGAGCTTGTCGCCAGGCTTCAGCGCGGGCGAACGTTCCGCGATAGAAGACAGCGGCGAACCATCAAGCAGCGGGTCGCGGGATTCAGCGACCTTCAGCAGCGATTCCACCTCGGCGCATAAATCCGGGTCATCAGGACACGCTTGGTGCAGAAACTCGGCGCGCTGATCGCAGGCCGTTGCTGCGCGGCCTCGAACAACGCCTCGACTTGCTTCCAGCGGGAAGGATCACTCACTTCGTCCCTGCCTTCGCCGGTTCTAATAGCCAGATGTTGCCCTTCGCTTGCGCCTTGCTGAACAGGATGGAGTTTGGGCCAACTGCGATCTCGGTTCCTCCAGGCCCGTTCTCCAATGAGTTCCGTCGCTGATGGTAGTGATAGACAGCGAATGCAGCGCCCGTAGGGCGCATTTCCGGTGAAAGCTTCTGAGCCCAAATGCATCGGAATCCGTCCCGGACAGATGTAAAGAAAATCAGCTTGTCATTGTGAGAGAAGTGGGGCTTCTCATCCGAGGTGCCGTCTGTGATTGGAATCCATTCGTTCCGGGGGACGCTAGCTTTGCGAAAGGGAGCAACATAGATACGGGAATGTAGGTCTTTTATAGCATTGAACGTTACCCAACGCCCATCTCCCGAGAAGCGCGACTGATAGAGTTTGTATTCTGGATCACTGAGAAACGTAGTTTTCGAGAGGGACTTCAGGTCCAACTCCTCGATGCTTGGCTTATCGAAGTCGGTCCATATCAGCAGTGTGGAGTCGTCGGGAGCCCAATCCCACAGCAACGACCAAGTGGCCTGGTCCCAGATCTTTCGTGAGACGCCGCCCGATAACGGTATCTCGTAGATGAAATCCCGCGAATTTTCGGGGCTGGGATACTTGGCACACATTATCCTGGTGCCGTCGTGGCTGAAAACTGGTGCCTCGTACCTATAGCCCTCGGTCGAAATCTCTTTTTGCCGCGCCGTAGCTAAATCCTTGTAAAACAACCGGACTCCGTTCATGCGCACTGAGCTGAACGATAGTTTTTTGCCGTCTCGCGACAACGCACCAGGCGATTCCTCTGTGGGGCCGAAAGTCACTTGCTTCGGCGCGCCGGCGACCTTTCCGTCTGTATCAATCGGAAGAGTCCAAATGTGCGACTCCCAGGTATCGGTGGAAAGTGTGATGCGGCCGCTGAGCGATGCGACCGCCCTAGTCTCGTTTCCGCTTCCATAGGTGAGCCTGTGTGGGGCCCCGGTGACCCTGGTTCCATCGCTGGAAACCGGTACCGAGATGATATGCATTGTGTCCCCGACCAGCATAGGGATGAGCAGGCGCGGCGGATCGTCGATCCACTGGTCTATGCGTGGTGGATAGTGGATTGTGCGCCAGAGACTGTACAGGTCGCGATTGGGTGTCAGCACTTTCCCATCAGCCGTGGAGACCCATGCGGTCAAACCAAGGTTTTCGGTCCCGGATTGGCGGGCAAGAACTTCGCGGCCGCATGATCCAATAAACAGAATCCGAGTCGAGTCTGGCGACCAAACCGACGTGTTTTCGAACAGGCTGCATCCAGCGCCGATCTGTATCGCTGCTCCGCCTGAAACGGGCTGAACCCAGACCTTGACGTCAGTCGAACCCCTCACGTCGCCGGGATTTGCGGGGCCTGTCCAGTACATCACGAAACGCCCGTCCGGGAAAAACGCGGGCGGCGGCCCTGAGGTGCCAGCAGTCTCGGATCACCGCCCAGGGCCGGGGCCACGTAAATACCCGGCTCATGGCGATCCGAGCGGAAGGCGACTTGCGCGCCGTCGGGCGAGAACGCAGGATCGTAGTCGTCGGCGGGATCGTCCGTAATCCGGGCGAGACCAGCACCATCCGCCTGCTGAACAAAGATGTCGAGATTCTCAGAATTCTCCCGGTCGCTGGCGTAGGCTACAAGCTTGCCGTCAGATGAGATGGCGCCATTCGTCGTGAGGCCGGAATCGTACGTAAGCCGCCGGGCGACCGTATCCTCGACCAGCGCAGGCCCCGGCGAACGCGCTACCCACCAGTACGCAGAGCTTGCTACAACTATGGCCATCGCGGCAGTGACCACCCATTTCAGCCACGCCCGTCGTTTTGGCGCTACTCCTGGCAAGCGAGCCGTGGACATCGAGTTCAGTGCGAAGCCGAGATCCGCAGCCGACTGGAATCTACGCTCCTGATGCTTCTCAATGCACCTGCGTATGATTCGATCGAGAGACTGCGGTGAGGCTGGCGGTAACTCTGGCGGGTCGGCCTTCAGGATGGCGTTCATCACCTCAACCGAAGACCCGCCGCCGAAGGCCCGTTTGCTGCAGGCCATCTCGTAGAGAATCAAGCCGAGGCTGAAGATGTCCGAGCGTGCGTCGGTCGGCTCGCCTCGCACCTGCTCGGGCGACATGTAGCCGGGAGTGCCGATGATCATGCCTGGATAGCTGGCCTCCATTGTGGTGCTCTCGACTCCGTGGGCGCGATCCTGTCGCGCCAGCCCGAAGTCGAGAATCTTCACGCGACCGTCCCGCGTCAGCATGATGTTGCCGGGCTTCAGATCGCGGTGGATGA
Source organism: uncultured Acidobacteriaceae bacterium (assembly GCA_963771305.1). Taxonomy (GTDB): domain Bacteria; phylum Acidobacteriota; class Terriglobia; order Bryobacterales; family Bryobacteraceae; genus CAJCIT01. Next base: position 629,415 of record CAVYTS010000033.1, read on the forward strand.
CTCCGGCTGCATGCGCCGTCGCGAGTCCGTCGCAGATCTGTGTGCTCGCTTCGATCAGCTTCCGCAGCGGGAGCGGCCCGCGCTGGATGACTTGTGCCAGGGTCTCTCCGTCGACCAGCTCAGAGACGATGAACGACACGCCACCCTCTGCGCCGATGTCGTGGACGCTGACGATATTAGGATGGTTCAACGCGCTGGCGGCCCGCGCCTCACGCTCGAAGCGCGCGATGCGATCGCGGTCGCCGGCGAAACCGGGTGGTAACGTCTTGATGGCGACGTCGCGCTTCAGGCGCAGATCGCGTGCGCGGTAGACCTCGCCCATCCCGCCGCGGCCGATCATCGCCAAAATCTCAAAATTGCCGAGCTTATCGCCTGGCTTGAGCGCTGGCGGGCGTTCGGCGATGGAAGAGAGCGGAGAGCCATCGAGCAGTGGGTCGTGGGATTCAGCGGCTTTCAGTAGCGACTCGACCTCGGCGCAGAGCTCGGGGTCGCCGGCACACGCTTGTCGCAGAAGCTCGGCGCGCTGATCGGCAGGCCGCTGCTGAGCGGCCTCGAACAGCGCTTCGACTTGTTTCCAGCGGGCGGGATCACTCACTTCGATCCGGCCTTTGACGGCTCCAGCAGCCAGATGTCGCCTGTCACTTCAGATCTGCTAAATACGATCAGATCCGGGCCTACTCCGATTTCGTCCCATGCGATGTCGGAACGCTGGCTCTGCGCCGCGGGATACACCGCGGCCGGGTTGCCATCCGGCCGCATGTCCGATGTGAGCTTCTGCGCCCGCAGGCTATGCGGGCCATCCAGTCCGGACAGGAAGAATAAAAGCTTGCCGTCATAGGAGAATCGGGGCTTGTCATCCCACTTGCCCTGAGTAATAGGAATCCACTCGCTCCGCGGTACAAGCCCCTTGCGAAACGGCACGATGTAAATGCGCGATGACTTCCTGCCCTTTGTCGTGGCGTTAAACGCTACCCATCGCCCGTCGTGGGAGAAATGCGACTGCCACAGGTCCAAGTCTGGATCGTCCAGAAACGTCGTTGTTGACGATGAGCCTAGATCAAGTTGCAGGACGACGCCTCTCAAAGGCGTACTAAGATCATCCCGTGTGTAGAACAACACAGTCTTACCATCTGGGGACCAGTCCCACGGCACAGCCCAGGGTGACTTATCCCAAATCTTCTTCGGGAGGCCACCGGAAAGCGGCACATATTGGATAGAACTTCGCCCGATCGATTTTGACAGCGTGTACAAAACCCCGGATCCATCTGGGTTGAAACCCATGATTACATCGTCTTCCCCAGGTGCCTTCGTAAGCTCCCTGTCGCGTCCCGTCGTGAGATCTCGGTAGAACGGCCTGGAATTCACTCCCCGTAGCGAACCGAACGCCAACTTCCCACCGTCTCTCGATAGTACAGGCGCCCCCTCCTTTGAAGAGCTGAAAGTCAGCTGTTTCGGCTCTCCCGTGGGGCGACCCATTTTGTCAATCGGGAGACCCCAGATGTGCTGCTTGGCTGCCGAGACGGAAACCACCATCCGCCCGTCTAAGGCCACAGAAACGCGGGTGACGGAGTCGGTTACAGACGTCAGTTTCTGGTCGGGTTCGGCGCCGCCCTGTGTTCCGTCGGCGGAAACCGGCACGGCCGCTATGTACGTCGCGTCTTCGCCAGAATACCTGCGCCGGCAGATGAGACGTGAAGGATTGCCGATCCACTGATCGATCCTAATCGCATAAAGGCCGTGGCTAGCCTTCAAGTCCCTTCCGTCTGCGGTAGAAACCCAGGTGGCTAATACATCGTTACCGCATGCCCCAGTGAATAGGATCCGGCTCCCATCCGGCGACCACACCGGCGTCGCGACCGTCAAGCCACATCCGGCGCCGATCTGCGTAGCCGTGCCGCCAGACAGGGGCTGAACGAAGAGCTTGTCATCACGGAAGCGGTAATCATTTCCGCCTTCGCGCGGGCCCGTCCAGTACATCAGCCTGCGGCCGTCTGGCGAGAAGCGCGGGCGGCGCCCCTGATGCACGACCTCACGGGCCTCGCCGCCGAGAGCCGGCGCAAGATAAATACCTCCGTCCTCGCGCTCGGAGCGAAACGCGATCTGTGTTCCATCCGGAGAAAAAGCGGGGTCGCTGTTGCCTGAGGAGTCGTCCGTAATCCGAATCGGGCCGCTCCCGTCGACTTGCTGGACCCAGATATCGCCATCTTTGACATACGCGAGCAGCTTCCCGTCGGGAGAAATGGCACCGTCAGTGGTAAGACCCGGGTTGTACGTCAGACGCCGGAATGTGGTCGCTGATGGCGGCGAGGAGGATCTTCGAGGACGAACGCTGAGCCAATAGACAGCACCCGAAATTACACAGAGCGCCACCAGGGCCGCCCAGTTCAGCCACGCTCTGTGCTTCAGTTGCCATTCGCGCTTGGGCGATGACGATAGGGATCTCAGCGCGAAACCGAGGTCCGCAGCCGACTGGAACCTCCGTGACGGCTGCTTCTCAATGGACCTGCGTACGATCCGATCGAGCGCGGGTGGCGAGGCTGGCGGTAACTCTGGAGGCTCGTCCTTGAGTATCGAGTTCATCACCTCAACCGAAGATCCGCCGGTGAAGGCCCGCTTGCCGCTAGCCATCTCGTACAGGATCACGCCCAGGCTGAAGATGTCGGAGCGGGCATCGGTGGGCTCGCCCCGTACCTGCTCGGGCGACATGTAGCCGGGAGTGCCCATGATCATGCCTGGATGGCTGGCCTCCATCGTTGTGCTGTCGACTCCTGAAGCGCGTTCCTGTCGCGCCAGCCCGAAGTCGAGAATCTTCACGCGCCCATCGCGGGTCAGCATGATGTTGCCGGGTTTCAGGTCACGATGGACAACCCCGGCGGTGTGCGCGGCAGCGAGTCCGTCGCAGATTTGCGTGCTCACCTCGATCAGCTTCCGCAGCGGGAGCGGGCCGCGCTGGATGACTTGCGCCAATGTCTCGCCGTCGACCACTTCGGAGACGATGAACGACACGCCGCGCTCGGTGCCGATGTCGTAAACACTAACGAATATTGGGATGGTTCAGCGCACTTGCGGCGCGCGCCTCGCGCTCGAAGCGGGTGATGCGGTCACGGTCAGAGGCAAAACCGGACGGCAGTGTCTTGATGGCTACATCGCGCTTCAAGCGTAGATCGCGGGCGCGGTAGACCTCGCCCATTCCGCCACGGCCGATCAGCGCGACAATCTCGAAATTGCCGAGCTTGTCGCCAGGCTTCAGCGCGGGCGGACGTTCTTCGATAGACGAAAGCGGCGAACCATCCAGCAGCGGGTCGCGGGATTCAGCGACCTTCAGCAGCGATTCCACCTCGGCGCATAAATCCGGGTCATCAGGACACGCTTGGTGCAGAAACTCGGCGCGCTGATCGGCAGGCCGTTGCTGCGCAGCCTCGAACAACGCCTCGACTTGCTTCCAGCGCTCACCCTGCACTGGCGGCCTCATGAGCCAATTCCCGCTTGAGCCATGCTCTAGCCAAACTCCAATCGCGAATGATCGTATTCGGGTGTACGCCGAGCGCTTCGGCGGCTTCCTCGACACTCAATCCGCCGAAGTAGCGTAGCTCCACGACCCTGGCCTTGCGCGGATCCAGCTGGGCAAGCTCTTCGAGTGCATCGTCCAAGGCAACCAGTGCGGCCGATTTCGCAGGCGAGAAGACAAGGTCTTCGTCCAACAGCAGGTGGCCGGCGGCACCACCGCGTTTGGCCCGGCACAAGCCACGCGCATGGTCAACCAGGATGCGCCGCATGAGCCCCGAGGCAACCCCTAGAAAGTGCGCGCGGTTCTGCCAGTTGGCGCGAGACTGATCCACCAGCTTGAGGTAAGCCTCGTTCACCAGCGCAGTGGTTTGCAGCGTGTGGCCTTCCCGCTCCCTGCGCATCTGGCGGTGGGCGATCTGCCGCAGTTCGTGCTCCAGCAACGGGATCAGCTCGTCGAGACAGGACTCTTCACCGGAATTCCAGCGAAGCAACAACTGGGTGATTGGTCCAGCGGTGTCCCAGCCCATCTTTTTCTCCGGGGCGTTGTGTCTGTTCAAGAAGTTTAGCGCGATTCAGAGCAAGACCGGGTAGCCCGGAAGAGGCGGGCTTCGGCTGGAGGCCCTATGCGAGCGACTTTGTTGTTGGCGGTTTTATCGGCAGGGACGGTGTTTGGCGCAGAGCACATGAACGTCTCGATGTGCAATCTCGGCGGACTGCCTGAATCCGACGTGGCGCGCGCGGAGGCGGAGGTGGAAGCTGTGTTTCGCCCCGTGGACGTCCAGATCGAATGGAAGAGTTGCGATCAGTATCGCCCGAATAGGCCGGCGGGTGGAGTTTGGTTCCTAATCCGGCTGCGGAACGACAAACCTCCTGTGATGAGAAGCGCCTCCTCGCTCGACGCCATGGGCCGAGCTTACATCGGAGAAAGCGGCGACTGCTACCTGGCCGATGCCTATTTCAAGGCCGTCCGAAAACTTGCCGCAGCCCACGATGTCAATGCTGATGCGGTGTTAGGATTCGTCATCGCGCATGAGTTGGGACACTTGTTGCTGGGTGAGGGACACGTGCCGGACGGCGTCATGCAGGCCCAGTGGGGGGGTTCTGCGGTCAAGGCGCTTGAACGGCGGTGGCTGCAGTTCAACCCGGTGCAGCGAGAGCGGATTCAGAGCAAGTTGAGGGCGAAAGCTGAGACGCAGGAGACTGGGAGGCAGTGAAGTAGCCGGAGAAGAGAGCCGGTGTGTACCCGGCTCCTTGTCTTCCGTCGATAGTCCGCCACATTCACACCATCTCAGGCCGGACGGGGAGTCATCTGACCTAACCGCCGCTTGGTTCCGAACGCCTCTCACCTCGTAGTGCAGCATCACGTGGCCCAGAGCTCATAGCGAACCGGTCAAATAAGCCATTCAAGGGAACCGCACGCCGCATGGTCGGGGCGGCATTCCCGAAAAAGGCCGACTCTGGCTTCTCGAGGGACTGTCTCAGTCCCCTCATCCAACATAAATTACGCCTGATATACGGCGTTATCGTCTGGAACCCTCCCTGCCAATTCGGGGCAGATCACCAGTCACAACCGGACTTTTCGCGGCTGCTCCATTTTCGTTCCGTCTCTTAGATCGAGGACACGCCGCCGACGTGCAGCGAGGAACATCTGAATTGAATAGCAAATGCAAGCTAACGTTGGGATAGTTTGAAGGGCTAACGGGAGCCCCTCTCCTCCTCCCGATGGACGAAACATATCCGCGACTCTTGTTGCGAGCGGCATGTTCTGGCCCAGAATGAGTACGTCATGTGACCAAAACAAAGCCGGAAGGACCCAGATCCATTGTCCTGTCCGTACGGCACCACGCCATTTGGAGTGGACGACGCGCGCCTGTAGGAATCCCGCAAAACCGGGACAGGCGTACAGTATCGATTTCGGCCACTCTAAGCCTGGGTCACCTCCCGTTGGCAAGAATGGCTCTAAGAGCAACAATCCAAGAATGGCTGTGCCCAAAGGCACGAGGCACTGCTGAAGGAGAAACAGCATCGTTTGACGAGGGACGCCGGTCCGTGTATCGAGTTCGTTGAACATCACTCCCGAGTCCGCCAGATCGCGGGTCTCAAAAATTGACACACCGAGAATCTGCGTCGCCGAATAAGCCCAACGTCAATGTTAATCACATGCCCTGAGTTTTCGCCCGCGCTTCCGGGACCGCCGTAGCTTCGACATAACCTGAGAATCGCCGCTGCTTCAAAACCGAATGCACACGGCGTTATCGTCTGGAATCCTCTCTGCGATTCGGTGGCAGATCAGCGGTCATAATGGGACTTCCGGGGACTGAAACTCGCAAAACCCTGCGGCAGCTCGATTTAGCATCCGAGTGTGGTTTCCCGGATTGGCCTGAGGATTTTCATGGAACGGTGCCCGCTGACCATTTCGCCCGGATCCTCCGCATCCACGCCCCGAAAGGCTGCCGACGGGGAAGTTGCGGCCTTGGACAGTGCCCAAGCTGCAGGCTGTCAATAGGTTTAGTCGGCGCTAGTTAAAGCGGTCTCGGTTCCAGAGGTCTTTTACCGGTTTTTGACCCCGTCTCCCCCGTTTCGGGGCGGCGTCACTGGAAACTTCGTTCCAAGGCCAACTCCTATGGTTTCGCGGGCGCGTACCAAATGGGCGATGTCCAGGCACGCTGCTGCACAGTTGCTGCGACGTTGGGGTTCGGCGGCACGTTCAGCTTGGCGGCCCAATAGGTGGACCAACGGGGGGTAGGAATCTCAAGCACCCGGGCGTAGTAGGTTGCATGGGCGGCGGGATCAAACGAAGGGTCTGCCCACTCGCCAATCAACTCCGATGCTCCGATCGCGTTCGTGAAGGTTGCAGTCTTGACGTCAACCGTGTTGCCGACGGCTGGAAGTTTCCCGGTTTTCGGATCGGCCTTGCGGTCTCCGCTCCACACCACGTCGTAAACGGTTTCCTTGCTCTTGCCGTTTTTTGTCGAAATCTTAATGATCTGAATTCGGTCGAGATTGCCGCTGTTGGGATCTTTGATGGCCTGAACGATGAAAGTTGGAGCCGCTGTTCCTGGGGGTGTTGTCAGGTCGCCGCCCATGGGCACGCCGCCATCGTAAGCCGACTTCACCCAACCCCCCTGCTTGGTCACGTCGCTGGGATAATTCCAGCCGGCGAACATCCGAATCTTGATCCGTGTGCCCGATGTCCCGAAGGTTTCCTTGCGCTTGAGGGCGGCAAAAATAGATTCGCGCGTGTTTTCATCGGCCCAGACTCCGGTAAGGCCTCCAGAGCTAAGCGCCGTAGGAGGTTCACCGACAACAGACTTTGTCGCGGTGACCACCTTGCGTGGATCATTGTCCTGGTTGCCATGCGATCCCGCGTAGTTGCTGGGTTCGGTCGAGTCTATGCCCGAATGGAAGTCGGTACCCGCCGCGACGCCGTACTTGAACGGATTAGCACCGAGCTTCGCTTGCAACTCTTGACCCGCACCATATGCCTGGCGGAGGTAACTGCCAGTCGCAGATTTGGCGATACCTGAACCGTCGAGCTTATATTTCCAGAGCTCGAAATTCGCAAATTCGTCGTTGGGCGAGAGTCCGGGCTCGGTATCGGATTGCCCCTTGGCTTGAATGATCTCCGCTAGCGGCTCGTTGGCCATGCGGCGCTCGGCATAGTCGCGGGTAACCGGCTTGCCCGACATATCTCGGGTGCTGAACATGAGGCCATTGCTGATGTTGCCATTGTGGGGAACTGCAATTACGTCAAGTCCGCTCTTTCGCTGTCCCTCTAGGTAGCGCCACAGGTCTTCGGGGTCGACGGACTCGAATGCGGTGTACGGCGTCTCCGGCCCTTTGTTCGCAAAAATAACGCAGCGGTGGAGGTTCTGAGCCAGCGGCATCGAGGTCCACTCAAAGCCGACAAACGTTGTAAACTTGCCGGGCTTATTGTACTTGTCAGGAATTGCCGAGTAGCTCTCCCATGCCGCGCCAGTTAGCTTGGGATCATTGAATTCGGGAATCGGCTTGTTTGCGATCGTGGAGCCGCCCAACTTCTGAAAAGCCTGGCCGCTGACCTTCGGGTCCTTACTCGTCATCAGTGTGTACCACTCCGACCGAGCGAACGGGCCATCGGGATTTATGGACTCTCGTATCGTGCCCAGATACTCGGCGTGGTCAGTGACCGCGAGGAAATCGAGCGGGACCAGCCGTTTCCACTGCTTGCCGAAGTATTCGACGGACTCACCCATGGCATAGCGGTAAGCATCGTCGGGTGTCGTGCGGGTGCCGAACGCGAACGCGTCCATGGAATAGCTTGTGTGAAGGTGCAGGTCGCCGAAATAGGCGTTCCTTAATGGGTTGCGCGGCGGCCTAGCTTCGGTTGACTGGGCTGGGGACGGGGCGCCATTCGCAGGTTCAGCTGATCTGCCAGCTGTAGCCTGGTTGCGGCTACAGCCTATCAGCAAAGCCGTCAGGGTGACCAGGCACCCTACGGTACGAATCGAAAAACGCGGCCGCGACCGCTCAATCGCGGGCGGCGCATCATCAACTAAGGACACTTCGTTCATCGCTATCTCCAGACAAGGACCGGCAATCATTCGTCCAGATTCTGACACTGCCCCGCGTCGCTTATTCGTCGAACCCGTCCTTCCCAAGAACGCTTAGATCGCATGGACGGACAACCTAAGGCCACAACACCAGCCCAACGAATTCAAGACGGACACCTGTGTACATAAAGTACAACAGCCCGAGCACGCCCGTTATGTTGTGGAATGCCCGGCGGGGCCAACGGGCCGTCCTCGAATCGATCAGCGCAATGCCGGCAAAGCTACTCACGATAACGCCGCCGCCGCAATTTCGCTCCAAGTCAGGCTGAATCCCTATACTTGTCGGCCAATGCGATCCATTTGTCACCAGCCAAGGCGGTAAACGCTGCACTTCGACAAAGGAAAGTTTCCGCCTGTCAAAAGGTTCTGGTCGCTGACCATGTATGACGACCAACACTTCCTGGCCATCTTCAGGCTGACTCACAGGCAAACCAAAGGAGGCCAACTGGCTTCCAGCGCCAGAGGCGAACTTCGGCGTCATGCTTCGGCTGGGGCGCTCGATACGTCTCGATCTGCTCGGGGAACGCCTCCAACACGCTCGGGCGCTCATCCTTACCTTTACCCGACTTGCGGCCTTGCATCAGGCACCGGCACGGGCCGGTGCAACCGCGCGTCGCCTATGCGTTGCTGGCCACGTCGCAGTGGAACATGTGTAACACTTTGTTGAATGTAGGTGAAGGCGTGCGCGGCTAATCCTCCAGAACCAAAGATGTAAGCGCCTGCGAAGCCACAGGAAACTTGCGGTCGTACGTTTGCGAAGGAGCTGTTGATGGAAGGCTTAGATCAAGAACATTCGCGGTTCGATTACGTTGAGGTCACAGAACAGAAACGCCTGAATGAAGCTCGCGAAAAGAGTGTGCCATGGCGAAAGTGGGGGCCCTATCTCAGCGAGAGGCAATGGGGCACGGTTCGGGAAGATTACAGCCACGACGGGAATGCGTGGGGCTACTTTTCGCATGATCAGGCGCGCTCGCGTGCTTATCGCTGGGGCGAAGACGGTATGGCCGGGATCTCCGATGACAAACAACGCCTATGTTTCGCAATCGCGTTGTGGAATGGCTGTGATCCCATCCTAAAAGAGCGGCTGTTTGGGCTGACCAACAGCGAAGGTAACCATGGTGAGGACGTCAAAGAATACTACTTCTACATCGACAGCACGCCGACGCACTCGTACATGAAATACCTGTACAAGTATCCGCAGCGTGAATACCCATACGGCGATCTGGTGGAGACCAACCTGCGGCGTTCGCGCGAAGACATGGAGTACGAGCTGCTGAACACCGGCATTTTCGACGACGATCGATATTTCGATGTTTTCGTCGAATATGCAAAGGGCGATCCCGAAGACGTTCTGATTCGGATTTCCGTTCACAACCGCGGGCAGGAAGCAGCGCAGCTCCATCTTCTTCCGACGCTATGGTTCCGAAACACATGGTCGTGGGAAGATGGCGGCGCCAGACCGGTATTGACTGAGAATGGTGCATCTAGCATTCAGGCATCCCATCCGGAGCTGGGCGAATACACGCTGCAGTGTGAAGGTGCGCCGGAGTTGCTGTTCACGGAGAATGAGAGCAATCACGTTCGATTGTGGAGCCAGCCCAATCCCTCGCCGTATGTGAAGGACGCATTCCATGAATACGTAATTGCCGGGAAGCGTGATGCCGTCAATCCGGCCAAGATTGGAACGAAAGCGGCTGCCCATTACGTGCTGGATGTAATGGGAGGAGGAAGCACGGTTGTGCGTTTACGGCTTAGCGCGAAGCCGCCGGTCGATGCAGTCGCGAAGTTCGATGAGGCATTCGCCAACCGGCGGGCGGATGCGGACGAATTTTACGAGCGCATCACGCCAAAGACTCTGACGGACGACGAGCGTCGCGTGCACCGACAAGCCTTGGCGGGCATGCTGTGGTCCAAACAGTATTACTATTTTGACCTCGACCAGTGGCTGCATGAGCATGAGTCCCACCCGATGGTTGGTTCTGGTAAGGGAGGAGCACGCAACCAAGAGTGGTTCCACATGCTCAATAAAGACATTATCTCCATGCCCGACAAATGGGAATATCCCTGGTACGCGGCATGGGACTTGGCGTTCCACACACTTGCTCTTTCTCTGGTGGACTTTGACTTCGCGAAAGAGCAGCTCTTGCTGATGCTGCGCAACCTGTATGCCCATCCCAATGGACAGATTCCGGCTTACGAATGGAATTTCAGCGACGTGAATCCGCCAGTACACGCCTGGGCGACGTTGTTTCTCTACAACATGGAGAACCGGTTGGGACGTGCCGATTTGCGCTTCCTAGAGCGCTCCTTCCAAGGGCTGATGCTGAATTTTAACTGGTGGGTGAACCGCAAAGACCCGGACGGACGCAACGTGTTTGCGGGAGGGTTCCTGGGGCTTGACAACATTGGGGTCTTTGACCGCAGCGCGCCGCTACCGACGGGCGGGCACCTGGATCAGGCCGATGGGACGGCTTGGATGGCGTTCTACTGCCTGTGCATGCTGGATATCGCGCTCATCCTGACCGAGTACGACTCGGTTTATGAGGAGATGGCCTTTCGCTTCCTCGAGCACTGGGCATGGATCACATATGCCATGGACCGCGTCGGTGTGAATCACGACGAGATGTGGGACTCGGCCGATGGCTTCTTTTACGACCTGCTCCACTTACCGAACGGCGATGCGATGCGCTTGAGGATCCGCTCGATAGTGGGACTGCTACCGCTCTGCGCGGCGAGCGTATTTGAGGAGGGTATGATCGCGCGTCACCCAAGAATTCGGGAAATGATTGAGTTGTTCCGCAAGCGCCATCCCGAAGTAATAAAGAAGATTTCCGTGGCTGACGAAGGCTTTATCGGATACCAGGGGCGCAAGATCGCGTCGGTTTGCAATAAGGATAAGCTTCAGCGAATTCTGGCCTATATGCTCGACGAAAACGAATTTCTCAGCCCCTACGGGATCCGATCGCTATCACGGTACCACGATCAGCATCCTTTCGTTTTCAACTTGGACGGGCAGGAATTCAAGGTGGCGTACCTGCCTGCCGAGTCGAACACTGGAATGTTTGGCGGCAACTCGAATTGGCGGGGACCGGTTTGGATGCCGGTCAATGGGCTAATCATTCGCGGCCTGCTCAACATGTATCCGTTCTATGGCGATGACTTTAAAGTCGAGTGTCCCACTGGATCGGGAATTTATATGACCCTGTTCGAGGTGGCGAAAGAGATTGGCGCGCGGCTAGGGCGCATCTTTCTTCGGGATGACCGCGGCAGTCGACCCGTGTATGGCGGGACGAAGAAATTCCAGGAAGACCCATACTGGCGGGATTACATACTTTTCTACGAGTACTTTCACGGCGACAACGGAGCGGGGCTTGGAGCCAGCCACCAAACCGGGTGGACGGGCCTGATCGCGCGCGTCATTGATTTGTTCGCCCGGCTGAATCCGGACAGTGCCCTCGGCTCGCGTCAAAGCATTATTGGGGAAATCACGCGCGCGGAGGTTTCTGGAGAGTGATAATCGCCCACGATCGATAGATGGACTTAGGAGAGTCTTGACCCGGCGCAGTTCGTGTACGGTGCGGCCGCATCGAACAACCCGTTCTTACGGAGGAACCAGCTAAACGGCCATAAAGGGCGCTCTGGGAGATTACTTTGATGTCGGCGGCACTCAACTTGGCAGATAACCGCTAAACCGCTGAACTGAGTGGCGTCAGTTCAGCCTTCCCGGATAGTGAACGATACACGGCGTTATCGTCTGGAATGGTGGCGACCTCGTACTGTCCTGACATCACAGGTCCAGCCGAATTCACTGTTGTGGTCGCGCCTCCGCAGCGACGCCTGCGGACCTTGCATACTACTGCATTCGCGGACGGCAGCGCAAGACGTATGCTTGCGCACTGAGAGCCTTCGTCGCGGATATCTCTTTGTATCGGATTTGGCTGCAATCGCGAGTAAACCAGCTGCGGCCAGTATCATCGCGATGTTCGATAAGAGGCGTCAGGTCGGCAAAGATGGCCACAACATCCCAGCTATATGCCAATGACGAGTGGACTTTGTCTGGAACGATCTCCGCACAAAGCGGGAGTCCAACATAAATTTCGCCACGGACAAAATCGCCTTCCCTGCATTCGGGAGGCAACAGATCCCTTGTCCGAATCGCCCTGAGTCCAAAATCGATAACGGAAGCCGTATCCGACAGGTAAATGACTTCGGCAGAAATCGAATACCGGTAGTCATCGACCTCAAAAGCAGACCTCGACCTCGTCTCGCAAATCGCTAGAGTAGCCTCCGTATAGAACTCTAACGCCGGCCACTCCAAGATCTGCCCACGCTCAATCTCGGGGCAGCCGTCTTCAATCACGTATCGGGGATATCCCAGGCTCCAGTCTGAAGGCATGGCTTTCATGTAAGCTATCACTGGCTCTTCGCAAGATTCGGAACGTGAAACGGCGTTATCGTCCGTAATCGTGCGAATCGCGCCGTCGTCTGATGCAAATCGAGGTTGCAGCGTGTAGGGGAGTCCATAAGTGCGCTCGAAGAGGCAGGGCTTCCATCGGTCGTAGCTCCATGCCGCCGCATCAGTTTGTGACAGGCAATGGAAAATTGGACGCGTGCAGATGCGTTATCTTCCACCCATCGGCGACCTTTACGACGACGAGCATACGACGTCCAAGAACCCCATTCTCCGGGCCGAGATGAAATGTGACTACCGCGACTGTCGGAGCAGGAAAATCGATGCGGACGTCCTTGGGTTCAATATTTTGATAGGGCGGATGCGTCACGCCTCGCTTGGTTGCAGTCTCGCGCATTGCGCCGAATTGCCGTCCCCATGCGGCTTCAAAATCGGCCCACTCGTCTGTTCTCCTTCCGCTGGGCTGAGGAACAGCCGATGGGTAGAATACAACTGGCCGGTCACTCCAGCACTTCTTGAATGCCGGCCAATCCAGATTATTGAACGCCGTCAGAAAATCGGCGATCAGCGCGCGCACTTCGGCCTCCTGACTGGATTGCGCTCCTAGACAGCCGACAACAAGCAGACAAACGGCAGCTTTCATCCCACCCATTAAACACCAGATATGTTTATGCCTGGATGCTCGGAAATCTGGACGCGAGTCGACGATACCTCCCGGAGTGGCTCTACGTCTTCATTTCGGCGAGGCTTATCGGATTAGGACTGGTAAACGGCGTTATCGTATGTCATTGCGGAGAACGAGTCGCCACGAAGCCAACCATCAAAGGCTGGACTGCCTACGCCAAAGGATGACTGCAGCCGCTCTGTGTAGAGCTTGATCTTACAACCTTGCCATAAAGGTCAACCGAGTTCTGCTCTCGGTATGCATCCCAGTGCTTTTCAAGGGCACGTGTTGGCTTTGTTGCTGCGATGTTGAAGCGAATCACCGATAGGATCATGGCGCGTACGCTGACTCCTGACGGCGGCCCTTCGCTAATCTGGCCGCATTTTGGACACTTGAAGACTGGCGGCCGAATGTGACGCTGGATGCGGATCTGTTGGAGCATCTCGTTGAGATCGTCACGCAGTTCGATGATCTCGGTGAAGGACAGATCCTGATGCCACCGCGTACGCAGTGTCTCGATCATCTCGGGGAACCACACTCTATTGGGATCACCAGAGGCCACGTCGGACCATTGTATTGCCGTTGTCTATGTATCAGGAGTTGCGGAGAACAACAACGGTGTCACTCTGGATCGGATGCGAGTCCTATGCCATCATTGACCGCATTTCGTAGGCGCTGTTTGCACCCGAGATAGCGCTCTGTTGTTTGGACGCTCACGTGTCCGAGCAGAAACTGGATCTGCTCCAACTCTCCGCCGGCCTCATGACACAAACGGGCGCATGAGCGGCGGAGGTCATGGGGGGCTACGTTTGCTAAGCCGCACTGCGAACAGACTTTCTTAACAATGGTCCAAATGACCTTGGGGCTAAATCCCGTTTCGGCAATTCGTCCCGCTTTGTTGATCGATCTAAATATCGGGCCGTCGGTAATTTTGGCAACGGTAAGCCAATCCCCGACTGCCTTCTCAATCCATCCCGGTACGGGGACGGTCCTGATGTGCCCGCCCTTGCCGATTAGGTCGGCGAAGACCCAGTGCTCTTCTCGTTGTTGAAGATCCCGAACCGTCGTCGCGGCTAGTTCAGCGCGGCGGAGACCACATCCGAGCAACACAGCAAGGATTGCATAATCGCGCTTACCCCGAAGAGTGTCGCGATCCAAGGCTTGAAGCAATCGGTTACCCTGCTCAACAGTTAACCAGTTCCCGATCCGAACGCCAAGTCTCTTTGCACCCTTGACGCGGCGGATGCCGGCGGCCAGGTCTGGAGTCAGGAGCCCGGAGTCGGCTGCCTCGTAGGCAAGCCTTCGGACCGCTGCGAGCCGAAGGTTGATCGTGGCCGAGGAATAGTGCGCCTGCTCAAGGCAGATCCGGTACCGGGTGACGACTGTTCGATTCAGCGCAAGCCGTGGTTCGGAACAGTACCAATCGATGAACTCGCGGATCGCGTGATCATACGACCTCCGCGAGTTCGGGGATGGCAGGCTATTGAGAACGGAAGATTTCGATTGCTCCAGATCGGGCAACCGCAGGACAGCTTTTGGGGAACGCTTGTGTTTTTTCTTTGCCATCCCCGAATTTTCGGTCAGGTCTAAGCGTTCGGGTACAGGCGTACTGATGCCCCTTGCCGTATCTTTGTGCTGTGGGGATCAAATGAAGACCCGACCTCGAACCGCATGAGTAGCCCTAGCCTTGGCGGCGGCCGGATTTGAGGACAGATGCCTGCGGTATCTCACCGTCACTGTTACGCTCTACTTTGCTGGGTGGTGCACTGAGTCACGCTATCTATCCCGACCTTAAAGGAAAGTTCGCGCTTATCACCGGGGCCAGTCGTGGCAACGGCATTGGCGCGGCAACCTGCCGTGCGCTGGCGATGCAAGGGGCGAATATTTTGTTCACTACCTGGCAAGCTTATGATCGAGAACAGCCGCACGGGGTTGACGAGAACGGCCCCATGGCTCTGGAGCAAGCGCTGCTCAGCTCAGGCGTGAAGGTGCGGCGTTTGGAAATCGACTTGGCCCATCCAGATAGCGCGGCGCAGGTCTTGGATGCTGCGCAGGAGTGGCTGGGCTTGCCCGACGTTTTGGTGAACAACGCGGCCCACTCCACTCGTGGCGGGTTTGAACTGCTCGATGCAGCCGCTCTTGATGCGCACTACGCCGTAAACATGCGTGCCACCTTCTTGTTGGCCGTGGAATTCGCCAGACGGGCTAAAGCACTGGGCCGGTTGAGTGGTCATATCATCAGCATGAGCTCTGGCCAGGACTGGGGACCGATGCCGGGCGAGTTGGCCTACGTCGCAACTAAAGGCGCAATTGAAGCCTTTACTCTAAGCTTGGCGTCTGAGTTGGCTCGTCTCGGCATTACGGTCAACGCCGTTGATCCTGGCGCAACCGATACGGGTTGGATGACCGACCAAATGCGCCGTGAATGGAGCGTGCCGTCGGGAGTTGCAAAATTCAATCTACCGGACGATGCCGCTCGCGTGATAGTCTTCCTCGCCAGCGATGCCGCTCGGCATTTGACGGGGCAGGTGATTCACGCAAGGGGAAGTGCCATTTAGCCGGGCCGTCTCTTCGCTATGCTGCTCACAGCGAGATGGGACGGGACGAAGACTACGCCTGAACAGCCGAGCGTAATCCGATATCGCGACGAGGCAGACGGCGAAGTATCCAGTCAACGTGCCGGCGACCCCGGCGCGATTACAGACGACAACGCCGTGTATCGTTCCAAATACGGCGAAACTTCCCATTGAGACATGGGGACAGCAGTTCCCCGGAGCGCACCAGCGTGTCGAGCGTGGTCAGAGTTGTCGTCTGCATCCCCCCCAGGGTCAGACGGCTTGGATCACATGACTATCCAAAGGCTTCGGCTTTAAGGCCGGATTAACGTACTTATTCGGTAAGAGTCCGCACTGAATCATCCAAAGTGGTGCAGACACGGACTGTCACTCCGCGGAACTCAAAGTGCCTTAAAACCTGGTAGGAGATTTCCATGGACATTTCAAGACAGTATTCATACCTCGATTCGGTCGGCTCAACTCACCAACAAAGCACACTGATTGAACTCCTCGTGCTCATATCGATAATCGGGCCACTCGTCGGCCGGTAATCGTTCCGTACTGTATCAACGCGGGAGTACAGTCGTTCACACCTACCCATTACTGCTTGCGATTGAGAACAACTGCGACGTTTACTGGATGGGCGACTTGTTCCGGTGTAATGTCTCCGGCAAGCTGAGCCAGATACCGCCGGCGGCGCAGTTCACCGGGGAGCACTCGCTAGAAATTGCATTTATCAACCCAGGCTGGTATAGGTATATTTACCTTATCCCCCGGCAACTTGAATCTATTCTGAATCGGTTGCTCGTCCTCAACGAGCGGCATGATCGGAAGGTGTGCGCTAGCTATGAGAAGAACGTCGCTCCCCTTCGCATCCGCACATTGTTGCGAATTGATGCGAGAGGTATCCACCAACGATGAAGTCCGCGCCTAGATTGAACTACGGCCGTTACCTGCACCTGACAGAACTACTGGATTTACAGTATCCGCAATCCTCGCCGCCCCATCACGATGAGCTGTTGTTCATCATTGTGCACCAGGTCTATGAGCTCTGGTTCAAGGAGCTGATACACGATCTGGACGAGGCGGTCGCCTGCCTGAAAGCCTCTACCGTTGCACCCGGCTCGTCGCCCCATCGGCCTTCGTGCGACGGGGACGGCGGCTCTGAAAAGACTAGTTCAGAAGGGGAACATCCGGCAGGCTCGCAAGAAGTCTATGAGGCGGCGCGGATGCTTCGGCGCTGCAATGAGATCATGCGGCTGCTGGTTGATCAGTTCACCATTCTGGCGACGCTGCTGCCCACGCACTTCCTCACCTTTCGCGGCAAACTGGATGCGGCAAGCGGATTACAGTCGGAACAGTTTTGCGAAATCGAGCTCATTTGCGGCCAGAAAGACGAGAGGCTTCGACACGATGCTCCCGATCAGACGAAGCTGATGCGGCGTCTGCGCGAGCCTTCTTTGCGCGACGTATTCTTCCAGGCGCTAAGGACCATCCGTGAGCCGCCTGCCACGAGCGGAAGTAAGGCAGAAGAGCACGAGGCGCGAGTTCAGGTCATTCGCGATCTGTACCAATCCGAGCGCCAGCATCGCGATTGGATCGACCTGTGCGAGCGGTTGATCGAATTCGATGAGCTTGTCTTGAGCTGGCGGCTACGCCATATACTCCTGGCGGAGCGGATGATCGGGATGCAAACGGGTACCGGCGGATCCCCTGGATCATTGTATCTGCGACGGACTCTCGACAAGAGGTTCTTTCCCGAGCTATGGGAAGCACGTTCGATTCTGACGGCGGAATGAAGACCCCGACAATCACAATTGTGGGCGGTGGACTCGTGGGGCCGTTGCTTGCCATCTCGCTCAGACAGCGGGGGTTCCCGGTAGTCCTCTACGAACGGCGCGCGGACATGCGCCGCGCCCAGGTCAGCGAGGGGCGCTCCATCAATCTGGCCGTTTCCGCGCGCGGCATCTATGCGCTGCAGCAAGCCGGCGTGTGGAGCGAGTTGCGCGACTTTGTAATTCCCATGGGCGGCCGCCTGATGCATTTGCTCACCGGCGAATTGATCTTTCAACCTTACGGGCAAGACGAAACCGAGGTTATCAATTCCGTTTCCCGCGCGGCCTTGAATATCGCGCTGCTTGATTCCGCCGAAGCCGCGGGCGTCGCAATTCACTTCCAGCAACTCTGCCTCGGATGCACGCGCGCCGACGATGGCATTGTTGTGCATTTGCGTGACGAACAATCGGGCAAGGAAAGCGCGATTGCCGCCGAAGTCGTAATCGGCGCTGATGGTTCCTCTTCGGCTGTTCGCGGGGAAATGTCCAGGTCGCCGGAGTTCAGGCTCTCCGAGGAGAGGCTGGATTACGGGTACAAAGAGTTGACAATTCCCGCCGGGCAAGGCGGCCGCCACGCGATGGAGACGCGCGCGCTTCACATCTGGCCGCGCGGCTCGTACATGCTGATCGCATTGCCAAATGTGGACGGTACGTATGGCTGCATTCTGTTTCTGCCGTTCGAGGGTGAACGTGGATTTGCGGCCCTCGATTCTAAGTCGAGTGTGGTCGATTTTTTCAGCGCCAACTTTCCCGACGCGTTCGCCTTGATGCCGAATCTGGCGGAGAACTACTTTGCTAATCCCACGGGCTCCATGGTTACCGTTCGCTGCTTCCCGTGGCATCAGGAAGGAAACATATTGCTTCTCGGCGACGCCGCGCACGCGATTGTTCCGTTTTTCGGCCAGGGAATTAACTGCGGATTTGAGGATTGCACCTGCTTGCTGGAATTACTGGATGCCGCGCGGACCAGCGGTGCAGAGTCGGTCGACTGGCAAAAGCTCTTCACCGACTTCGAGAGCTCGCGCAAGCCCAATACCGACGCCATCGCTGACCTGGCGTTAGAGAACTTTGTGGAAATGCGGGACCGCGTGGCTGATCCGCATTTCCTTTTCAAGAAGAAAGTGGACCTGGCATTGGAAGCCAGATTTCCCGGCCTCTACATCCCCAGGTATGCGATGGTTACATTCCATCGCATTCCGTATTCGGTAGCACAACAACGCGGGCGGATTCAGGACCGTTTGCTCGACGAGCTCTGCGCCGGCATTGACCGCCTGGAAGACATCGATTGGAGCAGAGCGGCTGTGCTCGTGCATCGTGACCTGACGCAGCTCGGGAAGCTTTAATGCAGGGCACGTTTGAAGCCGGTCTCGGAGTGCTTTCAGACTGCGATCGGGCTCGAGTCGGGCGGAATCGCAGCTTCATCCTGAATCATGTGTAAGACGCATTCCAACACCGTGGCCCATGCTGTCGACTCCGGATCGACTAAATCCATGTGCTCCGCGCCGGCAATTTCCACAAGCCGGAGGTTTTCCTGGTCCGACGCCCGCCGTTCGAAAAAGCTCCGGCTGAGCGAGACGGGTACCGTTTCATCGAGCACTCCGTGCACCACGATAGCCGGCGTCTTCAATGCAAGGCGCGAAGGGCAAGCTGCCTCATAAACAGCGGGCGCTTGTTCCTGGCCGCTTCCGAGAAATTCAGAGACCGCATCATTGCCTAGGTGGAGCTCATAAGCCAGATCGAGGCAAGCTACCGGCGCCAGGGCGACCACCCCACGCATCGAGTATTTCTCGCCGGCGAGGCGCAGAGCGAGATGACCGCCGGCGGAGTGTCCCAACAAGACCACACGGGCAGACTTGTCGAAGTGCGCACAGGCAGCTGTGAAGCCGTTGATGACATCCTCGAATGTACTCGGCCAGCCACCGCCTGAGTCGCCGACGCGCCGATATTCGAGGCTCGCGATTGCCAGGCCCGCCCGCCCCAGCGCGGCGCAGGCGTGGCTCGCATGCGTCAAGTCATATCGCGCGCGCCAGAATCCACCATGGATCATCACGACTGCGCCGCGGAGTTCTTTTCCTTCTTCTTGCGACTGCCACAAGTCAAAAAACTGATTCGATTCGGTGCCGTAAGCGATTCGCTTGTCGGCACAAACTGGAGGCAGAGAGACAAGGTCGCGTTTCATCGGCTTCAACTGACCCGGACTTCTTCGCCGAAAGCTTATCCCACCATCGCCGATCCGCCGTTCACGTTCATGATTTCGCCCGTCATGAACCCCGCATGGGGAGTGCATAGAAAAAGCACCGGCGCAGCTATTTCTTCGGGCGTACCAACACGACCTAAAGGAATGGTTCGCAAAATGCCTTCTCGCAAGGCGGGATCGGTAAGGTAGGGCGTAGCCATGTCTGTATTCACCCAGCCGGGCGCGACGCAGTTCACGTAAATGCCAAATGAAGCCAGCTCGGCAGCAAGGCTCTTGGTCAGGCTGATGATGGCGCCCTTCGAAGCCCCGTAGTCGCAGAGACGGGCTTCGCCGCGCTGACCGGAGGCGGAACTGATGAGAACGATGCGGCCTGGACTCTTCTGCGACTTCATCTGCGCGACTGTGCTTCGGACCACGGCGAAAGCACTATCCAGGTTTACAGCCAGCGTGTGTCGCCACCGCGCATCGGTCAATTGATCGACGGGTAACTCATCCGGCGCAATGCCGTGATTCACAACAAGAGCGTCGAGCCTTCCATAATGCTCTACGGTCGCAGCGACGAGAGCCTGCGCTGACTCGGTTTGATCCAGTTCAGACGCAATCGCAAAGCAATTGTGCGGGCCGCACTCGCGCACGAGAGCTTCAGCCTGGCTGCGTGCCTGGCGATAACTGAAGGCCACACGCGCGCCCGCCTCGGCAAATAACCGGACACACGCCGCGCCAATTCCGCGGGAACCGCCGGTGATGAGGACGACTCCATTCGCAACGGACAATGTGACGGCCACAGTTCTTATTTTCCTCCGAGGAAGGTAATGGGGCACATTGACTTAAGCCCGAAGAATTCAGCACCCTGATGCGTGATCTCGCAATTCAAATACGTTTGTCCTTGAATCTACCATTGCACGCCATCACATTAGCAGGGTTGATGGCCAGCTACGCACAAACGATATTGTTCAAAAGGAAATGGGCAGGGCTAGGCCGAAACGCTGAAACGGCTTTGCATCAGACTGAGTGTCGCCAGCCGCAAGACAATCGGCGATGCCTCTCCGGCGCGCACGTCATCGGCATCTGTCAACGAATCGAGGTAGGCGCAAGTTTTGGCCTGATCGAAAAAGGGTTGATCAGAAAAACTGCGCGAGCGGATGATGTCCTCGCAGCGTTCCTGCAATGGATCTCTCTTTGCGTTCTTCGCCGCCTTGCGAAGGGGTGGCGCGATGAAAGGGAACTTCTGACGCACGTAGAGTTCTGGTGTGATCACGTCGCGTGTGGCCTCGCGCAGTATGTACTTCTCTGTGCTTTCGCGAATCTTGTAGTGGACGGGGAGGCTGGCCGCATATTCGCTGACATGATGATCGAGGAACGGCACACGACCTTCGACCGAATGTGCCATCTCAATGCGATCGCCCAGCACGGTCAGAATGTAATTGATCAGCATCGTTCTTTGCCACATGTAGAGTGATGTGTTCACCGGATCGCGCCCGCGGATGCGGCCGGCGATGTCCAGCTCCGAAAGAATGGCATGATACGGCAGATCTGTCGCATCGATGCCGGGTGCGTCGGGCCGCATGAGCTCTGACATCACGCGGTAGTGCACGGCGAAGCTTTCTATCCAGGAGGGGCAAAAGCCGATCCCGTCGCGAATGATGCGTGCTCCAGCCGCAGGCGCACCCCGCGGCAGCATCAAGGGGGCGGAAAGCGGATTGGCCGCGATCAATGCGGCTACAGAGGCCTGACGATCGGCGTCTGTTTCATATTGCCGGGAGTAAAGCACCAGATCCCGCCGCTCGAACATGTAGCCCGCCAGCATCTCGTCCGAGCCTTCGCCCGTGAACACTACCTTGATGCCTGCGTCGCGCACAGCGCGCGACAGGGCGAATTTGGCTGCGCAATTGGCGTTGAATATCGGTCTTTCGCAGTGCCAGACCGTACCCTCGAGTGCATCGGCCATCACCTGCGGCGTTACGGGAACCGGAACATAGTTCGATCCGGTGAAGGCGGCGGTGCGTTGCGCTAGGGGGGATTCGTCGAACGCGCCTTCAAATCCGATGGTGAACGCGCGAATCGGCCGGTCGAGCCGGGCCTGCGCGAGACCTAGAATCGCGGATGAATCGAGGCCGCCACTCAGGTAACACGCCACTTCGACGTCTGCGGTAAGCCGTTCGGCGACCGCATCGTCGAGCACAGCGCGAAAGCCCTTGATGATCTCGGCCTCGCTGCGTTCCTCGCGCGCAAGCGTAGCACTCGTCGGATAGACCGCCTCCCAATAACGCTGAACGCGCACCTGGCCATTCTTTGCGATGACCAGACAGCCTGGCGGGACCTGTTGGATGTTTGCGAACAGCGATGCGTCGGTGCGCATACCCGAAAGTTCGCTCAGAATGCCGGCCGTATCCCAGCGCGCGGGAACACCCAGCGCCAGCAGTGCCTTGCATTCCGACGCGAACAGCACCTCGCCATTCACGACCGCATAAAAAAGGGGCTTGATGCCAAAGCGGTCGCGCGCCGCTATGAGCTCACCGCTGCGCCTGTCTGAAAGCACCAGCCCGAATTCACCCCGCAGCTGATTGACGAAGTCCAGTCCGTATTCGTCGTAGAGATGAAGAGCGATTTCGCTGTCGGAATCCGTGGTGAAGCGATAACCCTTTTCACGGAGCCGCGTGCGAATAGCTTTGTATCCGTAAAACTCGCCATTGACTACGAGATTGAGATCGCCGCGCGCGTGGCCGAGCGGTTGAGTGCCATTCTCCGGTCCGATGATGCTTAACCGGACATGACCCATAACCGTCAGCCGGTCCTGGGAGTACCAACTGGAGCGGCCATCCGGCCCGCGATGGGCGATGGATTGCAGCGCCTCGTCGAGTCTGTCTTCCGTCAGCCACGGCCGCTTGAGCTGTGCTGCCACCACTCCACACATGCAATTTCCCCCGTCTATTCACGTAAATGCCAAATGAGACCAACTCGGGTTATTCCAGCATTAACTGCGGCGCAGGGGCCTGTAGCTGAGATAAACCGCTGCGCCGAGGATCAGCGCACCGCCGGCGAGAGCCGCCTTCCCCAGGATCTCATGCAGCACCGAGACGCCGAGGATCGTTCCGACCAGCGGTTCCAGATTAATGAAAATTCCTGCCTGCGATTCGGGAACCCTCTTCAGTCCCCAGTTCCACAGCACGGCTGTGGTCGCCGTTGCCAATAGCCCTAGCTCGGCCACAGCAACCCACGCACGCAGCGAATAATGCACGGAAGGAAGACCTGATGTCGTGGTGACCACCGCGGCCAGCATCAAGGTGCCGATACAATACACGAAGGCGGTGACCATTAGGGCGGGATGCCGCTGCATCAGGCGCTTAGAAATAAGAATCCATCCGACGGATCCAAACAGGGAAAGCGCAACCAGCAAATCGCCTCGGAGAGTCGGGCCTGCCCCGCCTGCGTCTCTCCCGCTGGAGAGCGCAATCATTCCGGCGCCGATGGTCGAGGCGAGAACTGCAACCCAGCCGCCTAAGTTCAACTGCTCTCGGGTGAACAGGACCGTCGCAATGGAGCGCATTCTGCTGATGATTCCGTTACTCTTTGAGTGCAACTCCTCTCCGGCGAACAGCACCGCCGCAATGGAGAGCAGTATCGGCTCCGTACCGACCATCAGAGCAGCATGCGAAACCGTCGTGAGGGAGAGCCCTTTGACCTGGAGGAGGATTACGACGGGCACCTGGAGCACCGCGGCGGCCAAAACGGAGGCCCATTCCCCCCGAGTAAAGCGAGGACGGTCAAGGAACAGGAAAGGCAGCAAACCGGCGCTCGCGAAAAGTGCATTAAACAAGACCATGGTCGAGACGGGCATCTCGCGAAGGGCGATCTTAGCGAAGAAGAATCCCGTTCCCCACAGGCACCCCGCCGTTGCCAGCGCGAAAATGGGAATGACACCCCCGTGCTGCTCAGAGATTGCTTGCCTTTCGTCGCTCATTTTTCTAACCGCGCAATCCGATTAACTCGTTCTATCCGCGGTTATGTGCTTCCTGGAAAGTCGCGCTGCTGCATCGTTTTCAACGGGTCCCTGAGAAAGCCATCCACACGGCAATTTTGCTCAGCTGCGGTCGCAGGTCCTCGCCTAGGGGATCCGAACTCATGAGGGAACTTGGACCTCTGGCGCCGCTATTGGCGAGACTGTGGCGCGGCGATCACGGAACAAGAAGATTCCCGCGAGCACAAGCAGGAACGGGACGCCACAGACGAGCGTCATTCTGAACTCACGTGTAAACGCTGTCGTGACCAGCGTACCGATCATTAGTCCGGCGCCCGCAAGACTCGTATAAGGATAACCCCACATGCGGAACCCGAGCACCGCATCGGGGTGGCGCCGGCGAAAGAAAAGATGCGTGAGGAAAATCATCAGCCAAGTGAACATCGCGCCGAACATGGAAATGGCCATCATCAGCGTGAACGAGGCATCCCTATAAAGAGCGTTCAGTACGGCTGCCAGGGCGATGCCGGCAGTGGACAGGAGCAGCGCGCGAAGCGGTACGCCTCGGACATTTAACTCCCCAAAGCCGCGGGGCGCGTAACCGGCCCGCGACAAGCTGAACATCATGCGTGTTGCAATGTAGAGTTGGCTATTCATCGCCGACAATGCGGCAATCAGTATCACGGAATTGATCACTCCCGCGGCGCCGGGAACGTGGGTTACAGCCATCACTTTCACGAAAGGGCTTTGTCCCGCATTGGCCGCGGTCCATGGCACCATGGCAACAATCAGCGCAAGGGTCAGAAGGTAAAAAAACGCGAGCCGGAACATCGTGGCTCGAAACGCCCGAGTGATCGCGAGGTGTGGATCGCGAGCCTCACCCGCCGCGACGGCAATCATTTCGATGCTGAAATAGCTAAAGACGGATACCAGCACCGCAATCCACATGCCCCACGCGCCGTGGGGGACGAATCCGCCGTGCGAGGTGTAATTTCCGAATCCGACTTGACGAAACACAACCCAGCTGCCTAGCAGGATAAACGCGAGGATGGCCACGATCTTTAGCGTGGAAAAGCCATACTCGACTGCGCCGAATAGCTTGACATGGACAGCATTGATCGCGATCAGTGCGGCCGAAAATGCCAAAATCCAAATCCATCCAGGCACCTGCGGATACCAATACCTCATGTATACGGCGATGGCCGTAACCTCCGTCCCCACCGCAAATACGATACAGGACCAGTACGCGTAGCGCACCAGAAATCCGGCTAAAGGACTCACATAGAACTCGGCCCAGGCGCCGAAGGAGCCGGACGTCGGATGGGCTACCGTCATCTCCGCAAGGCAGCCCATCAACAAAAGGGCGATCAGCGCGCCAATGGAGTAGCTCAGCAACACGCTAGGGCCCGCGAAAGTGATGGCAGTGCCGCTGCCGAGAAAAAGTCCGGTGCCAATGGCGCCCCCGATCGCGATCATGGAAAGCTGCCCGGTAGACAACCCGCGGTGGAGTCCTTTCTCGCGCTCGATAATGTCATCAAAACGAGGACCTGAGCTGTTCATGGAATATGGATTGGATCCTGCTCTTATTGCGACGAGTGTTTCGTGCCAGCGGAATTGGCAGACCACGATGATACCCTGATCTGACCAGGTATTCCAGCCCGGACATCGCTACTAGCGTTCACCTTGGTCCGCGAGGGGCATGGATGGGACGGGCGGCGGCTCCACGGAACCCGGCCCCAAAACGCGTTCTGGGAAATTGCACCCGATCTGTCGCGCCGCCTGTTCACGCTCCGGGCGGATCACGCGCCACTCGGAGAATGGTTGGATTTCGTGCTGCTTTGGACCAAACCTATGGCTCGCAGAGCGGTTGTTATACGCCGGCTACCATGACGAGGTCTTGACGTTTATGGAGGGCCTCCGGCCGTACTGGACTAAGGACCAGGGGCAGCTAGATACCTTCATCACTTCTCTTAAAACCAAGAAAACGACGAGCCTGGCACCGAACAGTGTTTTGTCATTCCAATACAAATTTTGGAACTAGTCGCGCCAACTACCAACCAAAGCGGTATGGCCCCGACACTCACGCCTCCAACGACTCAGATATCTCCCTCGTCAGACTTGAACAATCGTACTGCGACGTGCCACTAGCTATGATTGCTGACGATATCGCCGTGTATAGGGACCGATCCTGACGCGTCGGCAAAGCGGTGCCTGGCATGCGCCGGACAGCCTCTCCATTACTTACGCACCCGCAGTGGCCTACTAGTATGGAGTCAAAACTCAGTTGTCTTTCCACGCTCTGTGGAGATACAGAAACTTGCGCCGGATGCCCAACTCGCGGGCCAACACCGTTACGCTCTCCCCTGCCAGCATCCGGTCCACCGCTCCCCTCTTGAATTCCGGGCCGTACTTGAGCAGGCCGTTGGCGCTGGCGGAACCGGTTTCCACCACCGTCGCCCTGTCTTGCTCACTCTTGTCTCCGTTCATTGAAGACGTCCCCGAACTCGGGTGTCTCAATTTACCGCCGCAGGCCAAAACCTGTAGCATGACGTGAGGTGACACGATGATAGTTCAATTGGACTCGAGACACGTGTGTAGAAATTTGATTGGGCCCGCGCTGCTGGCGGTCCTCACTGTTTTTTCAACGCTGTTGTCGGCCCAGGTTGCGGGAGAAAGCGGAAATAGCCTCGGGTTCGATATGGCTCCGGAGACCAGCGAACGAGTGGTCGTCAAGGCAGTGAAGGATATCCCCACGCCCATGGCTCCCGGACCGGTTCAGCCGACTTGGGACTCACTCCGGGATAACTACGCCGTGCCGGACTGGTTTCGCGGCGCCAAGTTCGGGATCTTCATGCACTTCGGCATCTTCTCGGTCCCGGCACATGCGAGCGAGTGGTATGAGAAGTTCCTCTATGCCGGCGGAGAAGATAGTGTACTGACGGTGCTCTTTGGGCACGACGGCGCGCTCGGTTTCAATAGCGGTCCTCGCAGCACACGCGCATGGCATACAGAACATTTCGGTCCTCCGGAGAAGTTTGGCTACAAAGACTTCATTCCCATGTTCAGAGCGGAACATTTCGATGCCGATGCCTGGGCAGCGATCTTCAAGAAGTCCGGCGCGCGATATGTGATGCCGGGCGCGCAACATCACGAGAACTTTGCCATGTGGGACAGCAAAGTCACCCCATTCAACTCAATGCAGATGGGTCCCAAGAGAGATTTCATCGGCGAGATCACTGCTGCCGTACGGAAACAGGGGATGAAAGTAGGAGTCGCAAACCACGGAATCGAGAATTTCCAGTTTGTCAACCCTCCACGGGAGCTCGCGGAAAAGATGAAGGTCGAGCAAGTCGACCTCTACGATCCAAAATGGGCAAACTTCTATAACTATGCAGATCGCAGCGATGCCGCCATGGAACAATTCCTGGTCAACTGGTACGAGCGCAATGTCGAATTGATCGACAAGTACCAGCCGGACCTCATTTACTTTGACAATGGCGTCGATCAGCGATACCTCGATCCGCTGAAACTCAAAATCGCAGCGTACTACTACAACCGATCCAAGAGTTGGGGAAAACAAGTCTCGTTTACTACCAAAAAGGCCGCATTCGCTCCTTCAGGTACGAACGTTAAGACGATCGCTTCAATCATCGACTTCGAAGGCGCGCCTCCGGATGACATTCGCGGCGGTTCGTGGGTGGTTGATCGGCCGATCGGCTCAAGTTGGGGATACATCGACGGGATGAAGGCAAATTCGCCGGATACGGTCATCGGTTGGCTGGTAGACACCGTGAGCAAGAATGGGACCTTGCTGCTCAACGTCTCGCCCAAGGCGGATGGGACCATTCCAAAGGACCAGCAAGACACTCTTATTGCTGTCGGAAAGTGGCTGGAGGTAAATGGGGACGCGATCTACGATACCCACGCCTGGACGAAATTTGAGGAGAAGAGCGACTCTCACATTTACTTCACCGTCAAGAAGCAGACTTTATACTCAATTGTCATGGCGAAGGGCATCGGAGAAGAGATAACAATTCACTCGTTGCCGCGTGGTGGAGAAGCCGGGATGGTGCGCTCCGTTACATTGCTTGGCGGGAGCTCATTGCGCTACAAGCAAGATGTTTCCGGTCTCACCGTCACCCTGCCTTATGGGATTGAGCCCAAGGAAGCGTTTGTTCTCAAAATTGAGGGCTTGACAACCAATCCTGAAATGGCGACCGCCTCGGGGAATCCCGCGTGCGATTGCAAGTAGCTCGCTGAGGCCCTTCCGGCTGTGTGCGCAGATCGGCTCAGGCGAGTACGGACTCCAGTGGATCTGGCGCGTATGGATTTGGTTGTGCCTCATTGAGCTCGGCAATGACACGCGATGGCCGACGCACTCTGAAAGAAGCTATTTCACGGCTCTTCTTCGCAGTGACAATTGGACCTTGGTGTAGGTTGGGTTTCTCACAAGAGATGAGCGCCAAACGTAGTCATTTATGATCCTAAACACCTTGCGCATCGGTATGTTATCCGTGTACCTGGCTGGAATCGTTCCGGCGATCGCCCAAAATGCGGTCAAGGAACAGCCAAAGCTGGAATTCGTTCTTCAAGAGCTGGTCACCCTTGGACCCGCCGTGCATCCAGGTCAGATAAAGGCGATCTGCTGACCCACATCCACCGGGATTCGCGACCCAAGGATGTCTTTCATCTTTGCATCGTAGCCGCTCCAACTCGCCCAAAAGTGTACGACGGCGAGCCTATTCGCGCGGACAAAATCTTGGAATGAAGCTTGCGTCAATTCCGTCATCGATCCAAGGATCGCAGAAACCAACTTGTTGGTTGAAGGACGACAGAGCGTCGCGAAAAGGACCTTTTGGAAACTTCAGGGACAGATGGGATGAGCGGGCTGGCCTCCTCCAGCGGCGGTAAGCTCGCTGGTGAAGGAAATTCGCACTCTTCCGGAGTGCACAAGGAGACCAGCCATGAAAAACAGTATCGCTCCGCTTATCCCAGAATTAACGATTGGACTCGACCTCAGTGACCGCACCGCTCGGTATTGTGAGCTGAACGCGGCCGGCGAGATCGTCGAAGAAGGCCAACTCAAACTCGATCGCCTGAACCTGCGACGGTTCCTGGCGGTGCAACCAGCCGGCGCCCGAGTAGCGTTGGAAACGGGCACTCACTCGGCCTAGGTCAGCGCGCTGATTGCCGAGTGCGGGCACGAGGCGGTCGTAGCGAACGCGCGCGAGTTGGCCGCCGTGACCGATCGCAGCAATCGCGATGACCGCCGGGACGCGCGCCAGCTAGCGCGGCTGGCGCGGGTCGATCCGGAGCTATTGCATCCGGTGCGCTTGCGAGATAGCGCGGTGCAAGCCGACCTCTGCGTGATCCGAGCCCGAGCTGCGCTGGTGGAAGCGCGCACGAAGGCATCGGGTCATCGTTTGCCATCGGGCAGCTCGCATCAGTTTGCGGAACGCGTTCGTGCCGCGGTGCCGGCGGCGCTGGCGCCGGCCTTGCCGCCTGTGCTCGACGCAATCGAGAAGCTGTCGGCCTCCATTGAGGAACACGACAAAACGATCGTAACTCTGGCCAGCCAAAGGTATCCGGAAACGCGTTGGTTAGAACAGGTGCCGGGCGTAGGCACGTTAACCGCATTTGACGTTCGTGCTGACGATCGCTGACCCGGACCGTGTGGCACACAGCCGCGATGTCGGACCGCTGCTGGGCCTGGTGCCCGAACGTCGGCAATCGGGGAAACAAGATCCGCATCTGAGGATCAGTAAGTGCGGCGACAAATACCTACGGCGGCTGCTGGTGCAGTGTGCGCATGTGCTGATGGGTCGGCATGGCCGCGACTGCGCGTTGCGACAATGGGCGCTTGAGCATGCCAAACCCAGCCGCACGGCGAAGAAGAGAACGGTGGTGGCGGTAGCACGCAAAGTGGCGGTACTGTTGCATCGTTTGTGGCGCCGGAAGGAAGTCTTCCGGCCTTTCCCGCTTGCGACAGCAGCCTGAGCGAGTTCTGCAGTAACAGGGTTGTGGGTCACGTTGAGTCGGGTGAGATGACCTCGAGTTCTGGCGACTGCGGCATTCTGACAGGGTTAGTCGAAGTCACCTTCGCGAAACCCGTGGGACAGATAGCAGCGCCAGCTTTCCAACCGGAACCCCTCAAGCAGCGATCTCGGAACGAGATCATCACGACTGCGCATGGAAGCCGGAGGAAAAGCTCTTAGCCCACCAGCGGAAACCTGAGTTCCCGCTCCGCCGCCCGTCGACCCGGGTCCGATCGACGAACCGTACTCGCCGTCAAGGGATCGCTGCGCTCGCGCCAACGCGCGCCCTTGACATCTCCGTGCCGTTCGTCATAATGCTCGCCTGCGACGGGCGGCTCCGGCGGAAACTCAGAAGAAAAGTATTGACACAGGCAGCCCGCTCATGGAAGTCTGCTATGGAACGAGGCCAATGCCGGCACGCTGAAGTGTCGGTTTGCATCTGGTAGCGGCTCGCTCCGCAAGATTCCAGACGATAACGCCGTGTATCGGTCCCTATCTGGCATTTAGAAATCCGGTAAACCAGATTAGTCGGTGGTACATCGAGTTAGCACAATCACGTGTCAACTGGCTTCGAGTAATTTCGAGAAAGCCATGCATGGAGTACGAAGACATCCGCGTGGTGGTGGATAGCACGTGGATCTTGAGGCCCGGACAGCAGCCCGCGCCGATGGCGATAGGTCTCGTCATCAAGGGGCATCCGACATTTCGGAGCCGCCTCCGAAATATCGCAGTTGTCTCGCGGGCATCCAGGCTTAGTTTCTCCGCAACGGTTGCGTTTTCAGTTCGTTAGCCAAGCCGTAGGCGTGGTCATCGGGTTGCTTTCTACTCTCACGCGGATCAACGTGTTGCTTGGTCACGTCGAAGGCGAAGGCCTACGCCACTGTTGCCTGGCTAGTCGAAGAGAGTTTAGTAAGGAAAAGTCATGTCGCTCAACTTGGAGACGCAGCGGTATCTGTCCATCTTCAGGAATGGCTCTCCGAAGGCTCGGTTTGGGCAGACTTCTTGGAAGGGAACTTTTGTTTGGGCTGCCCGCCATATTCCGTGCGGATGGGATCGCATCCATAGGGGACAGTAATGACATCAGCTACCGATCATCCCGCTCGCGCCCGCTTCCCGATCCTTCAGGGGGTGCTACCGCTTACGACGGCTCAGATTCCGGCCGAGATCATTGCCGGTATCACGCTGGCCGCAATTGCCGTCCCGGAGGTAATGGGTTACACAAAGATCGCCGGCACGCCGTTGATTACGGGCCTCTATACGATGCTCATCCCCACGGCGTTGTTTGCTTTGTTCGGCTCCTCACGGCAGCTGGTGGTGGGCGCCGATTCGGCAACGGCGGCGATCCTTGCCGGCGCGATGGTGGGAATCGCCGCCATTGGTTCCGACCAATACATGGCGTTGGCCGGCTTGCTTGCGTTGATGGCCGCAGGTTTCTTAATTCTGGCGCGCCTCATGCGACTGGGATTCCTGGCGGACTTCCTCTCGCGCACGGCGTTGATCGGTTTCCTGACTGGGGTCGGCGTTCAGGTCGCGCTGGGGGAGATCGCCGGTATGTTGGGTCTGAAGAGCGGCGCCCATGGCACCCTGGGAAAGTTGTGGAACAACCTTCAACAGCTGGGGCAGGTCAACAGCTACGAACTGACGGTTGCCGTCAGCGTTTTGGTGATCATAGTCGGCTTCAAGAAGATCTCGAAGAAGATTCCGGGAGCTCTTATCGCGGCGATCGGCGCCATAGTCGTCAGTTGGGCATTCGGACTCGACAAGCAACTGCATGTAGTCGGAGCCGTTCCGAGTGGTTTGCCACATCTCGGTCTGCCTAGGGTGGACTGGAACTGGACGATCATGGCGACATTGCTTCCCACGGCCTTCGCCATGTTCGTGGTGATCCTCGCCCAGAGTGCGGCGACCGCCCGTGCCTTCGCCACGCGCTACGACGAGACTTTCAGCGAGAACACCGACCTTGTCGGCCTCGCCTTGGCCAATATTGGGGCCGGCCTGTCCGGCACCTTCGTCGTGAACGGCAGCCCAACCAAGACGCAAATCGTCGACGACGCTGGCGGTCGCAGCCAACTGTCGCTCCTGGTGATGTCGGCGATGGTAGGGCTAATCCTGCTCTTTCTGACCGGAGCGCTCACCTACTTGCCTGAAGCGGCCCTGTCGGCCATCGTGTTTCTGATTGGGGTCGGCTTGATCGATGTTGCTGGGATGCGGAAGGTTTTCGCTCAAAGACGAGGGGAGTTTTGGTTGGCACTGATTACCACGCTGACGGTCGTGATCGTCGGTGTCGAGCAGGGGATACTGCTCGCCATTGTGTTGTCTCTCATCGGTCACACCCGGTACGGGTATCGACCAAAGAACTCAGTACTTCTGGCGAGCGAATCGGGCGGTTGGCAGCCGGTGCCAGTGGCGAAGGCCGCTTCGGCCGCACCCGGCCTTGTCATCTACCGATTCACACACAGCATCTACTACGCGAATTGCCAGCAGCTCGCGGACGAGATCTCATTTCTGGCGGACACTGCGGAGCCGCCCGTGCGCTGGCTCTGCATCGATGCGTCAGCGGTGGACGATGTCGACTATTCCGGGGCGGAGACTATCCGCTCGGTATACGCGAAGTTGAAGGCGAGAGGAATACGGCTCGTCGTTACCGAAATCATGGATGACCTCAATACCAGATCCCGCTACCGGTTCTGGGAGTTGATTGGCGAGGATGCCGACTACGGCAGGCTGAAGGATGTCGTGAAGCAGTACCGCAAGGAGTTCAACATTGCAGCTCCCCCTAAGCACTCAGACCAGACTCCAACGGAAGCTGATCGGGGCGCGTGATGACGGTGTCGCTGAGAGAGACCCTGGCTGTCGCCGTGCATCGTGTCTTTGTGGTTGCGCACCTGTTGTGTGTCGGCTTTAGACCTGAAAGACAGGACTCTCAATAGTGCCTGAGTTTACGATGCATGTGCTGAGTGCGGACGGAGGATACCGAAAAGTGACGCCGTGTAAGCGCCCAAGGGCGAAGTTCATTTGGGTGGGTATCTCGTTCACTCTGTGCGGCGCCTTTCTGTTTCCGATTGCAGTCTTGAGTCAGACTACTGCCTCATCCAGCGCCAGCCAGGGACCCGAGGTGACGTCTGAGGTGTCCCACGAAGCCAGATATGGGATGCCCGAAAAGCTGCGCCGCCAGATTGCCCCATCTCCGAGTTCGCCCTGGCGATCGCCCGATCTTAGCGGCTACAAAAGCGAGCTCAAATCGGCCGAGCGCTCACCCATTGATCCGCTGAAGCGTTACGATCTCGTTGAGCTAATCGACCTCGCCCTGCGGCAGAACCCCGAAACGCGAATGGCCTGGGAGACCGCACGCCAGGCGGCGATTGGCGTCGGATTGGCTGAAAGTCAGTATTTCCCAGTGCTTGCGCTAGCGGCGAGCGGCGGATACCAGACCGAGCCATTACCCGCGCCGCAAGATGTGGCGCCTAGCGGCTTCTTCCGCGCGGATTTAGCAACAGCGCTCCCCATAGTCAGTCTGCGCTGGCTAGTCCTCGACTTCGGGCGCCGGAAGAACGCTGTGGATGGGTCCAAAGAGCGCCTGCTGGCAGCCAACCTGAGCTTCAATCGTAAGCACCAGGAGATCATTTTCAACGTCCAACGGGCGTTTATCGCGCTAACTAGCCTTCGAGCAAGGATCGCCGTTGCCCAAAGCGCAGTCGATTCGGCCCGCGCTGTCCGTGAGTCGGCGGAAGCCAAGCTGAGTAACGGGCTAGCGACCCTCCCCGAGGTCTTACTCGCCAGGCAGCAGGAGGCACAGGCCTCCTTCGACTTGGAGGATCTGCTTGCGACTGAGCGTGACGCGGAAGTAACGCTGGCCGAAAGCATCGGAATTCCGCCTACCACGCCGATTCAGATCACCGAATTCTCAGCGCTTCCGGCGCCTGCAGCACTAGAGGAGTCGGCCGACAAGGTAATTGACAAAGCGCTCGACGGACGGCCGGATCTTATCGCCAGAGTGGCGGTGCTCCGGGGAAAGGAGGCCGAGGTGCGCCGCGCCCGCGCGGACTATTACCCGACACTCTCGCTGAAAGCCAATTACAACGTGCTCGCCGGTGCGGTTAAAATCACCGGAGGACAGTCCTCCTCAATCGGCTGGTTCAGCGCCGCCGAACCAGGCTATGGCGTGGGATTTGCGTTCGAGTGGGACATCTTCAACGGCAATGCTACCCGTCGACGGGTGGAGTTGGCCGAGTCTGAGCGCCGGGCCGCCGAAGTTGAGGTAATTTCCGCGCGTGACCGTGCCATTCGGGATGTTTGGAAAGCATACTCGGACGTCCGACTAGCCATTCGGAAACTTGATGTAGCTGCGGCACTGGTAGACGCCTCTAAGAAGTCGTACGAGGCAAACCTGGAATCAAATCGTCAGGGACTTGGGACCCTCGTGGACCTCTTGGCCGCCCGCCGTGAGTACGTCCGTGCGCAGTTTGTCGAGCTCGACACCAAGCTCCAACTGCTCAATACCTCGTCGGCGCTCGCCTTTAGCACGGGGGATCCGTCGCGTGGCCCTGGCCGATAGGAAGTTAAGAAAAGCGAGACTGGCAGCCTAATGAAAATAACCTTTTTTTACCACGAGTTTTTTGCTTCAGTATCTCGAGGTGAGTGAGATGGGACCCCAGATTAGCATTGTTGGCTCGTTCTTTCCGTCCTGGATGCTGTGCGCAGTGATCGGGATCGTGGCTGCGTTCGCCGGGCGTTGGCTCTTTGTCCGCACCGGACTCGATCCTTATTTGGTCCCGCGCCGAATGGTCTACCCGAGTCTTGCCCTTCTGGTCACCCTGCTGCTTTGGGTGACCCTCTTCAGGAGTTAACTTATGGCTGAAACACCACTTCCATTGGAACCCGGCAACCGCAGTATCATCGGCCGACTAATTGGCGCGGGAATTCTCGGAGCCACGGCCCTTGTCGTGGTGATAGCGCTGATGCAGCGGGCCACAAACCCTCAGACGGACGATGCCACGGTTCGCGCCAACCTCATCGGCATCGCGCCGGAGGTCAGCGGGCGCATCGCTGAGTTGCGTGTGAACGACAACCAAAAGGTACAGGAAGGCGATCTTCTCTTCTTGATCGAGAAGCGGCCATACGAGATTGCACTAGAACATGCCCGGGCCACGCTGGCCCTCACCCGCAAAGAGGTTGATGGTCTGAAGAACGGCGCAGCTTCTGCAACAGCAGGCGTGTCACGGGCCGAGGCCCAGCTTAACGCCTCTAGCGCGGAGGTCAGCAGCCGGGAGATGGATCCAGTGGTGGCCGACGCGCAGATTGTCCGCCTGGAGGCACAGCGCGTCGCGGCGGATGCAAGTCTTCGAAGCGCCGAGGAGGAGTTTCGAACTGCCGATGACCACGTGAAGCGCGTCGAGCCGCTTCTCGCGAAACAGTTTGTCACCGCCGACAGCGTGGAGGCAGCCCGCAACCAGCGGGCCTCGGCCGCCATACACGTGGAACAGGCGCGCACAGGGGTCCAATCCGCGGCCGCCGCGCTCGACGAGGCCAAGGCGCACAAGCAGGCGTCGGTGGCCTCCCTTGCGTCCTCGCGCGCCCAACATGTTGGCAGTGAAGCGGCGCTGCAACAGGCACGCAGCGATTCGTCTCGCGCAGAGAACAACATCGGGGACTTCGAGGGCATCAATGCCAGGGTGGCTGTCGCCGAAGCGGCCGTACACTCGGCAGAGTTAGATCTCAGTTACTGCAGTGTGCGTGCACCGTTCACTGGCCTAGTAGTCAACTTGAACATCTCAAAGGGTGCCTTCGCGCGAGCCGGTACGGATGTGTTCACGCTGGTGGATACGCGCAGTTGGTATGTCGTTGCCAACTTCCGTGAGACGCAGCTTCGTCACATCCTTTCAGGGGCGACGGCTGATCTTTATCTGCAGTCGCAACCTACAAGGCGCTTTCAAGGTACCGTCGTTGGACTCGGGTGGGCGGTGGCGCCGGAGAACGGAAAAACCCAACAAGGTCTGCCGAGCGTCGACCGCTCTCTCGATTGGATTCAGCTGGCAGCGCGCTTTCCGGTCCGAATCAAGGTGGAGAATCCAGACGATTCCTTTCGCATCGGCGCCTCCGCGGTAGCGACTGTGCGAAGCACTTTGCGCAGTGCCGTCCCATGAGTTTCACAGCACTCGTCGACTTTCTGCGCCGCGAGCTTGCGCCACAGCCAGGCAGAGGTAGCGCTACGTTCCGCCTCACTCTGGCTTGTCTAGCAGTCACGATCCCAGTGTTCACCCACCACGTTCCCACGGCGGTGATCGTCATGATCGTCCTCTACAAGGTCGCGAGTGTGGACACATCCGAAACGCTCAAGGTATCGATCGCGGCTGGGCTAGGCTTCACCATCGCTCTCACTTATGTTTTGCTCGTCTGGGAGTTGTGCCTTGACATCCCGTGGCTGCGTCTTTGTTTCCTGGTGGCAACTATCTTCGTGGGGCTCTTCCTTACCCGTGCTCTAACGATCGGTGCCCTGGGCGCAGCGATCGGCATACCCGCAGCCACCATCATGGTCTTTCCCGATACGATGCCGCCGAACCCTGAAGGGTATGTGAAGATGCTTCTTTGGATTTGGGTTACGGTAATATTCGGACTGGCCGTTAATGTCGGCGTGCAGTACCTTTTTGCTTACCGGGATCCGCTTACGCTGCTCAAGCGCGAGATGGACAAGAGACTCTTGGCTGTCGAAAAGGCGCTCCGGCAGTTGGCGGGTGGCGTTGCCACTGAGCCGCCTTCTGCCTCTCTTAACGCTCTTTCAGCCGTGGGCATGTCGCGGCCGCTTTCGCTCCTGAACGCCGCCTCGAAATCATACGGGTGGACAATTGATCGCCATGACGGGCTCGCTGCGATCATCACGCTTACAGATCGGCTGGTGACGGCAGCAGTCGCACTCGAGGCTGTCGCACCGTTGTCCGGGGGAATGCGTCGTGAACGTCTCTTGAACATCGCGGATAGCTGCAATCACACGCGGCTGGCATTTCAACAGCAGCGGTTGCCGTCGCCCCATGGGTGGACAGCGCCTGAAACAGGCGAGACATCGGCAACGATGTCTCTGCTGACCGATATGGAGCGTACGCTCGATCAGATCGCACTAGCCGAGCCTGCCGGCTTCCGTGACCATGGCAACTCCGGTGTCGCTCCCGCTGAGAAGCGGAGCCTCTTTTTACCCGATGCCTTCGACAATCACGAGTACGTCCAATTCGCGGTCAAGGGCACACTGGCAGCGCTGATCTGTTACTTCTGCTTCATCGGATTCGACTATCCCGGCATATCTACCTCGATGACCACCTGCCTGGTACTGTCGCTGTCGACCGTCGGCGCCAGCTTCCAGAAGGGGAGCCTCCGCTTTGGGGGGGCAATCGTCGGCGGGTTGTTGAGTATTTTCTCCCTGGTGTACCTGTTTCCTATGGTGCAGACCATCGGCGGCTATTGGCTGATCTTCGCTGCCGGCACCGCCGTAGCCGCGTGGGTGAACTTCGGCGGTCCCCGCATCTCCTACCTCGGATACCAGATCGCGCTTATCTTCTATATCGCTGTCTTACATCCCAGCCCGTCCCCCAACCTCACCGTCATACGCGATCGCATGATCGGCGTCACCTTCGGCTTTCTCGTGTTCAGCGCCGTAGAGTATCTCATGTGGCCGGTGCTCGCCTCCGACATGTTGCGCCTGAGACTGTCCGAGATACTACATTTGCTAGCCGAGTTGGCCCGTCCGGGAGCTGACCAAAAGACGCAGATCGTGGCGAGCACGGATGTTGATTCGTGGCGCCGGCGAATCTCCCAGAAAGTGATGGACGCCCAGGAACTCATCGAATCGTCCAAGTTCGAGTCGAGTCCCCTTAATCCACAAGAGATCCAGGAGCGTACCGGTGACGCCCAGATCATCCTCCTGCTGTTGCTCGCGCTCGCTCGCCAGAGGCACGACACCACGCTGCCGGTTATGGTTCGGGCAACCGAGGGCGAGCTCGATAACGCCGTGGCATCGACCTTGCTGGCGCTGGAGGCCTATGTAAAGAGTGGCTCCCCACCAGTGCTTCCGGATCTCGAAGCCATGGTCGATGCTCTTGAGCGTTCCGTCTCCTCCGGTGTGAATGCGCCCCGTGAAACGGCAGCCGGACCTCGACTCATCGAGCGATTAACTGTCTACCGGGCGCTTGTCGCGGCTATCAACCGGCTCTCCCCTGCAATGAGCATTGGCACTGCCTGACGGGAAACGAGTGGTTATACACTCGGCGCCTCACAAGCAGTCAGCGTAATGGAGACGTATCCACTTCGAACGGGCGATATGCCGCAATCGACAATCATAGCGGCGCCACACCTAAGCACTTACACCCGACTCCAGAGGGAGTTGATAGGGGCGCGCGACGACAGCGTTGCTGGGAAAGACCCTGGTGTCAGGCGCGTTCTTCCTGACCTTGGACTGCACAGGCCATTTCGCGGCGTGACCCATATTTTCTGACGCCCCGGTGCGCATGCGTTATGCAGCTTGCGGCCTGGAGATGGTTCAAGGTAGGTTTTGGTCCGGCCGCTTCAAGAAACATCTTTCGAAGTAGCATTTCGCGCGTATTCAATCAAATCCAACCCTCGGGTTTCGGCCACGGTATGAAACTCGACGACTGGCGGCCCAGTGCCGATATCCATAAGCAAGAGCAGGCGCTTGTAATGCTCAGAGCGGAGATGCCGTAACAAGTCGTCCCGGCTTCTCCACTTGGCTTCGTAGCAAAACGCGTCGAGGTCACTGCCTTCCTGAAGCATCCGGCAACTCATACATCCGGACTCTACCGCGGTCGGCCCCGTCCAGGCAGCCAGGGCTCGACGGAGTTGCTCGCGCTTGGCCGGCGCAACCACAATGC
The DNA here is from genome assembly GCA_963771305.1 of uncultured Acidobacteriaceae bacterium. Classification (GTDB taxonomy): domain Bacteria; phylum Acidobacteriota; class Terriglobia; order Bryobacterales; family Bryobacteraceae; genus CAJCIT01. The sequence goes on from CAVYTS010000033.1 coordinate 668,042, forward strand.
GTACGCTCTCGATGATCAAATAATTGCCTCGGGAAGCCGAGCCAACACCTTCAGAAGCTGCTTACTGCCCTCACAAGACCCGCCTTCCACTGAGAATTAAAAGCACGAAGATTGCCGAACTCAGGGTGAAGTGGGTGTGGAGCTAAGGCTTGAACCAGCAGTGTTTTACAGCGCCTAGCGCGATGAATAAAGGGCGAGCAAATCGGCCGACAATCCGAGATTTCGGGGAAGCTCCGAAATCTCGTAGACTATTTCTGCCGGGAGATGCCGAGCTTCTGCATTCGAGACTCAAGCGTGGTCGGCTTCATTTTCAGAACCTGGGCTGCGCCACCCTCGCCCCGAACGCGCCATCCGACCATGTCCATAACGCGTAAAATGTGGTTTCTTTCTACTTCTTCGAAGGTCTGACCGGGGGCACTAACGGCAGCCGTTTCAACAGTCGGCAAAGTGCCTCTCAACATTGTGTTCGTGCTTGTAATCAGGAAGCGTTCGATGACATTACGAAGCTCACGGACATTCCCCGGCCAGTGGTAGCTCTTGAAAGCCTCCATCGTTGAACCCTGAATGCTCTCGATGGACCGTCCCATTCGCTGGCTAAGCTCGTTCACGAAATGCCAGACCAGCGGCGGAATGTCCTCCCTTCGCTCGCGCAATGGGGGAATGGTGATAGGGAAGACGTTGAGGCGAAAGAAAAGGTCCTCGCGGAACTTGCCGTCACGGACTGCCTGTTGTAAATCCCTACTGGTGGCCGCGATCACGCGCACATCGATCTTAATAGTCTTGGGGCTGCCGAGTCGCTCGAATTCCCCTTCCTGGAGAACCCGCAACAGTTTGGATTGCAAATCGACCGGCAGCTCCCCAACTTCGTCAAGCAGGATTGTTGAGTCATGGGCCAGCTCAAAGCGGCCCATCCCCCGGGTGAGTGCGCCTGTAAATGCGCCTTTCTCCCTCCCGAACAGTTCGCTCTCGATCAGGCTGGGGGGTAACACCGCGCAGTTCACCTTCACCATGACACGGTCTCTGCGGCGACTCTGATCGTGGATGGCGCGTGCAATCAACTCCTTGCCTGTTCCGGTTTCACCGAGAACCAGCACGGTGGAGCCGGTGGGCGCTACTTGTTCCACCTTCTTGAGGACCCGTCGAATGGCCGGGCTATCGCCAATTATTTCTTTGTGATGATGCTCCAGGTTCACTTCTTCCCGGAGATACACGTTTTCTTTCTCAAGCCGTTGCTTGAGCTCTTCGATCTGGTTGAAGGCCTGGCGCAAGTTCTCATCGGTCTGCGCCCGGGCTAGCACGTTAGCGAAAACCTGGGCTGTAATACCAAGCCACGCCACAAGTGAGTCAGGCCATTCTCGCTCGGATTGCAATGCAGTAAACGCCAGTGCCCCGATCGTTTTCCCCCCGGCTAGGAGCGGAAACACCATCGACGACTTTAGTCCGCTCTGGCGGAGAGTCTCCTTGTCTATCGCCGCATCTTCTGGCAAGTCGTCTATCCTAGCAATCTTGATCGGTTGCCCACTCATCATCATCCGCACCATCCACGGAAGGTGCCGCCTCGACAAAGGCCCGGCGACGCTAAACCCCTCCGCAGCCCACGAATGGGTGACCATCAAATCGTCGCCTTCAATAGGTAGCTGGGCCAGCATGCTGCGGTCTAATCCGAGCGTTTCACAAATCCGTTTCTGGACTTCTTTAATCTGGCTGTCCAAACGCCCCGGGGTGAGGCTGATGAATGCGGTCAATAGTTCGCCCAGCATGGTTTGAAACTTCAACTGGTCCGTGAGCGCCTGTTCTGATAGTTTCCGGTCGGTTATGTCAAGGCAGGAGTCAATATAGCCGAGGAATCTTCCGTCGGAGTCAAACCTTGGTACGGCGCGGTCCATGATCCAGCGATAATCGCCATCGTGACGTCGCAGGCGATATTCCAAAGTGACTTCTGATCGCGCGTCGAATTCTGCTGAGTACATTTCGAGACAACAGTCCAGGTCCTCGGGATGTATCTCCGCGGACCAACCTCTCGCCTGCTCCTCTTCCACCGTATGGCCGACAAACGCAAGCCAGCTCTTATTGAAGAAGGTGCATACTTTATCGGTACCGGACATCCGGATCAAAGCAGGCGCCGTGTTGGCGACCGTTCGAAAGCGCTCTTCGCTCTCGCTCTGAGCCTTCTCCGCGCGTCCTCGCGCAAGTACGCTGGCGAAAAGGTCTCCGGCTTGCTGAAATCGCGTGACGGTACGGGAATCCCATGTCTGCTGTCTGTGAAACAACGCTGAACTCATGAGTCCAAGTTGCTTGCCCCCGGCAATGAAGGGGGTGGCCAACCACGATTTCATACCCTGAGAGAGCATGTGCTCTCGCTCGGCGACGGCTTCTTCGGGAAGATCCGCTGGCTGCGATACGCAATATATATCACCCTTGGCGATTCGGCTCGTCAAGTAAGGGAAGAGTTCCCTCCCGCCCCGGAGCGGCGGAGCCGGAACCCCCGCTCGGGCCCACCAGTACGTGGAACTTCCGATTTCCCTGGTTGGATCGGTCAGAGCCAGGACGATCCGGTCCAGATCCATAATTTCGGCAAAGGCTTTCAACCCGTTGTTGAGTTCGATGTCCAAACACTTCACAGGCAGGTTCACAAAGATTTTTGAAAGCCGGGACATCAGTTTCTCGAATTCCAGGCTTGAGTGGAGTTCCTTTGTACGCTTGAGATCAGTGACATCACGAATGGCCGTGGAAATCAAAACCCCATCTTCGGTCTCCAGCGGAGCCAAGCTGATTTCTATCGGGAACTCCTGGCCATCACGGCGTTGCCCAAATAGCTCCAGCCCGGCACCCATTGGCCGTGTATGTGGATTCGCACTGTACTGGGAGCGGTGCTTGAGGTGGCCATTCCGAAACCGTTCGGGCATCAACTTCTCAACCGACTCGCCGATCAGTTCCTCGCGCGCGTATCCAAATGTCTTTTCGGTCTGACTGTTGACGAGCGCGATTCGGCCGTGTCGATCTACCAGCACCATCGCATCAGGAGCAGCCTCAAAGAACCAGGCAGAACCTATGTTTCCCAGCAGATCGTGGCTTGCGGCGACGGTCCCCGGAGATTCGGTCAAGGAACCCTGGGGCTGCTCAGAAATAGACTGCGTCTGTGGATCAGCGGTGCCGCCAGCCTGGGGCTCTGCCTCAGAGGCCACTGTTCTCTATCCTTCGCAGCATCTCGCAGCATGGTTTGCGGTTTATTGGGAGGGGAGCCAAGAGCGTTTGAGACCTTTCCCCACAGAGATTTGGCGGTCTACGGGACGGCCAAAATGAAATTAACCTTTTGCCGCCCGACTCCCGCTTTGAGACACTCGAACTCAAGTTTAGTTTATGTTACACCCCGGGCGTCGACGCTCTCCGGTATTTCGTGGCGCCTCCGAAATGTCGGGCAACCGTCGCCAAAAACAAGCCCTAGATTGTGCATAACAGGCTCATGTTTAGTGACTTAGCGGAACTTTGTATCTGGTGATGGACTTGCATTATCAATGCAGTCGAGAGGGCGGGGTTCTATCTCAGTAAGGACCCCAACTGGGTTTCTCGAAATGGTTATCAGGTACTATGCTCAATCGCATTTACCGACTCGATCGTTTTGTTCTACGTAGGAAAGTTGAGCCCAACCAGCGGTGTGCGCCGGCGACTATCAATCAGGAGCAGCTGAGTGAAATCTCCCATCGAGTTGTCCAAGAGCGAAAAACGCAAACTAGGCAGAGCCCTTCGGGAGAAGTGCCCGCGCACTTCTCAGGCCGAGTGGAAGCCTCGTTCGAAGTCACAAGACGTAATTAGGCTACTTGAGGAATCAGACGTCGATCGGATTCGCGGCCTGATTCCGCTTAAGTATCAGAGGATGGCCATGTCGCCTTTTACGTTCTTCCGGGGCGCAGCCATCCTGCAGGCGCGAGACCTCGCGAACGCCCCCGTGTCGGGCATCACAGTTCAAGCATGCGGCGATTGCCACCTGGCGAACTTTGGCGGCTTCGCCTCGCCCGAACGGAACTTAGTTTTCGACATCAACGACTTCGATGAGACTTTCCCTGGTGCGTGGGAGTGGGATCTGAAGCGGCTGGGGGCAAGCTTAATTCTGGCGGCCCGGGACCGAAATTTCCCCAAGGCCGTCTCGGACGACGTTGTTCGAGCCGCCGCGGCTTCCTACCGGAAACGAATGTCAGCGTTTGCCGAAATGGAAGTGCTTCAACGATGGTATGCAGAAGTTAGCATCGACGACCTCGAGACGTTTTTCCGGAAAGATCCAGCCGCGTTAACCGGATTGTCAGAATCGCAAAAGCAGGCCCGCGCGCAAAGCTCTGAGAAAGTAGTTCCGAAGCTAACGTCCGTTGTGAACGGACGCCGCCAGATTAAGGACGATCCCCCGGTCCTCTTTCACTTCCACAAAAACTTGCGAGGTTTCGAGAGGGAAAACCAGCACGACATGGAGCAATACCGGAAGTCACTGCCTGCCGATCGACTTGCGCTGTTCGAGCGCTATCAACTCCACGACACCGCCGTGAAGGTAGTTGGTGTCGGCAGCGTAGGAACGCGCTGCTATCTCGGATTGTTTTTCGCCGAAGCAGTTGAACCGCTTTTCCTTCAAATCAAGGAAGCGCGCCGGTCGGTGCTCGAGTCGCCACGCGGTAAGAGCCGGTTCGCGAATCAGGGTTTCCGGGTGGTGAGCGGCTTGCGGCTCATGCAGGCGGCAAGCGACATATTCCTGGGCTGGTATCGCTCACCTCACGGGCACGATTACTATGTGCGCCAGTTCCGCGACATGAAAGTGTCTGCCGAGCTCGAAACCTTCCGGCCTAGCCGTCTGGTTCGGTACGCCGCCATATGTGGATGGGCTTTAGCCCGGGCGCACGCTAAGGCGGGTGATGCTCCGATGATCGCTGGATATCTGGGATCCACAGATCGGTTCGATGACGCCCTAGCGGAATACTCAGCGTCCTACGCCGACCAGGCTGAACGTGACTTTGCAACTTTCAAGGCAGCGATTCGTGCGGGTCGCCTCTCGATGGATGTGGAGGAGGATGCTGGCCTGGAGTTCGTGCCATAGCGGACTGCGGATTCGCGGCTCAATGCGCGCAAGCCTTGATCGAGGTGCTTCTTGCGACGCAACTCGGCCTGACGGGATTTGAACAACGACCGTCTTCGCATGTCTCAAAAGCTAGCGCCCGTCTCCAAAACTACGCTCGGACTGGTGAAGCCGAGATTAAAGATGTAGGTCGTGAACTGCCATTTCTTATGTGACACCCCGAGCAGAAATCCGCGCTGGACATCGAGTGGCGTCTGGAACGCCTTGGTGCGCTGCGCCACCACGCCCACGCGAAGCCAGCCCGTCGGCGAGTACGTAAGCTGCGGCCAACTATAGTAAAAGTTTCCAGCGTGGTTGGTGGTGTCGAACACGTATTCGTTCGAGATCGAGAGCTCAATCGTTTTATAGGTCAGTGAGGCCTCGAGGCCAGGAGAGATCCCGGTGGTTCGTCCGAAGACGCCGCCAATCATTGGTGTGATATTTAGGACCAACGTCTTGCCGGCGCTGAAGTTATAGCCTGCCCATAAAGAACCCGTCCTCAGATTCTCGTAGTTGTAGCGTGCTTCGAGGTGAAGCCAATTGTGGTCCGCCGTGAAAGTCGGATTTGCGTAGCCGGTTTCGTTGGGAATGATATAGCCATCCAAGGTGATTGAGTACGCCCACGGGTTCTGAGCAGCGTCAGGGGATTTGGCCGGTGCGCTACCCGCAGTTCCCTGGGCGAACAAGCATCCACTGAACAGAACCCAGGCGGCGATCGCTCCGAGTTTTTGTCCAGTTTTCATTCCTTCGCGCTCCTAATCCCGCTTTATTTGGGTTATCCGCCCAGCGCAATGGCGACGCCCACGAGACCTAAGCCAAGCAGCATCGCGCAACCGCCCGCCAAATAGGCGTTGAAGCCCGTATATTTCCCCCACATCAGACCCGTCACGAATAGCAATCCGATCAACACGGCATTCGAAACTCGAAGAGCGAAGCGCGGCTGTGTCGAAAAAATCAAAAACGGGATCACCGCCGGGATCACCGAGGCAACATCGATCGAGAAGATGGCGATCATCGAGTAGAGGTCCTCTTTCAGGATGTGGGCCTCCGGCTTTTGGATCCGCAACATTATGGGCAAAACCGCCTGGCAGATTCGCGCGCGTTCTTCGGGGGTTGTCTCCGGTTCAAGCAGAGGGTCAAGCTTGCCGCCAATCGTTGAGAATGCCGCATCCTCGGTGGCGTTCGCGAGATCCATAAGGAAACGTCGACGGCGGTGGCGATCGGTTAAACCGCCCATAACGTATAGCGCACCGTCAATAATGCCCCAAGCAATATTGCACCCGAGCGCAGCGACCAAGAGGTCGTGCACTCCTTGTTTTTCGTCGCCCGACCTCAACCCGGCGATGAGGGTGAAGTCGAGCACCATGATCAAGCCGCAGAACACCTCTTCCAACCGGTCCGTCGGAGCTAAATACTTCTGTAAGAACTGCCTTGGGCGCTGAAACGAAGCCATTCCAATGCTCCTATCCTATGTCGAGGCAAAATCAATGAGCGTTTCGAGGCTTTCGCTGGAGCAGGGAGCCACGGCTACTAACTGGCCCGCGGCGGCGATCTTTTGCAAGAAACTCAGCACTGCGGAGCATTCTGCAACCTAGCTTTACGGGACCGCTTCATTTGCGCTGGCGGCGCTTGACGCGCAGCTGTGCCAAGGAGCGAGCCAGCGAGGCGTTGGTGGATGCTACTTCTTCGTCGGAGAGTTTTTCTTTGAGCCGAGCTTCGGCGCGTTGCCGGGCTTCTTCGGCCTTGGCCTCGTCAATCTTGTCGGCTTGAACCGCCAGATCGGTGAGGATCGCGACGCGGGTGGCTGTCACTTCAATGAGCCCCCCGCCGGCCGCGAAGAGCGTTTCATGGCCATCTTTCTGCACGATGATTTCGCCCGGCACCATCTGAGTAATTAGGGGGACGTGTTGTGGGTATACGCCGAACTGGCCGCTTACTCCTGGCAACGTGACCATCTCCACGTCGTCGGAGTAAGCCGGGCCCTCGGCGGTGACGATTTCAAGTTTTAACGTATCGGCCATGTTTCAGCTCGGTTTGACCTCGTCAATTCCGCCCTTCATGTAGAAGTCGCCTTCCGACACGGCGTCGTGTTTGCCGTCGAGGATTTCCTTGAAGCCGCGTACAGTTTCGGCCACGGGGACTTGTTTACCTTCAAGTCCTGAGAACACGGTCGCCACACTGAAAGGCTGGCTCAGGAAGCGTTGAATCTTGCGCGCCCGAGTTACCGTTGTCTTGTCCTCGGGCGACAGTTCGTCCATGCCGAGAATCGAAATGATGTCTTGCAGATCCTTGTAGCGCTGAAGCACGCTCTGCACGCGTCGCGCGACGTCGTAGTGTTCCTGGCCGACAATTTCCGGCGCGAGTGCCCGGGATGTGGAGGCGAGCGGATCAACCGCCGGGTAGATTCCCAACTCAGCAATTGAGCGTTCCAAAACGAGGGTGGCGTCCAAATGCGCGAAGGTGGTAGCGGGCGCTGGATCGGTCAGGTCGTCGGCTGGTACATACACCGCCTGGAACGAGGTGATCGAGCCTTTTTTGGTCGAGGTAATACGTTCCTGGAGTGCGCCCATTTCAGCGGCGAGAGTCGGCTGGTAACCGACGGCGCTCGCGGTGCGGCCGAGCAGGGCCGACACTTCGGATCCGGCCTGAGAAAACCGGAAAATGTTGTCGATAAAGAGCAGCACATCCTGATTCTTCTCGTCGCGGAAGTATTCGGTCATCGCGAGGCCGGCCAGGGCCACGCGGAGGCGCGCGCCGGGCGGCTCGTTCATCTGGCCGTAGACGAGAGCGATTTTCGACGCGCCGAGGTCCTTCTGATTGATGACGCCGGCGTCCGACATGTCGGTGTAGAGATCATTGCCTTCGCGGGTGCGCTCGCCAACGCCGGCGAACACCGACACGCCACCATGCAGTTTAGCGATGTTATGGATCAGCTCCATAATGACGACTGTCTTGCCCACGCCCGCGCCACCAAACGCGCCGACCTTACCGCCTTTCAGGAAGGGACAGATCAAATCGATGACCTTGATGCCGGTCGGCAGAACTTCGGCTGAGGTCGATTGGTCAACGAGTTTAGGCGCGGGACGGTGGATCGGGTAATACTTGTCCGCTGTGATCGGCCCGCGTTCGTCGACTGGCTTGCCGCACACATTGAACACCCGCCCCATAACTCCATCCCCCACGGGTACGGAAATGGGTTCGCCGGTGTCGATAACCTCGTAGCCGCGTTTTAGACCTTCGGTGCCGGACATCGAGACAGTTCGGACCCAGTTATCACCGAGGTGCTGCTGCACTTCGAGTGTCAGATTGATGGTCTCGTCCTCGACCTTAAATTCGACCGTTAACGCGTTGTAGATGGCTGGCCGGCTTTCCGCGAATTCGACATCCACGACCGGACCAGCGACTTGAACAATTTTGCCTTTATTCATCTTGCGCCCTTCCCTTAATCGTTGCCAAGCTGGCCGCCGGCAATTTCGAGCAGTTCCTTCGTGATATTGCCCTGCCGTAGCTTGTTGTATTCGAGGGTCAAATCCTTGATCAGGCCGTTTGCATTGTCGGTGGCATTCTTCATAGCCACCATGCGGGCGCTCTGTTCGCTGGCTTTGGCTTCCAACAAGGCCCGGTAAATTAGAATGTGCAGGTAGTTTCCCAATAGGTACGAGAGCACCGCCTCCGGACTGGGCTCAAAAACGACCTCGGTGGTGTCGGCCGCCAAATCCGCTTCAGACTCCGCGCCGGGAATCTTCAGCCCCTTGATTTCGCCAATCGGCAGAAACTCAATCGCACCGGCGTGCTGGGTCAGCGTGTTGATGAATTGCGTCGCGACGAGCTTCACTTCATCCACCTCGCCTTTCAAGAACAGGTCGCGAGCGAGGTTGGCAATCGGCCGGGCCTCAGCGAATCGCGGGGAGTCCGTGAAGGTAAACTCCGCCGCCAACTGCCGGCGAGTGCGCGCGATGAATTGCGCTGCCCGCTTGCCTGCAGCGATGAACACGGTCGTCGCCGGATCAAACTCCGCAGCCACACGAAACACATTGGTGTTGAGCGCCCCGCACAGCCCTTTGTCTGTGCTGATTAAGATCACTGCGCGTTTGCGAACTTCACGCACTTCCAGCAGCGGGTGGGTGAATTCGTGGGTGCGAGTGGTGGCGTACCGCTGGATGCGATACATCAGTTGCGCGAACGGCCGCGTCATCAGCGTGCTTTGTTGCGCCTTGCGCATCTTGGACGCCGCCACCATTTGCATAGCGCGGGTGATCTGCGCGGTGCCGGTTATCGACTTGATCCGTCGGCGAAGTTCACGGGGGCTCAGCATATCTCACCTGTCGGGGTTCATTTCCAGGTCTGCTTGAATTCGTCAGCGGCGGCCTTCAGGTCGGCCTTCAACGGGTCGCTGATCGCCTTTTCCTTCGCGATCTTGGCGAGCAGCTCGGCTTTGCGCGTGGTGAAGTATTCCGTCAACTTGGTCTGGAACTCCTTGACCCGCTCGACGGGAACTTGATCGAAGTAACCGTTCTGCGCGGTCCAGATCACGAGCACCTGGATTTCCACCGGAATCGGATTGTACTGATTCTGCTTGAAAATCTCCATGATGCGTTTGCCGCGGTCAATCTGAGCCTGGGTCTTGGCATCCAGGTCCGAGCCGAATTGCGCGAACGCCGCCAGCTCCCTGAACTGGGCGAGTTCGCCTTTGAGATGCCCGGCCACTTGCTTCATGGCCTTGACTTGCGCCGCCGAGCCAACGCGCGACACCGAGATGCCGACGTTGATCGCCGGCCGCACGCCCTGATAGAACAAATCGGTTTCGAGAAAGATCTGTCCGTCGGTAATCGAGATGACGTTGGTCGGGATGTACGCCGAAACGTCGCCCGCCTGTGTTTCAATGATGGGCATCGCCGTGAGCGAGCCGTTGCCATATTTCTCGCCGACCCGTGCCGCGCGCTCGAGCAAACGGCTGTGCAGGTAAAACACGTCGCCGGGAAATGCCTCGCGGCCCGACGGGCGCTTTAGCAGGAGTGAAACCTGGCGGTAGGCCACTGCCTGCTTGGACAGGTCGTCGTAAACGATCAATGCGTCCATGCCGTTATCCATGAACCATTCGCCCATCGCTGCGCCGGCAAAGGGCACGAGATACTGGTTGGCGGCAGAGTCCGAGGCCGGGGACGCGACAACGATCGTGTACGGCATCGCGCCGGATTCTTCCAGAACCGAGATAACCCGCGCGATGGTGGACTCTTTCTGGGCGATCGCAACGTAGATGCAGTAGAGAGGCCGGTAGTCCTTGTCGCCAGCCGCTTCGGCGGCTTTATTGAGCCGGGACTGGCTGATGATCGTGTCGATGCAGATGGTTGTCTTGCCGGTCGCACGGTCGCCGATGATCAATTCGCGTTGGCCGCGGCCAATCGGAATCATCGCATCGATCGCCATGATCCCAGTCTGCACGGGCTCGCTGACTGAGCGGCGCCGGATAATGCCGGGCGCGATTTTTTCTACTGGATAGTGCTTGTCGCTTTTGATCGGCCCTTTTCCATCGACCGGTGCGCCTAGCACGTCCACCACGCGACCCAGCAGACCCTTGCCTACAGGCACTTGCATAACCTTGCCCGTAGTGCGGGCCTCGTCGCCTTGTTTGAGTTGCGTGTAGTCTCCGAGAACGACGACGCCGACTTCGGTCTCGTCGAGATTCAAGGCCAAGCCGGTAATTCCATTGCCGAGGTCGATCATCTCGTTGAGCATGGCGTCGGCGAGGCCTTCAATCTTGGCGACGCCGTCGCCAATCTCGCGGATGACGCCCACGTTTTGTTTCGCAGTCGTCGCCTTCGCGCCCGCGATTTGCGCTTCAATTTCTTTCAGTAGGTCAGCCATCTTTACCTTCGTTCAAAAGCTTCTCTCCAACGCTTCCAGCCCGGCCCGCACACTGCCGTCGTAAACATCGCATCCCACTTGAATCCGCATCCCGCCAATCAATTCCGGGCGTTGGGCGAACGTGGTAGTCAACCCCGGCCCGTACCGGTGAGTCAATTCGGTTTGGACCATAGCCTGCAAATCGGCCGGTAACGGGGTCGCGCTTTCGACCGTCGCCGTGTGCAGGGCATAGTCGATTTTCAGCAGCCGCAGAAAGTGCGTGAGGATGGGCGGGCAATCCCGTTCAGCAGTAGCGACGACGCCTGCAACGACTTGCCGGACACGGCTCTCATCGAGCAAGCCATTCACCAGACAAAGGCGGTAGAGTTGTTTGGCTTCGCGTTTCGCATGTTTGGTGATCTTCATCGTTACGCCATAATCTGTTTGGAAGTTTCCTCGGCCAGACGACGCTGATCTTCCTCAGTCAGAATCTTGCCGGTGACTGTAGTCGTGGCCTGGACCACCAAGTTTCCGACCTCGCGTTTGAGTTCGGCGAGCATTCGGTCGTGATCCTGCGCGGCCGCTTCGCGCGCCTTGGCCATAATCTGTTCGGCGGCAGCAATGGCCTTTGCGGTTTCCTGTTGTTGGACGCGGGCCGCCGCAGCCCGGGCGTCTTCGATGAATTGGGCGCCTTGGGTGTGTGCCTGCGCCAGCACTTCCTGGCGTTGGCTTTCGGTCTTATCCAGCTCTGCTTTGATCTTCTCAGCGTTGGCAATACCTTGCTTGATCTGTTCACGCCGGAGTTCCAGCATCGCGAGGATGCGCTTGTAAGCGAAGTGGTAGAGGACGGCACACAGGATGGAGAAGCTGATGATCTGCGCAACCAAATGCGGCCAGTCCACGCCAAAGGTCCGGGCGATATGAGCGGCCTGGCCTTCGCTCGCGTCGGCGGCCATAAGAATTAGTGCAATCACGGTTTACGCCCTCCCGGGAGTTGCTATTTCACCAGGAACAAGGCGTAGAACACGATCGCTTCGGCAAAGGCGATCGCCAGAATCGCCTGGACCATAATCTTCGTGGACGCGCCGGGATTACGTCCTACCGCATCTGATGCCCTCCCGCCGATCAATCCCACGCCGATCGCTGCGCCCAACGCGGCCAAACCCACGGTGAGGTTGCCGCCTAATTCCGCTGCCAATAAGAGTGCCACCATACTTTGTACCTTTCTTTGCTTTCCCTCCGGCTTCCGCGATTGGACACGGTCAAGCCGGCGAAACTCACTGTTCAGTCTGTACTTCTGCCACCGGTGCCGCTTCCTCGTGCTGACAGACCAGCAGCGTGAACACAGCGCACAACAACATGAAAACCAGCGCCTGCACCAAGCCCACCAACAACTCCATGAAGTAGAAAGGAATGGGCAGCAACCAGCCGAACCCCGGTTTCAGCCGGGCCATGGTATCCAACATGGTCTCGCCGGCAAAGACGTTGCCGTAAAGGCGAAAACTCAGGGAGATCGGCCGAAACAGGATGGAGACGAGTTCCAGGCAGCCGGACGCGAAAAACACGACGATCATTAGAATTCTCAGAAACCCGGTTGTGTCGCCCTTCGGTCCGAACTGTTCTTTTAGAAATCCGATCGGACCAAGTTCTCGCAACGCCCAAAAGATCCAACAAGCGAAAAAGATAAGGGACATGGCAAACGTCAGGTTCAGATCGGCGTTCGCGCCGCGGAACAGCGGTTGGTCAATGACGAACCCCTGGGGTGTCTGCTGACCCCACCCGATCGTCCCAACCCCAGGGATGAGGCCCAACCAATTTGCCGACAAAATAAAAATGAAGATCGTCGCGAGAAACCAAAACGTCCGCTTCACCAGCTCCGGTCCGATGATGCTTTCCAAGAAGCCGTACAGACTTTCGACCAGCCATTCCAGGAGGTTCTGCGCGCCGCCGGGGACACCTTTCATGTTCCGCGTCGCGGCTCTGGCGAAGATGAGCAAGCCGATGGCGACAATCCAACTCACGATCAGTGAATTGGTGACAAAGCTACCCAAGCGGTCGATTTTTACGGCGTACTGCGGCAGGCCCTCCGACTCTGTGGCCAAGAGGGCACTGGCGGGTAATGCGATCACCAACCACAACCATCGATGGAACGCCGTTCTCATTGGTCAGTACTTCTCCTCCACAAACCTCTTACCCGCGAGGGATGCGTGGTCATCGTACGCGCCTTTCATGGAGCGTTTCACCATCTTTACCTTCTCGTGCGGCACCTTCTCGAACGGGATCAGGTTAAGAATGTGGTTGAGACAGTTCAAGCGCGCGCGCTTCTTGTCATCAGAACGCAGGATGTACCACGGCGCATAACCGATGTCTGTTGCGTTGAGCATCACGTCGCGGGCGTGTGAGTATCGGAACCAACGCGCGCGAGACTGCAGATCCATGGGGCTGAGCTTCCACTGACGGACCGGATCATCGATACGCGCTTGGAACCGGCGCTTCTGCTCCTCGTCACTAGACTCGAGCCAGATTTTGATGAGTTGGACGCCCCCCTCCACGATGTATTTCTCCACCAAGGGGATGTGCTCGAGGAAGCGATCGTGCTCTTCGGGAGTGCAGAAGCCCATCACGTACTCGACGCCGGCCCGGTTGTACCAACTTCTGTCGAACACCACAATCTCACCCTTGGTCGGGAGATGCGCGTTGTATCGCTGCATGTACAATTCGCCTTTCTCGCGGTCGGACGGGGCGGGCAAGGCGACCAAGCGGAAAACGCGCGGACTGACTTTTTCTGTGAGCGCCTTGATCGTCCCGCCCTTGCCGGCAGCATCCCGCCCTTCGAAGATGATGACGACGCGGTGTCCCGAGACCTTCACCCACTCCTGAAGCATGCAGAGCTTCTCTTGAAGCTTGAGCAACTCCTTCGTGTATTCCTTGTTCTTCAACTTCTGCTTACCGTCGGCCTGCAACTCCGGCTCTGCGTGCTCCCCCGACTTCTGCTTGCCTTTGGCCTTCGGTTCTTGTTCATCGTGACCTTTCGACCTTTTGCTCATAAACCAGCCTCGTCAATCCCTCTGTGTTAAATCTGACCAGCGCTTGTTCTTGCCGCCGAAACACTTGCCATCCGACGGAGCCGGTTCCTGTTACCTGTTTATGCATGCTGATCGCCACGTTGTACGAGACACGACGTCTTTCCAACGCACTCAGAAGAAACAAGTTTCGGATGTCTGCGAAATTGGTGATCGAGACTCGCGTCCGATATTTCGTGGCTTCTCCGAAATGTCGGGGGAGGCTTACATCAAGCCTTAGCCCAACCTTCGCAGTTGGGCCGACGTGAAGGGGGAATGCCCTTTGTTTTCAGCAGGGACACTTCAAAGGTCTCCACTACATTTTGAGTTGGGGGAAAGAAGCGGACGAGGCGGCAGCGGTGATGCGCGGAGGCGGTTGCTGCGGTAGGACGAGCTTCAATTGATGGAGGAGAAGCGCCTGCTCGGGGTTGGGCTCGGTGTAACGCGGCATGATCAACCGGCGGCCATCGGTGGTGGGAAACGACACATCCAGCATCTGAATCGCGGCCAGTTTCTCCAACACCGCTCGGGGCGTCAGCCCGGGAGCATGCGGCGTGAGCCTGTGCTTCAGCGTCACCGTGAGACAGTAGGCCAAAAAGGCAACCAGGATGTGCGCTTCCACCCGATGTTCCAGTTGATGGTGGATCGGGCGAATGCCCAGATCGCTCTTCAAACATTTGAAAGCCGCTTCGATTTGCGTCAACTGCATGTAGTGGTCCCACAGCTCCGCGGGATCTCCGGCCACCAAATTGGTGCGCAGCAGATAGTGGCCATCGCGCAACTCCGCCTCTTTGAGCTTGGCCTTATCGAGTTGAAACGTGAAGGTCTCCCGCGTTACCGCTTCGCCCGCCTGAGGCAGGGTGATCTTCACGAATCCGAAAGCCCGGCCCACATCCGTTTTGGCGGCGCCCACGCGCATCAGTAACTGATCCCGCTTCGGGCCACTCCGCCGCATCGCGCGTAGCTTCCGCAGCAACCGGGCCAGTTTCTTGCGCCGAATCGCAATCTCTTTGGCTTGACGCCCTTCGCTTTTTGAAAGTACATACAACTCGCCGTCTTGCGCGAACAGTTTCACTTCCACCGACCCGCGCACTTTCCGCCACGGCAACTCCAGCCACTTCTTCTCATACTGCTTCACCTTCGCCCGCGACGTTCCCACCAGGTAGAACGTTGCTTGCCGCGCGGTCCGCATCTCCGTCAAAAGAGCCTCGGTCGGGATGCCGCGATCCATCAGCCAGACCCGCCGCGCCGTCCCATACTGGGTTTCGATTTTGTCCAGAAAACCCCGCAGCGTGGTCTTGTCCGAGGTGTTGCCGTCCATGACTTCATAGGCCAGCGGAAGTCCGGCAGGCGTCATCACCAGCGCGATGACCACCTGCTTGCAGTCCGGCCGCCCGTCCCGGCTGTATCCATATTGGGCTTTGGGATTTTGCTCGGCTTCCCCCTCCACATACGTGCTGGTCAGGTCGTACAGCAGCACATCGAACGGCGCCTCGAACAGATCTTTCCAGCGTTGCTGCAAATGCACAAACAGATCTTGCTTATGTTCCAGCACTCGATCCAGACAGCGGTACAGCCGGTCTTTTTCCGCCACCGCAAAATCCTGGCCCAGCAAGACGTCCATCGCACTTTGATCGAACCACTGCCGGTGTACCCGAAACTCACTGCCCGGATCAATCAGCCGGTTCACCACCAGCAATTCCAGCACCTTCGCCCAGGCTACGCTTCCCCGTCCCTTCGGCAACTTCTCCGTCCAGAACCCATCCAATTGCAACTGCTGCCACAACTCGCATCCCAACCAGCAGTTGCCATACGGGCGTGCTCGCTCCAACTTCATCTGGCTGAGCTTTACCTGCACGCTGTCGATCGCGTCCGCCGGTACCAGTCGATCCTCAGCAAACAGACTCAGCGGCGTGAATCGATGTTGCTGCTCATCGAACACCTCCAGCGTCTTGCGCCATCCCGCTTGCTGGCTGTCGTTGATTTCGCCCAGGTACAGCACCTGCCGCTGAGCAACTTTCCCGCCTCTCAGACGCCGGCTTTCCACCACCGTGTAGTAGCGATGTTCCTTCCCATCCTTGATCCGCTTGTTGCTCCGCAGAAACATGTTCACTGGCAGCATGCCAGATTCCTGCCCCTCTGCCTAGAGGGTAGGTCTCCACTACAAGCTCTCTCGGAAATGTTGGATTGACCCGGATGGACTTAGCTCGGCGATCCGCTTGCTCTTACTAGAAAACTCATCGCAACTGCGAAGGTTGGGTTAGAGTCTTGGACACGTGGTGCGCCTTCACTAGCCAAAGGTCGACGAATATTGAACTTGAACTGGATTGCGCGCCGAAGACATTCCTGCTTATTCAGACCAGTCGTCGTTCCGGCGCGATGCCATGCATGGTCTGTTGTGCCTATGCAACGCTCTTATACTTTGAAGTAGCTCTATTTCCGAGCTGCGTCCGTATCCGGCTGCAGCCACCATCGCCAAGACAATCGGGGCTGCCACCCATGGTGCCTGGCGCTCTCACTACCCAGTGAGCGCCGGAGCGGATGGTCACCGGCTGAGGACGGATGGATGCGAAATTCAACCGGGGGACCGCTAATGCTTTCAACAATACTGAGCGCGTGTGTTCTGATGGCAATCACAGTGCTCGTGCATGTTGCCGGGATCGCCGTGCTACTGCGGGGCTTGATGACGTTGCACGCGTTACCGCCAACGCGTGTCTGGCTCATCGCACAGTTACTGCTGCGCATGATGTGGTGGCTGATTCTGATCCATCTGGCGGAGGTTTTAGTCTGGGGCATGTTCTACCTATGGAGCGGTTGCGTGCCCGATGCCGAAACGGCGTTTTACTTTTCCGGAGTTACCTACACGACCATCGGCTACGGCGATGTCGTGCTGGCTAAACCCTGGCGGATACTTGGACCGATCGAAGGCTTGATGGGCATCCTGATGTGCGGCTTGTCCGCGGGTTACCTGTTCGCTGTCACGAGCCACATCTATCAATCGAGGCACAAGAACGCAGCTGAGTAATGGTTAGCAAATTCCCCCTAAATTGGGGTTTCCAGCTTCTGACAGCATTCGTGCCGTTCTGGAATGGGTGCATGGCCGCTTCGTCGCGCAGATACCCCTCGAGCCGCAAGCGTTACCTGGACGCTTGAGACGCGACGGGCTCCCACGCTTGATGGTTCTCAGGTCTTTTGGGCTGCTTTCTTGTGCCGGGTAGTGCGTTTAGATCGAGACCTGCTGAAATAGGAGGGATCTTGCGGACTGCCGTCATTTCATCCGACCGTTTCCCGGTGTGGATACTTCCCACTGCTTCATCGAGCTGTGCCGACCGCGCCAGGACATCCCGGTCCTTTGAGCTGGCCGTTAGTTTCGCTAACACGTCCTTAGTTCGCCGGCGATCGGCCGGAGGTGAGTTTGCATCCATTAAATTGGTCAATTCTGCGAGAGCGTTCGCGATGATGGCGTTTCCGTATACAACCTCGGGGTCAGTTGAGTTTTGCGTCGCTGTTTCGAGAATGGACAAGCTCGCCTTGATCCGGCGTTCCTGGTCCAGTGCGGTCAAACTGAACTGGCTTTCGGACACGCGCTTCGTATAAAGACCCAGGGTCACGGCATGTTCCATGGAGGCGCTCAAGCGCTGCCCACCCGTCTCCTTATCCTCAGCCATTTCCGCCCGCCTTTGACGATCGAGCGATTCGCGGAACGATGGTTTCGCGAGGTTTGTTTTCAGCTGCTGGTAGTTCAGACCGGCAAGTTCCAATTCCCAAGCGGGAGCAACTTCCAGTGGATTGGTGGACATTCGGCTGAGCCGCTCGCACAAGTAAGCACGGAAGTCGCCATCCAAGTCGTGATCTAGCATCAGCGCTGCCCGCAGTCGAGCGTAGCAATCGAGTCGGCTCCCCTGGTCGAGGGCGCTTCCGTGTCGGCTCTGAATGAACTCGAACACGGCGTTTCCCGCGAAGTAATACCAGTTCGTCATCAAAGACAGGCCCAATACCCCATGGACCACGTCCTTCACGGCTCGCTGCGAGATTTCACGGCGTTTTGCGCGAGTTGGGTCCTCGAAGTCAATAAGCAACAATGGGACGCGGTCGTAGTCAAGGCTGTACAGTGCCAACGGTGTTAAACGATGCTCGCTTTCCCCGGTCTCACCTAAAGGCAACAGCGCCCCATCGGCGCTGAACGACCGAAGCTCCTGATAACCACTGGCATGCCTCATTGACCCGGCCTTGGCCGGGTTCGAGATGCTCAAGAGCTTAAAAATGGAGGCGGTTGCCGGGCTGTCCGCGGCAGGAAGGTGCGCTGATCCAGGAACGTCTATCGCTTTCCACGACAAGGCAAATTCGCCGGAAATCCCTGCCACTTGAATTGGCTCAAAGATCAATCCAGTTTTCTCAGCCGCCTGACGGAGAATTTCCCAGTTCTGCCCCTGCGCGAGCTTTCGCGTCAGATCGTCATGTTCCGCCACTTCTTCCAGCCTTCGGTCGCCCGTCAGACCGCCGAAGCTCTGCTTGCTGAGGTAAAGCCGGCCGATCAGGCGATTCATCTCGGCGCTAGTCAGTGGACTTGGGGCACCGGAGTCACGGGCTCGACGAAGGAATGTGATTGCTTCTTCCAGGTAGAGCCGGCGCGCATCAATCTCGTTCGTACGATAGGTGCGGGACTACGCGCGAACTGGGGTGGAAAGGCCATCAAAAACCAGCCACTGGAGGAGATCGTGGCCCACGGACGACGTCACGTGGTTCTCCGGCTGAGTGAGATCAGAAAGTTTGGTCAGCCGCGCCTTCGCGGGTGCGTTCACATCGTCGCTTCTACGGTAGTAAAACGGAACGGCAGACTGGATCCTCCGCCTTGTGGTTGGTCGGGGGTCAGTAAACAACCAGATGGTTAGGAGCCGGTCATTTTTCGGATCCTGGTCGCCAAGCGAATCTCGAAGTACAGCGAGGACCGGCACAGCATCATCCAGAATCACAGCTTTGGAGTGCTCGAGCTTTCGGCCCTCGCCGGACGGCACTGTATGGTCCACTTTCGCGATCAGAGTCATCAGTTCAGCGCCGTCTTGCAGGGCCTCCACTTCCCACCGAAAAAAGCTTCAGATGGCATCGGTGCGACGGCACGCGTGGTCGTGGTCGGCACATTCCTGGCACGAGTTGCAGCGTCCTTGGCCGGTACCGGAATCACGAGAGCCGCCGACTCGCCACCGAGGAGGCCCGCCGCGATGCTGAATGCTAACAGTATCTGCATAAATATCGCCTCAGAGAATTTCAAGTACCGCCGCGACCTTGGAGGCAAGTTCAGCGGGCCGTTCGGAGCGAGCAAGAACAGGAACTGGAGGTAACCACTAGCAAGCATGTTTGCAGCCATTCGTGGGGGCTGAGAGTTTAAGGCCTCGATGAGTCTAAGAGCAACAGACTTGGGAAACGACTTACTTCGAGATGAGCTGAAAACTTCTTTGCTGCGCCTGGTCGCTATCGCGTCAGATGGCACGGTTCCACATCTGCGCACCCATATTGGGCAAGCTCTTTCTTTTTTATGGGATTGAAGACGCAAGGGCACACAGAGGTTTCGAACGCCAGAGATCCTTGGTCAAGTCGTAGTGCGCCTTGCGGCGCAGATTCGTTGCTCGGCGCACCCACGTCAGACGAGCCAATCGGCGTTGGCTCCAAAACGCGGCCACTATAGACAATGAAAAGCTGACCCACCAGACTGCTCCGACATTTCGGAGGTGAATGGCGACTTTCCGTGGGCTTCCCAGCAGCATCGTATCCTCACTCCGACGTCGGGTTCACCAAGGAGGCCTGCGTCGGCCGATGTCTAGCTTGCGAAGACATGGCGCATTTCTGTGTGTAGTGCGAGCTCGCGCTCAAGCGTTCTTGTGGCTGGTGGCACCAAGGCGTACAATCACATCGACAGTATGGACTGGATTGATTCGTTCGCGGTACTGCAATCTGATCTCGAAGTCCCTGTGACCTGGCGGTTAAGGTTTAGAGACTCTCGTACGACCGTTAGCCGCGCAACCACATTTCGCACAGGCGGCCCGCAATGATTCCCCTAGCCGTGTTCGTATTGCTTCTTTTCCTGTACAGTCTATTGTCGCGGCGGCTGGAGCGGACGATTGTCACTGCGCCCATCGTGTTCACGGCGGCGGGCATGCTGATGTTTCCCTCGTTGCAGGGAATCCTGGATGCCGGGCTCACTTCGAACGTCGCGCTCCGGGTGGCCGAAGTCGGACTGGTGATGCTGCTCTTCACCGATGCCAGTCGCACTGACCTCAATGTTTTGCGAAACATCCGGAATCTGCCCGCCCGTCTGCTCAGCGTTGGAATGTTATTGACGATAATTCTTGGCGCGGTGGCTGCACGGCTGGTGTTTCCGCAGCTCTCTATTTGGGAAGCGGGGATATTGAGCGCCATTCTCGCGCCGACCGACGCCGGCCTTGGACAGGTCATCGTGAACAGCCCGCGCGTTCCCATGCGTATTCGCCAGGCGCTTAACGTGGAAGCCGGACTCAACGACGGCCTTTCCGTGCCGTTTCTTCTCTTCTTCATGGCCATTGCCGCTGCCAAGATCGAAGGTGGCGCGGCGAGCCTGGGGCAATTCATTGGGGAACAGCTTGGTTTGGGCATGCTCGTCGGCTTGGTAATTGGCCTCGCCGGCGGATGGTTATTGAGCGTTGCTCGCCGCAAGGAGTGGATCGCGGAGTCGTTCCAGCAAATCGGTGTGGTCACTCTCCCGCTGCTCTGCCTGCTGGTGTCCGAAGAGGTCGGCGCCAGCATGTTCATCGCCTCCTTTGTCGCGGGCCTTTCGGTGCAAGCGGGGTTCAAGGATGCGGGCAAGCACACTGTCGAATTTGCGGAAGATTGGGGGCAAATGCTGAACCTCGGTGTGTTCTTCCTGTTTGGCATGGCTGCGGTGCGGGACTGGCCTCACTTCGGGATGGCCTCGTGGCTCTATGCGCTGCTCAGCCTGACGGTGGTGCGGATGTTGCCGGTGGCGATCGCTCTCATTGGCTCGCACCTCAGCGCCGCCAGCGTCGTATTCATGGGATGGTTTGGTCCCCGTGGGCTAGCTTCGATTGTTCTCGGCCTGGTCTATCTGGAGCAGGAAACGAGGCTTCCGGGTGAACTGACGATCCGTTACGCGTTAATGGCGACAGTGTTGCTCAGCATATTTGCCCACGGGCTAAGCGCAATGCCTGGCATCGGACTTTATGCACGCAAAGTCACATCGGCCGACGCCGCTGAACCGGGTCTAAAAACCACGGTCCGTTAACAAATCGACCACAGTTTGATTGTCCGAAACCGATGATCGCTGCTATGGCCACAACGAATTCGCCGTTGTTGAACTTCCAAAGGCGCTCGAGAGCATCCCGCCTAAATAGTCCGGCAACGGCAACCAGCACGACCGCGATTTGAAGCCAACCAGCACCGTCGGCCCGTAGCCACGCGGCTTCAAATCCGCGAAGCCAATGTTTGACCGGTGGGATACCGTTCAACGTGAGTTTCCTTCTTCCTCAGAACCGAGGGCTGGCTTTCGGTCTAAGCATCACCAGCGGATCGGCGGTAAGCCGAAGGTCTGCGACAAGCGATTCAGTTCGGCGCGCACGGCCACCCACTGGGTTCCTAAATCGGCATCACCTTTGAAGGTGGTCATATAGCGATTGATCGTCTGGCCAAACGATATCGCTGCCGTGACAAAGGCCCGTGTCTTTTGCGGGTCGTGGTCTCGATTCCAGGAATCGCCCACCTTATTCATTGCCTGTTCGAGCTGATCAGCGTTCTGCTGAAGGTTGGGAGCGCTACCCTTCGCCTTGAGCCTGACACTCCGCTTGAATGAGGTGCATCGCTTTACGCAGTCGTTGATGACATTGGTGGTTTCCTGGATCTTGGCCGCCGGGGGTTTCCCGACTTGGGCAACCGACAATCCAGCCAGCAGTGAGGCTGCTACTGCGATCCGCACGTATGTTTTCATCGTCTCTCCTTTTTTCTTGCCTATGGGTTCAGCGGCGTTCAGGGGCAACAGCGACGAAGGCCTGTATCCGCGAGGCTATTCTCCGCCTACCTGTTCTCTGGCGAGACGGTCGGTAAGTCGGCCCCGTTCGGTCTCCAGAGAGGTTTTGGCTTCAAGACGGCCGAAGATGTCGATTAGGGGGGCCACCATGCCGGTCCAACCGGTCTGATGGCTGGCGCCGAGGCCCGCTCCATTATCGCCATGGAAGTACTCGTAGAAAAGAATGAGGTCGCGCCAGTGGGGATCGTTTTGGAACTTGGCCGCCCCGCCGAAGACGGGTCGCTTCCCGTTGGCGTCGCGTAAGAAGGTGCCAGTAAGACGCCGCACAAGTTCCTGCGATACTTCGAACAGCGTCATGGGCTGGCCGGAGCCGGTAGGGCATTCCACCTTAAATTCGTCACCATAAAACTGATACAGATTCATCAGAGACCGGAGGATCAGCGCGTTGACCGGCATCCACACCGGGCCTCGCCAGTTGGAATTCCCGCCGAACATCCCCGTATTTGACTCGGCCGGCAGATATTGCACCTTGAACTCCTCGTTACCTACCAAGAACGTGAACGGGTGATCGAGGTGATGCCGGGAGAGAGAACGAATACCATGTGGTCCCAGAAACTCGTTCTCGTCAAGCATGTAGCCCAGCACCCGCACCAACTTCTTCTGGCTCAGGATGGACAGCAGCCGGCGTCCCTTGTATCCGATGAACCCTTCTGCGGTCGGAGCCACTTGAGACACGAGCTCCGGATGGCGTTTTCGGAACAGATCGACCATCTCCTTTAGCTTCGGATGGCAAGCGACAGCATCGGCCTCAAAGACGGTGGCCGCGCACAATGGTAAGAGTCCCACCAGCGAGCGCACCTTTAGACGCATCGCGTGCCCGCCGGGCAGCCTCAGGACGTCATAATAGAAGCCGTCCTGCGGGTCCCACATGTCGTCGTGGTTCTCCCCGATGCGGTCCATGGCATATGAGATCCACGCAAACTGCTGGATGAATTTGAATGCCATCTCTTCGTACATCGGGTCGTAATCGCACAGGATCAGAGCCATCTCTAGCATGCATTGGCAGTAAAATGCCATCCAGGCGGTGCCGTCGGCCTGTTCCAGAGATCCGCCGGTGGGCAGTTCAGCGCTTCGGTCGAACACGCCGATGTTATCCAGACCGAGAAAGCCTCCGGCAAAGACATTGCGACCGGAAGGATCTTTGCGATTGACCCACCAATTAAAATTCAGCATCAGGCCCTGGAACGACCGTTCGAGGAAACGAGGGTCGGCCCGGCCGAGGGTCCGCTCGTACTTGTAGAGCCACAACGTAGCCCAGGCGTGGACGGGCGGATTGACGTCGCTGAAATTCCACTCATAGGCAGGAATCTGCCCGTTGGGGTGGAAATAGAGATTGCGCAACATGAGCAGAAGCTGCTCCTTGGCGAAATCGAAATCCACCGTCGAGAGCGCGACGGCGTGAAAGGCAAGATCCCAGGCTGCGTACCAAGGATATTCCCATTTGTCGGGCATCGAAATGATGTCCGCGTTGAGCATGTGGAACCATTCGGTGTTGCGCACACCCTGCTTTGCGGATTTTGCCAGTGGGTGGCTTTGATGCTCTTCGAGCCACTTTTCCAGGTCGAAGTAGTAAAACTGCTTTCCCCATAACATGCCTGCCA
Source organism: uncultured Acidobacteriaceae bacterium (assembly GCA_963771305.1). Classification (GTDB taxonomy): domain Bacteria; phylum Acidobacteriota; class Terriglobia; order Bryobacterales; family Bryobacteraceae; genus CAJCIT01. The sequence continues at coordinate 691,715 of CAVYTS010000033.1, forward strand.
ACGCCTGGCGGTGCACGCGGCGCTGATCTTCCGTCAGCGATTGCGGGGTGATCCGTTGATAGAATTCGTCCGCTTCGGCAATGCGAGTTTCGAAAATGCCCTCGAAGCTGCTGAACGCGTCCGCGGCGGTAGTGGAACTGAGCCGCAAGCGCACGGCTTGGCTGCCGCCGCCCGGCACTTCAAGCTGGTAGTGAGCCGCGGCCTTGGTTCCTACATGGGCCGCATTCACGGCCTCGGGCGTTCCCGAGATCACGTAGTTATGGAACGCGTCCTTTACATAAGGAGACGGGTTGGGCTGGCCCCAGAGAAGGCCGGCATTGCTCTCATTCTCAGTGAAGAGCAGCTCAGGTGCTCCATCGCATGCCAGCCAGTACTCGCCCAGTTCCTGATGTGAGGCCGCTACGACTCCCGGCTCTGCCTGGCGCATTGAAGGTTTAGTATCGTCCTCGCCCCATGACCATGTGTTGCGGAACCACAACGTGGGAAGCAGTCGAAGGCGAGCCGTCTCCGGCCCGCGATTGTGAACCGTGATCCGGACCAGCACGTCTTCCGGACCATCCTTGGCGTATTCCACGAACACGTCGAAGTAGCGGTCGTCGTCGAATATGCCGGTATCGAGCAATTCGTATTCAAATTCCTCCCGCGACCTTCTATTCTTTTCCAACAGGTCGCCGTAGGGGAACTCCCGCTGCGGATACTTGTACAGGTACTTCATGTAGGAGTGCGTGGGCGTGCTGTCGATGTAGAAGTAGTACTCCTTCACGTCCTCGCCGTGGTTGCCTTCGCTGTTGGTCAACCCGAACATCCGTTCCTTCAGGATGGGGTCACGCTCATTCCACAAAGCGATAGCAAAGCACAGCCGCTGCTTTTCGTCACTGATGCCGCCCATGCCGTCCTCGCCCCAACGGTAGGCGCGTGAGCGGGATTGGTCGTGGGAGAAGTAGCCCCACGCGTTGCCGTCGTCGCTGTAGTCTTCGCGAACGGTGCCCCACTGCCTCTCGCTGAGGTAAGGTCCCCATTTTTTCCACGGAATTCCCGCCTCGCGGGCTTCGTTAAGCCGCTTCTGTTCCGTGACATCAACGAAATTGGGTGTCTCCATGATTTCAGTCCTTCCTCTCAACGCTCCAAAGGGCCAAGTGAACCCTCAGCATACTCCCGGTGCCAGACATCGCAGCTTTGAACGCCGAAGCTATTCAAATGTGCTCCAGTGAGAGGTCTCGGTGCACTCCGCCCGGAAGGGCTGTGAGCGGCATCCACCGCCCCTGTCGGCATGGCAATCAAATCTAACGTGAGGCGTTATGCGATATCGGCTGATGCTTGGTCCGAGGGCAGCCTGTTCTTGATCGTGTTAGGAGGCTACTAAGGTGCCCTCTGCGCGGTAAAGTCAAGCGTCTTGCCATTAGCCTCGGCGGTCATCTTGATAACATCTCCATCCACCTTGCCTGTAAAGGATACCTTTAGGTCGCCGACGTCTAATATCAAAGTGATAGTGAAGGAGAAAGCGTCGCCCTCGATCTTTCCGTCTTCGATTTTAGACGTGCCCCACTGTTTACTTGTGGTCTTGCCAGTGAGTTTTGTGCCGTCTTGCTTGAAGACGAACGTTCGCTTGAATGTCTGTTTCGTATCCTTCCCGACGGCGTTCCACGTCCCGGTGATGTCGGCAGCTGACAGAGTCATGGCGAACATTGCGAAAAGCATCATCAAGGTCTTCATCGTGCGTTACCCCCCCGTGCTTGGATCCACCCGGCTCAGCAGGACATTAAACTGACCGGACTGCCGTACGAGCCCGTTGCGAGTATAACTCTGGCGGCGAATCGCTAATTGGGACGAGCTTCCGTATCCCCCTTGGTTGTTAGAGCCATCAACGATATGGTGAAGTGTCGTCATCCGCACGAGCTGGCCGAACGTCGTATCTCGGTCTTCACGGACTCCAGGATCGTTGTTAAGAATGGTGTTGACCAATGCCCAGAAGCACGATCACTTTTGACACCGTGCGGGATATCGCACTCATGCTGCCCGGAGTGCAGGAGAGCACGGCACATGGGTTTCCGGCGTTGAAGGTCGATGGAAAACTCCTGGCGTGTGTCCCGGCTAATCGCTCGGCCGAACCCGCATCGATCCTCGTTCGTGTGGATTTCGATGACCGCGCGGAGTTGATCGATACGGATCCCGTGGTTTACTATTTGACAGATCACTACGTCGGATACAGCGCCGTGCTGGTTCGTTTATCTCGTGTGAAGCCCGATGCACTGCGAGACTTGCTCGGCATGGCCTATAAGTTTGTGACGCGCAAAGCCGCGCGCCGTCCATCAGCGCGGAAGCGCCGCTGACGGAATCGCGCTCTTTCCTTCCCGCCTTTGGATCCCTCGCTGGAGGCTCGAAGGCAGAAAACTGATCGCCAGTTTCCGAAAATATCCGGTTTTAAACCGGTTGTGTCCGGTAATCGGTTGCGTTCAGATCAATTGGATCGCAGACGATAACGCCGTATATCGTTCCTAATTTGCAAGTGGAGCCTGGAAGGCGAGAAAGGCTATTCTTGCCAGAAATCCAGCACGCCACTCTCCGCCCCCGAAGTTCCACAAGCCACAGAGCTTTTCTCTTTAACGCTAGAATGCAGGTGCCCCACTGCGCCATCCTTCCTACCCACGTCGCGAACCCTCGCCTCGGGGGACACTTGAAAACCGGCCAATGAGGGACACCTCAAAAGCGGCCAACGAATCAGGCAGGACAGTTATATTTATACTCCGGCGGGACACTTTGGGGCAAATCTTTCTTCTCGGTTTTTGGGCAAGGACCCTATGATGTCTCTAACTGGACGGAGGATGCGGCAACGCTGGGAAGCGACCGGAGCTCCGACTCAGGCACCGGAATGGCGGGACGGCGCCAGCCGTCCCAAAATGAGCGTGCGCGATGAGCCATTCTGGCTCGAAAAGCGGTAAATCCCAGGGGTGTGGGGACAGAGTCCCCACGAAAACAATGCTCCTCAGCGGTGGCGCGGCTGTCGCGACACACCGGCACGACAGGCGGTGTAGTGGATGTGGACCACTCAGTGCGCGCCTCGGTCATATTGGGGCCAGCAAAGGACCTGTTGGAACGATACTCGCGAAATGTGCAGCTCATATCGTCGCGGATGTTGCGGTAGTCTTTCGGAAGCCCGTCGGCAAACTCATTGGCTGCCCCCTGCTGTACCTTTAGTGCGCCAGCTCCGTGGGCCGCACTTGAGCACATGTCCGTGATGGAGAAGCCGATCGAGCATGGAGCCCACCGCAGCAGTGTCGCCCAGCAACTTTCCCCAGTCATCCACTGGCCTGTTGGATGCGAGCAGAATGCTGCAGCGTTCGTACCGACGCATGACGATTTCCAAGAGATCCTCGCTGGCCGAAGGTGGGAGCTTGCGCATTCCAAAATCATCGATGATCAGCAGCGCAACGGTCGAGACGGTTTCCATGTACTGCTTGCGCGTGCCATCGATGGAGGCGTCAGCTAACTCTTCCAGCAAAATGTGGGTCTCTCGATAGAGGACCTTGTAACCCTGCTGGATGGCCGCTTGGCCGATGGCCTGGGCCAAGTGGCTCTTACCCGTGCCACCTGGCCCGAGGAAGAGCGCGTCCTCTCGCCGCTGGATGAAGGCGCCGGTCGCAAGGTCGAAGATGAGACTGCGGTTCATCTTGGGGTTAAAGGTGAAGTCGAAGTTGTCGAGCGTCTTGTTTGGATCGCGGAAGCCGGCGTGTTTGCGCCGGCGTTCGAGCAGGCGATCGGAGCGACGTTCGAGTTCGTCCGACACCAACGTCGCGAGTAGATCGATAGGCGCCATCGGTTCGGCTTGCGCCTGGCGGAGGCGGGTTTCAAGCACGGCGGCAATGCCGCCGAGGCGGAGTTGGCGCAGCGAGCGCTGCAGTTCGATGAGGTTCATTCTGGGTTGTTCTCCTGAGTCTTTCCGTCAATGAGGTCGCGATACAAGGTGAGCTGGCGGATGATGGGATCCACCTGGCGCAACGTGAGTTGGGGCCGGCGTTCGAGCCAGCGTCTGACGAAGCGATAAGGGTTGGCGGGGAGGCCGATTTCCAAAGCCGCGGCGCAGCCGTCATCGGTGAGCACTGCACCGTGTTTCCGGGCTAAACCGAGCAGCCCTTGAATGCGACGGATTGCGGTCACGCCCTGCTCCCGGTACATATGCTCGGCCAGCGTACCGGCGTGCGTGCCGATCCTGGCGCAGCGGGCCAGCAGTTGCTGAGTGGTACGGGGTGTGTGCGCGGGGCGGTCTTCGTCCGGGATGCGATAATCGCCGCGCTGTTGGCGCAGATGCTCGCGTAGCAGTTGCCCGCTGCGAGGATCGAGCACTCGTACGGAGCGGCCATCCCACTGCACCTTGACGCTGCGGCCTATCCAACCCGGCGGCGCGCTGTAGTAGGCGGCATCGACTTCGACACAGCCGTCGAGGTTGACCCTGCGGTCGCCGAACTGATAATGGCGGAAGGGCTCCAGGGGCAGTGGGAGGAGGGTCGGCTTCTCTTCGACAAACATAGCGGCGACTTGGCGCTTGGTGGTGCCGTGGATACGCGTGTCGGCCCAGTTCTGCTCCCAGCGGTCGAGGTACGCTTGGGCGTCAGCGAGGCTCTCGAAGCGGAGACCTTTGAGCGGAGTGTTCTTGGCGTGTCCGACGCTACGTTCCACTTTGCCTTTTCGATCCGGATCCCGGACACGGCAAGGCAGCGCGACGGCACCATAGTGGGCGAGCAGATCGCGGTACAGCGGATTGAGCGCCGGGTCGTAGATATCGGGTTTGAGCACACCCTCGCCAAGATTGTCGAGGACCACGGTGCGCGTGCCGCCACCCAGTCGGCGGAAGGCCTGCTCGTGCAGTTCGGCCCAGACGCGGGTACTGGATTGGAAGGTGAGCAGGTGAATGCCTTTCCGGCTGTAGCCGAGAGTGAGAACAAACATGCGGGTACGCCGGTACCGGCCGCTGTGCGGATCGCGGACCATCGGACCGGTGCCGTAGTCCACTTGAGCTTCTTCCCCGGGAGGCGTGATGATGATGGCGCAGGCAGGGGGCCCGGGGCGACCGCGCAACTGGCGGACGAAACGCTTGACGCTCTGGTAACGGCCTGTGAAGCCGTAGTCATCGACCAGATCCTGGTAGATGGCTTTGGCGTTCCGGCCCTTGCTGAGCGAGAGATCGATGAAGTCAAAGTACGGCTCGCAGGCGCTGGCCGTGGGGCTCCGGATGGGTACGCAAACCGGGTCAGAGTCGGGGGACACCTGCTGCGTCTCATTGGCCGGTTTTGGTTCCTCCGCTGGTACCGACGCCAGGCCCATTTCGGCGCCAGAGTCGGGGGACACCTCGTTGGCCGGTTTTGAAACCGGGCCAGAGTCGAGGGACGTCTCGCCGTCTCTTGGTGCCGGTGGGCGACGACCCCAGACACCGGGAGGCCTGACCGCAATGCCGGCTGCCTTCAGGTACGTGGCGGCCGTTTCGCGGCGAATCCCGGTTTCCTCTTGGATGCGCCTCAACGGCCATCCCAGCCGTCCCAGCGCGATTACTTGCTGTCGCTTTTCTTCGTTCAAGACATTGCTCACGTCGATGGAGACTATCTCCACCGCTGTCAATGTCCTGCTTCAGTTCCGTTGGCCGGTTTTCAGACGTCCCTCGTTGGCCGGTTTTGAGTGTCCCCCGAGGCCCTCGCGGAGGACATTCCCATCGCTGAAGATCCTCTGAAGAATGGCACCAGCGATTTGATATCGATGAGCGTCTCCTCGACGTCGAACACGACGATCGAAGGGGCAGCCACTGAAGACTTTCGTTCGGGAATGCAGCCCCACCTTTACGTGCCGGTTATGAACTCTTTATTCGGAACTTATGGTTTTTCGCGTTTAATACTCTTAGCCGGCTGGTTCGGTGGGCGTCTCGGGAAGCCGCATCCGCGCCAGGGTGCTCTATGTTCGGGGCAGTGGTAATGACTGGGGCGTGCTTGGCGGGCATCGCATTCAATGTGCGATTCCTGGTAGCGCTTTTCAGGGAGCCTAAGGCTCCGAGGGTTGTCTATCGATTGCGTATGAAACTCGGCGCTGGTGAGGTTCTGGTCAGGCCGTCGCCGAGGGCTGCGCGCTTGACGTGTCACGTTCGCTACCGGCTGGCTTGCAATCTGTTGCCCAGACCCGGCTCGCTCAAGCCGCCCTGCGTCAACGCGGATGCCAGGGGTTCACGCGCACCAGATGCTTCGCCGGACCTGCCCAACAAAGCATGACTGGCATGCGCTTCATATTCAACTCAAGCGCTGCCCCGCTTCCTTTCCCCAAAAAATCCCTTGGAGGTAACACGCTTGACCATCGCGATCCGTGACTTACTTGCAGTACTGGCACTAGCCATTGCACCGTGTGCATTTGCGCAGGCCGCGCCTCCGGCTGCTTCGGATACAGCAGCCAAGCCGGCGGACCAGGCAGCGGCACCAGCTGCTCCGGCGGCCACACCGCCTCCGTCCAACTGGACCAGGCACGGGATTGACATCTACCTGTACGGCGACGTGTATGGCGATTTGAACTTCAACCATCCGGAGAATAGCATCAACCAGAACTACAACTTCGATAACATTGCGAACCAGGCGCGCTTTAGTTTCGGCAAGGTGGCGTTTGAGAAGGCCTCCGGCGTGTTGGGCTTCCGCATTGATGCCGGCCTCGGAACAACCGTGGATTTCATGCAAACTGCCGCCGCGCAACCTGGCCCAGAGGGCTTCAAGTACCTCGAGCAGGTTTATGGCGAGTTTCGTCCGCCTAACACACATGGGCTGGAAATCGACTTCGGTAAGTTCGTCACCAGCGTCGGCGCTGAGGTCATTGAAGCGGGCAACAACTTCAACTATTCGCGTTCGCTACTTTTTTCGATCGGAGCCCCGTACTTTCACTTCGGCGCGAGAGCCACTCTCCCCGTCACCAAGGATCTTACCGTTGGCGTCCAACTCGTGAACGGGTGGAACTCCGTTGGCAACGAGAATTCGTTCGAGACGGTCGGATTGGTCGGAGACTACGTATTCAACAAGAAGGTGGCTTGGAATAACACGTACCTGACCGGGCCTCAATCGGAATTTCAGATACCGGGTCAACTCCCAGCCCAGAGATATGTTCGAGCCTACATCAATCTCTACGACACTGATTTTGTCTTTACAATGAACGATAAGACTAGCCTGTATGCCGAGTACCTTTTCGGCACCAACAAACTTCCGGGCGCTTCCACCCAGAGATGGACGGGCTTGGCGGGCGCTGCCAAATACCAAATAACGCCTCGATTCGCGGCGGCTGGCCGTCTGGAGTGGTTCGACGACATCAACGGGTATGCGACTGGCATCGCACAGTCCCTGGCCGAAGTAACCGTGACTGGCGAAATGAAGATTGTCCATGGATTTCTGAGCCGCCTGGAGTACAGGCACGATTCCTCCGCTGCGCCTTTTTTCAACCGCGGTACCGATCTAATGGTGGCCAGGGGTCAGAGCACCGTTGCCTTGGCTCTGATTGCTTCCTTTGGTCCGAAGTAGTCCCAGGCTGAGGCTGATGTTGTTGACCTTTGCATCGCCTCATAACCGGTGGCCGTTCGATTTCTTCGTCGGCCACCGCATTTCAAGGGATACGTATGCCACACTTGGCATGCAACGCCCAAACTGACGCTCCAAGGAGAAGCGGACTGTTTCATTCAACGCCTATGGAAATATAGCTCGCCAGGCCACTCGTCCGCTTCTTCGGTCGTCACTGGCGGGTATGCCTGTTATTAGTTCGACTCAAAGCTTGCACTCGCTGCACGCGCCGAATACCTCTCGGATGGCGGCGGACTATTTAGCGGTCTCAACCAAGACTTGAAAGAAGCCACGCTGACCCTGGACTATAACACTGCGAATGGATCCCTAACACGCTATGAGTGGCGCACCGACTTCTCCAACCAGCCGTCATTCTTGACGAACGTACAAGAAGTTCTCAGAAAGCAACAGACTGCGGCAACATTGGCATCATTTGGTGGTGGGGCCGAAAGGAAGGCCCGTGGTTGAAAGAACTGTTTTGCCTAGCCAGGAACAAGGCATGACGAGGGAAATGGACAGGAAATGGGGACGGACCCATTTCCTGTCCGCGAGGCGTTTCCTTTGTGAGGGTATTGTCAACGTCCACATATTTGTTGACAGTCGAAAGAGTTTTCTCTAAGCTAAGCCTAGCTAGATGTGCACTAGCTAGCTATGCCTAAAAGCCCTAACGACAAATTACAAGGAACCCTCACGCTGTTGGTCTTAAAAACCCTGAACACACGGGGTCCTTTGCATGGCTATGGATTATGCGAAGACATTCGAGCTGTTTCAGAAGAGTTGCTCCAGGTGGAGGAAGGATCGCTTTATCCAGCACTGCACCGCATGGAGCAAGATCAGTGGATTTCCTCGAAATGGGAGATCACGAACAAGGGCCGCGAGGCGAAGTTCTATTCGATAACAGCGAAGGGCAAGAAACAACTAGCCGAAGAGAGCGAAAGCTGGAAACGCCTGACGGCGGGCGTGATACGCGTGTTGACCTGCTCGTAAGTGCGGTTTGAAATATGCCCTGGTACCGGCGATGGCGGAACGTGTTTCGTGAGGAAGCGCTCAGCACGGAATTAGATGCCGAATTAACGTACCATCTGGCCGAAAGCGCAGACCGGCTCATGGAGCAGGGCATACCTGAAGCGGAGGCGCTGATCGCAGCCCGGCGGCTACTGGGCAACTACACCACACAAAAGGAACGAACTCGCGATATGAACCTGGCTACGTGGATCGATCAACTGCGCGCAGATTTCGTGTATGGAATCCGGCAGCTTAAACAGAGTCCCGGATTTACCGCCGTTGCGGTGCTCTCCCTAGCACTGGGAATTGGAGCAAACTCGGCTATTTTTCAATTGGTGAACGCCGTGCGGTTGAAACTACTGCCCGTGAAAGATCCTCAGCAATTAGCAGTAGTGGATTGGAACAAAGATGCCGCGCGCTCAGGATACTGGTCTACTCGGAGCGCGAATTTTACGTACACGCAATGGGATGCGTTGCGCTCCCAGCAGAAGGCGTTTTCAGACCTGATTGCCTGGAGCGCGGCGTCCTTCGATCTGACCAGCGGAGGTGAACCCCGCTTTGCGCAAGGCGCGTATGTGAGCGGCAGCTTCTTCCGGCTACTGGGTGTAGGTGCGGAATTGGGCCGCACACTCGAACCGGCGGATGACAACGCGAGTTGCAATGCAGCGGCGGTCATCAGCCATGCGTTCTGGCAGCGTGAATTCGGCGGCGATCCGAACGTGCTGGGGCGGCGGTTGACGCTGAACGGCTATCCGGTTTCCGTGGTCGGCGTAACGCCGCCATCGTTTTTTGGCGTGGAGGTGGGCCATCGCTATGACGTGGCGATTCCACTTTGTGCAGACCGTCTGATGGCAGAAGACAACAAGGGCCGCATACCGGGCCGGGATTCCTGGTGGCTTTCGGTCATGGGGAGACTCAACCCTGGCTGGACGGTCGCGAGCGCCAGCGCATACCTGACAGCCCTCTCGCCCACCTTCATGCAAATGACTCTGCCGGAGGCGTACAAGCCCGATCTGGCGAAGAGATATCTCGCCAACAAGCTGCTTGCCAAGGATGCCAATAATGGCGTCTCCGATATTCGAGAAGGTTCTGAAAATTCTTTGAACATGCTTCTGGCCATAACCGGACTTGTTCTATTGATCGCATGTGCGAACCTGGCGAATTTACTGCTGGCACGCGCCACGGTGCGAGAACCAGAAATTGCGGTACGTCTGGCGATGGGTGCGTCGCGGGGGCGAGTCGTACGGCAGCTCTTAGCCGAAAGCCTGATCTTGGCGGTCCTCGGAGCGTTGCTAGGCGTCTTCTTCGCCTACGCATTGAGCCGCGGATTGATCGCGCTGCTCGAGACGCCGGATAATCCTACGTTTCTTTCGCTTTCGTGGGATTGGCGCGTTTTACTTTTCACGGCAGCCCTCGCGATAGGGACTTGCTTATTGTTTGGTTTGGTTCCAGCGCTGCGATCGACCCTGATGTCACCGGCAGCAGCGATGCGTGCCAGCGGGCGCTCCTCTACCGCAAGCAAGGAACGGTTTGGACTGCGGCGCGCACTGGTGACAGGGCAAGTGGCGTTGTCGCTTTTGCTGCTCGTCGGCGCTCTGCTGTTTGTCCGTAGTTTCCATAAACTGCTGACCACCGATGCGGGTTTCCGGCCCGAGAACATTCTTGCGGTGCAGGTCGATTTCAGCAAGGCGTCATATCCTGAGGCTCAACGGCTCGGTCGTTATGAAAACATAACGGAGCGTCTGTCGGCCATACCGGGAGTCGTCTCGGCGGCGCAAGTGGGTTTCCCCCCGTCAGCGGAAGCGGCTGGGACAACAGCATCGGCCCGGAAAACGAGCCGGCGGCGGGTACCAGCAAACAGGCCTGGTTCAACCGTGCAGGTCCTGGCTACTTCAAGACCATGGGCATCGGCCTTCTGGCGGGGCGAGAATTCACCGATCAGGACAGAACGGGTTCGGCGAAGGTGGCGATCGTCAACGAAGAATTCGCTCGCAAGTATTTCCATGGCATCAATCCAGTGGGCCACACATTTCATCTGGAACAAGCCGCCGGCAAGCCCGAGCCGCTTTTTCAAATTGTCGGCTTGGTGCGAAACACCAAGTATTACGACTTAAAAGAGGAGTTCAAGCCGCTTGGGTTCTTCCCCGTCGCGCAAGATGAGAATCCGGGACCCGGCATGAATGTGGTGCTTCGGATAGCAGGATCACCAGGTCCGGTTGTCAACGCCGCGAAAACGGCAATCGCCGGGATCAGTTCGTCAATCAGTTGGCGGACCAAGACGTTCTCGGAGCAATTGGCAGACTCAGTGAATGGCGAGCGGGCCATGGCGATCCTTTCAGGTGCATTCGGAACCCTGGCCGCATTGCTGGCAACGCTCGGGCTGTATGGCGTGATGTCCTACATGATTGCGCGGCGGAGAAAAGAGATTGGCGTGCGCATGGCGCTCGGAGCCGATCGGCGTCGCGTGGTCCAGCTTGTCCTAAAGGAGGCCGTTTTGCTGCTGGGAGTCGGCCTGATGATCGGAGTGCCGCTTGCGTTAGGGGTAGGCCAACTGGCAGAGAAGCTTCTCTTCGGCGTGAAGTCACGCGATGCAGTATCGCTCGCGTGCGCCATCGTGCTTCTGAGCGCGATGTCGATGCTCGCGGCCTACATTCCCGCCCGCCGTGCCGCAGCGGGCGACCCGATGTCTGCAGTTCGGATGGAGTAGGAACTCAGGCTGGTGCGCGAGAGTGACAATGGAGCAAAATGGTCTACGCTCGACTAACGGATGCTGGTTGTCTAGTTACAAATTCCTTGTAACGGTACCGCGCCGGTGGAATAGGGATGAACGACCTACTCCTGGAGAATGGGTACGCCTCACAACGCCGCCCGCCCCACGTCGAGTCGACTTTCCCGTCGTTTGTAGGTTCGAACTCATCTCATTGATTCCAGTGCGTACGAAGCTTTTGCGCCTGTTGGGGCCGGGGCATCAGCGCAAACAGCCTCAGTTATCGGCTGCCAACGCGATGCGTTAAGAAATCACTTCGTACCATACCTCTCCGTCCCGGAAGTTCCCGGAAGTTCCCGGAAGTTCCCAGCTTTAATAACAGAATTTCCGCCGTCGCGCGATCCGTCGACAAGACGGTACTGCGCCTTCTACGTGCTCCGACTGATTAGATCTGATATTGTACTAATATGTCATCTGTGGACCGTATGATACCGCTATCAGCGGCCATGTTTCACATTCTGCTTTCCCTAGGCGAAGGCGAACGTCACGGCTACGCGTTGAAACGCGAGATTGCAAAGCGCACGAGCGGGAGGCTCAAACTCGGGCCGGGTGTGTTGTACGGATCCATCAACAAGATGCTTGACCTTGGATTCATCGAGGAATCAGATGAGCGACCGGACCCGCATCTCGACGATGAACGGCGACGCTATTACAGGATCACGAGCCTCGGTAAACAGGCAGCGCGGGCGGAGGCAGCGCGCATGCGGCAACTGGCAGAAATGGCGGCGGCAACGTTCGGGAGGCACAGGCATGCTTAAGCTGTACCGGATACTCCTGCAGCTCTACCCCGCCGCTTTTCGTGAAGAATACGCCAAGCCGATGGAGCAGGAGTTTCGCGATGAGCTCGCCGAAGCGCCTTCGCGGCCTCCGGTCGTTTGGCTTTGGATGCGTTTGCTGTTCGACCTCGCGGTTTCCCTTCCCGTTCAGCTTGCAATTGAGATCGGGCGCGATAGTGGGCACGCTTTGCGGCTTTGGGCGAAACGTCCCTGGCACATATGCCTCGCGGTTGTAGCGCTTTCCGTGGCTATTGGCGCCAATACGGGGGTCTTCAGCGTTGTGAACGCAGTATTGTTGCGATCCCTGCCTTTCGCGCATCCCGCCGAATTGGCCGCCTTGACCCATTTCATTCCGCCGCATAGCAGCGAGGCCGAATTCGATGCCTGGCGCCAAAAATCGAATTACCTTCAGGATGCCGCTCTGTTTGAAGACGGCGACCTGAACACCGGCGATCCACAACATATGCTTCGGGCGCACATTGCAATGACGTCGTTGAATTTCTTTTCCTTACTGGGTTCGCAACCAGCAATCGGCAGAACATTTGAGTCCGGAGATCATGCGGTCGCGGTGATCAGCTATTCCCTGTGGCAAGACTTGTATGCCGGCAGCGACCTAGTCCTCGGCAAGACGATCCGAGTCTATGGATTGCAGCCGCATCCGGACGAGGCGCTGACGATTATCGGAGTGATGCCAGCGGCCTTCGACTATCCGGCCGACACTGTTCTGTGGAAGTCGCCCGAGTATTCGGCTGGTAACAATGGGTGGGCGACGATCGGACGTCTGAAACCCGGTCTCAGTTTTACCCAAGCTCGGGCGGCGTTCGCGGCCGATGTACATCACCTTGAGCCGCAGCGCAGGTTTCGGGCTGATTGGCTACCGGTCATGATGCCTCTTGCGGACCAACTGGCCGGGCGTGTGAAACGCATCTCACTCCTTCTGATGGCGGTAGTTGTTCTGACTCTATTGATTGCCTGCGCAAATCTGGCGAATCTGCTGCTGGCGCGGACGGCCGATCGACGCCGGGAGCTTTCCATCCGTTCGGCCGTGGGCGCGAGCCGAGCGCGGCTATTTCAGCAAATACTCACGGAATGTCTTCTGCTGGCGATGGTGTCGGCCGGACTTGGGCTGACCATCGCAGTCTGGGTAACTTCGTTGGCGAGCAGGGTACAACCGGCGGCGTTGCCATCCCAGGTCTACTCGATTCTCGATGTTAGGGTGCTCGCCTTCATGGTCATCGTCGCTTTGGTCAGTGCAGTCCTTTTCGGACTGCTCCCGGCACTGAGTGTTGGGCGAGCACACTTGTTAGCTGCCAGGGGGTCTTCCGAGTCGCGCAGTTCGCAGAACCTACGAGATGTGCTGGTCGCAGCGCAGGTGGCGCTCACCATAGTTCTACTCACAGCTTCAGTCTCGGTCGTCCGCGCGGTATCTCACGAGCTTCGTATCGACCGCGGGTTTAAGGCCGATGGCGTCGTTACCGCGAGTGTCGCACTCGATGGCACTGTCCGAGACAAACCTGGCCTACGGCTACAGTACTTCGAGGAGGCGCTCGATCGTCTTCGGCACCTCTCGGGAGTGAGAAGTGCCAGCTCTAGTGAGTTCTTGCCGCTGGTGTCCAAAATGTTCGTTGGGCGGTGCGTACGCGTTCGACGGTCACCCTTCGGTGCAGGGAACAGGCGCCACGATCATTCCCATCATGGCTGGCTACTTTGCCACCACTGGAGGACAAATTCTTTATGGGCGGGAATTCACCGATGCAGAAGTCCGAGCGGACGCCAAAGTCGTGATCGTCAACGAAACATTCGCCCGGTTTTGGTTGCGGCCGGCCGATGCCCCAGGCCACATGGTCACAGGGCCTGACGGAACCATGCGAAGGATCGTCGGTGTTGTCCGGAATCTCGATTTCATGGGCCAGTACACTTCGGATGTTTTCGAGGTGGACCCACCGGAGACGTTTGTTCCGGCCGACAACCCTGGAGGGTTTGACTCAACGTTTGTCGTGAAGGTCGAAGGTGAGCCTAAAGATCATGTGGCAGCCGTCCGGGCCACCCTACAGTCGGTGGATCGGGGTGTTCCAGTGTACGGCGTACGAACGATGGAAGAACGGATGGATCAGGCCTTTGCCCATCTGAGGTTCTACAGAACGGCACTGGTCTTCTTTGCGAGCTTTGGTCTGCTGTTGGCGCTTATGGGCATCTACGCGGTGGTTTCGTTTGCAGTCACCCAGCGAACGCATGAGATGGGCGTAAGGCTGGCATTAGGAACAACGCCTGCACGTTTGCGAATAAGGTTTGTCCGCCATGGTGTGGCGACTGTGGTGGCTGGTGCTCTAGGTGGATTTGCCTGTGCCGCCAATACCGGAAGGCTGTTAGGCAGCCTGATTGAAGGAGCAAAGGAGTTCGACATTGCAACCTTCGCTCTCGCGACGATCGCGATCTGCTTGATTGCGGCAGCTAGTATCTGGGTTGCGACTCGGCATATTGCCCACATGGATGTGATGGAGATTCTCCGCGCAGAATAGGGCTCCACGAACACATCTAGAGGAAATGTGCTCCAAAGTCGCGCGCCGCCGTTCGGCCAGCCTCCTTTTGGCAACGAGGAAACCGGTGACGGAAACCGGTGACAGTATCCGCGTTTACCAGGTTTCTGAGCAGCCGGCGGCTCCTATGGCGGTGGTGCTGCGTTTCGGTCGACCGCCGCGCTTAGGGGTCAACGCGCGGTCAAGGACCGCCTCCCATTCAGACACCATCAGTGGCGCACAGAACGGGCGGCCCGTCAGCGTGGCGCGGCGCAATCGTTCGAGGTCGGATTCCTGGTCGACGGTGGATAGCAGCACGATGCGCCACCGTTCCGGGGTGTACTCCAAACGCCGCCGCCGCAAATCGACTAACCTGTCCTCGACATCGTTCGCAACGTGGACGCGGGCACTGGACCACAGGTAATCCCAAGGCACGGCCACGAGACCAGCGCGCTGCGGGTTGCGTTCGACGTAAGCAACAGTCATCCATGGGGAAATTGGGACGGACGGGCGTTTAGTCCGATGGCGTACCACCTGCGGAATAGAGGGGTTCCTGCGCACCGGCAGACACAAGACGCGGTCGGCCGACCGGGCGAATGGCGAGCGTTCTACCAGAACGGTGTTCGAGCCCGGCAATGAAGTCTTGGTCGCCTAACGGGAGACCACGTTGGGTGGCTTGGCGGATCACGTCGAACTCTCGTTCCCCAGCCCCGTGGGCCAAGACACTTTGCCATCTTTCCGGCGTCCACACGCGTTCCCATTCCGTCATGTACAGCAGCGGTGGTGCCGTTCGTCGCCCGCAGTGCACCGCTGCGGACGACCATGGGCTTTGCTCGGCCGCAACGACAAGACCGGCGCGCACAGGATTCAGTTCGATGTAGCGGAGAACCGTCCAGACAGCATCGCCGGCCAGCGGGCACGAGTAGAATCGCGACTGCCAGAGGTGACCGCAGCGGGAACCCACGCGACGATTGAGCCGCTGCGAATAGTCGGACTGGGTGCGTCGCATGGTTCGCGCCAGAGCATCACGTTGCCGGGGAACGGCGAGCATGTGTATGTGATTCGTCATGAGACACCAACCCAAGATCTCCAGTCCTTCGAGTGCGGCGTGGTGGTCGAGGAGCTCCAGGTACTCAGCCCGGTCTTCGTCCGAGAAGAAAACCGTTTGGCGATAGTTCCCGCGTGCGGTGACGTGGAATGCGGTGTCGGTTTCGACGAGTCGAGCTTCGCGGGCCATACTGCCTTAGTACCGGATCGGCCTGAGGATTCTCGGACAAAACGCCCGTCCGTCCCAATTTCCTGCTGGTTATCTCCGCCCCCCAAGGCGGTGAGTTCAATCGGCGTTGGGAAATTGGGACGGACGGGCGTTTAGTCCGATGGCGTACCACCTGCGGAATAGAGGGGTTCCTGCGCACCGGCAGACACAAGACGCGGCCGGCCGACCGGGCGAATGGCGAGCGTTCTACCAGAACGGTGTTCGAGCCCGGCAATGAAGTCTTGGTCGCCTAACGGGAGACCACGTTGGGTGGCTTGGCGGATCACGTCGAACTCTCGTTCCCCAGCCCCGTGGGCCAAGACACTTTGCTATCTTTCCGGCGTCCACACGCGTTCCCATTCCGTCATGTACAGCAGCGGTGGTGCCGTTCGTCGCCCGCAGTGCACCGCTGCGGACGACCATGGGCTTTGCTCGGCCGCCGCGACAAGACCGGCGCGCTCAGGATTCAGTTCGATGTAGCGGAGAACCGTCCAGACAGCGTCGCCGGCCAGCGGGCACGGGTAGAATCGCGACTGCCAGAGGTGACCGCAACGGGAACCCACGCGACGGTTGAGGCGTTGCAAATAGTCGGACTGGGTGCGTCGCATGGTTCGCGCCAGAGCCGCACGTTGCCGGGGAACGGCGAGCATTGTATGTGATTCGTCATGAGACACCAACCGAAGATTTCCATGCCTTCAATTGCGGCGTGATGGCCGAGGAGTTCCAGGTACTCAGCCCGCTCTTCGTCCGAGAAGAAAACCGTTTGGCGATAGTTCCCGCGTGCGGTGACGTGGAATGCGGTGTCGGTTTCGACGAGTCGAGCTTCGCGGGCCATACTGCGTTCGTGCCGGTTTGGCCTGAGGATTCTCGGACAAAACGCCCGTCCGTCCCAATTTCCTGCTGGTTATCTCCGCCCCCCAAGGCGGTGAGTTCAATCGGCGTTGCCCCGCGGTCAAGATTTCGCACGAGATTTTGACTTGCCATCCCCCGCGGCGTTGATGGTGCCGCGGCATTGGGGCGAACCACACTCGCAAGGAACTTTCAGGGCTTTTTCGGAAAAGCGATAGTCGAGCGTGAGTTCCTCGCCCGCGGCAATCGGCCGTAGACTATGGCACATGACTCCTTCCCCGAACTTCCGCCAGCGTAGGTTCGGATCGCAACTGTGATTGATGAATTCAGCGCCGCTGCCTCCTACCACTCCGTCAATGCGCCAAAACTCGTTCAGCTTGAAGCTGTACGTCCTTGTTGCGTCCTTCAACCGCCGGAGCGATTCGACCGGATTCACGAGTTCTCCGACGTACTGGATCACGTTACGCCTTGCCGGGATTTGCTCGTCGGCGAAGACACCCCAGCGGTGGATGCATGACTCGCCGATTCTCAGGCGAAAGCGGGCGTAGCGGGAGTCGATGCGCGGCTGGTGATTCCGCTCGGCGGTCGCGTAGGATTCGGGATCGGCGTGCTTGAGGAGCCAAAACTTCCCCTCCCCTGCTGCATACAGCCAGCCATCCCCCGTTTCCACCGGTTCGATATTCAAGTTCGCAACATCCTTACCCGACGCTTCGCGGATCAACGCGCGCTGGGCCGGAGTGAGTGTAATGATAACTGGAACCTGGACCATCGTAATCTCCATGCGTAAGAAGTCTTGTGGCAGTTACTAAGGGCTCACTTTGTCAACGACCTTCCCCCCAACTACCTGTTCGAGGTCCGCCTCTGTGAGTTGACCTGTTGAACCGAGGTCGATTTTAAGCTCGGTGATGCTCTCACCCGTGGCGTCCTTGATCTGCTTCTGTTGGTCACCGGTAAGCTTGATCGTCAGTTTGTTTTCAGCCATGTTATGGCCGAGGTGGACAGTCAGAATCAACGAGTTCGCTTTCGCCAGCTCCTTTCCTGCCAGCCACATCCAAAATGCCAGGTTTTGAGTCCCGTCGGCTCTTCGTTTTCTTTCAGTGGTTTAGCCGTCACGCCCACGCCCCAAATCAGCGAACACCGCAGACCGGCCTGAGCCTTTCGGTGGATGCTCTGACCGAAAGGTATTACCGTAACTATCTGGAATTACGGTGTGTAGCTCCTAGTATGTATCTATGGGAAATTGGGACGGACGGGCGTTTAGTCCGATGGCGTACCACCTGCGGAATAGAGGGGTTCCTGCGCACCGGCAGACACAAGACGCGGCCGGCCGACCGGGCGAATGGCGAGCGTTCTACCAGAACGGTGTTCGAGCCCGGCAATGAAGTCTTGGTCGCCTAACGGGAGACCACGTTGGGTGGCTTGGCGGATCACGTCGAACTCTCGTTCCCCAGCCCCGTGGGCCAAGACACTTTGCTATCTTTCCGGCGTCCACACGCGTTCCCATTCCGTCATGTACAGCAGCGGTGGTGCCGTTCGTCGCCCGCAGTGCACCGCTGCGGACGACCATGGGCTTTGCTCGGCCGCCGCGACAAGACCGGCGCGCTCAGGATTCAGTTCGATGTAGCGGAGAACCGTCCAGACAGCGTCGCCGGCCAGCGGGCACGGGTAGAATCGCGACTGCCAGAGGTGACCGCAACGGGAACCCACGCGACGGTTGAGGCGTTGCAAATAGTCGGACTGGGTGCGTCGCATGGTTCGCGCCAGAGCCGCACGTTGCCGGGGAACGGCGAGCATTGTATGTGATTCGTCATGAGACACCAACCGAAGATTTCCATGCCTTCAATTGCGGCGTGATGGCCGAGGAGTTCCAGGTACTCAGCCCGCTCTTCGTCCGAGAAGAAAACCGTTTGGCGATAGTTCCCGCGTGCGGTGACGTGGAATGCGGTGTCGGTTTCGACGAGTCGAGCTTCGCGGGCCATACTGCGTTCGTGCCGGTTTGGCCTGAGGATTCTCGGACAAAACGCCCGTCCGTCCCAATTTCCTGCTGGTTATCTCCGCCCCCCAAGGCGGTGAGTTCAATCGGCGTTGCCCCGCGGTCAAGATTTCGCACGAGATTTTGACTTGCCATCCCCCGCGGCGTTGATGGTGCCGCGGCATTGGGGCGAACCACACTCGCAAGGAACTTTCAGGGCTTTTTCGGAAAAGCGATAGTCGAGCGTGAGTTCCTCGCCCGCGGCAATCGGCCGTAGACTATGGCACATGACTCCTTCCCCGAACTTCCGCCAGCGTAGGTTCGGATCGCAACTGTGATTGATGAATTCAGCGCCGCTGCCTCCTACCACTCCGTCAATGCGCCAAAACTCGTTCAGCTTGAAGCTGTACGTCCTTGTTGCGTCCTTCAACCGCCGGAACGATTCGACCGGATTCACGAGTTCTCCGACGTACTGGATCACGTTACGCCTTGCCGGGATTTGCTCGTCGGCGAAGACACCCCAGCGGTGGATGCATGACTCGCCGATTCTCAGGCGAAAGCGGGCGTAGCGGGAGTCGATGCGCGGCTGGTGATTCCGCTCGGCGGTCGCGTAGGATTCGGGATCGGCGTGCTTGAGGAGCCAAAACTTCCCCTCCCCTGCTGCATACAGCCAGCCATCCCCCGTTTCCACCGGTTCGATATTCAAGTTCGCAACATCCTTACCCGACGCTTCGCGGATCAACGCGCGCTGGGCCGGAGTGAGTGTAATGATAACTGGAACCTGGACCATCGTAATCTCCATGCGTAAGAAGTCCTGTGGCAGTTACTAAGGGCTCACTTTGTCAACGACCTTCCCCCCAACTACCTGTTCGAGGTCCACCTCTGTGAGTTGACCTGTTGAACCGAGGTCGATTTTAAGCTCGGTGATGCTCTCACCCGTGGCGTCCTTGATCTGCTTCTGTTGGTCACCGGTAAGCTTGATCGTCAGTTTGTTTTCAGCCATGTTATGGCCTCCTTGTTATTCAGCTGTCCGCACGTTACCCAATTTTTATTTTGGAATACGCGAAACTAACGCCTCCAGCCACCTGCTCGAGTTCCAAGTCTGTGAGACGCCCCGTTGAGCCGAAATCGATGGTCAACTCGGTGATGCTCTCCCCCGTAGCGTCCCTGATTTGCTTCTGTTGGTCATCCGTCAGCGCGATCGTCATTTTGTTTTCAGCCATGTTATTGCCTCCTGTTTGTTGTTTGAAGATTATCCAATCGAATCTACCGCCGGACGTGGTGGCGGATTCCAGATCGACCTGTTGAACCGAGGTCGATGTTCAGCTCGGTGATGCCCTCACCCGTGGCATCCTTGATTTGCTTCTGTTGCTCATCGGTCAGCGCGATAGTCAGCTTGTTTTCAGCCATGTTGATGCCTCCTTTTCTTTGATAAAAAGATGGGATCCCACGGATGGGCCAATCAGGCGCGTGCCAGTGGCTTGTACGCGCATTAGGCTGTTGGTTTCATCAGAAACTTTTGGTAAAGTTGAAGCCCCCGCCTCCAGCCACCTGCTCGAGGTCCACCTCTGTGAGGTGACCCGTTGAATCGAGGTCGATGTTCAGCTCGGTGATGCTCTCCCCGGTGGCGTTCTTGATCTGGCTCTGTTGGTCATCGGTCAACGTGATCGTCAGTTTGTTTTCCGCCATGTTATTGCTTCCTTTTCCCTTCTGTTTGACAGGTGAGATCCAGCGTTTGTACGCAAAAACTCAGGGAACATACTTCAACTTATCCCCTCCAGCTCTGCACAATCCCCCAGCAACATCTTGCTGTTCTTCGGGGCTGAGTTCTTCGGTCTTCGCCACGGGTATCTCAGCGGCAGTCACGTTGGCGTCATCGCCGATTCCATTCGTATCGAAAGTTTGTTCGTCCATATCGGCTCTCCTTCGCTCTGTCGTTACCCTTCTCCGCGAATTCCGTCTATATACAGAAAACTGTTGAACGCCCCGCCGGAGACTTCTCCCCGCTCTTTCGGACTTAGTTCGTCGTTTGTTTCCTCGGCAACAGGTTCGGCATGCACTTTCGCGTCGTCGCCGGTCTCATTTGTCTTTTCAGTCATATCGGTTCTTCTCTCCATTAGCCGGGCCTGCAGTGATAGGTGAGGCACGGGTTAGCTGTGGCCATTTCAAGGGTTCCGGCTCTGCGTGGACCCAATCGTCAGCGATCTAGAACTCTGGCGCGTTCCCACCCACCCTCACTGGAATCACGAACAAAAGTTATTTGACGCGCACCATCTATGCCAAACAAATTGCCACAGATTGTGGCAATCGGGTGTGAGGAACGGGCTGAATTGCTCCTCATGTCACATGAGGAGACTGAAGTCGATTGTTATCAGGAATGTGGCTAGGGTAGTGCGTCACTGAAAATGACGCTTATCATCGTGTCGTCGTCCAACCACTCCCTGACGGTCGTGGGTCTGGACGAAGCCGTTATCAGAGGTGCGACCGTAAGTGAGTCGCTCCTCGGGTCCAAACTATTGACTTCAAGATTTCGGACGCACACCACTAGATCGGCGCCGCTGTTAGAGACGGCCACCGCCCTCAAAAGCGGTAGTCGGTTGGCATGATCTACACTGCTAGAGCGAGGCCCTATGGGAACGAATGGCCGCGGGCGATGGCGATTCGGCGACTTCGAATTCGACCGTGAAGCGGGAAAGCTTTACCGGGACGGCCAGACTGTGAGAATTCAGCCTCAGCCCTTGCGCGTGCTGGAGCTCCTGGTTGAACGGCCAGGCGAGATTCTCTCTCGTGAAGAGTTGCGCAACCGCATTTGGGGCGAGGCAACGTTCGTCGAGTTCGATCAGGGTCTGAACTATTGCATCCGCCAGATCCGTGCGGCTCTGGGCGAGGCCGCTTCGCAACCCGTCTATATTGAAACGCTGCCAAAACAGGGTTACCGGTTTATTGCCGGCGTCAGGGTTGTTTCGAATGGCGCCGCGGGGGCGAAGGAGGCAGGGGCGGACCTAACCAGCAAGAATGAACGAGCCGCTACAGTAACTCTCGTGACACCGGAAGTGTCGGAGCCCTCTCCTCCTGCCGTGGTTCCCTCACGGCGCAGGTTGTCCTGGGCAATCGGGGCCGCATGTGCGGCGTTTGCCATCGCCGGCGTAGCGTTCTATTTTTCGGTGCGTTCTCATCCGGCTGGCGTGACCTATACCCAGCTCACTGACTTTACCGATTCTGCCGTGGTCCCGGCCTTATCGCCGGACGGCCACATGCTGGCGTTCATCCGGGGAACCAGCAGTTTCCTGACCGTTGGTCAGGTGTATGTGAAGGTGCTCCCTGACGGCGAAGCAAAGCGAGTGACGGATGATCCACGCCTGAAATACAGTCTGGCGTTTTCACCCGACGGATCCCAAGTCGCGTACTCGGCGATGGAGGGTCCCGGATTTTCGACATACGCCGTCTCTATCTTGGGCGGCGACGTTCACCTCCTTCTCAACAATGCGGCGGGGCTGACGTGGCTCGACGAACATCAACTACTGTTCTCACGAATTCGCTCAGGCATGCACTTGGGCATCGTGACCGGGCCAACGACGGGCGACCATTTCCACGAACTCTACTTTCCGCCGCACGAACGGGCCATGGCTCATTACGCCTACGCTTCTCCGGACCGCCGGTCGGCTTTGGTTGTAGAGATGGCTGGGAATGGGGGGTGGGGGCCGTGCCGGATCATTTCCTTCGATGTTTCGGAGCAGGCGCGAGCGATCGGGCCTGATGGTCCCTGCACGGCAGCAGGTTGGTCGCCCGAGGGTACATGGATGTATTTCATCGCGACAGTCGGGGGGCAGAGCCACCTCTGGCGCCAGCGTTTTCCCAACGGACAGCCGGAGCAAATCACCTTCGGCCCGGCCGAAGAAGAAGGATTGGCGGTCGAGAAAAATAGCCGATCAGTCATTACTTCGGTGGGAGTGCATGAAAGTGCGATCTGGCTTCATACGCCGGGTGGCGACCGGTCTTTATCCTCGGAGGGGGAAGTGGTGCCGGAGCCGCCTCCTACTTTCAACGCGGACGGCACGGTGCTTTACTACCTCATGCGCCGCGGATCGGCACGTCCGGGTCCGGAGCTTTGGCGCACGGCCGTCGATTCCGTCAAAAGTGAACCGGTGTTTCCAGGCGTCGCGATGCTGGCCTACGATGTATCGCCGGATGGCAAACAAGTGGTGTATTCGAGCGAGGGTTCCAACGGGAAGTCGCAATTGTGGCTAGCCCCCCTAGACCGAAGCTCGCCCGCCAAACGGATCGGCTCCGGCGGGGAGACGTCGCCGCATTTCGGCCCGGCTGGACAAATTCTGTTTCGACTGACCGAGGGAAACTTCAATTACCTGGCTCGCATGAATCAGGTCAGCTCCGGGCGTTCGAAGGTCGTCCCTTACCCGATTAGTGAGATTCAAAGCGTTTCGCCGGGCCGGCGCTGGGTGATGGCGGTGATCCCATTCGCGACGGGCAATCGCATGGGGGTGGTAGCGGTTCCGATCGAAGGTGGCAATAGCGTCCGCCTCTGCGATGTCTACTGCGTTCCGGCGTGGTCCTCGGATGGACGATTCCTTTCGGTACCGGTGGAGGGTTCTTCGCGGACGAGTCCTGGCAGGAGTCTGGCGATTCCGATTGGCCCGGGAGAGAAGTTGCCAACGTTTCCGCCCGGTGGAATCAAGGAACTGGCTGAGGCGAGCGTGATGAAAGGCGCTGTGTCCGTACCGCGCGAGAACGTCGTGCTTGGCCTTGACCCTGATCACTATGCCTACGTGAACACTATTGTGCACCGCAATCTGTATCGGATCACGCTGCGGTGAGCGGTGCTACGCTGCTTCTTTTGGAGTAGCGGATGATTAGGACTGGAAGCGGATGCCGGGCGCGAAACTCTGACTAAATGAGCTCGCGAACTAAAGACTGGATCTCCGATCAACAGCGAACAAGGAGACGCGTCGGTCAATCCTGGATTCGAAAGGGCATTCAAGTGTGGTATTCGAAGGCGAGTTCTTCGGTCCCATGCGCCCTGACCCGAACTTGCCAGAAGCCGTCCGAAAATCGTACGTGCCCGGCTGGGGCCATCTCGGGGGGGTAAGACCAAGCTAGTGGTGCACTTTATTCGGAGTGTGAAAGCGGAGATTGCTGGAGAGCCGTCATGTGGCTTCTTTTGCTTAGGCGTTCCGGAACCCTCTGCTTTAAAAGCACTTAGTTGCAGGGGCGGCCCAAAACGCCCGTTAAGTCCCGTTATCGTCTGCGATCCTGAATTTCGGCATACGCTAGAAATCGCCGAGATCACGAGAGAGGCGAATACAAAACGAACACGCGCATTCAATTGAAGCGTAAGCGTGGGTGTCTTCCCATGCCGCATCGGGCACGTGTGAATTGTGGTGAAATGGTCGAAGGGACGCATGAAGACAACCCACTTGTCGATTACGAGCGTTGATATCGAGGACCCGGAAGAACTTGCGCGTTTTCGCGATGAACGGGACGCTCGTCTGGCGCAGCGTAAAGCGGTGATCGTTGCCGATCTCAAACGCCATGGCGACCTCGATGAAGAGGGGCATTGGGTCTTCAAGAAGCCCTTGCCGGCCGACATGCAGCCGGATTCCCCCGCCGATTTCAAACACTAAAGAATGCCGCACATGGTTGTTGTGGCAGGTCCACCGGGTAGCGGTAAGTCCACACTGCTGCGGCCCGATGAAGACTCCCTTGCCTATTTCAATGCCGACGAACGGGCGCGCGACCAAAACCATGGCTCCGGGCATAACATCTCCCCTGAGATCCGCGCTCAGGTGAATCGCGACCTGGAGGTTTTCATCATGAGCCACATTCGTGAAGGCCGCAGTTTCTCGTTCGAGACTACGCTACGGACAACCATCACGTTTGACCAGGCACGGCTTGCCAAAATGCATGGATTCCAGACCAGGATGGAATATGTCGCGCTAGCCAGTGTCGAGGAGTCGATCAATCGTGTTCGAAAACGCGCTGAACGCGGCGGCCACTCGGCTCCGCCCGAGCGCGTCCGCGAGATATATGAAGCGAGCCTCAGAAACTTGCCCCGCGCGTTGGCAGAGTTCGATTACGCGGCGGTGTTTGACAACACGGACATCATGAACCCAGCGCCAGCGATCTTAGTCCTTGAGACCGTCAACGGTCATATCATCTGGCTGGGCCCGCAGGTGCCGGCGTGGACGTTGAACGCACTGCGTGGCACCGCGTACGAAGTAACCGAACAGTTACGCAGGCAGATTCCGTCCGGACGCCGCCGCGATGTCGGCTTCAGCGACAAGTCATAACGGTAAAGCCGCCAAGATTGCCACAGATGCTGCTCTCCTCGCCCCAAACTTATCCAGAGCTGCCGGTGTCCATTCAATGCATTTCCCTTTTGCCGCCGGTTCTCTCGGGCACAGCTGCGCTTGACGACCTAGCGGCCTAATCACGCCCGGCGTTCCCTTCCATTCTGCTTTGTCGGCTCCCCCACCCACCGTTCCTGCCTTCGGTGTCTGACTCCCCACGAACGGCTCTGGTCCCCCCAACAAAGCACTGCAGGTCACCGCTTCGCTGTTGGGAGTGATTCCGCTTGCTTTCGGGCGCCCCGAGAGAAACGGGGCTAAAGGAGAAACACAAATGTATCTGAACACTGTCACACTCATGGGATTCGTAGGCGCCGATCCGAATCGTCGTCAAACGAAAGACAACAACAGCTTCACGGTCCTATCCCTGGCGACGAAAGCGTCATGGAAGAACAAGGAGACCAGCGCCTGGGAATCGCGGACGGAATGGCATCGGGGACTCGTATTCGGGTCCTTAGCCGATTATGCTGCCACGCTGAAGCGGGGGGCGCACGTCCTTCTTCAAGGCGAACTTCGTAGCCGCGAGTATGAAAAGCCCGTCGAAGGCAAGAAGAAGACCACGATCAAACAACGCATCTGGGAGATCCACGTGATGTCGATCCTGAAACTGGATCGCGCGGAGCGCCTGGATGAAACCGCAGCTGAGCGCGAGCAGGTCGAAGATCCGGAGGTGGCCCCTTAAGGGCTACTCCGCCTTCACTCCGGCGGGGTCGCGCTGGCCAACCAGCCACACCTTCCATGGCCCGCGGCCGGATCGCCCGCGGTTAGTTCGCCCGGCTGACGACCCGTGGTACGCGACCTTGATAGACCCTCGTCCCGTCCGCGAGTCGCACGGCAAACGTCTTGATTTCTCGTGCGGCATTTTCCCAAGAAGCGATCACAACCCTCTCTGTCTTCGACTTTTATTCGGTAGCTCGACAGGTGGGCAACTGGCGGGAGTCTGAATCCGCTCAATCTGCGACCCAACACTATTAAGCGCATCGGTAGTCTGACGCTTCTCCAATAGAAGCCCCAGAAGCCCTCCCAGAAGGAACAGCGCTAGCGCACACATGCCCTGCCAGAGCCAGGAATTCGCCCGCTCCTGTACAAACAACGCTGCGTTATGTTGCCGTAGTTGTGCGGAAGCCGCCCGGAGTTGATCCAGCTCCCCAGAAATCGATGCGGATATGCCTCTGTACTCCTGCGTCACCGGCTTGATCATCGCTGAAATCTGGTCAGATACGGCCTTGATTTCCCCCGACGACGATCGCAAGAGCGCCGCTGTGTCTTGCAACCCCGTTGCGGCCAGTTGTTGCCGGAAGCTTTCACTCATCGCTTTGGCTATCGCTGCCGTATCCACGCCTTTCGTGATTTCGTCAGGCAATCCAACTAGACGTCGATCCACGTCGCTATAGTATTGGCCGGCCGTGTCAGTCAAATGCCGCATTTCCGCGAGACACTCGGCGAGCGCGTCCGGCAAGCGCTGTCCCAGCAAGGACAGTAGGCCGAGCAGTTCCGCGAGTCGGCGAAATTCATCGGCAGGAGGCAGTGAATTCAGGTAGCACATCAGTTCCGCGTACACTTCGCGGTCCTGCGCGTCGATGAGGCGCCCGGCCAATCCGGCGATCTTGTTTGGAGTGCTCGCCGTCACAGAAGCAACAGATCCTTGACACGATCTAACTCGACAAATAGATTGCGGCGATAGGCTTGTGCGCGCCAGACACTCGCCGTCGACTTCAGAGCTGGCACATTCGTTTGGCGCTCGGCAATCGCTTGCAATGTCAGCCCGTGTTCCCTCGCTTCATGCTCGATTTCCGGCAGCCTAAATTCCATGCTGATGACTTTCGGTTTGAAGGCGAGGCGGAATTCTTTCGCTTGAGGGTCATTTTCCCAATAGCTGAAGTCCGCCGGGTTGCTGAGATGGTTTTGAACGATCAGGTAATCAACGCGGTCCTGGAGAAAGCTCCCCCACGCGAGGACACTCGAAATGCTGGCGGGGTCAGGTGTCACCATTCCAATGGCCGTAAAGGCAACGCCGTTATCGTGCGCTTGAGCGTGCATGACATCAAACCACTGGTGAGAAACTTCTCCCGCACCCGCGCCCATGTCAGCCACCACGATAGCCGCCCCCCCGTCCAGAACATGTACAAAGTCATCGAGTCCGCGCGCGCGCTGGATGTTTGCTTTGCGAGCAGCCGGAAAGAAGTGTGCGAGCGAACCGCGGTTTTTGTTCTCGCTATCCATATCGATTAGAGCGACGGGGACTTTCTTGGTGCCGTACCACTCGACGAGCAAGGTACTGAACGCGGTCTTACCCACGCCTCCCTTCCCGCCTTGCGTGAATACGATTCGACTCGTTGGTCTTGTCTGATGACCAAGGTCTTCAATGACTTGCGATGCGATTGCCATTTATAGAATGCTCCTTACTGCTTGTGATTAGTTCGCGGTTTTTCCGGGTCGAAGGTCCAGCGAGGTTTAGGCTATTCTTCAATCACGGGCGTATTGAGACCCCGAATGAATTCAATCTGTGCCGCCTTCTCCTCGGCAGAGACGGGGAGATTAGGCTTTGCGGGGTGCCCCGGCTCCGGCGGTGATGTCATGGCCGGCAGGTCGGTTACCGTTTCGATCTGCGGCTTGCGAGGTCGGGAACGTCTTTTCACAAACCGCCGCAAGGGCTCATACGCGATCGTGATCTGGCACTTGTCGGAGAGCAGCTTCTGAATTCCTCGATAGCTTCGTCCTTGCCGTCGCCACTGTAGGATCAGCTCGCGGTAAGGCTCAAGACGTGAGCGAGGCTCATCCGCAGGAACGCTGTCAAAGATCTGTTGAAGCGCGTCTTTCACAGCAAGGGCTCCGAAAGTGGCTTTCGATCACTTCCAGCCGCGATGTGAAGGAAGGGCGTTGCTAGAGGACCGGGGAGGAATGAGAAGTAGACACCATCCCTAAGGCTGCGCCTTAGGCCAATGTAAATCGACCAAAACGCACTTAGTTGACTTACTCCTGACATTCTTATTGACATCCTTCTGACATCCCCATGGCACCTTCGTGACATCCTTCTGGCTCCCTTGTTTTCGCCGAGCGCAATTACTTGAGTTCTTCGACCTTGATCTCAGTAATACTTGGGCCGCTGTACCGAGGTGAACCCTCACCGCGCACGCCGAACTTTGCTTCGTTCTCAGACGGTTGAATGAGGCGGATGACCCGCTGGGCCGCCAACGCCGCCAAAAGCGCGGCTAGGCCGTGGCCATTGACGGTCACCAGATGCGATGCGAACGTGATCTTCACCTGGGTGTTATCCCCCTCGGCATGGACAAAGCGGAACCAGGGCAGTACATACGCTTGTCGCCTCAATTGCACAAGCAATGAAACTGGTTTTGCATACGCATCTGTTTCCAGCTGCCAATCTTCAGATGCCAAGGCCGATTCCGGCATAGTGATCGTAGACATATTGGTGAGTCTCCTTTTGATAACTCTGCTCCCGCTCCGCGGGACCTTTTTGAACTGGTTGTTGGGCTTCGCAAAATCGAAAGAAGTCGTCGTTCGTCATGGACGCCGTCGGCATCGTCATTGCCGAACGCCGTGCCAGTTCGCTGGCCGATTGCCGGTCACCTGACACAGAGATGGACTCCTGTAGCCCCTGACGGTCGCTCGTGACGACGATCAATCCTTCTCGAGCGCGTGTAGCGGAAACATAAAACAGGTCCCGTGTCATCCGCTCGGCCGAGATGATCTCGAAGTCCACTGTTTTCCCCTGGCTCCTATGGGCGGTTACGGCATAGCCATGAGTGAATTGGCGATACGTCGCAGGGAGCTCGCGGCCGTCAACCAGTTGAATGCGGCCCTCGTCCACACGTGCCACCGTTACCAGCTCGCCGTTCGTCGCGCGGAACTGCTTGTCGCGCCAGTTGGCCTGCAACAACAATTTGTCGCCGGCGGATAGTTCGATTGCTTCTTTCTCAAAGACTGCGAAATTCTTCGTATCCCGGCCGGAGATCCCGATCGTACCGCCATCCGCATTCCGCGCAAGAACAGCGCGCCTGTTGGAGCTCACCACTTCCAATGCTTCGTTCTTCCCTACGCCATTCGCTGCTGTGTGGAACGTCAAGACCTGGCCGGGGTGATAGTTCTGCAGGACCTTCTTTTGTGCTTCGGTCCAGTTCAAGTTAACGTGCTGTTGGACTGTCTCGCCGTGCGTGAGCTGTCCCGACCGCTTCAGGTCCTGCCGAATGGCATGCGTAACATTCTTGATTTCGTCGTGAGTGGCGGCGACGACCAGAATGGAGCGCGCCTCACCCTTTGCATTCGGTAGGGCGGTCGCCTCTCGATACGCTCTGCTGACTTCCTGCGCTCGGAGTCGCCAATCGACATCCCGAATGGCACCCATGGCTTCTAGCTTCCTGAATCCTTCGGCAGGATCAAGACGCAGAGCTTCGACCGCCAGTCGATAGTCCGCGTTGGTCTGACGCTGAACTTCCAGTAGCGAAACGCTTCGGAGCTTCGATTCTCGCTCCAGAACGCGCAGAGCGTCGCCTTCCGAGACGCTCTTGGTTTGCGCCGTATCCCCACTGAAAATGAGGCGGGCTTCGTTTGTTCTCGCCAAGGCGATGAGCTGGGCCATGTTTTTGCTCGCCACCATTCCGGCTTCGTCGACGATCAGAACTCGTTGATGGGTCGCTTGCTGCTGCTTCGGATCAGCCAGCAGTCGAGCGATCGTAGTGGCTTCGGAGAAGCCAACCTTGCGCAACTCCTCAACCGCGCTAGCCGTGGGCGCCACCGCCATCACGTCGCGTCGCGATTCTTGAAGCCCACGGTGAAGCTCTTTGAGCGTGGCCGTCTTCCCGGTCCCAGCAGCTCCGCGAAGGCTTACCGCCAGGTCGCGCGACTCTAGAACGGCCAGCACGGCCGCCTTCTGTTCACGCCGTAAACGATCCGAGACCACGAAATCGAACGAGCGGCCCAACGGTTGATACTGGCCGAGGCTTTCGTTGATGGAGGCCACCATGTAACCCGCCGCGATTGTTCCAGTCTCCGCAAGCCAGTTTTCTCAGATTGAGTCCGCGCGGGAGGGAAAGGTCCACGCGGCATCGGCGGGCGAGAGTGTGAGACCGCGAAGTTCGGGCGGACGACACGTCTCAGGCGCCGCAGCACTTCTTGTACTTTTTCCCGCTCCCGCACGGGCACGGCTCATTGCGCCCGATCTTTGGTTTGGTGGTTCTCGGTGCGACGCCACCCCGCTTCGCCTCCTTACGGAGTTCGGTCGCCTCGCCTTTGCGCCCCTGCTCTTCGCAGACGTCGGCCAGCCGTTCGAGCATATCGAGGCGGTCCCTGAGTTGGTCGACGGCAAGCCCTTCTCGCAGGATCTGTTCGGCTCGCGGCCAGTCCTGTAACTGGGTGCGCGTGAATCCGTAGCCATCCGACCATCCGATCCAGCCCCATCCCCAGCACGGATCGGCCTGCAACCAATCGCGGTACAGCGCCTCGGCTTTACCCGTCTCGCCCAGTTCGAAATACGACTCCCCAAGGCGCGCCGCCGGTTCTCGGTCATCAGCTCATCTTCTGTCGGAAAGCGCCGCAGCCCTTCTTCACACACTTCGATCCGGGCGATCAGGAACTGCCGATCCTCCAGCCCCGCATTCCATAACGCGTCTTCCAGATCCTGAATCCAATTGAACACCAATTGCGAACCTTGAAACCGTTCGTCGAACCCACGGATCGATGTGAGGTCCCCTTTGTCGAGCAGACCGAGGACGTCCTTCCACGCCTCCAGCCAGATGTGGCAAGCGGCCGAACCCTGTAAGTCATATCCGGCCTCGATCTTGTCATCCAGTAACTCGAAACAAGGTTGATCCGGAAACCAGCGCTGCCATAAGGTCGTCAAGCAAACCCAGATCCAGTCGCTTTCCATCTCCCCTTGCCTGCCGTGGAAGGTGCGCTGTTCAAGCAACGGCGTGGCAATCTCTTCGGCCGAGAGTGCCTCCCGGCAACGCCGTTCCAGCCAAGGGCGGTCCAGTTCGATATCGAAAGACCGCAGCTTGGCCAGCAACTCGTCATCGGTCAGTGGTTTGGCATCCGAGCGAAGCACCTTATCCGCGTTCTGCTTGCGGAACTTCGCATCCCTGGCGCGCTCCTTCTCCGCGAAGCGATCTATGGCTACCCACGAGGACATGCCTTCTCCGTTCCTGGCAGAGCGTTTTACATTGGACCATTCTTGGGAGTTTCCGTCCGCGCCAACTCCCCATGGAGGTCTTGTGCAGATGCTACACCCCTTCTCCGGGTCCATCCAACAGTACGAGGAAGAGATTGCCGATCCCAGTCGTTATCGGCCGGATCGCTGCCCGCAGTGCCAGGCGGCGCATGAGCTGATCGCACACGGTTTCTACCGCCGTACGCTGGTGGATCGGTCGTTCGATGGTTCGATCCGCGTGCGCCGCTATCTGTGCCGTTCCTGTAAGCGCACCGTTTCCCTCCTGCCCCAGTTTGCCTTGCCGCATCTCCGCTTCGGGATTACGGTGATCGCGCTATTCTTGATCGCCCGTCTGTTACGCGGCCACACCCTGAGCGCCGCCGCGGCGGCGGCTGCGCTGTCGGACATGCCGTACCAGCGCGGCCAGTTCTGGATTCGCCGGTTCCAAAGCCAAGCCGGGAGTATATGCGCGGCGCTGGCAACGTTGACAGCGCCGATGGCTGCTCTGACCTTCGTGTCCAGGGCCTTGCAGATGCTCGAGGCCATCGGCTGGATCGCCGCCCACCGCTTCCTGTTTGCCGACCTGCGATTCCACCTGCTGGGCTGGCCGGCGTTTCTCGCTCCGGACGGGCGTTGTGCCGCGCTCCGCCCGGCAGCGCCTCCCGCCTGAGTGCCCCCACACAGCTTTTGCATGGAGCCGGCGATGCCCTCGGCCTTATGCTTCTGGCTTAGGAGATCCTCTCATGGATGCCAAAGCCGAAAAAGTTGCCCTATTCCGCTATGGACTGATCGCGCCGCTGGTGCTGGAATCGCTGCCCCGCGGCGAACTCACCCGCCGCGCTCAGGAGATCGCCGCGCGCCACTACGAGATTCCGCATTCCGAACGCACCTCTGTTTCGGTCGATACGCTGCTGGAGTGGGCGCTCCGTTACCGCAACGGCGGCTTCGAAGCCCTGGCGCCGCAAGCCCGGCTGGATCGGGGACAGTCGCGCACCATCACCCCGCAACTCGCCGATCTCATCGAACGCCTCAAACGTGAGAATCCTCATCGCACCGGCGCCACCTTGTTGCGCGAACTGGCTCTATCGTCCGGACAAAACGAACCGGCGATATCGGCCTCCACGCTGTATCGCTTCCTCAAACGGCGCGGCCTCTCGGAAAAGCAGTTGCTCGCTCCACCGGCGCACAAGAAGTTCGAGGCCGAACACAGCAACCAGATCTGGCAATCCGACATGCTCTTTGGCCCCTACGTCCAGCGCCCCGGCGGCGGCAAGATACAGGCCTACTTGCACGCCACTCTCGACGATGCCAGCCGGCTTATCCCGCACGCCCAGTTCTACACCAGCCAGGGGCTGGATGCCTGCCTGGACTGTCTGCGACAGGCCATCGCCGCCCGTGGTCTACCGGTGCGCCTTTATATGGATAACGCCAAGATCTATCGCGGCCAGCAACTGGCGCGCATCGCCGCGGCCATCGGCATCCTGGTGGTGCACACGCCGCCCTATCAGCCGGAAGGGCGCGGAAAAATCGAGCGCTACTTCCGTTCCGTCCGCCAACAGTTTCTGGCCAACCTGGATCGCAAGCAGTCGCTCTCCTTGGAGGATCTCAACGAGCGCCTGTGGGCCTGGATCGACAATGCCTATCACCGCACCGAACATGGTTCTCTGGGGACTACTCCACTGGTGCGCTGGCAGCGCGACATCGAGCATATCCGGCAACTGCCGCCCGCCACCGATCTGCGCCGTCTCTTTTTTCATCGCCTAACTCGCCTGGTGCGCCGCGACTGCACCTTCCTGCTGCAAAATCGCTACTACGAAGCCCCGCCGCAACTGGCCGGTGAAACCGTCGAAGTGCGCTTCGATCCGCTCGACACCGCTTCTGTCGAAATATATTTCCAGGGGAGACCGCAGGGCGTGGCACGCCTGGTCGATCCCGTCGTCAATGGCCTGTTGCCTTCTCTGAAACCAGTTCCACCGGCTTCTCCCGAACCTACCGGCATTAACTTCGTCGAGTTGCTCCACGACCAAAAGGACGACGAGGAGGACTCCGTGCCATGGTAGAAACTTTCTTCGGTTTCAAGAAACCACCCTTCGGCGACAGCCCCGATGCCAAGCAGTTGTTTGCTTCGCAGTCCTGGACGCAGGTGAAGGCGCGGCTCCAGTTCCTGGTCGATCATCACGGCGCCGGTCTGCTCACCGGCGAAGTAGGCGCCGGCAAATCCACCGCGGCGCGCACCTTCACTGCCGGCCTCAATCCCAATCTCTATAAGGTGCTGTACCTGCACTGGACCTGTGGATCGGCTCTCGACCTGCTGCGGCAACTGGCGCTGGAACTGGACCTGGTTCCGGCACACTACCGGGGCGACCTGGTGCGCCAGATCTCGGAAGCCATCGTGCGTCTCAATCAGAGCAAGAAGCAGCACCCGATTCTCATCTGCGACGAAGCCCAACTGCTGCCACATGCCGCCCTGGAGCAACTCCCGCTACTGCTGAACTTCGATATGGACTCTTCGCATTACCTGACTTTGCTTTTGCTCGGCCAACCCCTGCTGCGCCGCACTCTGTCGCTGCAGATGCACGAACCCTTGCGCCAGCGCATCGCCGTGCAATATCACCTGGAGGGGCTCTCCCGCGAAGAACTGGATGCCTACCTCACTCATCAACTCAAAGCCGCCGGCGTCTCACAGACGTTGTTCGACGACACCGCCCGCCAGGCCCTGTATCAGGCCACCAAAGGCATCCCGCGCAAGGTGAACAAACTGGCCATGACCTCCCTGCGCGTGGCCGCCGCACGCAAAGCCGCTGTGGTGAATGAAGCGATTCTGCTGGACGCTACCGCCGAGGCGCTGCTATGAGCGCCACCGCACGACAGAAAGATGCCCAGCCCAGCGTCCTGTCGCTGGCCCAACTGCTGGAGCAACAGCCGCCCACCGCGCCGCCCTGCCTGGTGGAACCCGGACTGTTGCCCCCGCAGGGAATCCTGTTCGTGGGCGGGGAGCCGAAGGTAGGCAAATCGCTGTTGGTCGCCAATCTCGCGCTGTCGCTGGCAGCCGGCTCGGACCGCACCGGCTTTCCCATCCCTGCTCCGCGCCGTGTGCTGGTCTGCCAGTTCGAACTGCCCGTTCCGCAGTTCGTCGGCCGCCTAGCCACCATGCGGCGCATCCTGGGAAATGCCGCCGATCAAAACCTGTTCGTGGATACGCGCGCCACCGGCCATCTACTCAATGCACCCCTGGGCCTGAATCACTTTCTATCCGCCGCCCGCGCCGCGGCCGCCGAGATCATCGTTCTCGACCCGCTCTACTCCACCCACGATCAGGACGAAAACGACACCCGTGCCATGGCCGCTTTGTGTCAAAGCCTGCTTCGCCTGCGCGAAGCTTCGCGCGCTGCGCTGATCGTGGTGCATCACGTCCGCAAATCCATCGGCCGTTACGAGATCGGCAGTGCTTTCCGCGGCTCCAGTGCCCTGCACGCCGTGGGAGACAGCTACTTGCTACTGACCAGGCCCGCACCGCAGTTTCACACTGTCGAACTGCGCTTCCAGTTCCGCTACGCCGCTCCGCAACCGCCACGCCTGCTCGATCTCGATCCCGATACGTTGTGGTTCTCTCCGGCTGGTCGGCCGCCGGCAACTGCTTCCGCGCGGCGCAAAGTGGAAGCAGCCGACATCACCCAGGCGCTGGCGGACCTCGGCGGCGAAGCGCGTTACAACCAACTGCGCGAGCACATCATGACCCTCACCGAGTGTTCCAAACGCACCGCACAACTGGCCATTACCGAGGCTTGCCAGCAAGGCTGGATCGGGGCCGTCAACGGCCACTACCGCTCGCCCGCGTAGCGATTCTTTTTATCGATTGTCCGCAAGGGGTCGCGCCCGGGCGGATGCCCAAGGCCGATGCGACGGAGCTGGCTCCGAAGAAATCGGCTTATAGAAACCCTCCGGCACACTTCATCCGTGCTGCAGGGTTTCTGGTTTCTGCCCCGGGCCGATCAGAGCTTCTTAAAGTCAGACCCATTTCTTTGGTGAGCCTCCCGAGCGGAGGCCTTGGGCCATAAAACGCGAAGATCGCCCGGCTGCTTTGCCGGGCGTTCCAAATCCCGCCTTTCTTGTCCCCCCTGGCCATCGGGATACCGCCGTTGTCTATACAGCCGAGTATCCTATCCCACCCCGCATCATCTGCCGACAGCTTCAGCGCACCACGCCCGCCGGGAATCTGAGAAACCAGCGGCAGATTGTCGTGAGAACGACGGGGGCAACGACTGCGGCGGATTACAGTTGTTCCGTTCGCGTTCCAAGCTCTCCCTGGTCGCCACTTCGCCCCTTGAGGCAAGGACTGAACCACTCGCCACGTCGGCCGACAGCGCCACTTTCAGATCCGCCAATTCCACGCGACCCCGTCCGTTGCGGAGGGCCTCTGTCAGCAGTTCATAGTCTTTTGCCACCGAGACGCGTTCAAAAACGTGTTCGCGGGCGTAGTGGAGCGAAGACACCGCATGTGCTCGTTCCTGCGCTGTGCCTCGCTCCAGGGCCCTCTGGTGCAGTTCCTTTAGCGTTCGTGCTTCTTCGTTCTCCAGTCGAGCCCGTTGACCCGCCTTCACATTGGCTGTGCTGATTTCGGTCAGTTTGTCGGCTCTTGTGTCTCGCACCAACCGAGCCACTTCATTGTCCGAAGGAAGACGTCCGTTCCGGTCCATGAAGTCGGATATGGCTTGGTCGCGCTGCGCACTCCGCCGGCTGTATTTCTGAAGCGTCGCGTCTCGAATACCCACAATTCCGAATCCGTAATCTTTGCCGTGTTCGAAGCGATCCGCAATCTGATAACCCAGCTTGGTGACTTCACGCGAAAGAGCGTTCCGGTAGACCTCGGTGAGGTATTCACGCTGCGCGTAGATCTCAGAAGCTTGCAGGGCCTTCCATCGGCCTTCGGTTCCGTCATACGTCAGATTTGCTGCCACCAGATGCGTATGAACCTGGGGATCCAGCTCGCGGCTTGTGTCATGGTCATACCGAGCGACGACCAGATTTGAAGTTTGCCTGTTGTCATTGGCTCCAGCCTTTCGAACACGGGCCGCCGCGAGGCTCTCCATTTCTTGGACCATCTCGGCCACTGCCGTCTGATGAGCATTCACAATCCGCAGATCTTCCATCGCCTGCACGGAGACTGCCTTGGGCGCGGAGACCGTGAAGTCATACAGGTTGCGCGCTGTCCCGATCCTCTCCAGGAGTTTTTCCCCATCGGCTACTCTTTCTTGGAAGCGATCCGCGCTTTGACGTTGGCGTAAGAACTCACCCGTAGTCGGGTCTAAGCCTTGCCGAATCGCGTCAAATTGTTCCATCGAGACCGCACCTTCCAGTCCCAGCAACTCCGCTCCGCGGCCCACCCACTGGCCGGTGATTGTTTCACCAACGGCATAGTAGTCGTTGTTGCTCAGGTGATGAGCCGCGTACGTTCCGCCTCCTGCCATGGCTTTAATCGTGAGCATGGATTTGGCGGTCTATTGAAACGGGAGGACGTTTCGCTAGCTTTAGCGGTACCCAAGGGGCTCTGCCCCTCGCCAGGACAAGGGCCGGCCCTTTGGGTTTTGGTTCCTCCCTCAAGGGCGCCCTCCAAAAAGGTCTTCGACTTCCTGGTCCCTCGTCCTGCGCTACCCCCGCCACGTCCGCGTGGACCTCGGGGGTTATGTCGCCATAACCCCGTTCTAAGGGCCCCCTCGAAACCGAAACCTGAAGACCTGATGTCGGTGGCAGATGGGATCACAGGGGTGGAACTTGTGAGAAAGTTGAGGCTGCTGATAAATGCGCACAGCAATTGTGCGCATCTTTG
Source organism: uncultured Acidobacteriaceae bacterium (assembly GCA_963771305.1). Classification (GTDB taxonomy): domain Bacteria; phylum Acidobacteriota; class Terriglobia; order Bryobacterales; family Bryobacteraceae; genus CAJCIT01. The sequence goes on from CAVYTS010000033.1 coordinate 728,772, forward strand.
TGCGCATTTGTGCGTATTTTAGGGGGGTAGGGCGGCAGTAGATTTTTGGAAAGACCTTTGTTTTCAACTCCAAAGCAGTCCAAAAGGCATAGGCTCGCTGATTCGTAATCAGCAGGTCGCCGGTTCGATCCCGGCGGGTGGCTCCAAATTTTCCAACCAGTTACGGGTGGTTCAGATAAATGGGCACAATGTTGTGCCGATCTTTTGTGCCTATGTGATGTCATTCTGAGCCTCCTTTAGGTTTTTTGCCGCCAAGTTTCCTGCCTGCTTCCTTTACATCGCCGAGATCGACGATCCCATATCGAAGATCCATACTTGCAGTGCGATGACCCATGATTTTCATTCGCGTTCCCTGGGGAACACCCTTGTCACGCATATTCTTGTTGCTGGATCGACGCAAGTCATGAAACGAGAGCGCTCCGAATCCGGCTCGCTCACATGCCTTGCGCCAGGCGCTGCCGACGGTTGCCATCCGTGTGCCGTCGTAAAGAAAGACGCCAGCCTCATCGGGCCATGCGGCATTTCTTAGCCTATAGGCTTCAGCCAGGCTTTGAAACATCAGGCCGGCAACAATCGGGACCTCACGCGGATGCTTGTTCTTCGTTCTGTTAAAACGAATCACCATTTCGTCAAAATCGACATCCTCCCAGTTAAGTCGAAGCCATTCGCTCTTGCGGCCGCCGACAAAAAAGGCGCAGGCCGCGAGGGCCTTTAGGTGCCTTGGGAACTGGGGGAAGAGTTTTTTTTCGAAATCATCTTGGCTAATAAAGCCCTGCCTGACATTGTCGCGTTCGGACTCCATCGGGAAATAGGGCAGGGAAGGGATTGCACTTGGCCGCCGTTTTGCCATGTCCCGAAGGGCCGCCCTAAGCAAACCGAGTTCACGGTTGATGCAGGTGCCGCTAATTTTTCGACCGAGCGGGGTTGGCATTCCGTGCGGGCCGTTGTAAATCTTAACGTTCTCCTTTTCCCGCATTTCGCGATAGTCCGTCAACATGTCGGTGGTGAGCTTGGCGGGAGTGATGAGACCGAAGTATGGCTTGAGCAAATTATCAATTTGGGAACGATACGTCCTTACAGTTCCAGGCGCGAGCTTACGTTTGCGTGCCATGTATTCATCGAGCACGTAGCTAAGGTTCAGTGAGGCTGATGAGCCGAATGTCCCAAGCTCACCACGAGCCCGTTGTCGCAGCAGTTGCCCAAGCATATCGTCCGCATCGGCCTCGTTTTCGGAGCGAGTGCTTTTGCGGATCGGCTTGCCTCTGCCGTCAAAAATCTTGACCCACCATTAGGGATACGGTGGGAGGGTGCAAACGGTATATCTTCTCTGGCACCAATTTGAGTTTCGGAACAGTAAAGAGGAAGACCTCGAGGATCGCGCCAAGTTGATTGGCGTCTATACCGGCGAAGAAGAAGCAAGGCGAGCCATCGAAAGAGTAAAGGATCAACCCGGATTTCGAGATTATCCTGAGGGCTTCGTGATCGATTGTTACGAGTTAATCGAAGACCACTGGCAGGAAGGCTTCGTTACCTTGACGCCTGCTTATTGACCCTAAGGCTAGTCTTCGCAAGGCTTTGCGAGGATTCCGCCCATTATGTCCCGTTATCGTCGGTGATGTCACGGAAGCCCCATCGCCACGATTCCGGACGATATCGTCGTATCTCAGTCCCTATCCGGGATCTGCCTGGCTCAAACGCGCCGTATCGTTGTAGTAAGGCAGCCAAGCTAGCGATTTTCGGTTAAGACGCCCATTGCGATTCTGAGGATGATCTGAGCCTTCTCGCATCGACTGGGATGGCGGCCAGTCCCCTTTTCAATAAGCGTTAAACGTTAACTCGTCAACATCCGTTGTCGGGGGAGATATGATTGGGTGCTCGCGCTTAACTGCTACGGTCATCCTTACTCTTTCGGCCGCATTTCGTTCGCCATGTGCTCCCCCACAAGCCATCGCAAAGATCAGTCTCGACGAGGTGATTTCGGAACTGGCGAGCGATGCATCACCGGTCTTCCTCTCTGACGATACAGTTGCCGTTTTGGTACGAACCCGTGGAAACTCGTCGCCGGGTTCAACTCTTTTTGTTTTGCGGTGGACCGGTACGCAGTTGGAGCGGATCGCTGGCCCGGCTCAGATAAGTGCAGGCACAGAACTATATGCGGCTTCAAACGGTCTTCTGATTATGTCCAGCCGGGCCCATGGGTACTTGTACTCGCAAGACTTGAGACAGAACTGGGAGGTGCCGGTAAGGCTCTTGTCCACGCAGTACCGGCGAAGCGGGATCGTTGGGGAATTCGTTGGGGAATTCAAAAACGACCAAAAATGGAAGGCTTTTCGGCTTGATCCAAAGCCCATTCTCATTCGGGAAGGGTCGGGAGGCCTCCTGGCGACCTCGGACGACGCAGTTGTTTACCACTTAGACCGAACTTCTTGCGCCGGTTTGGGCTCCCTATGCGTTTAAGTCTTTGAACCATCAGCAGTTTCGCCAAAGTAGAGCATCGTTACAACTCTAGTTTGTACCCATGTATATTACTATATTTAATTTGTATTGTCAGGTTATTTGTGATAGTATGTTCCCATGTACGTGGAGACTGTCCCCAACCGCAACTCTCCTCCCGCTATTCTCCTCCGTCAAGCCCAGCGGCTGGACGGCAAGGTTGTCAAAACCACTCTCGCCAATCTCTCCCACTGGCCTGCATCCCAGCTCGATTCTCTTCGACGTGTCCTGAAAGGCGAATCTCTGGTTCCTTTGTCGGAAGCATTCCAGATTCAGCGCTCCTTGCCTCATGGTCATGTTGCCGCTGTCCTCGGCTCCCTTCGCCGGCTCGGTCTTGAGCCCATCTTGTCTCGCTCCCGTTGCCCCGAACGTGATTTGGTGGTGGCCTTGATCGTGGCTCGGATCCTTGCCCCATCCTCCAAACTCGCCACCTGTCGCGGTCTCCGACAAGAAACGGCCACCTCTTCGCTTGGCTCCCTCCTCGGACTGGGTCACGACATTCAGGAGGCCCAACTCTACAATGCCCTGGATTGGCTGCTTACCCGCCAATCCAGCATCGAAAATGCTCTCGCCAAGCGCCACTTGTCAGACGGTTCTCTGGTCCTCTATGATCTCAGTTCCACCTATTTCGAAGGCCGTCACTGCCCGCTGGCCCGCTTTGGCCATTCGCGCGATGAGCGCCGTGGTAATCTGCAGATCACCTTCGGACTGCTGACTGCCTCGGAAGGTCGCCCCATCGCAGTGGAAGTCTTCGAGGGCAATACAGGCGATCCCAAGACCGTCGCCTCGCAAGTCGACAAACTGCGGCTCCGTTTTGGCCTGAAGAAAGTGATCCTGGTCGGCGACCGCGGGATGCTGACTTCGGCACGCATCCGCGAAGACCTTAACCCGCATGCAGGTCTGCAATGGATCTCGGCCCTCAAGTCGGTCCAGATTCAGAAACTGATAACGGGAGGCGCACTGCAGTTGTCGTTCTTCGATCAACAGGACATGGCGGAAATCCAGCATCCATCCTTCCCAGGTGAACGCTTAATTGCCTGCCTCAACCCGCTGCTCGCTGAAGAGCGAACTCGTAAGCGTAATGAACTACTGGAGGCCACTGAAAAGCAGCTCAACAAAATTGTGAAATCTACTCAGCGAAAGAAAAAACCATTGCGCGGCCGCAGAGAGATCGGCCTGGCCGTGGGCCGCATTCTAGGCCGCTACAAGATGGGCAAACACTTCAAGCTGTTCATTGAGGATGACGGTTTTCGTTTCGAGCGCAAGCCGGACAACATTGAACGGGAAGCGACCCTGGATGGCATTTACGTCATCCGCACCAACGTTCCGGCCGAGGCACTCAGCAGCCAGAAGGTCGTCGGTCACTATAAGGGGCTTTCCGACGTCGAGCGCGCTTTCCGCAGTCTGAAGAGCGTGGATTTGAAGGTCCGCCCCATTTATCATGACCTGGCCGATCGAGTGCGGGCGCATGTTTTTTTGTGCATGCTGGCCTACTACGTTGAGTGGCACATGCGACGAGAGTTGTCTCCTTTGCTCTTCGACGACGACGAGGCGCAGGCGGCAGACGCCGCGCGCAGCAGCATCGTCAGTCCTGCCCAGCGATCGGACAAAGCCAAGCGCAAGGATGCCACCAAGATCACCGCTGATCACTTACCCGTGCACAGCTTTCAAACTCTGTTGAAAGATCTTGCCACCCTGACGCTCAACGAGGTTCGCGTCGGCGCTCAAAACCTCCGCCTGTTAGCCAATACAACACCCGTCCAACTGCGCGCTTTCCAATTACTCCAGGTCTCCGCGTCTTTGTAGCTGTACCCAGTAGGCGACACCGCAAGATTGCGTAACTTCAATCATTGCTGTTGATTACCGCAAACTCCACAAAAGAAGTTCGGCTTAGACGGTGCAATGAGTACTGTGACGACCGACGGGAAGGTGCTGGGCACAATTCCAGTGCTGCCAGGCGATCAGTACTTCCGTTTTGTGGAGTTCGCCGGGAAAGAACACTTATATTTGAGTCTCCTTGATAAAGAACAGATCACTGACTTCAGTGGCAAGGAGGTGCGCCGTGTGCGCCCTCCGGCGGGGTGGGGCTTTCGGCATGGTTGGGACGCCGGCGGTCGCCGGCTGCTCTTCGATCACTTCATCAGAACAGCGCCAAGCTGGGAGAAGATGTTTGATCGCGTCTTTGGAGTGCCTGAGGAGTCGAACGGGGAGCTAGTTGAAGTTGTGGACACCACGACTGGAGGTGTTTGCTTCGAACTGGAAGCGCAGAGTAAACTTTTGGGACAAGCGGGTGGGTATCACGCTGATCTGTCGCCGTCAGGACGTCGGGTCGTCGTGGCAACCTCGGCTGACATATCGCTCTACCGTCTTCCAGAAAACTGTTCTTCGAACTGATTACCGACGATAACGCCGTTTGTCAGGATCTATCCGACGAAACCTCGGGTGGCGACTCTTTGGAAGACCTAAAAGCGAATGGCTACTTCGCCGCTTGATCGGGGGCGGCCACCGCGGGACGGTCCCCTTCGAGCACGGGCCTCTGTACGAGTGGCGGACAATCCACCAACTGGCCCAGATAAACACTTCGCCGTTACTCAGTCACTAACCGACTCGACATTCCGCCAAATTGCGTACGTTCCTTTAGGTACACCGATGTTGGTCCCAGGTTTCCCGGAAAACGCATCGCGTATTCAACCGGTGTACACTCCAACACTTCACCTGGAGCCTCATAATGGCCCGGAAGCTTGGCACGAACAGTAAGATCGGCACCGCGCTCCACCAACAATTGCACGAGCGGCAGCCCAGCGTCGGTCCGCTGTGTCGCTGCATGGAAGATAGGCGTTTGGCCGCCCATTCCGGTCTCGTCCACCATCGCTGTCGCATTAACGTCAGCGCCGCGATCCAAAAGGAGCCGAGCAGCATGAATGGCTTGGAATTCGGCGGCCACGTGTAGCAGCGTTCCGCCTCGCAAGGTAAGCATACGCGCTGCCGTTGTGCCGAAATCAAGATCGGAAAATCGTTGATGGAGCAGATCTGGATTTGCATCCAGCAGTTCGGCCAATGCTGTCATGCTTCCGCGAACGACCGCTAATACCGCCGGCGACTCATGCTTGGATTTCCCACCGGCCCGAAGCAAGATCTCTATGCAAGCATTGAGCAGGTCGGGATCGCGGACATAGGTGCCCAGCAAATAGTCAAGAGCCGTACCTGGGTGTGGAATCCCGCGAGCCTTCCATGCCATCCCGGTCCCGCAATTCGGGTCCGCACCATGATCCAACAGCCATTTCAAGCTGATTGGGCTTAGCGTCTCACAGGCGGCAAACAGGATGGGGTAGTCGCCATGCCAGGCTGCGTTGACGTCTGCTCCATAAGCGACGAGCAATTCCATCATTGGCATTCGCTCGCCGGAAAGTGCGGCGCGCATCAGCGGAGCATCGCCCCCTTGATGAACGTCCGACCCAGCCTCAATCATCCACTTTGCCATGGCCAAACGCGTTTGGTCTGGCGGCATGTACGGCACTCTACACTCCGCAACCCAGGTAAGCGGCCCGTCCTTGGCGTAGCCTAGCGGTGCCTTATGCAAGGCTCGATTCCGTAACATCATGGATTGAACTAGGTGCAGATCGTTCCGGTCGATCGCATCCTTAAGCTGTCCAGCTTCCTTAAGCGAATCCACTAGGGCCTTCAATTTAGGCCAGCTCGGGAATCCGTATTCACGAGCGATCTTCAGCTGTGCATCAGCAAGAGAACGGGCGCTGCCCGTCTTTAACAATTCCTTAGCCTGGTCCTTCAGGTGACGAAGATTCGGGTGATCCGGAAGGGTACGCGCAGCAGCGGAGAATTGGTTCGACATTGCGAACTCCTTTCATCTAAGCGCCCGCCGTCCGCATTTCGGGCTGAAAGAAGTTTCGCGAAGTCAGACTGCCTTATAGGTGGGCTTCTACCCTTTCCGCGGACCGGACGCGTCCTTCACGCTTGACATTAGGTTATCAAGCGCTGGGCGGTCTGCTCCTGCCTCGTCGCCAAGGATTTTCCGACGTGCTCCGCAGAGCCATCGGCTGACTCGCCGCCGACTGTCTGAGGGAAGCTTGGCTTCGGGCGGAATACGCGCCACTCTTCTATAGCGGTCTGAAGCGGTCCTCCGAAGCCCGGAATCCGACTGTGGAAGGGTGGCCGACTGTACGCCCATTGCAATGAAGGCGAAACGGGGGCGGCGGATACCGCCCTGGCAGCCGGGCATAATAGAAAGAACTTTACAACACAAAGTATCCTGAGTCATAATCCCTTCATGGGTAGAGTTGCTCAGAACAACGCTCGCGTTACTTCTTACGATTGGGTGGAGTACTTTTACCAAAACGCACCCGAGCCAATACTCCCCTGGGCCGACGGTGGCCGCTTATCGGCTGCCGAAAGGCGGGCCGTGATCCCCTCCATCCAGCAGTTTCAACTCGGAGAAGGCGCTAGCGGCACCCGTATGCTGGAGTGCGCGCAGCGCTTTTCCCGGCACACGGGAGACTTGGGATTCATCGCTGCCTTGAAGCTTTTCTTACGCGAGGAGCAGCGGCACAGCAAGACTCTTGCTCGGTTCCTACAGCTAGCAGGCTGCTGAAAAAGGGGCAGTCAAAGCGGTCGGCCTTCTCATTTTTCGCTTCTTGACGCTATTTAAGGCTGATTGTAAGTTCCGCTGTGGGGGAGTATGTGCCCAAAGTCTGATTTTAGGGACTCCGGACACACTTCTCCCCCGGCTTATACGGATTGAACTGTCGGCGACAGCAGATTCCCCATGCGCACAAGGTTGTAAGCGGCGGCCGCAAAGGTGAACACCCATCCAACCTTGAAGACGCCCCGGTGCCGTGTCTTGCGCAACATCCCTACTGTCTTCATCCAGCCAAACACTTCCTCAATCCGCTTCCGTTTCCGTAGACTGACCTGGTAGCCGGCATGCCGGGTTGTGCGGCCGTCGATCGCGCTGCCGCCGGCTCGCTTCTGATTCTGCGACACGTGCGGAGTGGCCTTCATGCCGCGCATCTCCCGCACGAAGTCTTGGGTGTCGTATCCTTTGTCGGCGGCTACCGTGACCCGCTGCGTGCCTTCCAACCGCTCCACCATCAGCAGGGCTGCGTCCCGCTCCGCCGTCCCGTTGCATTGCAGCAGTTCGGTGTCTACCACCAGTCCATGCCGGTTCTCGATAATCACGTTGCCGCAGTAGGCCAACTTCGCCTCATGCCCGCCGCTCTTCCGCGCCAACCGTGAGTCGGCGTCGGTGGTCGATTCGTGAGTCTCATTACGGCGCTTCTCGCCATGAAAATCCACGCTTGGATTGCCGGGATCGTCCTTCGGCCTTGAGTCGCCGCCATCTTTTCTTTGAAAACTCTTTTGACTGGCCCAAGCCTCGATCAATGTCCCATCCACACTGAAGTGCTCATCGGAGAGCAGGTCGGCTGCCCGCGCCTGGCCCAGCACCTGGGCGAAGAACTTCTCGGCAATCTCGCCTTCCAGCAGCCGGTCGCGGTTCTTGCTGTACACCGTCGGCACCCAAACCGACTCATCCATGCTCAGACCGACGAACCAGCGGAACAGCAAGTTGTAGCTCAACTGCTCCATCAGCAGCCGCTCGCTGCGAATCGTATACAGGACTTGGATCAGCAGCGCCTTCAGCAATTTCTCTGGCGGGATAGACGGACGTCCTACCGCCGAGTACATCTCATCAAAGCAGGGGGAGAGCGCCTTCAAGGCGCTGTCAACCATCGGTCGAATTCGTCGCAACGGATGGTCCATCGGCACTCGTTCCTCTGGTGAAAGATAACTGAATGCTGTGCTTTGCTGGGTGTCTTGGCCGCGCATATCTTAAAACATTAAGACGTCAATCTGTTCTGGCCCGTAACACCCTATTAGCCTTTTTTCAGCATCCTGCTAGAAAATGCGAACTGTTTGCGGAGACACTGGATTGACAGCGTTTTCCGATGGCTGCGCGGGCTGGCAGGCCTGGAATTGTGCCTCAAGGTGCTAGTGACCGCCGAGGTGTTGGCTCGGCCGTACTATGCCGCTCTGCGAGACGCCACAGGTTCGCCGTTGCTAAGAAGCATCTGTCAGCGCATCTTCGATGAAGAGGGCGCTCACCTCCGCTTCCAAGCCTTCGCGCTTAGCCGGCTTCAGAACCGGCATCGCCGGCCGACGCAAGCTCTCATTAAAACCTCGCACGCTTTACTGTTGGCTTCCACAGCAGCGCTCGTCTGGGCGGAACACAACGCCGTCTTCAGATCTGCCGGGCGCACATTTCCGCAATTCTGGCGGGAAACGTGGCGAGAATTCGATTCGCTCTATCGCACAATGCCAACGTCACCGCACTTAACGGCCCCTGGATACTCGTAGGCAATCAGGCGCACATTGTATCTGAGGAATGCTTGGGACAATTCGGTGTTGCTGGCGGGGCGGACCCGACATGGATGACCAAATGACCGCCGACCACCATTACCGACGACAACGCCGTGTATCAGTCCCTATCTCAAAAGGATTGCATCCTACGCGGAGTCTCGGAATAGGCAGATGTGATTTCTTGGGCAACTCTGAGGTGAATGACGGAAAGCGATCGCTGGGGCTTGCGGGGTCTGGTGCAAGTCTGCCGCCTTCAACGTACTTTGCATGCAGCCGATGCCACATAATTGTTTTTAGGCGGCATGGCATGCGACGTTTGTATCGGTTACTTTGTCCGGTCGTGCTCAGTGCGCAGGCTTTTGGGCAAGTCAGGCGAGAAGAGTCTGCAAGCCTTGTACGGCGACACGGTCGGCGGCTCTTACCAGGTTGGACCCGGCATAACAATGACTGCATTCGACGGACCGAAAGACCAGGCCTGCGTGCTCAAGATCTACGGACTGGCAACGGACGAGCAGCTTATGGCCGTCTTTGATCGTGCGGTGCCGTTGCGGCTCAGAGGGTCAGCTTTGCGGACGATGACAGTTTGCCGTGGCTCTTGCCAAGAGGCAAAAGACTATCAAAAGCTGACCATTATTTCGACTTTGATAGCGGGTCAGAATAGTAGCCCTTCGGCGATCGTCATATTCAAGAATAGAATCTGCGACGAGCGCTCAAAGGAAGCGCGTGCTGCAGGATTTAACGGGATTGAACAGCCGAAGCCGTTCTCAAAGTAGCGGACAGAGGGCACCGGCCCAGCGCGTGATCGGTGATCTGCCACAAAAGGATCGCAAAGCGGATTCCGGACGATATCGCCGTGTATCGTTCCAAAACTGAGGAACCTTTCCCGAATGAACACATCGTGGGAATCAGGTAGGTTGCCCCGTGGGTTCGCCGTTTCCGGCCAGCTTAACGGCAAGTACGCCGCTGGTCGCGGGGCCTCGGGGGTCACCCAAAACCGGCCAGTCGGGGTCACTTCAAAACCGGCCAGTTGAAATCGTGATCTAGGACATTGAGCAGGACGGAGGACGTTATCCTCCATCCTCGTGAGCAATGTCTTGAGCGAGGAACAGAAACAGCAAGTCATAGCCTTAGGGCGCTTGGAATGGTCGCTACGGCGGATCCAGCGGGAAACCGGCGTCCGTCGCGAAACCATATCGGCTTATTTGAAAGAAGCTGGGGTCGCATTTCGGCCACCCCGCGGCCGCCGGATTCAGGCAAAACCGGCCAGTTCGGGCGGTGAGGTGACCCCCGGCTCCACGCTGGCAAAACCGGCCAGTTCGTCGGAGGTGCCCCCCGACTCGGGTGGGGAATCGCTTGGCGAAGCACCAAAAGAGCCGAAGGCCGGTCGTAGCCCCTCGGCCAGCGCCTGCGAACCTTTTGTCGAGGCTATCGAAGTTGGTCTCGCCAAACGTCGCAATGCTAAGGCAATCTGGCAAGATCTGGTGGATGTCTTTGGTTTCGCCGGCGGATATCAGAGCGTCAAGCGGTTCATTCGTAAGTTCCGTGGGCAGCAGACGCCGGAAGCCTGTGCGGTAATCCAGACCGCGCCCGGTGAAGAACTTCAGGTCGATTACGGCACTGGTCCTATGGTTCGTGATGGGCACACCGGCAAATACCGGCGCACGCGCCTATTCGTGCTGACGCTCGGCTACAGCCGCAAATGCATTCGCCTGCTGGCGTTTGGCTCCAGTTCTCAAACATGGGCTGAACTGCACGAGAAAGCTTTTCGCCGACTGGGCGGAGTGACCAAGGTCGCTGTGCTCGACAATCTGCGGGAAGGAGTGCTGAAGCCAGACATCTACGATGCCACCGTGAATCCGCTGTACCGCGACATGCTCCGACACTACAATGTCGTTGCGCTGCCCTGCCGCGTCCGCGATCCAGATCGCAAGGGGAAGGTGGAAAGAGGCGTCGGCCATGCCAAGAATACTCCCCTGAAAGGACTTCGTTTCGAAAGCCTGGAAGAAGCGCAGACCTATCTGGACCACTGGGAAACACGCTGGGCCGACACGCGCATCCACGGCACCACCAAGCGGCAGGTTGCCGCGATGTTTGCCGAAGAGAAACCGACGCTGCAGCCACTTCCCGTGGAGCCCTTCCGCTACTACCAATACGGCAAACGCACGGTGAACCTGGATGGCTGCGTGGAAGTCGAGGCGGCCTACTATGGCGCACCGCCGGGCTGGATCGGCCGGTACGTCCAGGTGCAATGGGATTCCCACCAAGTCCGCCTGATGGACCCGCAGACCGGGCAACTCCTCCGTGAGCACCTACGCCAGGCGCGCGGGCGCCATCGCATCAAAGACGAAGACCGCCCCAAGCAAACTCCGCTGACTACCCTGCAACTGCTGTCACGCGCCGACAAAGCCGGCGCGCAAATCGGGGCAGTCTGTCGCGGCATGCATCAGAAAGACGGCGAGACCGCCGTGCGCCGCATCCTGGGTGTACTGTCACTGACTAAAAAGTACGGCTGCGCCTCGGTTGAGGACGCTTGCGGGGTCGCCCTGGAAGTCGGTGTCCGCGCCGACTACCATTTCGTGCGGCGCTATCTGGAGCGCCACCCCCAACTGTCGTTGAGCTTGCGCCAGGTTGATCCTCTAATCCGCGAGCTCACGTTGTACCGCGATTTCATCGAACGCAAAACCAAGGAGAGCACCGAATGAACCTCATTGAATTACAACGTGCTTTACGTCAACTCCGGCTCGGCGGCACCGCCGCGGTGCTGGAAACCAGACTGCACCAGGCACAGGTTGAAGCCATGGCGCCGATTGATCTGATCTCCTGCCTGGTGAGCGACGAGCTTGCCCGCCGCAGCGAGCGACTGTTGGATCGCAGACGCAAGCAGGCCGCTTTCCGCGATCCCCACAAGACTCTGGATAACTTCGACTTCACCTTCAACCCTAAGATGAATCGCAGCTTGGTGTTCGATCTGGCCACCTGCGCCTTCATCGGCAAGCGGGAAGATGCCTTATTCCTAGGGCCAGCCGGGACGGGAAAAAGCCACTTGGCTCAAGCCATCGGCCAGGCCGCCATACAGCAGAACTATCGCGTGATCTATCGGGAGACGCAGGTCCTACTGGAGGAACTCAACGAGGCCGTCGTGGAAGGGAAACGCAAGCAGTTCATGGAGTCGGTGTCCACGGTACCGCTGCTCATCATCGACGACTTCGGCATGCGAAAGCTGCCGTTGACCGCGGCTGAAGATCTGCTGGAGATCATCATGCGACGCTACGAACGCACGAGCACGCTTCTCACTTCCAACAGGCCTGTAGAAGACTGGGGGAAACTGCTGGGCGACGTGGCCGCGGTCACCGCCATGCTCGACCGCATCCTGCATCATGGGCATGTGCTCAAGTGCGGCCCCCGAAGTTGGCGGACAAAAGCGGCAGCAGGAGGCTCCCAATGATCGTCAGTCCCCGATGAACTTCAAGAAAGGTGGACTTCATCCTGACAGCGGAGAGCCATTTTCTCTATTGTTGCAACCAAGGAAGACTCCTCCAAGGTCTGGGCTTTCGCCGACACGAAAGCCCACTCGCGAAGAAAGCGCTCGATCTGAATGCGATTGAAAACAGTGTCGCCGTAAGGATCAATTGAGGCCAACATCGGATGGGAGGAATCCTAGCTCAGCGGCAGCAGCCGACCCAATAGGTTCTTCGGATCGGCGACGGATTTCAGTGTCTGGCCCTGTTCGTCTTGAAGCTCGATGCCGAAACCCATCTCAGAATAGGCGACTATCAATGTGGAAGAAGGCTCTCTTAGTTGGGGACTCCGTCCCCAAAACCCCTGGGATTTAACGCCTTCGCGCCAGAATGTCTATGCTTCATGGGGCGGCTGGCGCCGCCCCGCCATTCCGGCCGCTGGGTCGGCGCTCGGGTCGCATCCCTGCGTTGCCCTATCCTCCGCCCAGGTGAAGCTTAGTATAAATCGGGTTGGCGCGAAGAAAGAAAAAAAAACTCTTGCCGAAAGTGTCAACGGTAGGGTAAAACTATGGCTGTCCTAGACGATCAAACTGGCCGGTTTTGAAGTGACCCCGACTGGCCGCTTTTGAGGTGATCCCCGAGGTCGCGGGGTTCGAACTACTCCTACTCTGTATTAATCTGCCGGAGCGAAGCGGGATCTAACGCTGCGTTGCGCGGCAAACTCGCAAACTCAGCGCCGCCCATAGGATTGGATGGTCGCTTCCGGAATTGACGCATTCGGCCTATCGAATAGCGAAGTTTCGCTGTGCTTCAAATTCTTATCTAGAAAGGCCCGAACAAAGGTTTCAATCAACTCATGATTGTGGAGAACGAGCTTGGTTTCCGGGTATCCTTGCTCCCCCGCGAAAAGCAGCGGCATGTCGCTGAAACTTGGGTGTGCGAGTCCTGGAGATCTCAGCACCACAGCATAACTTCCCGCAGGACAGCTCTCGAGCTGTTGTTCTCTTTTCTCGACGTACTCCTTGAGCTGTGCGGGTGTCCCGCCCATCTGTGAAGCCGGATGGTATGCCTCGAGAAAAAGAAGCGGTTGCTTCATGGCTGCCCCATCCGGATATTCTGGAAGGGCGGCTATCGGCACCATCCCGCCGTCTAGGTCAACACATGCTTTAATGCGCGAATCAAGCTGACATGCGCGCGCGGCGAACTCTGCGCCCGCGGAGTGGCCCATGGCGGCAACTAAGTTCGTATCGAGCCTAGAGGTCAGTGGAAAATCCTCCTCGTGGCCGGCAGTGTTCAGCTCGGTTAGCCGGTCAAGCACGAAACGGACATCGGCCGCACCTTCCGTTATCGTCGCTGAGAGCGATGCCATCCTTCGTTGCATTTGCTCTGCCGGCGCAAGCCCAACCGGCAGAGCGTCTTCGTGGAATGGCACGGCTCTGCCATCTGGAAACAACACGACAAGCGCGGACTCAGTGTGCTCGATTGCCGCAACCACATATCCGTGGCTCGCCAGATCCTCAATGAGAGAAGTGTAGTGAAAACCGCTGCTACCGTTGCCGTGTGAAAAAATGACCAGCGGAAACTGTGAGGGGCTCTTCGCGGCTGGTGCGCCTTCCACAGCATGTGAAAAAATCTCTCCGGAAACTATCAAAGGCCAGTTGGCCCCGAACTCATTACCCATTCGTCCCTGAAGTTCGGGGCGGGCACCCAGTTCTTTCGCACCTGGAATGTACGCTCCCTTGGTAGCAGCACGCTTTTCTGACGTTGGATACCACACGTAGACCATCAACTCCCGACGGGCCTGGGAATCGGAGGAATACCGGTCTGGCCGCGAGGGGTCTGTCCAGTCATACGAGGACCGCCCAATTCCAAATGGACCGGAAGGGGTTGAGAGTTCTGGAGGGTGCTTCGATTGGGCCGACAGTTTGGGCGTGCCCGTGACAGCACCGCTCTGAGGAGAGGCGGCCCATGGATTGACGACATAACCCAGTAGCAGGACAGCAACCACACGAGGTTTCATTTTGGTCCTCAAAGCAAATGCTACTGCTGTTGGCGCGGAAGCTGCCAAATGCCAACATCGTCGCATCCTGAGGCTCATGTGGCGTGCAGGAGACGACCCTCTTGGACAGATCGCCTGTGACGGCGCAGTGTTTGCTAAAATCGCGTCCGGATGTGCCCGGGCGAGAGGATTCCAGACGATTACGCCGTTTGTCAGGATCTATCCGACGAAACCTCGGGTGGCGATTCTTTGGAAGACCTGAAAGCGAATGGCTACCTCGCCGCTTGATCGGGGGCGGCCGCCGCGGGACGGTCCCCTTCGAGCACGGCCCTCTGTACGAGTGGCGGCAATCCGGAAGCTAATCTCGCGCGGCGGGTCGAATTGGCACACCCATTGGATCACTTCTAGCGAAAGCACGTTTGTCGCTATCGAGAAAATGGGGCAGGTCGCAGTATTAACCAAGGCCGAAGCGTGCTTGCCAATTGCCTATCAGATTTCAGAATTAGCAAGGCGGTCACTTTGCCAAGTGATCCGCCGCAGGATAACTAGGCCAGTTAACCAGAGTATGAGGCCAATAGCGGTGCATCCGGCAATACTGCGGACGTTGCTTCGCGAGATGACTAAAGACCCAATCGCTGCGATCACCATGACCGCTCCCGTCCAGTAGTAGAGATGCGCCTCGAAGATTTTTGCCAACGGAAGAAAGTGCAACCCGATGATCACACCAAAGGCTTGCGGTATTAGGTCAGAACGCCCAACGTGCGCGAGAACGAACGCCGCGATACCTCCCAGTCCCCATTCGATACCGAAATCGATCCAGAAAAATTTACGAAAGCGCATCCAGTGCGCTAAATCGGCTGGAGAAGAGGCGAGGTCGCGAAACGCTCGAACGCGAAGGATCGCCCAAAGCGTTAGCGCGACTGCTGGCACTGTGACAATCGAGAACCATACCGGGCTTTGACTGCCGGAGAACACAACAGCCCAATACATCCAAGCAGAACCGAAAGAAGCACAGATGAGCGCTGCCAGGGCACCGCCTCTTAGCTGGCCTGAGCCGATACTGTGGAATCCAGCAATATCGTTCGCGCCTGAGTCCAACTACTCCTCCTAGTTGTAAGCAGACGAGTCTAGCACGGAGCTTCGTTTTTCCGCCTCGCGCGGTCTTCCATGATTTATTCCACTTGGACGGTGGTCGGGTACTCGTCGAAGTCCCTTACGGGAGCCTCTTAAGAATTGCGCCCGAGTCACGCGCCACTCGGAGAATGGTTGGATTACGTGCTTCGAAGGATCGCTCCCAAGATAAGGTGTTCCGGGAAACTTGCCCGGTTTAGGACCGCGAAGTCTGGTGTCAATCATCCGCCGAAAGGAGGCTCGACCGTTTTACCGACGACAATGCCGTTTAACAGTCCCATCCTGCATCCCGCTCTTCGCGTGTGCCAAGTCCGCGTTCAACCACTGCAAGAGACGGGGAAAGCGTCGCTCCAGATTGGGGAAAGGACCGCACGTCCTGTTCCCCCTCAGTACATAGAATCCCGGAGCGCGATCAGCTCCGTCTGGGCTCAGGGCGCTACACGGCTATAAGCGGAATCGCTGTTAACCCGCCGAGTAAATCCCGAAAATGTTTCCCTCTGGGTCCATACCGTCGTACGAACCCCATCGGCGTTGCACGACAGGCACTCCCAGCGATTCCTGGCGCTGGCGCTCCGAAGCAACGTCATCCACCTCGAAGCTCAACTTTACAGGGTTCCTTTCGCGCGGCCGAGGCGGCGCCGATATCTCGATCTGATCGGCAAATTCAGAAGGAATGCCATGCAGCGCGAACGTGGTAGCCCCTGCCTCGAACTCCACCCAGTTTTCCAGCCGCGTTTCTTCAATGGGCTTCAGACCTAGAGTGTTCCCATAAAACGCGACCATGCGATCGATATCCTTTACGTAAATCATTGCTCGGTTGAGACGCATGTTCGAATCGTAGTGGAGTCGTTGGGCAAGGCGCAACGGCTACGAGTTCGGTTTCCCGCGATACTTGCGGATGGAATCGCCACGCATTTCGATGCGGGGAAAACCCGGAACCGCTTCCACGTTTACAGGTTTCCTCTGCCCGCCAATCCGGTGGGCTCAGCCGGATTGGTGACGATATGGCCGTCGCTCTCGAGAGTGGATGTATCCTCAGGTCTGCTGAGCGTTCTCAGATTAAATGTGCGCCTGCTGTCCCCATTTTTTGCGCGCTCGCGTGTCAGACTGTTGTGGTGCGGAGAGGCGAATCTCATTCAAAGGACAGGAAGGAAAACCATGCAGAATAACGCGCCAAATTTCACACCCAAACGTTCCGGTTCAAAACTGGAGCATAAGATTGCTGGTTTCGTAATAATCTTCGCGTGGACGGCGTGCATCATTCCCACTCTCTTCGGCCAGCAAGATGTCCATGCGGCGCTTATATCCGCTGCAAATCGAAAACCGGCGCCCACGTTTCAACTTGTGACTGACTCTGGACGGAAGATACGAACGTCCGACTATCGAGGAAAGGTCGTTTTACTCAACTTTTGGGCTACCGAGTGCGGCGGCTGTGTGCTTGAGATTCCATCGTTTATTGAGATTGAGAAGGCATACAAGGACAAGGGCTTTTCCGCTATCGGGGTCTCGATGGATATTTTGTATGAAAGCCTGAAGGACGCTAATGAAGCATGGGCCAAGGTTAGGCCGTTTATGGCAAAACGCGGGATTAATTACACGATTGCCATGGGAGACGATGCAATCTCCAAAGCTTACGCATTGAACGCGTTTCCAGCTACATACTTGATCGACAAATCCGGCAGGATAGCGGTCGCTTATGTGGGAGTGGTCGTAAATAAGGATAACGTTGCAACAAACATCAAACATCTTCTATCGGAGCAGTAACGCGGAAGCCCATGACAGGGAAACCTGGGACATCCCGCGTTTACCAGGTTTCCTCTGCCCGTCAGTCTGGGTGCTCGGTCCAGGCGAACTGCGGACGACAACGCCGTGTATCGGGACTAATCCTGAAAAAAGGTGCTTGGTGAACCACATACATCGCCTGCCGTTATATCGTGAGGTGATATACTTTTTGCCATGACAGGGCTCAGCCCCCAGGCTTTTCATATTTTGGTCGCGCTCGCTGAGCGTGATCAGCATGGCTATGGAATCATGCAAGATGTTGCAGAGCGGACGGGTGGCAAACTCCGCCTGAGCGCCGGAACGTTGTATGGCTCGATTAAACGCCTGATGGAGCAGGGCATGGTATTTGAATTACGAGCGAGTCAGCGGCCGGACAAAGAGCAAGATGATGAGCGCCGACGCTACTATCGCCTAACGCCGGTCGGACGTAAGGCGGCGACATCGGAGATGCGGCGCATGGAAGAACTGCTCAAACAGGCGAGGGCACATGGACTGGCTACGAAATCAAACTAAGCTGTTTCGAGCCATGCTCTGCTGTTATCCGGCTGAGTTCCGGCACGAGTACGGCGCGGAGATGGAACAGCTATTTGCACAAAGGCTGCAATCGGGGCCCAGCTGGCGTTTGTGGCTAGAAGCAATAGCCGACCTCGGAGTCAGCGCTCCCAAAGAGCACTCGCAGGTCCTGATCTCCGACATACGATACGGAGTCCGGATCCTGGCGACCGCGCCGGGGTTTGCGGTGATTGCCTTATTAGTGATTGCGCTCGGCATTGGTGCCACGGCGTCCATCTATAGCCTTGTGAATGCTGTACTGCTGCGCTCGCTGCCTTATGGGCACCCTGAGACGTTGGTCTATCTCTGGACCCCGAATCCAAATTTTAAAGGTGTGCCGATGGAGATGTCCCCGAGCGTTCCGGACTACTATGAATGGCAACGCCTGAGTCGCAGCTTCTCGGCGATGACCATGTTGAGGCAAGCCAGAGTGAGCGTTGTCCGGGATGCCTCTGCGAACGCTGTCCAGGCTGCCTTTGTAACCGACGGCTTCTTTCGAACATTGGACGTGTGGCCGGCATTGGGCAGGGCGCTCGAGGCAAAAGACGACCAGCCGGGTCATGAACATGTGGTGGTTATCAGCAATGCGTTCTGGCGTTCTCAGTTCGACGCCGACCCACGAGTTGCAGGCAAACAGATTCAAGTGGGCCCCGAGCGATACACCATTGTCGGCGTCATGCCAAAAGACTTTGGATACCCGTTTGATGGTGACATTCCGTATGCTCAATCGGAAGTTTTACGGACAGATCTTTGGATGCCTATCGCGTATACGGCCAGCCAGAAGACAGATCGGGTCAACTTCGAAAGCGGGGATGCGGCTATCGGCCGCCTACGCGATGGCGTTTCAGTGGCCGCCGCGCAAGCTGAGGTCTCGGCCATTGAAACTCACCTGAGCCCGCTCTATCCGCAAATGTTCAGAGGCTGGACTGCACTCGTCAAGCCGCTCGTGCAGACCATTTTGGGGCCGGTCCAGAAGATGTTGTGGGTACTGCTCGGTGCGGTGGGAATCGTACTGCTGATCGCCATGAGCAACGTGGCGAATCTCCTGCTGGCCCGCGCAACGGCACGATCTCACGAATTGGGCATCCGAACCGCTCTCGGGGCCGAACGCGGGCGTATCATTCGCCAGTTGCTGACGGAGTCTCTGCTGTTGGGTTGCGTGGGGGGCGCGCTTGGAACTGCATTGGCCATTGCGGTGGTACGGGTTTTGACCACTCTCAATCCAGGCGATATCCCACGCTTCGATTCCGCCCGTATCGATAGGCACGTTTTGCTGGTAGCGGTGATTCTCTCGATCGGTGCCGGGGTTGTGTCCGGTCTTGTGCCGGCGGTTTCCGCCTCACGCGCAAATGTCAATGATGTGTTGAGAACTGGCGGAAGTCGGATCGCCGGCACTTCCAATCGAGGGAGATCGGCACTGATCGTCCTTGAGGTGGCGCTTTCCGTCATTCTGCTGGCGGGATCGGGCCTGCTGATCCGCAGTTATCTGCAACTACAAGCAGTTGATCCCGGCTTCTCACCGGCAACCTTGACATTCAGTTTGAATCTGGACGCGCGTTACAACAAGCCGGAGCTGCGAACGGCGTTTTATAAACACCTCCTGAAACGGTTGCAGAGCATGCCCGGGATTAAGTACGTGGGCGCTGTCAATTCCATACCCCTCAGCCGTCACGAGTCCCTCTCGTTCGCCGGCGTACGGGGGTTAGGAGACATTAAGGAAATGGTGGAGAGCCGTTCAGTGACGCGCGACTACCGGAAGGCCCTTGGTACGCCTTTGCTGAGGGGCAGGGATTTTGAGTTGCCTGACATGAACTCCAAAGCGCCGGTGGTGATCGTAAACAAGAGCTTCGTTGATAAGTACTTCCAGGGTCGCGATCCACTAGGCGGACAGGTCCGTATGGGAGTTGAGCTTCCCAAAACGCCCTGGTCGACGGTTATCGGCGTTGTGGGCGATATACGACACACAACGCTTGAAGAAGCAAGCCAGCCACAGATCTTCGAGCTAGTCGATACCGCTGACAACTTCGCCATACAGTCCAGCGCCCCGCTTCGAGAGGTGATTGACCAAGCGCGCTCTATGCTTCGGTCGCTGGATCCGGCCGTGACGTTGGAGAACGTACACACCATGGGCGAGCGAATGACCGAAATCAATGCCCGCCGCCGGTTCCAAACGGCGCTGCTTACGGGCTTCGCGGCGTTAGCGGTGGCATTGTGCCTGGTCGGGCTGTACGGGCTCATGTCCTACTCGGTCAAGCAGCGGACAATCGAGATTGGAGTTCGTCTGGCACTCGGCTCGTCGCGCGCCGAAGTGCTGGGCCTCTTTCTCGCGCAGGGTCTGCGCCTCACTGTCTTGGGGCTGGTCATCGGACTAGGGGTTGCGTTCGCCGTCACACGGTTGATCAGCGCATGGCTCTTTGGAATACGACCGACTGATCCAGTAACCTTCGTCGCGGTGCCACTCATTCTGCTGGCGGTTGCGTGTTTCGCTTGTATTGTACCCGCCTGGAGCGCAACACGGATCGACCCGGTTCTATCGCTGCGCCAGGAATGATAGCGTGTCAGTCTGTCTCTCCGACGAACCTCGGGCAGCGAGCTATGGTACGAAGTGACAGATCTTCCGACTAGCCGCTCGCCGAGATTACCGACGAAAACGCAGTTTTACGGGACCTATGGGTTCGATAGCGACTCGGCCCCGAAATGCGGTCCTTAGCACTTGCGATTCGCGAGGGTTTATCTCCCTTGTAACGCACGAAGCCTCCCGTTCTACGACCGTTGCTTGGCACGAGTTTGCTAGATTCGCACCGCAGCTCACGTTCCGAATCGCACGGCTCCAAACGTGCACGCGGCAACACGTGGCAAGGGCGACCTCAAGTTCAAATGAGGTAGGATCGGCTCTAGTTTGCCGAGGCCAATTACGTCATGATTCTTCGTCTGTGTTGGCGATGCTTTTAACCCAGTCATTAGTTGCTGCAGGCCAGAGTTGCTGCAGGCCAGATCACATTTTCGGGCCGGGTCTCGCGGGCAGGGCTTCTCTTATCGGCTCGATAAATCGCTTTGGTTTTGTCTTCATCCTGAGCCAGATGTCGACGGAGGCGGATGGTGGATTGCCGTTGCCGAGAATTTCAATCCGGCCGGCCATGACTTCGTTGCTGTCGCAACCCCTCCAATGCATGGAGTGAACGCCAGAGACATCGAGGCCTGCCAATGCAGCCGTGCCAATGACCAAATCAGCGAGCGATACTTTCTTTCCTTCCGCTCGCAGCTTGCCGTTGATTCTTCCTGGACGTGAGGCAATTGGCCACCGTTATCGGTTCAACCCGACAACGGCGATGACAAGACGACGGCCTCGACATCCTCTGCCTTGAAAATGTTCAGCTGATCACTTGACGTGGTGCCAGGCCGCCTCGCTCGGCCGACACGAGGAAAGCGGAGTCAAGAATAATACAAACGCCAGCGTAGTTGTCTTGACATTAGCCCCGAAAGGCGTAGAATAGGCATTGCTGCAATGCAGCATGAGCTTTACTTCAAACGACCGTCCATAGCCGTCGAGCTGTGGCGTTCGCTTGATCGTCGTCGCCCGGATCGAGCAGGAGATCGTCGATTTCCTTCGGGTCGAATCCCGTAAGGCTGAGGTCGAAGTCCGCTTCGTTGAGCTCTTGTAACTCGAGGGCTAGCAACTCGTCATCCCACTGCGCCCACGTTACGGACCGATTCACCATGAGCCGGAACGCTTTGACCTGGGCCGTGGACCACTCGTCGCAGAGGATGACGGGTACTTCGGTAATCCGCAGCTTCCGTGCAGCCTTGAGGCGCAAGTGCCCGTCCACAACTTCACCATCGCTGCGGGCGAGCACTGGAATCTTGAAGCCGAACTCGCGGATGCTGCTGCACATGCGATCCACGACCGCATCGTTCTTCCGCGGGTTGCGTGCGTAGAAAACGAGCCGGTCAATCGGCCAAATCTGAATTCGGTGGGTTTGAGCCGCCGTTTGCTGCGTGAGCACACGTCACCTTCCGATGGGTCAGATTGGAGGTGCCTTTCAGAGGGTGCGCTGTGCGCTGGCCTGGCGAACCGAGCCTCTGCCTTTAATTCTACGACCTAATCACTCTCCACGCACGTTGCGAGGATTCTTTTTTGAGGCTTGGTCGGCAGCGTTGCAACACCCCAGTTGCCCCAGTGTTAGACGACTTGGGATGTAGGAGTACTGTGACTTTGCTAATCCAGGATACGTTGGTATGCTTCCACCAATCTGTCCCCCGGCCTTACCAAACATTTCGCTGGGGATCTCGACGCCCCTGGAATTCGCAACACCAGGGGCGTTCGTATTTCTTTACTCAAATTCAGCTATACGATAGGGTAACTGGCCGCTTCGGACGACGACAGCTTCACAGGGTTCGTCGGTGCGTGCTGGCTGGACGGTACGCCGCGCCGCGCGGGCGGACAGGGTGATCGCATTGCGCGAAGAATAACAGATCCTGCGAGGTACAGACTTCTTCGCGCATACTCTTCTTTCGGCTGCTGACTTAGGACGCGCAACAGGGCCGCCCCTTACCGCGCTTTCCGCGCTTTCCGCGCACTCCCTGCCCGCAAGCCATCACGCTGGGGTCTCGGAGCAATGGCGCGCCATGCCCGGCCGGCACTTCGTCTGCGGGAGGCCCGGCTGATGAGGGTAAGGATTTCCCAGTACGGGGTACGGGTGGGACCATGAGGGCGGCTGTCTTTTATCTGATTTCGCGCTACACTCGCCCCTAGTTGTAACCGGGAATGGCGGCTGAAATCTCGATTCACGGCTGCCTGCCTTGAGAGCACTCAGTTGTAATGGGGCCAAACGTCATGACCGTAGCAGCAGGATGGAGGCGGAATCGGGTCGTTCCGAGTTAGGCCTGATCCGGAACAGTGGAAGGCTCTTACAACCATTAGTTCACATTCGAGAAAAGGGAGCCAGACGATGGATCAAGCAAGAGTTCTCAACGCGCTGACCAATGGTGGTGCGATCACGGCAGAACTGCAGACAGAACATCAGGCCATCCGGGATTCGCTGCAGGCGTTGCGTGATGCCCTGCTCGCGGGCGCGGCTCCGGAGACCGCTGCGGAAACCTTAGACTCTGTCTTGGACTTTTGTGTGGCCCACTTCCGGAGTGACGAACAGGCATTCCGCGATCATGGCTATGCCGACGCTGACGCGCACGCGGGCGCCTACGAAATACTCCTCAGCAGGCTTCGCGCAGCCCGGAGCCTCAGTAGTTAAGAAGTCCCATCAGGATGAGCCTCCACGGGGCAGGGTGCCCAGGTTCAAACTCAGTACCAACCGTCTTCTGCTGCTGATCTGGCTCAGGGGCGTGCAGCTTAAACGACGGTTTGCCTGCCGCGCCAACCTTGGACGAGTTAGCGTCTAACGTATTCGCGACTCTACTGGGGAAAACTGGGGGTACCCTCGCGTCCATGGAATAGGAAATTCGGGTAAATATGGGTAATTCGATGAGGACGCCCGCTAGTTGGCCGCACTGCCGTAAACCGCGTGTCGTCAAATGGTTGCGTTGAAAATAAAGGAGTTATTTTGGCTCCCCACCCTGGACACGTTTCGAACTTCCGCGGCTCAGTTGGCACTCTGATCGAACGCATCATCTCTTAGTGCACTCAACGTGATCGGTGCGGGCTGGCGATGCCTGTCTATGCCGGGCACCCACCTTGGACACGTCTCGAAGTCATATGAAAACAGTCAAGTAAACCAATAACAACCCCGAAAAAGATGTAAGAAAATGCCCGCCCGGCTATTCAAAGGTATCCGCGGCGGGCTTTTTCATTGGCTCCTAAAAACGAACTGGGCCCGGAGGTCATAACTCCGAGCCCGGTCCAGATCCGAAAAGGAAATACAGTTCATGTCCATTGTAAACAGAGGTGCGCCCAAATCCAATAGCGAATTCAGCATTGCAGCTCTCGCCGGGCCGAGGGTACAGCGATGACCAACGCTACTAAGGTACTCAGTTCGTTCGGATCGGACCTGACAGAGGAGGATTACCGCAAGCTCGCGGCTCGCTGGATCACGCCTGAAGGCGCGGACGCGGCTGGACTGCGGCGCGTCGATTCCTTCACTGGGCGGGAGATGTTCGGGCGGAAGACTGGCGATTGCGCCGGCATTATCATTCCTTACATCTTTCCCGGCGAGCACCATGTCGAGGAGTACCGCCTGCGGGTCGACAACCCGGAACTCGAACGCCGTATTGACGGGGCCGTCCGCGAGACGAGGAAATACATCCAGGCGCCTGGTCGCAGGAATCGGGTCTATTTCCCTCCGGGGTTAGAGGTCGCCGCGCTGGCCGATGCTTCCCTGCCCGTGATCATAACGGAGGGCGAGTTCAAGGCAATGGCCCTATGGCGACTTGAGCATCATCAGGCAACTCAGCCACAGTTCCTGGCTGTTGCCCTGGGTGGTGTGGACAACTTCCGGGGAACCGTCGGCAAAACCGAAGGTCCCAAGGGTGAACGTCGAGACGTTAAGGGCGTGATCCCCGATATTGAACGCATCATCTGCAAGGATCGGCGTGTAGCAATCGCATACGACGCAGATTCTGAGAAGAACCCGAAGGTCCGAGCCGCCCGCAGCCGGCTCACGGCGGCACTGATCGAACGCGGCGCCACCGTCGGCTATCTCGAGTGGCCTATCGAGGAGGGAAAGGGCATCGATGACCGTCTCGCGAAAGTTGGGCCGGAAAAGGTACTTGCCGATATCGCCGCGATTGAGTTCGGCGGGTGGTGGACGCGCCTCCTTCGCAAGGATGACGGTAGGTTGATTCCTGGCTACGAGAATGTGGCTCTCTTCTTACAGAATTCACCAGAATGGGCGGGCGTCTTGGGATACAACGAATTCACTGGCGGCCACTTCGTCCTAAGGCAACCTCCGACGCCCATAACGGCGCTGCCAGACTGCGAGTTGGAAGATCACTTTGACACCGAAACCGTCCGGTGGCTCGAGCGGCGGGGGCTGCTGGTAAAGCCAGACTTGGTGCGAAGGGTGGTTGACACGATCGCCCGTAGCAACCCCTACCACCCGGTGCGTGGCTATTTGGAATCTCTTCCTGCTTGGGACGGAGCCAATAGGATTGGCAGCTGGCTAATTGATTATTGCGGAGTGGACTCCGGTGACGCCAATCCGAATGAATTCGCCATGGCAGTGGGAGAGAAGTTCCTGATCTCCGCCGTCGCCCGCGTCATGGAACCAGGCTGCAAGGCAGATCACATCCTGGTGCTGGAAGGCGAGCAAGGCATCGGCAAGTCAACCGTTGCCCGGACCCTCGCCGGTGAGTGGTTCACGGATCAACTCGGGGAAATGGGGTCCAAGGACGCCGCTATGCAGGTGCGCGGTGTCTGGGTTGTCGAGCTTTCGGAACTCGGCACGCTCGGCCGCGCTGAAACCGCTCGCGAGAAGGCTTTCATCACTCAACAAACTGAACGCTTCAGGCTTCCTTACGGACATCGGTTGGTGCACGTTCCGCGGCAGTGTGTGTTCATCGGCACCACGAACCTCGACACTTGGCTTAAAGATGAAACCGGCGGCCGCCGGTTCTGGCCTGTCCGCTGCCGGCAAATAGACCTAGCAGCGTTAAAGCGCGATCGCGACCAACTCTGGGCTGAAGCCCTAGCCCGCTACCGTTCCGGCGTGAAGTGGTGGCTTGAAGACAGTGACGTTATTCAAAAGGCCATCGAAGAACAGCGTGAACGCTACCTCGAAGGATGTCTGGCAGGAAAAGGTAATTGAGTCCGCCGAAAAGCGCTCCGCGCTGCCCAAGGAGTCTCCGCGAGGCAGCGCGTCCGTGCCTGAGATCCTTTGGGATCTCGGCGTGGATACGGCAAAACAGGACCAGGTCGCCGCGAACCGAGTGGCTCGATGTCTCAAGGCAGGCGGCTGGAAGCGCGTTAACGCCGGGACGCGTGGAGCCCGCGAGTGGCGCTATCGCAAGGTGTTCCAGTCTTGAGGCCGTGTTCCAGTACGTGTTCCAGTTGTGTTCCAGTTTAAGTTGTTTGTTTAGTAGATGTGTTCCAGTGTTCCAGTATTTTCTATGCGCGCGCACGGGAATGAAATGCGATGAGGGTCTTTACTCTCCAGGGAAATGTGGAAAACACCGGAACACACTGGAACACCAACTCCCGCCGATTACTCCCGTCAACAGCCTTGAGAGCTTTGAGAGGTTCCTATGGCATTGAACAGAACGCAGGACATGACCAGCGCGCAGCGCCGGCTGCTCGAAGTTATGAGCGCCCACCAGTTCGGCCGCATCGAGAACTTGACTGTCCGTGCCGGCGAGCCGCTCTTCGACCAGAATGTGACGATCGTACGCTCAGCTCGACTTGGTGGCGGGGACGGTGGAACCGGGGTTACCCGCAGCGACGAGTACGAACTGAAGCGTGTTGTTTGTGATCTGTTTGACGAATTGATGCGGCTGCGAGAGGGCACGGTCGTGAGGCTTGAGTTTCGCCACGGACTGCCCTTCTTACTCGAAACAACGGCCGTCGCCGATTCCGAATGACGACGGGAGGGACGTTGGATGAAGCAAAATGCCGCAGCAACGAGGCAAATTCACGTGACTACGTTATCAAAGCAAGTGGAGAACTAGCTTGCTCTGGCGGAGCCAATTGGTGCGCAGGATCCACCGGCTACCACGGCGGCATTCAGACGACGATGAAAAGTTGCGGGAAGACCATGACGGACAGTAAGCGTCGGGCTGGTCTGAAACGCGCGCTATCAATCCCCGGCCACAGGCCGGTCCGCGACCAACGCAGGCCTCTGGGTTTGAGAGACCCCTGACAGCCTTTCCACCATGTAGAAGATCGCAGGCACCAGGAAGATGCCCAGGAAGCTCGCTGCGACCATCCCGCCGATCACTGTGGTGCCCATGATCTGCCGCGCGACCGCGCCCGCCCCGCTCGCCGTCCAGAGCGGCACGCACCCCAGGATGAATGCGAGCGACGTCATCAGGATCGGCCGCAGCCGCAGCCGCGCGCCTTGCATCGCCGCCTCCGCCAGCGGCGTCCCTTTCTCGAGTTCTTCCCTTGCGAACTCCACGATCAGGATCGCGTTCTTCGCCGCTAGCCCAATCAGCATGACCAGCCCGATCTGCGAGTACACATCGTTCTCAATTTGCACCATGTACGCCGGCAGCAGGTAACTGAGCACTGTTCGCCGCAGCCACAGCACTCCGAAGGCCCCAAACACCGCCACGGGAGTGCTCAGCAGGACACTGAGTGGCAACGTCCAACTCTCATAGAGCGCCGCCAGAATCAGGAACACGAACAGCAGGGAGAACCCGAAGATCACGCCCGACGACACGCCCTCCTTCGCCTTCTTTTCCTGGAACGATATGCCCGAGTAATCGAAGCCCATCTCGGGCGGCATGGTCTGCGCGAAGGTTTCTTCCAGCGCTTTCATCGCCTGGTCGCTCGAGTAACCCGGCGCCGCCGCGCCGTTCAGTTGAGCCGAGCGATACTCGTTGAACCGCATTGTGAACTCTGGCCCCGGGCGCGGCTCGAACTTGGTCAGCGCAGATAGCGGCACCATGTCGCCGCTCGCGTTGCGTACATAAAACAGGCCCACATTCTCCGGCCGAGTGCGGTACTCGCCCTCGGCTTCGATGTACACCTGCCACTGCCTGCCGAAGCGGTTGAAGTAATTGATGAACAGCCCGCCCATGAAAGCCTGGATCGTGCGGTATACGTCGTTGATCGCGACGCCCTGCTTGATCACCTTGTCGCGATCTACGGTCACGAACTGCTGCGGCACGCTCGGCAAGAACGTCGTGGTCAGGGTACCGATCTCCGGCCGCTTCCGCGCCGCCGTCATGAACGTGTTCACATTGTCAGCAAGGAAGTGGACGTCGCCGCCCGACCGGTCCTCCAGCACGAACGTGAACCCGCCCGATGTTCCCACGCCGGGAATCGCCGGAGGCGAGAAGCTGAACGCCACGGCCTCCGGGAGCCTGCTCAACTCCTGATTCAGCCGAGCCTTGATCACCTGGAACTGCTTCTCGCGGGTCTTGCGTTCGTCCCAGGGTTCCATGGTGATGAAGATGAACCCGCTGTAGCTGGTCCGCACCAGGCTCAGCAAGCTGAACCCCAGCAGGCTCGTGGTATAGCGGACACCTGGCGTTTTGGCGAGGATGCTCTCGACCTGCGTCACGACTTCACGTGTCCTCTCGAGCGACGCCGTGTTCGGGAGCTGGATGTTTAGGTAGAAGAAACCCTGGTCCTCGTCCGGCACGAAGCTCGTCGG
The DNA here is from genome assembly GCA_963771305.1 of uncultured Acidobacteriaceae bacterium. Classification (GTDB taxonomy): domain Bacteria; phylum Acidobacteriota; class Terriglobia; order Bryobacterales; family Bryobacteraceae; genus CAJCIT01. The sequence goes on from CAVYTS010000033.1 coordinate 756,824, forward strand.
CAACTTGTTTCCGATCATCAGCCCCACGATGCCGAATCCGACCAACAGAATCAACGCGACAACGCTCTTCCTCAGCAACGCTCCTGAAATGCGCACGTATCCGTCGGTCGCGCGTCCGAAAATCCGGTTGAACCAGTCGAAGAACCGCCTCAGCAGGCCGCGGCTTTCAGTCTTCGGCCTGAGCAGCAACGCTGCCAGCGCTGGGCTCAGCGAGAGCGCGTTAAACGCCGACAGCACCACCGCGATCGCAATCGTCAGCGCGAACTGTTGATAGAGTTTACCGGTGATGCCCGGAATGAACGCCGTAGGGATGAACACCGCTGACAGCACTAGCGCGATTCCGATCACCGGCGCGGAGATTTCATCCATTGCCTTGAACGCCGCCTGCTTTGGTGCCAGCCCGTCTTCAATGTGCCGCTCGACCGCTTCCACCACCACGATCGCGTCATCCACTACCAGCCCGATCGCCAGCACCAGCCCGAATAAAGACAGCGTGTTTATGGAGAAACCGAACAGGGGGAAGAACACGAAAGTCCCCACCAGCGACACCGGTACAGCGAGAAGCGGGATGAGCGTCGCACGCCAGCCTTGCAGGAACAGGTACACCACCGCGATCACCAACACAATGGCGATTCCCAGCGTAACCACGATCTCCTTAATGCCCTCGTTCACCGCGAGGGTGGTATCCACCGGCACCACGAAATCCAAGTCGTCCGGAAAACGCCGCTTTTGCTCCGCTAACAGCTTTTTGACGCCCTCGGCTGTGTTAACCGCATTCGACCCGGGCAACTGGTAAATGGCGATGATCGCTCCGGATTTGCCGTTCAGCCGCCCTTCGATGCTGTAGTCCTGCGCCCCGAGTTCAACCCGCGCCACGTCACGCACTCGCACGATGCCCGTGTCCGGCGTCTCCCGAACGACAATGTTTTCGAACTCCTCAGGGGACGTCAGCCGCCCCTGGGCGCGGACCGTGACCGTGAACTCTTGCCCCCGCGGAATCGGCTCGCTGCCGACCTGGCCGGCGGGGTTTACCGTGTTCTGCGTCTGAATCGCGCTGACGATCTCCGGTACCGTGATTCCCAGTTTCGCCAGCTGGTCAGGCTTTACCCATAGCCGCATCGCGTACTGCCCCGCGCCGAACACCTGCACGGTTCCGACGCCCTTAACTCTAGTGAGCGGATCGACCAGGTTGATATAGGCGTAATTCGCCAAAAACCGAGCATCGCGAGTGTTGTTGGGCGAATACAGCGCAATCAGGATCAGCGGGGCCAAAGTCGATTTCTGCACCGTTACGCCGTAGTTCGTCACATCCGCCGGCAACTGCGACGCCGCCTGCGTCTCGCGGCTTTGAGCCAGAATCAGGTCCGTATTCGGGTCCGTGCTCACGTCGAAGTCCACGATCATCCGCATCTGCCCGTTGGCGGTCGCATTGAGCGAGTACATATAGTTCATGTTGTCGACGCCGCTCATCTGCTGCTCGATCGGCGTCGCTACGGACTGCTCGATCGTTTGCGCATCCGCGCCCACATAGATGGCACTCACCTGAATCTCCGGCGGAGCGATCTGCGGAAACTGCGCTACCGGAAGGTTCGCGATCATCACCGCCCCCACAATGACGGTGAGAATCGCGATCACCATCGCCACAATCGGGCGGTTGATGAAGAAATGGGACATATGCGCCTATCTCACCTGAGCAACCTTAGCCTCTGCCGGCCTCAACGCGGCCGGCTTCGGGCTCACCACCATGCCCTGTCGCACTTTTTGCAGGCCCGCAACAATCACGCGTTCGCCGGGCTTCAGCCCGTCGGTAATGATCCGCTGATTGCCGACCGTGTCGCCGAGCTTCACTGCGTGAATGCTCACTCTATTTGAATCGCCCACCACCGCGACCTGAGGGGTGCCTTGAAGTTCGCTGACAGCGCGCTGCGGCACCAGGATCGCGCCAGTAGCCATTCGCACCGACGCGCGAACGCGTGCGTACTGACCCGGCCTTAGAAAGTTTCCGGGATTGGGGAACAGAGTCGCGATGCGAATCGCGCCGGTCCTCACGTCCACGCTGCGGTCGGCGAAATAAATTCGGCCGCTGTGAGGATACATCGTGCCGTCGGCCAGAATCAGTTCCACCGGAGCCTGCCTACGTTCTGCCGCAACCGATTCTTCGGTCGGGAACCTGCGGTGGAAATCGAGGTACTGCTGCTCGCTCGCCGTGAAGTAAACCTTGATCGGGTCGAGCGTGGACACTGTGGTGATGGCGCCACTCGCCGGACTCACCAACGCGCCCACCTGTAACTGGGCGATACCCGGAATCCCATCGATCGGCGAGGTGATCTTCGTAAATCCGAGGTTGATCTCCGCGGTCTGTACTGCGGCTTTGGCCGACTCGACCGCTGCGTTCGCGGCGATGATCTGCGCCTTGGCGGTCTCTACCTGGGCCTGCGCCGCCTTCACCTGCGCGCGAGCCGCCAGGTTGTTTTGCGTCGCGTCATCCAGTTCCTGCTGCGCGATGGCCTGCTGCTTGGCAAGTGGCGTGTACCGGTCAAAATCCAGTTGTGTGCGTTTCTGGTTGGCCTCCGATACCGCCACTTGCGCTTCGGCCTGCGCCTGCTGCGCCTTCGCCTGTTCCACTTGCCCTTTGGCCTGCGCGAGTTGTCCGCGCGCTTGATCCAGAGCCGCCTCGAAGGGCCGCGGATCAATCTGGAATAGCAGTTGCCCAGCGTGCACGAAACTGCCCTCGGTATAGGCTTGCCGCGTGAGGTATCCCGGGACCTCCGCCTTGATATCGGCGTTCACGAATCCGTCGAACGTTCCGATCCACTCTGTGTATAGCGGGACGTCCTTCTGCTCGGCGCTTACTACCTGCACTTCTAACGGCGGCGCCTTCGCCCCGCTTGTCGTGCTCGAGCATCCGGTTATCGTTAAAAGTAAAACCCCGGCTACGAACACCTCAGCTTTTTTCACCATGTTCACCTCCGGTCGCGACATCCTCATACTGACGCGGTCCACGGGTCGGACAGTTACAGCCTGCCATCAACCGAAACTGCTGGAGCCGATCTGGAAGGGCCGTTGAACGAAAGAGAAGTAAGGGTACACGGCACGAGTGTATCGCTAGATGGGTGAACGGAGCGCCCTTCACTGGAAGTCAGCGCCAAGACGATTCAGCGAAAGAAAGCAGAGCCTCTGTTCGCCGAAGCGATGGAACGCGGCAAAGCGAGGGGACGGATGACCCTGCGTCGGATGCAGATGAAACTCGCCAGCGAAGGCAACGCCGCGATGCAGATATGGCTAGGCAAGCAGCTACTGGGCCAACGGGACGTGCAGAGCCTGGAAGCCAATGGCGGCCCGACGGGCACCACGATTCAGTTGGTCGTTTCCCAGTCCGGCCAGAAGCAGATTGAGGGTGGGCCTGTTTTGGATATCACGAGTCTCATAGAAGACTGACTTTTCGACATTGGCTGAGGAAGAACCTACGACGGACCTGCGGCGCTGGCCGATTGGCTGCGTATCATCGCCGCCATTTTCTTCTTCATTTCTTGAGGGGTTGGCTCGGCCATGTGGGTGCCCAGCATCCATGGGTTTCCATCTGGATCGATGACCGTTCCGCAACGGTCACCCCAAAACATATCCATGACGGGCCCCGCTTGCGTCGCCCCTGCCTTGACGGCTTTAGCGACCACCTTGTCCGCGTCCTCAACTGTTAGATACAGCGTGGCCGGTGAAGCGCCTATGGTCTTGGCGCTGCGGGTACCGCGGGCGGCGTTCTCTGGTCCCAACATCAGTGTGCTGCCGCGCAGGGTCAGTTCAGCATGCATCGGTTTGCCGTCTGGCCCATTCATGATTCCGCGTTTTGTGAAGCCAAACGCTTTTTGATAGAAACTCACCGCTGCCTTCACATCGGCAACAGTGAGCACGACGGTTACAGCGCCGTACATTTTCTTGTTCAGGGGATCGATCTTCTTCGGCATTGGCGCTCCTTTGAAGCAGCGCCGCTATTCTACATGATTCGGAACCGATCAAACATCGCCACAAATTATCCGTGGCCAACCCCGAAATTGTCACCGTAGAAATGCGCTTCCGGTCCGTGAGATGGCGAGGACAGCCAGTCAAGCAGGAAATCCCTTGCGGCGGGGGTATAAACATCCGGCTCTACAGTCAGGCCCGCGAAGGATAGCCAATAATCCATGCTGATCGGAGCTTTGGACGGGTTTTCGAGCGACAGAAAGAGGAGCTTAAATAAGATTCTGTCGGAAAGCGTCGAAGCATGAGTGCTCACAATGCGAGATCGCCATCTGCTGCCTCGTAGGCCAAGGATCTGGCCGTCGAGGGGAAACAGAGCTGCGTGGTCCTTCATGCTCCGACGGTATCATCCCCCACCTCGTTCTGTCGCCCCCACAAAAAGGCGCTCCGCACGCCAGCTCAATTGCGGTCGGATGCCTGTAAACAGGGGAGAGAGGTTGAACTCTGTCGTTGACCAGTTCGGTCAGCCTCGATAGGGGTTCGTTAGCGTTAGGGAATGTCGTTCCAACGAGGCGATCTCGTACGTCTCAAGACAGGCGGTCCCGTGATGGCGGTTCTCAGGGTCCACTACAGCGTTCGGAAAACCGCGTTGGTCGAGTGCCGATGGTCTGTTGACGAATACGCGAGCCATAAGATGCAATCGTTCCGGCCTGACGATTTGGAGCATGTCATTCAGCAGTAGCAGGTTGCGCCTTTCTGGTTCTGTCGCGCCATAAAAAGCCCCTCCGCACGTCGGATTGAAGCCGTTCTCACAATCCCCTAAAGAATCTGCTTGCTTGTTCGTGGCAACCGAGTGATGAATTGTCGTGCGCGAAGCCCGCGCAGAAAAGGACGAACACACATGACAAACGCAGAAACCGCGATCGCCCCCGTTGCGGAACAGGGCGCGCCCTTCGCGCCGGCGAAGCCCTCCTCGAAGAAAGGCGCGCCCAAGTCTAAGAAAACGGCCAAGGCCACTAAGCAGAAGACGGAAACCAAGCCCGCTAAGAAAGCCACCAAACCCGCGGCAGAGCGCAGCAACAAGAAAGCCGAAGTCATCGCAATGATGAAACGCGCGAAGGGCGTCACATTGGCCGAGATCATCGAAGCCACCGGCTGGCAGAAGCACACTGTCCGGGGTTTCGTGAGCATTCTGGGCAACAAGGGCGGCGAGACGATCGAATCCTCGAAGAACGCTGCTGCCGAGAGGACGTACAGAATCGCGAAGTAGGCCGCCCGGTTCCCACCGACGCCGTTCCTGGCTCTCAGCCCGGGGCGGCGTTTTTGCTTGGACGCCACGAACAGAACTGCTTAAAGTGTGGCAACACCGAATGCCGTAACAAGGCCAGTTATTCGTTGACCCATTCGGCCGCTCGTGATACGCTTATCGCATTTCATGCCACCGCCGTCCGACGGCGGTGACTCTTTAGGCTAAGGAGGATTGTCATGAAGAAAGCTGTGGAGAGCATTTTCTGGGTAGGGGCCTGCATGGCCGTAACCGCTGTGCCTGCAGGAACTTCGGACGGCAAATCGATTTCCTTCTGAATCAGTGAGGTAGGGGAAAATTCGCATGTCGGCAGATTCGCATCTGTTGTAAAGCATGGATTTTGGGGTAGACTTGCACTCAGGTGAAGGCAAGTAGCGATCGGGATAGGGGGAAGCTTCGCGGCTCCCCTCCTCCCACACCACCGTGCGTACGGGTCCGTACACGGCGGTTCGAGTCGGTTACGCTAACACTCCTCGAACAATGAGGGAAGTCCGAGCGATTTGAAGTAAGCGTTAGAAAGCCCTACGCAGAGGGCCGTGGCCTTCGCGAGATACCAGGGGCCGCGACCGCTGCCGGCGGTATTGCTCGCCAGCCGCTCCCGTACCCCCAGTTCCAACAGAGCCGCTCGGCGACGGCGCGGAGTTTTCCACTGCCGCCACATAGCCGCCCTGAGGCGCAGCCGGACCCAGCGGGTCAAGCCGATCAACACTTCAGGCGTTTCGCAGAATCCGAAATAGCTGCGCCAGCCCCGCATATACGGTGCCAGTTCCTCCATCGTCGTCTCCATGCTGACGCCTTTGGCCCGTCGCGTGATCTCCCGGATTCGCCGCTTGAACCGATCCATGGCCTTACGCGCAATCACGCGCTTGACCTCCGGACCGGCCGTAAAGCTGAACCCGAGAAACTTCCGTTCCTGCGGTCGTGCCACCGCACTCTTCGTCTCATTCACCTTGAGCTTGAGCTTTTGCGTGATGAATTGCGTCACGCTCTCCATCACCCGTTGCCCCGCCCGCTCGCTGCTGACGTAGATATTGCAGTCGTCCGCGTATCGAACGAAGCGATGGCCCCGGCGCTCCAACTCCCGGTCGAGTTCGTCGAGCACGAGGTTACTGAGCAGTGGTGAAAGTGGGCCTCCTTGTGGAGTCCCTTCTACGCTTGGGCTGACCAACCCGTTCTCCATCACCCCGGCATTCAAGAATGCCCGGATGAGTTTCAGCAGCCGCTTGTCCTCGACCCGTTTGGCGATCTGACCCATCAGTTTGTCGTGATTGACCCGATCGAAGAATTTCTCCAGATCAAAATCAACGCACCAGCCGTGGCCTTCGGCGATATACTGCTGCGCCCGTGCCACCGCCTGATGAGCCGACCGTCCCGGTCGGAACCCATAGCTGTGATCGGAAAACGTCCGGTCCCACCGCCTCTGCAGAACCTGCAACACCGCCTGTTGGATAAATCGATCCAACGCCGAAGGAATGCCAAGTTTTCGCACCCCTCCATCCGGCTTGGGGATTTCCACCCGTCTCACCGGTTTCGGTTCATAGGTTCCATTCAACAGTTGTTCCCGGATGGTTGGCCAGTGCTGTTTCAGGAAGTCCTTCAATCCGACGACGGTCATCCCGTCGACGCCCGGACTTCCTTTATTGGCCTTCACCTGCCGCAATGCTGCCTTCAGGTTTTCTCGCTCACATACTGCCTCCATCAATCGATTCGTGCTAGCTGGGTTTTCGGTCCCATTCGTCGCCCCGGACGGTTCAATCTCTTCCCTTCCCGCCTCTCGGGCTTCACCCGTCGGCTCCGATGAGAAGTCCAGTTCCCTCTGGATATTCCGCTGCTTGTCGTCCTTGAGACTCATGGCCTACTGGCCTCTCCTTCTCGTTCGGGCCTTCGGCCATCGTTCCCGGCTTGGCCTATCCATTGCTCCGCCTTTCGGCTTTCGGAGTGCCTCACTATCCTTGCCGACGTCATGACCTACTATGCCCTCTGCTGACTTCTGCTCCGCGGTCAGGCCGCCTTTCGACAGCCTCAGTCGCCGAAGCGACACAAAGCAGATCTCCTGAGGTAAGTTCAGCTGCCTTCCGTGCACAGTCGCCGAATCTACGCTTCGCATCCTTGATGGATATGGACTTTGCGGTAAGTCGCCCGCTCGTCCGACGCTAACGCCTTCTATCCGGTTCTTGTCCATCGACTCGCACATTTGATCCATGCTTCTTTCAGACCCCGCCTCGCGGCGGTAGCCCTTGCATTATCACTAGCCCTTCACCTCCATCAGGTTGGGCCGGGACTTTCACCCTTAAGCTGCTGAACATGCTCAGCACACGCCTCGCCTCTGTTCTCTCACTCTACATCTCCGACGACAAGTACCAGGGCAGAGATCACTCCACTTCCCGCACCCTCTTCCTATCAGAAGAACCCGCCCGTCACGTCATGCTCTCCCTTCCCTCCCCCATCGCCGGCATCGCCCAACGTTCGCCTCCTGTTACCCACTCCACTCTCCCCCTTACCCCGCGCCTCCAGCTCCCTCTCACCCCTCATCATATTCTAAAACTGCAATCGGGATAGGGGGAGGCTTCGCGGCTCCCCTCCTCCCACACCACCGTGCGTACGGGTCCGTACACGGCGGTTCGAGTCGGTTACGCTAACACTCCTCGAACAATGAGGGAAGTCCGAGCGATTTGAAGTAAGCGTTAGAAAGCCCTACGCAGAGGGCCGTGGCCTTCGCGAGATACCAGGGGCCGCGACCGCTGCCGGCGGTATTGCTCGCCAGCCGCTCCCGTACCCCCAGTTCCAACAGAGCCGCTCGGCGACGGCGCGGAGTTTTCCACTGCCGCCACATAGCTGCCCTGAGGCGCAGCCGGACCCAGCGGGTCAAGCCGATCAACACTTCAGGCGTTTCGCAGAATCCGAAATAGCTGCGCCAGCCCCGCATATACGGTGCCAGTTCCTCCATCGTCGTCTCCATGCTGACGCCTTTGGCCCGTCGCGTGATCTCCCGGATTCGCCGCTTGAACCGATCCATGGCCTTACGCGCAATCACGCGCTTGACCTCCGGACCGGCCGTAAAGCTGAACCCGAGAAACTTCCGTTCCTGCGGTCGTGCCACCGCACTCTTCGTCTCATTCACCTTGAGCTTGAGCTTTTGCGTGATGAATTGCGTAACGCTCTCCATCACCCGTTGCCCCGCCCGCTCGCTGCTGACGTAGATATTGCAGTCGTCCGCGTATCGAACGAAGCGATGGCCCCGGCGCTCCAACTCCCGGTCGAGTTCGTCGAGCACGAGGTTACGAGCAGTGGCAAAGTGGTCCCCCTTGTGGAGTCCCTTCCACGCTCGGGCTGACCAACCCGTTCTCCATCACCCCGGCATTCAAGAATGCCCGGATGAGTTTCAGCAGCCGCTTGTCCTCGACCCGTTTGGCGATCTGACCCATCAGTTTGTCGTGATTGACCCGATCGAAGAATTTCTCCAAATCAAAATA